>CAVSEC010000011.1:0-498313 GCA_963726955.1 uncultured Gemmatimonadales bacterium | reverse complement strand
TTATGTGACGCGCTTCGACTCGTCGTATTGCTGTGAGCGGGCCGGTGGCGACGATGGCCGGCGCCGCCGGCAGTTCCGTCACCTCGCCCCGTTCGATGCTGATCCGGGGATGGGCCGCGATCCGCGCATGCACGAGCGCCGAGAAGACTTCGCGGTCGACCGCGAGCGCCGAGCCGGCCGGCACGCGTGCCGCCTCGGCGATCGGCAGCAGCAGGCTTCCGAGCCGTGTCAGCTCGGCCTTGAGCAGGCCGTGGGCGTTACTGAGTTCCGTGGACTTGAACGAGTTGCTGCAGACCAGCTCCGCCAGCCGGTCGGAGTGATGCGCCGCCGTGGGAACGACCGGACGCATCTCGCGGATCACGACGGTGGCCCCGCGCTCGGCGAGGGCCCAGGCGGCCTCACAGCCCGCGAGCCCGCCGCCCACCACGGTCACCACCGGCGTCACGTCGACGCGGCCTCCTCCGGCTCCAGCACCACCACCTTGTGCTGGCACTTGAGGCAGGTGCGGGTCTCACCGTCGGCCTTGTTGATCTTCTTCTCCATGCCGACCCAGCCACAGCTCGGGCAGGTCTCGATCACCGGCCGATTCCAGGTGGAGAAGTCGCAGGCGGGATAGCGCACGCAGCCCCAGAACGACTTCCCCTTCTTGGTGCGCCGCTCTGCAAGGTCACCGACATCACACTTGGGGCACTTCATGCCGAGCGGTACGGAGCGGGTGCCCTTGCACTCGGGGTAGCGGGTACAGGCAAGGAATTCGCCGAAGCGGCCAGTCTTGATCACCATCGGTGCACTGCAGAGCTGGCAGGTCTCGTCGGTGGGTCGGTCCGGCGCGCGTTGCTTCTTGAGCGACTTCACGTAGTCGCAGGTGTCCTTGTACTTCACGCAGGCGAAATACGGCCCGAACCGTCCGGTACGGAGCTCCACCTTGGCGCCGCATTTTGGACAGACCTCCTTGGCCAGCTCCTCCGGATTGAGGCCGTGCGCCTCGGCGACGATTGCGCCGAGATTGACTGCCTTGAGTGCCGCGCTGAAGGGGCCGTAGAAATCCTTGAGGACGGCCTGCCAGTTGAGCTCTCCCTCCTCGATCCGGTCGAGTTCGGTCTCCATGGCGGAGGTGAACTCGACGTTGAAGATCGCGGGGAACTGATCGACCATGATCCGTTCGACCGTCTCGCCGAGTTCGGTGGGCGTGAACCGCCGCTGCTCGAGTTTCACATACTCGCGCGCCGTCAGCGTGCTGATGATCTGGGCGTAGGTGGACGGCCGCCCGATGCCGAGGCGTTCGAGCTCCTTCACCAGACTGGCTTCGGAGAAGCGCGGCGGCGGTTCGGTGAAGTGCTGGCTCGGCGTGATCTGCCGAACCTCGACCGTGTCCCCGACCACCAGGGGTGGAATGGGGGGCAGATCGTCCATCGTCTTGCCCTCTTCCGCTTCCCGCCCTTCGGTGTAGAGCACATGGTATCCGTCGAAAATCATCACCGACCCGGTCACGCGCAGCAGGTACCGGCCGAGATCGAAGTCCACGATCGTCATGTCGTAGACCGCCGGGTTCATCTGCGAGGCAACAAAGCGCTGCCAGATGAGCTGATAGAGCCGGAACTGGTCCGGCTCCAGGTACTGCTGCATCTCGTCGGGGCGGCGGCGCACATCGGTGGGCCGGATGGCCTCGTGTGCGTCCTGCACCCGCGCCGCCTTCGAAGTGTAGGCGTTTGGCGCGTCAGGCAGGTAGGCCTTCGAGTAGTTGTTCGCGATATAGCTGCGGACGTTGTCGATCGCCGTGTCGGAGACCCGCACCGAGTCCGTGCGCATGTAGGTGATGAGACCGGCCGGCGCATCCTCGCCGACCTCGATGCCCTCATAGAGGTCCTGGGCGGCCCGCATCGTCCGGCGGGCCGAGAAGCCAAGCTTCTTGGCGGCTTCCTGCTGCAGCGTGCTGGTGGTGAACGGAGCGCCAGGCCGCTTCTTCCGATTCTTCCGCTCGACCTTGGTGACGACGAATGGAAGCTGCTGCAGATCCGCGACGACCCGTCGGGCGTCCACCTCGTTGGTGAGTTCGGGGTTGTGTCCATCGATCTTCTTCAGTTCCGTCGTGAAGACCTGGCCGCTCTTGGCACACTCCGCCGCGATCGACCAGTACTCCTGCGGCTTGAACGCCCGGATCGAGCGTTCCCGCTCGACGATCAGTCGGAGTGCGACCGTCTGCACCCGCCCCGCGGAGAGGCCGGTCTTGATGCTCTGCCAGAGGATCGGGCTCGCCTTGTACCCCACGAGGCGGTCGAGAATTCGCCGCGCCTGCTGCGCGTTGACCAGCCGGTCGTCGATCTTTCCCGGCCTGGACATCGCCTCCTTGACCGCCTCCTTGGTGATCTCATGGAAGAGAACCCGGTGCATCGGGGCCTTGGTGTCGAGCTGACCGGCGACATGCCAGGCGATCGCCTCGCCCTCGCGGTCCGGGTCCGTCGCGAGGTAGACGGCCTTGGCCTTCTTCGCGGCCTTCTTGAGGTCGGCGAGGGTCTGGGTCTTTCCTTTGATAGTGACGTAGTCAGGCTGAAAGCCGTTCTCGACGTCGACGCCGAGCTTGCGGGTTGGCAGGTCGCGGATGTGGCCGATGGTCGCCTTGACCTCGTACCCGCGGCCGAGATACTTGCCGATGCTCTTCGCCTTGGTTGGCGACTCGACGATTACCAGCGTGCCCCCGGAGCCCTCGATGACATCGGGCTCCGGTTTCCTGCGGCGCGTCGCCCGCTGCTTCGGGGCCGGCGCATCTTCGGATGCCACCTTGGAGGCTGGTCGCTTGGCCGCACGAGCCTTCGCAGCGGGCTTGCCCGGCGCTGGCTTCACGGGTGTCTTGGTCTTTTTAGTCGTCGCCATGGGCTCGAAGATACCTGCGCTGGTTCGGCCCCGGATGGATTCCGAGTGCCCACAAGAAAACGCGTGATGGTACGGAATGGCAAGACGACCGCAGTGAAGTCGCGTGCGGGGAGCAGCTTACAAGGACCATCCGGCGCGTTCGCGGACCACGAGCACGATCTCGTCGGCGATGGCGGCCGGCGGTTTCACATCGGCCTTCACCTCACAATCGGCCTGGAGGTAGAATGGTTCGCGCAGTTTCAGAAGCTGACGCATCGCCTCGACCGGGTCCTCCCCGACCAGAAGGGGGCGGGTGCCGGTACCCCCGGCCCTCTTGGCCGCGGTGAGGGCCATCGTGCGCAGGTAGATGACGAACCCGGCCGGCCTGGTAGACTCCAGGGCCCCCGGTTGCGCCGCCCACCCGCCTCCGGGCGCGATGACCGAGGGAGGGCCTGCGAGAGCGAAACGCATCGCATCGGATTCCAGCTGGCGGAACTTCTGCTCGCCCTCCTCACCGAAGATGCTGGTGATCGGCTTCTGCATCTTGCGTACGATCACCGCATCGATGTCCACGAATCCTGCGCCCAGCCGTTCCGCCAGCAGTCGACCGACCGTCGTCTTCCCCGCGCCCGGCAATCCGATCAAGATCACATGGTGCTTCATGCGTCTTCCTCCTCAGCCGAGAGCGGCGCCAGGGACGACCAGCGCTCCGCGAGGTGCTGGAGGTAGCCCTCATAATTCCGGCGCATCTCGCCGAGCGAGTCGCCGCCGAACTTCTCGATCATGACATCCGCGAGCACGAACGCGGTCACCGCTTCCGCGATCACGCCCATCGCCGGGACCGCGGTCACGTCGGACCGCTCCGCCTGCGCCTTGGCGGGCAGTCCGGTGCGCGAGATCGATGGTCGGCAGCGGCGACATCAGCGTGGCGATCGGCTTCATCGCGACCCGGATGCACCAATGGCGCGCCGGTCGTCATGCCCACCTTCGAGCCCGCCGGCGTTGTTGCCGCGCCGGCGTGAACCCGCCACCGAGCGCGGCGCGGGAGCGGCGTTCCCGGGGTCGCCACTGCATCGATCGGATCGTGCACTTCGGAGCCCGGGCGCCGTGCCGCTTCGAACCCCATGCCGATCTCCACCGCCTTCACCGCAGGAATCGACATCAGCGCTCCAGCCAGGCGCCCGTCGAGCTTCCGATCCCAGTGGACGTGGCTCCCGAGCCCGGTCGGGCAGGCCGCGCACCACCACTTCGCATTCGCCGCCGAGGGTGTCGCCGTCCTTCTTGGCCTTGTCGATACGGGCGATGATCGCGGCCTCGACGGCGGGATCGAGCACCCGGACCTCCGAGCGATCGGAGGCAGCGTTGAGCGGTCGTGGCAGACTCGGCGGCGGCGACGGCACGGATGCCACCGAGGGAAACGACGTGGCTGCCGACATCGATCTGGAACTCGTCGAGCAGGCGACGGGCCAGCGCGCCGGCCGCCACGCGCGCGGCGGTTTCGCGGGCGCTGGCACGCTCGAGGATATCGCGTGCGTCGTGGCGGTCGTACTTGAGGACGCCGACGAGGTCGGCGTGGCCGGGCCGCGGGCGGTTGAGCCGCCGGCGACGCGCATCGCCGGGCGTACCCTCCGCCGCCATGATCTCGCTCCAGTTGGTCCAGTCGCGATTCTGGATCACCATCGCGACCGGGGAGCCGAGTGTCTCGCCCGCGCGCACACCGGACAGCCACTCGATCCGGTCGCGCTCGATCTTCATCCGTGCGCCGCGGCCGTAGCCCATCATCCGCCGTGCCAGATCGGCATCCACCCACTCCGCCGTCACCGGCAGACCCGCCGGCAGCCCTTCGACGAGGGCCACCAGCGCCTTGCCATGCGACTCACCGGCGGTCAGGAAGCGGAGCGACATAGGGCCAAGGTAGCGGGTCGACGGTCCCGAGAGGAGCTGGGCCTCGGAGGCCGCGAGCGGGGCCCGGCCAAACACGCGAGCCCGACCGGCGGTCGGGCTCGCGCCTGCATGCGACTGTCGATGACGGCCTACTCGGCGCCGTCGTCGATGATGCGCGGCGTGACCAGGATGATGAGATCCCGCCGCTGTTCCTGGGTGTTGCTGAAGCCGAAGAGCTTGCCCGACGATCGGCAGGTCCACCAGCAGCGGCAGCCCGGAGCGCGTCTTGGTCACCTCGGTCACCGTCAGGCCGCCAATGACCGCCGTCTCACCATCGTTGACGAGCAGCTGATTCTTGGCGTTCTGCTTCTGGATGGTGAAGCCGAGGTCGGCCGCCGCCAGGGTGCGGATGTTCGAGCGCTCCGCCTCGATCTGCATCAGCACCTGGCGATTGTTGGTGACATGCGGCGTCACCTTCAGCATGATCCCGGTCTCCTTGAACTGCACCGTGGCCTTGGGCTGAGTGGAACCGCCCGATGCCACCACTGGCGCCGAAATCGATGATACGGACCGGGATGTCTTCGCCGACCTTGATGATCGCTTCGCGATTGTCGACCGTGGTGATCGACGGCTCGGCCTGCACGTCCGCCAGATCGACGCTCTGCAGCGCCTGCAGGAAGCTGGTGAACCGGAAGCCGCCCACCGTCGGTGGTCCAGACCAGCTTCAGCGCCGCGCGCGGTGATCGTGGCGTCGGCGTTGGCCATGCCCGCGACGCCTTCACCGCCGAGACTGGTGACATCGTGGTCGAAAGTGTCGCCGCGTGGTGGGATCGATCCGCTGCAACCAGCTTGTTGAAGAACGGACCATCGCCGAGCTGTCTCATGGCGCCGAAGTCGTACTGCAGGCCGAGGGCCTCGATGTCGGTCCGATCGACGAAGATGATCTTGGCCTGGATGGAGACCTGCGCGTCCGCACGTCCAGGTTCTTCACGAATTCCTGCACGTCGGTGATCCGCCCCCGGCGTCTCGCTGACGATCAGTGAGTTGGTCGTGGTGTCGGACACGACATTGCCGCGCTTGGAGAGGATCGACTTGACGCTGGGGAGCAACTGGCTCGCGCTGGCGTAGTTCACCGGCAGCATACGCGTGATCAGCGGCTCGATGGAATCGAGCGCGGCCAGCGCAGCGGGCGAGTCCACCCGGATGATGCCGCCCGGCAGCTCGATCGCCTGAAGACCCTGCGTGGCCAGCACCGCCGCGAAGGCTTCGGTCCAGGGCTGGTTCTTGATCTCCGCCGTGACTTCGCTCTTCAGATCCTTGCCGAGGATGATGGTACGACCGGAGAACGCGGCGAAGCCCGCGATCACATCCGCGATGCTGGCGCGATCCCACGTTACCGTGATACGCGCCGCCGGCGCCATGGCAAATGCCGCCGGCGTGACCGCCGGTTCGGCCGGCAGGCTGACCTCCGGCTCCTGACGTGACGCCGTCTTCACCGCCGGGGGCGGCTGCATCTCGGCGGGCGCTGCGCTGGACCAGGAGAGGAAGGCCTGCATCGGCCCCGAAGCGGATCCGGACCGCATCGCCACTCTTCTCGACTCGGTAGTCCTTGGAGCCGTCGAGGTAGATCGCGATCCGCACCACGTCGGGGCGGAACTGCGAGTAGCGAATGTCGGTGATTCCTGCGCGGGCGACGCCATCATACCCTGCGCCGGTACGCTGCAGCGTCGCGCCGACCACGTCGACCACGAGGCGGTCCGGCTCACGGAGGACGAAATCGCGGATGTCGACCGCGCCCTGCACGGCGATCACGATCTCGGCATGGCCCGGCGTCGCGATGACGCTGACCGCGGTGACCTGCGAGGCGGGGCCGGTATCATCGGCCCGCGCAGGGGTGGCCGCGACGAGGGCGATGGCCCCCAGTGCGAACAGGAACTGGCGCGTCATGGAGTCTGCTCCTCCCTCTTCCTGAGCGACAGGGTTTCCTGGCGCTCGAATCCGATGTCTTCGATCGTGAATACGACGTCTGTCTGACGGATCTGCGCCACCTTCAGGCGCCCGAGCCGGTCACCTACGCGGAGCTTGAATCGCTTCTGATTAGTCTTGTCCCGCAATACGGCCACGCTGTTGCCCGCCCGCCGGAGATCGAGATACACCCCGACCAGCAGCAGGTCGTTGAACTCCGGTCCGACCTTGTCCTCGGTGATCAGCGAGGCGAACGGATCCCGTGCTCCACCGGCGTAAGTGAAGGTCTCTCGCTGCACTTCGGTCTCGTGCGCCACCCGGAGCGAGTCGGTCCGGATGCTGTCCCGCTGGGCCCGGACGATCGAATCCTGCCGCGCCCGGTCCGCCAGGCCCTTGAGCGAGTCCTGTTTCGCCTGCTGCTTGGCCAGACGGATCGAGTCCGCCCGCATCACCTGCAACTGCTTCGCGGTCAGCACCGGCTTCGCGGGCGTCTCCACCTTTGCGCTATCCTGCTTGGCGACCGCGGCACCCGTCCCTCCGGCGACCGCGCTCCCGGCCTTTTTCATCGTCGTATCAGCCTTGCCAGCCAGATTCTTGAGCAGAGGTATCGGCCTTGGCTCCCACCTTCTTGAGCGTACTGTCCGGTGCGGTGGCGGCCACCTTGGCGGCGGTGTCGGCTGCCGCGCCGGGCGCCTTGTTTGCGGAGTCCGCCGAGGCCTTCCCCCCCTGGGCGCCGCTATCGGACTTCTGCGCCTTCGCGACCTGGACCGCCGGTGGCCTGCCGCAGGTCTGCAGCACCTCCGGCGCAATCACCCCGGCGGGCGCCGGCTTGGCCTTCTTGCCGCGGGCCTTCTTCGCGAGAACCGCCACCACCGAGTCGGAGCAGGTGGTATACCTGGCGATGGCGACCGAATCCTGGATCGCGACCTGGCGGATGCTGTCACGCCGCGCCCGTATGGCGGCGAAATCGAGCGTCTGAGGCTCTTCTTTCTTCTTGCCGCCACACGCGGCAAGTCCGAGGAGCAGGCCCAGCAGGCCCGCCCGGGCAAGCGCGTTAGGTGCCACTGGGCTTGTCCTCCGCGCTCGTGGTCTTGACGAAGGTCCGGATCTGAAACCGCGCTTCGAGCAGTGCCCCGGAGCTGTCGCCAAGGGCCTTGGCCCGGGAGAGGTCCGCCGCGGCAAGGGTGAGGTCCACCGGGACGATGATCCGCTGCAGGCTGGCCACATCGGAGAGGAACTCGCCGAGCTGGTCGTATCGGCCGATCACTGAATACTGATACTTGTAGGTCTCGAAAGGCGCCGGTCCCGGCTCCGAGGGCAGCGGCTGGAACTGGGCCACCATCACACCCCGGATCTTGGCGCGGGTCGAGATCTCGTCCATCAGGTTGGCGACTTCATTGCGATCCGGCACCAGGCGCCGCATCAGCTCCAGGCTGATGCGGTAGCCTTCGAGCCGGCGGCGGAGATCCTCGACACTGCCGCTGGCGAGCAGCCGCTTGGCGCTGTCGGTCAGGGTGGTAAGCGAATCGATCGCCTTCTGTCGGGCGGCGATGCTGTCGACGGTCTGCGTCACTCCGCGCAAGCCGATGGTATCCAGCCCCGTGCCGGAGTAGCCGAAGTAGCCGATGGCGAGCGCGATGAGCGCGAGGATGACCGGCACCTGCCGTTCCTGCGTGAGTCCGAGCATGGGTTACCTCACCGACTGGCTGAGGGGAACCGTGCGGATGTAGGCAGAATCCGCCCGCTCGAACGAGGCCGTGATGATGAATTGCGTCACCGGCCGCTCCTTTTCCACGATGGTCTTGGCTTCGAGAGGGGTCACGTTGAAGAGCCACGGTGACGCCTCGAGCTGGCGCAGGAAACGGGTGTAGGCCTGCAGGTCCATGGTCCGCCCTTCCATCCGGAAGACCATTGTGCGATGGACCGCGGCCGCGGTGTCTGCGGTGTCCACGACGACAGGTGCCACCTGGGTCGACATGGTGGTCAACCAGGTGTAGGGTGGCAGGGCCTTGGCCACTTCATCCAGCACATGCGGCCAGACATACCGATCGCCATCCACCCCGCGAATCGTGGAGATCTGTGCCAGCAGCGAGTCCCGGATCAGCTCCGCCCGGCGCTTCTGCCGCAGCAGGGTATCGAACCGCTTCTGGTCATCGCGGGCCGCCTCGAGCTTTGGGCCCAGCGCGTTGAACTTGGTGTTGTTCGCGATGAACGCCCAGCTGAGCCAGGCGGCCACGCCGAGACACGCGGCGACCGACCCGACCAGCATCGGGTCCTTGACCCTCGTGCCAAGGCCCTGGAACCCGTCCATGAGCTGCTTGGTCCCGCTTCCGGCGGCCTTGCGCTTCTGGCCGGGTCGGAGATTGACCGTGATCATCATAAGTAACGGACTCCGGGCAACGGGCTCACGCGGCGGAGCGGAGCGCCAGACCAATCGGGAGCATCAGCAAGGGGGAGACTTCGTCCATGTTCATCGTGGAGAAGACACCCTCGGCGACGCGAAGTCTTGCGAGCGGGTTGGCCAGCTCCACCGGGAGTCGAAGCCGATCCGCCAGTACCTTGTTCAGACCGGGAATGCGTCCGCCTCCCCCGGTCAACCAGAGCCGCGACAACCCACCAGCAGACCGGCTCGCCGACTGCAGGAACGCCGCGGCCCGCTCGATACCGACGGCCAACTCCTCCCCGCGGGTCTCGAGGAAGGGATCCAGGATCTCGTTGCGCTCGAAGCCCTGCAGCAGCTGATCGGCGTCTTCCGCGGAGAGTCCCCGTTCCCGCTGGATATCCTCCCGGAAACGCCGGGTACCGACGGGCAAGTCACGAGTGAGGACGGGCGTGCCGTCTTCGAGGATGTTGATGTTGGTCATTTCATGGCCGATGTTCACCAGTCCGACCACCCCGCGCATCTCGTCCGGATAGTTCACTTCGAAGGCGTTGTGCAGCGCAAAGGCATCCACGTCGATCACGCTCGCCTGCAGGCCGGCCTCGGCCAGCAGCGCGACCTTGTTCTCGACCAGCTCTCGCTTGGCGGCCACCAGAAGCACCGTCATCTGGAGCCCCTCGCTATCCGGGTCCAGAATCTGGAAATCGAGCTCCACGTTCTCCATGTCGAAGGGCACGTGCTGCTCGGCCTCCCAGCGGATGACCTCGCGGGCGTCAGCCTCTTTCATCCGGTCCATCTGGATCTTCTTGATGATCACGTCGCGCCCGCCGACGGCGATCACCACCTGCTTGGTCTTGATCCCCGCGGAGGCCAGCAATCCCTTGACGGCATCCGCGACGATGCCCGGATCCATGATTTCGCCCTCCACGATGGCGTCATCCACGACGCTCGTGTAGGCGACTTTGGTGAGCACCGGATCGCCGGCACCATGAGTCACGGCAACCAGCTTGATGAGGCCGGACCCAATGTCCAGCGCCACCGTGGTCTTCTTGCGGCTAAAGAGGCCCATAGGCACGTCCGACCGAGCGGGGTCTGTAACAGGGAATGGATGGCTACGCTACAAGCCGTCCGGACATTTGTCAAGCTCTCAAGTTGCTTGAAGTGGAAACAAACAAGCTGTTGGTAAAGTGCGACTTATCTCACGATGCATCACAGGATGCTTGAAGTCCGATCCGTCCGCCGTCCTTCAGGGCACACCTCATACCGTTTCCCACGCAAAGTATCGGCAGATGCTCCATGTTCATGAAGTATACTACCTATAACCTATTGAATCACTTGCCCTTACAACGGATGAAACCGCCCGGGCCGGCACGGATTTGCTGGAAACAGCCTACCAGCCCGGAAAGACTAACGGCGGGCGATCCATTGTGGATCGCCCGCCGCTTGTCATCCTGCGAGGCTTACCAGCAGCCCGGCGAGCCTTCCTGGGTGACCGCAGCGTTCGGCGCATTCGCCACCGCACCGGTGTAGATGCCGCAGGTGCCCGGGGTACCGGTCACGGCCGGGTTGGTCATCGTGGCCTTCCAGCCCGACGCGTTGACGTAGGTCAGCACCAGCACGTTACCCGTCGAGGGCTGGAAGGTGACCTTGCCCGCGCCGCCCGTGCCGTTGGTCTGGGTCGTCGCGTTGGTGGCGCCAGCGTAGTCGTTGTTGTCCGAGAAGAAGGCTTCCTGCGCGGTGACCAGGTTCCGCAGGTCCGACTTCATCGACGCGACGATTGCCTTCTGCTTCGTGTTGGCGAACTTCGGAATCGCGATGGCGGCAAGAATGCCGATGATAACCACGACGATCAGAAGCTCAATCAGGGTAAAGCCCTTGCGATTCATACCGCCTCCGGAATGCTGTTGAGTACCACTGGGGTGCCGTGCGCTGCGCTCTGTAACTGTCCGGTAGGAAGGCAACCCATATGCCAAGCCATCGAAAACTGCCCTAAGTCACTACAGCACAAGCCATTATGTCGTTTTGACTGGTTCACCATGGCCCCACTCGCGATTTCGAAATGCCGGATTTTGCAGGAAAAAGCTTCCCTCACAGGGATCCCGCCCCAATCAGTTCCATTGGAACCATCCGCGTTCAACCGCTCTGCTGGGTCGAGCCGCCCCTCGCAGGGCCCTCCCGATGGCACAACTCGATCGAGCGACAATGGCCGTCCCTTCGACCCGGAGGCTATCCTGGCTCACCACCAACCCTTCAATTCGGGCCTGGTCGCGGAGCGTCACCGGGCCAGCCCCGAGAACGACACCAGCGAATTCGACGTCACCGGACAGTTCGAGCGCACCGGCTGCGAGCAGAAGACCCTGTCCGCGCCCGCCAGTCAGGCGAGTGCCGGGGCGAGCCTCGATGACTGGAAAATACGCCGAGCAGGGTGTGCCCGCCGCAGACGGCTCGCCCCAGTTAAGGGAGTCTGCCTGATTGCACCCTGACCCGGAAAGCGAGGGGGCCAGCGCGATGACAGTTCCATCGACGTGATGGTCGGCCGACTGCATTGCCTGCTGGAGAGGGACCGGCCCGAGCTGCCCCAGTCGGGCGGGTGTCAGTGTCGAGTCATGACCGATCGCAGGGCTGCCGACGACGCATGCCCCCCCGGCACAGGATTGCGTGATCCGCGCTCCAGGTCCCAGCGAAACTCCGACGCCAGCGGGACCCGGCACCGCACAGAATCCGGTCCAACCCGTCGGCGTGTGGTCGCTGCCGTCCACCTGCGCAAGGCCGGTGATCTCGGCATCGCCGGCCGCGAGAACCGCCGCGGTGTCAGGCAGCATGGGGGCGATCAGGCGCACCAGACGCGCCACGCCGTCCCGGGCGAGGATTGTGCCATCGGCTGCCGTACGGAGTCCGACCGACCGCACCAGATAGAGACCAACACCGAGACGGAGCAGCGAGTCCCGAGCGGAGAGTCCCGGCGCCGACGGACCGGCGGGGAGCGGGATGACGGCTCCGACTCCCAGAGAGTCCGCCCGGAGGGGGTCCCAGGTCCCAATGGCGCGTTCGACCTCTGACTCGGCGTGCACCCTCGCTTGCAATGCTTCGAGAGACCGCTCTCCACTCTGCCAGCGCATCCGCGCCGAGAGCAGAACCACCCCAGCGAGCGCGCTCATGAGGAGCAACGACAGGAGAGTGAGGGGCAGGGCAAGGCCGCGTTCATTCATGGCAGAAGATTGCTCGGCGAGAGTGTGAGCCCAGCGCTGTCGGTGCGGAAACCCGGAATCGCAGGCCATCCGGGGCGTCGCCCGTTGAGGTGCACTTCGATGCGCGCCACCGCGCTGGGGCTGAGAGTGGGCGCCTGCAATGAATCCAGATACGCGAAGGAGGCCCCAGCGGAGATGAAGGGGCCAGCAAGCGGCTGGATCACCTCGCCCCCACTCTCCGAGCGGGCCCCAAGCCACCACGCCCCAAGCGAAGGGTAGATTCGGGCCTGCATGACCTCGAAGAGTCGTACCGGGGGAAAGGCGGGGAGAAGTGGGAGCGGGTGCTGCGTGGTGTCCAGCAGCGTCAGCAGGTGAAGCGCCGAGAGCCCGCTGCAGTTCGAGTTCCCCACAGAGAGGATCGGGAGTGACACCCACCCATCGCTGGCTGAATCGCGGGAGTCGACTCCCGTGAACAGGAGCAGGCTGTCCCGGCCCGCCTGGGGAATACGCAGCAGCTGCAGCCGCTCGGGGCTGAGCGTAATTGATGTGGCATCGACCCGGCAGGCGACCGCCTGACCCCGTACCGCGCGATAGCTGAGCGAATCCGGCCCGAGCCGCAGGAGGTCGTTCCCGTCGATGCCCCGCCCCGCCTCTGCGAGCTCTGCCGCCAGAAATCCGAGCCCGGTATCAAAGGCGAGCTGCAGCGCATTCTCGGCGAGCTCCGCCCTCGCAGCGCGCTCGATACTCACGACGGCACGGGTAAGTACCAGGCCGAGCAGCCCCGTCAACACCAGAGCGCTAAGCAGTTCGATGAGGGAGAACCCCGCGGATCGGTTCAGTGACATTGGAGAAATCCCTGGAGGCTGTCCCGGTGTTGTCCCAGCGCTGTCGCGTACGTGAGCTCGATTGCGAGGACAACGCCTCCGGTGGCTGGTCGCACCGACCACTGGACCACTTCGCCTGAGGGAGCGCTCCGTGTTCCGGGGGCCACGGCGGTGCAGGATCGACCGGCCGTCCGGAGATCGGCGCGGAGCAGTTCAACGCTCACAGCGACCAGTCGAGTGCCTTGGGCCAGATGCGTCGCGCGTGCTGCCGACCGGAGAGCCAGCGCAACCGTCCCGGCGGCGCCGAGCGCCCCGACGCCGAAGATCATGACCGCCATGAGACACTCGATGGTGCTGAAGCCCTGTGTGGTGCGGCGCATCCGAGATCGACCGGGTGACTGGACGGGAACAATCTGGGTCGGTGCCGGTCGGATGGGAGAGGCCAAACGCCGCGCGATGGTGCGAAGCAACGCGTGGCGAGGCGTGACAGCCCCGCGGGGCACCGGTCAGACCGGCGCCCCGCAGTAGAGAGATGCATTCGATGCAAGGCCGGGAGGGGCGAGCAGCCGCGCACCAGGCGAGACGAGATGGTCGCCCGATGCTGGTGGCGGCCTACTCGGGGGCGGGTACCGCCCCGCTCTGTTCCTCGTAGCGCGACAATTTGCGGTAGAGAGTCGACGGGTCGATTCCCAGCACCTCCGCTGCGCGGGTCTTGTTGCCGCCTTCGGCCTGGAGAACGTACATGATGTACGCGCGCTCGATGACCTCGAGCGTCGGGTTGAGATAGGAGCGCTCGGACACCAGCGGCTCCTTGCGCCGACGGGTGATCCGCTCGGGAAGCGCGGCGGGGTCGATGGTATCGCCCCGAGTCAGGACCCAGGCGTGCTCGAGCGCATTCTCGAGTTCGCGCACGTTGCCCGGCCAGTCGTAGACCATCACCGCATCGAGCGCTTCGGAGGAGAGCGCCTTGGGGTCCCCGGCATGCTCCGTGGTGAGGCGCTGCAGGAACGACTCCACCAGCAGCAGCACGTCCTCCCGGCGCTCCCGGAGCGGCGGGAGATGCATCGTGATCACATTCAGCCGGTAGAACAGATCCGAACGGAAGCGCCCGCGTCGGGCTTCCTCCTCGAGATCCCGGTTGGTCGCGGCGATAATCCGGACGTCCACGGGGATGGCCTCGGTGGCACCGACGGGGATCGCCTCCCGTTCCTGCAAGACGCGCAGCAGTTTGACCTGGAGCGCCGGGGGCATTTCGCCGACCTCGTCCAGGAAGAAGCTGCCACCGCGGGCGGCGGCGAAGAGCCCCTGCTTGTCGCGGACGGCGCCGGTGAACGACCCTTTCACATGCCCAAAGAGTTCGCTCTCCAGCAGGTTCTCCGGCAGGGCGCCGCAGTTGATGGAAAGAAACGGCCCATCGGCCCGGCTCGAACTGTTGTGCAGATACCGGGCGATCACCTCCTTGCCGGTGCCACTCTCGCCCTGGATCAGCACGGTGGAGTCGGTCGGCGCCACCTGCTCGGCGAGCTTCAGGGTGTCGAGGAAGCGGCGCGACTTGCCGATTGGCCGGTTGATCCCGGCGCGATCCCGGCGCTTGATCTCCTGGCGCAGGTGCTTGTTCTCCACCCGCACCGCGCGGTACTCGCAGGCCCGCCGCAGGATCGCCACCAGCTCGTCGTTGGCGAAGGGCTTCTGGATGTAGTAGTACGCGCCGGCGTTCACCGCAGCGATCGCCGTCTGCAGCGACGCCTGGGCGGTCATCAGGATCACCGGGGTCATCGGGTCCTGTTCGCGGGCCGCGGTGAGGATATCGAGGCCGGTGACCTGCGGCATGCGGACATCGGTGAGCACGATATCATGGGTGCCGGCCTTGATCGCCTCGAGACCGGCCTTGCCGCCCTGGGCCGTCGTCACCTCGAAGCCCTCCTTCTTCAGCAGGATCCGAAGGGTGTCGAGAATGCCCGATTCGTCGTCGATGACCAGGACGGATGGTTTCTGGCTCATGCCGCTTCCTCCGACGACGCGTCGGGCGGGAAAGAAGATGGTAAAGGTCGTGCCCGCGCCGGGCGCGGATTCCACGAGGACGACGCCACGATGGGCCTCGACGGCCCGCTGGACAATCGCGAGTCCGAGACCGGTACCGCCGGACACGACCCGTGACGAATGGCTGAAAGAGCCGGTCGCGCACCTCATCGGGAATGCCGGGGCCGGTGTCGCGTACCTCGAGGCAGACCGGCTGTTCGATGGTGCACCCGCCGGGCAACTCCGCCACCTTGGCGGGCCGGGTCGTAACCGTCACGACCGCGGGTCCCCGGGCGGCCTGCACTGCGTTCAGCAGCAGATTGGCCACCACCCGGTGGAGCAGGTCCTCGTCGCCCTCGAGGACGGTCCGGGTACCCTGTACCCGGATTTCGATATCGGGGCGGCAGTCGGGATGCTCGCGCACCAGCCGCGCGGCGGCGGTGACCACCGACTGCAGATCCACCGGGACGAACTCGGTGGCCCGCACCCGGGCGAAATCCAGGAACTCCGAGAGACAGCCGACTCAGCCGGTCGCTCTCCCGCACGATCAATTGGGCCAGATACCGATCGTCCTCGTCGGCGTGGGCCGAACGGGCCAGCTGCTCGACCGAGCTGCGGATCGAGGCGAGCGGGTTGCGGATCTCGTGCGCCAGCGAGGCAGAGAGCGCGGCCACCGCCTCCAGCCGCTCGGCCCGCAGATTGATTTCCTTCAGACGCTTGAGATCCGAGATGTCGGTGAAGATCGCCGTCACCGATGGGCGGCCGTCCGCATCGCGCTCAAAGGTGGTAGTGGAGAGCCCGATCGGAAAGATGCGACCATCCTCGTGGAGCACGGTCCCCTCGCCCCGGCTCACCTTCCGTCCGTGACGGATGGCGGCGACCATCGCGGCCCAGAGTTCGGGAGAACGGAGCTTGAGCTTGTCCAGCACCGGCAGGCCGGTGCCGCTCTCGCCGTCGATCTGCAGCAGCCGTTCGGCCATCGGATTGATGAACGCCAGCCGGCCGGTGTCGTCGACCGTCATGACCCCCGAGCGGATGTTGCGCAGAATCTCGTCCGCTTCCAGCCGGACCCGGCGCAGCTCGCTCTGGAGCGACTCACGCTCGGCGCCGGCCGCGCGGAGCCGGTGCGCCAGCGCGCCGACCAGCACATAGGCCGCGACGAACACCCCGACCTGACCCCAGAACGCGAGCCCGACCCGGGAGGGCTGGAGCCACATGCTGTCGGCGAAGTAGACGGCCGCGATGGCAAGCGCGACCGCCATGCCGCCGCCGAAGGTCATCAGCAGCGCGTAGGCCGCGATGACCAGGATGTAGAGCGAGGGGAAGGCGCTGTCCGGGCCGCCGGTGAAGTGCACCAGCAGGGTGATGAGCCCGATGTCCGCCGCAGCGCCTGACAGAAGAAGAAAAGATCCTGCGGGCGCCTCTCACGCAGGCGGATGAACCAGTAGCCGTACGCCGTCAGGACGAACGCGAACAGGACGGCGAGACTGACGAGAAACGAGAGACCCTGCTCGCGGGTCCACACCAGAGAGGCCAGCACCAGGATGGTGACGGCCAGCACCAGCCGGGCGGCGAAGACCCAGCCGAGCAGGGTCTTCTGGTCCGGCAGGGCGCGATCGGAAGTGCGGGCGGTGGCGGGTAGCATCGAGTGTGGTGTAAAGTAGCAGGTCGCAGGCGACGGGCGACAGGCGACCACGATAATTTGTCGTATGCTCTGGACCGTCTACATCCTCCGGTGCGGGGACGACTCGCTGTACACCGGGATCGCCCGGGACGTCGCTCGCCGTATCGCCGCCCATAACGCGGGGCGCGGTGCGGCGTACACCCGGTCACGGCGTCCAGTCGTGCTGCTGTACCAGGAGGCGGCGCGCGATCGGTCGGCGGCGCTCCGGCGAGAGTACGCGATCAAGCAATTGACCCGTGTCGACAAGGAGGGCCTCATCATGACCCGACGACCACTCTCGAAGAGCGCTCCGGGCGCCCCGGCGGGGCGGGCAGGATTCCGTCCCGGCGCGATCCGGTTCCTGCGTCAGCTGGCGCGCCAGAACACCAAGCCCTGGTTCGAGGCCCATCGCGCGGAGCTACGAGGCGGAGCTTCGGGCGCCGATGCGGGCCGCTGATCGAGGAGGTGGACGTCCGGTTGGCCGAGTTCGCTCCCGAGATCACCGGCGATCCCCGGCGCTCGATGTTCCGGATTCACCGGGACGTCCGCTTTTCGCGGGACAAGTCGCCGTACAAGACGCACGCGGCGAGCTGGTTCTACCACATCGACGCGGGCCGGGGAGTCGGCGGCGAGGCGGAGGGGGGAGCCGGATTCTACTTCCACCTCGAGCCGGGGCAGTGCCGCATCGGCGCCGGCATCTGGATGCCGCCGCGACCTCGCTCGCGAAGCTCCGCGAGGGGCTCGAGTCACGACGTCGCAGGGTTCGAGCGAATCGTGCTCGCGCCCGGCTTCCGTCGACGCTACGGCGCCCTCGACGACGAGGGAATGCTGACCCGGCTGCCCCGCGGCTTCGGCGAGGAGCATCCCGCGGTGCGGTGGCTCCGCTATCCAGTCCTTCACCGTCGGCCGTGCGCTCACCGAGCGGGAGGCACTCGCGCCCCGGCTGGCGACGACCCTGGCGCGCGACTTCAAGGCGCTGACGCCGTTCGTTCGCTGGCTCAACGGTGCGCTCGGGCTGCGGCGAGCTGGCGCGGCGGGTGTGAGCCGACATCGGGGGGAGCTTCCGAGGGTGGCGCCGGCCCATGCTCCCGGCGCGCCTGGGCGCGTGCCCGGCGGCGCATGGGTCAGGCGGGCGCCCACGCCGGCCGGCGCCCGTACGGGTCGCAGGCAGGTAGATTGCGTCGATGAACCCGCCGCCGTCTGAGTGGTCGATCATCGGCGTCACTGCGCTGTCGTCGTCCGACAGCGGGCACTCCTCCTGACGAACCGATGCCCGCAGCTCTCCCTCCCACGCGCGTCCGCCTCGACAAGTGGCTCTGGGCCGCCCGGTTCTTCAAGACGCGCGCGCTGGCCGTCGAGGCGATCGAGGGCGGCAAGGTGCAGGTCAACGGTGAGCGGGTGAAGCGAGCCAAGCTCGATCCAGCTCGGCGAGCGCATCGCAATCCGGCTGGGACCGTACGAGCATGTCATCGAGGTCCGTGGCCTCTCCGAGCGGCGCGGGCCGGCGACCGAGGCGGTGCGCCTCTACGCAGAAACGGCGGAGAGCATCAAGGAGCGGGAGCGGGTCGCCTTTCAGCTGAAGGCTGCCCATGTCCTCTTTGTGCCCGAGACCAACGAGCGCCCCACCAAGCGGGACCGGCGCCGGCTGGAGGATTTCCGCAAGAAGTCTGGCTGGGACTAAGGATTTCGCCGCGCGTGCCGATACTGTCTACTAGCGGCTCCGGGCTCGAGGATGGCCCCCAGTGTGGCCGCGTGCGATGGAGCGGGAGAACCCCCTGATGTCCGTCTCTGGCACTGCGATAACCACGGCGCTCAGCGCCCTCAAGATGTACAGCCGGCGGGTGGACCGTTCGGCCGAACAGATCGCCTCCGTCGGGCTCACCGAACTGCCCACCGACTCGGGTGATGCGGCGGGCATGCCCGGGCTCCCCGCCCCGACCGGGGGCGCGCCGACCTCACCGAGGCGATGACCAGCATGCTGATCGCGCAGCGGGCCTTTTCGGCCCAGCTCCGGGTGCTGAAGACTGCGGACGAGATGCTGAAGGAGAGCGTCGACGTAGTCGGCAAGCGGTAATCCTGCCCGCCGCATCCACGTCGCCCCCCACCATCCCGATGGCGGGGGGCGGCGTTCGTCCGGTCAGGGGTCGACGACGATCTGGGCGGTCATCGACGGGTGCGGCTCGCAGTGATAGGCGAACGTGCCCGCGCTGGCGAACAGGAAGGTGATAGGTCGCACCCGGGTCAATCGGTGCCGATCCCCAGGCACCGCCATCCGCGGTGCTGGTGTGCGAGGGCGTACCCGCCGGTTCGCAATTCAGCCAGGTGACCTTGTTGCCTGCCTTCACGTGTACTGGGGTGGGCTGGAACGAAAATCCCCGGATGGCGATGATCGTCGAACCGAACTGTCCGGGGTCGAGACTGACGTTGCAGACACCGGCCGACGGTCCGGTCGCGCTGCTGTGATCGCTGAAGCAGGCGGCGGCGATACCAGCAGCGCCATCGTCGCGATCCCACCAGCGAGCGTTCGATTCATGGCTGACTCCCCGACTTCACCACGACCGTCCCCTTCATGAAGGGGTGTGGCGTGCAGTGGAAGGCGTACGTGCCCGGACGGGTGAAGGTGTAGCGCCAGACCTGACCGTTCTCGATCAATCCCGAATCGAAGCTGGTGTCGTCCGCGGTCACGTGTGCGGCAGGGGATCGTCGTTCTTCCATTCGATGGTGGTGCCGACCGCGATCTCCAGCGCAGCCGTGGTGTACTGGAGCCCCTGCATTCCGGTCTTCATCAGCGGACCGGTCGGTGGGCCGGTCAGGCATCAGGCCCGGGGCGACCGGGGCGGACGCGCCCGGTGCGGCGGGAACGGCGGGCGCCGGCCTGGGCCGGTGCCCGAAGTACCGCGCGAGGGTGATTGGGATGGTGAACTCGAAGCCGTAGCGCACCTGCTGCGCCGCCGCGCGAGGCTGCCCTGGAGCGTCCCGGTATTGGTATTGGTGGCGTGGAGCGAGATGCGTGTGCGGTGTGTTGGGGATGGCCACCGCGAGTCCCGCACTCCACGCGCCGCGCTCTCCAGCGGCAGAATTCAGCGTCGGTGAGCCGGACGTAATCGCCATGGATGCCGAGGTGCCGAGTCAGGGTGAGCACCGCGCCGCCACCGAAGGCGAGCTGCGGGTTGCCATTCTTCTTCAGCGGATCCGAGAGCGCCGCGTCCGACCGCGATCAGGTGCACGGGGCCCATCCGGCGGCCAACAGAGACCTCGCCATCGACCCCCTTGGCGGCGAGGTTGTAGCCAACCTGACCCGCGATATCCACCGGGAAGCCCGCCTCCTGCGCGAAGGGCTGGGTCCGCCCGAAGAACTCCCACTCGTTCGGATAGGCGGGAGCGAGGGTGGAATTGGTGGCGTAGTTGAATCCGACCGTGGTCCCCTTCAGGAACGACGTCGCGATCAGGAAGGTGGGAAAGTTGCTCACCTTCCGGACCGGCTTCAGGCTCCGCACGAAGCGGTGCAGGAAGTTGAACTGTACCGTCCCGGGACGCGTCACCCAGTCTCCGGAGACGTTCGGCGACCGATCGAGGGTGCCCTGAGCGACCAGCAGAGCAGGAAGCCCGCTCAGAATCGCGCACGCACAGATGCTCCGTCTCATTCCAGCTCCCATGGTTTCCCTGTCCGGGCCGCGCTACTGGACGCGGACCCTCCCGTTCATGCCCTGAGTCTTGTGGATGGTGCAGTAGTACTTGTACTCGCCCGCCTGCGTGAACGTGCGGGAGACGGCTGTCCCCGGCGCCGTGTCTCCGACATTGCCGCCGGGAGGCGCGATTGTCTCGAAGGTGATGTTATGGGCGACACCCACGATCTGCCAGACGACCGTTTCCCCCGGGTGAATCGTCACGTCGTCGGGATTGAAAGTGAGGCCCGGTGTACGAATCGTGGCCGCGCCACCGCTCACCACAGTGACCACCGACGTGCCGCTGTGCGTCATGAGCCCTGCCGTGAGCGTGACGGTGATGGTGGCGCTGCCGAAGTTCACCGCGGTGACCAGGCCGGTCGGGGACACCGTGGCGACGAGAGGGTCGCTCGACTGATAGGCCGGCGCCGGCAGACCGATGAGCGCTGCGCCGTTCTGGTCGAGCGGGGTGGCGTCGACCAGCACCGTGCTGCCGACGATTACGGAAGGCGATTGCGGTGACACCTGAAGTGTGGTGAACACCGGCGGGCTGCCGCTCCCAGTCACCAGCACCGTGCCGGTCATCCCGGTGTGACGGGTGCAGCGGTACGGGTAACTTCCGGCGGTGGCGAAGCTGCGCGACTGACTGCTGCCCGCTGGCTGATCGGGAATGTTGCCGCCCGGCGGCTGCAAACCGCTGAACGTCACGTTGTGGGTATTCCCCGAGAACTGCCATGTCACCGTCGTTCCCACCCCAATGTTCACGGTGCCGGGCGCGAAGCTCAGGGTGGGCGTCGTCACCGTCACCGCACCAGGGACTGGCGCCGTCACGCTGATTGTCCCGGTCGCGAGGTGGGTCGTCGTGCCGCTGGTGATGCTGACGCTGATGTTCGCCGTCCCCGCACCCTGGGCGGTGACCATGCCGGCGGAGGTGACCGTGGCGACGCCGGGGCTGGACGACTGATGAACCGCCGCCGGGAGTCCGCTCATCGGCACCCCGGACTGATCGAGCGGCGTCGCGACGAGCTGCACGGTCCCGCCGATCTGCAGGGTGACGGTCGCCGGGGTCAGAGACACCGACGTGAAGCGCTGGGTCTGCCCCGATTGCACGATCACCGTTCCGCGCATGTTCGCGTGCCGGGTGCATTCATAGGTGTACAGACCCGCCGTCGCGAAGACTCGGATGACCTGGGCCGGCGGCGCCTGATCGGGGATGTCGCCCCCGGGAGGTGATGGGAGGGCAAAGGTGACATTGTGCGTGGCACCGCCGAACACCCAGGTCACGGTGTCCCCGACGGCGACGGTTATCGAGGCCGGAGCGAAGCTGGTACCCGGAGTGTTCACCGGGTGGGTCGGCGCGCCGGCGGGGGCGGCAGTCACCACCACGCGCGCCGTGTCGGCGTGGGTGACCGACCCGTCCGTCACACTCGCGAAGACCCGGGTGCTTCCCACCGTCTGACCCATGACCGCGAGGCCGGTGACCGAAGCGACTGTCGTGTCCTCGATCGTCCAGATCACAGGCGGGAGCGGGCTGATCGCCGTGCCGTTCTGGTCCCGTGCGGTGGCGGCCATCGGGATCAGGGTCCCCACCGCAATCGTGATGCTGTCCGGCGCAATCACGACCGAGGTGAAGACCGGCGGCGGCGGCTCGACGAGGGCGGCGCCGCCGCCCCCGCAGCCTGCGAGCCCGGCAGTGATGACGAACAGAGCAACAGGATTCGAGTGAGCTGCGCGCATCAGTCCTCCGCGGCTACCGGGTCGGGGGTGAGACGCCGAGTGCATTCCACGAAGCGCACTCCGGCGAGGTCGAGGGAGAAGCATCCCCTGTTCCCAACGTCGAGACGACACGATGGCGCAGAGTGATCCTCGCCGGCAGCATTCGAAGTCTTATCGGCGCAACGGGTTGACGGAAGCGATTGCGCGCCCGGCGACCGCTGTTCTGGTCGCCGGGCGCGCGTCAGCCTGGAGCGAAACGGTATAGCTGGAACAGAGCGGTATGCGGCTACCGCTCGCTCAGCCACCTTCCCGCGTCCTCGATTTCTCCCGACTGCAGCTGATGTCCTGCGTCCCGCCAGTCGAGGGTGACCGCCGCGCCCGCCGTGCGCAGGATGGCGGCGAGCCGCTCGGCATTCGCCAGCGGAACGATCGGGTCGAACCGCCCCTCTCCCAGGAGGATCCGGGTCTCCGGGAGCCTCAACGTCGCCTCGGGCTCAAACGGCACCATCGCGCGCCAGAGCACGGCCTGTCGAATGAGGCCCGGATGCCGGAGCAGCAACGCGGCAGCGATATTCGCACCATTGGAGAAGCCCACTGCGACCACTCCATCGGGGTCGAGCGCGCGCTCGGCGACCTGCGTCCGGACAAACTCGGCAAGGGCATCGCTACGCTGCGCGAGATCTGCCTGATCGAACACCCCCTCCGCCACGCGCCGGAAGAATCGTGGCATGGTTCCCTCCAGCACCTGCCCCCGCGGGCTCAACAGACTTGCGTCCGGCGCCAGCACTCGGCCCGCCGGCAGCAGACTCTCCTCGTTTCCACCGGTCCCGTGCAGCAGCAGAAGGGTGCGTCTCCCACTTCCGGCGCTGAAGCGATAGATGAAGGGCGATGTCATGAGGACGGCACCAGGATCTCGGGGAGCCCGCGCTCGATCCGCGAACGCTGCGCTGCATACAGCGGCGGCAGCCGTAGATCCTGACCGAGCGTTTCCTCGGGTTCATCGATGAGAAACCCGGGATCGTCGGTGGCGATCTCGAAGAGCACCCCTCCCGGCTCCCGGAAGTAGATCGAGCGGAAGTACTGCCGGTCCATCACGGGAGTCACCTGAAGGCCGAAGTCGATCACCTTGGCGCGCAGCCGAGCCTGATGTCCGTCATCCGTGGCGCGCCAGGCAATGTGGTGGATGGTGCCGGCCCCCAGGGACCCCGCGACTCCCGATCCATGCTGGACGAGATCCACACCACCGCCTGCCCCCTCCGCCGGAAGGAAGCGCCTGGTATCGCCGTCGGAACCCGCCGGCACCAGTCCGAGCACGTCGGTGAGCAGCGCCGCCGTGGCCTCGGCGGCGGCGAGCTGCAGGAGGTTGCCGTGAATCCTGCGGATGGCCGCGGCCTCCGGAATACCTTCCTGCGGGGCGACCGCCGTTTCCGTCAGGCGCCGATCTTCGACCAGCGCGAGGCTCAGCCCGTCCGGATCGGTGAACCGCAGTGTCGGCTCACCAAAGTGCTCGCGGACCATCAGTCCGCCGACCCCGGCCTTGGTCAGGCGCTCTTGCCAGAAGGACAGTGCGCCGGCAGGGATTCCGAAGGAGGTGCGGACCGCCTGACCGACGCCTTCCCGGCCCGGCCGCGCTCCGGGCCAGGGGAAGAAGGTGAGCAGCGTGCCGGGTTGGCCGGTCCGGTCGCCGTAGTAGAAGTGGTAGGTCCCGGGGTCGTCGAAGTTCACGGTGCGCTTCACCAGCCTCAGGCCGAGGGTCCCGGCGTAGAAGTTCAGGTTGCGCTGTGGATCCGAGGCGATCGCGGTGACGTGATGGATGCCGGTGGTTGGTGTGGTCATGGCGTTGGGCTCCTGCAGACGGCGAATGGCCGCCGATGGTGTACGGAGAGTAGTTGCTTCGACATCGCACGATGGAGTCACGGCGTCAGGGTGCCGACCGGATTGTCAGGCCCAGCTTCCGGCAGAGCCGGCCGAGTTCGCGTTGCTCGGCGGAGGTGAGGGCGCCGAAGAGCGCGGCGATCCGCACGGCATGGGCTGGAAAGGCCGAGGCGACGAGCGCCCTGCCCTTCTCGCTCAGCCGGACCAGGTGCGCGCGCCGATCGTCGGGGTTCGGGGCGCGACGCACCAGACCATCGCGCTCGAGGTTGTCCATCACGGTGGTGAGATTGCTGCCGCTGACGAGGAGTTTTTCACAGAGCCGCGCCTGCGGCATGGGACCCAGATGCCAGAGCGCCTCCAACACACCGAACTGGCTCTCGGTGAGGCCGTGCGCTTTCTGGAGCACGGGATTGAGCCGGGCCGTCACTGTGTTGGCCGCGCGGCGCAACTTCACGAATGTACCGAGCGCCAGCAGCAGGGCAGGATCCCGAGACGGCGAGACTCGCATATCACTCCATGTCATATAATACGATGTCGAACATAGCGAGTACGACCCCTCCCGTCAACCCGACCCGGCCCGATCCGCGACGGCCAGCAGGGCGTTCCGGTCGATCGCGTGGCCGCCATCGTACCGGTGCACCCGCACCGAGGCGCCCAGCTCGTGCAACCGGCCGGCACTCCCCTCGATGGCCTCGGCCGGCGCATAGGGGTCCCGATCGCCGGCGGCAAAGATCACCGGCGTCACGCCGAGACAGGACACCAGCTGCCCGGGCGGCAGATCGGACGGGAGGGGCGTCCCCCAGAACACCAGGCGTTCAGGGCGAATGCCCCCCTGCGCGACCCAGCGCGCGGCCATCACCGATCCCTGGGAGAAGCCGAGCACCGAGAGGCGCGGCCGCCAGGTGCCGAACCCATCCATCAGGTGAGCGACCAGCTGATCCAGATAGCGGAGATGATCGGCGAGGTCCGTTTCGCGATCCTCCCGAGTCAGCCAGGTCGCGCCGACCACCTTGCCGTGACGGCCCTCGAGCGTGGTTTCGAGATAGAATCGGGAGAGGGCCTCTGGCGCAACAATCAGCGTGGCACCGTCATCGAGCGGCGCGAAGTCGCGCAGGAAGCGGGTGGCCAGCTGGGCGTAGCCGTGCAGCACGAGCCAGAGCTCGGCGACGTCACCACACTCGGGGCCGAGGGTGTAATAGCGCGCCGATCGGGTGACAGGGAGGTGATAGGGTCGCATCGGAGGCTTTCGGGGTCACGGGGTCGACTCGCCACTCTGAGGAAGATGGCTCGCTCCCGTGAAGATTCAACCGCCCTGGCAGGGGAGCCTTTCAGAGCTCGCCATCGTGGCCTGCTCCCGCGAGGCCAGCATCGTGGCGGTGTGTGAGGCAACCCACGGGCGCCCCTCCGGGTTGGCTCGGCATTGCTCGTCGACCGGGGCGCGCCCAGTAGGCGGCGGTCCGATTTGCGCGAGGGAGGAGTTCGCCCGAATTGCGCGGAGGGGGGGTGAGCCCGGTCATCGCCGATGTCAGTGTGGCCGCGCCCCGGAACGTGGTCACCGGCGGGGCCACGCCAGTCCGACACCTCGCCCGCCTGCCCAGGCGGGCTGCGACAGCCCGCGGGATAGCTACTTCGACCCACTCGGTACTTGGCCAACTCGACGGCATGCACGGCCTCGGAGCGACCTCGACTTGCGGTCACTCCGCCAGGCGCCACCACCACCGGGGCGGCTCACGGCGCGGCGGTGGTATCGATCGTCAGGGAGAATTTGCCGGCACTGGCGTCCATGCGGATAATATCGCGGCCGTCTTTCCCTCGCATGCGCATCGTGGCGCCGGTGGAATCCGCCAGCAGCCGAAAGATCGCCCGGCCGAGCGCGTCGTCGATCCTGATTGCGGCGCCATCGCCGAGGCTCCGGACCTGCACCCCACCACCGTCCTTGCCGGTCGCGGTGACACGAACCTGGCCGTCCGCATTCGCGCTGACCTCGAACGGTTCGCCATCACCCATCTCAGTGACCGCATCCTGTGTCAGGCGGATCGGGCGGGTGAATCCGAAGGGTTCAAGCCGCGCCGAGCCGACGGTGACCAGACCAGTCGCATCGGAGCCCGCGCAGCTGAAGCCATCGTCTCCCGCGAGACGACTTCCGTGATCCGGGATCAGGTCGCACTCCTTGAGACGCCCGGCCTCGGCCGGGTCGGTGATGACGACCTGCAGACTGACCTCCGGGAGCTGCCCGCGATGGGCCCGTCGGATCGAGAGTCGCTGGATGGTGCCGAGCCGGCGCCCCTCGAGGACAAATGCCATGTCGGAGTTGGGGCCGCCGTGGAGCTGGGCGAGGCGGGCCAGGTCCCCCGCGAGGCGCCGCGATGCCACGATCGGCAGCACCGCTGAGGTCGCCGGTGCTCCCGGCAGCTGCAGTTGTGTGGCAGCCGAAGCGTCCTCCGCACCGAGGAATCCGAGCAACGCGCTCCGCCCGGACTCACGCGCACCACGCAAGAGAGTGATGAGCATCATGCCCATCGCGAAGATACAGAGGGCGCCGACGCCGATCCTCGTCCACATATTGCGCATGGGGCCTCCAGGAGATGCCGAGCCGAGCGGAACGACGAACACCGGCCCATACGGGCGGGTGTCGAGGGCGGTTTCAGGCTGCGACGTGTGCCGTCGGTCCGATCAACGGCCCTGGATGGTCGACATGATTGCCCGTAGATCCAGCGTACCTGCTTGCGACTGGATCTGTTGCTGAACGGAGGGGAAGAGCTGCTTTGCCTCCTGCTGAAATCGGGCGAAGAGTGCCCGCAGGTCGTCGGCGCTGAGCCGGCGGCCCTGGGCATAGTACTGCTGCGCGACGTGCCCCAGCGCGTACGTCGCCGCAAAGGACACTGCCACGCCGGCCGCCAGCCCTGTGGCGCCTCCGACAATCCCTCCCAGCACACCGCGGGCGAGCCCGCCCAGCAGCCCGCGGACCACGCCTTCCATGACCTGCGCCGCGGCCCCGATGCCGAGGGTTCCGGCGAGGTCCTTGATCTGGTTCGCGTCGAGTTGCTGCCCGTATTGCTGGCCGATCTGATACACGAGCCGAAGTTGAATCGGAATGATCGCCATGCTGGCGAGGCGTTCCGGCAGCAGCTCCAGCGCACCAGCGAGCATCGCCTGACGGAGAATGAGGTCATCGAGCGCCGGCCCGGCGGGCGTGCCAGTGCCCACCTGCGCGACGGGGCCGCTGACGGGTGCCGAGGCGATCGCTCCGGCGGTCTGATCGACGCCCGCAACGGCCTCTGCGCTCAGGCCCAGGGATGAACGCAGCTCTACGAGGAAGCGTTGCTCCAGTTCGCTGGCGACCCCATCCGCATTGATGACGACCGCGGCCGTCTCATAGGCGAGCCGCCGGGCGGCATCGTCCGAGAGCTGAGCGGCCACGTCCGCGACCCGAAGCTCTCCGGCCGCGATTTGCCGCCGGATCCCCTCGAGATCCGCGAGGCCTGCCCGGGCCGCGATGGCCGCGATGGCGGACTGCTCGGGAGCCTCCTGTCGGCCGTCGGCGAGGGCGGCCATCAGGGCAATGGTGACAATGGGGTAGTGATCGGAAGTATTCACGGCAGCTCTCCTCGGCGCATGAGGCCGGACCGGACGCCGGCAGAGGAATCATACCTCGGCGCGGAAGGAAGGAGGTGCGGTCATCACCCTCCGGGCGCGGAGCACGCCCACCGACTCGGTTATCCTTGACTCCGCGCCACCGGGGCCGACGATCGGCCCCGGACCGCGCACCCCTGGAAGGCGGATCGGCATGGCGTTGCTGGGAATGCGGGAGGTGAGTGTCGCGTTCGGTGGTCCCCTTGTGCTCGACTCGGCGGCCTTCAGCCTCGAGCGCGGGGAACGGGTCTGCCTGCTGGGCCGCAACGGCGCCGGCAAGAGCACGCTGATGAAGCTGCTCGACGGCACCATCCGGCCGGACCGTGGCGAAGTGATCCGCCAGACCGGACTCACGATCGCGCGGCTGGAGCAGGACAGTACCGGACGAACATCGAAGGCACCATCTTCGAGGTCGCGGCGCGCGGCCTCGGTGAGGCGGGCACGCTGCTGGCGCGGTATCACGAGGCGAGTCACCGTGTCGGTACCGATGCGACCGATGCCGCCCTCCGGGAACTGGACCGTCTGCACCACGCCCTCGAAGCGGCCAACGCCTGGCAACTGCAGACCCGCGTCGAGACGGTGCTTTCCCACCTCGGGCTCGACCCGGAGCTCCCGTTCCAGCAGGCCTCTGGTGGCCGGCGGCGGCAGACGCTCCTCGCGCGGGCCCTCGTCCGCCAGCCCGATGTCCTCCTGCTCGACGAACCCACCAATCACCTCGACGTCGATGCCATCGAGTGGATGGAGGACTTCCTGATCGGACGCGGCGCCACGCTGCTGTTCGTGACGCACGATCGCGCGTTCCTCCGGCGCCTCGCCACCCGGATCGTCGAGCTCGATCGTGGTCGCCTGGTGGACTGGGGGACCGACTACGATACCTACCTCGAACGCAAGGAGGCGGCGCTCGCATCCGAGGGGCGGGAGTGGGCCGAGTTCGACAAGAAGCTGGCGAAGGAGGAGGTGTGGATTCGTCAGGGCATCAAGGCGCGCCGCACCCGTAACGAGGGTCGCGTGCGATCCCTGGAGGCGCTGCGGCGGGAGCGTGGGGCGCGCCGGGAACGCACTGGCACGGTACGGATGCAGGCGCAGGAGGCGGAGCGGTCGGGGCGACTGGTGGTCGAAGCGCAAGGATGTCGACTTCGCCCATGGCGAGCGCACGATCATTCGGGACCTCAGCACCACGATCACCCGCGGCGACCGGGTCGGGCTGATCGGTCCGAACGGCTCCGGCAAGACGACGCTGCTCCGCCTGCTCCTCGGCGAACTCGCGCCCGATGCCGGCACGATGCGGCAGGGCACCAATCTCGAGATCGCGTACTTCGATCAGCTGCGCGAACAGCTCGATCCCGACCGCACCGTCTTCGACAGCATCGCCGACGGCGAGCGAATTCGTCGATATCGGGAGCAACCGCAAGCACGTGCTCGGCTACCTGCAGGACTTCCTCTTTCCGCCGGAGCGGGCGCGCACGCCGGTGCGGACGCTCTCGGGCGGCGAACGCAACCGACTGCTGCTGGCCCGCCTCTTCACCCGCTCCTTCAATGTCCTGGTGCTCGACGAACCGACCAACGATCTCGACATCGAGACGCTCGACCTGCTGGAGGAGCTGCTGCTCGATTTCTCCGGGACCCTCCTGCTGGTCAGTCACGATCGCGCCTTCCTCGACAACGTGGTGACGAGCACGCTGGTGATCGAGGGAAGTGGCGTGGTGGGCGAATACGTCGGTGGCTACAGCGACTGGGTGCGGCAGCGGCCGGCGCCAGTCCGCCCGGGGAGCGTGGAAGCGAAGCGGCCCGACACTCCCCCGCCTCCCGCCACGAAATCGGCCCGGAAGCGGAAGAAGCTCTCGTACAAGGAGTCCGAAGAGCTGGCGCAATTACCCGACCAGATCGAGGCACTGGAACAGGAACGGACCGGACTCTTCGACTCGCTGACAAATCGCGCGTTGCTCAAGACGCGGGGCGCCGCCGAGGCGAGGGCGCGCCTGACACAGATCGAGCTCGAGCTCGCCGCGCTCACCGCGCGCTGGGAGGCGCTGGAGCTGATCGCCAGCGGCGGCTGAAGCGCTAGAGGTACTGCTGGAAGAGGAGCATCGCGACGGTCGTCAGGCCCACCAGGACCCCGATCGAACGCCCTTCGGCCTCGTCGTAGGCCTCCGGCAGGAGTTCGATGAGGACCATGTAGACCATCGCCCCTGCGGCGAACCCCAGCCCGTACGGCAGGGCGCTCCGCACCCGCTCGACCAGGAGGAAGGCGGGCACGGCCATCAGGGGTTGCGGCAGCGAGGAAAAGACACTCCACAGTCCGCAGGCCAGCACCGACACTCCCCGCGGACGCATCACTGCGGTAATTGCCAGCCCTTCGGGAATGTTGTGGATGGCCAGCGCCACGGTAATGGCGATCGCCAGGGACTGGCCACCGCCGAACGAAACTCCCACCGCGATCCCTTCCGCGAACGAATGCACGGTCATCACCACCACCACGAGGAGCATCCGGCGAGCGCCCGCGCCGGACAACGAGGCGAACTCGATCTCGTGATCTCCGAGCACCCGCTGGGTGAGCAGGATGAATCCGATTCCCGCAGCGGCTCCGATGAAGGTGCGCCCCGGATCGTGCTGCACCCCTTCCGCGAGGAGCCCGAGGCTCGCCCCGAGCATCAGGCCGGCAGCGATGGCGTTGGCCAGCGCAGCGGCGCGAGGCGACAATGTCTTGAGGAAGACAAAGGGAATCGCGCCGAGGCCGGTCGCCAGGGCGGTGACCAGGGCGCAGAGAAAGACCGCCCAGATGATGGGGAGTCCGAGCATCTCGGTCATGGCGCCACTCCCATCAGGGCCACCATACCGGCGGCCAGACTGACCACCATCGCGATGCCGGTCCGGCCCACTTCCCGATAGCTCTGCGGCAGCAGCTCGGCCACGATGAGATAGAGCATCGCCCCGAAGGAGGCCCCGATGCACCAGGGAAGCAGCCCGGGGATGGCCCCGGACAGCTGCAGCACGCTGACCGCCAGGAGGGGCTGGCTCAGGCGGGCGATCACCGCGATCCCGGAGACGGTGAGTGCACGACCGCCGGCATGCCGCAGCCGAGCCCCGAGCACTGCCCCCTCTGAGACGTTGTGAATCGCGAAGGTGAGGAGCAGGAACTGCGCGACCGAGCTACCGACCGCGCCAGCGGCCCCGATGGCGACGCCTTCGGCCGCCGAATGCAGGGCGCTGGCGAGGATCGCACCGGCGTCGTTGGCGGGCGGCGCCGACACCCGGGCACTCGTCGGTGGTGCCTCGACTCCGTGGTCGGAGATCGGAACACCGTCGAGGAGACGCATCACCACAATACCGATCATCGCCCCGAGGAGGGTCGGACCCGGCGCGATCGCCTGGCCGGTGGTCAGGAGGACATAGCCCGCGCCCAGCATCAGGCCGGCTGCGGAGGCGGAGGCCCAGCCGATCGCGCGGGCAGGCATCCACCGTCGGGTGCCCAGCCCCGCACCGATCCCGGCGGCCAGCGCCGCAAGCATGCTCCAGAGGAGCAACCGACCGATCTCCATTGGTCCTGGCATGGTCAGCCCGTCATCAGTGGAGAATCACCTGGAGGTTGGATGCGCGTCACTGCCTGCGTAGCCTAGTTGACGCGGGTGAACCTGCCATGAACCGCGGGTGACGGGCACTTCGAGGGCGGCGCCGCCTCCCGCACTGACGGCGCGCCCCCGGACGGCAGGAGCCATCCGGGGGCGCACATCGTTCGGGCCTGCCATGGAAGCGACGGCGGGCAGCCGGTGGAAGACCGCTACTGCACCGCGTTCATCATATCGAAGATCGGCAGGTACATGGCGACGACCATGCCGCCGACGATCACGCCGAGGACCACGATCATCATCGGCTCCATGAGGGAGAGGAGCGCGCTGACGGCGACGTCCACCTCTTCATCGTAGAAGTCCGCGATCTTGGAGAGCATCTCATCCAGACCACCAGTCTGCTCACCGACGGCGATCATCGAGATGACCATCGGCGGAAAGACCTTCGACTTCTCCAGCGGCCCGGCGATCGTTTCACCGCCGGCGATCGAGTTGCGTGACTCCATGACCGCGTCGTGGATGACACGGTTGCCGGCGGTCTTGGCCGTGATCTCGAGGCCGTCGAGAATCGACACGCCGGAGCTGATCAGCGTGCCGAGGGTCCGGGTGAAGCGGGACACCGCAGACTTGCGGAGCAGGTCGCCGAGCACCGGCGCGTTGAGCATGAACTGGTCCATCTTCTTGCGACCGTCGGATGTCGAGTAATAGCGGCGGATGGCGTAGACGACGCCAGCGATGATGATGATCAGCGCCCACCAGTAGTTGATCAGGAAGTCCGACATCCCGATCACGATCCGCGTCGGGAGCGGCAGCTCCATGCCGACGCTGGCGAACATCTTCTGGAAGGTGGGGATGACGAAGATCAGCAGCGTCGCGACGGCGATGCCGGCGACCGAGAAGATGACGCCCGGGTAGACCATGGCGCCCTTCACCTTGCGGATGAGGGCGTCGCTCTTTTCGAGGAAGGTCGCGAGCCGCATCAGAATGGTGTCCAGAATACCGCCGGCCTCGCCGGCCGCCACCATGTTGACGTACAGCTCCGTGAACGCCTTCGGGTGCTTGCTGAAGGCGTCGGCGAGCGTATGGCCGCTCTCGACGTCGAACACCACCTGGCGGGTGACGTCGCCGAGGGCGGGGTTCTCGGTCTGCTTGGCCAGGATGTCGAGCGACTGCACCAGCGGCAGGCCGGCGTTGATCATCGTCGCGAACTGCCGGGTGAAGATGACGATGTCGCGGGTCTTGATGCCCTTCCGGGCGAACGCGAGCGTGAGCTGCCTCGGCTGCTCCCGCACGTTCACCATGATCATCTTCTGCTGCTTGATGTGCTTCAGGACCTCCTCACGGGTGGGGACATCGAGCGTCCCCTTGAGGATCTGGCCGGTGGCCGCGTTGCGCGCGGTGTACTCGAAAACTGGCATTCGTGTCTCCTGGGCTCTTTAGCGGCGGGCGGCGGGGCGGCCGGTGGACTTCTCGACGGCGTTCCCATCTCCTGCTCCTCGATCGGCGTCTCGCCGCACATGCGCATCAGCTCGTTGGGGTCGCTGGATGCGCGGATACACTCGTCGAGGGTGACTTCCCGGCTCATGTAGAGCTGGAACAGCGAATCGTTCAGCGTCTGCATGCCGTGCTTCTTCCCCGACTGCAGCGCGGAGTAGATCTGGTGCACCTTGTCATCGCGGATGAGCGCCCGGATGGCGGGGGTGCACACCATGACTTCCGTGGCCATCGCGCGGCCGCGTCCCTTGGCCTTCTGGAGCAGCGTCTGGGTGATCACACCCTCCAGCACGAAGGCGAGCTGGGCCCGCACCTGCTGCTGCTGGTTGGACGGGAAGACGTCGATGATGCGATTGATCGACTCCGCGGCCGAATTGGTGTGCAGCGTCGCGAGCGCCAGATGGCCGGTCTCGGCGATCGTGAGGCAGGCCGCGATGGTTTCCAGGTCCCGCAACTCGCCGACCAGGATCACGTCCGGGTCCTCGCGCAGCGCATACTTGAGCGCGTTGGCGAAGCTCTTGGTGTCGGTGCCGACCTCGCGCTGGTTGACGATGCACGACTGATGGCGATGAATGAATTCGATCGGGTCTTCCACCGTGATGATGTGACCCTTCCGCTCCTTGTTGATCTTGTCGAGCATTGCCGCGAGCGTGGTCGACTTGCCGGAACCGGTCGGCCCGGTGACCAGGATCAGCCCGCGCGGCTTCTCCGACAGCTTCGACATGACCGGCGGGAGCCCGAGATCCTGGAAGGTCCGCACATTGAATGGAATCATGCGGATGACCACGGCCACGCAACCGCGCTGCTTGAAGACGTTGCCGCGGAACCGCGCCAGATTCTGGATGCCGAACGAGAAGTCCAGCTCGTCCTCGGTCTCGAAGCGCTTCTTCTGATTCTCGGTCAGGACCGAATAGGCGAGTGCCAGGGTGTCCTTCGGCGTCATCACGTCGGGCGCCGAGGCGTTGATGATGTCGCCGTCGACCCGGAGCTTGGGCCGCTCGCCAGCCGTGATGTGGAGATCGGAGGCATCCTTCTCGATCATTTCTTCCAGCAGGGCCCGCAAATTCACCGTCATCCGGCCGTCTCCTTGATGACTTCTTCCAGCGTGGTCACACCGCGGGAGATCTTCATGATGCCATCCATCCGGAGTGTGAGCATGCCGTCGACGACGGCCTGGTCCCGGAGTTCCGCCACCGAGCCCCCGCGGAGAATCAGGCGGCGCAGCTCGGGCGTGAGGGCCATGACCTCGTACAGTCCCGCGCGGCCCTTGTACCCGGTCCCATTGCAGGTATCACACCCGGTGCCCCGCATGATGGCCATCTGCTTCAGTTCTTCGACGTTTTCCCCCAGAACCTTGAGCTCGACGTCGGTATACGCGTGGGGCGCCTTGCAGTCCTTGCAGATGCGCCGCACCAGCCGCTGGGCCACCACCAGGTTGACCGCGCTGGCCACGTTGAAGGCCTCGATCCCCATGTCGATCATGCGGGTGATGGTCGACGGGGCGTCGTTGGTGTGCAGCGTGGAGAGCACCAGGTGCCCGGTGAGCGCTGCCTTGATCGCGATGCCGCCGGTCTCCAGGTCGCGGATCTCCCCGATCATGATGATGTTCGGATCCTGCCGCAAGAACGCCTTCAGCGCCGCCGCGAAGGTCAGGCCGATCTCGTTGCGGATGAGGACCTGGTTGATCCCCATCAGGTTGTACTCGACCGGATCCTCCGCCGTCATGATGTTGGTCTCGATCGAATTGACCCGGGACAGGGCGGAGTAGAGCGTCGTCGTCTTGCCCGAACCCGTCGGGCCGGTGACCAGCACCATGCCGTACGGGTTCAGGATGTTCCGCATCAGGTCCTCTTCGGCCTTCTTCTCGAACCCGAACTTGGAGAGATCGAGGGTCAGATTCCCCTTGTCGAGAATCCGAAGCACGATCTTCTCGCCATAGATCACCGGGAGCACCGACACCCGGAAATCGATGACCTTGTTGCCGATCTTGAGCTTCAGCCGCCCGTCCTGCGGCACCCGTCGCTCGGCGATGTTCAGCTGCGAGAGAATCTTGATGCGCGAGGTCAGCGCGGCCTTCATCTTGACCGGAGGCTTCATCACCTCCAGGAGGGCGCCGTCGATCCGGTAGCGGATCCGGATCTCGTGCTCGAACGGCTCGATGTGAATGTCCGAGGCGCCGCGCTTGACCGCGTCGGTCAGGAAGCCGTTGATCAGCTTCACGACCGGGGCATCGTTGATCTGGGCCTGGGTCGCCGCTTCGTCTTCCCGCTCCTCGACGACTTCGACGTCCCCGTCGCCCAGCTCCTCCATGTCCTTGAGCAGCGTCTGCAGCTGCTCGTCCGACGACTCGAAGTGCTTCTCGATCAGGTTGCGAAGGGTGTACTCCCCGGCGATGACCGGGAAGAGATCGTAGCGGGTGATGAACTTGAGATCGTCGAGCACCCCGGTGTTGGTGGGGTCGGCCATCGCCACCGTCAGCGTCCGCCCTTCGCGCTTGAGCGGCAGCACCACGTGCTTCAGCGCGAAGTCCGAGGGCACCAGCTTGATGATCTTCGGATCGACCTCGAAGCGTGTGAGGTCGACCGCCGGCATCCGGGATTGCCGGGCCAGCACCTTGGTGACCTCGAGCTCCTGCACCAGACCGAGCTTCACGAGGACATAGCCCAGTCGGTGGCCGGTCGACTTCTGTTCGGCGAGGGCCACCGTGAGCTGGTCACGGGTGATCAACCCCTCGCGCATCAGAATATCGCCCAGCCGGTCGTTGGGTCCGGCCGCTGCAGTCGCCATCGGCTCGCGATGCTGGATTGTGAAGTGCGACAACGGTTTACGTCGGTTTATCTAAACTAGGTTGCCGGGGGAGGGTGTCAAGAGTTGCTGGGATACTAGTTCGCCCGCAGATACCCCCGCACCTTCGCCAGCGTCGCTGGCCCGATCCCCGGGACACGCACCAGGCTGTCCACGGCGGCAAAAGGCCCATGTCGCTCGCGAAAGGCCACGATCTGGCGCGCCATGTACGGCCCGACAAACGGCAGCCGTTCCAGTTCGGCTGCGGTCGCGGAGTTGAGATCCAGAGCGAGGCCGCCCTCGCCCTGGCCCCGCTTCACTTCGTGAGGTGGGGGAATTGGGGTCGGAAGAACGGGCTTCGGCCCCGAAAAGCTCACATTCGCGCCGATCGCCGCCAACAGCCCCGGCCCGATCCCCGGCACCCGGTCCAGCCCCTCCACTCCACCAAACGGGCCATGGGACTCCCGGTCCGCGACGATTGTCCGGGCAAGCGCCAGGCCGACCCGGGGCAGCCTAGCGATTTCGACGATTCCAGCCCGGTCCAGATCGATCCGCTCCCCCGGGGCGAGGGGGCGATTGAAGGCGATACTGGAGTCGCGATGGGCGCGCGGAACTCCGGGCGGCCCCGCGCCGAACAGTCGGGCCTCCCCTGGCGGTGCGTCGGGCTGAAGGGCTCGGCTCCGCAACCACTGGCCGACAAGTGCCAGGCTCAGCAGGAGGAGGACGGCGCGGCGTTCGGGAGGCATGGGCCAAGTTAGAGCTTGTTGGACCGCCAGCCGACATCCGCGCGACGCCGGCGGTGGCCATGGAAACGCGAGGGGTGAGGCGATTGGGGAATTGGGGGATTGGGGGGTTGGGGGGTTGGGTGTGGAGTGCCGTGCCAAATCGCCAAATCGCCAAATCGTCGAATCGCCAAATCGCCCAATCGCCCAATCGCCCAATCGCCCAATCGCCCAATCGCCCTACTGCTTTCGAATCAGCGCCATCCCGACGTCGCCGACAACCTGCAGACTCTGAGCGCTGACCTTGTCGAGGGTATCGGCGGGGGTGTGCCAGTACGAGTTCCCCGGGCCATAGTTGAAATCGACGACGTCGATCGCCCGGATGCCGACCTTTTGCAGCTCGACGTGATCGTCGATCAGCGTCGGGCCCGAGCCGGGAAGATCCACAAAGACGTCGGCGTGGCCGATCTCCTTCGCCACCGTCCAGACGAGTTCCACCACCTCCGGCGCCGCCAGCAGCGATTGCCCCTCGGGATAGAGGCGGAGTTCCTTGTCGCCCACCATATCGAACAGCACGGCGTACAGCGGCCTCGGCCCCGGCAGCAGGTGCTGGGCGTAGTACCGCGCCCCGATCAGGACGTCGTCCTTTTCCTTCTCGAAGATGCCGTAGTCCTCGCCGTCCTCGAACAGCAGGTCCACTCCCACCTTGGCCGGGCTCTTTTTCAGCACGTCGGCCATGCCGAGGAGGACCGCCACTCCGGAGGCGCCATCGTTGGCGCCGGGCACAGGGGTGTGAGCGCCTTGGTACGACGGGTTATCGGAGACGGGTCGGGTATCCCAGTGAGCCATGAAGAGGATTCGTTCGGTCGCCTGGAGATTGTAGCGGGCGATGAAATTCCGGAGTGGCAGGGTATCGCCCCGGACGGTGTGGTGGGTCCAGGCCTGCACCACGAGGGTGTCGGCGCGGGTCCGCAGCAGCGAATCGAGCCAGGCGGCCGTGGCCGCGTGGCCCGCGGTGCCCGGGATCCGATAGCCGAACCCGACCTGTCGCTCCAGATAGCCGAAGGCAGTCTGGCCACTGAACTCCCTCGGCGGGGGACCGCTCTTGCAGCTGGCGAGCAGGGGAAGCATTACGAGCAGGATGCGGCGCGTCATGGCATGATCCGATAAGAAGAGACCCGGGGCGGACAAAGGTATCGTGGCGTCCAGGCAGACCGAAGCCTACCGGTAGTCCCCCGCGAACAGCGAGAGCTGGAAATTGGCCGACAGGATGATCTGCGAGAACTTGCGGTCGAGACTCCGGGCGTCGTTGAGCGAGTAGCTGAACTGCAGTCCCCCGGTGAGGATCTGGGCAATGTCGGTATCGAAGTTGGCCCGGAACTCCTCCCGCCGTGTGTCCGAGACGCCGATGCACCGGGGGCTTCCGCTGCTGCGGAGACAGGTGAGGCTGTTGGAGAGAACCGCAGCGAGCTGCGATCGCACCACGCGACGGGTCCGGCTGATGGCGGCCGGCAGGGCAAAGGCGTTGTTGAAGCCGGCGGTGAGATCGCGCTGCGTCAGCATCGTGAGGTTGCCGTTGGCCTCATTCTGCTGATCGAGCAGCGAGTAGGCCACGGTGAACGACATCCCGTTGCGCAGGGTGACCTGCGCATCCGGGGTCCAGTTCGACGAGGTGTTCTTGACCTGCACCGGACGACCGCCGAAGCTCGGGAGCGTCGTCCTTCCCTGGACGCTGCGGAAGCTGGTCCCGATGCCGATCAGCGAGATCACCGAGCCGCGGAGCGGGCGCGAGAACCGGAAGTTGCCTTTCGGCCACTCGCGCGAATACGACTCCGACGTGAGGAAGGTCCCGGGCACGTGCTGAAAGCGGTTGGTACGGAGCCGGCTGTACGCGAGAGTGAAGGAGACCCCCATCGGCAGGTCGGCGCCGGAGGCGAAGGTGGTGTTCCTGATTTCGGCAGCGCCGATGGCCGAATCGCCCTGCTGCTCGAGGAAGGAGCCGAGGCCACCAAGACCGAATTGGTAGCCGAGACCGGGGTGAAAGGCCGCGAGGTCGAAGGTCGAGCTGCGGGTGAGCCGGTCGCTGATATCGAGCGGGCGGACGCGGCGCGTCGCCCGCGCGAGCCGGCTCGAGTCGCCGGTCAGCCGGCTGAGGATGCGGTTGAAGTCCAGCGCGACACCGACCTCATGGAAGCGGGTGTTGTTCAGAGTCTGCGGCAGGATGAATGCCCCCGCAGTGTCGCCATCTTCGCGGATCGGCTGCCGGCTGGTGAGGCTGCGGGAGAGCACAAAACTGCTCCCGGTGGTGTACCGAGGCCGCAGCCAGGAGGCAATCTTCGGATTCAAAGAGAGGCCGGTGGAGAACTGGCGATCCCGCTCGACCCCGACATCGAGCCCAGCCAGTCGCTTCCGCGCCAGGCCCGCGACCCGGCCCAGGGTGGTGGAATCGTCGTAGCGGCGGAGGTCGCGGGTACTCGCCAGATCGGACGAGAGGGTGAGCATCCCGAGCGGCTGCCAGGAGAGTCCCGCCGCGTTGCGCCAGAACGAGGTCAGGGAGGTGACTGGCGTGAGCAGAGAGTCGGTCGGCCGGCGGACCGGGGCCTGAAAGGCGACCAGGTCGCCCTGCTGCCGGTTCAGCCCGCTGCTCAGTCGGATGCTGCTGGGCACCAGGTTCAGAAAGGGCCGTTCGAGTCCGTGGCCGGCGTCGCTGCGACGCAGGAATCCCGGCAGCAGCCGCGTCAGGCCGGAGAGGTTCAACGTGGCGCCACGGCGGCTGGAGGCCAGCATGTACGAGGCGGTCAGCATGTGGCCGCTCGTCGAAGCCTGTGAGAGCTCGGTGACGTTCTTTCCGCTGGTGAAGCTCCCCGAGACGCTGAGCGGATCGAGCAGACCGCGCACTACCCAGGAGCGGCCGCGCTGCACCCGCCGCACGGCGAAGTTGTAGCCGACCGTCCAGCTCTCCGGCTTCCGCAGGCCGGGCAGGTCCGCGCCGCGGATATCGGTGCCGGTGAGCAGCTGCGGGTCGACGGTCGAGCGGCCGTAGCTGACCTGAATCGGCACGGCCAATCCGAGTGCCGGGGGCAGAAACCGGTCGAGCCGTATTCCGCTGCCGACCTGGATGGTACCGCTGGTGCGATAGCTCGGATCCTGGCCGATCTGCTGGAAGTAGCCGTCCTGGCGCAGGTAGGTGATCGAGAGGTCCCCGACGTCGGAGGCGACCAGCCGCGCGTCGAGCGCAACGGCCGAGCCAACCCGTGAGATCGGTTCCACGAGGCGAATGTCATCGACCCACACCTCGGCGCTGTCGGTCGGATCCGCCGTACCGGCCCGCAGGATCCCGGCCGCGATCTCCTGGACATCCGCGAGGTTGGGCGGATTGACCGCGGGATCCTGAATGAAGGCGAGGTACGGTCCGTCGCAGAGCACGTAGGCGGTGGAGAGAGTGTCACCGCCACAGGCGACCCGGGCCGCGCTGTCGGCGGGCCCGCGCAGCCGCTGGGATTCGATCTGGGCACGGAGCACCCGCCAGCGGTCGAGATCGACCACATTCTCCGATCCCCAGGTCGTCGTCTGCGCGTTGGCCTTGTACTGGTAGAAGTTGCGGCTGTCGCTGCCCACCCGCAGGTAGACCTCGAAGTCCTGAGTGCCTGGATCCCACCCCGGCCCCCGCCCTCGCGCCCACCAGCGCAGCTGCTTGTAGCGCAGCAGATTCTGCGCGCCGCTTGGAAACCGCAGGTAGGCCTCGGCCCGTTGTCCGACGGCCATCTGCCTGCCGATGAGCCGGAGCGAGCGCTCGTTGATCTGGCTGCCGAACTCTCCCGAGCTGCCGCCCTTGCTGTCGAGGCCGCTGAGCACGCCCGGCGGTGAAGTGTATCCCAGCTCGAAATTCTCGGTCGACACCGTGGACGCCACCACCTCGCCCTGCGGCGCGCTGGTGGCGCCATCGAGTGCGGAGACCGGGGCATCGGACCGGCGGACCCAGGGGGAGCCCAGAAAGCGCATCCGGGCGAGGGCGAAGCGGGCGCGAATGTCGGGGCCGTTGTTGTCAGGCTCGCCCACGATCGTCATGCGGAGGTGCTTGATCAGCCGGATATTGGGCGACCCGATCGAGAACTCGGGCGTCCGCAGGGGGATCCGGTACAGCCGCCAGCCGGCGCGGCCGTCGGTCGACTGCACCCCATCTCTGACGAAGTAGGGGCTGGTGGCGCCGCGAAGGTCGACCACCCAGCGCAGCGTGTTCTCGGCGCTGCCGGCGGCATCGAGCTGATTGTCGCCGTCGAGGTCTTCGGCGTCGAGCACCCCGTTCCCGTTGCCGCAGCGTTCGTTCAGGTCGCCCCACGGGAGCAGGTTCACCAGGTTGCTGAGCTGGCGCCGGCAGAGTGCCGGCCGGAACACCGGCTCGTCGTTCACCGTCAGTACGTCGGGCCGGTCCCCGAGGATCCCGTTGTCGTCCTGGGCCGCGTTGTAGACGCCCGTCGGCTCCCGTTCGGTGTCCAGCCGGCCCAGCCCGATGAACTGCCGCCCCGTGAAGACGGAGTCCGTCCCGACGACACGCAGGCTTTCGGGGGCAGCGGCGATGGCGTCTTCGCTCACGCTGCCCAGGTCGAGCATCAGCTCGACACCGGCCTTGTCGATCGTGGAGTCCCCGTGGAAGACCCAGAACTCGAGAAATTCGTTCTTGCTCAAGTCCACCCCGGTGGCGCTGAGCCCGGTGACCATCGATCGCCAGCGGGGACGATTGAGCTTCGTCGGCAGCGTCCACTGGAACACCCGTTCGTTCAGCGGGTTGCCGTGATCCGTCACCAGCCCCCCTGCGGTGTCGGGGTGCAGCGTCAGGTACAGCAGCGTCTCGAGCTGATCTTGCTGTCCCGCCACCTGGATACGGTCGTCGATGTCCTTCGCCCGGACCTGTACGACGGCGCCCGTGCTGTTGTCCGGAATCAGGTTCTGCCAGGTGAGCTGGACGGCTTCCGTGGTGTCAAAGGCGCCGCCGAAGAGGCTGGTCACGCCGGTGGTGAACTGCGGCTTGCTGCCGAATTCCCAGAGCGTTTCCCGGAGCGAGAGTGGCACACCGGGGTCGCCTTCGAACTCCTCGAGATAGGCCTGCCCCGACCGGTTCGGATCCGGCTTGGTGAAGGCCACCTCGGCATTCAGATCGAGCCGGGAGGGTGCCGTGGCTGGTGTCGAGGTGAGGTGGTTGAGGAACCGGGTGACCGCCGTCGGCTGGAATCGGAGATCGGTGCTCACCCCCCCGACCAGCTGGGCCGAGGCCTCGAAGCCCAGCTGCGGCCGGTTGAAGGCGCTCTGCTCCAGCTGGTACAGGCCGAGCAGATTGATCCCGCCAATATCGCCGAAGCTGTAGCGGGTCGCGAGGCCGTAGATCTGGGTCGGCGCGACGGCGAAGATGCCCCGTTCCTCGAACCGCGCCTGGATGGTACCGCTGCCATTGCCGAAGAGCCCCTGGGGGTCGAGGAAGCTCACCTGGCCAAGGTCGTAGTTGATGGTGTAGTCGGTGCCGCGATCCAGCCGGCGACCGTCGAGGAAGAGCGCCTCGCTGCCGTCGCGGATTTGCAGGGCACCGAGGTCGAGCGCGGAGCGATCGCTACCCGAGCTGGCGTTGTAGCGCAGTCGGAAGAGGAACTTGCCAGGCGGCCCTTCCGTGAAAAGCAGGTACCCGGGGGTACGGTAGAGGGAGTCGTTGCGTTCCGTCGCCAGCAGCCGCGCGGGATCCGCGAAGGGCTGCAGCACCGGGAAGATGATGTAGGACTCCTTGATCGTCAGGGCGGCGCTGGGATCCTGGGTGCGCGGAAAGAGCCGGTCCTGAAGATTGAAGGTGTTCGGGTCCGCGGGAACGGCGAGGCCGAGTTCCGCCAGATAGGTGGGCTGGGCCCCCGGGCGGAGCGGCCGCTCGGAACGATTCAGAGTCAGGGTCACCTTGAGCGAATTGAGATCGAGGTCGGCGCCGGCGACGCGGTAGACATTGCGGATCTCGTGGCGGAAAGTCGCCAGGGTGGCGCCGACGTTCGGCTGCACGATCAGCAGCAGGGTGTCCTTGGGCGGCTGGTTCGGAATCAGCCCGCCATCCTGCGCCGGAAAGGTGCCGACCTGTCCGGCGGCGCTGCGATAGCTCACGGCGAGGTAGTCGTTCTGATCAAGCCGGGCGGCGAGCACCACCCACACCCCGGTGGGATCGGCATAATAGTCGAGATCGCGCTGCAGCAGCTCCCACTGGGCGGTGACCCGCTGCGAGGGATCCTCGCCGATCGCCACCGCGTTGATCCCGCCGAGATTCGGATTGATCCCGTTGCGGGAGGTGGGCCGGTAGCGATAAAGCCGGACATCCCCCTGGTTGATCTGCGCCGCCGGGGGGAGGGTGGAGCGATCGACCTGCAGCACATCGACGGCGGGATAGCCGGGCAGAATCTGCGGGTCGACCACCCAGAAGAAGCGACTTGATTCGAAGTCGACGTCGCGTACCTCGCGATCCTGCGGCTGCACCGTCGTCCCACCGACGGTGTAGGTCCGTTCCGCTACCACGCTTCCCTTCTGGGTCGCGGCGATCCCCTGGAGCTGCAGGCCACCGACCTGAAAGGTCGCGTTGACCCCGAAGTTGTTGGCGGGGATCGCCGCCGTGAGGAATCGTGAAGCAGGGGGCCGAAAGGTGACGGTGCCGACCTCGACTCGCCGAACGACTTCGTCGTCGAGCCCCTCGTAATAGATCTGAAGATTGTTCCGGGCGTTGAAGTCGCGCTCGGTATCGTAGTCAACATTGACGTGCAGCCGGCGCCCGATCAATCCGCCCGAGCGGAGCGCCAGGTAGGTGTCGAGGCGAGGCGCCTTGAAGCCGCCGCGACAGCCGGAGTTGAGGTCCAGGAACAGGGCGGGGGTGCAGCGCAGGTTCTTGAGCCGCTCGCTCCGCACCTCGATGCGGGCGGTGCCTTCGATGGCCAGGTCGGCATACTTCCGGGAGAGCCCGAGGACACCCCGCCGCTCCGACGGCGCCTCGGACTCTCCGACCGCCAGGCGGCCATAGATCCGCCGGAGCCGCCACGTCGTCTGTCGGGTGGTATGCAGCGAGTCCAGCAGCCGGTCCACCCCATCCTGCCACGCCTCGCCGACCCGACCCGGAACCAGACGGGGCCCTCCGGCCCACGGACTGCGGTAGATCCCGGGTATCTTCAGGTCCGGCAGCGGCGTTTCCGCCCGGAAGCGCATCCACCCGGTAGCCGTAACCGTATCTCCCTGCGCCACGAGGGCTGCGGGGACGAGGGCGAGGAGCGCCAGGAGGGCCGCGGCGCGCACTAGCCGGTCTGGGCGGTGGAAGTCAGCAGGGACGTCGGGCTTGAAGGTGCGGGTCACCGGGAATATACTGGCCCTGTTGCAAGCTCACAACTTGTTATCAGACGGAGACTTCGGCTGTGGTTCGACTGCTCGACCGATACCTCGTGCGACAGTTTCTGCCTCCGCTCCTCTTCGCCTTTGCAGCGATGACGAGCATCATGCTGCTCAACCAGGTCGCCCGGCGGTTCGGGGCGCTGGTCGGCAAGGGGCTGCCCTGGTCGGTGATCGGCGAGGTCTTCCTGCTCTGCCTGCCGTTCATCATCGCCATGACCCTGCCGATGGCGGTACTTGTGGCAATGCTCTTCACCTTCAGTCACCTCGCCGCCGACAGCGAGATTACCGCCATGCGGGCCAGCGGGCTGAGCGTGGTGCAACTGCTCCGCCCGATGCTCGTCGCCGGGGTGCTGCTGACGGCGGTCAACTTCTGGTTCACCGACCAGGTGCTGCCCGACAGCAACGCGAAGCTGCGCAATCTGCTGATCAATATCCAGCGCAAGAAACCCACGCTCGAGCTGCGGGAACAGGTGATCAACGAGATTCCGCCGAGCGGCTCGTTCCTGCGGGCGAGCCGCATCGACGCGAACACCGGGCGGCTGCGCAGCGTGACCATCTACGACATGGCAGGCACCGACAGCCGGCGGATCATCTATGCCGACAGCGGCGTCATGGGTTTTACCGATCAGGGCACCAATCTGCAGCTCAAGCTCTGGCATGGCGCCATCCACGCCTTCAAGCAGAGCGATCCTGCGATGGTGCAGGTCACGGACTTCATGACCAACACCATCCTGGTCCGGGATGTCTCGAACCAGCTCGATCTCGAGGCGAATGACGGCGTCCGGGGTGACCGCGAGATGGGCACCTGCGAAATGATGGAAGTGGTGCAGGGCGCCGAGTACGAGGTGGACCTGGCGGAACAGCGGCGGCTGGTGTCGGCCGAGCGCGACCTGCGTTCGCTGCTGGTGCTACCATCCCGGTCTCAGCCACCACGGATTCCGCGGCCCCACCCCGTGGCCTACTGCAGGGCCTTTGCGGCCCTCGGTCGCACGCTGGGGACGGCAAAGGCGGACTCGGCCGCACAGGCCGCCCTGGCCACCTCGAAGATCATCGGCGACCCGGACCGTCCCGGCGCCGCCGGGACGCCGGGAAAGGACTCCGCCGATCCGGGGACGGTGGATGATATCCCGCCGGTGGTCGCCCTGACCGGCGTGATCGCCCCGCCACCGCGGACGCCGGGGGTGCGGCGGCCGCTCGCCCTGACCTCCTGGGCAGAGGTCTCCTCGGCACGCGACGAGATCAAGAGCGCCGAGCTGCGAGCCGACCAGTACCTGGTGGAGGTCCACAAGAAGTGGGCGATCAGTGTCGCCTGCCTGGTCTTTGCGCTCGTGGGGATACCGATGGCGCTGCGTTTCCCGCGTGGTGGCATGGGTCTGGTCATCGGGGGCGGGCTGGCGGTATTCGCGATCTACTACGTGGGCCTGATCGCGGGCGAGGGCCTCGGCAACAACGACATCGTCGATCCCTGGGTGGCGATGTGGGCGCCGAACCTGATCTTCGGCGCGCTCGGACTGTTCGGTCTCTATCGGGTGAGCCGGGAATCGGGCTCCACCCGCGGTGGCGACCTGGGTGAGCTGTGGGAGAACCTGACCAGCCGGATACGCCGGCGGAAGGCAGTGTAGTGCGGATTCTCGATCGGTATGTGCTGCGCTCCTGGGTGGTGATCTTCGTGCTCACCTCCCTCGGCTTCCCGGTGGTGTCCGTCCTGATCAACATGACCGACAACCTGGAGCGGCTCCTCGCCCGGGGACTGAAGCTCCCCGAAATCGTGGTGAGCTACTTCTACGCCCTGCCGGAAACCGCCTCCATGATCATGCCGGCGGCGGTGCTCTTCGCCACGGTGTTCACCGTCGGGAATCTCGGCCGCCACTCCGAGCTGACCGCCGCCAAGGCCGGAGGATGGAGCTTCTACCGCCTGACACTGCCGATCTTCGTCGCGGCAACCCTCGCCTCGGGGCTGGCGTTCGAGGTCGGGGAGCTGGCCCCCGAATCCACCAGCCGGCAGCTGGAGCTGCAGAAGGCCAAGCTCGCCAAGCCGCGCACCGCCCGGTACAACTTCGTCTTTCGTGCCGACCAGGGCTGGGTCTACACCATCCGTTCCCTCGACGTGCAGAACCGGATGCTGCGCCAGCTGGTCTTCGAGCGTCAGGGGAAGGGGCCGGACTATCCCGACCTTGCGCTGAGCGCCGACAGCGCCAGCTACGTCGATTCGCTGCGGACCTGGCGACTCTGGTCCGGCTCCAGTCGGCGCATGTTCGACCGAAGCACGCAGGTCAGTCTCCGGTTCCGCTCGGCCCGGCTCAAGGCGCTCTCGCAGGAGCCGGTGGACCTGCTCGCCGAGCCGAAGGCGCCGGAGGAGATGCGGTACGCCGAGCTGACACGGTACATCGAGGCGCTGAAGCGCTCCGGGCAACGACACCAGCAAGATCGAGGTCGACCGCGCGCTGAAGATCGCGCTGCCGGCCACCTGTCTCGTCATCGCGCTGTTCGGCGCGCCGCTCGCCGTCTCCTCCCCGCGCCAGGGCACCGCCATCGGGATCGCGATCAGCCTCGGCACCACGGTGCTCTTCCTCTCGCTGATCCAGCTCTCCAAGGCGGTCGGCGTGACCGGCATCGTCAATCCCGTCGCCGCCGCGTGGGCACCGAACGTCCTCTTTCTCGGCGCGGCGCTCTGGCTGTTGTCCCGGGTGCGGACGTAACTCGGTGAACGGGCGATTAGGCGATTAGGCGATTGGGCGATTGGGCGATTAAGCGATTGGGCGATTGGGCGATTGGGCGGTTGGGCGGTTGGGCGGTTGGGCGGTTGGACAATTGGGGTGATCCCCCCATCCCTTGGCCCCCCCGGCTCCCGCCGCCGGTATATTACTTCCCTATGGGTTCTCCTCGTCCTGTCATCGTCGGCACCGGCATCGCCGGACTGTGGACCGCGTGGCGGCTCGCAGCGGAGGGGCAACCGGTACTGCTGCTCACCAAGGGATTGCTCGCCGACAGCGCCAGTACCTGGGCCCAGGGAGGGATCGCCGTCGCACTGGGCCTCGGCGACAGCCCGAGTCAGCATGCCGCCGACACCCTCGCCGCCGGCGACGGCCTCTCCGATCCGGAGGCCGTCCGGGTCCTCACAGCGGAAGGTCCCGACCGGATCCGCGAGCTGCTCGCTGCGGGCGCCATCTTCGACCGGGGGCCGGATGGCACACTCCGCTTCGGGCTGGAGGCCGCCCACACCCGTCCGCGCATCATCCACGCCGGGGGGGACCGCACCGGCGCTGCCATCGTCGCCTTTCTCACCGACCTCGTCCGCCGTCACCCACTGATCGAGATCCTGCGCTACACCGAGGTGGCCTCGCTCTGCCATGATGGGATGCGAGTCACCGGGATCATTGCCGTGCGCAACGGCGAACCGTTCCAGCTCGCCTCGCGGGATGTGGTTCTTGCCACCGGCGGTGTGGGGCAGCTCTACGCCGTCACCACCAACCCGCTCGTCGCTACCGGGGACGGCTGGGCACTGGCCTGGCGCGTGGCCGCGGAGCTGCGCGACCTCGAGTTCCTCCAGTTTCATCCCACCTCGCTCAAGCTGACCGGCGTCAACCCCGCGCCCCTGCTCACCGAAGCGATCCGCGGTGCCGGCGGGATCCTGGTCGACCGGGACGGGCGGCGCTTCGCGTATGACGCCGATCCCCGCGGCGAGCTGGCACCCCGCGATGTGGTCGCGCGCGCCGTCGCGGCCGCCGACGCCACGGGGGGAGCCTGGCTGGATGGACGGGAGATTCACGACTTCGAGGAGCGCTTCCCCGGCGTCACCAAGATCCTGCACGATCACGGGCTCGACCCGGCCCGGGACCTCATGCCGGTCGCCCCCGCACTCCACTACGCCATGGGGGGCATACGCACCGATCTCGACGGCCGCACCTCACGGGAGGGGCTCTGGGCCGTCGGCGAGGTGGCCTGCACCGGCGTGCACGGCGCCAACCGGCTCGCATCGAATTCTCTGCTGGAGGGAATGGTATTCGCTGATCGCGTGGCACGCGCGCTCCGGACGCGGACCCGCCGCCAGGAGAACACCGGCGCCGCGCCGGTCTGGATGGAGACCGTCCGGCCCCACCCGGTGCCCCGGGGGCGCGGAGAGGCGTTCGCCGCACGGTGGCGCGGGGCGCCGCTGGTGCTTGATCCCGTGCCCGCCTTTCCGCCGACGTCCGGCGATGAGTTCGCCGGCCACTCGGCGGATGACGCCGCGGTGGCGGCGCTGGCGGAGATGCGCCAGATCATGACCAACGATGTCGGGGTGGTGCGCACCGAATCGGGGCTCAGCCGGGCCCGGCATGCCCTGGCGCACCTGGCGAAGCAGGTCCCTGCCGAGGCGTGGCGAACCCACAATCAGCTGCTCGTCACCCGCCTGATCACCCACGCGGCGCTCCGGCGACGGGAGAGCCGCGGTGGACACCGTCGGCTCGACTACCCGCCGCTCGCGCCCGTGAGTGGGACACCGGTCGGATGACGCTGGCTCTGCCGGTCATCCAGCCGTCCACGCTGAGCCCGGCGGATATCGCCGGGCTGCAGCGGGAGATCAGGGCGCTCGCCACGCGCCGCAAGGCGATCGTGCTGGCGCACAACTACCAGCGCGCCGAAGTCCAGGATGTTGCCGACTTCGTGGGCGACTCGCTCGGCCTCTCCCGGACGGCGGCTGCGACCGACGCCGAAGTGATCGTCTTCTGCGGCGTGCACTTCATGGCGGAGACGGCCGCGATCCTGGCACCGACCAAGCGGGTGCTCCTCCCCGATCTCGCGGCGGGCTGCTCGCTCGCGTCGACGATCACCGCTGACGATGTGCGGGCCTGGAAGGCGAAGTTTCCCGGCTACGTGGTCGTCGGCTACGTGAATACGACCGCCGAGGTGAAGGCCGAGTTGGACTACTGCTGCACCAGCGGCAACGTTCTCGAGGTGATCGATGCGATCGCGGAGGACCGCGGCATCCTCTTCTGCCCCGACTTCTTCCTCGGGGCCCATGTGCGGCGGATGCGCCCCGACCCGGAAGGTCGAGGTGTGGTTGGGCGAGTGCCACGTGCACAAGGACATCAACCCGCACACCCTCGACCGCATGCGGCAGGAGCATCCCCAGGCCGAGGTGCTGGTGCACCCGGAGTGCGGCTGCGCCGGGCAGCTCATCTACGCGATGGGGCGTGGGGATATTCCGAGCGCGGGTGTCCATGTCGCTTCGACCGAGCGGATGATTCAGCTGGTGAAGGAGCGCGCCGGCACCCGAGTTCATCGTCGCGACAGAGACGGGCATCATGCACCGGATGGAACAGCTCGCGCCGGAGAAGCAATTCTACGCCGCCGACCGTGCCGCGGTCTGTGCCTACATGAAGACGATCACGCTGGAGAGCACCCGGGACGCGCTCCTGAAAGACCGGTTCCACGTCACCGTGGCGCCCCCGATCGCCGAGCGGGCCCGCCGGGCGCTGGACCGGATGGTGGCCCTGGGACCGGGCGTCGCGAAACAGCCGGGGGACTGATCCACGGAGTGAGACGGGGACGCCTCGCAATACTGACAGGAGCGCTGCTGCTGGCGGCGACCGCGATCACGACGGGGACGTCGCTGATTCCGCCATCGCTCTGGCTCGGGCCGTGCCTGCGCGACTGGACCAGTCCCTCGTCGTACCAGCAGCGGGCCAGCCCGCTGGCGAGCCTGCGGGCGGCGGTGGGTCGCGGGGAGATTCAGCTCTGTTATGGCCGACCGTCCATGCGCCAGTCGTCGGGTTTACGGTGGACTGGTGCCGTTCGAAGTCCTGTGGCGTACCGGCGCCAACGAACCCACCCGGCTGTCCACCTCGCGCGCGATCACGCTGGCTGGAATCCCGCTCGTCGCGGGACGGTACGCGCTCTACAGCATCCCGAAGCCTGAGCACATGGGAGGTCTTCGTGACCCGATCGACGCTGCACTGGGGCAACGACATCTCGCCCGCGGTGCGGGCCCGGGAGGTCGGGCACGCCAGTGTTCCACGCTCACGCTGCCGGTGCCGGTCGAAACGCTCACGGTACACGGCGAACGAGCGGGGATTCGCTCCTGGTCGCGATCGACTGGGAAACCACCCGCGCGACCTTCTCCATCAAGGCGGACCCATGATCATCGAACGTGACCTGCGGGTCCGCATCGGCGCCGATGCGCGCCGCATCGCGGAGCTGGCGCTGATGGAGGACGGCATCCGGGACATAACTTCGGAAGCCTGCGTCGCGCCGGGACAGTTCGCCACCGCGCTGATCCGTTCAAGAGCGCCGGCATCCTCGCCGGGCACCGCCTACGTCGACGCCGTCATCATCACCTGCGGCCTCGAGCCGATCGTCTGGTATCAGCCTTCGGGGACGGCCATGGAGGCGGGTGCCCATGCGGGGGTGGTCCAGGGGGATCTCGCCGCCATCCTCCGCGCGGAACGACCGCTGCTCAACCTGTTGCAGCGGGCGGTCGGGATCGCCAACAGACCCGTGCCTACGTCGATGCGGTGGCGGGGACGCATGCCCAGATCCTGCATACCCGCAAGACCGCGCCGGGGCTCCGCCTGCTCGACGTGACCGCCGTCATCGCCGGCGGCGGGGCGATACACCGCCTGGACCTCGACCACTACCGTGATGATCAAGGACAATCACTGGCAGGCGCTGCGCGCAGCGCCAGCGCACGCTGGCCGATGCGCTGGCGGAGGCGGCCGCGCGCGGCGTGAGTGACTGCTTCGGTGGAGGTCGAGACGACGGCCCAGCTGGAGGAGGCCTGCGCTCGCCGGTGCCTCCCGGGTGCTGATCGACAACCAGACGGCGGCGACGGTCGCCGAGTGGGGCCGGCTGGCGCGCGGACGGAAGCCGGGAATCGAGATCGAAGCGACCGGCGGGATCACCCTCGCCAACGTCCGGAGCTACGCCCAGGCCGGCGCCGACTTCATCTCGATCGGGGCACTGACCCACAGCGTGCGCGCCGCGGATGTGTCTCTGGATGTGCAGGCAGAGAGTTAGGCGGCCGCAGGGGCCGTGACATTCGCCTGACGCCCCGGTCTACCCGCGCCGGGACCACCCCCGCCACCCGTAGTAGACCGGCACGCCCGTCAGAATCACGATGACGTCCACGGCAAAGGCGGCCGGTTCCGAGACCAGGTAGTTCCCCAGCAGAAAGAGTGACGCCCCGAGAAAGAGCAGCGGCACCACCGGATACCCCACCGTCCGATACGGCCGCGGGAGCTCCGGCTGGGTGCGGCGCAGAATGAACACCCCCGCGACCGCCATGGCATAGAAGGGCCAGATCCCGATCACGAACTGATCGGCAAGCTCGGCGAAGGTCTTGATGAGGATGAAGATCACTCCCATCACCGCCGCGAGCAGTATGGCCGCGGTCGGCGCGCCGGTCTTCGGATCGACCCGCGCGATGGCCTTCGGAAAGAGTCCGTCATCCGCCATCGCGAAGAAGATGCGGGGCGCCGTCATCATCGATCCGTTGAGCGTGCCGAACGTGCTCACCGCCACCGCGGCGGAGACCGCGACGATGCCGGCCGGCCCGATCAGCAGCTGGGCGACGTCGGCTGCGACCAGCTCCGCCTGCTTCATCCGGGCGATCGGAATCAGGTACAGGTAGACAAGGTTGGCGCTGAGGTATAGCACCACCACGAGCGCGGTGCCGATGATCAGGGCGCGTGGCAGAGTGCGCTGCGGGTCCTTCACCTCTCCACCGACAAAGGCGAGATCCGCCCAGCCATCGTACGCCCAGAGAATCGAGACCATCGCGAGCAGGAAGGGCGACGCGGCGACCGTCGCGCGCTGCGCCAGCATCGGCGCCAGTCCCTGGCCATGCCCCGATCGCGAAGCCGAGCGTCACCAGTGCCGCGAGCGCCCCGACCTTGAACAGGGTGCTCAGATTCTGGATGACCGCGCCCCGCCTGATCCCGAAGTAGTTGACTGCACCGACCAGCACGATGAAGACGGCGCCGAGCAGCTGATCACCCCGGAAGGGGAGGCCGGCCAGTTCCGCCGCGGGATCGAGTCCGACCGTACGCAGCGCATAGGCGGAGGCGGTGATTCCGATGGCGCCGTAGGCACCGGGTCGGATGATGAGCAACTCCGCCCAACCGAAGAGAAAGGCCGGCACCGGCCCGAAGGCCTCCCGGAGAAAGACGTAGATTCCGCCACTCCGGGGAAAGGCCGCCGCGAGCTCGGCGTAGGTGAGCGCCCCACAGAGGGCCACCACGCCACCGATCACCCAGGCCAATCAGGAAGAGCGGCACGTCGTCCACCCGCTGAGCCACCGAGGCCGGGGTACGGAAGATCCCGCTGCCGATCGTGGATCCGACCAGGACGGCGACGGCACTCCAGAGGCCCAGGTGGCGGGGGAGACGCTCGCCCCAGGGATCGGGCGGGTTGAGTCATATGGGGGAACCTGGCTCACGTGAGGGGGGCAGGAGCCCAAACATGCCCCGCCCGGAGATGCTTGACAACCCGGTCTCCGGCTCCGTTCTTTCCGATCGGCTGAGGCCCCCCTCTGGCACTACCCTTTCATTAAATACACTGGTACGGAGTTCCCATCATGAATTCGCAGGCTGGCGACGGCGCCCAGCTCTACCGCCGCGGCGCCATGATTGCGGCCGGATTGGCCGTCGGCCTGATCACACTGGGCGGGGTCGTCCGGATCACCGGTTCGGGGATGGGTTGCGGGGACCACTGGCCCCTCTGCAATGGCCGGCATTCTCCCCAATCTGGCCGACACGCTGGAGGTCATCGAGTGGAGCCACCGCTGGGTGGTTGCCCTGGTGACCTTCTCGGTCGCCGCACTGGTGGCGATCGCCTGGCGACGCCACCGGAACGACCCCTTCCTCCGGAACCCCGCCCTGCTCGCCCTCAGTGTGCTGGTGCTGCAGATCGGACTTGGCGCGCTCACCGTTAAGCTGTGGAACGCCGCCCCGACCGTCGTCGTGCACCTGACCACCGCGATGCTGTTCCTCGGCGTCCTGGTGGTAGCGGCACTTCGGGCCGGGGAGCGCCTTCAGGGCGGGTCGATCATCCCCGGTCGGGGCCCAACGGCCGCGCTGGTGGCGCCCGCCTTTGCGCTGCTCGTCGTGGTCTTCGGAGCGTTCGTCGCCAACTACAATGCGGGGCTCTACTGTCTCGGCTTCCCGCTCTGCGCCGGTGGATACGCTCCGCCGGCCGAGGCTCCTGGGCCGGCTGCAGTGGGTGCACCGAGTGCTCGCCTTTCTCTTCGCCGGCCACAGCATCGGCATGGCGTTCACCTCCCGGCGGCTGACCGGGGAGGGGTCGGCGGCGTACCGGCGAGCGGCGTGGACTCTTGCGGGGCTGGCCGTGCTGCAGATCTCCGTCGGCGCCGCGATGATTCTGAGCCTGCTGCCGATCTCGCTGCGTGCGGCACACCTCTTTGTCGGCGCGCTGGTCTGGACGGCGGCGATCGTTGTCGCCTTCCGTTCCCGCCGGGTGGTCGGCGGCCCGCTTGGCACAGCCAAGTGAGCGGAGTGGTGAGCCGGTCGCTCCGGCGCTCGAGGATGGGGCCCTGCTCACCGGCGATGCCGCGTCAGTCCACGAACCGTCGCTGATGGCGGATCTGGTCACGCTGACCAAGCCGCGCATCATCACGCCTGCTGCTGCTCACGACGGTCGCCCCGATGTACATCACCGGTCAGGGCGTGCCCCCGTTTTCGCTGGTGCTCTGGGTGCTCCTCGCCGGATACCTGATGGCGGGAGGGGCCAACACGGTCAACATGTGGTTCGACCGGGACATCGACATGCTCATGGCCCGGACCAGGCTCCGCCCGATTCCCTCGGGCCGCATCTCCGCGTTCTGGCGCGCTAGGCTTTCGGCCTGGCGCAAGGCGGCGTGGCCTTCTGGATCTTCTGGCATTTCGTGAATCCGCTGAGCGCCTGGCTCGCCTTCAGCGGCTACCTGTTCTACATCTTCGTCTACACCGTCTGGCTCAAGCGGATCACTGCCCAGAACATCGTCATCGGTGGCGCGGCCGGAGCATTTCCTCCGCTGGTGGGCTGGACGGCGATGACCGGTACCCTCGACCTGCCCGCCCTCTACCTCTTTGCCATCATCTTCTTCTGGACCCCGCCCCATTTCTGGGCGCTTGCCCTGATCAAGAAGCAGGACTACGCCAGCGCCGGCATTCCGATGATGCCGGTGGTCCGTGGCGACCACTGGACCAAGGTCCAGATGCTCGCCTACACTCTGATGCTGATCCCGCTCACGATTATGCCCTCCATCTTCGGCGCCTTGGGACTGTTCTACGCGGCGGCCGCGATCGGCCTGGGGGGCCGGCTGCTCTGGTACAGCATCCGCGTGCTGCGTGAGGCGGGGGTGACCCCGACCGCGTGGAAGATGTATAAGTACTCACTGCTCTATCTCGCCCTGTTGTTCGTGGCGATGGGGGTCGATCGCGCCGTGCCATTCGGGCACGCCTACGAGCGCGCCCCGATTCTGATCCTGGACCACCCGGAGGACGAGGCGATGGGGATCGGGCGATAGGGCGATAGGGCGATAGGGCGATAGGCGATTGGGCGATTGGGCGATAGGCGATTAGGCGATTGGGCGATTGGGCGATTAGGCGATTGGGCGATTAGGCGATTAGGCGATTGGGCGATTAGGGGACAGGGCGGCAGACCAACTGTCGGTCACGCGACGTTTCCCCGATACAAGACCTCCTCAGCGACAGCCGCGGTTGGAGCCGGCGTCCCGCGAATACTTTCCGGACCGGTGTGACAATCGGCCGGTCCCCCATCATCTTCCGATCATGACCGCCCCCGTCCCCGCCCAGAAGCGCCGGCTGCCACCGCCAACCGCTCTCAAGCGGCTGCTGCCGCTCGTTCGACCCCACCGCACCGCGCTTGCCCTCGCCGTCGTCTGCCTCATCACGAGCACCGGGGCCAGCCTCGCCTTTCCCCGGCTCACGGGGTGGCTGCTCGATACCGCCTTTCAGCAGGGCGGCCGCGCGATGCTCGACACCCGGGCGCTGCAACTCTTCGGCGTCGTGGTGGTGCAAGCCATCCTCAACTATGCGCAGGCCTATCTGCTCAGCGCCACGGGCGAGCGCGCCGTGGCGGGTCTCCGGGAGTCGCTGTTCACTCGGCTCCTCGCCATGCCCCCGGGCTTCTTCGCCGAGCGGCGTACCGGTGAACTGGTCAGCAGGCTCACGACCGACATCGGCCTGCTGCAGGGGACGCTCAGTCATCAGTTTGCGGAGTTCGCCCGCCAGGTCCTGACACTGATCGGCGGCGTCACGATGCTGATCATCGTGCAGCCCAAACTGACGCTGACCGCGCTGGGTGCGGTGCCGATTGCCGTCGGCGCGATCTTCTTCTTCGGCCGCCGGCTGCGGAGAATGAGTACGGGGGTGCAAGACAAGATTGCCGATGCCACGGCCATGGCGGAGGAGGCGCTGAGCCAGATCCGCACGGTGCAGAGCTTTGTGCAGGAGGAACAGGAACGGGCGCGGTACGGTTCGAAGATACGTGAGGCGGTCGCGGCCGCGATCACCAAGGCGCAGGTGCGCGGCGTGTTCTTCGGTGTGATCACCTTCGCGACCTTTTCCGCGATCGTGCTGGTGCTCTGGCAGGGGGGACGGTTGGTCCTCGACGGCCAGCTCACCACCGGGCACGCTTTTCACGTTCATGATCTACACCATCATGATCGCCGGGTCGGTGGCCTCGCTGATCTCCTTCTTCAGCACCTACCAGGAGTCGGTTGGCGCGGCGGAGCGGGTCTTTCAGCTCATCGAGACCATCAGCCCGATCACCGACCCCGTCGCCCCCCTGGCGCTGCCGACGCCGATCGCCGGTCGGGTGAGCTTCGATCGGGTCTCGTTCCGCTACGGCGATCCTCCGACACTCCGTGGGCGCTGCGTGAGGTGTCGCTGGAGATCGCCCCGGGAGAGACCGTCGCGCTGGTGGGTCCATCGGGTGCCGGCAAGACCACGATGGTCTCACTGCTCCCCCGATTCTGGGATGTGACCGAGGGAAGCATCTCGCTCGATGGACAGGATGTGCGCCGGCTCCGGCTGGCCGATCTCCGCCGTGCCATCGGCATCGTGCCGCAGGAGCCGGCGCTCTTCAGCGGCACCATCCGCGAGAACATCGCCTACGCCCGTCCCGACGCACCCCGGGCGGCCATCGAGGCGGCGGCGCTCGCGGCGCATGCGCATGAATTCATCGCGAGGCTCCCTGCCGGGTACGATACTCTCGTCGGGGAACGCGGCGTGCGGCTCTCCGGCGGCCAGCGCCAGCGGATTGCGATCGCACGCGCTATCCTGAAAGACCCTCGCGTCCTGATCCTCGATGAAGCCACCAGCAGCCTGGACACCGAGAGCGAGCGGCTGATCGAGGATGCGATGGAGCGGCTGCTCGTGGGCCGGAGCACCCTGATCATCGCCCACCGGCTATCGACGGTCCGCCGAGCCGACCGGCTGGTGGTGCTGGACCATGGGCGGATCGTGGAGCAGGGGACCCACGGCGAGCTGCTCTCGGTCGGCGGACTCTATGCCCGGCTCTATCAGCGGCAGTTCCGGGAGGGGGATGCGGAGTTCGTGGGGTAGGACGAAGCGTGCCAATTCAAGCTAACGAGAACGGCCCCCGGCGATTGCCGGGGGCCGTTCCCGATACCTGACGCTCCTTGTTACTGACCCGTGATCGTAATCTTTACGATGCCAGTGTTCTGAGCAACGCTGCTGGTGAAGTCGGCTAGAGCCAGGTACCACGTGCCTGCTGGCAGCGTTTCGGTGCATGATTCCGGCTGCCCAGTGGCGCCAGAGCCATTGGCGTCACAGGCGAAATCGCCAAACTGATCGTTCCCGGCCGCGTCGATAAAGTAGCCACCGATGTCTGCCGTGTTCCCCCAGTTGAGGGTCACGTCGAAGGTGCGTGGCGCTCCGAGTACGATCTTATAGAAGAGGCAGTGGTAGCCAATGTTCCCGCACTCCGCCGCGGCGGCGAACTGCCCTGCGTCCGTCGTAATAGTTGTAACGCCCGCCGCAGGAATGGTGATTGTCGGCGCGGTAGCCAAAACCTTGGCGCCGGACGGAGCCGGCGGCGTGAGTAGAGTGGCCGACGGCAGGCTCAGCGACACAGTGGGAAGGAAACTCAGGACGATGCCATTCACGGTTGCGGCGATCGGCGCCGCTCCGGGGACTGGGATGAAGCGCAACGACATGCTGTCTGCCGCGCGGCTTGTGACCAGTGCAGTCGTACCGCCGAACGAAACGGTAGCAGTTGGCAGGAGCCGGAAGCCGGCAGCGACCGTCATGGTGACCGTGTCGATGTTCGGGAATCCCCCAGGTGTTGCCGACACGAAAGTCGATCCGAAATTCGGAACCGCTGGGGTATTCAGAGTGGTCGCGCCGCTGGTGAGGGTGAAGGTCCCGATTCCCGCGCCACCGTCGACGATGAGGTCACTGACTGAAACTGCCGCTGCCGCGCTAGGTCCGATCAGGAATGAAATCGTGCTACTGTCAGCCGAGATGCCCAGGGAGGCGAGACCCGCACCGGTAACGGTGGGCACGCTGGCCGGTGTGAACTTGTACGGAGCCGGTGCCGTCACGGTGATTGTATCGCCAGCCGCCGCCGTTGTCGGAGCGATGGTCGTATTCGGAAGGGTCGCACTCGTTGTGATCGCGTTGGTAGTGGTCAACGTGTATCCGCCGACCGCTGGGGCGTACTGCGCCACGACGCTATCAATATAGATCGGACCACTCGCGTCAGGCCCGACGACAATCAGCATGGTGGAGCTGTCCGCGCTGACTGACAGACGCGTTACGCCTTCCGATTGGTCAAGAGCCAAGGTATCGCCCGTGAGATCTGTGGCGGTGCTCATGGAGCTGAACCGGAAGTTCGTGGGGGCGGTGACGGCGATTGTATCACCGACGGCCGGCGTCAGGTTGGACGTCGCCACGCCAGGCACGCTGTCCGGAACTAGGCGTACCGGGATCGTGATCGACTTACCTCCTGCCGACACCACGAAGCTGGAGTTGCTGGTGTTGGCCACGCCGCTCACGATGTAGCGGATGCGAGTCCAGTTCGTGGGCGGTACCAGCTTGCCCTGGGTGTCATAGACGAGGTTGAAGGAGTCGTCGGCAACGACCGTGATTCCAGCGCCAACTGTTCCGAGGGAGAAGCCCGTGCCGAGGCTGTTCCCCTGCTTGTCGACCGCAGTGATCACGACGAGCTTCGTCGAGTCCGGGCGGATGAACAGGGCGCCTGGCGTCGCCGTCAGGTGATCGATGCCGTTTCGGAGGGCACTGGTCGGATCTCCGCCACATGAGACCAGGCCGAGCGCTGCCGCGAAAACAACCGTACCACGCATCACACGGTTCATGACTGTGTACCTCGTGTCAGAAGTCAAAATTGAATTGTCGCTCGCGGCGAAACGTCGGTCCAGCTCTGTACCGGGCGTTGGCGTTGCTACTGCGAGTCCTGCTGCCCGCCGGAGTTGCTAAAGAGATCGATTCCAAGCCAGCGACTGACATCCTGCAGGGCGTCTGCGCCCAGAATTTCCCGGAATCCGGGGGCCTGCGTCTCCCGGATGTTGTTCGTTGCGATCAGTTTGTATGCGCCGAATCCGCTGCGGTCGGCGAAGATGTAGTAGGTGTCCTTGCCGCTGGAGTAGCGCCACACCTGGTACGGCGGCGACTTCCCGCTCGGCGTCGGACGATCGAGCATCTCCGCCGGCCTGCCGTACTTCACGAAGACCCGGCCCCGGTCGGTCTTCCATCCCGGTCCGGCGGAGGTGCCGCCTTCCCGGTACTGCCTGCTGGCCGCTGTGATCAGTCCGTAGAACTGTTCCCGGAGTTCATTCTTGGCCGTTCCCGGCGTCGGATCGCGCTGGTTCCAGAACTGGGTCAGGAACTCCCGCTTCGCCTGTACTGTGAGACCGCTCTTCCAGACCTTGAGAGAATCGGCGCTCGCCAGGTAAATCAGCGGTGATTCCGCCGCGTCGAGATCCGCTTCCGACATCTCGGCGAAGTACCCCGCATCAGTCTGGGCTCCCAGTGCGGCCAGACTCTGCTGTTGCTCTACCGCCTGGTCCAGCTCCCCCATGGTGAAATCGTCGCTGCGCTCTTCCTTCCAGCTTCCGGCTGCGAGGTCCACCGTCATCCGGTAGCGCCCCGGGGGCAGACCGGTCAGATCCAGCTGCCCCTTGAGCACCGAACCGCCGGGTGCGAGGGCCACCGTTGCCGGCCGGCTGGCCACCAGTCGATTCCCTGCCGAATCCGTGACCTGCACCTGCATGCTGCCGGAATCCCGTTCCGCAGTGTAGGCCTCGAGCAGGTAGTAGGCCCTGGCCCGGCTCGGTGTGAGCTTCAGTCTCAGCGACGGCGTCACCAGCGTGTTGCCCCAGCGCCGTTCCCCGAGTTGGGGCATCGAATCGCTGTCCGTCGCCAGCCGCATCCTGGACGCCAGCATCAGATCTGAGGCGCGGGGCATCTCGCTCCACGCATCGACATCGGTGCCGTTGGTAAACTGCCGGCCACTCACCGAGTCGGTGACCGTCACCGCCACGTGATATTTCCCCGGCGCAACGGCGAAATCCAGGATCTCGAGCTTGCTGGCCTTCATGCCGCGGAGGTTTCCCTTGGCCCGGCCAGGCCAGGAGGCCTCGTTCAATTTGGTACCACCCGCATCGGTGATCTGGACGACGACACCGTACGCGAATTCTCCGTCCGCTCCCGCCTGGGCTTCGAGGAGGTCATAGGGCACCTCCACGAACGCCGTGACCAGGGTCTGCCGGCCTTCCGCTCGATAGAATCGAAATGCCTTGACCGCCACCGCCTGGGCCGTCTGCCCTGCGAGTCCGTCGGGACTCACCACCAGGGTGGCCCCGAGTGCGGCCACGAGCATCCACCGTCGCATGCTATTCCTTGCTGGAGCAGGTCCGAGACGCCAGACCGCCCGTTCTACGTGAGGGCGCGTCAGCGGCGCGCCCGCCGTTTCGTCGTCGCTTACCAGCCCAGCCCGAAGCTGAAGAAGTGCGTCGGCCCGAGAAGACCCATGTTCTTGTAGGCGTAATCGACGCTCAGGTTGAAGCTGCCCTGACCGTACATCAGTCCGCCGCCGGCAGAGAGACCTTGCAGATTCTCTTTGCTGCTGAGCGTGGTGGGCAGCGTCTTGGGGGCGAGGTTGTTCGCCGATGCGTAGCTGTAGCTGCCGCGGAGCGCCGCCGAGAAGGCGGACCCGCCGAGGTTCTTGCTCATGAACTCCGCGCCCGCGGAGAACCCGGCCTTGCTGTTGTTCGGCTGGTTGAAGTCGCTGAGCAGGGTGAAACGGTTGCTGCTCCCGGCGAGCACATCGTAGGCGAGCCCGACCCGGAACGTTGTCGGGAGCGGGAACGCCTTGGTGCGCAACTGACTCGGCTGGGGGATGCCCGGGACCGGGTCTTCACCTGGCAGTGGCCCGCGCGGCGTGCCGCCGACGAGCGCGTTGCCGGAGTAGCCGATGTTGGAGCCCAGGTTCGCCAGCACGAAGGAGAACTTCACCGGGTGGCCGTTCAGCGCCGCATGGAAGTTGGTGCCGAAGTCGACCGCAAAGGCCCGACCGTTGGCGTCTCCGAGGTTGTCGGAGATGAACTTTGCCGTGACACCGGACGAGAAGCGGTCCGAGAAATTTTGGGCGTAGGTGAGGCCCAGGAACGTCTCGCTGACGGAGTAGGTGGCGCCGGTGCCTTCCGGCTGGTCCACCGTGTACACCGGCTGGTCCTTGAACCCGAAGGTTCCGATCTGGAAACCGACGGACTTCGAGGCACCGTCAAAAGGAAAGGCAATGCCGCCCCAGCTGTATCGGGTATTCGCGATATAGTCGTAGGTACCGACGGTGACCCCGGGCCGGTTCATCAGGGCGATGCCGGCCGGGTTGTAATAGAGCGCACTGGGGTCGTTGGCGATCGCGGCGTAGGCACCGCCGAGCGCCGTCCCTCTGGCGCCGGCTCCGAACAACAGGAACTCGGCCGAGGTGGATCCATACGCCGTATTGTCCTGTTGGGTACCGGCCTGCGCCACAAGGCCAGAGGCAGTCCCACCCAGCAGGGCCGCCACCAGCAGCAGGCGCGGGGGAAGAGTGTGCATCATCTGTTCCATTCTCCTGGCTGTGGAGCGGGCCCGGATGGGCCCGCCCCATGGGGGACTACTGGGCAAAGTTGACGATGGTCATCCGGCCGACACGCCGGGCGGAGCCACCGCTGCCGTTGGCTTCGATGTGATAGAAGTACACCCCGCTAGCGACGACCTGGTTGTTGCGGTTGCGGACGTTCCAGGTCTGATCGCCGCCGTTCGTCGTGCTGTTGTGCTCCAGCACCTGCACCAGCACACCGCTCGACGAGTAGATCCGGATGATCGCGCGCTGCGGCAGATTCACGAACTTGATGATCTTGTTGTCCGTGCTCTGCTCGAACTCGTTGGTCACGTAGTACGGATCCGGCACCGTATGAACCTGCTTCAGGTCCGCCGAAGTCGGTGCGGCCACCGTGTTCGCTACATCAAAGGCCACCTGCAGCTTGGCGCCGACGGCGGTGAAGGGCCGGAGCGACTGGTAGAAGGAGTAGGGTACTCCGGTGTTCCCGCCGCCGGCTCCATTCCCGCCGCCGATCATCCCCGAGTATGTCCGGAGCGTCCAGACCGTTCCCGACGCTGGCACGGCGCCACCGGTCAGCTCGAACTGGGTGTAAGTGCCGCTGATATAGAGCCCGAACCCGTTGTTCGCCGCCACCGGAGCCGTGATTGCGTTCGCCTGGGCATCCTGGTAGAAGGCCACGGCGCCGGGCACAGCCACCGTGTCCGAGGTGAACATGGCGCCCGGAGTGAACGGCGTCGAACTGTTGGTGCAGTGATACTGCAATCCCGGGCTGACGTGAATCGAGCGGAACGGCTCGAAGCAGGCGAGGTCATTCACCGTCAGCACCGTCGGGCGGGTGTCGTTGGAGCCGGCGGCGTTGGTGTTCGCCACGTTCACCGTCGACCAGTTGGCGCCGAAGGGTCTCGGCTTGGCCGGGTTGGCACGGGTCACCGAGATGAAGGTGTCCGGAGTCGCCGACACGTCCAGGGAGTCGTAGGTAGTGTCCCGGATGAAGGCATCCGGAATCGGCACGTTGTGGGTGATATCGATGACCGAGTCGATCCTGCCCGCCGCACCCCAGTACACGTTCATGTCGGCGGCGCGGAAGACAGGGCCTAGACTGGACTCCATGTTACGCCACCGGCGGATGAGCTGGGTATAGCTCTGTGGCACGTTGATCGTCGCCACGCCGGACAGGCCACCGCCGTTGTTGAAATCGACCGCGACGCAGGTGGGGCCTGTTGTGTTGGGGAAGGGACAGTTGCCGCCGTTCGGGTCCACCTTGGTCTCGGGCAGGATACGCGCCGAGGGCAGCGGACTGGACGTCGGTGCGCTCGGCCCGTCGAACCACCGGGGGCCGTTGTAGATGCAGTCGGCCGGAATGTTTGCGCCACCGAGGCGGCAGCCGAGTCCGAGAGCACCCGACAAGAAGAGACTGGGGATGGTATCCGCCGCCGTGCCCTTCAGCAGGAAACTGCTATTGCCGCCGTAGAGACCAGCGAGCGAATCGTTCACCGCCGTGGCGCTGAAAAAGGCGCCGCCGCCGGCGCTCCCGTCATCGTTGCCGTTGACCGTGACCGGCACCTGGATCTTGGTCACCACCGCTCCTGACTGGGCCGTCATGAAGTAGGTGGTAACCGTTCCGGCGGCGACACCACCGCAGCAGCCCGATTCGTCGGCTTCGCCACCATCGATGCTGTCCAGGGTGACTTCAAAGGCGCCCTGGCCGTTGAGCACCTTGGTCGGGAGCTGGCCCACAAAGGCGGCCACCAGCCCGTTCGCGGGACGCTGCGGGCCGCTGAACTGGCCGCTCGCGTTGATGGTCGGGTCGGAGGTGATGATCGTGTCCATCGCCACTCCGCGGCCGACGACGTGCAGTGTCACCGTGCCGGAGGAGGAGTAGTTCGTGGCCGGCCGGACCGGCGTCACCGACTTGGTGTTGCGCGGTGACTCCAGGCTGGTCGGGCCCGACTCAACGGAGTTGATGTCGAACGCCGTCACCGAATAGAAGTAGCGGAAGTTGTTTCGTGGCGACCGGTCGACATACACGAACGGCACACCGGTATCGTCCAGCGCCGGACAGGCCGACTTCGGCCCGCAGCCCCCCCGCTTGGCACCGCCCACCACCGCGGTGTCCGCCTTGACGATCAGCGCGGTGTTATTGGCGAGGAGCGCTCGGCCCTTGGTCGCACCGGTGACGCTGAGCTGAATCACATCGCCCACCAGCGGGTAGGACGTGCTGGTAGTCAGTGCGATTCCATTTTTCTGGTTGCCGCTATCGGCGAAGAGCACCGGACACCCAAGGGTGACCGGGTCTGCCAGCACGACGGGTATGATGATCTCCGGAGCGCAATTTGGATTGGGATTGATCACGCCCGTGAAGTCTTCCATCGACGTGCCCGAATAGTCGTACTGCGCCAGCAGCGTCAATTCATTCGGCGCATCCACCCGGCCGCGATAGATCCGGTAGCCTTCGACGTCGAAGTTCCGGTAGTTCGGATCGTAGAGCTTGTTCGGAATCTGGGTGCTCGTGACCGGGTCGAATACCGTCGGCTGGGCTGCCAGAGAAAAGAAGGGGTCGCCCGATGTCTCCGAGGCCGACGGCTTCCAGAGCACCGTCGTCTGGTTGTCCCCCGGGATCAGGAAGAAGTCCGGCGACGACGGGGCGAACGGCAGCAGGAACTTGCCGTCGAAGACCGCCTGAGCGACCAGCGACTTGCCCAGCAGCGAACCGGGGACGACGGTCATTTCGTTCTGCTGAACGACCCCGTCGCCGTTGGCGTCGCTGTACCCCTTGAAGCCCGTGATACTATCCACGGTATTGGCGCCATTGCCGGGGCCAGACAAGCCCAAGGTTGCGGCGTTGGTGAGCTTCAACGCATTGCCCGGCTTGACATCGCAGGGTGCGCCGCCGTTGCATCCGCCAACCCCGACCGGGGCGGCGAAGATGTAGGCGACGACGATCGATCCACCCTCACCCGGCGCCAGCGTCAGCGGGGTGGAGGACTGGAAGAATCGCATGTCCGTCTTGTCGGTGTTGTTGACGTAGCAGATGTGAGTCGTGCTCGGGGTGCCGGTGTTGCATGGCTGGTCGCCGGTGGCCGGGCTCAGCGTCCCTGAGAGATAGCGATAGAGCTGGAAGACGTCACGCGGATCGTTCACAGCGCCGGCGAAGGGGGCGCCATTGATGGTGTTGCTGAAGAGCTGAATCGCGCCCGGGCCGGTCGGGCTCTTGAGGTACTTCACGCCCACGAACCCGGCGCCGGAGAAGAACGGCGCACCGAAGATCGAATTGTCGAAGGTCCACCCCGGTGCACCCAGGAAGTCATTCGCGTAGATATAGCCCAGCGCGAAGGGCAGGTTCACCGAGGAGTAGTTGTTGCTGGCGTTGGCCACGTCCATGTCCGCCGCAAAGGCGGCGAACAGGTTGGTGATGGTGTAGCCACCGGCGGGGAGAGTGACACCGACCGCCCTGTTCTCGTCCTTGAAGTCCTGCCCCTTCTGGGCCAGAATCGAGGCCAGCGAGGGACGGATCCCGTGGCTGATGTAGTCGGCCGTGCTGCTGGTCGAGATGTTGTAGAAGGTGTAGATGTAGTAGATGATGTCTTCGTTGCCCGATGGGAAGTTCCAGCCCATGCCACGGGTCTCGACCGCGACACCCAGCGGGTGCTTGCGGCCGGCCTTCTGGGTCGGGTTCCCTTCCCACGACATGAACCAGAGGTCGCCCTGGGAAGCGGAGAGCCGACAGTTGGTCACGCCCCCCTTGGTCGGCCCGTTCGGATCGGACCAGAGCAAGGGGTCGAACAGGACGGCCGACGAGTCGTTATGCTGGGCTCCGTTCGGCACGCAGGCCGCGCCGGGCCAGCTCGATGTGTCGGTGGCGCTGGTGGAGTTGTAGATCGGCTGCACCTCTTCGCCATGCTGCGTGGTGCCCTTCGGATCGAAGAAGAAGGCACCGGTCGTGTCTCCGGCCCACGGCCCGCCATCCGGCCCGATCACACCCGCCAGCTGGAGCCCCGAGTTGAAGACGTACTGGTCGGCTGTCCCCTTCGGCCAGAATCCGCCGCCGATGGTGGACGAGCCGGTCGAGTCCACACAGACCTGACCGTCCGAGCTCAGGCCGCAGTAGACCCGGTTGATCACCAGCGCGCCGAGCGCGCGGGCGAAGAGCCGGAATCCCTTCTTGCCCGGTGCCCCCGGCTGCGGCCCCGCCGATGCGACGTTCGGTGCCGCCGCGCTGGCGAGCATCGCCAGGAGCGCAACCAGCAGAACGCCCTTCATACGAAATCGTGAGTGCATTCTCCCCTCGCTATGTGAATTGCGGAGTGCCCGGCCCGGGGTCGCCCCCGGGCCGGACCGCCGCCAGGACTAGAAGTTGACTTCGAAGCCGAGCCGGATGCGCCGGGGCGCGTCGGTGAAGCTGCTGATCCCGCGGAAGACGTAGTAGAGCGCGTCGGACGCCCGGGTCTGCTCGGCCTGGGTGAAGAGGCCGTCGCCGTTGCCGTAGCGCTGTTCCGCCCGGATCATGTAGACGCAGTTCGGCGTGGCCGACGCACCCGCGTCGGTCAGCCATCCACCGCAGCCACTGGCCCCGGCACCGCCGAAGGTCAGGTTGATGGTGCTGTCGGCGGCGAGGGCGCCGTTCTTCTTGGCCTCGGCGGCGAACGCCTGCAGCTCGCCTTTGCGGACGGTATTGAGCTCGCCGGTGTTCACGATGTCGTTGGTCTGCGCAAAGACCCGGTTGACGGTCTTGAAGTTGAACAGATTCCGGACGTCGGCGTAAGCGGTGAAGTCAAAGGCGGCGACCTTGAAGCCCTTGGTCACCCGGAGGTCGAAGTTCTTCACCCCCGGGAGCCGGGCGCCGTTGAAGTCACCCTCGATGTTCTTGTTGCAGACGCTGCCGGAGAAGGTGTTGTTGTCCGCCGCGTCGCCGATCGGGCAGCGGGTGTAGGCGGTGCCGCTCGCGAACCGGAAGGTCGCAAAGACGCCGACGTTCTCCAGAATCGTTCCCGCCGCGCTGCCCTGCTTCCAGTTGTTGGGGAAGGCGAGCGCCAGCTGCCCGGCGAGGTTGTGGGGCCGGTTCTGGTCGGTGGTCTGGATCGCCTGCGGCGGCGGGTTGTTGCCGCCGCTGATGGCGTTCAGGATCCGCGATCCGAAATTGATGTAGGATTGGGGATTCGAGCCGGTGTTCTTGGCCTGCTCGTAGGTGTACGAGATGCTGCCATTGAACAGCTCGCCGATGCGCCGGTCGAACCGGATGTCGATACCCCGCGCGTTGCCGAAGTCGGCGTTGGTCATGACCCGGATGTCGGTGTTCTGCTTCTTGAGCGGATCGTAGAAGGAGATCAGGCGGCCCGCGGCGTCCGACAGCTTGTCCTTGTTGTAGGCCGAGATGTCGAGCACCGCGTCGTCGTTGAACGAGTGCCGGATGCCGAACTCGAAGGTGATCGTGCGGCCGAAATCCAGGTCGCTGCCGTAGAGGTGGTTCGTATTGGTCACGCTCAGATCGGTGTTGATGCCGCCGAGGATGAGCGCGAAGTCCGGCGCCTGCACCTGATGCGCGTAGGACAGGCGGAAGTTGGTCCGCTCGGTCACCGGGAACGCCACCTGAATGTGCGGGCTCAGGTAGTTGTGGCTCTTGTCGGCCACGAACCCGGCGGTCGGATCGGAGCGGCTGAAGCCGGGCATCGTGGAAATCCGGGGGAACCAGGTGCTGTTCCCCAGGCTATCGGTGTAGTACGGCCGGCTCGCGCCGGACTTGTACCAGTCGTACCGGAGCCCGCCCACGAGCACCACGTCACCGAGGTCGAGACGATCCTCGATGAATCCGTTCCAGCGGATCGGCTTCTCGTGGTAGCCATCAGAAAAGGCCTGCGAGGTCAGCCCCGAGGAGTACGAGTTCATGAAGTACTTGGTGTACTCGCCGCCGAGCTTGACCCGGTTATAGCGGTCGACCTGCCAGTCGAGGTTCGCCTTTCCGATGGCCCGATCTTCCTTGTAGAGCGACAACCGACCCGTCGGCCCACCGCCGTCATTGAAGGCCAGGAAGGCCCCCTGGACGCCGTAGGGGTTGTTCCGGTAGACGTCGGTCAGCTGGTACTGCGTCGTGGCGTTGATATCGTACGGCGACAGGGCGCCGCTGTTCGTCCGGAACCGGCTGGCAATATTGGCGATCGGGAAGTTGCTGAAGTCGAACAGGAAGCCGAGCGGCTTGATGATGAAGCCACCGAAGGGGTCGCGGGTGCTCTCCTCGCTGGCCCTGCTGAGGGGGCCGTTGATCCCGCGGTCCCACTGGTACGAGGCGTAGACCTCGAGGGCCAGCGCGCGGTCCGCCGACTTGGACAGATTCTGGGTCCAGTTCAGGTTGACGACGTTGTTGACCGTCCAGGTCCCGAACAGGTCCTGCGGGGTGGAGATGTCGCCGTAGCTGGCAGTCCTGGCATTGGCTTGGCTGCGTACTCCACTCAGCGCGATACGGCTGCCGCTGCCGTAGGTGTACTGCAGTTTGGCCTGGGTCCGGTAGCTGGAGTTGGCCGTGAGCGGGATCTGGGCGCCTCGGCAGCTGTAGCCGTAGTTGCTCGCGATGCCGCTGTTGGGGCTCTTGTTGAATGCCGTGCAGCTGCCGTTGTACTCGGCAAACTTGAGCACGTCCACCATCGTGGTGTCGCGCGGAATCGTGCTGTCACTCGCCTGCTTGGTGCTGATCACCGCGACCGTGGTATCCACCCCGACCGGCAGGAAGCGCACAGCGTTCTGCCCGTCGAGACCGGTCGACGCGGACTTGTTGCCCTCGAGATCGCCGGAGAAGAAGAAGCTCAGGTTGTGGGCCAGCGGGCCACCAAAGGAGCCCTGCACCGCGTTCCGGCCCACGCTGTGATTGTATCCGCCCACCGCGTCGGTCTGGTAACCGAGGCCGCCGCTCCACTTGGACCCGCCGCTGCGGGTCTGGATCGCGATCACGCCCGACTGGGCGTTGCCGAACTCCGCCGAACTCGCGCCGGTGGTCACCGAGGCGTCCTCGAAGCCGTGGGTCGACACATCCGCCGTGCCGCCCGAGGTCCCCACGAACATGCCACCGCGGTTGCCCGGGCTGACCGGGACGCCGTCGATGTAGGTCGAGGCCTCGTCAGTACGACCGCCGCGGACGGTGATCTTCCCGTCGCCTTGGGTCACGACACCGGGCTGCAGCGAAAGCACCGAGCCGATCCGGTCGACCGGCAGCTTGGAGGTGTATTCACCGCTGATATTCTGCTTGGAGGTCACCGCGTCGCGCGGCACCAGGGCGTTCTGGCCCACGATTTCGATTTCCCCGATGTCGATCGCCTGCTGCTCGAGGGCGAAATCCTGGGTGATCGTCTGGCCGGCCGATATGATCTTGCCGGAGAGCCGAACCTGCCGATAGCCCACGAACTGGGCCAGCAGGGTCACCGTGCCAGAAGGAATATTGTTGACGAAGTAGTAGCCACGGCCGTCGGCCACGGCGTTGAACGCCGTCCCTTCGATCCGCACCTGTGCACCGGGGATCGGCGCACCGGCCTGGTCCCGAACTCGGCCTTCGAGCTTACCAGTCGACTGAGCGTGGAGCGTGCCCGCTCCCACGAGCAGCGCGACTGCTGCGAGCGCGGTCCACTGCGCTGCGCGAGCGAAGGCGCCAACACTGCTTTTATTCATGGAGACGTCCTCCGATGGCGTGATACAGAGCTGCCAACGACACGGAATTGAAAAGACGCTGACGGGCATGGCGCCCATCCTCGACCCATTGCTGGGCACAAGATGCGTCTGACCTACCTGATGGAGTGCCTGCGGGTAAAACGGTGTGGAATTGCGATTTTCCGACCGCGGCCCGGTCTGGAGCGTAGAATATGGGGTGACCAAAATCACGTGTCAAGGAACCAGAGTATGGCGAGTTTCAAACACGCTTCCGGCCGTAACCGCTTGAAACGACAGAACATTGGTGCTGTATCGCCGATACCCCCGCCCGGACCAGTATCGACTCTCGAGGCACCAATTCGATAATCCGGGCGCGAGAGCACTTTTTCCCGGTGCGAAACCGTCAGCTCAGAATCAATTCGACCTGCGGCACTCTCGGCGTCACGAGCGGACCCGCGGGGGCCCAGACCATGTTGATTTCACTGCGTACGCCGAACTCGCCAGGCAGATAGATCCCCGGTTCGACCGAGAATCCCGCCCCCGGCTGAATCTCACGCGCATCGTGGGTCTCGTAGTTGTCCAGGTGCGGACCCGAGCCGTGCAGATCGCGGTCGATCGAGTGACCGGTGCGATGCACGAAGTACTCGCCGAAGCCCGCCTGACGAATCACTTCCCGCGCCGCGTCGTCCCCCTCATAGCCATAGAGCGGCTCCTTCCCCGCCTTTCGCAGCACGACCGCGATCGCCGCATCCCGCGCGTCGCGCACGGTGCGCCATACCTGCTGTACCCGGTCCGGGACCGTGCGTCCCGAGAAGCCCATCCAGGTCTGATCCGCGAAGACCGTCCCCAGCCGCACCCCAGCCCAGAGGTCGAGCAGCACGACCTGGTCCGCCTCGAGCGTCAGGTCCTCGCCGGGGATCGGTTCGTAGTGCGGGTTCGCCGCGTTCGGCCCGAAGCCCACGATCGGCGGATGGTCGAACTCGAGGCCTTTGACATGAATCGCATCGATGACCCGCCGCTGCAGCGCGCTCTCCGTGAGCCCGGAGCCGGCCTGCCTCACCGCCCAGCGCAGCGCGACAATCGCGATCTCCGCCAGCGCCTCCGCCGCAACGAGGTGGCCCGCCAGCTCCTGGGCGTTCCACGCCGACGCGAAGCGGGTAACCATCGTCGCCGATTCACGCACCGTGCCGCCCAGCCGCCGGATGAGATCGACGACGCCGAGCGGCACCCGGTCGAGATAGGGCACGGCGTCATCCGCTGAAATCTCCATCGCGACCGTCTTGCCGCTGACCAGGGTGGTGAGTCCGGCGTGCAGCTCCTCCCAGCGGGCATAGGTGATCACCCGGCCCGGAAAGTTGCCGTCCTTGAACGGGCCGAGCTCGATCTTGTGCACCAGCGCGACCGGTTCACCCTCGCGCGGAATCAGCACGAAGAGCCGTCGGCTGGAGAAGCCGATCTCGCCGAGGATCCGGGAGAGGATCGGGTTCACCCCGCGGAAGTCGAACAGCAGCCAGCCATCGAGGCCCTGATCCTTCAGGGTGGTCTGTACCCGGGCAAGATCCAGATCGGCGAGTAGCATCAGTCGTATCCTCCCACCGCAGTGGCCCGCCAGCGGCAGGAGGGATCCCCTCGCCCGCGGCAGTGTTCATGAACCATCGCACCCTCGAAGCCGACCAGCATCCGGAGCAATTCGGCGAGGGCAGAACCATAGAAGGTGCAGGCGGCGCCGTCAGGGAGAGCCAGAATCGAGAGCGGCTTGGGGATCTGCGCCTCTGCTCCCGACTCGCCGACTCTGAGTTCGATGCCGAGGAAGCGCTTGGCCGCCCGGCTCGCGGCACTCGCGCCGAGGGATCGCCCCAGGCCGCCGGGGGAGATCCGCACCGCCGCCCGCGCCATGACCGGTGCCGCGCGCGCGGCGTAGCGGGCCGAACGTCGCCCCGCGTCCGCGAACACCAGCTGGGCGTCGGGGCGGCGGCCCGCCAGGCGGAAGACCGAGATTGCCTCGTCGACCGACACCGGCTCGCCCCGGCGCACCGCATCCTGGTAGCGCGCGATCTGCGCCGCCACCGTCGCGGACAACCCGAGCCGCTTGGAGACGATCTCGCCGGCAAGCTCTTCGAGCCCGTCTTCGACAGGGGTGTCGAGATTGCGGAGGGCCTCGAGGAGGCTCATGGGTATGATGGTGGGAACCGTCACGGCGATACAATATAGAGCGCCCTCCCACCCCTGACGCTACGTGCCCTTCACTTTGGCCCTCAGCATCGCCGCCGCCGTTGCCCTGCTGGGGTGGCGGGTGCACGCCCTTACCGGCGCCGGCGCACTCGCCGCAGCGACGATCGGGAGCGCGATGCTCCTCGGCACTGGGTGGGCCGGAATGCTCGCGCTGGGAGGATTCTTCCTCGGCTCGAGCCTGATCTCCCGGGTGGCACCAGACCGGAGCGCCGCCCTCGATGCCAAGGGCCATCGCCGAGATCCGCTGCAGGTCCTCGCCAACGGCGGCCCCGCCGCGCTCGGCGCACTGCTCCCCGCCGCGGGCCTCTGGATCGTCACCGCGAGCCTCGCTGCGGCGGCCGCCGACACCTGGGCGACCTCGGTCGGGGGCTGGAGTCGAACCGACCCCCGGCACATCATCACTCTCCGTCGGGTACCTTCGGGCACGAGTGGGGGTATCACTCTACTCGGTTCGCTGGGCGGTGCCGTCGGGGCCGCCGTCGTCGGGCTGGGCCCGGCGCTCGTCTCCCACAGCGTGCGGCTGCTGCTGGTCGGGCTCGGCGTCGGCCTGGCCGGCATGCTGTTCGATTCCCTGCTCGGCGCGACTCTGCAGGGAAAATTCCATTGTGACGACTGTGGCCGGGCGACCGAGCAACGACTGCACCGCTGCGGGCGGCGGAGCCGAACGACGGGAGGACTGACATGGCTGAGCAACGACGGAGTGAATGCCCTGGCGACCGGCGCCGCGGCGTGCGGTGGGTGGCTCGCGTGGCGGTGCTGGGGTGGCTGATCGCGGCTGCGTGCACCCCGCAGGCGCGTGAGCCGTTCGGCACCGGCGGCAGCGGAGGAGATGGTGGCGGCGGAGCGACCGGTGGGGGTGGCGGCGGCGGCGGCGGAAGCAATCCCTCGATCCCTTCGGCGCTCGTCGGGCGATGGGAGAACACCCTGATCCTGCAGCTGACCGGAGATATCGAGACGATCACGACGACCTGGACCTTTGATAACGCAGGCCGATGTGCCAAGGAGGTGCGCTCCTTCTCCGTCGTGGAGGGATTCCCCCGGACCACCCTGCGCCTCTGTTCCTTCCAGGTGGCGAATACCGACATCGGCATCACCTTCGATGATACCGGCGGGACCGTCTCCTTCCGCTTCACCTTCCCCGGGTTCTCCCCCGATCGGCTGCAGCTCGATGCGATCGAGTTTCAGCGAGTTCCCTGAGCGGGGCACTCCTCGGGCGGAGAGTGGCCTCCACCGCCCACGCGGGCCCCAAGGTCAATCGACTGGTTTCTGCCGGTAGAGTTCGGGAAAGCGCCGCTCCAGTTCAGCGAGCTTGGGCAGGTCGTTGATCACGATGTACGGCTCCTTCGGGTGCTTTTCCGAGTAGTGCTGATGGGCGTCCGGAGCGACTTGAAATTTGATGAGCGGTTCGATCTCGGTCACGATCGCCGCCGGAAACACCTTTGTCGAATCCAGTTCCCGCACGTAGCGCTCGATCACCGCCTGCTCTGCACTGTCTCCGTAGAACATCATCGAGCGATACTCGGGGCCAACGTCGGGACCCTGACGGTTGCGCTCGGTCGGATCGTGCGCGACGAGGAAGAAGATCTGCAGCAACTGCTCGAAGCTGACCTGGGCTGGGTCATAGACCACCCGCACCGCCTCGGCGGGCTCGCCGCCGGCCTGGCGATCAGCGGCCGAGTTCGCGGGGCCGGTCGCGAAGCCTGACACAGCGGACTTGACCCCGCGCACATGTTCGTAGACCGCCTCGACGCCCCAGAAGCACCCGCCCGCGAACACCGCAGTTCGCTGCTTCGTACCGAGCAGGGCCGACGTCGGAACCGGCCCCGGCCCGACGGGGGTGGCAAGCACAAGGAGCGCGCCGAAGGTGGCCGCGAATCGCGTGACAGAGTGAATCATCATATGCTCTCCGAAGGGTCGGATGTCGAACGCAGGGTCGCACCGGTCTGCAGTGTGATACCTGGAAGACGACGGCCGGAGCGCGAGCACCACTCCCCGGGGAGCGAGCGGACCCCGAGTGGCCTTCCGGGGCCGGACACGGCACTTTCCAGCCATGCAGCCTGACGTGATCATCGCCGGAGCCGGCCCTGCCGGAAGTGCCACTGCGACTCACCTGGCCCGCGCGGGGCATCGTGTGCTCGTGGTGGACCGTGCGGCCTTTCCGCGCGACAAGGCGTGCTCAGAGTACATGAGTCCGGAGGCGGTCCGCCTGCTGGACCGGCTCGGTGTCGTCGCCGATCTGGAACGGGCGGGCGCCCAGCCCATCGAGGGGACGCGGGTGTTCGGACCGCGGGGTGCATCGCTCCTCGGCCGCTTCTCGGAGACGGAGGTGCAACCCTTCCGGCACTCGGGGCTCGCCGTGGCACGACGGATCCTGGATCAGCGGCTGGTCGACGGCGCGCGCGCGGCTGGCGCGGAAGTGCGCGAGCGGACCACTGTCGAAGAGCTGCTCTATGAGGCGGGCGGGGTGGCCGGAGTGGTGGTGCGCACCGCGGCGGGCGCCCGGGAAACGATTCGTGCGCGAATCGTGATCGGCGCCGATGGATTGCGCTCGATCGTGGCCCGTCGGGTGGGCCGGCGGCGCCAGGGGTCTCCCTCGCGGGTCGCCTTCGTGGCGCACGTCGCGGACGTGCCCGGCCTCGACGGGCTCACCGAGATGCACGTCGGCGAGCGGGGCTACGTGGGCCTCAATCGTATCGCGGCCGGCGTCGCCAACGTGGCGCTGGTGGTACCGAAGGAGGTCGCAGCCGGCGCGCGCGGAGGGGCAGAATCGTTCTTCTTCTCTCTGCTCGAGCAGTTCGCCGGTGTGCGGGGACGGGTGTACCGCGAGTCCCTGGTGCGCCGAGTACTCGTCACCGGACCGTTCGCGGCCTGGTCGGGCCGGGTCGTGGTGCCGGGTGCGCTGCTCGTCGGCGACGCGGCCGACTTCTTTGACCCATTCACGGGCGAAGGAATCGGAACGGCGCTCCGGGGCGCGGAGCTCGCGGCGGATGCGGTTGGCGCGGCGCTCGCGGCCCCGGGGCCCGTCACCGTCGCCGCACTCGAGGGCTACCGGCTCGCGCGGCGGGCCGCGTTCCTCGGCAAGTGGACCGTCGAGCGGCTCGTTGGGTACGGCATGCTTGTGCCGGCGCTGTTCGACCGGGCCATCGCGCGGATGGAGCGGCGCGGCCTCGCTCACACATTCATCGGTGTCACCGGTGACTATGTGCCCGCCGGTGCGGTTCTCAATCCCTGGTTCCTCGCGCGGATGATCCTGTGAGTCGCCCCGACATCGATGGCAACAGCTTCCGCCAGCTGCTGGGCCGCTTCGCGACAGGGATCACGGTTCTGACCACGCGTGACCACAGCGGCGCGCCCGTGGGGATGACCGCTTCGAGCCTCGCCTCGGTGTCGCTGGCGCCGCCGCTCGTCTCGGTCTGCGTCGACGTCTCGGCCGACATGCACCGGGCGCTCTCCTCCAGCGGGGACTTTGTCATCAACATCCTCGCCGCCGATCAGACGGAGCTGTCCCGGCGCTTCGCGCTGGTGCCGGCGGAGGAGCGCTTCCAGGGCGTCGAGTGGCGGGAGACACCCGCGGGGCTCATCGTCCTCGGCGGCGCGCTCGCCCACATCGAATGCGAGCGCTTCGCCGATTTTCCGCTAGGCGATCACACCCTCTTTGTCGGCCGGGTCACCGGCGGCGATGCCAGCGACGGCGAACCGCTGCTCTACTTCCGTGGCAGCTACGGATCGCTCCGCCAACCATGACCTCGGCGCCTCCGCACTCCCCAATCGGCGATGAAGTGCTGGATCACCCCGATGCCGACCCCCGGGTCGTGCGCGACTCGCTGCACGATATCGCCCGCTCCAATCGCTGGTTCGGCGGGTGGTGGGCGGTGCGCCACGGACTCGACCGTCTCCTCGCGGGGATCCCGCCGGGGCGTACGCTCACCCTGCTCGACGTCGGCACCGGCCTCGGCGACCTCCCGCGCGCGGCGGTTCCGTGGGCCGCCGGACGCGGCCTCACGCTGCGGCCGATGGGACTCGAGCGACACCGCACCGCGGCGGCTCTCGCCGGTGAGCGTGGTGTGCCCACACTTCTGGGCTGCGCCGGCGCATTGCCGATCGGCGACCGGAGTGTCGACATCGTGATCGCGAGCCAGCTGGTGCATCATCTCGCACCGGAGGCGATCGTGGCGTTCTGTCGCGACGCGGGCCGGATCGCGCGGCTGGGCGTTGTGATCGCGGACCTGCGTCGCTCCCGGGTGGCGCTCGCCGGCTTCTGGATCGGCTCCCGGTTGCTCGGATTCGATCGTGCCACCCGCGCCGATGGGCTCACGTCGGTGCGGCGCGGGTTCGATGCCGGTGAACTGGCGGCGCTGCTGACTCGTGCCGGCGTGTCAGCCCGGGTGGAACGCACCCCCGGATTCCGGCTGGTGGCCACCTGGCGGACGGACCGGCCGGCGTGATCACGGTTGACGAGCGACGCATCGCAGCACCTCCCGCGCGGGTCTTCGAACTGGCGCAGGACGTGGTACGCTGGCCGGCGATCCTGCCGCACTACCGCTGGGTGAGGATGCTGGAGCGGCGACCCGATGGCGGTGTGGTGGAGATGAGCGCCAATCGCCCCTTCGGCCCGCTCGACTGGCCCACCTGGTGGGTCTCCGAGATGTGGATCGATCCGGGCAAGCTGGAGGTTCGCTACCGGCACATCCGCGGCATCACCCGCGGGATGGACGTCGTCTGGCGCATCGTGGCCGATGGCAGTGGCACGCACGTCACCATCGTACATGCATGGACGGGACCGGGGTGGCCGCTCATCTCGTGGATCGCCGCCAACGGGGTGATCGGTCCGGTGTTCGTGCACGGCATCGCCTCGCGGACGCTTGCGGCGATCGCGCGGGCGGCCGAGGCGCCCGCCTGACACAGATCGGAAGTACCGCGCACGTCGATTACCCCATCTCACTTCGCGGGCGCCCCTCCGCCCGCCGCTCGATTGGAGCTCCATGGCAACTCCCCGTCGCGTCGTCATCACCGGCATTGGCGCAGTCACCCCGATCGGCATCGGCCACGACCGGCTGTGGGCCGGGTTGCAGGCCCGGCGCTCGGTGGTCGGGCCGGTGACACGCTTCGACCCGTCGCCCTTCCGCACCCGCATTGCGGCGCAGGTGCCCGATTTCCATGCGACCGATTTCATGGAGGCACGCCGCACCAAACGGCTCGATCGGTTCGGGCAGCTCAGCATCGCGGCCGCCCGCATGGCGCTCGACCGATGCCGGCCTCGACCTTGCGGCCGAGGATCGCGACATGGTCGGCGCCATGATGGGCACGGCGCTGGGCGGCATCGGGTACGCGGAGGAGCAGTATCCGAACTACATGCGGGAGGGAGTACGCGGCGTCGACCCGGCGCTTGCGCTGATGGTCTTCGCCGGCGGCGGCGAGCTGCAATCTGGCGATCGAATTCGGGGTGAGCGGCCCCAACAGCACCAACGGCATGAGCTGCGCGTCGGGCGCCATGGCCATCGGCGACGGCTTCCGCGCCATCACCCGCGGCGAAGCCGACGTGATGCTCGCCGGCGGCGCGGAGGCGCCGCTGGCACCGCTCTGCTTCGGCGCGTTCGCCATCATCCGGGCCATGTCGACCCGCAACGACGACCCCACCGAGGCAAGCCGTCCGTTCGACAAGGGTCGTGACGGCTTCGTGATGGCGCGAAGGCGCCGCAATCCTCATCCTCGAGGAGCGGAGCCGGGCCGCTGGCGCGCGGTGCCCGCATCTACGCGGAGATCCTCGGCTACGGCACCAACAACGATGCCCACCACATGACCGCGCCTCGTCCCGACGGACGCCAGGCCGCGCGCGCGATGCGCATGGCGCTCACCGAGGCGGGCATCACACCCCACGAGATGGGATACATCAACGCCCACGGCTCCTCCACACCGCTCAACGATCCGACCGAGACCGGCGCGATCCGCCAGGTCTTCGGCGAGGAGGCCGGGAAGGTGCCGATCAGCGGCACCAAGGGATATTACGGTCACGCCCTCGGCGCGAGCGGGGCCTTCGAGGCCGCCATCTGCGCGCTCGCCAGCCGGCACCGCTGGCTGCCCCCGACGGTCAACCTCACCGAGCCCGACCCCGCCTGCGATCTGGCCTGGCTCACGGGCGAGGGACAGCCGGCCGATCCCGAGTTCCTGCTCAGCAATTCCTTCGGCTTCGGCGGGATCAATGCCTGCCTGGTCTTCCGCCGGGAGGATGGCCGATAGTAGAATCCCCCGCCCTCACCCCCTCACGGAACGGCTCATGTCCAAACTCCCCGGACGGCTGATCGCCGAAGCCATCGGCACCTACGCCCTCATCTTCTTCGGCTGCGGCGCAGTCGTCATGAGCACCAGCCCCGCCGCCGGCTTCGGCCTCCTCGGCATCGCGCTGGCTCACGCCCTCGCCCTTGGGGTCATGATCACCGCCACGATGAACGTCTCCGGGGGGCACCTCAACCCCGCGGTGACGCTGGGCCTGCTGAGCATTCGGCGCATCGATGCCGGCAGTGCCATGGCCTACGTCCTGGCCCAGCTGACCGGCGCGGCGCTCGCGGCCTGGACCCTCAAGCTGCTGCTCCCCGCCGCCCTGGTAGCCGCCGGCACGCTCGGTACTCCGGCGCTGGCGGATACGCTCGATGCGCAGCACGGCATCGCGCTCGAGGCGGTCTTCACCTTCTTCCTGATGTCGGCGGTGATGGGTACGGCCGTGGCGACGGACGCGCCGAGGGTGGGCGGATTTGCCATCGGACTGGTGCTGTTGTTCGACATCCTGGTCGGCGGCACGCTGACGGGGGCGGCGATGAATCCGGCGCGGGCGTTCGGGCCGGCGCTCGTCACCGGCACCTGGTACGCGCAGCCGGTCTGGTGGATCGGACCGATCGTCGGCGCGGTGATCGCCGCGCAGCTCTGGGAGCGGGTAATTCTGAACCGGTGAGCGCGGTACCCGCGCGGCGATGGGCCAGGACACGCCAAGGGGCGACCCGATGGGTCGCCCCTTGGCGTGCCCGCCGATCATGGCGCAGCTCGGCTTGGCTTCAGCGCTGGCGGCGGGCCTTGAGCAGCAGCGACACCGCATAGCCCAGATAGGCAACAGCCACGACGACGTACGCCGCGATCAGGTACCCGGAACTGTCAGGCGGCATCGGCGGCCTCCCGATCGTCCTGCGCCAGCTGGATGCCATACCGGAGTGTGACGCATCCCAGGTACAGCAGCAGGGCAGCGCCGAGGCCGAGCAGCAGTGCCCGCAGCATCTCCGGCGGCAGGCTCGGTGCGCTGGGTTTGAGGACGATCGGCTTGGGATGGAGTCCCCGCCAGAGATACACGCTCAGATGGATGAACGGCACCAGCACCAGACCCATGACGCCGAGGACCGAGCTGAAGCGCGCCCGCTCGATCGGGTCGCGGATCGCGGATCGCATAGTCTGATAGCCCAGCAGCAGGAAGAAGAGGAAGAGCGTGAGTGTCAGGCGGCCATCCCAGGTCCACCAGGCGCCCCAGATCGGCCGGGCCCAGAGCGGCCCGGTGATGAGCGTGATGAGGCAGAAGACCAGGGAGACCTCCGCGCTGGCGGCGGCGAAGCGGTCGAGCCGGGGATCGTGGAGCCAGAGGTAGAGCAGGCCAGCGAACGCCGTGGCGGGCACCGCCACCCAGAGCGCGACAAAGGCGGCCGGCACGTGCACGTAGAAGATCTTCTGCGGCAGTCCCTGGGCGGCCTCGACCGGGGTGAACCGCAGCGCCACGAGCATCGCGCCCCCTACGGCGAGGAGCCCGAGCACAGTGAGCATCTGACCCCGGGCGATCACGGAGCGGCCCGCATCGGTTGCAGCCGTCATTCGTCCACCACGGCGGAAAAGAGAAGCACGGCGAGCGTGATGAATACCACGTCGTACACCGCGAGAAACCTAAGCCCGTCCACCACGTCGCTCAACGGGCGGCCGGCAAAGAGCGGAACCGTGGTCTTCACCGCCAGGATCAGCGGGGGCACCATGAACGGGAGAAGCAGGACCGGAAGCATCAGCTCGGCGAACCGGGTCTTCACGACCATCGCGCTGAAGAGTGTACCGACGGCTACGAAGCCCATGGTAGCCAGCAGCATGGTGCAGAGCAGCCCCGGCAGCGCGTGGCGGATGTCGAGATTGAAGAACAGCACGAAGAGCGGCAGGGCGATCGCCTCCACCACCAGGACGAAGGTGAGGTTGGCCACGTACTTCCCGAGATAGAGCACCTCGCGGGGGACCGGTGCGAGCAGCAGGCCGTCAAAGGCGCCATGCTCCCGCTCCACTGTGAAGGCGCGGTTCATCGCGAGCACCGACGCAAAGGCGACCGTCACCCAGAGCACGCTCGGCGCCAGGTCGATCGTCGAGACCGCGGTGGGATCGCGGGCGAAGTTGAACACCAGCAGCACCAGCGCCGCGAAGACCGCAGCCGAGAGCAGACTGGTCCGGCTGCGGAGTTCGAAGCGGAGATCCTTCCCAGCGATCACCAGGATCAGCCGGAGAGACTTACCCACGGGCCAGCGCCTGGTATGTCTGGTCGAACGCCGAGACATCGTCGGGGCGGGGCGTGTCGAGCGCCCATCGGCCAGCGACCAGCACGCCGATCCGGGTGGCCAGGTCCCAGGCCTCGCTTGCGTGATGGGTGACGATCACCATGGCCCGCGCGCCGTGGCAGTGCTCGCGCAGCAGATCGCGGAGCCGGTCGGCGGCGAACGCGTCGAGACCGGTGAAGGGCTCATCCAGCAGCAGCAGCGCCGGATCATGCAGCAACGCCCGCGCGATGGCGGCGCGCTGCTGCATCCCGCGGCTGAGACTCCGCGGACGATCGTCGCGCCGGTCCAGCAGGCCCTGGGCGGTGAGCGCGGCCTCTGCCCGCGCCCGCGGATCGGGCACGTCGTAGAGCCGGGCGGCGAAGAGCAGATTTTCCAGCAGCGTCAGTTCGTCGTAGAGGAGTGACTGGTGCGAGAGCAGTCCGATCGGCCGGCGGGCGTCGGGGTCGTCTCCGGAGAGGGCCCGCCCGCAGACGCGGACCGTGCCGGCCTGCGGGCGGAGCAGCCCGGCGAGGCTCCGGAGCAGCGTCGACTTCCCCGCCCCGTTCGGCCCGAGGACGAGCAGCACCTCACCCGCGTGCAGCGTGAGATCGACCCCGCGGAGCGCCCGCACCGCCGCGTAGCTCCGGGTCAGGCCGCGCGCCTCCACCACCGGCGCGTCAGCGGGCAGCATCGATATTCCGGCCGAGGTCCGACAGATCGAAAGGCTTTACGAGGTAGGCGTGATGCGCGAGATCGAGGACCCGCAGTTGCGGCTCGAGACTGACGTAGGCGGAGGTGATGACCACCGGCAGGCCAGGACGCTCCATCCGCATGCGGCGCAGCAGGTCGATCCCGTCCGTGTCGGGCAACCGCAGATCAAGCACCACGACCTCGGGCCGGTGCGCGGTCGAGCAGCTCGCATCGCCTCGGCGCCGGTCGCGGCAAAGGCCGCGTCATACCGGGACGCAAAGGCGAGTTCGTAACTTTGACGCAGGACGGGTTCATCCTCGACGAAGAGCACCCTTCGCCGGAGCGCGGCATTGACCATGCCCCGAATATAGCGCTAGGCGGGGTTGGCTTCGACCTCGAACAGGTCATCCAGCTTGGTGAGGACCAGGAGGAAGCGCAGTTCGTCGTTGGGGCGCTTGAGCACCACCACCTGCCGACGCTCCGAGGCCTTGCGCTGGATCAGCATCAGCGCGCCGAGTCCGGCCGAATCGACGGTCCGGGTGCCGCGCAGATCGACCACGAGGCGGCCGACGCGCTCCGGCAACTGTTCCAGCATGCTGATGGCGCTCTGCCGGAAGATGGTGCGACTCTCCAGCCCGAGATGCTCGGGGGCCGCGAGTTCCAGGGTGTTCGCCTGCGTCGTCTGCATAGCCTGCCTCCAGCGCTCTGGGCCATCGAGCGCGATGCTTCCGCCGGCCTGACCTTCTGCGGGGGCGCATCGCGCTCGTCGCGCGGGGCACCCGCCTTCGGCACCGAGCTATCTGTGATGGAACCGGACCGTTGTGTCCGGCCAAGGCGGGATACTGCACCCACCCCACCAAAGACCTCTAGTTTTGCGGCCCCGGATCACTCCGGGTGTGCTCTTATCGGGCGGATCGGTTGTTGTGAGACCTTGTGGTCTCCGCCCGGGTGAAAAGCGAGCCCGATGCCACCAACACAAGTGATGAATTAACAATGACTTGAGGATGATCGTCGTGCTCCCGCCACGCCCCGGAGCCTCGCATGGCGCGGCGGCCATGGGCCAACTGCAAGCCCCGGCGACACTCCGCCCCGGCCTCCCTGAACAGCGACATCTGTCCCGGCACTCTTGCCCAAACAGCGGAGGAGGGCACATCCTCATGGCCACCTGCACGGGCGGCCCTCTCGGTCGCCCGTTCCATCCCGCAAGCGAGTCCCGCGCATGACCGACCAGCTCAGCACCCTCCTGACCGAGAGCCGGCGCTTTCCACCGAGCGCCGCCTTCACGAAACAGGCGAACGCCCAGCCCGGCATTCACGCCGCCGCCGCCGCCGATCGCCTCGGCTTCTGGGAGGAGCAGGCGCGGGCCCTGGAATGGATGGCCCCCTGGAGCGCGGTGCTGGAGTGGACGCCACCGCATGCCAAATGGTTTGTCGGCGGGAAGCTCAATGTCGCCGCCAACTGCCTCGACCGGCACCTCAAGTCCGCCCGCCGCAACAAGGCCGCGATCATCTGGGAAGGAGAGCCGGGCGACCGCCGCACCATCACCTACTGGGAGCTGCACCGCGAGGTCTGCCGCTGCGCCAACGCCCTCAAGAAACTCGGCGTGACGAAGGGGGACCGCGTCGCGATCTACCTCCCGATGATCCCGGAGGCGGCGATCGCCATGCTGGCCTGCGCCCGGATCGGAGCGGTGCACTCGGTGGTGTTCGGCGGCTTCTCGGCCGAGTCGCTGCGCGACCGGATCAACGACGCGCAGGCCGTCTGCCTGATTACCGCGATGGTGGATACCGCCGCGGCGCGGTGCTGCCTCTCAAGCGCTTTGCCGACGAGGCGGTGGCGCAGTGTCCCGAGCATCCGGGATGTCATCGTGGTGCAGCGCCGACCCGGTTCCGCCGGCGGCGACGAGTCTTTCGCCAATATCGTGGAGGGCCGCGACCACTGGTGGCACCGGCTCCTGGATCAGGCCGAAGCGCACTGTGCCCCCGAGCCGATGGATGCGGAGGACCTGCTGTTCATCCTCTATACCTCGGGCACGACCGGCAAACCGAAGGGGATCGTGCACACCACCGGCGGCTACCTCACCCAGGTGACCGCGACGATGAAGTATGGTCTTCGACCTCAAGGAGGACGACGTCTTCTGGTGCACCGCCGATATCGGCTGGGTGACCGGGCATTCGTACGTCGTCTACGGGCCGCTCGCGAATGGGGCGACGATCCTGATGTACGAGGGCGCGCCCGACTGGCCCGGAGCGGGATCGCTTCTGGAAGCTGATCGCGCGCTACGGGGTCACCATTTTCTACACGGCACCAACCGCGATCCGCGCCTTCATGAAATGGGGCGAGCAGCTTCCCGCGAAACACGACCTCTCCACGCTGCGCCTGCTCGGGACCGTCGGCGAGCCGATCAACCCCGAGGCCTGGATCTGGTACCACAAGCACATCGGCCACGAGCGCTGTCCCATCGTGGATACCTGGTGGCAGACCGAAACCGGCGCGATCATGATCACCCCGCTCCCCGGCGTCACCACCACGACTCCCGGCTCCGCGACGGTCCCCTTCCCCGGCATCTCGGCGGTGCTCGTCGACCAGAAGGGAACACCGCTCCCGCTAGGCGGCGGGCTCCTCGTCCTCACCGAGCCGTGGCCCAGCATGCTGCGCACCATCTACGGCGACGACGCCCGCTATCGCGAGACCTACTGGAGCAAGTTCGACGGCAAGTACTTCGCCGGTGACGGCGCCAAGCTGGATGAGGACGGCAACTGGTGGATCCTGGGGCGGGTGGACGACGTGCTGAACGTCGCCGGCCACCGCATCGGCACCATGGAAGTCGAGAGCGCGCTGGTCGACCACCCCGCCGTCGCCGAGGCGGCGTGTGTCGGCAAGCACCACGACCTCAAGGGCCAGGCGATCGCCGCCTTCGTCACGCTGCGGGAAGGCCACAAGCCCACCGCCGGGCTGAAGGACGACCTCAAGGACCATGTCTCGAAGAAGATCGGTGCCATCGCCCGCCCGGACGACATCCTGTTCAGTGCGGACCTCCCCAAGACGCGGAGCGGCAAGATCATGCGGCGTCTGCTCAAGGACATCGCGGAAGGCCGCGCGCTCGGCGACACCACCACGCTGGCCGATCCGGGCGTCGTGGCTCGGCTCAAGGATCAGTATGAAGCCGAGGAGAGCTAGGCCGATCGGCGCCCCGTCGGCTATACTGCTGGGGGGCAGCAACCCGTCGTCCCGTCACCAGCGGAGCACCACGATGCGTCTCACCCGAATTCTCATGGCGACCGCCGCGGTCGCGACCCTGGCTGCCGCCTCGGCGCCGGGCCGGCGGCCCACGGCCCCTATCGCCATCACCGTTTTTCACTCGCCGACCTGCGGTTGCTGCAAGAAGTGGGTGAGCTATCTGCAGGCGAACGGTTTCACCGTGAAATCGGTCGAGCAGGAGGACCTCTCCGAAGTGAAGGCCGATGCGGGCGTGCCAGCCAGGCTCTCATCCTGTCACACCGCGCTCGTGGCAGGGTACGCCATTGAAGGGCACGTCCCGGCCGGCGACATTCAGCGCCTCCTCAAGGAGCGCCCGAAGATCGTGGGCCTCACGGCGCCGGGCATGCCGGGCGCCGGTCCGGGGATGGACCTGAACAAGGAACCGTACGAGGTGCTCACCTTCGACGCGAAGGGCAACACCACGGTCTGGGCGAAGCACTAGGGGGATTGGGCGGTTGGGAAGGCAGGGTGCGAAAAGCGGCGGCGTTCCCATGGGAATGCCGCCGCTTTGTTTCAGGTCCCCAACGGCTGGCCGTGGCACAGACTAGAACTGGATCTGGGCCCCCATCTCGACCACTCGGTTCGGTGGAAGGTTGAAGAACGTCGTCGCCGACTGGGCGTTACGGCTCATCAGGATGAACAGCTTCTTGCGCCACATCGCCAGACCCGGCGGTGCTTCGGTGGGTACCGGCCGGGTGTCCGCGCGTGCGATCAGCGTCTCTCGCCCCAGATAGAACGTCGTGTCCATCGGCCGCACGGCCACGCCATACGCCTGCAGTCCCTTCAGAACCTGGGTGACATCCGGGGACTCGACGAAGCCGTAGCGCGCGGTGACCGAATAGAACTTCTGCCCCAGGTCGTCGCAGGTGACGCGCTCGTCCTCCGCGACATACGGAACATCCTCCGTCTGGACCGACAGCAGGATGACCTGTTCGTGCAGCACCTTGTTGTGCTTGACGTGGTGCAGCAGCACGGGCGGGGCACCGCCCGGATGCGACGTCATGAACACGGCCGTCCCCGGCACCCGCACCGACAGACGCTTGGCGATGTCGTTGAGGAAGAGCTCCATCGGCAGGGAGTTCTCCTCCATGATCCGGGTGAGCCGCACCCGTCCGCGCTTCCAGGTGGACATCAGGGTGAAAATCAACACGGCGACGACGATGGGGAACCAGCCGCCGTGGGTGAACTTGACCAGATTCGCGGCGAGGAACGCAAGATCGACGAAGAGAAAGAGACCGCAGATCGCCCATGCCTTGGCGGGACTCCAGCCCCACTGCTCGCGGGCCACCACGCTGAACAGCACCGTGGTGATCGCCATCGTGCCGGTCACCGCAATTCCGTAGGCGGCCGCGAGGTTGGTGGAGGACTTGAAGCTGATGACCAGCCAGATGCACGCGGCCATGAGCGCCCAGTTGACCTCGGGGACGTAGATCTGTCCCTTCTCCCTCTCCGAGGTGTGGGTGATCGTCACCCGGGGGCAGTAGCCGAGCTGTACCGCTTGCTGCGTCAGCGAAAAGGCGCCGGTGATGAGCGCCTGCGACGCGACGATCGCGGCACTGGTGGCGAGCACGACCATCGGAATCAGCAGGGGCGGCGGCACCAGGGCGTAGAACGGATTGGCCGCGGCGGCCGGATTCTCCAGGAGCAGCGCACCCTGCCCGAAGTAGTTGAGCATCAGGGCGGGTAGCACCACCGAGAACCACGCCAGCCGGATCGGCCGGCGGCCGAAGTGTCCCATGTCGGCATAGAGCGCCTCACCGCCGGTCAGGACCAGCACCACGGCGCCGAGAATCAGGAATCCCTGCAGGCCGTCGCGGATGAAGAAGTCCACGGCGTACCAGGGATTGATGGCGGCCAGTACCCCCGGTTCCCGGATGATGCCGGCGAGTCCCAGGACGGCGATGCACAGGAACCAGACGACCATCACTGGACCGAAGACCATCCCGATCCCCGCCGTCCCGAACCGCTGGAACAGGAAGAGCAACAGCAGGATGACGACGGTGAGGGGGACGATCCAGGTGAGGAAGAATGGCGTGGCGAATCCGAGGCCATCGATGGCGCCCAGCACGGAGATCGCCGGGGTGATCACCCCGTCACCATAGAGCAGCGCGGTGCCGAAGAGCCCCATCATGACCAGCGCCGTTCGGCGCGTGCCCTCCCGGCCGCTCACCAGGGCGAGCAGGGCGAGAATTCCGCCCTCGCCCCGGTTGTCCGCGCGCATGACCTGGGCGATGTACTTGTAGGAGACCACGAAGTTCATCGACCAGACGATCAGCGAGAGCACGCCGAGCACGTTCTCGCGGGTCGGCGGAATGCCGTGCGTCGCGCCGAAGCACTCCTTGAGGGCGTACAGCGGACTGGTCCCGATGTCACCATAGACGACGCCGAGGGCCGCAAGCGAGAGCGCCGCGAACGCCTTGCCGGACTGCGCGCCGCTGGCCTGCCCGCTCATCCGGGGGTGAGGCGGGTGGCCGCGCGCCGCTCCAGCGAGGCGACGACGAAAATCAGCAGCACGATGATCGCCGAGGCCACGCAGAAGCGACAGATTGCGTGAATGACGAAGAGCTCCAGGTAGGTCAGATACCCGCTGAAGAGGAGCGCGCCCCCGGACAACCAGCGCAGCAGGCGGGGCCAGTGCGTCTGATCCGGCCGCTGCAGTGCGGCGATGGCGAGCCCGAAGAGCACGCCGTATCCTACCACCCCGATCAGGGGCACGGGGATGCCGAGCTGCACGGCGTATGGCGAAAGCTGCACCGTCTCGCAGCCTCCCGTGCCGCAGGCCAGTTCCCCGATCACGCCCAGCTTGTGCAGGTAGAGATACAGCGAGACAAACACCCCAGCCAGGCTGAGGAGTGCAATGGCCATGCGGGTGCGCATGCTACCTGGCCGGGGTGGCCTGGACCGAGTCCAGCAGGGCCTTCAGCATGTCGTAGTGCACCTTGCCGCCACCGGCGTACAGCCGTCCGTTGATCAGAAAGGTGGGGGTAGACTCGACGCCGACCTGGATCCCTTCATTCTTGCTCGCCTCGATCCGGCCGGCATAACGTGCCGACTGCATGCATGCATCGTACTTGCCGAGGTCCAGCCCGAGTTCCTTCACATAGTCCCGGAGGACGCCGCTCGCATCGCGCATCTCCGGCCAGCGCGGCTCCCAGGTATAGATACGGTGGCTCATCGGCCAGTACTTGCCCTGCTCGTCGGCACAGGCGGCCGCGTGCGCCACGACCCGGGTGTGCGGATGCGGGGCATCGAGCGGAAAGTCCCGGTAGCGCCAGCGCACCTTGCCGGTCTGGATGAGCCGTTCCTCGATCGTCGGGAACTGTACCTCGTACCACTGCTGGCAGGCCGGACACTCGAAGTCGGCGTACTCCGTCACCGTGAGGGGCGCGCTCTCCGACCCGAGGTAGTAGCCGTGGAAGCCGCTGGTATCACTGATCTGGACCACGACATTCGCCGGGATGCTCACGGTTTTCCGGGAGGCCATGAACGCCAGAATGCCGGCGCCAGCCACAGCGACCGCACCCAGGATGTAATAGAAGCGGTTCAACCCGCTGGTGGCGGCCGCCATGGTTCGTCATCCTCCAGATCGTCAGGGGAGAAAGAGCTCCGCCGCGCCTCATCCACGATCCGTCGGCTCTCGGCCGACTCGGGCGTGTCGTAGGTACTGCGGACCTCATAGTGAAAAAGCTCGCTCCGCGCATCGCCCAGCAGCCGCTGCAATTCGGGGGCGGATTCCAGCAGCCGCCCCTCCGGTCCAGCTCCACGATCCGGGCGGCGAGCTGCTGGAGCAGCGCCAGCAGCTGCTCCTGACGGTCGCGGCCGTACAACTCTTCGTGGTCACTCATGCGAACCCTCGGCGACAAGCGCCCCGGTGGTCGGGAGGCCTCGACTGCAACGGGTGGTGAAGATAATCGGCCCGCCTCCTCGGGGAGCAGACTCGATTTGCCCGACCGTGTCACGCGCGGTTATATTGATGCCGGACATTCTGGCCCTTTGGAGAGATCATCGCATGGCAAAAGGTAAGCCCCCTCGCCGTCCTGTAACCCCGCCCGCTGCTCCCCGGCTCTTTGATCAGGCCCGCGACGAACTCTTCAGTCATATTCTTCGCTGCGGTGTCCTGGAAGCCCTGCCCGAGCATCAGAAGGAGTGGTTCGACGACACCATGAGCTACCTCACGGAGCGGTATGAGGATCTCTCCGAGGAAGAGCTGGGGCAGTTACGGTTGCTGGGCGAACGGTATTGTCAGCCGGTTGCAAACCGGCCTACGGCTCCCGCTGCCGAACCCGAGGCCGAGACGGAGCCTGTTACCGCGAGCTGAGCCCGTCGGAGACGGTCGATAATTGAGGAAGCGCCCCGGCATCTTCGCCGGGGCGCTTCGTCCGTCAGGGCATCCGTGGTCCGCTCCCGTGGAGCCACCGCCAGCGCCACCCCGCCGCGAGTCGGACGCCGCCGCCAATCCCCGCCTCCAGATGCCAACCCTGACGCGCACCCGGCGCCGACTCCACACCCAGCCCGAGCACCAGCAGACCGTTATCGCGCGAACCCACCTGGCCCGCCACCCCCGCGAGCGCGTAGAAACCAGGCCCTCGCCGCTGCGCCGGCGCCAGCAGGAGCTGGCCGATCAATTCGCCCCGGCCGGCGAGACGGCCATCCTGGGTACCGGGGAGCAACGTGAGCACGGCCCGGCTCCGGCCACCAGGTCGTATCGCGATCGAGAGGCCGGCCCCGGCGAACCCGGATGAGGCCAGCGTCACAGTCGCCTCCGGCCCCACCTCCATCCCATGGAGATCCTGTGCCGCGGCCCGCCCGGCCCCGACCAGGAGCAGCAGCAGGACGAGCCGGCGCGACCACCTCCGCCTGCCAGGAAGGCGATTCACCCCAGGATCACGCCGTAGGTGATCGCGATATCCGGCGCAAGAGAGTGCACGACCGAGCAGTATTTCTCGAGCGAGAGGTCGATCGCGCGCCGGGCCCGCGTCTCATCGAGGTTTCGCCCGGCCAGATAAAAATCCAGGTGCAGGGCGAGGTAGCGCTTAGGCATCGTTTCCCGGCGGGTGCCGGTGACCTCGATCCGCAGACTCACCAGCCCCACCCGCATCTTGTCGAGAATGGTGACCACATCCGCGCCGCTGCACCCCGCCACAGCAAGCAGCAGCGCGACCATCGGGCCGGGGCCGGCGAGGCCGTCACCGTCGATGGTGACGGCAGGGCCATCGGGGGCCCCACCGGTAAAGGCGAGCCCCCGGGTCCAGGTGAGTGTAGCATGCCGCAGCTTCGACATGGTGCCGCAGCGACCGTCCCGCCCCTACTCGGCGCCAGACTTCTCGAAGCGGGCCTCGACCTCGGCGATCATCCGCTGCCGTTCGGCGATCTTGTCGCCGGTCGGCACGCCCAGGAACCGCTTGCTCTCGAGCGCCGCCCACACCAGGATCATGACGACGATCATCACGATTGTGAGATAGAAGACCTTCTCGTTGGGCGGGAAGAAGCCGGTGATCGCCAGGACGATCGCCCCGATCATCGCCAGCACGGCATTTGGCCTGGACCAGGTACCGAGATTGAACGGCCCCTTCTCCGTCCATGTCTTCCCTTCGGCAAATAGACCCGCGACCACCGGCATGACATACGACAGGTACAGGAAGACCGCGCATCCGGTGGCGAGGACCACGAAGGCGTCGCCGTACACCACGGAAAGCAATGCGATCACGACCGAGGTCCAGATGGCGAACACCGGGGTCCGGAACTTGGTGCTGACGTGCGCGAGGGTCTGGGAGGCCGGGAGGCCGCCGTCGCGGGCAAAAGCGTACATCATGCGCGAGGTGGAGGTCAGTCCGGCGAGCGCGCACAGGAAGTTTGATAGCACGATGCCGATACTCAGGAAGGCGCGGACCCCACCCGGCATTTTGGAGGCCTCGTACATGAAGTAGAAGGAGTTCCACCCCTGTTTGGCGCCCTCCGGCACCCCGGGCATGACCAGCACGAACGTACAGACCATCACGAATCCCGCGACCCAGGACACCAGCACGGCGGTCCACATTCCCTTGGGCACATTCACCTGGGCGTCGTGGGTCTCTTCCGAGGTGTGGGCCGAGGCGTCGAATCCAGTGATGGTGTAGCAGACAAAGAGCAGGCCGAGCAGGAACGCGAAGGGTGCGGCGCCCGTGACGGGGAAGACATCGCCGCCAGCCGGGCCGGTATAGTTCTCGAAGCGGAACAGACGGCCGATCTCCAGCGGGACCGGACTGCCGATGATCAGGGCCCCGACCAGCACGACCGCAACCACGAAGATCAGATAGCCGCTGAAGTCGGTCAGCATCGTGGTCAACTTGATGCCGTAGTGATTGATCAGCCCCTGGAGCGCCAGGAGCCCGCCTACCGCAATCAGCTGCCACATGTCGATCGTGAATGCCGGCGAGATCACCACCGACCAGGCGGGCTCGATCCCGAACATCGGCTTGAGCACCAGCGACTTGAACAGGAGCCACACACCCACATCGACCGACGAGACGACGAAGATGAGGCCGAGCAGGTTGAACCAGGCCGTGGCCCAGCCCCAGGCGCGCCCGCCGAGAATCGAACTCCAGTGGTACAGTCCGCCCGCGGTCGGGAAGGAGGAGGCGATCTGCCCCATCGCGATCGCGACGCTCATCGCGAAGAGCGCCGCCGACCAGCCACCCTACCGCAACCGAGAATCCGCCTCCGGCGCTGAGCGCCACGGGAAACGCCGTGATGCCGCCGGCCAGGATGCAGATGATCGAGAACGAGATGGCGAAATTGGAGAACAGGTTCATGCGGCGGTGAAGTTCCTGCGCGTAGCCCATCTTGTGCAACACGGATTTGTCGTGCTGCTGCACCGATTCGGCCATGTCGGATGTTCTCCTTTCAGAGGGAACTGTGCTGGCGGTCGAGCGATGGCTCGACCGGGGGAATGCACTCCCGAGCCCGCCACCACCATCGTGCCAACGGGAACCAACGGAGTGGAAACGACGGGTCGTGACGTGGGTGGCTCCCGGCCAATCGAGCGCCGGGTTGCGACTGGATGACTCGTTATAGCGCTTCCAAGGGCAACCCGCTAGGGCCGTGACCCGCGGCTATTGGCCCACCGGCCGCTTGGCCCGCGGAGCCGCGGCGTTGTAGTCCCAGATCGCATAGAGCGCGACCGCCCCCGTCGCCCACGCCAGCGGGCGCAGGAGCGGCGAGTCCGTGAGGAATGCGATCAGGGTCAGCACCTGTGCCACCGTGACCGCCTTGCCGCCGAACCGGGCGGGGATCGCCAGGGCCCGCCCGGAGAAATAGGTGGCGAGGAAGGCGATGGTCGCCACGAGGTCGCGAAGCAGCACCGCACCGATTTCGTACCAGGTGAGCTCCCCGGAACCGGCGACGACAAAGAACGCGGCCGCCATGAAGAGCTTGTCGGCGACCGGATCGATGAAGGCCCCGAACCGGGAACTCCCCAGGCGCCGGGCCAGCGCCCCGTCGAGCAGGTCCGTGGTGGCCGCAATCGCGAGAATCAGCAGTCGCACCAGCGGGGATGCCATGAGGACAAACGCGACCGCGAGCGGAATCCGGGCCAGAGTCAGGAGATCCGCGGCAGTCACTCGGTGACGGCGCGGTGACGGACGACCTTGCTCCCCCCCACCCCGGGGGCTAGCTTCGTTTTCCGGCCCAGTGCTGCCCCGCTCGCGCGGTCCGCTCACCTCTCACCGCACCCGACCATGGATCTCGAGCTCCTCAAGAAGACGGCGATCTTTGCCGACCTGGACGAGGGAGAACTTGCGCGCGTCGCGGAAATCTGCAAGGAGCAGAAGTACGCGGGCGGGCAGTATGTGTTCAAGGAAGGGGAACCGGGCAACCGCTTTTACCTCATTGTCGCTGGCGAAGTGCGCATCAGCCGTAACATCCCCGGCTCCGGCGAGGAAGCCCTCGCTGTCCTCAAGCCGGGCGCCTGCTTCGGTGAGATGGCGGTGTTCGACCGGTCCGAACGCAGCACCGACGCGATCGCCAATGGTCCGGTCATCCTGATGACCATCTCGCGACCCGATTTCGAGATCCTGCTCGACTTCAACCGCGACATGGCCTACAAGATTCTCTGGTCGATGACGCGCCTGCTCTCCGCGCGCCTCCGGGTCACCAACGACAATCTCCGCTCGCTGCTCGCGATCTCGATGTTCTAGGATTTCGCCGGCGCACCAGGCGCGCGCCGGCCGCCGACGGCTCATGGCTTCCTTCTCCCATTCCATCACCGAACTCGGCGGCATCACCGCGCCCGCCCTCGCCGACGACAATGCCCTGGCCGCGCTCACCATTGCCGCCGCAGGTGCCATCGGTCTCACCGCGCACGGCCCGCCGATCGCCCGTTCCGGACCGCAGGGGATCATTGTCGGTCTGCTCGGCCATGGCGGTCACATCATCCTGCACGCCCGCCCGGCCGGTGGCGCCTGCCTCGTCGACGTGCTGACCTCGGGAACGACCACCCCCCAGCGCGCGGTCGAGGTCATCGCCCGCCGGCTCGGGGCCATCGCCCCGACCGCCTGACACACGCTCTTTCGCTCTCACCCCGGCCCCGACATGCTCAAGGAAACTCCCGACCACTTCGATGCGGACCTGCTGCTCAAGATCTACGATCTCCGACGGGAAGAGGTCATGCGTGAGTCGCGCAACGCGATCAACCGCGACTTCTGGCCGAGGACCGCCGAGGATGCCCTGGGCGTGTTGCGGCCGGACCACCCGTTGAACCGAGCCTGGCGCCAGACGACCACCTACTGGGAGATGGTCTACAGCATGGCCCGCAACGGTGTCGTCCACGCCGATTTCCTCGCCGAGAACAATGGTGAGGGCATCTTTCTCTTCGTGCGGGCGGAGCCGTACCTCGATGCCCTCCGCCAGGCGACCTCGCCGCGGACCCTGCGCAACGCCGAATGGGTCGCGACCCAGACCGAGATGGGTCGGGCCATCGCGGAAACCTTTCGTGCCCGGGTGCAGAAGGTGCTGAACGGGAAGTGAGTCGCCGCGTCCCGGCAGGGCACCGACCCATCGGTATCGGCGCAACACCCCGGCCATTCGCGGGCATTCACCAGCCGGGGCTCGACCGGCGCGCCGCCGGTCTGGACCATCCGGTCGGACTTATCTGGTGCCCCGAAAGGGTTTGGACCTGCCGGTGTCGGTGCCTGTTCGGCCTTGGAAGAATCCCGACTACGGGCATGGAAGTTGAGATCTTCCCGCCAGGAATCCGGGCGATATATCTCCGCCTCCGGACCGGCCCGCGTTCACCGATCGACAGATGCTCCACTTCCCTCTCCCCCTCGAGGCGGCATGCGGGCGTTCTTCCATTATGTCCCGCTCGTCGGTTTGCCCCTGCTCGGGGTCTCGCTGGTGCTGCGCACCGGCGCCTCTACCGTCGCCGCGCCGAGCGTGGGTGGAGAATGGACGCTGGTCCCGTCGGCAGCTCTCTTGGCGAGCCGCTGCGCAGCGAACTTCGGGCTCGGATCGGCCTCGGTGCTGTCCGTCTCCCAGTCCGGCGATCGCCTCCTCCTCTCCCTGAATGACCGCTGGCGCGGAGTGCCGGCACGGGTCCGTCGGCTGGGAGCGGATTCGGCGGAGATCGTGGCCGACACTGACCACCTCGGTTTCTCCGGCACCGTCGATCGGCGCGCCACACCGCAGCAAATGCAGTTCCGGATCAGCTGGCCGGACTGCTCCGGCTCCGTGACAGTGGCGGGGATCGCCACGCGGGGGCGCCGCTGATGCTCAGCCTGAGAACACTGCTGCTGCAGATCGCCGTGGTGTTGATCGTCTCCCGGGTGGTGGGCCTGGCCTTTCGCCGACTGCATCAGCCGCAGGTGGTGGGTGAGATGGCGGCCGGGATCATCCTCGGTCCGTCGCTGCTCGGCTGGCTGGCTCCCGGCATCAGCGGCGCGCTCTTCCCCGCGGAGAGCCTCGGCTACCTCAACGCGCTGAGTCAGGTTGGGCTGGTGGCGTTCATGTTTCTCGTCGGCCTGGAACTCAACCCCAGACTGCTGCGGGGCCGGGGCGAAGCGGCGCTGCTCACCAGCCATGTGAGCATCGTGATCCCGTTCTTCCTGGGCAGCGTTCTCGCGATCTTTCTCTACCCGCGACTCTCCGACGACAGCGTCCACTTTGCGCACTTCGCGCTCTTTCTCGGGACGGCGATGAGTATCACCGCCTTTCCGGTGCTGGCCCGCATTCTGACCGAGCGACGGATGCTCGCGCACCCGGTCGGGGTGATTGCCCTCGCCTGCGCCGCCGTGGATGATGTGACCGCGTGGTGCATCCTGGCCGGCGTAGTCATGGTGGTGCGCTCCACTGGGAGCGAGACCCCGCTTTGGGTGACACTGAGCGGGACTGCCGCCTTCATGGCGGTCATGGTGTTCGGCGTCCGGCGGCTGCTCGGGGTGCTCGAATCGACCTACCGCCGTCGGGGAAAGGTGACCCAGGATCTGCTCGGCGGCATCCTGCTGCTGGTCCTGCTCTCCGCCTGGATCACCGACCGCCTCGGCATCCACGCGCTGTTCGGCGCCTTTCTGGTCGGAGCGATCCTCCCCAAGGACCCGGCATTCGTGCGCGCCGTGACCGAACGTCTCGAGGACCTCGTTGTCGTCCTCCTGCTGCCGCTCTTCTTCGCCTTCACCGGCCTGCGGACCCGGATCGGCCTGGTCAGCGGCGGGGAGATGTGGCTGTATGCGGGGCTGATCGTCGCGGTGGCGGTGGCCGGGAAGCTGGGCGGATCCCTTCTGGCCGCGCGAATCAGCGGGATCAGCTCGCGCGAATCGAGCGCGATCGGCATCCTGCTCAACACGCGCGGCCTCATGGAGCTCGTCGTGCTCAATATCGGGCTCGACATCGGGGTGATCTCCCCGGCCCTCTTCGCGATGATGGTGATGATGGCGCTGGCAACCACTTTCATGACGACCCCGCTGCTCGAGCTGGTGTATCCCGCCCGCGAGTTCGAGCGGGAGAGCCGCCGGGCGATGGCCGGCATGTCCGCCGCCACCAGCCTGTAGCGACGACCTCGGTCACCTGACGCTCCCGGTCGGACCGGGGCATACATTTCACGGAGGAGTTTCATGTTCATGCCGGAACCGGACTACGACGTGGGGATCATCGGTGGCGGGCCCGCGGGCGGCGCGCTGGCCTGCTACCTCGCCAAGGCCGGTGTGAAGTGTGTGGTCTTCGAGCGCGAGCTCTTCCCCCGTCCACACGTCGGTGAGTCGCTGGTCCCCTCCTCCACCCGGGTCTTCAAGGACCTCGACTTCCTGCCGGTCATGGAAGCGGCCGGATTTCCCCACAAGTTCGGCGCCGTCTGGACCGCGGCGGGTGGGCGGCGCGAGTTCGACCACGGCTGGGAGGGGCTCGAGGCCGACTGTCGCGCCGACATCCGGTTCGAGGAGCGAGCGCAACCCGGTGTCGAGCAGAACTACACCTACCACGTCGACCGCGGGAAGTTCGACAACCTGCTGCTGCACCACGCCAAGTCGCTGGGGGCGGACGTCTTCGAGGGCGTGGCGGTACGGGACGTCCTGTTCAACGAAGGCCCGCATCCCGAAATCCGCTTCGCGGTTGGCGCCCGGGAGATCGGCTGCCGGGTGAAGATCGTCGCCGACGCCAGCGGGCGCCGGACCTTCCTCGGCAACCGGCTCAAGCTGAAGCAGAAGGACGAGGTCTTCGACCAGTACGCCATCCACACCTGGTTCGACGGCTACGACCGCACCGCCACCATGGGCCAGGGGTCGACCAAGGGCGACTACATCTACGTCCATTTCCTGCCGATCACCAACAGCTGGGTCTGGCAGATCCCGATCACCGACACGATCACCAGCGTGGGGGTCGTCACGCAGAAGAAGCACTTCGCCAGAGCCAAGACCGACCGCGAGGCGTTCTTCTGGGAGTGCGTGGCGAGCCGGACGGAGCTGCACGATGCCTTGCGGAGTGCCCAGCAGGTCCGCCCCTTCACCGACGAGGGCGACTATAGTTATGCGATGCAGCAGATCACCGGTGACAGCTGGCTGATGGTGGGCGACGCGGGGCGGTTCGTGGATCCGATCTTCTCGACCGGGGTGAGCATCGCACTCAACAGCGCACGCTTCGCCCACAAGGACATTCTCAAGGCCCTCGAGAGCGGCGACACCTCCCGCACGTCGTTCAGCGACTACGAGGCCACGCTCCGGCGGGGTACCCGGAACTGGTACAACTTCATCTCGGTGTACTACCGGCTCAACGTGCTGTTCACCGCATTCATCCGCGACCCGCGCTATCGGCTCGACGTGCTCAAGCTGCTCCAGGGAGACGTCTACGACGACGAGGAGCCGGCGGTGCTGACCCGCATGCGCGAGATCGTGGCGGCGGTCGAGGACAATCCCAAGCACCCCTGGCATAACCTGCTCGGCGACCTGACTGCGAACGCCTTCAAGCCGGCGTTCTAACCCGTCCCCTGTATCACCCCTTCGGCCCGGGCGCTCCTCAGCGTCCGGGCCGCGACGTCGCGGATTTCCTCCGCCGTGACCGCACGATAGGAGGCGGCGGGGTCCTCGAGCTCGGTCAGGCCACCGCCAGCGAGCCAGGCATCGAGGATCTCTCCCGCGACCGTCGACCCACTCTGCCGCTGCACCGCAGTCTGTCCCACGAGATAGTTGATCGCCTGGGAGAGTTCCGTGGGGGCGACCCGCTCCTCGGCGAAGCGTGTCAGTTCGCGCAACATCTCCCGCCGAGCCTCCTCCTCCCGTACTGGCGCCGTCGCGATGTAGGAGACAAAGGCACCGCCTCGCGCCTTCTGCCACGATGACGCGACGACGGTATACGCCAGCGACCGGCGGTCCCGGAGTGCCTCGAAGAGTCTCCCGCCAAGCCCGCTGGCGACCGCGCACCACACCTCGACGGCGTGACGCTCCGCGTCGCGCCGCGACGGACCGGGGAAGACCATCGCGAATGCCGACTGCGCCTTCTGCCTCGCCACCACCCTCACCTGGTTCTCACCGCCCAGCGCCCACTCGACCGGTGTAGTCAGCGGCGACGGGTGCCGAGACGGATGATGACCAAATGCGGCGGCGAGTGCCGCGAGCGCGCTGTCGAGGTCGAGGTCTCCAACGGCCAGCACGACGCCCCGTCGCCCCAGGAGCACCCGGCGGTGCCAGTCGCGCACATCCCCCGCCGATACGGCCGGGAGCTCGGCTGGCCAACCCAGACCGGGAACGCCGTAGCCGCGCTCGCCGAATGCGGCGGCAAAGGCGAGTTGGAAGGGATAGCGGAACATGTCGTCGCGCACCTGAGTCGTCTCCTCGACCAGCAGCCCCCGTTCCGCCGCGACCTGATCCTCCGCGTAGCGCGGGGAGCTACTCACCAGATCGAGCAGGTGCGCCGCCGCGCCGAGATGGGTGGAGAGGACCGTGGTGCCGAAGCCAAGCCAGTCGAGCGAAACGCTGGAGGCAAGCGTGCCACCGAGCCGCTCGAACGCAAATGCGAGTCCGGAGGCATCCAGCTCGCCCGCGCCCCGGATCGCGCTGCGCACCGCGAGTGCGCTCACCCCCGCGCGTCCAGCGGGATCGAAGTCGGCCCGCGGGAAATACACGCCGAGGTTCACCAGCGGGACGCCGGGCTTTCGACGCACCAGCAGGTCAAAGGCCGGCAACGAGAGGTGATGCACGTCGGCAGTGGCCTGACGAGGATACCGCTTCCACCCGGCGTCTTCTGGCACGACGGGGAGCGGTGCCACGACGCGCGGGGCGGCTCCCGCGGTGCCGCCGATCGCGGTGACGGCAAATGCGCGCGCCACCTGCTCGGCGGCGAGGTCGCTCCCGCGGGCGTTTGGGTGATAGACGACCGCAGCCACCGACTCGGGATCGAGGCAGTCCGCGGCGGCGACCCGGATCTGGTCCGCCGTCACCGCTGCCAGCGTCTGGAACTCGCGATCGAGCAGGCGATAGTCGCCCAGCGCCTCCGCTCCGGCGAGCCCGGACGCCCGGCCTTCCATCGCTTCCATTCCGCGCGACCAGCGTGACAGCAGCAGTGTCCGCGCCCGCGCGAGATCCGCCGAGTCGGGGCCGGACAGCGCCAGTCGGGTCGTGGATTCAGCGATCCGGTCGAGTACGGTCTCGATGCGGTCGGCATCGCAATCCGCCCCCACCGAGAAGACCCCGATCTCCGTCGGGGCATAGTGATGCGCGCTGATGGCGGTGACGAGGCCGCGCTCTCGGAGAGTCTGGTAGAGCCAGCTCCCCCGTCCCGCCCCGAGCACTGCGGCGGCGAGGTCGAGGGGATTTGCCCTCGGGTCGAGGGCGGGCACACCGCGCCAGCCCAGGGCAAGCTCCGACTGGGTGACGTCGCCACGCAGCGTGCGGGTGCGGACCTCTCGGCGGAACGGTTCCGCCGGGGAGGGGTCGACGCCACCATCCGCGGGTGCCCACGCGCCGTACGCCGCTCGTCCCAGGACCAGGGCCTCGTCTTCATCGACATCGCCGACGATCGCGATGATCGTCCGCCCCGGAACGTAGCGCGAGGTGTAGTAGCCGAATACATCGTCCCGGGTGAACTGCGCGAGCGCCTCCTCGTAGCCGATCCGCCAGCGACGGATGCGGTGGCGATCGTACATCACCTCGTGCAGCGTCTCGTGAGTGACGGCACCCGGGTGGTCGAGCTTGCGCCTGGCCTCCTGGATGATCACCTGCAGCTCACGGGCGAGTTCGTCCTGATCGATCAGCGCATGCTGCAGGGCATCGGCCTGGATGGCGATCGCCTGGCGCAGCTGTTCCGACGGCAGCACCACGAAGTAGCTGGTATGGTCGTAGGTCGTGCTGGCGTTGAGGTAGCCGCCGGCGGCCTTGGTGTCCTTCGCGATCTGACCGACACCGCGCAAGGCTGTGCCCTTGAAGAACATGTGTTCGAGCACATGGGAAATCCCGATCCAGCGGTCCGGCTCATCGAAGAAGCCTGCCTTCACATGCGTCACGACGGCAGCAACCGGGGCGGAACGGTCGCGTTGCACGAGGAGGGTGAGGCCGTTGGGGAGGACCTCGCGGCGGACGCCGGCGGTCCACGAAGGGAGGGGAGTCGACATGGGATGAAATGTAAGGGCGGCCCATCGGGCCGCCCACACACGCCGGATCCATACGGAGGGACGATCCGCTAGTCGGCCCCTACTGGATGATGCGCACCACGCCGGCCTGCGCGCTGCCGCGAAGGAAGGATTCCGCATCGGTGGTAGGAATCACCACGCCGGTCTCCGCCGCGCCCCGGCGCGCCAGGTCGGCCATGAACTCGTGCACCGGCGCATCGGCCCACTCGCGATCGGAGGTTCGCATCTGTTCGAGGATCTCCTCCCAGGTGCCGCGGAAGGTCTTCCCGTGCAGATTCGCGATGGTGTGCATCCCGACGGGAATCGCCCGCTTCTGCATCGCCTGCAGTTCGGTCAGCAGCGTCCCGAACAGCTCCAGCTGGTTCGGGTCGCGGGAGCTGCCGTCCGGCTGCAGCGCCTCAACCTCGGCGAGGAGTTGATCCACCGCATCGGGTTCGCCGGTGACCTCACTGAGGCGCGCGAACCAGGGCCGGAGCTCGGGATCGTCATCGGGCAGGCGGTAGAGCGTCTTTTTCAGCTCGACGTACCGCCAGATCCCGAGTTCATCGAAGTGGTCCTCCGGCAGCGTCTGATGCAGGTGGTGCATCGCCGCCTCGGATTCACTCCGGTCGTAGAGCATGTTGGCGAGATAGATCCGGGCCTCACTGTATTGCGGATCGATCTGCAGCGCCCGGCGGAGCCAGTAGAGCGCGCCGCTGTCGTCGTTCAGCCGGTGGCAGGCATATCCCACGCAGGCGGCGGCCTCGGGGCAATCCGTCTGGGCGTTGACCGCATACTCGAAAAACGTCTGCGCTGCAGCGACGAGCCCCTCGCGAAAGAGGGCTCGACCGATCTGCAGCATCAGCTCGTGATCTTCCTTGAAGCCGAGCCCGAGGATCCGGTCGAACGACCGGAGCGCTTCGGCCCGCTCACCGAGCTTGAGGAGCACCTCGCCATAGCCCGCGAGCGTGTCTTCGTGGTCGGGATCGAGCATGCGGGCACGCTCGAAGCTCCGTCGAGCCCACGCGACATCCTCCCGCGCCAGATAGGCGTAGGCCATCCCGACGTGGAGTTCCACGGAATTGGGATAGAGCTGGATGCCCTCCTGGAGGAGGTCGAGCGCCTCGTCGAAGCGGCTTTCGTTGTAGAGCTGGTGGGCGTGTTCGTCGTAATCGTCGGAGCTGAGAAACCGTTCCGGCATCGAAGAGCACCTCCGGCGGTGAGTGCGTCCAAAGTAGTGCGGGGCCTTGGCCTGCAGCAAGGTGCCCCGGCCAATCCATGAAGGCGTCCCAATCAGGGTCGGTATGGGGAGTTGACGGATCGGGATCGGGAAATATCTTACTGACCGGTCAGTTACTTATTCCGAGATCCCACCATGGCTCGACCCGCAGGCAAACGCATCGCCAGCCCCCGGTGGCGCCGCCGCCCCGACGCACGCCCCGAGGAAATCCTCGACGCCGCCATGGAAGTGTTCGGCGAACGCGGCTTCGCCGCCACCCGCTGCGAGGAGGTCGCCCGCCGAGCCGGAGTCAGCAAGGGGACCCTCTATCTCTATTTCGAGTCGAAGGAAGCGCTCTTCCGTGAAATGGTCCGCGCCAAGTTCGAGGCCAGCATCGTCTCGGCGGAGGAGTTCGTGCGCACCTGGGAAGGCAACAGTGCCGACCTGCTGGTGGCGCTCATGGAGCGGTACTGGGAGAAGGTGAATCGACCGCTGCACGTGCGGTTGAGTCGGCTGGTCCTCTCCGAGCTCAGCAACTTTCCCGAACTCGCCCGGTGGTATTACCAGACGATCATCCTCCGTGGCCGGCGGGTGATCGAGACCGTCGTGGACCGGGGCATCGCGGCGGGCGAGTTCCGGACGGTCTCGACGCCCTTCGCGGCGCGTGCGCTGCAGACCCTCTGTGTTCAGCTTGCCCAGTTCCGCCACTACTTCCAGCAGTACGATCCGGCTCCGCTTTCCTCCGAGGAGCTGCAACGTGGCATGACCGACCTTTATCTCCACGGACTACTCGCGACTCCGTCCCGGGACTGTTGACATGCACCATCTCTCTCGCCTCCTGCTCCTCGCGCTGCTTGGCAGCCCCCTCGCCGGCCAGACCCCGCAGCCCGTCAGGCTCACCCTGCCGGCCGTCATCGCCCTCGGGCGCCAGCACGGTGTAGCCGCGGCCCTGGCGCGCCTCAACGAGCGCGTCGCCGACGCCCGGGTGGGCCAGCGCCGCGCCGAGTTCCTGCCCTCGCTCAGCCTCGGCGCCGGCGCGACTCGGCAGGCCGTCAACATCGATGAATTCGGGATCCCGTTCGCCAGCGGGGTGACTGATCCCTTCACCGTCTGGCGCTTTCAGGCCCGCGCGTCGGAGACGCTCTTCGATGCCAGCGCGCTGGCCCGCTATCGGGCGGCGAAGGACTCCGCGCTGGCGAGCGGCGCCGATGCCCGGGCGATCGGTGAGCTGGGTGCGGCCACGGCGGGGCTGGCCTACCTGCGGGTGCTGAGCGCCAGCGAGACCATCCGGGCCCGCGAGGCGGACAGTGCGGTCGCGACATCGCTTCTCGAGCAGGCGAGCCAACTGGTGAGTGCGGGTGTGAGCGCCGCCATCGACGGCACCCGCAGCGAAGTCCAGCTCGCCGCCGTACGAACGCAGCTGGAGGTCGCGCGCAACCAGCACGATCGCGCCCTGCTCGATCTCGCCCGCGCCCTCGACCTGGCTCCGGAGACGCCGCTGCTCCTGGCGGACTCCCTGACCGCCAGCGAGACCGTCATCCCCGACACGCCGGAGGCGGCGGTTGCCTTTGCGCTCGACCACCGGGCCGAAGTCGAGGCGGAGCGGAGCCGCACCCGGGTGCTGCAGCATTCACTCAAGGCTATCGGCTACGAGTACCTGCCGAGTGTGGGATTCGCGGGGGCGTACCAGCAGAGTGGAACCACGCTGCATTCGCTGGCCGGCAGCTACAGCGCGCAGCTCTTCGTGAGCCTGCCGTTGCTCGACGGCTTCCGACGTCCCGCGCGCAGGCAGGAGCAGTCCGCGCGGCTGGAGGCGCAGCAGCTTCGGCAGCACGATCTGGAGCGGCAGGTCGCCACCGACACTCGGCAGGCGCTGCTGGACCTCTCCTCCGCCGATCACCAGGTGCAACTCGCCACCGAGCGGCTCCGCCTGGCCGAGCGCGAGCTGGACCAGGCCCGGGATCGCTTCGTAGCCGGCGTGGCCGGTTCGGTCGAAACCACCAGCGCCCAGGGCGGGCTCGTCGCCGCGCGCGATGGACTCATCCAGGCCCGTGTCAACGCCGCGGTCGCGCGCCTCGTCGCGCTCCGCGCCCTCGGAGTATTGGAGCAGCTCAAGTGACCACCGTCGCTCAGGAATCGATCATGACGTCCCCCATCCCCGTCGCGGCGGCGCACCGCCGCCCGATTCTGCCCGTGATCGCCGCCATCGGTGGCATCGTCCTCGCCCTCTGGGGCTGGAGGCGCTACCAGTTCTCCCGCATCCATGTGGAGACCGACAATGCGCAGGTGGACGGTCACATCGTCCCTGTGGCACCGAAGGTTCAGGCCTTTGTCGCGAGCGTGCGGGTCGAGGAGAATCAGAGCGTGCGGCAGGGCGACACGCTCGTGGTCCTCGACCCGCGGGATCTCCAGGTCCGGCTGAGTCAGGCGGAGGCGGACCTCGCCACGTCGCTGGCGGCGGTCGGAACGCGGGGCCGGACCGGCCAGGTGCAGGCGCAGCTCGCCGCCACCGAGGCGCAGGAGCAATCGGCGCAGGCCACCATCGCATCAGCCGAAGCGGGGTACCGGAAGGCGAGTGCCGACCTCGAGCGCATCAGAGGATTGGCGGCGCAGCAGATCGTCGCGGCGCAGCAGCTCGACGCGGCACAGGCGGCCTACGAGTCGGCGCAGGCCAACCTCGACGCCGCTCGGCGGATGGCCTCGGCCGCCGGGAGCCAGGTGGCCGCCTCGGGCGCCGCCGTAGGCGCCGCCGAGTCGCGGGTCTTGAGCGCGCGGGCGGCCGTCGAGACGGCGCGACTGCAGTTGAGCTACACCGTGCTCACTGCGCCGGCGTCGGGAATCATCGGGCGGCGCAACGTCGAGCCCGGCGCGCTGGTACAGGTCGGTCAGACCCTGATGTCGGTCATCCCCGATCACGAGGTGTGGGTCACGGCCAACCTCAAGGAAACCGACATGGCCAAGATCGCCGTCGGGGACTCGGTACACTTTACGGTCGATGCCTTTCCCGGCCGACGATTCACGGGCCACGTGGAAAGCCTGAGCCCCGCGACCGGCGCGCGCTTTGCGCTGCTCCCGCCGGACAACGCCTCGGGCAACTTCACCAAGGTGGTGCAGCGGGTGCCGGTGCGGATTGCGGTGGACAGCGGCGTCGATTCGGCCCATCGTTTGCTGCCGGGAATGTCGGTGGTCGCCACGGTCACCGCCCGGTAAGTCATGGCGACGCTCGCCCTGCCGGCCCGTCAGGCGCGCCTGACGCGCGAAGAGGTCTACCGGCACCGCTACCTCATCGCCTTTGCCGTGGTGTCCGCCAGCGTGCTCGAGCTGGTGGACACCAGCATCGTGAACGTCGCGATCCCGCACATGATGGGGAATCTCGGCGCCACGCTGGACGAGATCGCCTGGGTGAGCACCGGCTATATCGTCGCCAACGTCATCATCCTGCCACTGACCAGCTGGCTCTCCGACCGCTTCGGCCGGCGCAACTACTACACCGGATCGATCATTCTCTTCACCCTCGCCTCCTTCCTCGCCGGCAACGCGCACACCCTGATCGAGCTGGTGGGGGCGCGGGTGATCCAGGGAATCGGCGGCGGCGCGCTGATCTCCACGGCACAGGCGATTCTCTTCGACGTCTTCCCGCTGCAGGAACGCGGCAAGGCGATGGCCATCTTCGGCATGGGCGTGATGGTCGGACCGACGCTCGGACCGACCCTCGGCGGCTGGATCACCGACAACTACTCCTGGCCCTGGATCTTCTACATCAACATTCCCCTCGGCATCGCCGCGGCGATGCTGACCTGGCGCTACGTGCCCGAGCCGGAGCACCCGAACGAGCGATCCGACTCGGTCGACTGGCTCGGCTTGCTGCTGCTGATCGCCGGGATCGGCGCGCTGCAGATCATGCTGGAGCGGGGCGAGTCCAAAGGCTGGTTCGACGCCGCCGAGATCCGGGTCGAATCGCTGATCGCCGCGGTCGCGCTGGTCGGGTTCGTCTGGCACGAGCTCACCACCGAGCATCCCGTGGTCGACCTCCACATTCTCGGCAATCGCCAGCTCGCCTCCGGGGTGGTGTTCGGACTGATCCTGGGCTTCGCCCTCTACTCCAGCGTCTTTGCGCTACCTGTCTTTCTGCAGGCGCACCTCGGCTACACCGCCTGGGATACCGGCAAGGTCATCCTCCCCGGCGCGCTCGCGAGCGCGGTCACCATGGCGGTGAGCGGCCGGATCACCGGAAAGTTCGATGCCCGCTACATGATCACCCTCGGTGTCGGCCTCTTCGCGTGGTCGATGTGGCTGCACTACCACTTCACGCTCGACCTCGGAATGGGCGACACCGTCTTCCCGATGGTTCTCCGCGGCGTCGGCCTCGGGCTGATCTTCGTTCCGCTCACCCAGGTCGCGGTGGCGGACCTGCGGCCGCAGCAGCTCGCCCAGGGCACCGGCCTCTTCAACCTCTCGCGCCAGCTCGGCGGCAGCTTCGGCATCGCGGTGACCGCCACGCTGCTGTCCCGCTTCACCGAGCAGAGCCGCGAGGCCCTCCGCGCCCACCTCGATCTCGCCGCGCCCGCGACGGCGAGCTGGATGAGTGCGGTCACCAGCCGGATGCTCCAGCTCGGAGGCACGCTGCAGGAGGCGCAGGCTCGGGCCATGCAGCTGCTCGACCTCACGCTCTACCAGCAGGCGAGTGTGATCGCGTTCGAGAAGGTCTTCCTCATCATGGGTGCCACCTTCGTGGTCGCCCTGCCCCTCCTGCTCGCCTTCCGGACCGGCCGCACCCAGGGCGGTACCGGCGCCGTCCACTAGCCCCGCCGGCCGCCACGGGAGCGCAGTACCTTTGGGCATGGACGACTCCCTCCTCGCCCCGCTGGACGCCGACGCCTCGGCCGAGTCCGGGGCGCTCTTTCTCGACCTGATAGTCCGGTACCTGGCGCGCACCGCGCGGGGAGAGGGGCCCGTCTCCACGGCGCTCACCCCCGCCGAACTGTATGCCCGCTTCGATGAGCCATTTCCGGCGCAGGGGCGGCCGCTCGCGGACGTCGTGCGCCGGCTCGAGCAGGACGTCATCCCTGACGCCACCCGCCTTACTCACCCGATGTATCTCGGTCACCAGGTCTCGGCGCCGCTGCCGGCCACGATCTGGTGTGAGGCATTGATCAGCGCGCTCAACAACTCGACCGCCGTCCGCGAGATGTCACCCTCGGTCAATGCGATCGAGCACAAGCTGGTGCGCTGGTTCGCCGACCTCGCCGGGCTCGGCCCCGACGCCGGAGGCGCGCTGACCTCCGGCGGCACCGAGGCGACATTCACCGCGCTGCTCGCCGCCCGCGCGGCCGCGATGCCGGACGCCTGGCAACTGGGCGTCGGCGCCAACCCGCCGGTCGTGGTGTACGGGGAGCAGGCGCATTACGCCGTGACGCGCGCGATCGGAGAACTGGGCCTCGGCCTCGCCGCCGGCATTCCCATCCCGACCCGCGACTACCGGATGGATACCGAGACACTTCGGGTCACCCTCGATCATCTGGCCGCCGCCCACCGCGGCATCATGGCCGTCGTCGCCACGGCGGGCTCGACGCCGGTCGGCGCGTTCGACGATCTGGAAACGATCGGCACGCTCTGTGAGGCGCGCGGACTCTGGCTGCACGTCGACGGCGCTCACGGCGCCTCGGCGCTGCTTTCCGCCCGGCACCGCCACCGGCTCGCGGGAATTCACCGTGCTCGATCGATCGCGTGGGACCCGCACAAGGGGATGCTGCTGCCCCTCTCCGCCGGCATGGTGCTCACCCGCCACGAGCGCGAACTCGACGATGCCTTTGCGCAACGGGCGCCCTACCTCTTCCACGGTGTGGGCACGGAAAGAGTGTGGGACCAGGGCGTGCGGAGCTTTCAGTGCTCTCGGCGCGCCGACGCGCTCAAGCTCTGGGTCGCGCTGGAGCGGCACGGCGGCGACGGCATCGGCCTGCTCTACGACCGGCTCTGCGATACGGCCATGCTGCTCCACGACGCGGTCGCCGCACACCCCGCCTTCGAGACCATCCACCGCCCCGAGTCGAACATTCTCTGCTTCCGCTATGTGGGCGACGGCACTCGAGAGGGCGACGCCCTCGACCGGTTCACCTTCGACCTTCGCCAGCGCTACAATCGCTCCGGCCGCGGATGGATCACCACCACCGTCCTCGACGGCCGCCGGGTACTCCGGGTGACGGTGATGAATCCCCGGACCGGACCCGAGCATCTCGAGGCGCTGCTGGACGGGCTGGCCGCCGTGGCCAACGAACCGGGAACTCCCTTGCCGCCGCCGGAATCGCACGGCTAATTCCCCGCGTGACCTTCCAGCGAAAGCTCCTGCTCGGCGTCTCCCTCATGGTGCTCCCCGCGCTCCTGATCGGCGCGGAGGCGATCCGGAGCAACGCGCTCGAGCAGCGTGCGCTCCAAACGCTGGGTGATCGCCTCGGCCGCAATCGCACTTACGCGGAACTCGAGACCGCGATGTTCGACCAGAGCGAGGTCATCTGGCGCTACCTGAGCGCGCTCGACCCCGGCGCCCGCAAGGAGTTCACCCTCGCCGGCCAGGTCGTGGACTACCGCTACGACCAATGGACCCAGGAGCTTGGCCCCGAGGATGCCCAGCTCGCCGAGGCGATCCAGCGCATTCAGCGGCAGTTCGTCGCCCTCGGCGACTCGGTCTTCATGCTGGTGGATCGCGGCGAGCGTGGGCACGCATACGAAATCGCCCGCTTCACGCTCAAGACCAATCTCCAGCCCGCCCTCACCACACTCAACCGCCAGATCTACCGCCGCACCCGCGAAAGCAGCGTCCAGGGCGCGTTCGCGCGGGTCGAGGAGATCGTGCGAACCGAGCAGCGGTACCTCGTCGCGATCTTTCTCGGCGCGGTCCTCATCGGCGTCGCCGCTGCCTGGGTGATGGCTCGCAGTCTCGCGCGGCCGATTAACGACCTCCGTCAGGCGATGAGCATCGTGGGCAGCGGCAACCTCGAGCATCCGATCGAGCCGCGGAGCCGGGACGAGATCGGCGAGCTGGCGAGCGCCTTTGCGGGGATGACCGCGCAGCTGCGCGAGTCGCGGAATCTGCTGGTGCAGTCGGAAAAGCTGGCCTCGATCGGGGAGATGGCCGCCGCGGTCGCGCATGGGCTCCGCAATCCACTGGCGAGTCTCCGGGCTTCGGCCCAGCTGGTGCTCAAGCACCCCAACTCCCCCGCGGCCGGGGAACAGCTGCACGCCATCATCGAGGAGGTCGACCGCCTCGACCGGCGAATCACCCACCTCCTCACCTTTTCACGGCCGGCGCCGTTCCACCCGATTCCTGAACGGCTGAGCGCGCTGGTGCAGAGTGTCCTCCCCGCCTTTCAGGAGCGGATCCGCAGCCAGGGCGTCGCCCTCATCGTGGACGTGGCCGACACCCTCCCCGAGGTGCGGGTCGACCCGATGCGGCTGGAGCAGGCCCTGGTCGAGCTCATCGCCAACGCGCTCGATGCGATGCCCGACCGCGGCACCCTTTCGCTGACGGCGACACCAGCGCCCGGTTCCCAGTCCGCCGCCGGGCTCGCGCTCGTGGTCACCGACACCGGTCGCGGCATCGCGCCCGAAGCGCTGGGGCAGGTGGGACAGCCGTTCTTCACCACTCGCCAGGAGGGCACCGGACTGGGCCTCGCGACGGCGCGCCGCTTCGTGGAGCAGCACGGCGGGCGGCTCGACCTCGCCAGCACGCCGGGTGTAGGGACGACCGTCCGCATCTGGCTCCCGGTATCTTCCAGCTCATGAGTACCTCTACGATTCTCATCGTCGACGACGAGCGGACCCTGGCGCGCGCGATCAAGGCCTTCCTCGCCGAGGCAGGCTACGAGGTCGAGGTCGCGGGCGACGCCGAGACGGCGCTCCAGCTGCTGCCGTCGCTCCGGCCCGACGTGGTGTTCACCGACGTGCGGCTGCCGGGGATGGACGGCATCGAGCTCCTTAGGAAGATCCGGGAATTCGACGCCTCGATCTCCGTGGTGGTGATGACGGCCTACGGGTCGATCGAGGGGGCGGTCGCGGCAGTGAAGCTTGGCGCGTTCGATTATGTCAAGAAGCCGCTCGATCTCGAAGAGCTGAAACTCCTGGCCGATCGCGCCCGCGAGACAGGCGCACTCAAACAGGAGCTCTCCTACTACCGGAAGCGGGTCGCGCCGGACGTCCCCTTCGCCGACATCGTGGGGCAGTCGAAGGTCATGCACGCCGTCCTCGAACAGGCGCGCCAGATCGCCGCCCTCGACGAGACTCCCCCCGTCCTCATCACCGGCGAGACCGGCACCGGCAAGGGGCTCATCGCCCGCACCATTCACACCTCCGGCTCGCGCTCGGGCAAGCCGTTCATCGACGTGAATTGCACCGCCCTTCCGGCCAATCTCATGGAGGCGGAGCTGTTCGGCTATGAGCGCGGTGCCTTTACCGATGCCAAGGAGTCAAAGCTCGGCCTCTTCGAGGCCGCCGAGGGGGGCTTTCTCTTCCTCGATGAAATCGGCGACGTGGAGCTCTCCCTGCAGGGCAAGCTGCTCAAGGCGATCGAGGACCGGGTGGTACGGCGGGTGGGCGGCATTCGCGATCGCAAGATCGATGTCCGGATCCTTGCCGCCACCAATCGCGACCTCGAGCGGGAAGCGGACCGCGATCGCTTCCGCAAGGATCTCTATTTCCGGCTCGCCGTGCTCTTGCTCCGCATGCCGCCACTCCGGGAGCGGGGCGACGACGTGCTCCTCCTCGCGGACCACTACCTCAGGCGTTTCTCCGTGAAGTACGGCAAGGATGTGCGCAGGATCGGCGCCGAGGCGCGGCAGCTGATGCTCACCTATCCCTGGCCCGGGAATGTGCGCGAGCTCTCCCACGTCATCGAGCGTGCCGTGCTCTGGAGCCGGGGGACGGAACTCACCCCGGAGCATCTCTCGCTGACGCGGCCCGCGGAAGCCAACGGTGGAGCCGAACGCAGGACCGAAGAGTTTCCCCTGGTGCTCGCCGACCCTGCCATCGGCGAGCCGTCACCCCCACCCGCCGCCGAGCGGCAGCCCCTCCCCCCGAACGGGATGACGCTCGACCAATGGGAGAAGGCGCTGCTGGAGCAGGCGCTCCGGGAGGCGGGCGGCAATCAGACCCGCGCCGCGCAGCGCCTAGGCATCTCCCGGGACACGCTGCGCTACCGGATGAAAAAGCACGGAATCGGTGGGTGAGATCACCCAATCTCCCCCACTTCCCCCACTCCCCATCCTCCTCTGCGACCTGCTCCCCGACCGATTCAAGTTGCTGTCAATCAATCACCTTCCGAGCCCGGCCTTGATCCTCGGCAAGCGGCACGACACGTGCGTTCCAACGGGTGTGGTCAGGCCAGCCCTCCCCCTGACTGGGTGATTCGACCCAACTGCGTTCCCTCACTTTCCCCGGAGACTTACATGACCTGGACCAAGCCCGAAGCCGAAATCGTCGCCGTGACGATGGAAGTCACCGCGTACGTCGCGACCCTGTAACTCGCGACGCATCGAACGGGGCTCGCGACAATCGCGAGCCCCGTTTCGTGTCTATGGACGTCGTCCTCCTCGGAACTGCGGCCGGCGGCGGGTTCCCGCAGTGGAACTGCTGGTGCCCGTCCTGTCGCATCGCACGCACCGACCCCCTCCGCGCGCATCCACGTCGCCAGTCCTCCGCCGCCATCTCGGTGGACGGCGTCCGCTGGTTCCTGCTCAACGCCTCGCCCGATGTGCGTGAACAGCTGGCTCCACTCACCCGGCACGCGCCGACGAGCATGCGGTACGTCGCGGCCGAGGGCATCGTCGCGACCGACGCGGAACTGGACCATACCCTCGGCCTCGCCCTGCTGCGCGAGGGACGTACGCTGCAGCTCTATGCCACGCATGCGGTGGTCGAAGTCCTCACCGAGGACTCCCGAATCCTCCCGGTGACAGCGGCGTTCGCCACCGTGACAGTGACCGAACTCGGGCTGGACCGCGCAGAGCCGCTGCGCTACACCGACGGAAGCGCCACCGGCCTGAGTGCGACCCCGTTCGCCGTTCCGGGGGATCCCCCGCGATTCGCGCGGCGAAACCTCCCGGGGCACACCGTCGGTCTGATGATTCAGGACGAGCGCACCGGTGGCTGCCTCGCCTTTGTGCCTGGCTGCGGCGGGCTGGATGCGCCGCTGCTCGACCGGCTCGGCCGGGCGGACCTGCTCCTCTTCGACGGCACCTTCTGGACCGACGACGAGATGATGCGCCTCGGCCTGTCGGACCGAACCGCCCGCCAGATGGATCATCTGCCTGTCTCCGGCGAGGGCGGCAGCCTGGCACTGCTCTCCGGGCTCCCGTGCCGGCAGAAAGTGTATACCCACATCAACAACTCCAATCCGATGCTGATCGAGGACGGTCCGGAGCGCCGAGCGGTCGAGGCGGCGGGCATGACGGTGGGCGACGACGGGATGAGGTTCGCGCTGTGACGACGGACCTCCAGGCCTCCGAGCTCGCCACGCCACCGCGACCACCGGTCCCGGTGCTCGACCGACCGCTCACGCCGCCGGAGCTGGAAGCGGCGCTCCGCAATTTCCACGGCTCCTACTACGTGCAGCACCCCTTCCATCGGCTCATGTACGAGGGCAAGCTCAGCCGGCGGCAGTTTCAGGGGTGGGTCACCAATCGACTCGCCTACCAGCGGGTGGTGCCGCGGAAGGATGGCGCGATTCTCTCGAACTGCCCCGACCCCGCCGTCCGCCGCGAATGGATCCAGCGGATCGTCGACCACGATGGCACCCGGTCCGGCGAGGGTGGCATCGAGCTCTGGATCCGTCTCGGAATCGCGCTCGGCGTCCCTCGGGAAGAGATGGAGGACGAGCGCCACGTCCTCCCCTCGGTGCGGCTCATCTGCGAGTCCTATGTCTGGTTCTGCAAGTCGAGGCCCTGGGTGCAGGCCTGTGCCTCATCGCTGACCGAGTTGTTCGCGCCGCGGATTCATCAGGAACGGATCCAGTCGTTCCCGGTGCACTACCCCTGGATTCCTCCCGAAGGGCTGGACTATTTCAAGAGCCGGCTAGTGCAGGCGCCCCGCGACGTGCAACATGGCCTGGCCATCGTGCAGACCCACTGCACCACGGTCGAAACTCAGCGGATGGCATTCGAGGCGCTGGCCTTCAAGCTCGAGATGCTCTGGGCCATGATCGACCTGATTCACAATGCCTACAAGGACTGATACCCACCCCCGGCTCTGGCGTCTGGCCCGCATCGGCTTCGACCGGGTGAGGCAGCGGCCGGTGCTGCTCTACCCCGAGGGCGCCATGTTCCTGAACGAGACCGGCAAGGCGATCCTCGAGCTCTGTGACGGGAACCATACCGTCGGCGAAATCGCCTCGATTCTGGCGGAACGGTACGGCAGCGAAGTGCTCGCCGATGTCACCGAATATCTGGAGCTGCTTGCCGCACGCGACCTGGTACGCCTCGATGCCTAATCAGCCCACGACGCTGCTGGCGGAACTCACCTACCGCTGCCCGCTGCACTGTCCCTACTGCTCCAATCCGCTGGAGATGTCGCGGGCGGAGGCGGAACTCTCCACCGAGGACTGGAAGCGGGTCTTCACCCAGGCGCGTGATCTCGGGGTGCTCCAGCTGGGGCTGTCGGGCGGAGAGCCGCTGGTCCGCAAGGACCTCGAGGAGCTGGTGGCGCACGCCCGCGACGAGGGACTCTACACCACGCTCGTCACCTCCGCCCTCGGCCTCACCCGGCCCCGCGCCGAGCGGCTCAAGGCGGCCGGCATCGACCACATCCAGATCTCATTCCAGGATACCGACACCGCCAACGCCGACCGGATTGCGGGGATCAAGCTGGGTCGGCAGAAGTACGAGGGCGCGACGCTGGTGAAGGAGCTCGATCTCGCCTTCTCGGTGAACGTTGTGCTCCATCGGGGCAACCTGGACCACCTGGAACAGATCATCACGATGGCGGCGGAGCTGGGGGCGGATCGTCTCGAGCTGGCGAATACCCAGTATTACGGCTGGGCGGCGAAGAACCGGCACCTGCTGATGCCGACTCGGGAACAGGTGGAACGGTCGCGCGGCATCGCCGAGGCGGCGATTCGCAGGTACAAGGGGAGGATGCAGATCCTCTATGTGCTGCCGGACTACTACGAGCAGTATCCCAAGCCCTGCTACGGCGGCTGGGGCAACGTGTATATCCTGGTCACGCCCGACGGGCGCGCGCTTCCCTGTCACGGCGCCACCCAGATCTCCCATCTGCAATTCGTCGACGTGCGGGAGCACCCGCTGGGCTGGATCTGGGAGCAATCTCCCATCTTCAACGCCTTTCGCGGCGACGGCTGGATGCGGGAGCCCTGCCGAAGCTGCCCGCGCAAGGGGCAGGACTTCGGCGGGTGTCGTTGTCAGGCGTTCGCGCTGACCGGCGACGCCACCAGCACCGACCCCGTCTGCACGCTGAGTCCGCGCCACGACCTCATCGAGGCCGCGCTGACCGAGACCACCGCGCCGATGGAGTGCGTCTACCGCGACGTCGGCGTGAGGTAGCCGGTGCCGCGTTCAGGGGGGCGTGCACGATCCGGCCACCCGCGCGACCGACGTCACCTGCTCGATCCGGGTGCGGAACGGCTGTTTCACCGGGCCACCGGCGGGCACCGTCACCTCCACCGTGATCTCCCGGTCCCAGCGGACCGGACCCACTTCGCCCGACCACTCCAGGATTGACGATTCCGTCTCGTTCCGGTGGGCGCGCACCACCGTCGAGTCGGACAGTAGCCGAGACTCCTCCCGCTCCGATCGGCGGTTGATGCGGTAGCGCTCCACCCGGCGCCCGCCGCTGTTCCCGTCCGGGCTGCGCAGGATGACCGTCCCGAATCCGTCGCGCCACGCGCCGCCCGGCAGGAGCGCCGCGGCCGGGAGCGGGGGAAAGAGCTCCTCCAGGGCGTCGCCGACATCAGCCACCTGGGCGATCTCGTCGGGCACGAAGGGACGGTCGCGCTCGATGAACCCGCCGGCCCGGGTCAGCGTGCCACGGAACCGCCCGCCGATCACCCCATCCGTCTCCGGTTCGAGGCGCTCTCCCAACCCCTCGCGCCACACCGCGAGCGTGTCGAACCAGGCTTCAAGCTGAATGAGGGAATCGGCGGCCTCGGCGCGCACCACGAGGATGCCGTCGCGCCCGGTCCGTTCCCGTGAGCGCTGCCCGCCTCCATCGAGGAGGATGGTGCTCTGGACCTGCTGCTGATAGCGGGCGCAGTCAAGCTGGAGGGCGTGGTAGGCGGGCGCCGCGGCGGCCTGCGCGACAAGTGAACGGACCAGCAGCGTGAAGGAGCTCGCCGCGCCGAGGCCGCGGCGCAGACCGCGGTTCACTTGTGTCGACGACCGCCGCCGCCCATGCCGGCGGGCGCTCCACCCGCCGCGCTGGACAGGTAGAAGTAGACCGCAACCGCCACGACGGCGAGCAGTAGTACTCCCAGCAGAATCAGCCCCCAGCGGACCTGCTTCTGGCGTTGGGGCCGGCGGTCGGGCATCATGATCGGAGTGTCGCCCGCCGAACTGCGTCGAACCTTGGTCACCTGGTGCTCTCCCGGACCCCGAACCCCTGTCGAGGCTTCGCCATTATGCCACCAATCGGCCGTCCCCGCTATGCCGGTCTCGCGCTGCTTCTCACTCTCGCCCCCGGGCTGCCCCTCCTCGGTCAGGCGCCCGTCGTCCGGACGCTGCTGCATGCCGGCCGGCTCATCGACGGCGAGTCGGAACGGGTTCGCACCGACCAGGGGATTCTGGTGGAGGGAGAGCGCATTGTCCGTATCGGCGGCTATCAGGAGGTGGCCGCGACCGCAGCGGACGCCCGGATCGTCGACCTCGGCGACATGACGGTGCTCCCCGGCCTGATCGACAATCATACCCACATCCTGCTGCAGGGCGATATCACCGCGGCCGACTACGACCACCAGCTGCTCAGGGAGTCGATTCCCTATCGGACCATCCGGGCGACCGTCGCGGTCCGCACCGCCCTGATGAACGGATTCACCACCATGCGTGACCTCGAGACCGAGGGCGCCATGTACGCCGACGTGGACGTGCGCAACGCCATCAATCGCGGCGTCATCCCCGGCCCGCGGCTCTTCGTCGCCACCCGTGCCTTCGCGCCGACCGGGATGTATCCGCTTTCAGGCTATTCGTGGGAACTCCGCCTGCCCGAGGGAGTGCAGATCGTGGATGGGGTCGACAACATCCGCCACGCCGTGCGCGAGCAGGTGAAATTCGGCGCCGACTGGATCAAGGTCTACGTCGACCGCCGCTACAACATCGGCCCCGACGGCAAGCTCCACAGCTGGGCCAACTACACCGACGAGGAGCTCAAGGCCTTTGCCGATGAGGCGCATCGACTCGGACACCGGATTGCAGGCCATGCCATCGGCTGGGACGGCATCGACGCCGCACTCCGCGCCGGCTTCAACAGCATCGAGCACGGCGACGGCCTCACCCCCGAGCTGATTGACCGGATGGTCCGGCAGAAGGTGTACTGGTGTCCGACCATCTTCGTCGGGGCGTACGTCGCGGAGGGTCGCGGCGGCATCTGGCCGAAGATGGTCGAATTCGAACGGGTGGCGTTCGGGGAGGCTGTTCGTCGCGGGCTCCTGCCCTACATCTCCTACGGCACCGATGCAGGCGGATATGCCTGGACCGAGAACCAGGCGCAGGAACTGGACTACATGGTGAGATACGGCATGACGGCCATGCAGGCCATCCAGTCCGCCACCAGCGTCGCCGCTCGGCTGCTGGACAAGTCGGACGACATCGGTGCGCTCGCGCCCGGACACTTCGCGGACATCGTCGCCGTGAAAAACGACCCGCTGGCAGACATCACCGAGCTGCAGCGCGTAGTGTTTGTGATGAAGGGTGGCGTGGTGTACCGCGACGCCCGATAGCGGCGGGCGCCGCCGCCGCCTCTACTCGGCCGCCATGAACGGGTAGCGATAGTCCGTGGGCGGCACGAAGTTTTCCTTGATGCTGCGCGGCGAGACCCAGCGTACCAGGTTGAGAATCGAACCGGCCTTGTCGTTGGTGCCGCTGGCCCTGGCACCGCCGAATGGCTGCTGACCCACGACCGCGCCGGTCGGCTTGTCGTTCACGTAGAAGTTTCCCGCAGCATGGCGAAGCGCCGCTTCGGCCTCTGCCACCGCACGACGATCCTGGGCAAAGACCGCCCCGGTCAGCGCATACGGACTGGTCGAATCGACCAGCGCCAGGGTCTCCAACCACTTGGCGTCCGGATAGACGTGGAGCGTAAGGACCGGCCCGAACAGTTCGTCGCACATCGTGCGGTACCTGGGATCCTCGGCCTGGATGAGCGTCGGCTCCACAAAGTAGCCGACCTCGGCGGTGGCCCCGCCGCCGGCGAGCACCGTGACGCCGGTATCCTTCCTGGCCTGTGCCAGGTAGCCCGTCAGCCGGTCGTAGGCCCGCCGGTCGATCACCGCACCCATGAAGTTTCGGAAGTCGCGCACATCACCCATCCGGATATCCGCCATCATCGCCAGCACCCGCTCCTTCACCTTCGGCCAAAGGCTCGCTGGCACGTAGGCACGGGAGGCGGCGCTGCACTTCTGCCCCTGGTACTCATAGGCGCCACGCACCAGCGCCACCGCAAGCGCATCCGCGTCGGCGCTGGGATGCGCGAGCACGAAGTCCTTCCCGCCCGTCTCACCGACGATCCGCGGGTAGCCGGCGTACTTCGGAAGGTTCTCCGCCACCGTCCTCCACAGCGACTGGAACACCGCCGTCGAGCCGGTGAAGTGAATCCCCGCCAGATCGCGATCGGCCAGCAGCGCTCCGCTGACCTGCACCGAATCGCCCGGCAGGAAGTTGATCACGCCCGGCGGGAGCCCTGCCTCTTCCAGCAACTTCATGACGTAATAGTTGGAGAGCGTCGCGGTGTGGGATGGCTTCCAGATGGCCACGTTGCCCATCATCGCCGGCGCCGTCGGGAGATTGCCGCCGATCGCCGTGAAATTGAACGGCGTGATCGCGTAGACGAAGCCCTCCAGCGACCGATGCTCCATCCGGTTCCAGATCCCCGGCGACGAAGACGGCTGCTCGTGGTAGAGCTTCTCCGCGAAATGCACGTTGAACCGCCAGAAGTCGATCAGCTCGCACGCGCTGTCAATCTCCGCCTGGAACGCGGTCTTGCTCTGGCCCAGCATCGTGGCCGCGTTGACCTTCATCCGCCACGGCCCCGCCAGCAGGTCCGCTGCCTTGAGGAACACCGCGGCCCGGTCTTCAAAGCGCATCGAGGACCACTCCCGCCATGCGACTTTCGAAGCGCGCACCGCCGCCTCGATTGTGGGCTGGTCCGCCAGATGTACCCGCGCCAGCACCCGGCGGTGGTCGTGCGGACTCACGACATCGTGCATCCTGCCGGTGCGGATCTCCTTCCCGCCGACGATCACCGGGATCTCGATCGTCTCTCCCGCCATTGCCGCGAGCTGCGCCTTCAGCGTGGTCCGCTCCGGCGAGCCGGGCGCGTAGCCGAGGATCGGGTCGTTGTGCGGCTGGGGGATGTTCGGGCTGCCACTCATGGGACCTTCCGCGTTGTACGAGGGCGGGGAGAGTAGCCGCCCGGCGGGCCAGACGGCAAGGCGTCGTGGGTGGCAGACCCGTCGGAGCGCACGATCTTCATTTCGTGGACCACCGTGGGAATGGCGATCTCGAGGTCATGGCCGCCGGGGATGCTGTTGGCGGCGACTTTTCACGACGAACCGCAGCGCGACCGCCGCGCTCATCTCCACCTCGCCCACCATGCGGCCGCGGACCAGATTGTTCTGCCGCGACCCCGGTGCCCCGGAGCAATCGTTGCGCATCGGGTGAAGGCGCTCCAGGCGGAGGAGGGCGTCGATCGACCATCTGCGGCAGATTGGCTGGCGCCTCGGCAACCAGGCGGGGGGAAGTCCCGTGACAACAGCGAGCGGGGTCGCCAATCCGGTCACGGAATGCGCACGCGATACGGCCTCAGTCACGGCCGATCATCACTTCCGTCGACTTGATGACCGCGAGCACACTCTCGCCGATCTTGAGCCGGAGCCGCTCTGCCGACGAACGGGTGATCACCGAGACCAGCTCCTGCCCGCCGATGTCGAGCCGAACTTCACACATCAGTCCGTCAACCGTCAGCCCGACGATCCGGCCGCGCAGCTGATTGCGCGCGCTCAGCTCCACCGCTCCAGGCACCGAGCGGCCCGCGGTCGCGCCCAGCATCGCCTCGACCCGGTCGTGCGGAAACAGCCACTTCCTCCCCACCCGCGTCGCCGGCAGCGTACCGGCGCGCGCCAGCGCCTGCACCCGTTTCACATTCAGGTGCAGGAGTTGGGCGGTCTCGGCGACAGTCAGATAGTTCAACGTACGGTCCGGACGGGCATGAGCGCCAAAGCTGCTCCGCCCCGTGGACGAATGGAAGGGTGCCGCCCAACGCGCAACCTAGAACCGAACCTGCAACTGGGTCTGCAGCGCACCCTTCCGGATCCCGGGCGCGCCGATCTTCCGGCTCACGTAGAACGCCGAGAGCCGGACCCCGGGTGAGACCACATACCAGTTCAGTCCCGCGGACCAGGCCCGATTTCGCTGCGCGGTGCTGACCGCATCCCGGCGGAAGTCCTCGTACTTCCCCACCAGCTGGACGTCTGGGACGACCCGGAACCCGGCCAACGCGAACCAGCCATGATCCTTCTTGCCCCCGAGGCTGTCGCGTCTCTGCGCGACCCACTCGCCACGCGCGAGGACCCGGGCCGTCTCAAGCGAGATGTCCGCGCCGTAGCGGGTGCTGTCGCCGAAGTAACGGGCGACGTTCGCACCGATAGTCACTTCCGGGATGGGCCGAAGCGTCGCGCGCGCCACGCCGAGCACGGTCGAGTCCTTGTTGGACGTGATGTTCTGGCCTTCGCCGTTGAAGGCCCCGACGGAGAATGCCATATGTTTGCCCGCCTGGTAGTCCGCCATTACGCCGATGTCCCGCTTCGGCGCGAGCGAGTCGACCACCGTGGAGCGATCGAGTGACTCGATGTCGGCGATCGAGGTCAGGTATTCCCGGGTGAACGGCGTCTTGAACTGGCCGACCTGGATCCCCAGCGATCGATGCACGTAGCGGATATAGGCATCCGTCAGCGACACCGAGGCCTTTCCGGTGCCGACGTTTCCGGTACGGAACTCCGCCTGCACCTTGTAGCTGAAGCCGCGGCTGAGCACTCCGGTCGCCTGGAGCCGCGCCCGATTGAGAGTCGCCGTCATCCCGGCTCTCGACTGATAGACCACCCGGGTCTGCATGTAGCCCCCCAGCTTGACCGGGGAGGCGGGAGCGGCGGAAGCAGGGGCCGGAGCGGGAGCTGGTGCGGGCTGCTGCGCCTGAAGCGTGAGAGGGAAGGCGAAGATCAGGACCATAGCACGCGACATGTCTTCCTCAGGGGATCGGGGTTCAGGGCTGCAGGGGATCAGGCGTACGCCGCGATGCTGGTGGCCTTGAAGGCGGCATAGACGGGAGAGCCGGGAATGAGCCCGAGAGCCGTCGCGGCGACCGCAGTGATTTCGGCGACTAGCGCTGGCGCGGGGCCAATGACGACGCGCACCCGCTCGCCGTAGGGAGGCTCCGGCAGGACCGCCTCGACGATGCCGGAAAAGACGTTGCGCGCGCTGGCACTCGGCGCATCGAGCGAAAGGGTGACTTGGTCCGGCGGAACGGCCACGAACAGGTCGGCACCAGGGGCGGCCTGGAGCACCGTGACCGGCCCGCGCGGCGTTTCAAGCGTCACCTCATCTCCCGGACCGCGGTGCGTCACCCGGCCCGGGAGAAGGTTGAGGCCGAGCAGGGAGGCGACGTACCGGGAACGAGGCTGCCTGAGCAGCGACTGCCGGTCGCCCACCTGGGTCACCTGGCCCTGCTCCAGTACCACGATCCGGTCACCGAAGAGCAGCGACTCTAGCGGCGCATGCGTCACGAAAACGGTGATGCAGGAGAGCTCCCGAAGCAGTTGCTGGAGTTCGCTCCGGATGGTATGCCGGGTCTCCACATCCAGCGCCGAGAGCGGCTCGTCGAGCAGCAGCAGCGCCGGCTCGAGCACCAGAGCCCGAGCCAGGGCTACCCGCTGCTGCTGGCCCCCCGAGAGCGCCCCGGGCCGGCGATCGGCGAGTGCCGCGAGGTCCAGCCGCTCCAGCATCTCCTCGACGCGCCGGCGCACCTCCACTGCGGGGCGCCCAAGCGCGGCCGGACCGAAGCCGACGTTCTGCCTGACAGTGAGATGCGGGAAGAGGGCGTAGTCCTGGGCGACATGGCCGACCGCGCGCGCCATCGCGGGGAGCCAGTCGCCCGTCGCCCGGTCGCACCACAATTCCCCTCCGACCTCGATGCGCCCGGCATCGGGGCGCAGCAGGCCGGCGAGCAATCGGAGCGCCGTTGTCTTGCCGGACGCACTCGCCCCCACCAGCACCAGGGTCTCCCCCGGTGCGGCCGCCAGCTCGCAGTCGAGCCGGAAGTCACCGAGCCGGTGATGGAGGCTGGCGCGCAGCACGGGGTGGAGCGAAGAAGCCGAGGCCAGCCTGCCGCATCGCGGCGAGGAGGACGACAGCCATGACGATAAGGAGCAGCGAGAGCGTCGCGGCGCGCTCGAGGTCCCCCTGCAGCTGCAGGTAGACCTCAAGCGGCATGGTGCGCGTGGTGCCGGCCATGTTGCCGGCAAAGGTGATCGTCGCGCCGAACTCGCCGAGAGCACGCGCCCAGCACATGCCCAGCCCCGCGATCAGGCTCGGCAGCGCGAGTGGCAACCGCACGCGCCAGAAGGTGTAGATCTCCCCGGCACGTAGCGTCGCCGCGGCATCGAGGTAGCGGGAATCCACCGCGCCGAGACCGGCGCGTGCCGCCCCGACAAAGAAGGGAACCGCCATGAAGACCTGCGCGACAACCACACCAGCCGTGGTGAAGGGCAGTGTGATCCCGAAGAGCGACAGACTCCGCCCAACCAGCCCCACCCGCCCGAACGCCATGAGCAGGGCGAATCCCGCAACTGTCGGCGGCAGGACCATGGGCAGGTCGAGGAGGATCTCGATCGCGCGCTTTCCGGGAAAGTCGCGAGTCGCCAGCAGCCCCGCCATCGGCAAGCCGAGGAGTACGCAGCAGAACGCTGCGGCGAAGCTGGTGACGAGGCTGAGCCGGAGCGACTCGCGCACTGCCGGATGACCGAGCTGTTCGAGGAGGGTCGCGGCCGGCACCCGCAAGACGAGCGCGACCATTGGGAGGCCTACCAGGAGCCCGAGAGCGGCCGCCCCGCCCACCCCGGCAAGCCGTCCGCCGACTTCGAGCGCTCGTCGGCTGCCGGTCCGTTGAAGCGCCATCACGGCGCGAGCGACGCTGCCGCGAGAAAGCCGCGGCCAGCCAGGAGCGCTTGCCCCGCCGGCGAGAGAAGCGTTGCCATGAAGGCCGCAGCCAGCTCCGCCTGCCCATGCGCAGTTGGCGCCACCGGATACTCGGCGATCGGGTTGCTGCGATCGGGAATCTCCAACACGCGCAGCTGCGACTGGATCGCCCTGGTGACGTCGGTGGCGTAGACGATGCCGGCGTCGGCCTCACCGAGCTGCACCTTGGCCACGACGCCCTTCACGTTCTCCTCCTCCGAGACGAGGTTGCCGAGGACCCGGGCGCCGAAGTCGGCGTTGAATCCCGGGGCGGCAGCGAGCCGGCGGAGCGCCTCTCGGCTGTACCCGCCGACCGGGACCTGGGCAGCGGCCAGCACCAGCTTGAGGCCGGGGCGCGCCAGGTCCTGCAGACGGTCGATATATCCGGGGTTCGCCCTGGGGGTAATCACCACGAGGCGGTTCCGCGCAAAGACCTGCGCCGGGCCGCCTAACAGCTGACGCTGCTGGGCATACTGCATCCAGCGCTGATCGGCGGAAGCGAAGAGATCGGCCGCGGCTCCCTGCTCGAGCTGGGTGGCGAGCGCCTGGCTGCCGGCGAAGTTGAACCTCACCGTGGCGCCGGGATGTTCCTGCTCGAAGCGCAGGCCCAATGCGGTGAACGCATCGGTCAGCGACGCAGCGGCGAACACCGTGAGGGTCTGTTGCGCAGGGAGCGCCGCCGGAAGAAGCAGGGTGCCAACAGCCGCTGCCAGTGCCCCGGCGCGGCGCATCATTGAGGGAAGTGAGGTCACTTATAATCTCTAGATGAAGTAATATAGGGATATACAGAGTAGTATTGCGGATGACAAGGGGGAGTAACGCGTCCCTTCGAACTGCGGCGGCCGGCGGGCTACGCCGGCTATCTCACCAACGGGGCGACCAGCTCCAGGAGTTGCGCAGCCTCGATCGGTTTGCGAAGCACACCCTTGGCTCCGAGCTGAGCGGCCGCCGCCGGGATCCCGGCGTCACTGTCGGCCGTGATCACATAGGTGGGGATGTCCACCGTGCGGGCGTGTTCCTGGAGGCGTCGCAGCAGTTGTGGTCCACCGCCGGCCGGCATGTGCCAGTCCACGAAAATCATGCTCGGCAGCTGCCGCTGGGCCACCAGGAAACCCTGAATGGCGTCGTAGGCTGCCACCGCCGCAAAGCCGCTGGTGGCCAGGATCGCGCCGATGAACCGCGTCACCGCCGCGTCGTCGTCCACGACCAGCACCACCGGCCCGCTCGGCCCGTCCGCCTTGGACGCCGTGGTCCCTGCGAGCTGGTACTTGAGCTGAATCGACTCCCGAGGCGGCTGGGCCACACGTTTCTCCCTGATGGCACCACGGAACCGGCAGGCGCCGGTCACCCTGTTGCTCCTGTTTCTACTGTCGGTCGCAGCAACCTCCTCGTGTAGCCCGATCGTGTTGGTGCGCCATCTCGACCCCTGATGTGACCGAAAATCAGCCTAGATTGCCGGAGGTTGTTCGGTGTCGAGGACCCCCGTTAACTGCTTGGGCCCCAAGGCAGTGCGCTGATCCACCTCGATCGACCCCCGAATGCAAGCGCAGACGAACCTGGGGAGGGGGGCTGGACAGACCATGGGGGTCGGCTGCAGACTGGCTCTGCGGCCCCTGCCCTGGCAGTGGGGCGTGTTTGAATCCTCCGGCCCTCGGAGGGTCCGATCTCGCGACTGACAGCACCCTTGAGTTGCGACCCCTGTAAGCGGGGGGGGCGAGGTGATCCTGGGGAACAAGTGGTGCAGCAGCGAGGCGCCATGCGTTCGAACGGACACCAGACCGAGGCCCGCTCCACAATGAAAAGAGGAGTCCGTGAACGTCCTGGTGTTGGGTTGTGGCGCGGTGGGGACCGTGTCCGCCCTCAAGTTCGCGCAGGAAGCGACCTGCAAGCAGCTCGTCGTCGCTGATGCTATTCCCGGGCGTGCCCAACAACTGGCCGACCGGATCGGGAGCCCGCTGGTGCGGGCACTCACGCTGAATGCGGGCGACCGAGACGCGGTAGCCCGGGCCATCCGAGACACTCAGAGCACCATTCTCCTGAACGCTGCACTGCCAGCCACGAATCTGATCGTGATGCGGGCCTGCCTCGACGCGGGCTGCAATTACATCGACATGGCCAGCGGTGGGGCCGAGAACGACGGCACGCCCAAGCTGCCGGACCAGTTCGCGCTCGACGCCGAGTTCAAGGCGGCCGGCCGACTGGCCCTGCTCGGAATGGGTGCGGACCCCGGCACCAGCAACATCTACGCGGCGTACGCTGCGAAGCACCTACTGGATGAGGTGACCGAGCTGCACGTCCGCGATGGCGACAACTCGGTCTGCGAGGGGCACAACGGCTTTCTCGCAACGTTCAGCCCCTGGGTGTTCATCGACGAGTGCACCTGTGGAGCAATCTCGTGGCGGGACGGGGCCTATCACGTCGAAGAGGCGCTGTCAGGCTTCGAGCCATTCAACTTCCCGGAACTTGGGGTACTCAACACCTATTACGTGGACCACGAAGAGTCCCGTACCTTCCCGATGTTCTTCCCGCAGGTGAAGGTGGCGGACTTCAAGCTCTGCATGGACGACGTCACCTGGCAGACGCTCAAGGTCCTCAAGAGCCTAGGGCTCTCGCGCCAGGACAAGGTGCAGGTCGGCGCCGTCCAGGTCGCTCCTCGCGACCTCGTGGTCTCTCTCCTCCCGGAGCCGAAGACCCTCGGCGGCCGGATGCAGGGTAAGACCTGTGTCGGCACCCTCGCCCGCGGGATCCGCGACGGGGTCGAACGGTCCTTCTACATCTACAACGTCACCAGCCACGCGCAGACCTGGCGGGAGCTTGGCGTGCAGGCGACCGCGTACCAGACGGGCGTCCCGCCGGTCGTCGCCGCCACGCTGATCGCGACGGGGGCGTGGTCCGGGACGGGCGTGCTGTCTCCGGAGCAGTTCGACCCGGACCCCTTCATGCAGTTGCTCGATTCCTCCGGCATGCCTTGGCACATCCGGGACGAGGAGACCGGGGTGATCGACCCGGAGTACATCTGGATCGAGGAACCGCTGGCAGCGTAGCACTTATACCGCCACGTCCGATGAGACGATGCCAAACGACCCTTCCCGCGGCATTGCGGAAGGGTCGTTTGTCGTCGTGATGGGTCGGATCAGAAGGCGAAGGACAGCCCGGCGCTCCCCGGTTCAAGAAGAAACTTCGGCGCGCCGACACCGAACACCCGCCAGTGCCCATTCATCAGCTTGGCGCTGGTGATGCCGAGAGCCGCACCCGCGAGCACATCGCTGAGCCAGTGCCGGTTGTCGTTCAGGCGGGACCAGCCGGTCAGCGTGGCAGCCGTGTACAGGCCGATGGTGGCGGGCGTAGAGTGGAGTTCATCACTCACGGACGTAGCGAGCGCAAAGGCCATCGTGGTGTGTCCCGAGGGCCACGCGTCCCGGCCGGAGAATGGCTTGAAGCGGTAGGCACTTCCGGTGAGGTCGGGCCGACGGCGGCCGACCACCTCCTTGGCGACCACGACAAGTGTACCCGCGAGCAGGAGCCCGCCGGTGATCCGCTCTCCGGCGCGCCGGACGCGGGCGTCGCCGGAGACGAGTCCGATGGCGATCGTCCCGAGACCGACCGTACCAAAGACTTCCACCTGGCCCATCCGCCGGAACGCGCCGGCGACATCGTCCTTGCCGGTGGTGCGGTGTGACTGCAGCTGGTCGCGGACGGTCGCATCGAGGAGCGACGCCAGCGCTACGGCGCCCAGCGTGGCGCCGGCATGGTACCATCGAAATTCCCCTGGTCGGGCCGACGGCGCCGCGTCCCGTACGTCGGCGACAGGCGCCAGGAGCAACGCCGAGGCGAGCGTCGAATCGCCGTGGACGGCGGCGTCAAGGTGCGCCACAGCCTGGGCCCGCAACGGGTCCGGGTGGCCGAGACAGGTCAGGCCGAGGGACGCGGCCCCGAGGATGAGGGAGCAGTTGCGCATGCGACCGACAATCTAGTAGGTTCGTGCCCTCAGGAGAGCTATGGCATCCTCGCGCAGAATTCGCGTCTCGCTGCTGCTGACGGCACTGGCAATCGCCCCGATGGGTGGCTGCCGGGACTATCAATACACCCGTCATGTGTCGGACCAGAAGGGGCTGATCCCGGGCGACCAGTACGCCCGGTACGGACGCGAGCAGGCCATTACGGTCGCGATCGGCCGCGAGTTCGCCCGGGCGTACAACTCCGGTGCCGAGGCCCAGGTGGACGTGGCGATCAACTACGCCAGGAATTCGTTCGCTCAGGACATCGTTGACATCTCCGGCGACCCCCAGGGGAATCGGCTGGTGGTGACCTTCAAGAGCGGCTGGCGCACCGCGATCGTCCCCATCAAGGACGGCAAGACCGGCAACGACACCAAGATCCCGTCCTAGACCCTGGGCGATGGGCGGAGTCCCGAGTGAGAAGTGAGAGGCGGTGCCTTCTTGCTTCTCACTTTTCAATTGTGTTCCCTCCACGAACCTTTCCCTCTCCCCCCGGAGGGCCACCTTGCCTTCCCGTCCCACCCCTCCGCCCGGTGAGTTCCTCTACCTTCTGGCCGCCGATCACGATGGGCTGATCGAGGCCTGCACCGATCTCCTGCCCGCCGACATCGCCGAGGCGTTGAGCGATCTCCCGCCCGACGCGGCGGCGAAGGTCGTCGCCGCCCTCCCGTTTCACCTGGCGGTGCAGGTCTTCGACGAACCGTCCCTCGAGGCGCGCGAAGAGCTGATCGAGCGGCTGCCGGATGTCGTGGTGATCCCGATCATCCAGGCGATGTCGGCCGACCGGCAGGTGGGGTTGTTCCGGGGCCTCAAGGAGGCCGACCGGGCCCGGCTGCTGCACGTCCTCGACGCCCCGACCCGCGATCAGCTGCGGTTGCTGATGAGTTATCCGCCCCGGAGCGCGGGCGGCATCATGACGACCGAGTACGTGGGCGTCCCCGCCAGCTGGACTGCACTCGATGTGCGGAGGCACGTCAGCAAGGTCGGCAGCGCCAAGGAAACCGTCTACGCGATCTACGTCCTCGATGAGAAGACCCAGCGATTGCTCCGGGTCATCTCGCTCCGCGAGGTGATCATGGCGGAGTCCGAAGCGTCGGTGATGGAGATCGGGGAGGGGCGTAAACCGGTTGCGACCCGCCCACAGACCGGGCGCGAGGAAGTGGCCCGGCTGATCAGCAAGTACGATCTGCTCGCCATCCCGGTGCTCGACGACAGCGGCCACGTGCTCGGCATCGTCACCGTCGATGACGTCATCGACGCCATGATCAGCGAACAGACCGAGGACGTCCAGAAGATGGGTGGCCTCGAGGCGCTCAACGAGCCGTACATGGAGATCGGCCTGGGCAGCATGATCAAGAAGCGCGCGGGGTGGCTCTGCGCGCTCTTCCTGGGCGAGATGCTCACCGCCACGGCCATGGGGCACTTCGAGCACGAGATCAGCAAGGCGGTGGTGCTGGCGCTCTTCATCCCGCTGATCATCAGCTCAGGCGGCAACTCCGGAAGTCAGGCGACCTCGCTCATCATCCGGGCCATGGCGCTCCGTGAGGTGACCCTGGTCGACTGGTGGCGGGTCGCGGTCCGCGAGATTCCCACCGGCCTCGCCCTGGGGTGCATCCTCGGCCTGATCGGCGTGTTCCGCATCGAACTCTGGCAGCACCTCGGCTGGTACGACTACGGCGTGCATCACCTGCTGGTCGCGGTCACGGTGGGCCTGGGGCTGATCGGGGTGGTGCTCTTTGGATCGCTCGCCGGGTCGATGCTCCCGTTCGTGTTGCGACGGGTCGGGTTCGACCCGGCCAGTGCCTCGGCGCCGTTCGTGGCGACCCTGGTCGACGTCACTGGACTGGTGATCTACTTCTCGGTGGCGTACCTCGTCCTGCGCGGAACCCTGCTCTGAGCCCTCACCGCGGGGATCGGAGCAGGGTGTGCGAAGCAGCCGTCCGCCACCTGACACTGCGGGCCCCGCCTCGCGTTTCACAATCCGCGCCGCCGACCTCCGTTGGAGACCCGCGGACCGACGCCACCCGAACCCCCGGATGCCCATGACCACGAATCCTCCTGTCGAGCGCCCCCCCTCCGTCTGGGAGGACCTGCTGGAGCTCTTCTATGCGCCAACCGCCGTCTTCGAGCGTCGCCGCGACACGCCTGCCTTCGGGTTGGCGCTGATCGTCTTCACCGTCATCATCGTCGGACTCTCGTTCGCGTTCCGAGGCATGATGGAGCCGCTCTTCGATGCCGAATTCAAGCGCAGCATGGCGCAGGCGATGAAGCAGAATCCGCAGCTCACGCCGGAGATGATGGAGCAGGGCAAGGCGATGGGGAAGAAGTTCATGTTTGTCGGCGTGGCAGCCTACGGGCTGGTGATACCAATCCTGCTGGGACTGATGCTCTGGCTCATCGGGAAACTGGTCGAGAGCAAGGCGGAGGTGGGCCAGGCAATCATGGTCATGACCTATGCGATGTTCCCCAGAGTACTGGAGACGATCCTCAACGCGGTGCAGATGCTGCTCCTGCCGGAGGACAGTATTTCTTCGCGCTACGACCTGACGCTCGGCGTCGGGCGGCTGCTGGATGTGAACGCGGCCAGCCCGCTGCTCGTGGCGATTGTCGGCCGGCTCGATCTCTTCACGCTGTGGGTGACGGTGCTGATCGGCATCGGTATCGGCGTGATGGGTCAGCTCTCCTGGCCGCGGGCAACCCTGGCGGCCATCGCGATGTGGTCGCTCGGCGCGCTGCCGGCGGTGTGGGGGGCCCTGCGGGCGAGCTAGGGGGATCGCCCCAGCTTGTTCAAGCCGGGGAATCTGGGCGCTTAACCCCTCCTGGTCCGGCGGGAGGCCGCCGGCCCGCTCGGAAGCTGTCCGCCTCCGGTTCCGCGAAACGGAGTCGTGCCGGCGACCCCGTTCCTCTGGCGCGGCGGCCGACGAGGCGCTAGGGTGAAGGGTCGTTCGCGGGGCCACCCCGGGTGGTCTCGTGACCCCTCTCCCCCCTGCCCCCGATTCCAGCCATGAAGCGTGGCACCATCATTACCATCGTCACCATCGTTGCCTTCGGCGCCCTGCTGCTCTTCAACACCCTCAGCGCGCAGAAGGCCGAGTGCACGGTGTGCGTGGAGTACAACGGTCATCGCAATTGTGCCACTGCGTCCCACGCCAACGAGGCGGACGCGAAGACCTCCGCGCAGACCACCGCCTGCGGCGTCCTCGTGTCAGGCATGAACGAGTCGATCGCCTGCGGGCGGGTCACCCCGGTTTCGGCACAGTGCAAGTCGAAGTGACCACCGCCTGAGGACGGGGCCGGCCGGGGCGCTGCCTCTCCAGGCAGCCGCCCCCGCCATCCACCTCTCGTGCGGCAACCCCTCGTGCGCTTTCCTCATCCGCTGGTGCTGCTCGTCGCGTGTACGCTCGGCGCCGCGGCGCTCTCCCACCTGCTCCCGGCAGGCCGCTATGAGCGGCGGGAGGACGCCGCCACCGGGCGGAGCATTGTAGTCGCCGGGACGTACCATCGGGTCGCTCCAGCTCCGGTGAGCGCGTTTGACGCGATCGTCGCGATCCCGCGCGGGATGGCCGACGCGAGCCCCGTGGTCTTCTACGTCTTCCTCGTTGGTGGCGCCTTTGCAGTCGTGGAGCGTACCGGGGCGTCTACTCGGCTGATCCAGCAACTGGTCACCCGATTGGCCCATCGGGAGGTGCTCGTCATCCCGCTTGCCTCCCTGGTGTTCGGCCTCGGCGGAATCCTGATCCAGATGCAGGAGGAGCTGATCGCCTTTGTTCCCGTCCTGCTCCTGCTGACCCGCCGGCTGGGCTTCACTCCGCTGATTGCCTGCGCGATCAGCCTCGGCGCCGCGGCGGTGGGTGCGGCCTTCAGTCCGATCAACCCGTTCCAGGTCGTGATTGCACAAAAGGTCGCCGAGCTGGCTCCGCAGTCCGCGGCCGGATTCCGACTGCTCGTGCTGGTGCCGGCGATGGCGCTCTGGATCTGGGCGACAATGCGCTACGCCGCTCGTACCCGCCTCCCCCGCGACCTCGCACTCCCGCCGGAACAGGGCGATCCCCTCGCTGGCGCCGAGCAGGAGGTCACCAATCGCGATCGCGTCATCTTCGCGATTGTCGGCGGCACCTTCGTCCTCTTCATCGTCGGTGCCCAGCGATGGGGCTGGGACTTCGAGCAGTTTGGGGCGCTCTTCTTCCTGATGGGGGTCGGCACGGGGCTGGTGGGAAGACTGCGCGTCGCCGGGACCGCCGAGGCATTTGTCGAGGGCTTTCGGTCCCTCGCGTACGCCGCGCTGCTGATCGGGTTCGCGCGGGGGATCTACATCGTGCTGAACGATGGCCAGATCATCGACACCGTCGTCCAGGGAGCGTTTGCCCCGATCGCCCAACTCCCACGGGCGCTTTCGGCGCTTGGCATGATGGCGCTGCAGACCCTGATCCACTTTCCGGTGCCCAGCACCAGCGGTCAGGCGGTCCTCACGATGCCGGTCCTGGTTCCGCTGTCGGACCTGCTCGGAATGTCGCGCCAGGTGACGGTGCTGGCCTACCAGTATGGCGCCGGCCTGTGTGAACTCCTGACCCCGACGAACGGGGCGCTGATGGCGATGCTGGCCGCCACCGGCGTCAGCTACGAGGAGTGGCTCCGGTTCACGCTGCGGGTGTGGGGCGTTCTGATGCTGCTGGGTGCCGGTGGACTGCTGCTCGCGATCTGGGCCGGCGTCTAGAAACGGCAGTTGAGCTGTCGCAATGCCCACGCCGACTGCCCCTTGATGAGAACGGTGGCCGGATTCGTGACAGCCCGGACTTGGCCGACCTGGCGATCGGGTGACCCAAGGCACTGCGAATCATGGACTTGAACGCCAGCCCCTAGACCGAACGAGCGGTCGTCTCTGGCACCAAGGTTGCTTATCTTCCGGCTACGACTGGAACCTTTGGCACCAGTTTCCGATACCAGAGGAAGTATGAGCGAACTCACGATCCGCGAAATGGAAAACGGCGAGGAATTCGCCGACTGGTTCGCTGACCTCTCCCTCCGGGAGGAGGAAGCGAGCGAGCGCGTCGCGCATCTCGAAGATCACTACCTGATTCTGAGCAACGAGATCGGTGACTGGATCGGTGGCCTGCGATACTCCATCCGGGGCGGCGTCGCCCACATTCAGGACATCGCCATCCGTCCCGAGGAGCGGCATCAGGGTCACGGACATCGACTGCTCTTGGCTTTCGAGACGCGGGTCCGCGAATCCGCCGCGCATCTCGCCGAGTTCTGGACCGACGATATCAGCGGCGAGACAGACCTGCTGGCGCACGGCTGGCGCAGGGTCTTTCGCCGTGACCATTACATCGGCGGCCGGACCTGGTTCCTGATGGAGAAGCCGCTCGCCCCGATCATCTAGCGCCTCTTTCCGCGGGCGCCTATTGTTACGACCGCGCTTGCTTTCCCCTGATACGCACAATGGCGACCCGGGACGGATGCCTGGGCCGCCACTTCTTTCCCGAGGATGCCCGCGCCGATGGCCCTGACCGACCCCGCACGTGCTTTCTTCACCAAGATCGAAGTCCTCAAGGACCTGGAAGCCAAGGTCAACGAGCTGACGGCGGCTCACGATCTCAAGCGCCCACTCTGGTTTCCCAGCGACCTGCTTGGCCCCAAGCCTGGCGAGGATCCCGACCAGCATGCCGCCCAGGTGCGCCGCCGGGCAGAGGGCATTCCCGACTCGGCGCGCGCGGCCCTGGCGCTGAATCTGCTCACCGAGGAGGGACTGCCGCACTTCCACCGGCTGCTGGCGATCCATCTGCCGGACGACAGTCACTGGCGCAACTGGAACAATCTGTGGACCGCGGAAGAAGACCGGCACGGCGCCGTCCTGCATGATTACCTGCACGATACCCGGATCGTGAACCAGCGCCGGCTCGAGGAGATGCAGTTCAACTATCTGAAGAGCGGGTTCCAGCCTGATTGGGACATGGACCCCTACCGGGTCTTCGCGTATACCACCCTGCAGGAGCGGGCGACGCAGCAATCGCACGCCGAGACCGGCCGGATCGTGAGCAACTACGAACCGCTGCTGGGCGAGGTGCTGAGCAACATCGCGACCGAAGAGGCACGGCACTTCAATTTCTACCGCACCATCTTCGAAGAAATCCTCCTGCGTGACCCCGACGAGGCACTCATCTCCGCCGCGCACATCCTGCCGAGCATTGAAATGCCGGGGCACAGCATGCCGAACTTCCGGGAGATTGCCGACGTGATCCGCCGCTCCGGGATCTACGGGCCACGCGACTATCTGCGGATCGTGCAGGAGCAGATCAAGTACTGGAAGATCGAAACGCTCACCGGACTCAGCGAGCTGGGGCGCAAGGCCCAGGGCAAGATCCTCGAAATACCCGGATCGGCTGCAGCGTATCGCCGAGCGGATCGAGACCAAGAGTGCGTCGAAGACCTTCAGCTTTGAGGTGGTCTTCAATCGTGAATTCGCAATGGAGTAGGCGGAGCGCGGGCCTCGCGCCTGCGCTCCTGCTCGTCCTCGTGGCGCTGGGATGCGGCACGAAGGGACGGAAGGCCCCGCACCCCGGCCGGGGATGGCCCGCCGGTCGATCCCATTCAGCTCGAGGCGGAGCTGTTGGGCCGCGAGGCGGCCGACATCATCGACCGCGTCCTGGCCTTCAAGAGCGCGCATCAGGGCCATCTTCCCGTATCCCTCAGGCAGGCCGGTCTGGACAGCCTCACGCCGCTGTTCATCCGCCGGCTCAGTCTGCGTGGCCGCGAACCTGCCATCCTCATCATCTTCCGGCGGACCGGCGGACGCCAGCTGGCAAGCTGCGTGGGTGATCGGGAGTTGCTGGAAGACAAGCTGCTGAACGGTGGGACGTTTCAGGTCGGGTGCGACCTGATTTCCGGCGGACGGCGCACTTTTACGATCACGCCACCCCCGCCGCCGAAGACCACCCAATGATCTCGTTCATCATCCTGGCCACTCGAGTGGTAGTCTTCGCGCTGTTCGGCTTCGCCGCTGTCGTCGCGGGTACCCATTGGGCGGTGCAGCATGGGCATATCAAGCCATTCGGCCCCGTGCCGACGACAATCCGTTCGCTGGGGCAGCCCATCCTTCGGCTCTTCGAACGGCGTCTGTATCGGGGCGGCGGCAATCCCGTCAGTGCTCCCTACCTGTTTTTCTGGGTGGCGCTCCTCGGTGGCCTTGCGCTGCTCGGCCTGGTGCAGTGGCTGATCGGGACGCTGCTGGAGCTGGCGTACAGCGCCTCCGCCGGCCCGCGCGCCTTGCTGGGGTTCGTGATCAGCGGCGTCTTCTCGATCCTGATGCTTGCCTTGTTTGTCCGGGTAATTTCCTCCTGGTTCGGGGTGTCGCCCTACTCGAGGTTGATGCGGGTGGTCCACGCCCTCACCGACTGGCTCCTCGACCCACTGCGCAGAATTCTCCCGCCGTTCGGGATGATTGATGTCTCTCCGATCGTTGCCTATCTCATGCTGAGCCTGGCGCGGTGGGTCCTGTTGCGCCAGCTCTGAGCAGTTCGGAAGCGGTGCAGCCCGACCGCCCCAGGCAGGAATGCCACCAATCTCCCCTACCCCTGACGGTATCCGGCTGACGATTCAGGTTCAGCCGCGCGCCGCCGCCACGGACCTCGCGGGGCTGCATGGCGACGCGCTGAAGATCCGAGTGTCGGCGCCTCCGGTCGATGGGGCCGCGAACGAGGCCCTGGTCCGCTTTCTCGCCGACGTACTCGGTGTGCCGCGTTCGGCCGTGACGATCGCGCACGGGCTGAGCGGCCGGCGCAAGATCGTGTCAGTGACAGGTGTTGGCGTCGCCGAGGCGGCCCGGCGACTCCAGGTTGGCGGCGGGTAGCCGCCACGCTATCATTCCCTGCGACAACTCCTGTTCCGTGGTGATTTGCGCCTATTGCAGCCACGTTAAACAACTGCTAAAACGGTGGCCCACGGGTGCCGTTCGGCGCCTGGGGGCTTTTTCGTGACCATGACAGACTCCGCCCGATCCATCCGCCTCGCCCGCCTGCCGCAGCTGCTCGACGCGCGCATCCTCGTGCTGGATGGCGCGATGGGCACGATGATCCAGACCTATCGTCCGAGTGAATCCGACTATCGCGGCGAGCGATTCCGGGATTGGCCCAGTGACCTCAAGGGAAACAACGACCTGCTGACGCTGACCCGTCCGCAGATGATCGCCGACATCCATGCCGCGTACTTCGAGGCGGGTGCGGATATCGTCGAGACCAACTCCTTCAGCTCGAACGCCCCCGCGCTGGGCGACTACGGGATGGAGGCGATGGTCTACGAGCTCAATCGGGCCTCCGCGGTCCTGGCGCGCGGGGTCGCCGATCGGTTCGAGGCCCTGGAGCCGGACCGGCCCCGCTACGTCATCGGAGTCCTCGGCCCCTCCACCAAGAGCGCCTCGCTGTCGCCGGATGTGAACGACCCCGGGTTTCGCAGCGTGACCTTCGCGGAAATGGTGGAGACGTACGCCGAGGGCGTGCGCGGACTGCTCGACGGCGGTGCCGACCTGCTCATGGTCGAGACGATCTTCGACACGCTGAATGCCAAGGCGGCCATTTTCGCGATCGAACGCACGTTCCAGCAGCGCGCGGAACGGGTGCCGGTGATGATCTCGGGCACCATCACCGATCAGAGCGGCCGCACTCTGACTGGTCAGACTGTCGAGGCCTTCTGGAATTCGGTCAGCCACGCCCGCCCGCTGAGCGTGGGGCTCAATTGCGCGCTCGGCGCCCAGCAGCTACGGGAGTACGTGCAGGATCTGTCGCGGGTGGCGCCCGTGCTAGTGAGCGCGCACCCCAACGCCGGCCTGCCTAACGCGTTCGGCGGTTACGACGAGACGCCGGAGAGCATGGCCATGATCATCGGCGAATTCGCCACCGCGGGGCTGGTGAATATCGTCGGCGGATGCTGCGGGACGACCCCAGCCCATATCCGCGCCATTCGTGAGGCCGTCCGCGGCGTAGCCCCGCGACGGCGTGTGCACCTGCCGCCGCGATGCCGACTGTCGGGGATGGAAGCGCTGACGATCGGCCCCGAAACCAATTTCGTGAATATCGGGGAGCGGACCAACGTCACGGGCTCGCGCAAGTTCGCCCGGCTGATTCTGGACGGCCAGTTCGAGCCGGCCCTCGACGTCGCGCGCCAGCAGGTGGAGAGCGGCGCCCAGATGCTCGACATCAACATGGACGAGGGGATGCTGGACGCCGAGGCCGCGATGGTGAAATTCCTGCGGCTGACCGCTTCCGAGCCCGCCATCGCGCGGGTCCCCGTGATGGTCGACAGCTCCAAGTGGTCGGTAATCGAGGCCGGGCTGCAGAACCTGCAGGGGAAGGGAGTCGTCAACTCCATCAGCCTGAAGGAGGGGGAGGCGCAGTTCCTCCATCAGGCGGAACTGGTGCGCCGCTACGGCGCCGCGGTGATCGTCATGGCCTTCGACGAGCAGGGCCAGGCGGACAGCGTGGAGCGAAAGGTGGCGATCTGCGAGCGGGCGTTTCACCTGCTCACCGAGCGGGTCGGCTTCCCTCCCGAAGACATCATCTTCGACCCGAACATCTTCGCGATTGCCACCGGCATCGAGGAGCACAGCGGCTACGCCCTCGCGTACATCGAGGCCGTGCGACAGATCAAGCAGCGGCTGCCGCACACCCTGATTTCGGGCGGCGTGTCGAACATTTCCTTCTCCTTCCGCGGCAACGACCCGGTCCGCGAGGCGATCCACTCGGTGTTCCTCTACCACGCAATCCGCGCGGGCTTGGACATGGGGATCGTCAACGCGGGTCAGCTCACCATCTACGACGACATTCCCGCCGACCTGCTGGAGCGGGTCGAGGACGTGGTCCAGAACCGCCGCCCCGATGCGACCGAGCGGCTGCTGGACATCGCGGCGCGCTACAAGGGCACGGGGGCGCGCATCGAGAAACCGGAGGCGGAGTGGCGGGCGATGGCAGTGGAGGACCGGCTCGCTCACGCGCTCGTCGAGGGGATCGACACGTGGGTGGTGGAAGACACCGAGGCGGCGCGCCAGCGGGTCACCCGGCCCATCGAGGTCATCGAGGGCCCGCTCATGCGCGGCATGAACATCGTCGGCGACCTCTTCGGCTCGGGAAAGATGTTCCTGCCGCAGGTGGTCAAGAGTGCCCGGGTGATGAAGAAGGCGGTGGCGCACCTCATCCCGTACATCGAGGCGGAAAAGCTCGCGAACGCCGACACCCGATCCAGAGGCAAGGTACTGCTTGCCACGGTGAAGGGTGACGTGCACGACATCGGCAAGAACATCGTGGGCGTGGTCCTGCAGTGCAACAACTACTCCGTGGTGGACCTCGGCGTGATGGTGCACTGCGCCCGGATTCTGGAGCGGGCCCGAGAGGAAAAGGCGGACATCATCGGACTATCGGGACTGATCACTCCGTCCCTCGAGGAGATGGCGTTTGTCGCCGGCGAGATGGAGCGGGAGGGGTTCCGCGTGCCGCTGCTGATCGGCGGGGCAACGACCTCACGGGTCCATACCGCGGTGAAGATCGCGCCCAGGTACTCGGGGCCGGTGGTTCATGTGCTCGATGCCTCGCGCGCGGTCGGGGTGACGAGCACCCTGCTGAGCGACACGCTGCGCGACGCCTTCGTGACGGAGACGCACACGGAATACGCCGCCATCCGCGAGGAGCGCGCCGACCGAGACAGCGGCAGCCGGCGGATCCCTATCGGGGAAGCCAGGGCCAATCGCCTGACGATCGACTGGGTGGCCTCCGCCCCTCCCCGGCCGACCTTTCTCGGCGTGCGGGCGCTGGAGCACTACCCCCTCCCGGAGCTGATCGACCGGATCGACTGGACGCCGTTCTTCCAGGCCTGGGAGCTGGCGGGCCACTATCCCGCGATCCTGCAGGACCCCGCGGTCGGCAAGACCGCGCGGAGCCTCTTCGACGACGCCCAGCGGCTGCTGGCCCGAATCGTCCGGGAACGGCGGCTCGAGGCCCGTGCAGTCTTCGGGTTCTTCCCGGCCGTCGGGGACGGCGACGACATCCGGATCCTCGGCACCGCATCCGGGGGCGAGCCAGTGGCGACGATCCACACGCTGCGCCAGCAGTCCAAGAAGGGCGATGGCCGGGCCAATTTCGCGCTGGCCGATTTCGTCGCCCCGGCCACCTCCGGCGTCACCGACTTCATCGGGGCCTTCGCGCTGACGACCGGCCACGGACTGGATGCGCTGGTCGCCGAGTTCGAGGCGGCCAACGACGATTACAACGCGATTCTCTCCAAGGCGCTCGCCGATCGTCTCGCGGAGGCGTTCGCGGAGCGGCTGCATGAACGGGTGCGCCGGGAGTTCTGGGGCTACGATCCATCGGAGTCCCTCGACAATGATTCGCTGATTCACGGGAAGTATCAGGGCATCCGCCCGGCTCCGGGATATCCCGCCTGTCCCGACCATACCGAAAAGGCGACGCTCTTCCGGCTGCTGAGCGCCGAACAGCAGGCCGGGATCCGCCTGACGGAGAGTTTCGCAATGCTGCCGGCCTCGTCGGTGAGCGGCTACTACTTCTGGCGTCCGGAATCGCAGTATTTCGGCGTCGGCAAGCTGAGCCGAGACCAGGTCGAGGACTACGCCCTGCGGAAGCGTGTGCCGCTCGCCGAGGTGGAACGGTGGCTCGCACCGAACCTGGGCTACGAGCGATGACCGCGGGTCGGGGCAGCCGGGGCGACTTGCGGAGGGGTGTCTGGGCGGGCCGACGGGCCGCCGCTACGGGATGATTGATCCATGACGACGTTACGTGAACTGATCGATGACGGCCGTACCCACGTCGTGGACGGCGCGATGGGCACCCTGCTCTACAGCCGCGGGGTCTTCCTGAACGTCTGCTACGACGAGCTGGCGTTCCGACAGCCGGACCTCATCCGCGACATCCACCGCGAATATGTGCGGGCCGGAGCGGAGCTGCTGGAGACCAACACCTTCGGCGCCAATCCGATCAAGCTGGCCCAGTACGGGCTCGCCGATGAGACCGAGAAGCTGAACGCCGCCGCCGCCTCGACTGGCGCGCGATGCCGCCGGTCCGCGCGCCTCGGTGCTCGGCGCCATCGGCCCGCTCGGCGTGCGGATCGAGCCGTTCGGCGAGATGTCGGTCGCCGAGGCGAGTCTCGCCTTCGGCCGCCAGGTGGATGGACTGCTCGCGGGCGGCGTGGACGGCTTCATCATCGAGACCTTCAGCGATGTGGAGGAGGTGCGAGCTGCATTCGACGCGATCCGGGCGAAGTCGACGCTGCCGGTGATCGCGCAGATGACGGTCGCGACCGACGGGAAGACCTACTACGGCACCGAGCCCTCCACCTTCGGGCCCTGGCTGCAGGCGATGGGCGCCGACGTCATCGGAGTGAACTGCTCGGTCGGCCCGCACGGTGTGCTGGAGGCGATCGAACAGCTCGCACGGGTGGTGACGATTCCCCTCTCCGCCCAGCCGAATGCCGGACTGCCACGGGAGGTTGGGGACCGGAAGATCTACATGGCCTCGCCCGAATACATGGCCAACTATGCCCGGCGCATGGTCGAGGCCGGGGCGCGCTTCGTCGGCGGGTGCTGCGGCACCACCCCGGAGCACATCAAGGCGATGGTCGGCTTCGTGAAGAGTGTCGCGCCACGGCATGCGGCACTGGCCGCGGCGGCCCCCACGAAGGCGGAGCCATCGGAGCCGGTGCCGCTGGCGGAGCGCTCCGCCTTCGGCCGCAAGCTCGCTCGGGGCGAGTTCATCACCACGGTGGAGATCGTCCCACCGAAGGGGGTCGATCCGGCACCGATGTTCGAGCAGGTGCGGGCGCTCAAGGCCGCCGGCGTCGACGCGGTCAATGTGCCGGACGGCCCGCGGGCCCAGAGCCGGATGGGGGCGCTCCTCTCCGGGCTCCTGATCCAGCGCGAGCTCGGCATGGAGCCGGTGGTCCACTATGCCTGCCGGGACCGGAACCTCCTGGGGATGCTCTCGGATCTGTTAGGCGCTGCGGCGAGCGGCGTCCGCAACCTGCTCATCGTGACCGGCGACCCGCCAAAGATGGGGCCCTACCCGGACGCGACGGCGGTCTTCGACATCGACAGCATCGGCCTGGCGAACCTGGTGCACCGGCTGAATCAGGGGCTCGACCCGGGCGGCAACGCGCTGGGCGGCCGGAGCCAGTTCGTGATCGGCGTCGGAGTGAATCCCGCCGCCCCGGACCTCGACCGGGAACTCCGCCGTTTCGCCTGGAAGGCGGAGGCCGGCGCTGAATTCGCAATGACACAGCCGGTCTTCGACCTCGAACAGCTGGATCGGTTTCTCGACCGGGTGGCGCCGCTCAAGGTCCCGATCATTGCGGGCATCTGGCCGCTCGTCTCATTGCGGAATGCCGAGTTTCTCGCCAACGAGGTCCCCGGTGTGTCGGTGCCGGCGGAGATCCTCGATCGTATGCGGATCGCCTCCACCCGCGGTAAAGAAGAGGCGCTCGCGGAGGGGGTACTGATCGCCCGGGAGATGCTGGCGGCAGTGCGGAGCCGGGTGCGCGGTGTGCAAGTCGCAGCGCCAATGGGACGGGCGGATGTTGCGGTCCAGGTGATCAGGCCGTAGAGGACAATGGGCCAGCAGGCCGCTATGTTATCTCCCTCCCGATCACTGCGGAGTCTCCGTGCCTGACGACAGTCGCCCCGGGGTGGATCCCGCCCCGTCCGGCTCCTTCCCGACCTCGTCCCTGGGCCGGCGCATCAAGCATCTGGTGATCGGTCGCCCCCGTGATCTTGCGGATACGGGGCTCTTCCACCGCCTCTCCCTCATTCCGTTTCTGGCGTGGGTCGGTCTCGGCGCGGACGGCCTCTCCTCGTCCTCCTACGGCCCGGAAGAGGCCTTCAAGACCCTGGGCGAACACGCCTACCTGGCGCTCGGGCTGGCCGTGGTCATGGCGGTCACGGTGATCCTCATCTCAGCCGCCTACAGCCGGATCATCGAGCAGTTTCCGCATGGCGGTGGCGGGTACGTCGTCGCGACGAAGCTGCTCGGTTCGGGACCCGGCCTCGTCTCCGGCTCGGCGCTGCTGGTGGACTACGTCCTGACGATCACCGTTTCGATCGCGGCGGCGGGCGACGCGCTGTTCAGCTTCGTGCCAGCCACCCTGCACGGCGCCAAGTTCGGGGTCGAGATCTTCCTGATCATCGGGCTCACTATCCTCAACATCCGGGGCGTGCGCGAGTCGGTCATCGCGATGCTGCCAGTGTTCATCCTCTTCCTGATCACTCACGCGATCGTCATCGTCGGCGGAGTGCTCCTCCACCTGCCGGAACTCCCCGCCACCGTCGCGCATGTGCAGGCAGGGTACCGGCAGGGGCTCAGCGTCCTGGGCCCCGGCGGAATGCTGCTGCTGTTCGTGCACGCCTATTCGCTGGGTGGCGGCACCTACACCGGCATCGAGGCGGTGTCGAACGGCTTGCCCATCATGCGGGAGCCGCGGGTCCCCACCGCGCAGCGGACCATGCTGTACATGGCCTCCTCGCTGGCGATCACTGCCTCGGGGCTGCTGCTCTGCTATCTGCTCTGGCAGGTCGCGCCTGTGAGCGGCAAGACGCTGAATGCGGTGCTGGTGGAGCGCCTCGCGGGCGGGTGGCCGATGGGGGGGCTGTTCATCGTGCTGACCCTGGTGTCCGAGGGAGCCCTTCTCGTAGTCGCCGCACAGGCCGGGTTCCTGGACGGCCCGCGCGTCCTCGCGAACATGGCGATCGACTCCTGGGTACCGCGCCGTTTCGCATCGCTCTCGGAACGGCTCACGACCCAGAACGGCATCCTGCTGATGGGCGTCAGCTCACTGGCCGCACTGATCTACACGCACGGCAACGTCGGCCATCTTGTGGTGATGTACAGTATCAATGTCTTTCTGACATTTTCACTGTCCATGTTCGGCATGCTCAAGTACTGGATCGCCAACCGGGACAGGCCGGAATGGCCGCGGCGAGTCACCCTCTTCGCGGCGGGATTCGTTCTGTGCATGACGATTCTAGTAATCACCGTCTTTGAGAAGTTCCGCGAAGGGGGCTGGGTGACCCTCGTCGTCACCGGCGTCCTGATCCTGGCCTGTGTCATGATCCGTCGGCACTATCACCACTCCTCTGCCACCATGGCCCGGCTCTACTCGGAGCTCGACAGCGTCCCCCGCGGCGAAGCGGACCCCGCGTCCCCCGACCCGAAGCAGCCGGTGGCCATCGTCTTGGTGAATGCCTACAGCGGCCTCGGCATCCACACCGTGCTCAATATTTTCCGCGCCTTTCCCCAGCACTTCAAGGGGCTGGTGTTCGTATCGGTGGGAATTGTGGATTCGGGCGAGTTCAAGGGAGAAGATTCGATCAGCGCGCTGACCGAACGCACCGAGGAGATGCTGCAGCAGTACCTGTTCCTCGCCGCCGGGCTGGGCGTCGCGGCGGACTACAGGCTCGCCATCGGCACCGAAGCGGTCGAGTCGGGTGAGGCCCTCTGCCTCGCCGTCGCGCAGGAGTACCCGCGCTCAACCTTCTTTGCGGGGAAGCTGATCTTCCAGAAGGAGCGCTGGTACCAGCGCCTGCTGCATAACGAGACCGCGCTCGCGATCCAGAAGCGGCTGCAGTGGGCGGGCAAAACGATGGTGACGCTGCCAGTGCGGTTGCGGGCCGGCTGACCGGCCGGCGGCGGCGCGATCCGGACGGCCGAGATTCACCCCTCGGCTCTCAGCCGGTACCCGACCCCCGGTTCCGTGAGCAGGAGCCGCGGCTGCGTGGGATCCGGCTCGAGCTTGTGCCGGAGCTGGGTCATGTAGACCCGCAGGTAGTGCGTCTGGTTGATCGCATTGATCCCCCAGACCTCCTTGAGCAGGTGCCGGTGGGTGAGCACCTTGCCGGCATGTTTCACCAGCGTCGCCAGCAGCTTGTATTCGAGCGGCGTCAGATGCACCTCCTCCCCTGCCCGAAGAACCTGGCGGCGCGCCAGGTCCATCCGGATCCCTCCCCCTTCGAAGACCGGTTCCTCGACGCCACCAGACGCGCGAGCGTGCCGCAATGCGACCCGCATTCTCGCGAGCAGCTCCCCCACCCCGAAGGGTTTGGTGAGATAATCGTCGGCGCCGGCATCGAGCGCCGCGACCTTGTCCTTCTCCTGACCACGCGCGGAGATCACGATAATCGGCGCACGCGACCACTCGCGGATCTGGCGGGTGACATCGAGGCCATCAGAATCGGGAAGGCCGAGGTCGAGCAGGATGAGTTCGGGATTGCGGCTCGCCGCCTGAGCCAATCCATCACGCGCGGTCGCGGCCTCGACGAGGTCGTATTCCTGCCCGCCCAGCGCGGCGCGCAGGAAGCGGCGCATCTGGGGCTCATCTTCGATGAGAAGCACAACCGGTGGTGCCGCCGTCATGCTCCGCGGATCCCCCCCGATCAGACCGACTCGGCCTCCTCCGGGATCGGTGGGGGCGCAGGGCCGCTCAGCGGGAGCGTGAAGTTGATCAGGGTGCCACCGCCGGGACGCGGCTCGGCCCAGATGCGGCCGCCGTGGGCGGTGATGATACCGCGACTGATCGTCAGGCCGAGTCCGACACCCTTCCCCGCCTCTGCGGCATTGCCGCGGTAGAACTTCTCAAAGATCCGGGTCTCCTCCCCCGGGGGCAAGCCCGGTCCCCGGTCCGCGACGGACACCTGGATGGCGCCGGGGATCGGGCGTGCGATGATCGTAACTGGAGTGCCGGCCGGCGTATGCTTGGCGGCGTTCTCAAGCAGGTTGATGAACACCTGCTCCAGGAGGACCCCGTCGATCGGAACCAGTGGCAGCTCCGCCGGCAGATCCACCGTCACCGGGTGGTCGCGCATCCGCTCATCCATCCGGATCAGCGCGACGCCTACCGTATCCTCCAGCGGCTGCCACTCCTTCTGCACCTCCAGCGATCCCGTTTCCAGCCGGATCATGTCGAGCAGGTTGCTGATCAGGCGGTTCATCCGCTCCGATTCCTGCAGGATCGAATCGAGCAGCTCGGTGCGGGCGAGGGGAGCCATGTGCTCGCCCCGATCGCGGCAGGCTGCTCGCGGCGCCGGTGATCACGCCGAGCGGCGTCCGAAGATCGTGCGAGAGCGAGCTCAGGAGCGAAGTGCGGAGCCGCTCCGCCTCCACCTCGAGGCGCGCCTGCTGGGTACGCTCCGAGAGCGTCGCCCGCTCCAGCGCGACCGCCACCTGTCCGGCGAAGGTTTCGAGCAGATGGCGATGCGCCGGATTCTGGTAGAGCACCAGATCGGTCGCGGCGACCATCAGGACCCCGACCACGCCGCCAGCACCGGCAAGAGGCAGGTGCAGGGCCGAGGCGCCGGGCAGCGTCGCGGTGCCCGCCCCCGCCATTTCGTTGCGGCGATAGACCCAGTCGGCGACACTGCGCTCCTTTTCGTCGAAGGGCGGGTCCGGAGCAGCGGGCGCGAGCACGTCGAGGGTACCGTCCTCTCCGGGCGCAAGTAGCTGCATGGTGCATTCGAAGGTGTCGGCGAGGTGCCGTCTGGCGACCTCCACGATGTCCTCGCGGGTACGGCTGTCGGCCAGGTCCCGGCTGAGGGCGTACAGCGCCGCAGTGCGTCGCTCCCGGTCCCGTGCGGTCTCCGCCTGTTCCCGGATCCGGAGGGTGAAACCGCTGATGAGCAGGGCCGTGGTGAGCATCACCACGAACGTGAGCACGTACCGCAGGTCGGCCACCGCCAAGGTGAAGATCGGCTGCACGAAGAGGAAGTCGAAGAGGGCGATGCTGCACAACGCCGCGATCACCGATGGACCCCGCCCAGACCGCGTCGCAACCACCATGGCGCCGACCAGATAGACCATGGCGACATCGGTGACACTCAGCCGCCGGAACACGAGCCAGCCGAGGGCGGTGGCGATGCCCACGACCAGGAGCGAGAAGCCGTACTCGCGCGCTGGCGAGCGGGGCGCGCGCAGGGCCGGCCGCTGTCTGGGTCGGTCCTCGACTTCCCCGGTGATCACATAGACATCCACATCGCCACTGCCTCTGACCAGTCGGTCAACCAGCGACCCCCCGAGCCGGTCCCGCCAGCGGCGGTGCGTCGGCTTGCCCACGACGATTCGGGTGGCATTGTGGGCGCGGGCGTAGGCGAGAACTTCCTCGGCGACCTCGTGACCCTGCAGCGTCACCGTCCGGGCCCCGAACTCCTCGGCGAGCTGGAGATTGTCGATCAGCGCAGCCTGGTCGCTCTTGCCGAGCGGGTCGGCACCGGGAGTCTCGATGTGCAGCGCGATCCATTCGCACCGCAGCGTGGCCGCGATGCGTCGTCCAGCACGTACCAGTCGAGCCGAGGCGGGGTTGGCTCCAACGCATACCAGCAGCCGTTCCCCGGCAGGCCAGGTCTCGCGGATGCCGTGCTCCCGCATGTAGCCGCGCATCTGTGCGTCGACACGCTCCGCCACCCGGCGGAGCGCGATCTCCCGGAGCGCGATGAGGTTCCCCTTCCGGAAGAACCGTTCCAGCGCCCGCTCCGCCTGCTCCGACATGTAGACCTTGCCCTGCTTGAGGCGGAGCAGCAGGTCGTCCGGGGTGAGGTCGGCCAGCTCGACTTCGTCTGCGGCATCGAAGACGCTGTCCGGTACCGTCTCCCGCACCTGGACTCCGGTGATCTGAGCGACGACGTCGTTGAGACTCTCGAGATGTTGAACGTTGAGGGTGGTGTAAACGGAGATACCGGCGGAGAGCAGCTCGTCGACATCCTGCCAGCGTTTGTCGTGCCGGGAGCCCGGTGCATTGGTGTGCGCCAGCTCGTCGATGAGGATCAGGGTTGGATGACGGCTGAGGGCCGCGTCAAGATCGAATTCCTGAATTATGACGCTGCGGTGAGCGAGCTCCCGGCGGGGCAGGATCTCCAGGCCGGCGAGGAGTGCCGCCGTTTCGCTTCGGCCGTGGGTCTCGACCACTCCGACGGAGACGTCCATCCCTTCCAGCCGCCGCGCGCGGGCCTCCTCGAGCATCGCGAAGGTCTTGCCCACCCCCGGATTGGCGCCGAAGAAGATCTTGAGACGACCTCGCCCGGCCCGCGCCTCTTCTTCGCGGATCCGGGCAAGGAGTTCCTCTGGACTCCGTCTGGGGTCGGTCATCCGATCGTCATGGGCCCTTGCTCAGGCTGTCCAGAGCGAGATTGAGAGGCAGGACGTTCACTCCTGGTTCCCCGAGAATACCAAACTGACGCCCGCGCGTGAAGCGCTGCACCAGTTTCCGCACCTGCCCCTCCGGCAGTCCACGCGTCCGCGCCACCCGACCCACCTGGTACTCGGCGGCAGCGGGAGAAATCTCGGGATCGAGACCGCTGCCCGACCCGGTCACCAGGTCGACTGGAATCGGGGCGGTATTGCCAGCGTCGGCAGCCCTGAGGGCGTCGACTCGGCCCTTCACGGCATCGAGCTGGGCCGGGTTGGTAGGACCGTAGTTCACCCCGCTGGAGATGGCTCCATTGTATGGGACCGGGCCGGTTCCCGAGGCGCGAGACCAGAAGTAGCTCGGAGCGGTGAACCCTTGGCCGATCAATTCCGAGCCCATCACCGAGTCTCCCATCATGATCAGACTGCCCTCGGCCTGGTGCCGGAACAGTACGCCCGAGACCCCGGTGACGATGGCAGGGTAGATGGCCCCGGTCAGCAGCGTCAGGACCACCATCGAGAGAATCGCAGGGCGAATAAGAGTGCGCATGGCGGATGCTCAGACGAGGTGGAGGCCGACCAGGATCATGTCGATCAGCTTGATCCCGGCGAAGGGAACGAGGATCCCGCCGAGACCGTAGACCACGAGGTTATTGCGCAGGAGAGCTGCCGCTCCGATCGGGCGGTACTTCACGCCCCGCAGCGCCAGGGGCACCAGGAAGACGATGATAAGCGCGTTGAAGATGACTGCCGAGAGAATGGCGCTCTGTGGCGTCGCGAGCCCCATGACGTTCAGGGCCTTCAGGACCGGATAGGTGGTCGCGAACGCCGCGGGGATGATCGCGAAATACTTGGCCACGTCGTTGGCGATGCTGAAGGTGGTGAGCGCCCCCCGGGTGATCAGCATCTGCTTCCCGGTCTCCACGATCTCGAGGAGCTTGGTGGGGTTGGAGTCGAGGTCCACCATGTTGCCGGCTTCCTTCGCCGCCTGAGTCCCCGAGTTCATCGCCACCGCCACGTCCGCCTGGGCCAGCGCGGGCGCATCGTTGGTGCCGTCGCCAGTCATCGCGACCAGCCGGCCGCCCTGCTGGTGCTTCTTGATGAGCGCGAGCTTGGTTTCCGGGGTCGCCTGGGCCAGGAAGTCATCGACCCCGGCTTCGGCGGCGATCGCCGCGGCGGTGAGCGCGTTGTCTCCGGTGATCATCACGGTGCGGATGCCCATCGAGCGCAGCTCGGCGAAGCGTTCCTTGATGCCGCCCTTGACGATATCCTTGAGATGGATGGCGCCGAGCACCCGGCCCGCCTCCGCGACCACCAGCGGTGTGGCGCCCTGGCGGGCGATACCGTCGACCGCGGTGCGCACGTTGGCGGGGAACTGACCGCCCTGCTCCTTCACCCAGGCGTCGACGGCATCTGCGGCGCCCTTCCTGATCTGGCGTCCCTGGAGATTGACCCCGCTCATCCGGGTCTGCGCGGTGAACGGTACGAACGTGGCGCCGAGACTGGCGATATCCCGCTCCCGGATGCCGAAGCGCTCCTTGGCCAGTACCACGATGCTGCGGCCTTCGGGTGTCTCGTCGGCGAGCGAGGAGAGCTGCGCCGCATCGGCCAGCTCCTGCTCGGTGACCCCATCGGCCGGGATGAACGCGGTCGCCTGGCGATTGCCGAGGGTGATGGTCCCGGTCTTGTCGAGCAGGAGGACATCGACATCGCCTGCGGCCTCCACAGCGCGACCCGAAACCGCGATCACGTTCTTCTGGATCATCCGATCCATGCCCGCGATGCCGATGGCCGAGAGCAGGCCGCCGATGGTTGTCGGGATCAGGCAGACCAGCAGCGCCACCAGCACCGTCACCGTCACCGGAGTACCCGCTCCCGACGCCTGCACGGCGTAGATCGAGAACGGCGACAGCGTCACGGTCGTGACCAGAAAGATGATCGTCAGACCAGCGAGCAGGATCTCGAGGGCGATCTCGTTCGGGGTCTTCTGCCGCTTGGCCGCCTCGATCAGCCCGATCATCCGGTCGAGGAACGACTCGCCGGGGTTGGCTCCGATTCGGACGATGATCCAGTCCGAGAGCACCTTGGTGCCGCCGGTGACCGAGCTCCGGTCCCCGCCGGCCTCGCGGATCACTGGAGCGCTCTCCCCCGTGATGGCACTCTCGTCCACCGAAGCGACGCCGTCGATGATCTCGCCGTCGCCCGGGACGAGCTGTCCCGCATGCACGAGGACGACATCGCCCTTCCGCAGAAAACTGGCCGGCACATTCTCGAAGCTCAGCTTGTCCTTCGGATCGCGGAGCCTTTTTGCCTGGACATCGCGCCGCGCATTGCGCAACGTGTCGGCCTGCGCCTTGCCACGGCCCTCGGCCATCGCCTCGGCGAAGTTGGCGAACAGCACCGTCAGCCAGAGCCAGAGCGAGACGGCCAGGATGAAGCCGGGCGACTCCGCCAAGCGGCCGGTGGAGGCCATGAACGCCAGCACCGTGGTGAGGAGACTCCCCACTTCCACCACGAACATGACCGGGTTCCGGACCATGTGGCGGGGGTTGAGCTTCACGAACGAGTCAAGAATCGCCCGCCGGGTGATCGGGCCCTGGAACAGTGGGCGTGGCTTGGCCTGAGACATGTTCAGTTACCTCGCAAAGAGCTGCAGGTGCTCGACGATCGGACCGAGCGCGAGCCCGGGCAGATGGGTCAATGCACCTACCAGGAGAACGGTGCCGACCAGCAGGGCCACGAAGAGCGGCGTATGGGTCGGCAGCGTGCCGGCGCTCGCGGGGACCAGCTTCTTGCGGCCCAGCGATCCGGCCACCGCCAGCGTCGGTACGATGATCCAGAAGCGGGACGCCCACATGGCAACGCCACCCATCAGGGTGTACAGCCAGTTGGTCGCGGTCAGCCCGTTGAAGGCGCTGCCGTTGTTGTTCGACATGGAGGAGAAGGCGTACAGGACCTCAGTGAATCCGTGCGCCCCCGGATTGTAGATACCGGACCGCCCGGCTGCCGTCGCCACCGCGAGTGCGGTGCCGAAGAGGGCCAGCAAGTTCGGAATCAGAATGGCGAGGCTCGCCATCTTCATCTCGTAGGCCTCGATCTTCTTGCCGAGGTACTCCGGGGTGCGTCCCACCATGAGCCCGGCGATGAACACCGTGACGATGGCGAAGAGCAGCATCCCGTAGAGGCCGGAGCCGACGCCGCCGTAGATGATCTCCCCGAGCTGGATCAGCCAGAGCGGGATCAGGCCGCCCAGCGGCATGAAGGAGTCGTGCATCGAGTTCACCGATCCATTCGAAGCCGCGGTGGTCGCCACCGCCCACTCCGCCGAGTTGGTGATCCCGAATCGCACCTCCTTGCCTTCCATGTTGCCGCCGGCCTGGACCGCGCTCGGTGCCTGGTCGACACCCAGCGCAGCGTAGGCCGGATGATGGGCATTTTCCGCCATGACGCAGGGGATCAGCAGTCCCACGAAGACGATGGTCATCGCCGCAAGGATGGCCCAGCCCTGCCGGGTGTCCTTGATCATCTTGCCGAAGGTGTAGCAGAGCGCCGCGGGGATCAGCAGGATCGCCAGCACCTCGAGGAAGTTGCTGAACGGCGTGGCATTCTCGAACGGATGGGCCGAATTGATGTTGAAAAAGCCGCCGCCATTCGTGCCAAGCTGCTTGATGGCGATCTGTGAGGCGGCGGGGCCCATCGGAAGCACCTGCGTGGTCACCCGCGCGGTGTCGGGGCCCATCGCCTCCAGCAGCGGGACTGTCTTGTAGGCCCCGAAGCTCTGCACCACGCCCTGGGAGACCAGCGCCAGCGCGAGAATCGAGGCCAACGGCAACAAGATGTAGAGCGTCCCGCGCACCAGGTCGGCCCAGAAGCTGCCCAGCTTATCGGTCTCGTGCCGCGAGATCCCCCGAATGAGTGCGACCAGTACCGCCATGCCGGCGGCTGCGGAGACAAAGTTCTGGACAGTGAGCGCCAGCATCTGGGTGAGGTAGCTCATCGTCGCCTCACCGCCATAGGCCTGCCAGTTGGTATTGGTGACGAAGCTGATCGCCGTGTTGAAGGCGATCTTCTCCTCCACCGCGCCCATCCCTGCCGGATTGAGCGGCAGCATGCCCTGTAGCCGCTGCAGGCCGTAGGCGAACAGGAACCCCACGAAGCTGAACAGCAGCACCGCGACGGCGTACCGCTTCCAGTCCATCTCCTCGTCGGCGCTGACGCCCATCGCACGGTAGCAGAGGCGCTCGACCGGCCCGAACAGCCGGGCCAGAAGGTGGGGCCCCCCTTCGTAGACCCGGGCCATGAAGCCGCCCAACGGCTTGGCCAGGCCGATCAGGACGACCATGTAGAGGCCCAACTGCAGCCAGGCATTCGCGGTCATGAGAAGTACTCCGGCTTGAGCAGCGCCACGAACAGGTAGATCAGGAGTCCGAGGGCGATGATGCCGACAATCAGATTCAGCAGTGACATCGGATCACACCTTTCCGCAGAGTCGGACCAGACCCCAGGTCAGCAGGGCAAGCACGACCAGCAGGAGTATCATCATGAAATCCACGGGTTCCTCGAGGGTCGGGTCAGCGCCTAACGTAGCATCGGGCGTGTAAGGAAGGGCTGAGGAAATCGGCTCGCCCCGTCAGGAATTCATCAAGATCGGCCGAACACCCGGGCCAGCAGGCCCCGCCGCGGATGCCGGGCCGCCTCCTCGCTGGCCCGCTTCAACAACTCGCCAAGCTGGACCATCGAAAGCAGTGTCGGCTGCTCGGGATCGGCCACGGTTCCGAGAGTGGCAAGCAGCGAAGGGAACCTGGCTGCCATCTCCGGCGCTGGGGTGGTCCTCTTCCACAGCGCGAGCGCCAACCGGGCGACTGCGGCGATATCCCGGCGACCAGCAGAGACACCGGGAGTCGGCTCCCCGGGCGGAACCACGACGACCTGGCCGCTCTGCAGCAGGACCGAATCGGGATCGAGCCCGCCGTGGGCCTCTCCGCGAGCGGACCAGTATCGTGCGGCGCCCGCCAGGTCTGCCGAGATCCGGAGCGCATCGACCGCCGAAATTGGCCGGGAACTCTCCAGCGCCTCACGGAGCGTCTCCCCGGGCACGAAGGGGCTGATGTAACAGAGCGTCCCTCGTCCGTCGGCCGCTCTCCCAGGATTGAGCACATGAGGCGTCCAGGCCTCCGTGGCGTCACCCAGACCTCCAAGGAAGTCCGCGGCGCCGACATCATAGGCGAGGTCGTCGGCGATGACCTTCACCGTCACGGGGCGGTCCGTTCGGCCATCGATCGCGAGGTAGAGACTTCCGACTCGGGTGCGGCCCAAGAGGTGATCGACCAGCAGATACGGAAGTCCTGAAACTCTCAGCCGCCTGGTGAGTTCAGTGGCCTCGGCCACAGGATCACCTGACTCGCGGCTCCGCATGGGAGGGTGCGTCCGACTCATGCACGACCTGCCGAAAGGGGACGCAGCGAATCTGAGCAGTTCCAGATCTGCGAAGACTCAGGATTCGACCCGCCAGCATCAGGATTCCCTCAGGGCGCCGCGGTGGCAATGACGACAGCAACCGCGACCGTGTCCATTTTCAGCGTGCTCGATGGCGAATGGTCCGCCGTGCGCGACCGCCTGTCGGCCCGGGTTGCCCCGGAGTACCTTCCCGGCATGACAGACTCCGCCTCCCCCGCACCGCTCACCCTCCTCTCCGAGGAGGAGGAGCTCTTCCGGGCCACCGTCCGGGCGTTCGCCGAAGCCGATATCAAGCCCCACGTCCACGAGATGGACGAGGCGGCGAAATTCAAGCCGGAATTGATCCGGAAGATCTTCGAACTGGGGCTCATGGGGATCGAGGTCCCTGAACCGTGGGGAGGCGCGGGCGGAGGCATCTTCCTCGCCGTCCTTGCCATCGAGGAGCTGGCACGCGTGGACGCCTCGGCCGCGATCTATGTCGACGTGCACAACACTCTGGTCAACAATGCACTGCTCCGCTGGGGCACCGAGGAACAGAAGGCACGGTACTTTCCGCAGATGACCACCGCGCTGCTCGGTGCGTTTGCCCTGTCGGAACCGGCGAGCGGCAGCGACGCCTTCGCCCTGGAGACCAGGGCCGACGATCGAGGCGCCCATTGGGAGCTCACCGGCCGGAAATTCTGGATCACCAACGGCGGCGAGGCCGGTATCTTTCTCATCTTCGCGAATACCGATTTCGGCAAGGGCTACAAGGGAATTACCGCATTCCTGGTCGAGAAAGGATTCCCCGGATTCAGTGTGGGGAAGAAGGAGAACAAGCTTGGGATCCGCGCCTCCAGCACCACGGAACTGATCCTCGAGGCCTGCCAGGTGCCGAAGGCCAACGTGCTCGGCCCGGTGGGGCAGGGCTACAAGATCGCGATCGAGACGCTTAATGAGGGCCGCATCGGGATCGGGGCGCAGATGCTCGGGGTCGCCCAGGGAGCACTCGAGGCGGCGACACAGTACGTCAAGGAACGGAAGCAGTTCGGCAAGCCGATCGCCGAATTCCAGGGCGTGCAGTTCCAGATCGCCCAGATGGCGACCGAGCTCGAAGCCGCTCGGCTCATGGTCTACAATACCGCCCGGATGAAGGACCGGGGCCTTCCCTTCCAGCGCGAAGCGGCGATGGCCAAGCTCTTCAGTTCGCAGGTGGCCGATCGCATCACATCGCAGTGCCTGGAGCTGTTCGGCGGCTATGGGTATTCCAAGGAGTATCCGGCCGAGAAGTTTTATCGCGATGCGAAGATCGGAACGATTTACGAAGGGACCAGCAACATGCAGCTGAATACGATCGCCAAGATGGTTCTCAAGTAGCCGCGGAGGGCGTGCCACCGCGGCCCGCGACCCGCGCCGGGACACTCGGCGCGGGTCGTTCCCGTCGCAGCAACGACCGGTTCCCGAGGACAGCCGTCAAGCGGTGCGCGCGATCGCTGCCAGGACCGGCTGGCTCCCGTCTTGCAAGGGTTGGGATGGGGGAATCGGATCTCCCCCAAGACCGAGATTCCAAGTTGTTGCTGGACACATGCTTGCCAATCGATCCGTAGCCGGTAGATTCTCTTCCACCAGTCGGCAGATACAGTCTGCGGGCCATTTTGCCGAGGATAGTGACATAGTGCGCCTCCTTACCCGCCTCTCCGTCCTGACCGCAGCCGCCGCGCTCCTCAGCGCGGGGGTCGTGATACAGGCCCGGGCGCAGGAGCTACCTTCGGCACTCAGATCCAAGCTGGACCGGTGGTACCGCTCCGCACATCACTCCGCCCCCGGCACCTGGGGGATTGTCGTCGCCGATCAGCAGGGCCAGATCCTCTGGAGCATCAATCAGGATATCCCGCTCGTCCCCGCGTCCACCGTCAAGCTGCTGACGACCGGGTACGCGCGCACCGTGCTGGGCGCCGATGCGCGCCGCGCCACCCGGGTGCTTGGCTACGGACAGCTCGACGAAGGGACCGGCGAGTGGACCGGTCGCTGGGCGCTGCAACTCAACGGTGATCCCACGCTGGAGAGTCCCGACGGTCGCGGACCACGATTGCAGGATCTTGCCACCCAGCTGGCGCAGTCGGGAGTACGGGTGCTGCGGGGACCGCTCTCGGTCCTCAGCAGCGATGGCACCGATGCTGAAGCGCACTTTCCCGAGGCCTGGCGGGCCGGGAACTGGGGAAGTATCTACGCCCCCCTGATCGGCTCGCTGACACTGCATGAGAACGTCGTCTGGCTGCACATCAGCCCTGGTGCCCGGCCCGGTGCACGGCCGGTCCTGGTGGAGACCTCTCCCGCGGGACTCGGCGCCCTGGTGAATATCCACGCCTCCACCGTTGCCGGCCGCCGGTCCCGACTGCGGATCACCCGGATGAAGGATGGCGGCTACCTGGTCACCGGTGCAGTGGGCTCACGTGCCGGCATTCGGCGACTGGTCACGGTGGCGGGGGATACCAAGGCGGTACTCGCTGCGACCTGGGCCCAGGCACTGCAGCAGGCCGGGATCATCTGGGACCGCACCCCGCAGCAGATCGCCGTGGAGAACGAACCGACACAGGTGCTCGCCGAGGTCGAATCGGCACCGTTCGACTCGGTTGCCTACGAGATCAATCGTCGCAGCCTGAATATCGGGGCGGAATTGCTGCTTCGCTGGGCCGCGGGCCGGGACCATGGCCCCGAACTGCTCACCGAACATGTGCAGCAGGTGGCGGGCGTGGCGGGCGGTGTGAGGCTGGTGGACGGCAGCGGCATGTCACACGATGACCGAGTGACGCCGGCGACGTTCATCTACTACATGGCGAACTTCCAGAATACCCCTGCCGGCCGGAACTTCCCCTCGCTCCTCCCGGCGAACGGTCAGGGAACGCTGGCGAAGCTGGCCGGAGGACTCCCGGCGCAGGGGGTGGTCCATGCCAAGACCGGTACCCTCAGCAACGTGTCTACGCTGGTCGGCTATCTCGGCCGCAAGGACGGCATGTTCCTGGTGTCGTTGATGTACAATGGCCCGCGATCGAAATCCGCCAAGCGCCAGCAGTGGGCCGCCTTTCGCCTCCTCGGCGCCGACGGCGCTTCGATTCCCCCGGACGATGGCCCTGACGAATCCGCGGAAGAGGGTGGTCAACTCGGCGGCGATCCGATCAACGACTGACGTCCCCGATCGGCCTCGCGCCCCGTGTCGCCGACTTCCCTCGCGAAGCCGCGGGCGCTCGTTCTTCCAGGCTCGCCCAGGGGTTAATCATGAATTCATCCCCTCGGGCTAGGTTCGACTCCAGCTTCTACTGGAGACCTGCATGGACGCCACGCACCTGCACCTGATGTCCAATCACCTGCCGATCCTGGGGACGCCTCTGGTTGCGGCCCTGCTTTTCTGGGGATTCATCCGCCGATCCCGGGAGATCCTGCGTACCGCGCTGGGCGCCGCGGTCATCGTCGCCGCGCTCAGCTACCCCGTTTTCCTCACTGGCGGCCCGGCGGAGGAGCAGGTGGAGGACGCCGGGTGGATGAAGGAGCGTCTGGTCCACGAGCATGAGGAGCGGGCGGAGGCAGGACTGATTGCGATCCTGCTGACGGGTGCCCTTGGCGCCGTGGTGTTATGGCAGAGTCGCGCCGGACGCAGGGTGCCCACCATGACGGCGGGTCTCACGCTGGCCGGGCTCGCGGTGAGCAGTGGACTCTTCGGATGGGCCGCGCTGGCGGGAGGCGTCATCCGCCACGACGAACTGCGGCCGGGTGGTCTCGCGTTCACCTCAGCGGCAGACAGCACCGCAGGGACTGTCGGAGGGCCGATGCTCCCCGGAGACAGCACCGCCCCAGCCATGGGCGAAAGGAAGTCCAATGGCGATCGCGACGACTGAGAGGACCGGGACCTTGCGCGTATTGCTGGTAGAGGACGAGGCTCGACTGGCCGACAGCATGGCCCGGGGCCTGCGCCAGGCGTCACACGCCGTCGATGTGACCGATCGGTTGTCGACCGCGCGGATGAAGCTCGAGCTGGAGCGCTACGACGCCGTGATCCTGGACGTCAATCTGCCGGATGGATCGGGCTTTGGGCTGGCGGCTGAGCTCCGCAAACGGGCGGTGCCGGTGCCGATCCTGATGCTCACCGCACGGGATTCGGTCGAGGACCGCGTCGCCGGACTCGACAGCGGGGCGGATGACTATCTGGTCAAGCCGTTTGCCTTCGACGAGCTCCTGGCCCGGCTCCGGGCGCTGCAGCGCCGCCATCCCGAGAGCCGGCCGACGGTGGTGGAAGTTGCGGACCTCGCCGTCGATCCGGCAACGCGGGTGGTGACGCGGGGCGGCATTCCGGTGGAGTTGACCACGACCGAGTACTCGTTGATCGAGTATCTGGCCCGCCATGTGGGCCAGGTCTGTGGTCGCGCCGCGATCAGCGCGGCGGTCTGGGACGAGAACTACGACCCCTTTTCCAATATCATCGACGTGTACGTCTCGAGACTGCGCCGCAAGATCGACCAGCCGGGGCTGACCCCGCTGATCCACACCGTCCGCGGGGCGGGGTACACGCTCGACCCGGCACGCGGCGCCCGCCAGGGGTGAATTCCCTCGGGCTACGTGTCAGGCTCTCGCTGGTCTTCACCGCGGGCTTCGCGGTCCTCATGGGCCTCGGAGCCCTCGGCATCTATGTCTATCTCGCCCGCGGCTATCGTCGCGACTTCGATCACGGCCTGACCGACGCCGGACGGGGAGCTCGCGCCCTCTTCCGGCAGGATCGGAGCGAGTTCCGCACCAGTCCGCAGACACTTGCCCACATCATCACCGAGCTGGTCTACGGCGATCGCACCGTGGTCGCCTACGACAGCACCGGGACGTTTCTCGCCGCCAGTCAGCACTTCCCGGACGAACCCTATTTCAACGATGTCCCGGCCGGTGGCCCGCGCGACCGGCCGGTGACAGTCACCCTGCGCGACGGACCCGCCCGGATCATCCGGGTGCCATTCGACAATGGCGTCGAGATGGTGATCGCGATGAGCACGCTGCCGCTCGAACGCCGGCTGGTCCGCCTGACACGGGCGCTCGCCACCATCCTCCCGGCCATCCTGGTCCTCGGCGCCGTCATCGGCGCCTGGGCCGCGCGGCTGGTTCTGCGTCCGATCATTCGGGTGGCCGAATCCGCCGAGCGGATCGGCAATGAGGTGGCCAATGGCGCGGTGCGATTCGACCGGCTGCCTCCGCACGCGGCTGGCGACGAGATCGACACCCTGACCGACGCCTTCAATCTCCTGGTGGACCGGCTCTCGACGGCGCTGGAGTGGGAGCGGGGGATCGCGGAGCGACAGCGCCGGTTCCTGGCGGACGCCGCCCACGAACTCCGGACGCCGGTGGCCATCCTGCGGAGCGAAGCGGAGGTGACGCTCCGTGGTGAAGGCACGATGGCCGACTATCGAAAGGCGATGGAGCAGATCGCGGTCGAGGCGGAGGAGCTGGGGCTGCTGGTCGCAGACCTGATGCTGATCGCGCGCGGGGATGCCAAGGCGATCGCGCCGGCGCGACACCGTGTGTACCTCGATGACATCGTGAACCAGGTCCTGTCCCGGGCCCGGGCCCACCCGGCCGCCAAGGGACACGAACTCCGGCGCGGAGAGTTCGAGGCGGCACCGGTCGAAGGCGATCAGGCGCTGCTCGAGCGAGCGTTGCTGGTGCTGGTGCACAACGCGATGGTCCACGCCACCCGGCTCCCCGATCGAAGTCAGCACCGGGACGTCGGAAGTGGCAGGCCGGGACTGGGCCTGGGCCACCGTGCGCGACTTCGGCCCGGGGATCCCCCGGATCAGCGCGAGCGGATCTTCGAGCGCTTCGCCAGGCTGAACGCCGCCGCGCCCGGCACCGGGCTCGGGCTGGCGATCGCCCGTTCGATCGCCGAGGCGCACGGCGGCACGCTCTCTCTGGATGAGGCGACGGCAGGCGCCTCGTTCACGCTGCGGCTCCCGCGCGCGCCCGCACGACCATAGCCGCGTCGCAAGTCCCCGACCCACTCACGCCCGCAGCGCCAGCCCCACCAGCGCCGCCACCGGCACGATCACCGCCTCCGGCACCCGGCGCACCCGCACCGCTATCCGACTCCGTTGTGAACGCCGCCTGCTGAGCCGCGAGCGCACCGGAGAGAGCTGGGCGAGAGCCATCCCCGCGCGATCGTCCTCGGCACTGAGCCAGCCGCGCTCCCCGATGAGATCGCGGTGCATCGCACCGAAGCTGAAGGCTCCAAGGCGCAGAACTTGGCCGCCTAGGGCCTGACGCGATGGGCTGGTCACGACCCATACCGCAGGATCTCGCACCGCTTCGATCTAGAGCATCAGGTGCGCGAGTTGCGGCCCCTCGGGAATGCTGCCGCTGGATCCCTCGGACTCGATCGTCAGCGCCGCGCCCATCACTCTGCCCGGCGCGCTGGGCATCCCGAGCGTCACGAACGCGGGCGCGCCGACCTGGGTCTGCACCGGGACGCTCTTCACCATCCCGGAGTCGGTGATGAACCAGAACTGGCAGATCTGCCCGGCATGCGGTGCCGGGAGGCCGTACACCATCACGTTCCACCGATGGGTCCGCTCGTCGGCGAAGATGATGAGTCCTCCCCTATACGCGCCCATCGTGATGTCGGCGTGACGCACCATTCCCGCCTGCCGGATGATGCCGAGGGTATCACGCGCCATCGCCAGTTGGCGGGTCAGCTGTTTCCGCTCCGTCACGACCTCCCCCTCAAAGGCCCGGATTGTCGACCACGCCCAGAGCCAGGAGCCGGCCGACAAGGCCACGGAGGCCGCGAGTGCAACCGGCACGAGCCAGCTCGGCAGTCTGCGTCGGCCGCCGATGGCGCTGTCCACCAGTGCCCGGGTGAGCCCCGGCCTCGGCGTCACCGGCGTCACCCCCATGGGCAGCCAGGCCAACGCCTGTTCGCTCCCCTCCACCTCCGCGCGGCACTCCGTACAGCCGACGAGGTGATCTCGAAAGCTCCGCTCTTCGTCCGGCTCGAGTGCCCGGATGACGATAGGCGATGCGATGCTCGACGAACCATTCATGTGGTGTCATATCACCCAGTCCCTGATCGAGGCGAGTCCGTGGCGGAGCTTGTCAAAGGCGAGTCGGAGGCGGGTCTTCACGGTACCAAGCGGAATTCCGAGCCGCCCCGCGATCTCGGAATGAGTGAGCCCTTCGAAGTAGGCGAGCTGCACCACGGTCTGCTGTTCCTCGGGCAGGGCGCGGAGCGCGGCGTGCACCGACTCGTGGACGTGCCATCCTGGTCGCGCCGTCTCGTCCGGCTCCTGCGGCGCGGTCGAGCCGTCACCGAACACCTGAAAACTTTCCAGCCGGCGGGCCTTCAGCGCCCGGCGGCGCCGGCCCCGCAGGCGATCGATCGCCCGGTTGCGGGTGATGCGCAGCAGCCAGGGGATGAGGCGGCCGCTCTCGCGATCGAAGAGGTCGACGCGGCGCCAGGCGATCGTGAACGCTTCCTGGACGACCTCTTCCGCTTCATCGCGATCCGACAGCATGCCCTGCGCGACGCCAAGCAGCCAGTGCGTCGCGAGGTCCACCAGTTCGACCAGCGCGCGCTCGTCCCGGGCAAGGAGCCGAGCCTGCAGGGAGGCCTCCCGCTCGAGCGTGAGCAGGTGGCCTGCCGAGGTGGTGCGGATGTCGGATTCGGGCACGGGTCAGTTCTGCATCATCGCGCCGCCAGCCGCCAGAGCAGCGCTGCCGAGGGTCACATTGTACTTCTTGCACCAGACGAGTACGTGGGTGTACTGGGCGAGATCGGTGCCCGCGGGGATCGCGAATGTCGAGGAGCCCTTCTTCCGGGTCAGGGCGCCGAGGTTGAGCGTCCTTCCGCCGGACCCCATATCGTCGGCACTGAGAACCACATACGGATCCGGGGCGCCGTCCAGCAGGAAATCGTCCGCCAGCACGAGACTCTGCTTGCCGCCCTTCTCGACAATCGAGTAGCCGCCGCTGACTTTGTGATCATGGTCGCCAGCGAACATGCCGTGGGGGGGCATCATCATCCCATCACGCAATTTCCCCATATCGTGGTGGCCCCCCATGGAGGGGGCCATCGCGCCATGGTCCATCGAGTCCTTCTTCATCGTCGTGGAATCCTGTCCTGCGAGTGAAAGCGGCGCTACAGCGAGCAGCATGCCGGCACAGAGGCCGGCTTGGAGGGACAGGGGCATGACAACCTCGAAGCAGGGGTGATCAGGAGGCAACTCACCCCTTCAACGAGGTCAATCGCAATGCGGTTCTGTCGCAGCAACGGGCTCAGAAGATCCAGTCTAGCGATCCGTACACGGTCCGGGGTTGACCCGGCACCGTGAAGCCGCCGGCCTCGAGCTCACGGTATCGGTGACCGAGGAAATTGCGCACTCCGACGCCGAGCGTCGCCGTGCCGAGCCGGACACTGCCGTAGGCGTGGGCGAGCGCGTAGGGCTTGATGACGATACCCGGCATATCGAACGGGCTGTACGGGCCGACCGCATTGGTACTGAGCCGGAACCGCCAGATCGATGCCGGCGGCGCCACCTCGAGGGCGGCGGAGCCGATGTAGCGGGCGGTGTTGTAGACCCGCGCGCCGTCGAGGGTGTCGGGCCCTTCGACGATCAGGTGGCGATACTTCGCGTCGTTGAAGGTCCAGTCACCTGTCACGGTCACGGCCTCGGTGGGCCGGAGGCGCAGTTCCAGCTCCACCCCCTGGCGCCGGCTCCGGCCGCCGCTGCTCGACGCGAGCGTGATCGGATTGAAAGTCTGTTCGTTGCTCACATCCATCCGGAAGACCGCGAGCGAGGCGCTGATCGTGGCCGCGTCCAGCTTGAGCCCGGTCTCATAGGCCCACGCGGAGATGAATGGGAGCGTCGGGTCTTCGATGATCCCGTCGGTCTGCCGAAAGCCGCGCGACACGCTGGCGTAGAGGCTGGCGAGCCGTGGGAGGTGATAGAGTAGTCCTGCCTTGGGGGCGACGATCGACTTGCCCGCGCTGGAAGCCGCACCGCCGACCGGCTCCACGCCGGTGTGCTGGGCTTCGACGCGGGTTCCCAGATCCAGCCGGAAGTGATGTCCCAGGTTGGTCGAGGTCTCGACGAAGAGCGCGCCGGTGGTCTGGTGGGCCGCAACGGCCGTCTGGACCGAGTCCCGTGTGGTGCTGGTGGTAAAGTAGTTCTCGTACCGCGAGTGATCGTAGCGACTCTCGATACCGATCGTGGCGGTCAGCCGCTCGCGCGAATAGGTGACCGCACTGGTGACCCCGAAACCGTAGCGAAGGTCCTCCTCTTCCGTCTGGCTGCCGCTCCCCTCGCCACCCCCTCCCTCGGGCGGGGTCGTGAGGTAGAGCTGCCATCGTCCCTGGGTCGCATAGGCAGTGGAACGCCAGAGCAGGTCCGGCGCGGCAAGCACCCGCAGGCTCACCCGCTCCTGGCCCCTGCGCTTGAAGCCGTGATCGGTCGGATTGGCGGCCACATTGAAATCGCGCGCCGCGAACTGGCTGTCGGTGATGAAACCCGGGCTGTTCCACCCGGCGGCGTACAGCTCCACCCCGGCATCCAGGCTGACCCGATCGGTGAGATCATGCACGACCCTGCCATGCAGCTGCCCCAGTTTCCAGTCTGAATTGGGACGCCAGCCTCCCTCGCGCTCCCCCCGGATCCCGATCACCCCGCCGGTGCGAGCGTGATCGAAGCCGGTCAGGGCCGCCCCTTCGAGGCGGCCGTAGGAGCCGCCCTTGGCCCAGACCTCCGTGCCGGACATCCGTTCGAGGGTCCGCACATTCACCACTCCCGAGAGCGCGAAGTTGCCGTACAGCGCGCTCGCCGGGCCCTTGATGACGTCCACGGTGCTGATCGCCTGGGGAAAGAGCAGTTCCCAGTCGTTGTACCCTTCGGCGTGTCCATTGATGGGCTCGTTGATCGGCACGCCATCCACCCAGAGCGCCAGGTCGGTGGAGTGGTCGGAGCTGAACCCGCGGACCGATGCATCGGAGGCGAACCCGGGCCCCTGGCCCTGATCGTGCACTTCGATCCCGGCCGCCTGACGAATCAGATCGTAGGCATTGAGCGCCACGATCTGACGCAGTTCCGCCGCCGGAACGGTGACGCTGCTCGCCGGTGCGTCCCTGCGGGCCCGTGTCGCCGTGACGGTAATCTCGCTCAGCTTCACCGGCCGGGTGAGCGTGTCGCCGTGCTGATGGGTGGAGTCGATCTGCTGGGCGGTGAGCACGCCCGCCACAGGCAGCAGGCAGAGCGGCAGCGCCAGACGCGCGGCTCTGACTCGAACATGAAAGTGCATGGGATCCTGTCTCGTCGGACGTGGAGAAAAAGCGCCCGCACGCAGTGCGGCGCGTCCGGTGGCGGCGCCTGGGACGCGCGCCACACGGACATCTCAGGCGATGCTGGACGAGGCGGGGCGGGGAGGGCCGATCGAGAAGGGAAGCCGGTGCGGAACCCGGGTCCGGATGAGGAAGACCAGCTGCGGGCTGGTGCCGGCCACGGTGACCGGGGCAGCAGTGAGCATTGCAGTGCCGGCGGTGCCGAGCGCGACCGTGCTGCTGCAACAGGCCCCCAGGCAGGGGCAGAGTCCGTGATGCTTGCCGGGGGCGCCCTGCTCCTCGTGATGGTGCCCGTGCGGATGCGGCGCCTCGACCGCCAGCACGCCGAGGCCGGCGTCGTGGTCCGGGCAACGGTGCACCCCGCCGCCATCCGCGAGCTGGATGGCGAGCAGCAGCGCCGCCTGGAGGGCAGCGCCGACACGCAGCAGGAGCGGCCGGGAGAGCGTAGTCACGCGCCAATCATACGCGGGGGTCCGAGGCGAGGCAAACGGCCGGGCCCACTAGCGCTGCAGCTCATGGGCCTCCCGCGTCCCGCCGCCTTGCAGCCGGGCCGCGGCTTCCAGCAGGAGCTCGTCGGTCTTGCAGAAGACAAAGCGGACGTAGCGGCGTCCGAGTTCCGGATGGCTGAAGAAACTGGAGCCAGGCACCGGCGCCACGCCCCGCTCGCGCGCCAGCCAGTGTGCAAAGCTCGTATCATCGAGGTCCGAGAGCCCGGAGAAGTCGGCGAGGATGTAGTAGGCGCCCTCCGGCGGTGTGGCGCGGAAGCCGGCCTGCACCACGGCGGCGTACAGCAGGTCCCGTCGCCGCCGATAGTCGGTGGCCATCTGGTCGTAGAATTCCCGTCCGAGCTGGTCCATCGCGACCGCCAATCCCTCCTGGAGCGGAGCGGGGGCGCCGACGGTGAGGAAGTCGTGCACCTTGCGGATGGCGTCGGTGGCGGCTGCCGGCGCGACGACGGTCCCGATGCGCCAGCCGGTGATGCTGAAGGTCTTCGAGGCGCCGCTGATGGTCACGGTGCGTTGGCGCATCCCTGGCAGCGTCGCAATCGGGACATGCTCGCCCTCGTAGCGGATATGCTCGTAGATCTCGTCGGTGATGGCCCAGGCGTCGTGCCGCTGGCACAGCGCAGCGATGCCCTCAAGCTCCTGCCGGGTGAGGACCCGGCCCACCGGGTTCGCCGGGGTGTTCACGATGATCGCCCGGGTACGCGGCGAGAAGGCGTCGGCAAGGCGATCGAGATCGAGCGCCTCGCCGGGGAGTAGCGGCAGGTAGACCGGGGTCGCCTCACACAGGAGAGTGTCTGGCCCGTAGTTCTCGTAGAAGGGCTCGAAGACGATGACCTCGTCGCCCGGGTCCACCAGCGCCATCAGGGTGGCGATCATCCCCTCGGTCGCGCCGCAGGTGATGGTCACCTCGGTCTCCGGATTCACCCCCATCCCGTACCAGCCCGCATACTTGCGAGCCACCGCCTCACGCAGGCGTCGGGCGCCCCAGGTGATGGCGTACTGATTGAGATTGTCGTGAATCGCGCGGGCCGCGGCCTCCTTGAGCAGTCCGGGAGCCGTGAAGTTCGGGAAGCCCTGCGCCAGGTTGATGGCGCCATGCTCGGCGGCCACGCGGGACATCCCCCGGATCACGGATTCACGAAAGGCGCGGGTGCGCCTGGCAGGAGAGAGGGGCATCAGCGCGGAGACGATGGGGTGAACGTTCCGGAGGAGCGACTCCCCGGAATACCAACTGTCGCTCCGCGCCACCTGCCCTGGCCGCCTCCACTCATGGCACCCTTCCGGTAGCGAGCACGAGGTCGTCCACCCACATCGTCTGCGCCACCGGCGACCCGACGCCGATGTACGGTGCGATCAGGAACTGGTTGAACATCATCGTCGGGTGAGTTGCGGTCCGGAACAGCACATTCTGGTGATCGATCAGCAGCCGGCCATCGAACCAGTACTGCACGATCCCGTCGGCCGCACCCTTGCCGGCCCCAATCGTGTTCAGCTGGAAATACGCCTCCACCTGATGCCAATCATTCTTGTAGCCCTGTCCGGGGGTCGGCAGGAACGCAGGCTGACTGGCGGTCCACTCCTTGCCGTTCCGCCAGGAGGTCCCCGATTGATAGCACTGGGTGGCGTAGCCGTCAGTACTGCCGTTGCATCCAGCGACCGCCCGCGCCTCGGTGAGGTGTGTGAGGTCCTGGTGGACGTGATCAGCGTCGATGTTGAGCGCATCCTGGAGGCTCAGCCGGGGAACGCCGCCATGCTGATAATTGTGTTCGACGTAGGCGGTCATGTGGGTGGCAGAGGGGCCGATGAACGCCGGGTCGAGGCTGGTGACGATATTGATTTCGTGCGGATGATATCCGACCCCGGAGCCCACCCAGTTCGCGCTGTATTTCACCCAGTAGCGGACATAGAGGCGGTCAGTCGCGGAAAAGGCGTGACGCAGCGAGCCGCCGTGGACCGGCGTCTTCCCGCCCACCATCCAGCCCATCTGCAGGGCACCCGCGCCGGCATGTTGCTCCTCCGTGGTGACCACCGGAGAGGTGTTGTCGTACCAGCCTCGGGCCGAGACCGAGGCGTCGTCGAAGCCCTCCGTGAGCAGCGGCGTGCCGGTGGTCGAGGTCCCGCTCGCCGGCCCACCGGTAGTGGAGCCGTTCCTCAAGTGGGGGGAGACTGCACGTACCCGCAAGTCGCCAGCAGGGAGGAAGGCGGTGTCGGAGCCGACCCGCTGACCGGCCAGCGTCGGCGCCGGACCCGGTCCGCTCAATGCCAGGGCGACCAGCAGAACGGTAATTGGTATCACGACACCTCCTGCTGGACTTTCCGTGGCAATCGAACAGATTTTCCCCGCCCATTCACTCACACCCGGCGTCCCATGGATCCCCGCTCGCTCCACTTCCTGAAGTCGTTGCTGGATTCTCCCGGCCCCTCCTCCTACGAAACCGTCCCTGCCCGGGCCTGGCGTGCCGAGGCCCAGGGCATGGCGGACCAGGTGGCCGCGGACGTGAGCGGCAACTCCTTCGCGACGCTTAACCCGGCCGCCGCCCCGCGCATCATGCTCGCGGGACATATCGACGAGATCGGCGTGATGGTCACCTACATCGACGACGAGGGCTTCCTCAGCTTCGACCCGATCGGCGGCTGGGATCACCAGGTCTTCGTCGGCCAGCGGGTGCAGCTGCTGGCCCGCAGCGGTGCGGTGTCAGGCGTGATCGGGAAAAAGGCGATCCACCTCATGGACAAGGAGGATCGCGAAAAGGTGTCCAAGTCCGAGGAGCTGTGGATCGACATCGGCGCCACCAGCCGCAAGGAGGCGGAGTCCCGGGTCCGGATCGGCGACCCGGGTGTGCTCGCCTCCGGCGTGCTCGAATTTCCCAACGGCCGGCTGGTCAGCCGCTCTCTCGACAACCGGGTCGGTGCCTTCGTGGTGCTGGAGGCGTTGCGGCTGCTCTCGGCGGCGCGGCCCGCGGCCCGGGTCACCGCCGCGGCGACCACCCGAGAGGAAATCAGCTCCACCGGCGGAGGAGCCCGGCCCGGTGCCACGGGCATCGACGCGGACGTGGCCATTGTGGTCGACGTCACCCACGCCACCGACTACCCCGGCGTCGAAAAGCGGAAGCACGGTGACTACCGCCTCGGCGGGGGACCGGTGATCACCCGCGGCGCGGCGATCAACCCGGTGGTCTTCGACCTGCTGATCGAGACGGCGGAGGCGGAGCAGATTCCCTACGGCATCGAGGCGGCCCCCCGCGACACCAGTACCGATGCCGACAACATCTTCACCGCACTCAGGGGGGTGGCGACCTGCCTGGTCTCGGTGCCACTGCGCTACATGCACAGCCCGAACGAAATGGTCGCGATCGAGGATCTGGAGCGGACGGCGCGCCTGCTGGCGGGATTCTGCCGGCGGGTGACGGCGGCGACGGACTTCGTCCCCCGTTGAGGCGCGAGGGGATCGCGCCGAGCGCCGCGCCTACTCCCAGAGCGTCGAGAGCGAGCGCTCCACCGCTTCCCGGACCTCGCGGACTTCGTCGCTCAGCAGGTCCTTGAGCGCATTGGCGGCGGACGGGCCGGCGGCGTGGAGGCCGGCCACCGCCGCGAGACGCACCGCCAGCGGCTTCCGATGGAACAGGCGCCCGCCCGGCTCGGCCGCCTTGCGGAGCGAATGGATCGCGTCGGTCGAGGCGATCCTGCCTAACGCAAGATACAGATGCTTCTGGACATCCTGCTTGACCTCCTCTTCCGCAGCCACGGCAATCGTCATCGCAAGCCCGCGGCTCTTCCGCCCGTCGAGATCGCGCGCTGCCTGCAGTCGCACGCCGGGCATGGGGTCGCGGAGCGCACGGCGCAGTGGCTCCAGCGCCCCGCTGCCCCCGATGCGCGCCAGCGCCCCCGCCACCGCGCGGCGCACCCGTTCGTCGTCGTGGCCGATCTGCCGGGCCAGCGCCGGCACCGCCTTTTCCAGCCGCAACTCCCCGCACAGATCCGCCACGTTGCGGACCACGAACCACTGGTCGTGGCTCAGCATGTGGATCAGGAGGTCGCCCCCCTCGGTCATCTCCTTGAGCGCGTTGAAGTAGGCCCGTCGCTCCGCGGCCTCCTCGGAAGTCACCAGCGCGTTCAGCAGGACTTCGGTGCCGTCCGCCCCCATGCGGCGGAGCACCCCGATCGCCTCAGCCTTCATATTGCCCTGCGCCGCCAGCCGGGCAATCCGCTCGAGCGCGGAGCGGGGCAGCAGACGGCGGAGCGCAATGCCGTAGCTGCGATGCACCGCCCCCTGCACACTCGTGCCTTCCAGCGTCACCAGCCCGTGCGCCGCCTTGAGAACCTCGCGCCACTCCGCCTGTCCCGCTGCCGCCTCGCCCGCCGTGACGAGCTGGTTGAGCTTCTCGGTGGAGGCGGCCTCGGTCTGCGCATGGGCCAGGTCATCCACCAGCTCGTCGGTCGGCCCCAGCGCATGGGTCTGCAGGGTGACGAAGTGCATCATGCCGACCTTCGCCTCCGTGAGGGCGTCGGGACCGAGGATGTTCAGATGCCCATCCTCCTCCACGAGGTTCCGCATGAGCTGGGGATCGGGAACCAGTGGCGGCACTGCGGCGCGGGGCGCCGGCACCGCGGCCGGGGGCGCTGGCACCGCGGTGGCGGGCGGCGGCATCACGACATCCGAGCGCACCACCGGCGACGCACCGACGGGACCGCCCGGAAAGGGCAGCACGGTGATGATGCCGCAGCCCGCCGCATCAAGCCGGGCGGAGAGATGATCGAATGACCCGTAGCTCCCAGCCGGTGCGGCCAGGAGCCGCAGAAAGGTGAGCAGCGTGGACGTCATCATCCCACCGGGGAGACGGATCTCGCCGATCCCGTGGGCCCGCAGATGATCGTAGAGGACCGTCAGCTCGGCGCGGGCGACCACCACCTCCACATGATCCCAGAGGTACCCCGTCCCGGTGACGGTAAGGACATGATTCTCGTCGGGGAGGCTCGCCACAAGGCGATGGAACGCAAGCCGCTGTTCCTCCTTCTGCTCCGGATGGTCACGGAGGAGTAGAAGGACGCTGGCGAACTCGGAGAGGGTCCCGGCGGGAGTGGGCATAGGCTGGCGTCTGGATCCCAAGATACTCCCTACCACAATACCCAGCAATGTGTTACGACCCTCCTTCACCGCGATTCCGGACGACGCTACACCGAGCCCGCAGCCGCCGCTAATATTCCGCCCATGCCCAGACCGATTCGAGTACTCCTGCTGATGGCCCTGGCCCGCGGGGCGCTGGTGCCGACCATCGCAGCGCAGTCGACGGCGGACGGCATTACGCTGATGAACGATCTCCGCTACCTCGCGGATGACGCGCTCGCCGGACGGCTCATCGGTACGCCAGGCGCCGACTCGGCCGCCGCCTATCTCGCGCGGCGCTTCAAGGCCGTGGGGCTCAGACCCTCCCCCGTCGGCTGGTTCCAGAACTTCACGGTCGATCGCGACACCCCTGCCGCGCTCCATGCCGGCATCGGCGGCGCCATCGGCAAGAACGTCGTCGGCGTCCTCCCCGGCAACGACCCCGACCTGCGCAACGAGCTCGTCATCGTCGGCGCCCACTATGACCACCTTGGCCCGGGGATCTTCGGGGCGCTGGATCCCGACAGCGCGGGAAAGATCCACAACGGCGCGGACGACAACGCCTCCGGAGCAAGTGCGCTCATCCACATTGCCCGCAAACTCGGCGCGAATCCGCCCGCGCGCACGGTCGTCTTCATCGCCTTCAGTGGCGAGGAAGCCGGGCTGCTGGGGTCCACCTATTACGTGCACAATCCGCTCTTCCCGCTCGCGCGCACCTTTGCCATGGTGAACATGGACATGGTCGGCCGGCTGAGAAATGGGCGGCTCCTGGCCTACGGCTCCGCGACCGCGAAGGAGTTCCCGGCGCTCCTCGACTCGCTCAATGCCGGACCGCACTTCGACCTGCGCGCTTCCGGTGACGGGTGGGGCAGAAGCGACCAGTCCTCCTTCTACGGTGCGGGCAGGCCGGTGCTGCACATCTTCACCGACCTGCACGAGGATTACCATCGGACGACAGACGACTGGCAGAAGATCAACCCCGATGGCCTGGCGGACGTGGCGGAATTCACCACGAGCCTGGTGCGCGCCCTCGCCGACCGGCGCGCCCCGCTCACCTTCGTGAATGCCCCGGCACCCGTACCGGCCGGCGGCAGTAGCTCGGGCTACGGTGCCTATCTCGGCACCATCCCCGACCTCGCCGGCGGCCAGGGGGGGGTACGCCTGACGGGCGTCCGCCCAGGCAGCCCTGCAGAACTCGGCGGGCTCCGCGCCGACGATGTCATCACCATGATCGGGGGCGCCCCGGTCGGGGACCTGCGCGCGATGACGGACGCGCTGCGTCAACACAGGCCGGGAGACGAAGTCGAAATCCGCTTCCTCCGCCAGGGGACAGAGCAGCGTGCCCGCGTCACTCTCGGCGCACGGGGAGCCTGATGCCACCGATCCTCGACGCCCAGCCCATCGTGGCCGGGCTGCGCGGCCTCTTCTGCCGGGACGACCGGCGGCAGGGACTCCTCCAGTACGCCGCGGACCGCATCCGGGCAGCTGGGCCGCCGTACACCTCGGTCTACCTCTACATGCTGCACGGCGACGACCTGGTCCTCGAGGCATGGAGCGGCCGCGAGACGGAGCACTCCAGGATTCCTGTCGGCAAGGGGGTCTGCGGGACGGCCGTGGCCACGGCCAGCGACCAGAACGTCGGTGATGTCCGTGCGATCGGCAATTACATCGCATGCAACAGCTTCACCCGCTCGGAGCTGGTGGTCCTGATCCGCCGCGGCAAGACCATCCTGGGCCAGATCGACGTGGACAGTGACGTCCCCGATCCATTCACCCCCGAGGAGGAGGTGGCGGTCCGCGCCGTGGCCGACGGACTGGCCGCGCTGCTGTGAGCACGGGGCAGCGCAACGGCTCTCGGCCGTCGAGGATTCCCATCTCCCCATCCTGGCGACCCGATGGGTCGCCTGCCATCCGCGCCACTCTGTCGACCGCCTCAGCCCCGAATACATACGATCCTGTCCCAGACCAGATGGCCCGCGCGCCAATGCAGCGGGCAGCCGGGCCGCCGGAACTCGAATGAGCAGCGAAGACACCCGCAGCATCAACGGGCTGACGCTCTTTGAACGCCGTATCGGAGCCGGGCCGGAGGTCATCGTGCTCCACGGTGGCCCCGGGGCGGACCACGCCTACCTCCTCCCGGGCTTCGACGCCCTGGCGACCGGACGCACCCTGATCTACTACGACCAGCGCGGGGGCGGTCGCTCTCCGGTCGGCCGCGATGTCCCGGTGGGCTGGCGCGAGCACGTCGCGGATCTGGAAGCGCTGCGCATCCAATGGGGCCTCGAACGACTGACGCTCGCCGGCTACTCCTGGGGCGGCATGCTCGCCATGCTCTACGCGATCGCGCACCCCGGGCGCGTGGAGCGGCTGGCGCTGGTGTCGCCGGCGCCGGTCTGGCGCGAGGCGCGCGACGAATTCGAGCGGCGATTCGAGGCGCGGACCCTCACGCCCGCCCTGGTCGCGGCTCGTCAGGCGCTGCGCGAGAGCGGATTGCGGGAACGCGATCCCGCGGCGCACGCCCGGCAGCTCTTCGAGCTCGCCGTCGCCGGCTATTTCCACGACCCGGCCATGGCCCACGCTCTCACCCCCTTTCGCATCACCGAGCGCACCCGCGCCGAGGTGTGGACCAGCCTCGGCGATTTCGATTTACGCGCTGCGCTCCGGGAGCTCCACCTCCCCGCCCTGGTCCTGCATGGCGATGATGACCCGATTCCGGTCGAATCGGCCCGGGCCACGGCCGAGTGCCTTGCGGCGAAGTTCGTTCTGCTTCCGGAGTGCGGCCACGTGCCCTACGTCGAGGCGTTCGAGGGATTCGTCGCGGCGCTGGAGGACTTTCTGCCCCGTGGTGAGCGCTCCCTCGGGGGCGATTAGCTTTCCGGCGGTCTCCGACCCCGACGACCGATGGCCCCTCGTCCCACACCCTATGATGTCGCGTTCGGCGCCGACGCCGAGCCCTGGTTCACCCGGATCCGCGCATCGTTCACCAGCACGGGACGGGACCCGCACGATGCGGACGCCTTTGTCCTCGATCGCGAGGTGGTCACCTACCTGCGCGAGCTGGTGCCGGAGGATGGGGTCGGCGAGGGGATGGCCCAGCACGTCGCCCTGCTGCATCACGCCTATCTCTACTGGGCCGAGGGGGGCTGGCTCCTCCGCCTCGCCCGCGAGCGGGCCACGGTGCTGCTCACCGATGGGCATGGGTGGAAGCCGGGCGCGCGCTCGGACGACCCGCTGCCCCGCGCCTTCTACCTGCAGTTGCCGGAGCGGCTCGTGTGGGCGGAACTCGCCCCGCGCGAACCCCATCAGCCGATGGATGGCCTGTTTGTCAGGCCGTGGCCCGATGGCGGGCTACTTCGTGCTCGCGATTTTCGGGCTCCATCCCGGACCGCGAAGGGTTCAGCGTGGTCGATGCCGACGGTTACCGTACTGCCGAGTACACCCGCGAAGACGGCAGCGCGGCCTTCCAGCCGGTGCTCCCAGGCGGAGCAGCGGCGGGACTCTTTTCCATCGTGGGCGCGGAAGAGCTGCTCGAGCTCGCGGCGCGGGGCCATGGGCTCCTGCCGGAGGCGGCGGCCTGTGCCGGGGCCAGCCAGCGGCCGCACACCGCCATCGAATTGCGCTGAGGACGACCTATGGACAAGAAGACCGTGGCGCAGGTGCTGGAGGAGATCGGCTCCCTGATGGAGCTGCAGGGCGAAAATACCTTTCGGGTGCGCGCCTTTCGTACGGCGGCCAAGGCGGTAACCGCGCTCCCCGGTGAGCTGCAGGAAGCGCTGTCCGATGGGACGCTCGCCGCGACCAAGGGGGTCGGCCCGGCCACCCTGCAGATTGTGCAGGAGCTGGTGAGCACCGGACGCAGCGCGACCCTCGAAGAGCTGCGCGGCGCAGGTGCCCCCGGGCCTGGTGGAGATGCTGCAGATCTCCGGTCTCGGCGTCGCCAAGATCCGCCAGATCCACGAGGCGCTCGACATCGACTCCCTGCCCGACCTGGAGGGGGCCGCCCGTGACGGCCGCCTCGCCCGACTGCCGCGATTCGGCCAGAAGACCGCGGACAACATTCTCAAGGGCATCGCCTTTCTCCGTCAGGCGAGCGCATTCAAGCTGGCGCACCATGCCGAGGAGGAGGCGGAGGCACTTCGCGCCGCCCTCGCCGCCTTCCCGGCGTGATCTCGACGCAATCGTTGCCGGGGATGTCCGGCGGCGGATGGAAGTCGGTGCGGGAGATCGTGCTGGTGCTGGTGGCCAACGTGGCCCCGGCCGAGATCTTCAAACGAATCGGCGAGCTGGCTGGCGTGCACGAGTTTGCGGGACAGGACGAGCGCGGGATGACGCTTCGGATGAGCGGCGGCGCGCAAGCGCAGATCGTCGTCACCACGCCGAAGAATGTCGGGGCCGTGCTGGTACAGGCCACCGGCAGCGAGGAGCACCTGGCGGACCTCGCCGCCCACGCCCAGCGTCAACGGCTTCGCGCTGGATGGCGCCGCCCTGTGGAAGGGGAGCGCCTTCATCCCCACCGGCGACGAGCCTGCTTTCTATGCCGCGCTCGGCCTCGCCAGCATTCCGCCGGAGCTGCGCGAAGGCCGCGGCGAGATCGGTGCGGCGGCAGCCGGCACCCTGCCGCGCGCTCCTCGAGCGCCGCGACCTGCTCGGCTTCCTCCACTGCCACACCACCGCGTCCGACGGCTCCAACTCGGTGGAGGAGCTGGCGCTGACCTGCCGGGACGCCGGCTACCAGTGGATCGGCATCACCGACCACAGCAAGGCCGCCGCCTATGCTGGAGGGCTTTCGGCCGACGATCTGCTCCGTCAGGCGGATACGATCGATGCCGTCAACGCCCGCGGCCTCGGTATCCGGGTGCTCAAGGGCATCGAGGCCGACATCCTCGGCACCGGCGAGCTCGACTACGACGACGGCGTCCTCGGCCGGCTCGACTTCGTGATCGGTTCCATCCACAGCCGGTTCAGCATGAGCCGCGAAGAGATGACTGCCCGCATGCTCACCGCGATGGACAATCCCCACCTCAGCATCATCGGACATCCGACGGGCCGCCTGCTGCTCAGCCGCGACCCGTACGCAATCGACATGGAGGCCGTGATCTCCAAGGCGGCTGCTACGGGGGTGGCCATCGAGATCAACGCCGACCCTCACCGGCTCGACATCGACTGGCGCCTGCTTCGTCAGGCGCGCGATGCCGGGGTGGCGATCTCCATCGGCGCCGACGCCCACAACCTCGCCGGAATCCGAAACATCCACTTCGGGGTGGGGATTGCGCGGAAGGGGTGGCTGACCCGGGCGGATGTGCTCAACACCCGCACGGTGGAGGGATTCCTCGAGCACGTCGCGCGGCGCCGCACACGATGACGACTCGCCCGCGGCGCCCCATGCCCGGCCGGGAGAGCGCCGCCACCCGCCTCGCGCGCGCACGCCGGATCCTCGCCAGGCTCCGGCGCGCCTACCCCGACGCCCATTGCGCGCTGCTGCATCGTGACGCATTTCAGCTGCTCGCCGCCACGATACTCTCCGCGCAATGCACCGACGCCCGGGTGAACATGGTGACCCCCGCACTCTTTGCACGGTTTCCCACGCCGGCGCAGCTTGCGGGCGCGGCGCAATCGGAGATCGAGGCGCTGGTGCAGTCGACCGGCTTCTTCCGGAACAAGGCGAAGAACCTGATCGCGATGGCGCAGGCGGTCGTTGCGGAGCACGGCGGTGAGATTCCACGCACCATGGCGGCGCTGCACGCCCTTCCGGGCGTCGGCCGGAAAACCGCGAATGTCGTCCTCGGCAATGCCTTCGGGATCAATGAGGGCGTCACGGTCGACACGCACGTGACCCGCCTCGCGCGCCTGCTCAAGCTCACCCGCCACACCGACCCGGTGAAAATCGAACAGGATCTCATGACCCTCATGCCGCGGGTCGAGTGGACCCGCATCTCCCACCTGCTGATTCTCCACGGCCGCGCAGTCTGCATCGCTCGGCGCCCGCAGTGCGGCGCCTGCGTCATCGCCGCCCACTGCCCCTCGGCCGAGCCTCCGGTCGCCTCCTAACGCACCCGGCCGGCGTCAGGGAAGGGTGGTCTGGTAGATCTCCTCGCGCAGCCGGCGGAAGCCCCGCTTGAGGTAGTTCGGCAGCGCACCGGGATGATCCAGGGAGCAGGTGTGCAGCCAGACGCGGGTCGGTTGCATCGCCCAAGCCTCCTGCACCGCCCGGGTCAGCAGATACTTTCCGAGCCCCCGCCCCACGAATTCCGGCAGCAGACCGAAGTACCCTACCTCGATCGAGCGATCCTCATGGCGCCGCAGTTCGAAGTACCCGGCGGGCGCCCCGCCCACCGAGAGCAGCCAGATGGTGCTCGGGCCGGCCAGGTGGGCGCGGAATTGCGCTTCGGTCCAGACCAGCCGATCTCTCCAGTGGTACTGCCGGCCGACCTCCGCATAGAGGTACCGATAGAAATGCCAGGGACAGTCGTCGACCCGCTCGAGCCGGACCTCCGGGCCGGCGGAGCCCTCCGCCACGAGGTCGGAGAGCGCTGTCATCTCGAGATAGGTGCGCAGCACGGTGATCGTCGGCATACCCTAAACTAGCAAGGGCGAGCCATATGGTCGCCCGCCCTCCTCGCACCGCTGCTGTGCAAACCCTCTGGCCAGGCGCATCCCCCGCGCGACCCAACAGCCAATGAGGCCACCGATGCACCGCACCCTGCTGAGCGCAGTCGCGCTCCTCGCCGTCTCCACGCCCGTCGCCGCCCAGGGCTGGATCGAAGTCACTCCATCCCGTCTCCCTGTCCAGTCCAGCCCCGCCATCTCCCGTATCAGCTCCGAGGTCCGCACCACGATCGAGGGGCGCATCGTGCGGGTAGAGGTGGAGGAACGCTTCCGGAATGCCGGCGGCGGTCTGGCCGAAGGGAGTTACCTCTATCCCCTGCCCGGCGAAGCGGTGTTTCAGAACTTCTCGCTCTGGCAGGGGGATCAGGAACTGCGCGGGGAGATGATGAACGCCGATCAGGCGCGCGGAATCTACGAGGAGATCGTGCGCCGGCAGCGCGACCCCGCGCTGCTGACCCTGGCGGGTCACGGCCTGGTCCGCGCTCAGGTGTTCCCCATCCAGCCCGGCGAGACGCGCAAGGTCATCCTCCGCTACACCCAACTCCTGGAGCGCACCGGGGACGCGCTGCGCATCCGCTATGCCCTCGGCGCGCGGGGCGGCGCGTCGGGCACGTGGCGCCTGACCGTTCCCGACGAACGCATCTATGGCACCCCCTATTCTCCCACCCATCCGCTGGCCACACGGCGGGAGCAGGGGCGGCTGGAGGTTACGATCGACACGCAGGCCGGCGGCGACATCGACCTGCTGCTCCCGCTCCGGCGTGGGCTGGTGGGGACGACCGTGCTCACCCACGCCCCTGGCGGGGAGGACGGCTATGCGATGCTGCTCCTCGCGCCACCAGCGCACGAGGAAGGGGTGGTCGTCCCGCGGGACCTCTCGCTGGTGGTCGATGTCTCCGGTTCGATGTCAGGCCAGAAACTCGACCAGGCCAAGGCCGCGCTGCGTCAGGCGCTCGGCACGCTCGGCTCCGCGGACCGGTTCCGATTGGTCGCCTTCAGCAGCGGAGTGCGCAATTTCCGTGATGGCTGGGCGCCGGTCACCCCGGAGACGTTGCGGGATGCCCGCGCCTTTGTCGATGGCCTCGACGCCGATGGCGGCACCAATATCTCGGGGGCACTCGACGCGGTCCTCGGCGGCACGGTGGCGGAGGACCGCCTGCCGATCGTGCTCTTTCTGACCGACGGTGTCCCCTCGGTGGGAGAGCAGCAGCCCGATCGCATCGCGGCACTCGCCGCCAGCCGGATTGGCCGGAGCCGGGTGTTTACCATCGGCGTCGGCCCCGACGTGAACACCTACCTGCTCGATCGGCTGGCCAAGGAGGGGCGCGGATCGGCCGAGTACGTTGCCCCGGATGCGAGCGTCGAGGTCGCCGTCGGCAATCTGGTGGGCAAGCTCCGGCGCCCGGCGCTCGTCAATCTGCGGATCGTCGAGAGTCCGGTCCGCTTCACGGACCTCTCCCCGGCGCAACTTCCCGATCTCTTCTTCGGCGAAGAGCTCGTAGTCTTCTGCCGGTATCATGGCGAGGGGCGCGGCGCGGTGGTCATCGAGGGGGAGCGCAATGGCCATCGGGAACGATTCACCGCGGATGCGATCTTCCCGGCCGTCGCGGGCGGCAACGAATTCATTCCGAAGCTCTGGGCCTCGCGCCGCATTGGGGATCTCACTCGGCAACTCCGGCTGGAAGGTCCGTCCGATGCCCTCATCCGCGAGGTGCGGGAGCTCGGACTGCGACACGGCATCCTCACCGAGTACACCTCCTACCTGGTGCAGGAGCCCTCGGTGCTGGCGGGCCGGCGTGATGGCCCGATGCCGATGATGCGCATGATGACGCCGCCCGCGGCACCCGCGGCCCAGACCGGCCAGGTTGCATTCGAGCGGGCCCGGGAAAGTGGCCAGCTGTCCAAGGCATCCTCGCTCGCCGACGCGGAGAACGCGGCCGAGGACAAGCTCACCGCCATCGGCGGGAGCAGCGGGGCACTCAAGCGTGCCGGCGGGCGGATCTTCGCCCTGCGTGCGGGCATCTGGACGGACCTCAATCAGAGCGATAGCCTCCGGGTACTCACCGTCGCTCCCTACAGCGCCGCTTATTTTGCGGTGACCCGCGCGCTTCCCGACCTGGTCTCGAGTCTGAGCGTCGGCGACGCCGTTCTCGTGGCGGGACGCCGGGCGAGCCTGCAGGTCGCGGTCGGTGGCCGGGAGCAGGTGAGTGCATCCGAAGTCCGGGAGTTCGTCCGCGGTTTCAGGGGAGTCACGCAATGAAGCTCGCACTCTGTCTCATCGCGCTGGCCGGCTGCGCCACCCCGCAGGACACCACTCCGGCGAGCCGGTGGTCGCAGGCCCATGCGTCGGCCGACTGCGCACCCTGGGACGGTGCCGCCACCTCGGTCATCCTCACAGGGACGGCGGCGGACAGTACGGCCCCGTATCCGATGCTCCGGCTGACGGTCTATCACGATCTGTCGACGGTTTCTGCCGCCCGGTGGGTGGTCGGTCGCTCGGAGAGCGACGCCGCGGCCCCGGTGTACTGTCCGGCGGCAGGCGCATGTCTGTCGGCCACCGCGGGCTGGGTAGTCTTCGCCCCCCGTGCGCCGGATGGCGCACTGGTCGGGCGCTACGACGTGACCTTTACGGACGGCCGGCGCCTGCATGGGAGTTTCCGGGCGCCGGTGCAGACCACCAGGACCATCTGCGGTTGAGGGCGGACCACACCCGGGAATGCGCATGACCGGAACGCCGATCGAACAGCTGTTCGCGCAGTACTACGAATCCCTGGTGCGGATGCTGTACCGCCGCACCGGGGACCGCGACCGGGCGGAGGACCTGGCCCAGGAGACCTTCGCGCGGGCAGTGGTCGCGCCGCCTGACAATCCCCGGCCCTGGCTCTTCGCGGTAGCCCTGAACCTGGTCCGCGATGACGGACGCCGCGCGGTGCGGCAGGGCCGGCGACTGCAATTGCTCAAGGGGGAGTCGGTCAGCAGCGCGCCGGGGGCCGACGACGACTACGAACGCTCGGATCAGACCCGTACGGTCCAGGCCGCCCTGGCCGGCATGCGTGACCTCGATCGTGAGGTCCTGCTGCTCAAGGCCGAGGGATTCGACTACGATGAAATTGCCGCGGCCACCGGGCTCGCCAAGGGCGCGATCGGGACCACGCTGTCGCGGGCCCGCCGGCGCCTCGTGGAAGCCTACCGCGAGCAGGAGAAGGATCGCCATGTCGCATCTTGATGAGGGGAAGCTCGCCGCCCTGTTCGATCACGAACTGGATCCGGAAGAGCAGCGGGCGGCCGAGGCCCATCTCGCCGGCTGCGCGGAGTGCCAGGTGCTCTGGGAGGAGATCCAGCTCATGGCCGGTGAGGCGTTCCGGCTGGTCGCCTCGGTCGATCTCCCGCCCAGAGCGGCCCTAGCTCCGTCCTCGCTGGCGATGCCGGCCGGCGACAGCGAGGGCGCCCGCCACACGCCACCCTGGCGCACCCTGGCCTGGGCGGCCACGATCGTCCTCGCCCTCGGGCTCGGCTACTCCATGCGGGGTCTGTCGCGTCCTGACGGCCCGCAGACCACCAACGACTTCCTTGCCACCTCCGCAGATAAGGCTGCGCCCGCGGCCGCCGCTGTGCCGGCCCCCGCGGCGGCCCCATCCGAGCCCGCCTCGGCGGGCGCCAGACGGGAAGCCCCAGCCGAACGTAAGGTGCGGCAAGCCACACCCGCCCCTTCGCCATCTGTCCCGCCCGGCCCGGCCAGCAGGCGCGACGCTGGAGAGGCCGCGGTGCAGGCGCTCCAGCAGCCCACGACATCCGGGGGAATCGCAACCGCCCAACCCCAGACACCGCGCGACGCCGCGGCGCCCGAGGCGTCCGGACAGGGGATAGTGCAGTCGGCACAGTCCACCATGAAGAGCGCCGCGCCGATTCGGTCGGCCAGGGAAACGCGGCTGGACAGTGGCGCAGCCTCGCCGGCCGGTGGCGGCCTCCGGCAGATCAGTATGGAAGTGGCCGTGAAAACGCTGGAGGGCTCAATCCGTCTCGTGGACGGGCTGAATCCCGAGCGAATCCTCTTCGGGCCAGCCGCACTCATGGCTGGCGGGGATTCTGCGCTGGACGTCGTGCGCGTGGTCTATCAGGATCCTCCTGGCAGAGAGCTCTGGCTCGACCAGCAGCGCCTCCCGGCGTCCCTCGAAGCGAGACGGAACCGAGCCCCGGGTCGTCTCCTCCCCGGGGACACTCTGCTCACCCCGACTCCGGGAGGGCCACAGAGCGTTCAATGGCTCGATCAACATGGATTCCTGCTTGTGCTTACCGGATTTCTGCCAGGCGACTCATTGCGTGCCCTGATTCCGATGGTCCGGTGAGACTGTTCGAGGCGGCGGAGGCTGCCGCTGGAGAGTAGATTGGGAGTCAAATGTTCCATCTGACCGACCGACTCCTCGCGAAGCTGATCGACGGCTCCATCTCCGGCGCTGATCTTCAGCGCATCCGCCGCCACGTGGATGATTGCCGCGCCTGCGCCCGCCGGCTGGAGGAGTGGCGAGACAACTTCACCGAGGTCGACGAGCGCTTCCCGGAGTTGGCCGTGGATCAGGGGCCGATGGCGACCGTAACCCCCGGTGGGCTGGTCATGCTCCCGGGCGCCGAGCGCTCCCGGCGAACGCTGCCGGATCTCACGACCATGCTGTGGATCGGCGCGGTGTTCATGGCACTCCTGGTCGGGTACGGCGCGAGCCGGCTTCGGCAGCCAAGTGACGGCATGGGCATGGCGGCACCGGAGCCGGCGAAGACCAGCCCACGTCCCGCCGGCAATCCATCGCGACCGAGCCCGCGTGCGCCTGACACACGGGATCGCGCCGCTGCGACGGTTGCACCGGCCCCTTCCCCGGACGTGCCAGCTGGCGACCCCGGCGGCCGCCGGCTTCCGGCATCCGGCGGCGATCCATCACCCCGGACACCGACCCGCGCCAACGCCGGGGCAGCTCCGGTGCCGGTGTCGCCACGGTTCCGTGTAGTGCAGCGGGAGGAAGCCGCGCGGCACCTGGGCGGTCCGCTGCGGTCAGTCAGCGGCCTGACCATCGACCACATCGAACTGGGGCCCGCCTCCGCCGTTCCGGGTGCACAAAGCGGGCTGGATGTCATCCGCGTGGTGTACCGGTCGCCTGAAGGCGGGCGGCTGCTGCTCGACCAGCAGCGGATCCCCACTGACAGCGATGGCATGCGCTCGATCGAAGATCCGACACTCGAGAGTGGACAGACGGCCTACGGGAGCGCCCCCGACGGGGTGAGCGTCGCCACCTGGCTCGACGAGGATGGCTACCGTATCTCCCTGGTGGCCAGGGCGCCGCTCGACTCCCTGAAGCAGTTGGTTCCGCTGGTCCAATAACCCTCCGGCATCCCCGCGCCGCAGCACGGGTATTCTGGGTTACCGCCTCGTCGTGACCGTCGTTACCGCGCCACAGCCCCCCGGATGGTATCTATCTGGTCCTTTCAATCAACCGGATATTCATGCGTCGCTGGGCCATCCCTGCGCTGGTCGGAATTACTCTCGCCACCCCACCCGCCCTCGCGGCGCAAGGCGATATCCGGCTGGGGCTCGGTGGCGGCGTGATCGTCCCTGTCCGCTCCCACGCCGATCTGATCAGAAAGGGGTGGCTCGGCAATGCCAGCTTGACCTATTTCGCGGCCGCTTCCACCTCGCTGGGTCTGCGACTGGACGCGCTGTACGGACGCGCCAACCTGCGCGCGATGACCGGTCGCCAGGAGTACCTCGGCAGCACCGCGAATCTTGTCTTCCAGCTCGGCTCCAGGCGGACCCCGAACCGGTTCTACGTCTTCGGTGGCGGCGGTTATGTCCGCACCAGGACAACGGGGCCGGGCTTCGGGGAATCGCGGGAGACCAGCCCGACGATCGATGGGGGGGCGGGATTTTCGCTCGGCGGCCGCGGATTGGCGCTCTTCGCAGAGGCGCGGTACATGAATATCTATACCGAGGCAGCAAAGCCTCAATTCTTTCTCCTCACCGGCGGATTCACCGTCGGCGGGTTCTAGAGGCGCACCGAACCGGTCCCGGGCCGCGCCAGGCTCGCCGATAACATCCCTCGCCGCGGCCCCTCTCTCCTTCCCTTCCGGAGTCGAAGGGGAGCCCAATCGCTATCGCCTTCCGGCGCCCAGCCCCGCTGCCCGACCCGTCGACCAGGCCCAGGCGAAGTTGTACCCGCCAATGGGCCCGAACGCATCGAGCACTTCTCCACAGAAGTAGAGTCCCGGAAACCGTCGGCTCTCGAGCGTCGAGGGGTGGATCTGATCCAGCGCGATCCCTCCGCCCGTCACCTCCGCCTTCTTGTACCCCTCGTCGCCGGTCCACGGCAAGGGATAGCGCACCAGACGGTCGATCAGGCCTCGGCGCTCCTCGCGGCGCAGCTGCGAGAGTTGCCGCCCCGGTTCTAGGCCGGCATCGGCGTGCAGCCACTCCGCCAGTCGAGCGGGGAGGGCCTCCCGCAGCATCGTGAGGACCGCCTGCGGACTCCGTCGGGTAAGTCGCTCCTCCCACTCGACGTCTGACCATCGACTCCAGCGCACGCGCAGCACCTGCCGTTCTGCCTCGGCGTCGCGGGCGCGCACCGCCAGGTGCGAGATGTCCAGCACGGCGGGGCCGCTGTACCCGCGGTGGGTGAAGAGAAATCCTCCTGTGGCGGTACGACCCCGGCCGGCCCCTGGCGCCTCCAGCGTCACGTCGAGGGAGATTCCCGCGAGAGAGGCGTGGACGGCCGGGCTGGCCGTGAGCGGGGTGAGTGCGGGGTAGGTCGGGTGGACGGTGTGGCCGGTTCTCCGCGCGAGGTCGAAGCCAAACCCATCGCTCCCGGTGGCAGGAACGGAGAGGCCGCCCGTGGCGAGGATCACGCTGCGCGCCGCGATCGATTCACCGCGCTCCAGTATCACCGTCCAGTCCTTCGATGCCGGCGCAATGTCGACGACCTGGCACCCGCCCCGGAACTGCACTCCTCTCGCCCGAGCGAGCGCAACCAGGCTATCACGGACATCGCGGGCGCGGCTCGAGGCGGGAAAGAGCTTGCCGGTCTCGGGCTCCAGCTCGAGCGGCACCCCGACGACGTGCTCGAAGAAGGCACGTTGTTCCTCGAGCGGCCACGACAGCAGCAGGCGGCGCAGGATATGGGACGATGACTCGGAGACGAAGCAGACGGGATCAAGCACGGAGGGCAGGATGTTGCACCGCCCGCCGCCGCTGATCAGGATCTTCCTTCCACCATCCGGGGTGCGTTCGAGGAGGAGCACCTGTCGGCCGGAAGTGGCGGCGTGGATTGCCGCCATGAGGCCGGCCGCCCCCGCCCCGATCACCACGATCTGCTCTCCGGGAGAACTGGTCATCCCGGGAATATGGAAGCCCCGGCGGATTCAAGGCATATTGGAGTCCATGAAAACGATCATCGAGCCATTCCGGATCAAGTCGGTCGAACCGATTCACCTGACCACCCGTCCCGAGCGCGAGGCCCGTCTGCGTGAGGCGGGCTACAATGTCTTCCTGCTCCGGTCGGACGATGTGCTGATCGACCTGCTCACCGACAGCGGGACCTCGGCGATGAGCAGCCAGCAGTGGGCTGCCATCATGCGCGGGGACGAGTCGTACGCGGGCAGTCCATCATTCTACCGGTTCGAGCAGGCGATCCAGGACATCTTCGGCTTCAAGTACGTCTTTCCCACCCATCAGGGCCGCGCGGCGGAGCGGATCCTCTTCTCGGTGATGTGCAAGCCGGGGGACGTGGTCCCGAGCAATACCCACTTCGACACCACGCGGGCCAATGTCGAGCACACTGGCGCCCGTGCCGTCGATCTGGTCATCGCGGAGGGACGGGAGCCACAGACCATCCACCCGTTCAAGGGGAACATGGATGTCCCGGCCCTGGAACGGCTGATCGGGGAAGTTGGCCGGGAGAAGATTCCACTGTGCATGCTCACGGTGACCAACAATTCCGGGGGGGGGCAGCCGGTCTCGATGGCCAACGTCCGCGCGGTGTCCGCGCTGTGCCGACGCCACGGGATCCCCTTCTACATCGATGCCTGCCGCTTCGCGGAGAATGCCTACTTCATCAAACTCCGTGAGGCAGGCTACGCCGCCAAGGCACCGATCGAGATCGCCCGCGAGATGTTCGCGCTCGCGGACGGCGCCACCATGTCCGCCAAGAAGGATGGCATGGCGAACATCGGCGGCTTCATCGCCAGTAACGACGCCGCGGTCGCGCAACAGGAACGCAACCTGCTGATCCTCACCGAGGGCTTCCCCACGTATGGAGGCCTCGCCGGCCGGGACCTCGAGGCCATCGCAGTGGGCCTCTACGAGGCCCTGGCGGAGGACTACCTCCTCTACCGGATCACCTCCACGACGTATCTCGGCCGCCACATCTCGGAACAGGGCGTGCCTATCGTGCAGCCGCCGGGTGGGCATGCGGTGTATATCGACGCCGCCGCGCTGTTTCCGCACATCCCGGCGCTGGAGCTCCCGGGGCAGGCGCTGGTGGTGGAGCTGTATCGGGAGGCCGGCATCCGGGCGGTGGAGATCGGCACGGTGATGTTTGGTCGGCGCGACCCCGGCACCGGCGCCGAGACGCCGGCGGCCATGGAACTGGTACGGCTCGCCATCCCCAGGCGGGTCTACACCCAGAGCCACATCGACTACGTCGTGGAGGCCATTCTCAACGTCCACGCCAGGCGGCACGAGGTTCGAGGCCTCCGCTTCACCGAGCAGGCGCCCTTCCTGCGGCACTTCACGGCACGGTTCGAACCACTCCCACGGTAGCGCGATTCGGCCTGGGGTGTTTCGATCGGACGGGCGCAGTCTCCCGGGACGCGGCGACAGCGGGATCCGGCTGTTTGATGACCGCGGGGCGGCGGGGCGCGGGGACCGGCGCGAGGGCACGGAGAATATATAAATATGCAGCATACATATAACACCTCCATCGGCACAGGTTGCGGCTGGGAATCAATCGTCGTGTGCCCGGGCGGCGCAGTCCACCGGGCAGGTCGCGTCCGGACAAACAGTGAGGTCACACAGACGGCAGAGGTGGTCGGAGTGCTGGCGATTCCGGGTCAGGCCGGCGAGCATCTTCTCGGTGAGGCGGCCCAGCAGGGTCCGTTCGGCCTGGGTGAGCAGGTCGAGCGCTGGCGTGAGCGCCGCCCGGCGGGCATCGAGCACGGCACGCGCCTGGCGGCGCCCGGCGGCCGTCAGGTGGAGCGCCGTGGTGCGGGCGTCCGCCCCAGCCTTTCGTTCCACCATGCCATCGGTCTCGAGGCAATCGAGGAGGCGGACCGTGCCGCTGTGGGAGAGGCCAAGGATCCGGCGGAGCTGCTCGATGGACATCCCGGCCTCGCCGAGCATCGAGGCGAGCGCCGCGGGAAAGGCGGAGCCGTGACGGGCCTCCTCGGCGGTTGCCGCCTCCAGCTCGTCCTGGAGGGCGGTCACCAGGGCTCCCAGTAGATTGGCGGCGCGGGCGGTCGACATGGGGTCAACATATGTGTGCCACACATATCTGTCAACCCGTCGCCTCAGCGCCTGCGGTACAGCCCATCAAAGGCGACCTGCCACGTCGCCCCATGATCGGCCGACATCTCCCAGAACTGACGTACCGTGCCGTCGGGGTTGTTGAAGAAGGTCAGCCGCTGTTCGGCGGGGTTGCCGTCGGGTCCGGGGGCCGAGCCGGTGAGGACCAGGCGTCCGTCGGCGTACCCGCCGGTCAAGTACAGATACCCACCGGAATTGTCGACCCAGAACTGCTGCCATTTCCCCGTGGCACGGTCGAAAAAGTTGAAGCTCTGACCGGTGCCTCCCCGGGCGCCGGTCCAGTGCTCGTGGAGCACGCAGCGGCTCTCCTCCAGTGTGACTTCATTGGTCCCGGCTGGCTTGCCGGCGACGGAAACCTCCCAGCTGCCGACCCAGAAGTCGAACTGCCGTGCCTCTGCACTGACGCAGCCGGATGGCGGCGCCCCCTGTGCCGTCATCACCGAAGTGAGAGAAACGCAACCGAGTAGCAGAAGGGGCAGCGGCAATCGCGTCATGGGGACCTCGGGCGGTCGGCAACGGCACTGGAGCGGAATCGGCTCCCTACGCCAGGCGATTCCAGCTGTTTCGGATGATGCAGAAGCGAACGCCCACGACACTCCCCCACGCCAGCGAGGGCCGTGATCGCTCACGGCCCCCGCGTCGCCCGGCATCCCCCGGATGCTTCAGTGATTGCCAGGCAGCTGCAACAACGGCGTGGCGCCACTGGTGACCTGCGGCATCTTGCCGTCCCAGCGCTTGGCGTACTCGTACTGCACCAGCGTCGCAGTAATGCTCTCGGCGAGGAGGTGATTCGCCCGTGCCTGCGCCTCGGCCTCGGCGATGATGGCCTTGGCGCGGCCCATCGCCTTGATGGAGTCGCCCTGAGCCTGGTACTGGTTCTTCATCAGCTCGTTCTGCGCCGTCAGTGCCTGCTGCGACATGACGTTCTTCTGGTTGATCGCTTGCATGACCGCTTCCGGCGCCCGCAGTTCATTGAGAGTGAACTGACGCACCTGAATGCCGTATTGCGCCAGCCGGGCCGTCAGCAGCCCCTGGACCCGCCCCACGACCTCTGCCTTCTTCGGCCCGATGATCTCCGCGATCGGTTCTCCTCCGACGACCTCCTGCAGCGCCTGCCGGATCGCCTGCTTCACGTAGCCGTGCTGAATCGTGGCGATATCCGTCCGGAAGGTGGAGTAGAGCTCCGGAACCTTGGCCGGATCCAGCTCGAACGACATGGACACGTCGAGCGACAGGGGTTGGCCCTCGACACTGTTCACGTTGATCTCGTCATTGTTTGCCGAACCCTCGGTGGAGGCCCGCGTGAGCACCAGGGTCTGCATGAAAGTCGGGTACTCCTCGATGCCGGTCGCGAGCGGGTTCCGGACATGGAACCCCGGGCCCAGCGCGTGCGCATCGACGCCACCACCGGCGCGGTGAATCACGATGCCCACGTTGCCCGGACTGATGTAGGTCATGCACGACGGCGCCGCAACCAGCAGCAGCAGCACGACGGCGCCAGCCGCGAGCAGCTTTCCGAGCGCATTGCCCCGCTCGGACCACCGGTGAGACCACCCGTCATAGCTGTTCGACATCGTCCATCGCCTCCTTGAAGCAAAGGGAACACAGCACCCCGCCGCTGTTCAGGCGGACGAGGCTTTCCGGGGACTGATAGCCATGGATGGGACAGGTGAGCTCCGCCCGGACCTCCAACCGCCGCCGATTGCGGATTTGACGGAGGCGCACTCCGAGCGGCGTCCAGCGGACCAGGACAACGCCGACGACGGCCACCGCCAGGAGCGCGGTTGCGACGACGGTCAGTGCCTCGACGAGAATGGCGAACATGGTAGTCTCCCGGCGCCGTGCGTCGGGATGGGTGATACTAGCGGCTTCGGTCCCGCGGTCAACCGGCACCTGTTCGGGGGACGGCTAACCCGTTGTGGCCACGGCGGCTATCGGGGCGACGTCGGCCGGCGCCGCCAGCCCACGCCTGCCGCAGGCTGATTTGTCAGGCGGGTCAGAACTGGAAATACAGGAAGGGGCTCGGCGTCGCGAAGCGGAGCAGGCAGAGGCCGAGGAGCCCCGCGAGCACCACACCCCAGACCGGGCGGCGAGGCAAGTCGAGTCGCCAGGTGTCCGGCACGAAGCACACAATGCCGAGCGCGGACACCAGCAGCAGGTACGCGAGCGGTGAGCCGATCAGGCCCAGATTGCCGCCAGCGCCGGCGCGGACCCCGCTCATCACCCCGAGCAGCTGTCCCGCCTCCGCGAGCGTTGCCGATCGGAAGACGACCCAGCCGAGCATGACGGAAAGCAGCGTGCAGAGGACCGCCACGGGCCGGGCGCGTGGCACCCAGCCTCGCTGCTTGAGCAGCGCGTATCCCCCCAGCAGCACCCCGTGATAGAGTCCCCACACCACGAAAGGCAACGCGGCGCCATGCCAGAGCCCGCCAAGCAGCATGACAATCCCGAGGTTGCCGGCGGTGCGCCACCGCGACCCGCGACTCCCGCCAAGCGGAATGAAGAGGTAATCGCGCAGCCAGAAGGAGAGCGACATGTGCCAGCGGCGCCAGAATTCGGCGATGTTCGCCGACTGATAGGGGGCGTCGAAGTTCTGCGGAAAGCGGAAGCCGAACAGGAAGGCCAGCCCGATCGCCATGTCGCTGTAGCCGGAGAAGTCGAAATAGATCTGGAGCGTGTAGGCCAGAACCACCAGCCACGCCTCGCCGGCATCCAGCGCCCCCGCCTGGTGCCAGAGCGGCGTGACGATCTGCGAGGCGAGCAGGTCCGCGACCAGCACCTTCTTGGCCATGCCGAGCACGAAGAACCAGCAGCCCATCACCCACGCGGCGCGCTCGGGCCGGTCCGGGATCCGCGAGAGCTGCGGCGCGAGGTCGGCATACCGGACGATCGGGCCGGCAACGAGATGCGGGAACATCGAGACGAAGGCCGAAAACTCGAGAATGCTGCGTGCCGGACGGAGGACGCCACGGTAGATGTCGATCGTGTAACTGATGGAGTTGAAGGTGTAGAATGAAATTCCGACTGGCAGCACCAGGTGCAGCAGCGGCAGCGTCTCCTGCGCGCCAAGCAGCGCGCCGAGTCCGTTGAGTCCACCGGCGAAAAAGTCGTAATACTTGAAAATCCCGAGGATGCCGAGATTGAAGGCAAGCAGCAGGATGAGAATCGTGCGCCGGTGCCGCGGATCAGCACTCCGGTCGATCGCCGCGCCGGCCACAAAGTCCGCGGTTGTGGACGCGAGCATGAGCGGCACGAATCGCCAGTCCCACCACCCGTAGAAGAGGTAACTGGCGAGGGTGAGGAATCCGAGCCGCGCTCGCGCGCCGGGTAGCAGCCACCACCCTGCGAGCACAGCGGGGAGGAAGACCAGACAGAAGATGTAGCTATTGAACAGCACAGCGTCCCCGACCCCCGCTCAGCGCACCGGCAAGCGTCGCGGCGGCTGGAGCGAGAAAATGGATCGCATCCACGAACTGGGTGGTGTCCCGGCTGGCGTCCAGCAGTTGCCGGGTCTCGACATAGCGCAGCACACCTTCCCCTTCGAGCCCGCGCAGCAACGCCACCGTCTCCTCGGTCCGCGGCCGCCAGGCAGTCCCGGCCGCCGCTCGCGCCAGGGCGGGATGCACCGGCGGAATGAAGGCGACGACCTCGATCCCCGCCGCATGCGCTTCCCGGGCGAAGTCGCTGAGGTCGGCGGTCCGTTCACTGTCGAGTCCGGAGAAGGACTCATAGCGGGCGAGAATACCGGGAATCGACCCGAGGACCTGCGGCTGCATGGCATCGGGAGCGTGGCTCAGCACCGACTCCGCACGCGGATAGCGCTGAACCCCGTCAGCGCCGAGCAGCGTTTCCGGAGTCGAGTCGTGGGACACCATGTGGAGGACGATGGAGCGCAGCGCCGCGGCGACGGCCTGCCAGCCGAAGAGGTCGGCTCCGAGACTCCCCACCCGGCCTCGCTGCCGTGGGGCAAAGCGGGCCAGCGCTCGGCTGGACTCGAGGGCCCGATCGGCACCACCGCGGCCCTGCAGCATTTCGGGGTCGACCCCGACGATCATCGTGCGGACCCGGAATCCGGGCTCCGCGCGGAGGAATCCCAGAACGGCCACGAGATCCTCGGTGCCGGCGCCGTTGACCGCGAAGTTGAAGCCGGCGCCGGTCGGTGACTGGGTCAGGCAGAATGGCGCAATGGTCTTGGAGCGGGAGGAACCGAGCACGACGAGTTCGGGCGCCAGGGGGAGGCGACGATAGCGCGCCGCTTTCTGATCGCGATCACTGGACACGACCGGCGGCACCAGGCCCGTCCCGAACCCACCGAGCGGGTCCGTCAGCAGCGCCAGCGCGGCGAGCAGCGCGAGGAGCGCCGCAAACGACCCGAAGAAGACTCGGAGAAAGCCGCCGTCATGGGGAGAGGCATCGGGTGGGACGTGAGGATGGGTCACCTCGGAAAAGTCCGCGGTGGCCTTGATTAATCAAGGCCCCGGCGGACTTTTCCCGGCATGCCCAACCGACTCGGCGGTGCCGCCTCCGCCTACCTGCAGTCCGCCGCCCATCAGCCCATCCACTGGCATCCCTGGGGCACCGAGGCCTTTGCCGAAGCGACGCGAGCCGACCGGCCGATCCTGCTCGACATCGGCGCGGTGTGGTGCCACTGGTGCCACGTCATGGACGGCGAATCCTACGAGGATGAGACGCTGGCCGAGTTTCTGAACGCCCACTTCGTGTGCATCAAGGTGGATCGTGACGAGCGACCCGACGTCGACGCCCGCTACCAGCGTGCCGTCCAGGCGATGATCGGTCAGGGCGGCTGGCCGCTGACCGCCTTCCTGACGCCGGAGGGACAGGTCTTCTACGGCGGCACCTACTTCCCGCCTGACGGCAAGTACGGCCGCCCCGGATTCCGCGCGGTGCTCGAACAGGTGCGGAACGTCTATCACACCCAGCGGGACAAGGTCGCGGCGCAATCCCTCGCCATCCGGCGGGTGTTGGCGGACCGTCTCGATGAGGCCGCACCCGGCGAGCCGGTGCCCGCCTTGCTGACGGACGCCGCGCTTGCGATGGCGCGGCTGTTCGATCCGACTCACGGCGGATTCGGCAGTCAGCCGAAATTCCCTCACCCTGCCGCCGTGACCTTCCTGCTGCAGCGCTGGCACGATGCCGGAGCGGAAGAACCCTGGGCTCGCGACATCGCCAACAAGACCCTGCTCGGCATGGCGCGTGGCGGGATGCACGACCAGCTCGCCGGCGGCTTCCATCGCTACAGCGTGGATGCGCGCTGGGTCGTGCCGCACTTCGAGAAGATGTCCTACGACAACGCCGAGCTGCTCAAGGCGTACCTCGACGGCTGGCTGGCGCTGGGCGATCCGCTGTTCGCCGTCGCGGCGCGTGGCATCGTGCGCTGGGTGCGGGAGGTGCTCGCCGACCCGGCGGGGGGTTACGGGGCCAGTCAGGATGCGGATGTCGGCCTGCACGACGATGGCGACTACTTCACCTGGACGGTCGAGGAGGCGCGTGCCGCGATCGGAGACGACGGCGGGTTCGAGGTTGCGAGTGCCTACTACGACATCGGCACGGCCGGGGAGATGCACCATGATCCGGCCAGGAACGTCCTGTTCATTGCAGAATCGCTGGAGACGATCGCGCATCGGCGCGGCATCGACCTCACCACGGCGGGAGCGCAGCTTGCCCTGGCGCAGGAGCAGATGCGCGCCGCACGCTCTCGCCGGACCGCCCCTCTTGTGGATCGGACGCGGTACACCAGCTGGAACGGCATGCTCGCCGGCGCGCTGGTGCGGGCGGGGGTCATCCTCGACGACGCCTGGGCGCTGGACCATGGGCTTCGCACCCTCACGCGCATCCGGGCCGAGCAGCACGATCCCACGGCGCTGGCCCATTCGCCGGGAGGTGTCGCTGGACTGCTTGACGATCAGGTGCAGGTCGCGCTGGCGGCGCTGGAGGCCCATGAGGCTACCGGGGAGGCGGCGTGGCTCGAGTGGAGCGCCGCGCTTCTCGATCGCGTGTGGGATGACTATCGCGATCCCGCTGCCGGTGGACTATTCGATACCTCCACCACCGACGGCGAGGGGTTGCTTCCAACCCGGGCCAAACCGGTGCAGGACGCTCCCACCCCATCCCCCAACGGGGTCGCGGCGCTGTGCCTGGCCCGCCTGGCAGCGCTCACCGGCGCGCCGCGTTTCGGCGAACGACGCGACGCCCTGCTCCGCGGTATTGCCAGTGCGGTCCCCCAACTCGGCCTGTACGGCGCCACGATCGTGCAGGCGATGAGCTGGGCGGTGGCCCCAGCCGTCCACCTGGTGATCGTGGAAGGCTCGGGCGCGGACGCCTCGGCGCTGGCCGACGCCATGCACCGGGCAGCGCTGCGGCGATTCCTGCCGCGGCGGGTGGTGCAGCGCGTTCGGGCCGGCGCCGCCCGCACCGCCCCGCTGCCTGCGGCGGTGGCGGGGATGCTGGTTGCGGCAGGAGGGACGCGCGGATATGCCTGTGCCGGCGCGACCTGTCAGGCGCCGGCGGCGACGCTCGAGGAGTGGTCCGACACGCTCCGACGACTCTCGCCCGCCTGACGAGTTGACGGCACCCGGCAGCGCCCCGATACTAGCGCGAGCCGGTTTCGTCCCGACCCCCTTTCGCCAGGACCGCCCATGCGCTCCCACGCTCTCGCAAGCGCCCTCCTCCTGGTGCTGGGCACCGGGGGGCAACTATCCGCTCAGGGCTCGACGTGGGCGGGCACTCCGGCCGACAGCTATGCCGACCGGTTCCAGGAACTCTGGAAGGTGCGCCCAGCCACCGACCAGGCGGCAAAGGTGAATCATCTGGTCCTCAAACGGGATGCGGGTGAGCTGGTCTTCGAGACCGGAACCCTGTACCTGCTCCAGCCAATCGGCGGACAGGTGATGGGCGCCCTCTTCCGCGGCACCGGGACCTTCAACTTCTCGGCCCCGATCGCCATCGAGCAGGAGCGGCTGAAGCTGTTCCGGAAATCCACGACCGTCGCGGAGCCGTTCGAGGATGTGGTGCTCCTCTTCGCGGACTCGACGCTGGCCGAGCTGCGTCGCCAGCTCACCTTCGGCGCTGGGGAGGCTCCCTTCGACCTCAGGGACCGGACCGATGACGCGCTGGAGTTCCTCGGCAACGAGGATCGCCAGTCGCTGGACCCGGATGTCATGCGCGCGGTGCTCAATGGCGAGCAGACGGGATTCTTCTACGCGCATATGGTGCGCGGGAGCTTCGACCCCTGGATGTTCTTTCTCGACCCGCAGGAAGTGGAGGGGGTGCGATTCCTCACGCGGGGCAAGCGGACCGGCTTCACCCATTACGCCGAGCCGGTCGCCCAGTTCCCGCGCATGAACGATACGGTGCGGACCGGCGGGCGGACCGAGCGACGGTCCGAAGCCAGGGTCGAGCGGTACACCATGCGCGTCAGTCTGTCGGAGTCCGGTGGCGGTGTGGATTTCCGGGTGGCCGCAACTCTGGCGCTTACCTCCGACACGGCCGTCGGGCCCTGGGTGGCCTTTTCGCTATTCGGCAAGATGACACTGGACTCGGCGCGCTATGAGGATGGGCGGCCGGCAGTGGCGTTCAAGGGGAAGGACAGTAGAAACCTGTGGTTACGCTTGGAGCATCCGCTCAAGTCAGGCGACGTACTCCCCGTTACGATCTACTATCACGGCGACGTCCTGAGACGCGCCGCTTGCCACGATGACATGTTGGACCAGGACATCTGTCCTGGCTATCTGGGGGACCAGACCCTGGACCTCTTCTATATCAAGACGTCCATCGGCTGGTACCCCGTAGGACTAGACGCACGACAAAAGGCCATCTTCGACCTGACTTTCGATAGCCCTGCCGGCCTGTCATTGGCCAGTGTAGGCGTGCGCAGCGACTCAGCGGGAGTTCCCGACCACATGATCCGCACCCGGTGGGTGACGCCGCAGCCGATCAGGAATGCCTCCTTCAACCTGGGCGTCTTCGAGCCCTACCCGGTGCAGGAGGAGGGCGTGCCCCCGGTCACCGTGCTGTGGTCCGAGACGACACACCGCGCCCTCTCGCGCGCCTATCTCAGCGGCAAGAACATGCAGGCACAGGTGGGCGGGGACATCGGCAGCGCCATGCGATTCTACGAGCACGTCTACGGCGAGGCACCGGTCCAGCACTTCTATGCCACCGAGATTCCGGATCTCCATGGCGAAGCGTGGCCGGGCATCATCGGCCTCTCGTACGCGACGTTTCTGCAGGGGGACGACCAGGGCGAGAACGAGGTCTTCCGCGCCCATGAGGTCGCCCACCAGTGGTGGGGCATTGCGGTCGACTACGCCACCTATCGTGACCGCTGGATCAGCGAAGGGTTTGCCGATTTCTCGGGCCTCTGGTACATGCAGACCCGGCGGAAGTCGAACGACAAATACTTCGGCATGCTGGACCGCTGGAAGGCCGACATCCTGCTGCGGCGGGACGATGCCCTCCCGATCTGGCTGGGACACCGCGTGGCGACCGCCTGGAAGGACGACGACTACGATGCGATCATCTACAAGAAGGGCGCGTGGGTCCTCCACATGCTTCGAATCCTGCTGCTCGACATGAAGACGATGAGCGAGGACCGGTTTACCGGAGTCATGCAGAATTTCTACACCACTTTCCGGGGGCGGACGGCTTCGACCGCGGACTTCCAGCGGACGGTGGAACGCGCCACGGGGCAGGACATGACCTGGTTCTTCCGGCAGTGGATCTACGGCGGTGCGATCCCCACCTACCGGGTCGCGAAGAAGATCGAGCAGACCCCCGATGGCAAGTTCCAGGTGACCCTCCGGGTGGACCAAGAGCGGGTGCCGCCGGAGTTTCTCAACTACGTCCCCGTGACGCTCGACCTCGGCAACGATCAGGTGGCGCGGGTCCGGGTCAAGGTCACCGGGGCTCGGAGCGAAATCGCCCTGCCGGTCATGCCGGCGAAACCGAAGGCGGTCCGCTTCAACGACATGGATGGCGTGCTTGCGGAGGTCAAAGAGGTGGCGTGGTAGCCGGGCCCTGCTAGTTTACACGATCCTCTTACCCGAACGAACATGAAGACCGCAACGATTGAAACCAGCCGGGGCACGATCGTCGCCGAGTTGTTCGACACGGAGACGCCGAACACGGTGGCGAACTTCGAGAAGCTGGCCAATGCCGAGTTCTACGACGGCACCCGCTTCCACCGGGTGATCAGCAACTTCATGATCCAGGGGGGCTGCCCCAATTCGAAGGAAGCCAACGATCCGCGCGCCGGCACCGGCGGTCCCGGCTACAAGATCAAGTGCGAGACGCACCTCAACACCCACCGCCACGCGGCCGGCAGTCTTTCCATGGCGCATGCGGGGAAGGACACCGGCGGCAGCCAGTTCTTCATCTGTCATTCGCCCCAGGCGCACCTCGACAAGGTGCACACCGTCTTCGGTCAGGTGACGTCCGGGATGGACATCGTGAACGCGATCCGCAAGAACGACCAGATCACGTCCATCCGCGTGACCTGACCTGCTCCTCGACTTCGCGGTCCTCGCCGATTACGCCCTGATCGACCAGCACGGCAAGTTGTCAGTTCTGGGGCTCTTCCAGCATGTCTGGGTGCCCCAGTTTCCGGCCGTGCATCCCCGCGCGCACCTGGTGCTCCGGGTGCGCGGACGACGGACCGAGATCGGCACGCACGGCATGCGGATCCGGTTTCTCGACGACCGGGGCACGACGCTGCTCGAAGGGGAGGGCACGGTACAGTTCGGCGAGCCGCCGGCCGGTGTCACGGAGGTCGAAGCCGGTGCCGTGCTGGTGTTCGATCTCCCCCTGCCGCAGGCTGGACCCTACAGCTTCGAGATCAGTCTCGATGGGCAGGACCAGTATCACGTCACGCTGACCGCCGCACAGATCCCCATGCCCCCAGCCGGTGCCGAGGGCAGCACACTGCACTAATCCCGCCCGCGGCGCTCCCCATGCTACGGCGCGGCGAACAGTCCTGTCGTGCTTTGACAAAGGTGTGGGGCGGCCGTAGACTAACCTTCGACGCATCCGTCACGCACCAGCCTCCACCGAAAACGCCTTTTCGAGGTCCACCTATGCGGCGGTTCCACGTATGGATGGCCGTCGGAGCATTGGCTGCCTTTGCGGGCGTGCCCATCGCTCTTCCGGCCCAGGGATTCAGTGTCAACGAGCACAGCACCTGCGCGATGGGACGCGCCGGCACCGCTGTTGCCGCTCCATGCGCCGACGGCTCGGCGATCTTCTTCAACCCCGCCGGTCTGGCCGGCGGCGGCAGAGGCCACTGGACGATCTCCGCCGGCGGCACCGCGATCGCTCCGAGCGGAGGGTTCACCGATGACGCGACGGGTCTCTCCTCGAAGCTGAACAACAAGGTGTACCCGATTCCCGCGATCTACCTCACGGGGGGCCTCAGCGAGAATGTCTCCGCCGGCATCGGCCTCTTCGCACCGTACGGCCTCACAACGGACTGGCCCACCAGCTCGCTGGGCCGCTTCCTGGGCTACAAGAGCGTCATCCGGGCGATCTACGTGCAGCCGACGGTGGCCGTGAAGCTCGGCACGATGGTGAAGCTGGGCGCGGGATTCGACTTCAACTTCTTCCATGTGCAGCTGCGGCAGCGAGTGGATCTCTCAGGCCAGCTGCTCCCCGCCCCCGCGCCGCCAGGCGCGACATTCGGCAATCTGGGCATACCGGTGGGCACCGATTTCGCCGATGTGAACCTGCACGGCAATGCCACCGGCGTTGGGTACCATGTTGGTGCGATCTTTCAGCCGAGTGACCGGGTGAGCTTCGGACTCCGATTCCTCTCCCGTCAGAAGGTGACCGTGGACAACGCCACGGCCGAGATCAGCCAGGTGAGCACCGGGATCCTGCTCCCGCCGAGCAACCCGCTCGGACTCCCGGCCGGCACGCCGCTTGACGCGGTCCTTGCCGGAAAATTTCTCGCGGATAGCCTGCTCGATACCCAAGCGGCCAGTACGATCGTGCGGATGCCGGAGCAGCTCACGGGCGGGATCATGGTCAAGCCGATCGACCGGCTCAAGCTCCTCTTCGATGTGAGCTGGACCAACTGGAAGGTGTTTGAGACCCTGCCGATCAACACCGCCAACCTGCCCCCGACGAGACTGACCGAAAATTTCGGTTCGACCACGGCGTGGCGCTACGGCGCCGAGTACGAGGTGTCCCCGACTACGGTGGTGCGGGCGGGGTACCTCTTTCACAACGCCGCCGAACCGAACGGGTCGGTGACACCGAATCTGCCGGAAGGCAATCGCTCGGAGTTCACCCTTGGGCTCGGCACCAGGCTGAGCGGCAGTCTCCACGGCGACCTTGCCTATCAGTACATCAACCAGCAGGACCGTCGCGGCCGCACGGTGGCCTACGGTCAGCCCGACAACGGCCTGTTTACGTTCAAGGCCCACCTGTTCGGTGCCATGCTGACGTACTCCTTCTGAGGCCATCCGGAGCCTAACATGCAGATCAAGCGACTCCTCTCCACCCTGCTCGTCGCGCTGCCGGTGCTCTCGGGCTGCCGCACGGACGAGAAGCTCAACGCCCCAGCGGTGAGCGATCCACTGTTCCAGCGCTACGCCGCGCTGGGCAACAGCATCACCGCCGGCTTCCAGTCGGTGGGCATCAATGACAGCACGCAGCAGCGGGCCTACCCGCAGCTCCTCGCCAAGGCGATGGGCACGACCTTCAACTACCCGCGACTGAACGGCCGTGGCTGCCCGCCGCCGCTCACCAACAACACGACGCTGGCCCGGGTCGGGGGCGGGACGGCGGGCACCTGTGATCTTCGCGTCCCGGTTTCGGGGATGTTCAACAGTCTCGCCGTCCCGGGCAACGCTGTCGGTACTCTGCTCAGCAACTTCGGCGGGCTGCCCTCCGACTATGATCCGCTCAAGACGATTTTCCTCGGCGGACGCACCGAGCTGGAGCTGATGCAGCAGCTCCACCCGACGTTCGTGTCGGTATGGATCGGCAACAACGACGTGCTCGGCGGGCTGACCTCCCTCGCGCCTCCCGGCGACCCTGGGCAGGTAACTCCAGTGGTGCAGTTCAATGCCCAGACCGACTCGGTGCTGGATGCCATCGCCGCCACGGGGGCCAAGGCGATCGTCCTCTCCATCGCCGACGTGTCGGTGATCCCCTATGCCTCGCGCGGATCCACGTACTGGTGCATCAAGAATCAACCCGCGTGTGGGGTCTCCTTCCCCGCCGCGTTCCCGGCCGCATTTACCGTGAGCAACAACTGCGCGCCGATGCTGGCGATTCCCTCGGCGATCGGCGACTCCACGCTAGTCCCGTGGCCGATCTGGATCCCCCGCCTCGCGGCCGCCGTGCTCGGCGGCGTCCCGGCGAACCTGGATTGCACCGACGATGCCGAATTGATCTCGCCGTCGGAATACGCCAACATGCGAACGGCCGTCGCGGCCTACAACGCCCACATCCAGTCGGCCGCAGCGGCCCGCGGGATGGCGTACTACGACGTCAATCCGTTCCTGCTGGCGCAGGTGCAGACCCCGGCGAACCCGACCGGCGCGATCCCGGCCTTCCCGGATCTTCTCCCCGCCCTCACCGGCGGAAATATCGGGTTTGGGCCAATCTTCTCCCTCGACGGTGTGCACCCGAGCAGCTTTGCCAACCGGGTGATCGCAGACTCCGTGGCGGCCACGATCAACCGGTTTTTCGGACCGGGTGGTACAGGCGTGCTTGTCGACACGCTGCCGATGCCGATCTGTGCCGCGGTAAGTTGCCCGGCACCCTGAGCGCCATCGCGTCATCCAAGCTGGCAGACGGCCCCCCGTGCAGTGCACGGGGGGCCGTTCCGCATCCGGGCCACCCGGCCCTCAGCGGGCCACGGCTATATTCGACTCCACCCCTCACCCCCCTGACGACGATGACCTGGACCCGCGACCGCGCCCTCGTTCTGATGCAGGAGTACACCCCCTCCGACGCCCTGCGGAAGCACATGTACGCCGTGGAGGCGGCAATGCGGGCGATGGCGGTGAAGGCGGGCGAGGACCCCGAGCCGTGGGGACTCGTCGGCCTCCTGCACGATTTCGACTACGAGCGATTTCCCAACGCCGCCCATTCCGCCACCGAGGAACACCCGGCGGAAGGCGTCCGGATCCTTGCCGCGGAGGGCTTCCCCGAGCCGCTGCAGCGCGCCATCCTCGGCCATGCGACCTACAGCGGCGTCCCCCGCGACACGCCGGTCGCGCGAGCGCTCTTTGCGGTGGACGAGCTGTGCGGATTCCTGGTGGCCTGTGCCCTGGTTCGCCCCTCCAGGAGCCTGATGGACCTCGAAGTCTCGAGCGTGAAGAAGAAGTTCAAGGACAAGGGGTTCGCGCGCGGCGTGAGCCGGGAGGATGTGCTGCTCGGCGTGGAAGAGCTGGGCGTACCTCTCGACGAGCACATCGCCTTCGTCCTGGCAGCGCTCCGCCCGGTGGAACGATCCCTCGGCCTCGGCGGGCCATGACCGACTCCGGCGCGCGGCTCACCCGGGTCTCCACCACGATGCGGCCCGTCGGCCAGCGGGCCATCGACCGGGCCGCCGCCGCGCGGCCCGTCCCGGGGAATCGGGTCTCGCTGCTGCAGGACGGCCCCGACGCCTACGCCGCGATGCTCAGCGTGATCGCCCGCGCCACGAAGTTCATCCACTTCGAGAACTACATCATTCGGGACGACGCCACCGGCCGGCGTTTCGCGGAGGCCCTCGCTGCGCGGGCGCGCGATGGCGTCGCCGTGCGCGTGCTGTATGACTGGCTTGGCTCGATCAGCACCGGCCGGTCGTACTGGAGGTTCCTCCGTGAGGCAGGCTGTGAAGTCCGGGTGTTCGGGCGACCGGAGCTGCTCCGGCCCTTCCGTGTCATTTCCCGCGACCATCGCAAGCTCGTGGTGGCGGATGGCGCACTCGCGGTGGTCGGCGGACTCTGTATCGGCGACGAGTGGGCCGGAGACGCCGAGAACAATATCCCGCCGTGGCGCGATACCGCGGTACTGATCGAGGGCCCGGCGAGTCACGCGCTGGACCTCGCCTTTGCGCGCATCTGGGCGCTCACCGGCCCGCCCCTCCCGACGGAGGAGCGGGCGGTTGATGTGCCTGCCGTCGGCGAAGCCTCGGTGCGCGTGGTCGTCGGCGAGCCCGGGAAGGAACGGGCCTACCGGGTGCTCGAATACCTGGCCGCGGGGTGCCGGCGTCGCCTCTGGATCGTGGATGCCTATCTCGTGCCGCCGCCCAGGCTTTTCGAAGTGATGGCACTCGCGGAGAAGGATGGCGTCGACATCCGGTTCCTGGTTCCGGGTGCGAGTGATGTTCCCATGATCCGCAATCTCACCCGGATCGGGTATCGGGACATGCTGCGCGCGGGTATCCGGATCTTCGAGTGGAACGGCCCGATGATCCACGCCAAGACGATGGTGGCCGACGGGCGCTGGGTCCGTGTCGGCACCAGCAACATCAACGCATCGAGCCTCACCGGAAACTTCGAGCTGGATGTGGTCATCGAGGACCGCGCGTTGGCCCGCGCCATGGAGCATCAGTTCCGGCGGGACATCGCCGCCAGTGCCGAGGTGGTCCGGTTGAAGCGACTCGATGGGCAGGGACTGTCGCGGGTGATCCCTTCCCGGCTGGAGGCGAAGGGCGGCCGCGCGATCAACCGGAAGCGGGGCAGTCGCGAGCTCCGCGCGCGGACGGTCGTCGCGGCCCGTCGGCTGATGAGCGGTGCCTTCCGTTCGGTGCTCGGGCCCCTGGCGCTCGGTCTCCTGGTCCTTGGCATGCTCTTCGTGGGGCTGCCGAGAGTGATGGGCTACGTCTTCGGCGGGCTCTGTCTGGCCTTCGCGCTGACGACCGGGCTCCAGGTGTGGCGGCGACGGGAGTCGATGTAGACTTTCGCCCCCAGGCTACCCGGCTCATGCGAGCCACCCTGGCATCGAACGTCCGGGTCAGGTGCGACCGTTCGGGGACCGCGCATTCTCGCTGCACCCGACATCGCTCCCGGCGGTCTACCCCGGGATCACTTCCCGATACCACCCAGCCAGCGCCTCACGATTCTGCGTCGCGCCAAGCTGCTCGAACAGCGCCAGCGCCGACTCCGCATCGGTCCGCACCGCGGCCCAGTCGTGCATCACCGCCGAGAGCCGGGCCCGCGCCTCACACGATTCTGCCTCGATGAGCGCGCTGCCATACTCGTGTGCCAGGATGACCGCGCGGTCCAGCGCCTCGCGCGCCCCGGCGAGCGCGCCGAGCGCGGTCCGCGCCGCGCCGGTGATTCGGAGCGCGTCGGCCTCGCCGAGATGGTCGGGGATGGCCGCGTACTGGGCCGCCCCCCGTTGACCGACCGCCTCCGCGACTGCCGCTTCACCCCGGAGGAGCGACAGATCGGCCCGGCCCACCTGGGCCATCGCGATCAGCCGGGGGTTACCCGCCTCACGGGCATATCCGATGGCGCGCCGTTCGTAACGGTCCGCGGCGTCGAATCGCCCGAGGTCCCGGTACGTGATGGCCATGTTGTGGCAGGTCTCCGCGAGGCCCACACTGCTCCCCACCCGTTGATAGGCGGGGATCGCGAGCTGGTAGCGGGTCAGCGCCTCTTCTCGCCGTCCGGCAATGTTCGCGATCATGCCGAGGTTGTTCGTCGCCCGCCCGATGATGAGCGGATCTTCGGCCGTGCTCGCCAGCTCAAGCGCGCGCGCAAAGGCGTGGCCCGCCTCGGCCAGCTCTCCCAGCTCAAAGTGAGCGGCACCGAGCATGTTGATCGCACGGCGGTAGATAGCCGCATCCCCCCGCTCGAGCGCCGGTAAGGCGGCCTCCAGACGCATGCGCGCAGGGCGCAGCAGACCCTGGCGGAGCTCCTGCTCCGCCGCGGCCAGCACGTCCTGCACTGGAAGCGGTTGGGCGGTCATCGTCGAGCCTCAGTATGCCACGGCATATCGGGTGAAGCCGAAGACATCGGCCTCGACCTCCTGCGTCACGGTATTCACCACACTCGACAGCAGCGTCCATGACGTGTCGGTGGGGTGCTCCTGCTTCCAGATCGTGAGTCCGAGCAGCAGCGTCGTGTCCGCCGCGGTGACCAGACCGTCATGGTTCAGGTCGGGGTCGGCCTCCCCAAACTTGATCCAGAGCCGCGCCGGCTGCTTCGGGTTGAAGATCAGGCCGGATGGCCGAAAATCGGTGATCAGCCGCAGCGTGTCGGAGATCGTCAACGTGATCAGCACCGAATCGCCATTGGCCAGCGGGTTGCCTGTGCTGTCCTGAATCAACGTGGTGTTGTCCACCCGGAAGCGGACGAACTCGACCGAGTCGATCTGCCCGATCGCGGGCTGGTACATCAGGCGGATCTCGCGCCGCTGTCCCTTCACCGCCCAGAAGCTGACCGTGCGCTCGGCGAATGCCGGTGCGGTCACGGCCGGCCGCAGGAAACGCAGGCTGCTGTCGGTGGCGGTCGAGTCGAGCGGGACCGGCCCGGAACTGCCGCCGGAACCGCCGCTGCATGCCACCGCGAGAGCGAGGAGCAGGGCCAGCGTTGCGAAGCGGGGAGACATCAGAACTCCTCCTCTGTCATTGCAGCCTGCGGGCTGCGCGGGGCGAGCAAACGGAGCAGGCGGGTACGGGAGATGCCGAGGCGACGAGCCGCCTCGCTCTTGTTGCCATCCGCAAGCCGGACCATCGAGGCGGCGGCGGCGCGGACGATGTCGGACATGGCGGCGGGAAAGGGCACGCCGTCGCTCTGCATCGCCGGCCGGGACGTGTCGAGGCCCAGATCACCAACGTCGAGGGCACCGCCACTGCTCAGCAGCAGCGCCCGTTCGATCACGTTGCGGAGCTCGCGGATGTTGCCGCTCCACGGATGGGAGAGCAGCCGACGCTCAGCAGCGCTGGTGAGGTCCGGCACCGGCATTCCGTATTCCCGGGCGAAGCGGCTGAGAAAGCAGCGCGTCAGCAGTCGGAGGTCACTCCCGCGCTCCCGCAGCGCCGGAAGCCGGAGCCCCACCACATTCAACCGATAGTAGAGGTCTTCCCGGAACTCCCCGCGGCGTGAGGCCTCGGCCAGGTCGACATGGGTGGCGGCGATCACTCGCACATCGACGGCGAAGCTGGTGGTGCCGCCCACGCGGCGGATCTCGCGCTGCTCCAGGACCCGGAGCAGCTTGCCCTGGAGAGTCAGAGACAGGTGTCCGATCTCATCCAGGAAGATCGTCCCGCCGTTCGCCACCTCGAAGAGACCAGGCTTGGCCGAACTGGCGTCGGTAAAAGCGCCACGCTCGTGGCCGAACAGCTCGCTCTCCAGCAGGTGCTCCGGGATGGCGGCGCAGTTCACATCCACAAATGGCGCCTGCTTGCGGGGGCCATTGTAGTGGATGGCGCGGGCCAGCAATTCCTTGCCCGTGCCGGTCTCGCCGCCGATGAGCACGGTGACCGCGCCGTGGGGAATGATCCGCGTGGCCCGATCGAGGGTCTCCCGAAGCGCCGGGCTCTCGCCAAGGATCCCGTCGAACTGGTACTTGGATGCTTCGCGCGACGCGAAGCGCGCCGAGACGCTTGCTGCACGCACCCGGTCTGACTGCCGTACTAACCAACCGCGGAGCAGCCCGAGATCCTGGGGGAGCGCGAAGTAGTCACTGGCTCCGCCCAGCATCGCGGCAACAGCGACCCGGTAATCCGCGACTGCACCGACCACGCAGGCCTGGTGCCCGGCGATGCCCAGCGATTCGAGAAGCGCTCCCACGTCTTGCTCGCCGCCGGCAGCATTCACCACCACCACGTCCGGGTCCGCGGGCAGCCGCTCGCTGACCGCCACCTGCAGACCGCACTCGGCGGCAAGTGCAGGCCACAGCGTGGCGAACGAGTCGGTGGCGGCCACAACGGCCAGGACGGGAACTGAAGCGGACACGATGCCTCGGGGGACGACGGAGAACTCCTGCCTCTGGTCTTCCCTCAAGGCAGGAAGCAGGCCTTGCCCGACCTGCCGCGCCATCAGCACGCTCTCGTTGCACCACAACGAGTTACGCAACCTCACCAAGCCGACCGGCGCCGGCGAAGCTGCACGAATCGTCATAGACGTCCCGTTTCGATACAGATCTCGATGACCATCGCAGCGCGGACGAAGCATGGGAGCTGACGGCTCCCCACCCCCACGAGGCGCTGGTCGCGTCCACATGGAAGGCCTAGTGCCACCGCAAGCGGCGTTCGCGTGCCAGGGGGGGTCCGCCACCCTGCGCGATCGTCTGGCATCGTAAGGAGTTAAGTCGTGCTGGTGGAGCGGACGGCGGCGGCCGGAAGAGACGCGATTCGCTTCGCCCCCACTCGCAGCGGTACAATTCCAGGCGACCTCGCCGCCGAGTGCGTCAACGATTTCCTGAGGTGGTGCGTATCCCCGTTGCATCAGAGACCGAACTGATTCAGAGGGCCAGCCAGGGAGACGCCGAGGCATTTGGGCGTTTGGTGGAGTCGTACGCCGGCTTCGTCCGGCGTCTCACGCGGGCCGTGCTGCACGATCTCGATGACGCCGACGACGCTGCGCAGGAGGCCTTCTTCTCGGCGTGGCGATTCAGGGAGCGATTCGATCCCGAGCGGCCGTTCAAGCCCTGGCTGGGTCAGATCGCCATCAATGCCGCACGCGACCTCGCCCGCAGGCGGACGATCCGCCGGACCGAGTCGATCCCGGAGACACTCGCTGGCGCCGACCCGACGCCGGCTGCATCGGCCGAGCGGGCCGACCTGCGAGCCCGGCTGGATGTCGGCCTTGCCGGACTGCCGGAGCGCCAGCGCCTTGCGCTGCTGCTCTTTGAGGTCGAGGCGTATGGCCACGCGGAAATCGGCACCATGCTGGGGATTCCCGAGGGCACGGTGCGGTCGGAGGTGTTTCACGCACGCCGCAAGCTGCGATTGGTTCTCGCCGAACAGGAGGAGCGGAGATGAACACGACGGACCCCTTTGATGCTCGGCCGGACCCGGTGCTCGGCGCGCGACTGCGCGAGTATTTCGATCGAGGTGACAACGCGGCGTTTGCGGCGCAGGTCCGCGCCCGGCTTCCGCGCTCCGGCACGCAGTGGGATACACTGGCGAGATGGGCGCGCCCCGGTATCGCGGCGGGGCTGGTCCTTGCCGCCCTGCTCGGATCGTGGGTGGTCGTGCAGGAGACTCAGCACTCGCAGTTCGGCGGAGCCACCGAGGTTGCCATTGGCGACCGGCCGACCGACAGCGACGGACTGATGGCGATGGTACTTGGCGCGGGCCGGTAAGGAGAAACTCGAGACATGCAGAGCGGTACCTGGAAGGCCGGACTCCTCCTTGCCCTCGCGGCGGTTGCGGGTGGCGCCGTCGGCAGCGCCGTGACGATGCGGACGATGCACAGCGGCCACGGACCGGGTGGTGGCCGGCACGGTGGAGACTGGTACGTAGAGCTCCTCGACCGCGAGCTCAAATTGAGTGCCATACAGCGGGACAGCGTGCGCGCCATCCTCAACCGCCACCACGGCGATATGGATTCCCTCTGGAATCAGTTCGGGAACCGCCTCGACCAGATGCGTGACACCATCCGGGCCGAGGTGCGGGTGCAGCTGACCCCAGACCAGCTGGCGCGCTATCGTGACGTCACCGCCCGGCTCGACGCCGAGCGACGCGAAATGACGAAAAGGGATTCGACCCACCGATGATCACTCTCCAGCAGCTCCTCACCCGCTGTTCGGCCATCGTCACACTGGTGCTCCTGCTCGGTCTCACTCCATCCACCGCGCGGGCGCAGACCCCGGCGGTCACACTCGAGGAAGCGATTCGCCTGGCGCAGAGGGCCCAGCCGGCGGTCGTGCAGGCGCGTGGTGCGGCGCGCAATGCCCAGGCACAGGTCCGCTCGGCAACGGGGGCGTACCTCCCCAATCTGAACGCAACGACGTCGGGCAGCCGGGACTACTCCGAGCGACCGACCGCGAGCAGTTCGTCAGGCAGTGTCCAATCCGGCAGTACCAACAATCTGACCATCGGCCTCAGCACGAGTGTGGACCTGTTCACCGGGTTCCGTCGGGGTGCAGACAGCCGGTCCGCCAGGGCGACGCGCTCCGCCGCCGATGCATCGCTGGTCGACGCCGAATCCCAGGCCGCGCTCACCGCGACGCAGCAGTTCTTCGATGCCCTCGCCGCCCAGCAGCTGGTCCGGGTCCGCGAGGCCAGCGTGACACAGGCCGAAGAGCAGCTCAAGCTGTCGGTCGCGAAGCTCCATGTGGGTTCCGCCACCCGCTCCGACTCGCTCCGCTCGCTGGTGAACCTCGGTACCGCGCAGCTGGCGCTCGTCTCGGCACAGAGTAGCGTGGCGGCGACGCAGGCGTCACTCGGGCGCACCCTGGGCCAGGATGGCCGGGTGGCGGCGACGGAGGACTCTGCCTTCTACAGCTTCACTGCCACGATTGACACGGCGGAGTGGCAGCAGGAGGCGCTGCAGCACTCGCCCACCACACAGGCCGCGGAGGCCGCGGTCGCCGCGGCCCGCGCGCAGGTGGCCTCGGCTCGGTCCACCTACTGGCCGACGCTGGCGCTCTCCGGTTCGGCCAACTGGAACTCCAGCAACAGCACCGCCGACCACCAGCTCTTTGCCAGGCGCTCGGTCTCCCTCGGCCTCACCTGGCCGATCTTCAACCGGTTTCAGCGCGAGCAGACCATCGTCACCCGGCTCACGAGCGCGGCGTCCGCGGAGGCGACGGCGGCAGATACCCGACGCCAGGTTCAATCGTCGGTGACAACCCAGGCGGCGTCACTGGAGGCGGCCCGGGTCCGTATCGAGATCACCAGGACCAGCGTCGAGGCGGCGACCGAGGACCTCCGGGTGGTGCAGGAACGATATCGGGTGGGAGCCGCGACGATCCTCGACGTGCTGACCTCCCAATCCGCGCTGGCACAGGCGCAGGTGGATGCGGTGAATGCCCGGTTCGACTACCTGAAAGCGAAGGCCCAAATCGAAGCCCTGATCGGACGCCACCTATGAGCACACTGACGACGACGGCAGAACGGATGGCCCAGCTCCCCACCGACGTCCCACGAGATGCCGTCATCGTGACCCGCAATATCGAGCGGGAGTACGACATGGGCGGGGAGATCGTGCGCGCCTTGCGCGGTGTTGACATCATGATCCGGCGCAACGAATTCGTGGCGATCATGGGGCCGTCCGGTTCCGGCAAATCCACACTGATGAATCTGATCGGCTGCCTCGACACCCCCAGCAAGGGCGAGTACTGGCTGAACGGATTCCGGGTCTCCGAACTCAACGATGACGAGCTGGCGCGGATCCGGAACCGGGAGATCGGCTTCGTCTTCCAGACCTTCAATCTGCTGCCGCGCGCCGACGCGCTCCACAATGTGGAGCTGCCCCTGGTGTACGCCGGGGTGGGGAGCAAGGAGCGGCGTGAGCGTGCCGCCGAGGCGCTGCGTCAGGTGGGGCTGCAGGACCGGATGGACCACCGACCGAACCAGCTCTCGGGCGGTCAGCGGCAGCGGGTCGCGATCGCGCGCGCGCTGGTGAATCGGCCCAGCATTCTGCTCGCCGACGAACCGACGGGGAACCTCGATTCCACCACCAGCCTCGAAATCCTCTCGCTGTTCGAGGCGCTCCATCAGCAGAACCAGACCATCATCCTCGTGACCCACGAGCATGACATCGCCGAGCGTGCCATCCGCCAGGTGCATCTGCGCGATGGCAAGGTCGAGCGTGACTTTCTGACCCCGAGGACCTAAGTGTCGAAGACGCTGCCTCTACTGCTCATCGTACTCGCGGCCTGCGGCAAGCCCGCCGCACCGAAACTCCCCGTCTATCAGGCGGTCCCGGTCGAGCGACGTGACATCGTCGTATCGGCCCGCGCCAACGGTACGCTTCAGCCGGATACCCTCGTCGAGGTGAAGTCCCAGGCCTCGGGCGAGGTGCTGCAGGTGAAGGTGGAGACCGGCCAGGTGGTCAAGGCAGGCGAGCTGATGGTCCGCATCGATCCGCGGATTCCGCGGAACAACATGGACCAATCGGAGTCGGGGCTCGAGGTCGCGAAGGCTCGCCTGGTGAATGCGCAGACCCAGAAGGATCGCTCCGAGGCGCTGCTCAAGTCCCAGTCGATCACCCAGACGGAGTACGACCAGTCCGTGCTGGACTACGCCACCGCCAAGGCCGGTGTCGTGACCGCGCAGGTGAATCTGCAGAACGCGCAGATCACCCTCGACCAGACCGACGTCCGCGCCCCCATCACCGGCACGATCGTCGAACTGGATGTGGAGCGCGGTCAGGTCATCTCCTCGCCGATCAGCACCGTCGGCGGGGGCACCGTCCTCCTCAAGATGGCTGACCTCAACCGGGTGCAGGTCAGCACGCTGGTGGATGAGACGGACATCGGCAAGATCCAGTCGGGGCTCCGGGCTACGGTCACCGTGAATGCCTATCCCAACCGTCCCTTCGATGGCGTGGTGCTCAAGATCGAACCGCAGGCGACCGTCCAGCAGAATGTCACGATGTTCCCGGTGCTGGTACGGATCGAGAACCGGGAAGGGTTGCTCAAGCCCGGGATGAACGCCGATGTCGAGGTGCACGTGGGGCGCCGGGACAGCGTGCTGGCGATTCCGGTCGGGGCACTCCGCACCCAGCGCGACGTGAACAGCGCGGGGCAGCTGATGGGACTCAGCGATGCAGACGTAAAGGCGCAGCTCGCGACCACCGAGCCGAAGCCGGCGGGCGACACGGCCGTGAAGGCGCGGGTGGCCGCCACGACCGACAAGCCCGCCGGCAGCACGATGGCGCTCCCTGATGGTCGCACGATCACACTGCCCGCCGGCGTCACCGAAGACCAGGTCAAGGCGATCTTCAAGAAGCGGATGAGCGGGGAGGACCCGACGCCGGCCGAACGGGCGATCCTGCGTCAGGTCTTTCAGGGGATGGGCGGCGGAGGAGGTGGGGGGAATGGCGCGGGCGGCGGCATGCGCCGCGGCGGCAGCGATCAGCGCTTTGGCGGGAAGTACATTGTCTTCGTGCAGCGGCAGGGCAAGCCGTACGCGGTCAACATCACCACCGGTCTGACCGATCTCGACTATAGCGAGGTCACCAGCGGACTGACGCAGCAGGACTCGGTCCTGATCCTGCCGAGTGCGAGCCTGATCCAACAGCAGAAGGACTTCAACGACCGGATGCAGCGGGTGACGGGGGGCGGCGGGATTCCCGGGATGACATCGGGATCGGGCAGCAAGGCCTCGGCCACCTCCGCCGGGAAGCCCTGAACCATGCAGATCGGCGAAATCCTTGTGGTCGCCCTGCAGTCGATCCGCGCCAACGCGCTGCGCTCCCTGCTGACGGCGCTCGGCATCATCATCGGCGTCGGGGCCGTCATCACCATGGTGGCGCTGGGCGCGGGCGCGCAGAAAGCCGTCGATGAGCAGATCAAGTCGATGGGAGCAGGGGTGCTTTCCATTTACCCCGGCCAGATGATGAACCGCGGCGTCGCCTCGAACATCCGGGTGAGCCTGCTCGCGGACGACGCCGTCGCCCTGCAGCAGGATGGCACCCTCTTCAAGTCGATCGTGCCGGAGCTGCAGACCCAGCAACAGGTGAAGTATTCCAGCACCAACATCAATACCTCGATCACCGGTTCGACCGCCAACTGGACCGAGGTGAAGCGCTATACGATGGCGTACGGGCGATTCTTCACCGCCGGCGATGACCAGGCGCGTGAGCGTTACGCCGTGCTGGGAGCGTCCATCCCGGATGAGATCGGCGCCAATCCCGCCGCACTCGTTCATCAGACGATCCTGATCCGGAGCATCCCCTTCGAGATCATCGGCGTGCTGGCTCCGAAGGGCGCCAGCAACTCGTTCCAGGACCCGGACGAATTGATCGTCATCCCGCTCAACACCGCGCGGTACCGGGTCTTCGGCACCGACCGACTGCGGCAGATCAGCGTAGAAGGCCGCGACGGCGTCCCGATCGAACAGGTGATGGTCGACATCGAGCGGGTGATCCGCAAGCAGCACAGGATCCGTCCGGGGGGCGACAACGATTTCATGATCCGCAACGCCCAGGATATCCTGGCCACCCAGCAGGCGACGACCCAGATCTTCACCACCCTGCTGGCGAGTATCGCCGCGGTGAGTCTCGTCGTCGGCGGCATCGGGATCATGAACATCATGCTGGTGTCGGTCACCGAGCGCACCCGTGAGATCGGAGTCCGCAAGGCGCTCGGTGCCACCCGGCTGAACATCATGTTCCAGTTCCTGGTGGAGGCCCTGGTGCTCTGTCTCGCCGGCGGCGCGACGGGCATCGGCCTCGGCGTCTGGGTGACCAGCCTGCTGGCCAAGTCGAACGGCTGGAACACCCTCGTCTCCAGCCAGAGCGTCCTCGTTGCATTCGGCACCAGTGCGGCGATCGGGATCATCTTCGGAATCTGGCCCGCGAGCCGTGCGGCCAGCCTCGATCCGATCGTGGCGTTGCGTTACGAATGACGCGCGCGTGAGGCCGGCGGTCCGGCCCGAGCGCGTGCCGCATAAGGGCGGGCCAGCTGCCCGCCCGTTCCATTGAGGGCCGCTGGCGCCGCTGCGCCTTACCCCACCTCCCGTCGCCCTCTAGATTGTCGGCCATGATCCTCGCCCTACTTCTGGCCCTGCAGGCGCAGGACTCCGTCACTCCCCCGCCCACCGTGAGCATCCCCCGCCTCGAGAGCGCGGTCGTCATCGACGGGCGGCTCGATGAGCCGGTCTGGCGGGAAGCCGCGAGGCTCGATGGCTTCCACCAGTATCAGCCGGTGGACGGGCGCCCTGCCGAGGAGCGCACCGAGGTCCTGGTCTGGTATGCGCCGAACGCGGTGTACTTCGGCATCATCGCCCACGACCGGCAGCCGCAGTCGATCCGCGCCACGGTCGCCGATCGCGACAATCTCGACGCCGACGACCGGGTCACCCTCTACCTCGACACCTTCAACGATCGCCGGCGCGCCTTCTTCTTCACGGTCAATCCGCTCGGTGTGCAGCAGGATGGTGTTCGCAGCGAGGGCGGCTTCACCGCGGGATCGTTGCAGGGCGGCATCACCGACAAGAACCCCGACTTCCTGTGGCAATCCAAGGGCGCCGTCACCGACTCCGGGTACGTGGTGGAAATCCGGATACCGTTCAAGAGTCTCCGGTACCCGGGAAACGGCGCGCAGACGTGGGGCATCAACGTGGAGCGGCGCACCCAGCGCACCGGCTACGACGACACCTGGACCGACACTCGCCGCGCCAATGCAAGCTACCTGATCCAGGCCGGTACCATGACCGGACTCCACGACCTGCAGCGCGGCATCACGACCGAACTCCAGCCGTTCGTCACGGCCCAGGCCAACGGCACGCGGAGTGCGAGCGGCGCCTTCACCCGCGAGAACCTCTCACCGAGCGCCGGGGTCAATCTGCGGCTGGGGCTCAGCAGCAACCTCTCGGTCGACGCGACGTACAACCCGGACTTCAGCCAGATCGAATCGGACGCGAGCCTGGTGACGGTGAACGAGCGGTTCGCACTGTTCTTCCCCGAGAAGCGGCCCTTCTTTCTCGAGGGGATCGAGCTGTTCGCGACGCCCAATCAGCTCATCTACACCCGCCAGATCGTGAACCCGCTCGTCGGGGGGAAGGTGACCACCAAGATCGGCCGTACCAACCTGGCCAATCTGCTCGCGATCGACGAGCAGAAGGGTGCCAACGCCTTTTTCACGGTGACGCGAGCGCGGCGCGACATCGGCAGTAACTCGACTGCCGGTGTGGTGGTGACTACCCGGGATCAGGACGGTGCCTTTAACCGGGTCCTCGCCGGCGATGCGCGACTGGTCTTCGGCAAGCTGTACTACGTCGCCGCGCAGCTCGGCGGCTCGTGGACCCGCGATACCCGCACCGGCACCAGTCGCAGCAGCCCGCTCTGGGAGGCGGAGTATGACCGTACCGGCCGCAGCTGGGGCTTCAACTACAAGCTCACCGGCATCGGCCAGGACTTCACTGCCCAGAGCGGCTTTGTGCCGAGGAACGATATCGTCGAGGCGCATGGCTTCAATCGAGTCTCCTTCTACGGCTCCCGGGGGGCGCTCGTCGAGCAGCTCACGGTCTTCGCCGGCCCCGAGCGAATCTGGCACTACGACGGCTTCCTGCGAAATTCAATCGAAGGAGTCGAGAGTGCGGACGCGAGCCTGAGCCTCCGGGGCGGCTGGAGGGCCTCGGCGCATGGCGAACACAACTTTGTCGATTTCGAGGCTGGTGACTACACGGATTATCAGGTTGACCAGGGCGGTTCCCTCACCCCGTACGCGCCGCCGCCCGGCGTGTCCGACGGCTTTTCGTTCTCGACCGGTGTGACCACGCCCACGTATCAAAAGGTGGATGCCACGGCGAAGGTGACCCGCTCCCGGGGAGCCATCTTCGCCGAGGCCTCGCGGGGCTACGAGACGCGACTCAGCGCCGGCCTCTCCCTCCGCCCGACCGGATCGATCCGACTCACGGCCTCGAGTACCTTCTCGCGCATCACCCGCGACCGCGACGGCTCCGAGTTCGCGCGCACGATCATCCCTCGGCTCAAGCTGGAGTACCAGCCGAGCCGCAGTCTTTTCTTCCGGGTCGTGGGGGAGTACGTCGCACAGCGACGGGCGGCACTGGTCGCGGCAGGGAGTGGGGCGCCGCTGGTAGTCGGCGGCGTCGCGGCACCGCGCCAGGACTCCAATCGGCTGCGGCTCGACTGGCTCGCCTCCTTCGAGCCAACCACGGGGACCGTGGCGTTCTTCGGCTACGGATCATCGCTCGACGATGCGAGCGCCTTCGGCTTCAGGAAGATGCAGCGTGCGAACGACGGGTTCTTCGTGAAGCTGGCCTACCAGCTCCGGCGCTGAGCGGGCTATTCCTCGCGCAGGTCGACGGCGGCCGTTCCATCTTCCTCGTAGTGGACGTGGACGCGCCACGGCTGGCAGCATACCGGGCAGTCCTCGACATAGTCCTGAGTCACGCCGCTGCCGGGATCCAGCGCGATGCTGCAGCGCTCCCCGCAATAGGGGCAGCCGACTTCCGCCTCGAGGTCGGCAACGCCGTCGCCGAGAGGGAACTCTGCATCGAGGGCGTCGTCCAGGGGATCGGGGAGGTCGAGCATCGCCGGCATCTCGGTGTCTGAGGTAGACCCGCTTGCTCCCGCCTGTTGCAATCGCGACCGTAGCCGCACCAGTCCAACGGTACTCTCCCACGGGGATTTCCGCATGCTTCCGAGCCGCATCATCGGCACCGGCTTCGCCGTGCCGGATCGGGTCGTCACCAATGACGACCTCTCCCGCCTCATGGACACGACCGATGAGTGGATCCGCACCCGTACCGGAATTCAGGAGCGACACTGGACCATTGAAGGGGAAACCGGAGCCGAGATGGCGTTCAGGGCGGCGGAGCGGGCGCTGGCGATGGCGGGGCTCACCGCGAAGGATCTCGATGCGATCGTCTTCGCCACGTCGACTCCCGATCACTTCGTCCCGGGCAACGGCGTCTTCCTCCAGCGGCTGCTGGGAGCGAAGACGATTCCCGCCATCGAGATCCACCAGGCCTGCTCCGGCTTCATCTACAGTCTCTCCGTCGCCGACGCCTGGATCCGGACCGGGACGTTTCGCCATATCCTCGTCGTGGGTCAGGAGATCCAGTCCACCGGCATGGATGTCTCCACCGAGGGACGAAACACCGCCGTGATCTTCGCCGATGGGGCCGGCGCCGTGGTGCTCGCCCCCTCGGAAACGGCGGACCGTGGCCTGCTGGCGTTCGACCTCCACTCCGATGGTGACTTCGCCGAAATGCTCTGGGTGGATGCCCCGGGGTCGATGTATCACCCGCGGGTGAACCAGGAGCAGATCGCCGCCAGGCGCCACTTCCTGCAGATGGACGGGAAGGAGGTGTTCCGGCACGCGGTCACCCGCATGCCGGAATCAGTCACCGCCGTGCTGGGCCGGATCGGGCTCGCGCCGAAGGACCTGCATCTGCTCCTCCCACACCAGGCCAATCTGCGCATCTCCGAAATGGTGCAGAAGCGGCTCGAGCTCCGCGACGACCAGGTCTATAACAACATCGAACGCTACGGTAATACCACGGCTGCCACGATCCCGATCCTGCTCGATGAATGTGTTCGCTCCGGACGGATCACGCCGGGAAATCTCATCGTGATGACGGCGTTCGGCGCCGGCTTTTCGTGGGGCAGCGTCGTCTGCCGCTGGTGAGCGGAACGGCGCCGGGCACCCGGCCGGCCGAGGGGGATCGACCGGTCACTGCGCTGAGTGAGCTCCCGGACACCGTGGCACCGCGCATCAGCTCGGCGGGCCGTCCGGCGGACCGCCGGGACGCCCATCGCGCATCCTGCCCCGGAAATCCTTCCGCTTCTGATCACACCAGCCCTCATACCGCCTGAACTGCTCCTTGCTGAAGAAGTCCTTCAGGGCGGCATCGAAACCGTGCTGCCGCTCTTCCAGATCGCTCCGAATGCCCTGCGCCTCCGGCATCCCCCGACGGCCCGGTCCACTTCCCTCCTCCCCGGGTGCAGCCGTCGCGCTCGCCCGTCGAGCCTGGCGCAGGGCCGCCAGGCTATCCCGGTCCTGCTTCGTCTCGGCCATGAAGTTGTTGTAGAGTGTCGAATAGTGCTGCTGCTGGCCCTGGTCCAGGGTGGCGATCGAGGTCATCTCCTCCGGCTTGGGCGGCCCTTCGAAGATGACGGGATCCATCATGGGCCGCCCGCCGGACGGCCGGCGCATGCCACCCTCATGCTGGCCAGGTGCCGGGGCGTCCTGGGCCCGGAGCAGTCCGGGCACAGCAATCAGGCCGATGGCGAGGGCCAGGCGCAGTATGCGAAATGGTGATTGCACGATTCAGTCTTCCGGGTCAGGGTCACATCCTCTACTCTCCAGGCGACCCGGGCGTTGGAGAGCCGGCGGGCCAACGCGGCCCAGGGCCGGCGCGTAGGGATTGCGTCCACTGCACAGCCGAGCCCGGCGGAGGCGATGACTGGAATCGCATGGCTGTTGAATGAGGCCCAGACGCAGCCGCCGGGCGTGACACCCACTCCGGTCGTCGCCACCGAGACCAGCACAGCCGAAGCCGACCTGGTACGGCGGGTCCAGGCCGGGGACGCCGAGGCCAGCGATACGCTGGTGCGACAGCACCTTTCGCGAGCTCTGGCGGTAGCATATCGGGTGCTCGGGCATCGGGAGGATGCGGAGGATGTGGTGCAGGAGGCCTTTGTCGCCGCGCTGCGTGGGATCGATCGGTTCGAGCCGGGCCGGCCCTTCGCCCCGTGGCTCTACCGCATCATCGTCAACCGCGCCATCAGCGCCCGCCGTGGACGCACGCTTCGATCGACCGACGCGTTGCCCGAGGATGCTGCCTCCAGTCTCGGCTCCCCACTGGCGGACACGCTTCGAGCCGAAGTGCGGGAGCGCTTCCTCGCCGCGCTCGCCCGACTCCCGGAGCGCCAGCGCCTCACGATAGAATGGCACGAAGTGGACGGCCTTACCGCGAACGAGATCGGGACGCTGCTGGGCATATCCGGCGGGACCGTACGGTGGTACATCCACCAGGCGCGGCAGGTGCTGCGCGAGGCCCTTGCGCCGCTGCGTGACGCGGTGGAGGACGACCATGACGCACGTTGAGATCGAACCGGACCACCTGGTTCGTGAGGCGCTCCGGATACTTCGACCCGCGCCACAACTCACCGACCAGGATGTCGACCGGCTGTCGGCGCGCGTCGCAGCCTGGCTCCCCACGCCGCGCCCCAGCTGGCGGGATGAGATGGTGCGCCTGGGTCGAGTGCTCGCCCCGATAGCGCTCGCCGCAGGGCTCTTCGCCTTCCTGCTCTTCCGCGGCTGGGGTGGCGAGCCAAGGAGTGAAGCGAATGACGCCTTTCTCTCCGCCCTGACCGGCCAATCGACCTCGGAAACGGTGCTCGATGCGGCGCTGGGTGAGCAGGACGGCGCGTGGCTTCTGGCCGAAAGGAGGTAGCCATGGCCGACGGCAACAGTACGACAGTGCGGCGGACCCCATCCCGCTGGGTCATCGCGCTGATCCTGACCGCTCACACGCTGGCGGGGGTTGCCGGCGGGATGGCACTCGAGCACGCGATGCTGCATCGGCATCGGGCGATGTTCTTCGGAGAGGCAGGCCCCGGGCGCAGTCGCCACGCGGTGGAGGACAGCCTGGCCCGGCGAGAGATGGAGAGACGGATGGCGAGCCATCTGGCCGGGGACCTCGACCTGGACGCTGTCCAGCGGGGGCGGCTCGATTCCCTGATGCCCCGACAGAGCGCCCGATTCGAGGCGCTGCGCCGAGAGTTCGATCCGAAGCTCCGGGCCCTGCTGGATTCCTCCTCGGTTGAAATCGAGTCCATCCTGCGGCCGGACCAGCTCAGTCGATGGCAGGAGATCCGGCGCCGGATGCGCCCGGAGATGGGACCCCCTCACAGTCACTGAATCCGGATTGGTAGAGGTTCCGTACTGGAACACGTCGCAGTGACTTCCCTTTCCCCGAGGTTCCGATGTTGGGCTGGCTCAGCTTCGCCGTGGCGGCAGTGGCCGCCATCGCCGGATTCATCATCGCCAGAAACTTCGTCCGGCTCCGGCTCCGATTCGTGGATGCAGTCCGGTCCCCCGCCGCGCCATGGATCGCCGGGTTGGGCGCGATGCTCCTCGCCTGGCCGGCGGCGCTGCTACCGGTCGTGACCACCGCAACCACGACGGTCTTCGGTATTGCTGCTGGGCTGGGTACGGCGAGCGGGGTGAAGGCGCTGAAGCGGGGCGATGGTGGCTGAGGATCCGGTCGCCCGTGCCCTCCCTGAGGGTCAGGGCACTGCTCCCGCGACGCGGTGCACACGCATGCTCCCGGCCGACCATGGGCGTGGCTATCTTCTTCCCCAATGCCGATCCTGACCTGCGCCCGCTGCGGCCAACAGCGTGAGTCGATGCCGTTTCGCCCCTTTCAGAACGAGCTGGGGCTGCGTGCCTTTGAACAGATCTGCCAGGTCTGCTGGGCGGACTGGCTCAAGAGCCAGCAGCAGCTGATCAACCATTACGGGCTGAACCTGCGGGATGCGCAGGCCAAGGAATTCCTGTTCAAGCAGATGGAGACATTCCTCTTTACTCCGACGCCCGAGGGGTAGGAGGAGGAGGGGCGTACCGGCTGGTTGGCGCCTCCGGTCTCACCAGGAATACCCCAATCGGAAGTTTGCGTCCACCGCCGGCCCGCCGGGCTGCAGGTCTTCAGTCATTCCGAAGCGGAATTCCCGTCCGCCCTTTCCCCGAATCATCCAGCCGAAGTCCAGGGTCATCTCCCACCGGTCGAGCTGGCTCGCCCCGGCGGCGGCGCCATAGTAGGGGCTGTGCAGGTAGAGGTTCGCGAAGCTCCACAGCGCTCCCGTCGTCCGCCAGCGGAGGCCGGACGTTCCCAGCACGAAGAGCCGGTTCTCGAGGGTGCGCAATGGTCCATGCGGCGGCGTGTAGCCGATGTTGGCCGAGCCCTCGTACAGCAGCCGACGAGTCAGCGGGGCGCGAAAGGTGTTGAGCAGACTGACCGAGAGGGTGCCGCGATCGTACCCCGCCCCCGCGGTGCTCGTCGGCAGCGTCAGCGAGAGTACCGACTGGGCCCGGTCGCTGTGCCGGCGGCCGATGCCGATGCGAATGTCTCCAAGATAGGCATCGTGCGGCGCAAACCGCACCACCCGCGTGTCGGGAAACTTGTATTGATAGGCGAAACTGTTCCGGGGCCGGCCCTCCCGCTCGGGATAGCGGATGCCGAAGAGGCCGTGGTACCAGTTCAGAAATCCATCCAGGAAACCGCTGTAGCTGCCACCGAACCAGGCCTCGCCCACCACGAAGTGGCGGGGATCGAGGTCTCGGCTCGCGGAGAGATTCACCCGTAGCGCCTCGGCATCGAGCAGATAGGCGGTGTCAGCGAGTGTGGAACCGAAGTTGATCTCCGCCATGCTGCCGTAATCCAGGCCGAGTGCGACTCGCCAGCGTGGAGTGGGCGGCAGATAGGGCTGAAAATAGAGACCACTGCGGGATTCGGCGGCGGGGTTGATCGGATGCAGGAGCGGCAGCGACTGGGCGGAGAGCGGGGCCGCCACATACAGTGCCGCCACCCCCAGTGCCCGCAGGACCCTACGCGTCATCCAGCGACCTCCACATGTACCAGGCCGCATGGCTCCGCCAGGGGCGAAAGCGCTCCCCGACCGCCGCGATGGCCTTCGGAGTCCGGGCGCCGTAGAGCCGGAAGACGGCCCGCTGCACCCCGCCGTCGCCCACTGGCCATATGTCCGGGCGGTTGAGCGAGAACATCAGGAACATCTCCGCCGTCCAGACCCCGACCCCTTTCACCGAGGTGAGCCGCTCGACGATCGCCTCATCGGTGAGGCGGGAGAGGCCGCGGAGCCCGCCTTTCGCCGCGAACCGGGCCAGTTCCCGTACGTAGAGCGCCTTGGCGCGGGATAGACCGGCGCGCCGCAGGCGCCGCGGGTCTGCCGCGGCGAGCGAAGCGGGCCGAATCGGCACCAGGCCCTTCAGCCTGGTCAGAATACTCGCCGCGGCCTTGCCCGAGATCTGCTGCGAGACGATCGCGTCCACCAGTGACGGGAACGGCGCCCGCGGTCGGAGCACCGGGGCCGGGTGACGCGCCACCAGATCGGCCATGATGGGGCAGGAGCGGAGGATCTCGGTCATCGCGATTCTAATGTAACCGGCCTGCGGGTTGACAGATGCAGGGTCGGCGGCGTAGCGTACCAGCCATGCAGCACTCAGCGCGATTCGATTTCTTCTTCTTTACCAGCACAGGCGGCGCGTTGCCGTCCGGTGCGGGGACGCGCTAGCGCTCACCCGATACCTGACGCCTGACGCCCCGCCGGAACTGCCGGCGGGGCGTTTTGTTTTTCACTCTCGGAGCATGTCATGCGCGTTGCGATCCAGGGAACCCGTGGTGCCTTCAGCGAAGCAGCCGCCCAGCAGCAGTGGCCCGAGATGGAAACCATTTCCTGCCGGGAGGTGGGCGATGTGGTCACCGCCGTCCGCGAGGGCCGGGCCGATGCCGGCTGCCTCGCCATCGAGAACTCGCTGGTGGGCTCGGTGACTCCGACCTACGACCTCCTGCAGGAGGCCTTCGGCGAGGGCGACCTCCATCTGAGCCGCGAGATTCTGCTCCCGGTGCACCACAGCATCATGGGGCTCCCCGGCGCGACACTGAAACAGGTCACCCGGGTCCTCTCGCACCCGGTCGCCCTCGGCCAGTGCCGCGTGTGGCTCGCCCGACACCTGCCCGACGTGACGCTGGTGAGCGCCTGGGATACGGCGGGCAGCGCCGAGATCGTGGCCCGGGAGAAGGACCCGACTCAGGCCGCCATTTGCGGCCGCCACGCTGCCGAAGCGTACGGCCTGCAGGTGTTCGATGAGCGCATCGAGGACGACCCCACCAACCAGACCCGTTTCCTCACCTTCACCCGTCAGCCGGCTCCCGCGGCCGATCCGGCGGTTCCGCTCAAGACCTCGCTGATCGTGTGGACGGACCATCGCCCCGGAATGCTCGCGGCGGTGCTGCAGGCGTTTGCGGGTCGCGGGGTGAACCTGACCAGCCTGCAGTCGCGCCCGGAGCGTTCGGCACCATGGACCTACCGGTTCTACTTCGATGTCGACGGCGGCCGGGAGGAGCCGCGGCTGGCGGAAGCGCTGGAAGCCATCGAGGCCCTGGCCTCCAGGATCGTGGTGCTGGGGAGCTACTCCAGCTGGCAGGGGGAAGGCGCGATGCCGGTGGCATCGCTGCCGAACATGCCGCATCTCCGGCCCAAACCCGACCTCCCGCTCTTCGACCGGCGCCAGCATCCGGACGGTACAATCGTGCGGGTAGACCATGTGGAATTCGGCGGCGAGCGGACGGTGCTGATCGCGGGCCCCTGTTCGGTGGAGTCCGAGGCGATGATCATCGCAACGGCCGAGGGAATCGCCAGGGCGGGGGCGGACATGCTGCGCGGGGGCGCCTTCAAGCCGCGCACCTCCCCCTACGACTTCCAGGGACTCGGGGTGAAGGGGCTCAAGTACCTCGCGGAAGCGCGCGAGCGGAGCGGCCTGCCGGTGGTGACCGAAGTGATGAGCTGGGAGGAAGTGCCCCTGGTGGCGCGCTATGCGGACATGCTGCAGATCGGCGCCCGCAACATGCAGAACTTCGCGCTGCTGCGCGCCGCGGGCCGGAGCGGGAAGCCGATCCTGCTCAAGCGCGGCGGCGGGTCCACCATCGAGGAGTGGCTGCACGCCGCGGAGTACATCCTCTCCCATGGCAATCCGAACGTGGTGATGTGCGAGCGCGGGATCCGCACCTTCGAGCGGGCGACGCGGCACACCCTCGACCTCAACGCCGTGGCCATCGTCCGGGAGCGTACCCACCTGCCTGTCATCGCAGACCCGAGCCACGCTGCCGGCATGCGGAGCATCGTGCCGGCGCTCACCCTGGCCGGCCTCGCTGCCGGTGCGCAGGGGGCAATCATCGAGGTGCACCCCGATCCCGATCACGCGCTGAGTGACGGCGCCCAGAGCCTCGATCTCGCAGGATTCGCGAGGCTGGCCGCGCAGATCCGCGCGGGAGAAACGGTCGGTGCGCGGTGAGATCGGCCCCGCATCTCCTGGTGTTCGACGGCTTCGCCGACTGGGAGGCCGCCTACACGGTCGCCGAGCTGCGCCGGTCGGGGAAGCTGCAGGTCCTGACCGTCGGGTACACCGGCGAACCGGTGGTATCAATGGGCGGCCTCTGCGTGCTGCCGGACTACGAGCTCGCCGAGCTGGATCCCGAAATGATCCGGCTGCTGATCCTGCCGGGCGGCGAGCAGTGGGAAACGGCACCCCTCGACCCCGCGCTCGAGTCACTCCTCCGCCACCTGCTCCTGCACGGTGTGCCGGTCGCCGCGATCTGCGCCGCCACGCTCGCGCTGGCGCGGATCGGCGCGCTCACCGGCCGGCGGCACACGAGCAACGACCTCGCCTGGCTCAAGTCGCGGGTCGCCGAGTACGACGGCGAAGCCGACTACGCGGATGCGCTGGCGGTGCGCGACCGCGGCGTGATCACCGCCAGCGGTCTCGGCGCGCTGGAATTCGCCCGGGAGATCTTCGCGCAGCTCGGGGTATTTTCTGACGAAGACCGCGCGGCATGGTATCGGACCTTCAAGGAGGGGAAGCTGTGAGACCATCGGAGGGCGATGCCCCTCCGTGAAGTCGGTGTGAACCCCCCTTCATCTGCTCCGATCCCCCTTGCGGCCGGTGCGCCGCACTTCGATGCTCCTCCGTATGCATACACCGCCCGGGAGCGACGTCGTCCCCCATCTCCACACCGGCACGGACTACCCGCTCAGCGCCTGGTTCCTGGGGCCGCGGGCCGAGAACGCATCGGTCTGGTCGGAGCTCTTCGATCACATCTTCCAGGACTATGTCCACTGGCGCCGAAACTACTTCCCGACCGACCCGTGGATCGTCGGGCGACTGCGGCGGCGGAGCCCGGAGCATGAGTCGTGGCTCGACCTGCTCACCGGGCATCTCGACGCCGTCCTGAGCGAGCTGAAATATCATTTTCCCCTGCACTCGCCGCGCTACAACGCCCACATGGTGTCGGAGCAGAGCCTCCCCGCGGTTCTCGGCTACTTTGCGGGGCTGCTCTACAATCCGAATAACGTCACCGGAGAGTCGGCGCCGATCACCGTCGCGCTGGAGCTCGAAGTCGGACGGATGGTCGCCGCGATGCTCGGCTATCACCCCAAGCGGGCCTGGGCCCACATCTGCTCGGGTGGCACCCTGGCGACGCTGGAGGCGCTGTGGGTCGCGCGGGCGGTGCAGTTCGCGCCGTTCATCGCGCGGGAATTCTGCCGCGAGGAGAAGCTCGCGTTCCGCATTCATCTCGCCAACGGCACCGAAACCGAACTGGCAGGCGTGGATGATCGGGCGCTGATCGCACTCCGGCCGCAGGAGGCGAGCGGCGTCCTTCGCCGGCTCGCCTATCACCTCGAGACCGAGCGGCAGTTCACCACCGCGGAGGCACTGGACCGGGTGAACCAGGCGGTGGGCGCGAGCCGATTCAACGTCGCCCGCCGGGGCCTCGGTCCCATCCTGGGCGCCACCGGCCTGCAGCCGGTCGTCCTCGCTTCGGCGGCGGCGCACTACTCGATTGCCAAGGCGTGTAACGTCCTCGGCTACGGCGAGGATGCGGCGCGGCTGATTCCGGTGAACGAGCGGTTCCAGATGGATGTCGACGTGCTGCGGGAGACGATCCGCGGACTCGCGCCGCACGAGTACGTCGCCGCGGTGATCGGCATCGTCGGGACCACGGAGGAGGGCGCAGTGGATCCGATCCACCGGATCCGCTTCCTGCGCGACGAGTGCGAGCGCGACGACAACCGGTCGTTCTGGATCCACATCGACGCCGCGTGGGGCGGCTACCTCCGTACCCTGTTCAATGGGGTTTCGGTGCAGCACGTACCGCACGGTGCCGGCCTGGACGCGGTCTGCGACGAGTACATCCGGGCCCTCGACCTGCACGAACGCTTCGAGCTCGATGTGGGGCTCGAACACCCCGACATCCGCACACTCGAAGTCCGCTGGGGCGACCGGGAGACGTACGCCGCCTTTCTCGCGATGCCCGACGGCGACTCCACGACCGTCGACCCGCACAAGATGGGCTACGTGCCCTACCCCGCGGGCGTGGTCGCCTTTCGCAATGGGAGCGTGACCGAGTTCGTCACCCAGCGAGCCCAGTACCTCTCGGACGATGAGGCGGGAGTCGGCTCCTTCGACGACCCGGTCTCCATCACCGCCTTCGGTCCCCACATCCTCGAAGGCTCCAAGCCGGGCGCCGCGGCACTCTCCTGCTGGCTGGCCCACCGCACCATACCCCTCAACGCCGAGGGCCACGGCAAGGTGGTGCGGGTAACGCTGCTGAACGCGCGGCGGCTCGCGCACCTGCTGACCCATCACCACCAGCTCTACCCGAAATTCGAGCGGGAAAGGGTGGGCGAGACGCACTCTCCGACCCCCTTCACGTTCATCACGATCACCGAACCGGAGACCAACCTGGTCTGCTTCGTGGCGCGCCAGATGATCTGGAGGGAGGGTGCCATGCTGCCAGCGACGGTGCCGCTCGCCGAGATCAACCGGCTCAACGAGCGGGTGTTCAGCGCGGCGAGCGTCCCCGGGGCCCGCTCGCCCAAGCGGCTCTCGGCGGCCCAGCCGTTCTTCATCTCGCGGACGCGGTTCGAGGAGCGGCAATACCGCGGCGCCACGCTGCGGCACCTGCTCGGCCGCCTGGAGATATCAGAGGAGGCGTATGCGAAGGAAGGACTCTTCGTGCTCCGCTCCACCGTGATGAATCCGTGGCACTCGGAGGCCCAGCAGGCGGGGATGGACTACCTGTACGAATTTGTGCGGTTCCTGCATCGGGTCACGGCGGAGAGCCTCGCCGAGGGATGAGCCCGGCTAGTCGCGCTCCCGGGTCGCGATCGTGCCCGTCACGATCTCCCGCTTCTTCATCCGCATGATCGAAAGCCGGATCGGCTCGCCCGGCTCGTAGCTCTGCAGAATCCGCAGCAGGTGTCCGGGGCCTTCGGGGATCCGGCCCTCTACCGAGATGACCACGTCTCCAGCGCGCAGCCCGAGCTTCGAGTATTCCGGCACACTCACCACCAGCACTCCGCTCGACACGCCGAAGTAGCGGCCGAGATCGCGGTTGACCGGCGCGAGCTCGAGATCCTCGAGTGGTGTCCCCATGGTCAACAGCATCGCCGGCGGGAGCCGCATCCGGTCCCGGCCGCGCGGCGGCTCGGCGCGACCCGGCCCGTTATCTCCCTCGATCCGGAAGGTCACCCCGCCGTGGAGATCGGTGTCAGGCGAAGGCCACTCCATCGGGTCGCCGCCGTTGTCGCCAAAGGGAACCTTCCACGACCCCTCCGGCTGATTGAACGTCCAGACCGGCTCATCCCCAGCAACCACGCTCGCGTTGCGGCGCTCCTTCCCCCGGCGGTACTCGATCGCCACGGTATCCCCGGGGCTGATCCCTGCGGCAAGCAGGGTCAGGGCCAGCCCCGATCGGGACTGCTCGCCCGAGATACGCAGCGCCGGATCCACCAGGGGCGCGCCGTTGAATCGGGTGATGATATCGCCGGAGCGGAGACCGGCCCGCGCCGCGGGAGAGTTGGGAGTGACCGTCTGAATCAGGGCGCCGATCGAATCGGTCTCCCGGGCTCGCATGTTCACCGAGATGCCGAGCCGCGCGCGACGGGTGGCGTAGATCTGGACGCGGCCTTCCATCATGCGATCCGCGGGAGGAGCCGAGCGCATGAGTCGCGGCCCCTCCGAGGAGTCGGGCCGGATGACACGAACATCCTGCGCCGAGAGTCCCGCAGCGAAGAGGCTGGGGAGAGTGAGGGACAGGGCGCGGAGGAGCACGGGGGACCGCCTAGAAGCCGACCTGACTCGCTCGAGTCAGGTGGACATCGACCAGGGCATCCAGCAGCCCGACGCGCTGCCGCCACAGCCGCAGGAGCTCCTCGTCCCGCGGGCGCGGTTCCGTGAGCTGCACCACCTCGAGCTGCTGATCGACCTGTGCGATCCGGTCCTCGAGCTGGCCGGCCACCTGGGCGGTGAGGCCGTCAGTGACACGAGCATCGGGATTGTACGACTGGATCAGCTGTTCGAGCTGACCGGACCGGCTCATCACAGAATCGATCGCGAGCTGCGCCCTTCCCTGATGCCGGTCGTGATTCCTGACCGCCACCACCGCAGCGACGGAGGCGGCGGCGGCCAGACCGGCCATCGCACCCCAGCGCAGCCGGCGGCGGCGGCGCTCGGTGATGAGCTTCCGCTGCAGGTGCGGCCACTGGTCCCGGGCGGGACGGAGTGAGGGGAGCGCCTTGAGACGATTGGCGCGCTGGTCGAGGCGGCTGGCCTCCGCCTGACACACGGAGCATACGGTCAGGTGTTCACGGGCGCTGGCGAGGCCCGGTTCGAGGCCCGGTTCACGCAACGCGACGAGCTGATCGAGAGAGAGGTGGTTCATGCGACCTGCACCTCCTCGCCGAGCCAGCGGCGCAACCGCAGGTGCGCGCGGGAGAGCTGCGACTTGGAGAAGCTGACCGTCTTCCCCATCATCCCGGCGATCTCTTCGTGGGTGTAGCCTTCGACGTCGTGCAGCCACACCACCGCCCGGCTGGCCTCGGGGAGGCGCTCCAGCGCCGCCTCCAGGTCCATCCTGAGTCCGTTGTCCTTGTGCACCCCCGGGCGGTGGAATTCCTCGTCCAGCTCGTCGGTATCCCGATACTTGTTGCGCCGGAGACGCATCAGCGCCTTGCTGGCGGTGATCGTGCGGACCCAGCCCCAGAGGCTGCCATCACCCCGGAACTGCCCGATGCTGCGGCAGATCTCGAAGAAGGTTTCCTGGACCACGTCCTCGGCGTCTTCGACGGTTCGGCAGATCCGCCGGGCGAGATTGTAGACCGGCACCTGATAGGTGCGGTAGAGCTGTTCAAAAGCGTCAAGATCCCCCGCGCGGGCGCGGGCGAGGACCTGTTCAGCTTCGGCGAGGATGAGTGCGTCGGTCATGACGCTGGAAAGATGCGGTGCTGCCCCCGAAGGTTGCAGGGGTCGGGGTGAATGGATGGGGGATGAACAACTACGCCGCCCGCAGCCTCGTCGGCTGCGAGCGGCGTAACTGAAAGATAGTCATTCAGTTACGTTGTCAATCGTTGACCGCCTTTGACGCGCCGAGGACGTTGAGCCGACCGGCGCCATACTGGGAACTGGGTCCCACCCGGTCTGCCCCGTCCTGAAGGGCCTCGACGAATTCATCCGGCTCCCCATCCGGCTGCCGTACGGACATCAGAACGGCGCCCGCTCCCGCAACGTGGGGCGCCGCCATGCTGGTCCCGGCAGACCAGATGTAGTAGCCGTCGGCGCCACAGACGTACCGGCTGCACGCCGCCAGGACGAAGTCGTGGAACCAGGTCGGGGTCACGCCCAGCACATCGCCGCCGGGGGCCACGAGGGTGTTGGTGCCGAAATTGGAGTAGCTGGCAAAGTGGTCCGGATTAGCCAGGTCGATCGGTCCGGTCGCTCCGACGGTCACTACATGCTTCAGCTCGGCTGGCACTTCCAGAAACTGGGGGCCATCATGTTTGAGGTCGATTCCGCTGTTACCTGCGGAGACCACGACTAGCACGCCCTGCTTCCAGGCAAAATCGACGGCCTTCTGCTGAGCGTCAATCAATTCCTGAACCCCCGGCTGGGTGCGGTCCACATAGGCGCCGAGACTCATGTTAATGACGTCGGCCCCGGCTCCTCCACGGCTTCGCGAAGTAGCGGCGTAGAAGATTCCGTCAATCACACCGGCGAAGCTGCCACTCCCCGTGTAACTCAATACTTTCACGGCGCAGAGGGTGGCGTTGGGCGCGATCGAGGCGATGGCCACTCCGTTCGAGGTAATCGTGCTCGCCACATGGGTGCCGTGGAAGTTGTAGTCCTCGATGAAGGGCTCCGTCGCCACGAACGACTTGCTCACCGCAAGGTTCACCCTGCCCACCAATTCCTGTTGCCCGGGATCCACCCCGGTATCAAGAACGCAGACGGTTCGACCCTGACCGGCCGGGGTTGACCGCTGGGCTTCGATGGCCTTGACCTGACTCATGTTCCACTGGTAACCGATGCGGTAGAAAAATGCCCCGCTCTGGTCGGCCTGGGTCCCCGGCGCAGTGCCTGGGGCGGTACCGGCGAAGTACACCCGCTGGGCATTCGGGTCGGCCACGGGGACCCACTGGAGCACCACATCCGCAGCCACGGCCGCCACCTCGCCTCGGGCTGAAATCCGGGCAGCCGCCGCATCGCTCAGGCCGTTCACTGTGAGCAGCCCCGACTCGGAGTGCACCGCCTCGACCTGGCCCCCCTCTGCCTTGACCGCCGCGAGCACGGCGGACTCGGTACCAGCAACCTTCAGTCTGACAATATGCCGATGCCCTTGCGGCTGCTGGAGGGCAGTGAGGTGCGAGTTCGGCGCCATGGTCGGAGGGGAGGTCGCCTGGTCGGCGCAACCCGCGGCGAAGAGTCCGATGATTCCGGCGGCGAAAACGCGTGACAGTCGATTGGACGGCGAGCCCTGTATCTGCATGCTGCCTCCGGAAGGAGAGGCGGTGCCCAAACTGCCACCGCGCGACAGACGCCGCGTTGGCCGAGGTCAGGACCGCTTGGATAAAAATGTGGCAGGGGGGGTGGCCAAAGAGGCCAACCTACGTGCATGGGAAATACGGTTCCTGCGGCCCGGCGTCAAGCCGGACAGGGGAATGCCATGTACTGTGCGGCTAGATTTCGCGCATGACCGATTCCCGCGCCGTCCACCGCCCCACATGACTGGCTGCACCATCTCGAGGACGAGGCCGACGCCGCGTTCCTCTACCGCGCCCTCGCCGCGCTGGAGCACGACGCCGGCCGGGCCGACCTCTATCGCCGGCTCGCCGGGGTCGAGGATCGCCACGTGGAGCTCTGGGAGAAGCTGCTGCGCGAGAGTGGCCATCCGGTGCCCGCACTCCGGCCCTCCACCCGGGCGCGAGGCATGGCCTGGCTGGCTCGGCGGTTCGGACCGGGGTTTCTGGCCCCCATGCTGCTTGAAGAGGAGGGACGGGAGGTCAAGGGCTACCTGATGATGTACCGCCAGGCTCCGGATGGCGCCGCCGGCGCCGCGGCGCTGACCCTGGCCAAGGAGTCGGCGCAGCACGCCGAGTCGCTGGCCGGGCTGGTGGGTGCCGAGGGCGAGCCGTGGCACAAGACCGGTGCCGGCGGCATCCTCCGGAACCTGGTCTACGGCTTCAACGACGGGCTCACCGCGAACTTCGGTCTGGTCGCCGGCATGCTCGGCGCCCAGGGCGAGCTCAACCTGGCGGCCCACACCGTGGTGGTGGCGGGCATTGCCGGGATGGTCGCGGATGCGCTCTCGATGGGCTCCTCCGGCTACCTCGCCGCCAAGAGCGAGCGCGGAGGTGCACGAGCACGAGATCGCGATGGAGCGCGAGGAGATCCGGCTCATGCCCGACCTGGAGCGGGAGGAGCTCGCGCTGATCTACCAGGCCAAGGGGATGTCGCACGAGCAGGCGGAGGAGCTGGCCGCGCGGATCATGCAGGACCCGGAGCGGGCCCTGGGCGAGAAGGTGCGGGAGGAGCTGAAGATCGGCGAACCGAGCGCCACGCCGATGCGCGAGGCGTGGATCACCGGGACGGCGACCGCGGTCGGGCGCGTTCATTCCGGTGGCGCCGTTCCTCCTCATCAGCGGTCCCTGGGCCATCTGGACCAGCTTCGGGATCTCCATGCTGGCCCACTTCGCCGTGGGCGCGGCGCGCAGCTTCTTCACCGGGCGGAGCGTGTTCCGCAGCGGCCTCGACATGTTCGTCGTCGGGCTGGGCGTCGCGGCGGTGGGATACTTCGTCGGGGAGTGGATTACCAAGCTGGTGTGAGCCCTTCCCCACGAAGGTGTGAGGGGAACGGGGTGGGTGGCCGGTAGCTGTCGGACGCATCGGGTGGCGAACTCCGCCATGAGCCGAACCGGCTGGACCCTGGATGCACTACTGCGGCAGGAACAGCTCCGCGATCCGCGGCAGCGCCGAAATGAACGTCTGGTCGCTGTTCACGAGCAGGGCGACGATCAGGTGCTGATCGGGATAGATGATCAGGTGCGAGGTGGCGCCCATCCCGCCGCCGGTATGGCTCACGCGCCAGCGCCCCGCCGCATCCCGCGCGGTCCTCCACCCCATGCCATAGCCGGTCTCCTCCCCGCTGCTGAGCCGCTGGGAGGTCCACAGCAGTCGCAGCGTCTCCGGCTTGAGCAGCCGCCCGTCGAGCAGTACTCTGCCGAAGCGCGCGAGATCCTCGCTGGTCGAGAGAAAGCCTCCCCCCGCCCACTTGTAGCTGTTGTCCACGTACGGCGCATTCTCCGCCGGGGCTCCATCCGTCGCGTGGATGTAATAGTGCGCCCGGCCCGGAATGATGCTGTCGGCGAATTCGGGGAGGGTGCCGATCATTCCGGCCGGCCCGAAGACGTGGTGCGCCATGTAGCCGAGGAAGGGCTCGCCGCTCGCGCGTTCGATCGCGGCGCTGATCAGGTTCCAGCCATAGGAGGAATAGGAGTACCTGGTGCCGGGCTCGAAGAGCAGCGAATCGTCCGCGAAGATGCCGAGGCCATTGAGGACGGTGGCATAGTGCCGCGTGATCGCGAACTCCCCTTCCCGGTAGTGCCGGATGCCGGCGATGTGACCCGCCAGTTGCCGCACCGTGATGGGCCAGCGCTTCTCCGGGAAATTCGGTACGTAGCGCTGGATTGGCGCGTCGAGATCGAGCCGCCCCTGCTCCACCAGCTGGCCCAGCGCGATCGAAGTGAGCGACTTGGAGACGCTGGCCACCCGGAAGCGGGTATGCGGTGTGGCGGGGACGCCCTGCTCCACGTCGGCGAGGCCGAACCCCTCGCTCCAGATCCGCACCCCGTCGCGGATGACGGTGATCGAGGCGCCTGGTGCCCGGAGCACCGCCATCGTGTCACGGATGAAGCCGCGTGCCTGCCCGATGGCGAGAGAGTCCGCGGACGACTGCGCCCCGAGCGGTGCGACAACCAGCACCGCCAGCAGGAGCGGCGTGACGCGCAACCGCACCAACTCAGCCCGCCACGATGTTGAGCAGCCGGTCCGCCACATAGATCACCTTCCTGATCTCCTTGCCAGCGACAAATTTCTGCACCGTTGCATCGGCCAGCGCCGCGGCGAGGACAACCTCCTGCGAGCGAGCCGCGCGGGACGATCAGCTTCGACCGCGTCTTGCCATTCACCTGCACCGGCACCTCGATCTGGTCCGACACGACCAGCGCCTCGTCCCATTTCGGCCAGCCGGCGTCAAACACCGTCGTCGTGTGTCCCAGCCGCTCCCAGCACTCCTCGGCAAAGTGAGGCGCGAACGGTGCCAGCATCACGACCAGATCCTGAATCGACCGCACGGTCGCGACACCCGGATTCCCTGATCGCATTGACCAGCTCCATCAGCGCGGAAATCGCGGTGTTGTAGTGCAGCGATTCGAGGTCCTCGGCGGCTTTCTTCCTGGTGGCGTGCCACCGCGTCACCAGTTCCTTCGGAATTTCCCCACCGGTGGTACCGTCTCCGACCATGAGCCAGACCCGGTCGAGGAAGCGGCGCGGGCCGTTGATGCCGGCATCGCGGAAATCGCCGCCCTCCTGGAACGGCCCCAGGAACATGAGGTACAGCCGGAACGTGTCGGCGCCCCACTGGGCGATGTACTCGTCGGGGATGACCACATTGCCCCGCGACTTGGACATCTTGGAGCCGTCCTTGACGATCAGGCCGTGGGCCCGGAAGCGGGTAAACGGCTCCTCGAACTCGATGATGGCCGAGGTCCTTCAGTACCATCGCCAGGAAGCGGGAGTAGAGCAGGTGCAGCACCGCGTGCTCGTTGCCGCCGATGTAGGTCGTGACCGGACACCAGGTCCTGGTCCGCGCCATGTCAAAGGGCCGGTCGTGGAACTCGGTGCTCGGGTAGCGCAGGTAGTACCAGGCCGAGTCGAGAAAGGTGTCCGAGACGTCGGTCTCGCGACGGGCCCGCTTGCCGCAGGTGGGACAGGGGACGTAGTACCACTCCTCGTGGCGAGCGAGCGGTGAGATGCCGGAATCGTCGGGGCGGAAGTCCTCGATCGGCGGGCAGCAGCACGGGCAGATCCTTTTCCGGCACCGGCACCGCGTCCGCAGCCGTCGCAGTAGATCACCGGAATCGGCGGGCCCCAGTAGCGCTGCCGGGAGATGCACCAGTCGTGCAGCCGGTACTGCACCACGCCCTTGCCACGCCCCTCCGCCGGCGAGCTGCTGCGTGATCGCCGCGCTTGGCCGTCATCGGCGGTCATGCCGTCGAAGCGGCCCGGAGTTGACCAGCACGCATGCCATCGGTTTCGGTGACGGCTTCGGTCGGCGGCGTCGAGGCGGGCGAGCAGGCAGACCGGGCCCTCCGCGGTGCTCAATACCCGAACGATCTCCAGCCCGTACTTCGTGGCAAATGCGAAGTCGCGCTCGTCGTGGGCCGGCACCGCCATGATCGCGCCGGTGCCGTACTCCATCAGCACGTAGTCGGCGATCCAGACCGGCACCGGCTTCCCGGTCACCGGATTGATGGCGTAGGCGCCGGTGAAGACGCCGGTCTTCTCCCGGTCTCCCACCTTGCGGGTCACCAGGTCCTGCGCCGCGGCAGCGCCGCACGTAGGCCTCGACCTCCGGCCTTCCGGTCCGCGGTGGTCAGCTTGCGCCACCAGCGGATGCTCCGGCGCCAGCACCATGAACGTGGCGCCGAACAGCGTGTCGGGCCGGGTGGTGAATACCGCGATCGCGCCGCCCGGCGCCCGCGACCTCGAACTGGATCTCCGCGCCTTCGCTCCGCCCCAGCCAGTTGCGCTGGGCGGTCCGGGTGGTGTCCGACCAGTCGAGCGGGTCGAGATTGGTCGAGCAGCCGTTCGCAGTACTCGGTGATGCGGAAGAACCACTGCTCCAGGAAGCGCTGCTCCACCACCGTCGCCGCAACGTTCGCACTTGCCGTCAACCACCTGCTCGTTGGCGAGCACTGTCTTGTCGAACGGGCACCAGTTGACCGCCGCCTTCTTCTTGTAGGCCTTTCCCGCCTTGAGCAGCTGCAGGAAGATCCACTGGGTCCACTTGTAGTAGTCCGGATCGGTGGTGCTCAGCGCGTGGCGCCAGTCGAACATTCCCCCGATCCGCTCCAGCTGGCGGCGGAAGTTGGCGATGTTCCTGGGGATCAGCTCCGCCGGGTGCATCCCGACCTTGATCGCGTAATTCTCGCTGTGGATGCCAAAGGCGTCGTAGCCGATCGGCTCGAAGACGGTGTACCCCTGCAGCCGCTTGAACCGGCCGTAGCACGTCGCTCCCGGTAAAGGCGAACATGTTCCCGACGTGCAGCCCCTCGGCCGAGGGATAGGGGAACATCATCAGGTTGTAGAACGGGCGCGCCGGATGGTCCAGGTCGGGGTAGTTGGTGCCGCGCTCGGCCCAGCGCGCGCGCCACTTCGCCTCGATCTGGTCGGGACGGTAGCCATTGTCCGGCAAGGAGTCGGTCATAGGGGCGGGAATCTACAGGGAAGGGGGGAAGGGGGAGAAGGGAAAAGGGGAAGGGAAACCGCAGGGTTTCCCTCGTTCCCCCTTCCCCTTTCCCCTCCCCCTTTCTTACTTCCCTCTCCCCTTCACCACACGCCAGGCTCATGGCCAGCGACCGGCAAATTTTCGTCCGCAAGATGTATCTCACGGCAGGGTTGCTGGTGCTGGCGCTCGGGCTTACGCTGGCGGGCGCCTTCTGGCTCCTCTACGGACGGGAGCATGGCGACGCGGCACTCTGGACCGCGTTCGCTACGGCGGGCGCGGTCTATCTCTTCCTCGGCTGTCTGACCGTCGCGTTTGTGGTCAGCTGGACGGTCCGCAATATCCTGCGTCCGCTCGGCAACACGGTGGTCGTCGCCTCACGGGTCGCCCAGGGGGATCTGACCGTGTCGCTGACCTCGATCGGCACCCGCCAGGCCGACCGTCTGACCGAGGCCGTCGGCACCATGGTGAAGGAGCTCCGCGGTCTCGTCGGCGCCATCCGCACCGGCTCCCAGGAGGCGGCGGCGATGGCGCAGGAAATCTCCAGCTCCACCCAGCAGATGAGCGCCTCCACGCAGGAAGTCTCGGGCACCTGCAACGATCTCACCGACCGCGCCACCAAGCAGGCGGCGCTGGTGCGCTCGGCGGCAGAGGACGCGTCCCGTATCCTGGACATCGCCCAGGCCCTCGCCACGAGTGCCGCCCTGGCCGCCGAGCGGAACGCCGATCTGGCCGAGCTGGCCCGGGTGCACCGCGACGACCTCGATGCCAGTTCCAGCGAGCTCCGGTATCTGGCGGAGGAGGTGGAGCAGGGCTCCGTGGAGTCGGCCGCCCTGGCGGAGGCCTCACGGGAGATCGAGCAGTTCGTGGTGCAGACGAAGGCCATCGCCCGGCAGACTCACATGCTGGCGCTCAACGCCGGGATCGAGGCGGCGCGCGCCGGAGAGGAAGGCAAGGGCTTCGCCGTCGTGGCGGAGGAGGTCCGCAAGCTGGCGGGGCAGGCCGCGCAGGCCGCCAGCCAGACGAGCGACACGGTGCGCCTGGTGCAGGAGCGGGTCGCGACGGCCAGCGAACGGCTGCTCCGGCTGGCCCATGCCGGCCAGACCGCACGCACCGCGGCGCAGAAGGCGGCCGAGGGGCTGGCCCGGGTGGCGGACGGCGCGATGCAGACCGACAGCTGGGGACGCCAGATTCACCAGTCCTCCGGTGAGGTCCGGCAATTGATCGAGGGGATCGCAGGGCGGATGAAGGAGATCTCGAGCGGCACCGAGGATGTCGCCGCCGCCGCCGAGGAGATCGCGGCAAGCGCAGAGGAGCTCTCGGCCTCGACGGAGCAGGTGGCCAGCTCGGCCCACACACTCGCGGAAGCGGCGAACGGACTCTTCGGTCAGGTGGGGCGGTTCAAGGTGCAGTGAGTGGCAGGGCAACCGCCACTGCCTCGAGCAGTGCCCGCAACTCCTCCGGCTGCCGATCTCCCAGGTGACCGATCCGCAACCCGCCGCCGTCCAGTCCCACGCGCCACCCGTCGGCCGACAGCGCGGCCCACGCACCATCCGCAGGTTCACCGAACATGATCACGCTGAGGGCATGAGCGCGCCGTCCCTCAACGGCGAGCAGGCGTGCGGTCGGCCGCGCCCCGGCCCAGGCAGCCACGATCTCGCCGAGGGCGGCGTGCCGATGCCATCGGGCGGTGAGCCCCTCGACGTCGAGGATCTGCCGCAGCTGATGGGCGAGTGCGGCCGCGAATGCAGGTGCCACCGGGGTGAACATCCGGCCCTCAGCGGCAGCAGCGTGGTGGGCGACGAAGTCGAGCTGGGCGCCCCGCCCGCTCAGGGTGCGCGCCCGCGCGAGCAGCCGCGGCGACGCCGCCGCGAACGCAAGCCCGGGCGGCAGCCCCAGCGCCCCGTCGGACGGCGCCACCACGAAGTCGAGACCCCACTGATCCATCTCGAGCGGACTCGCACCGAGCGAGTGGCTCGCATCCACGACCAGAAGCAGCTCCGGCCTGGCCTGGACGACACGCGCCAGCTCGGCGAGTGGTGCGAGCGACCCGGCGGTCGCCTCCGCGTGGACCACGGTGACGGTGTCGACCTCCGGCCCCGCCAGAAAGCGCGACAGGTGGGCCGCCTCGACCGTGCGTCCCGGCCGGACGTGCAGCCGGATCACCTCCTTGCCGAGTGACTCGACCTGGTCGGCAAGGGCAGCACCCTCCTCCCCCGCGACGAGAGCCAGCGCCCGGTGCTCCACCGCCGAGCGCAGCCCCATCTCCCGGAGCGCACCGGCGGTGCCCGCGTGGATCACGACCGGTCCCGCGGTCCGGAATAACAGCGGCAGCCGTAGCGATGCCTGGGCGATGAGCTGCGCGGCCGTGTCACGATCGAGGTCGGCCGCCTCGCGCATGACGGCGTAGAGGGCGGGATGGACGCCCGGGGTTGCGGGGTCGAACGCGTGGTCGTAGGCGCTCAACGGCCGGGCCGCGGAATCAGCGAGTCACGCATCGCGACCTGATAGACGACCGATGCCAGCACGACCGCGGCCTGCCGCAGATCCGCCTCACGCAGAAAATCGCCGATGTCGAGGTCACTGTGGTGCAGGCGGGAGTCGTAGTCGAGCGGATCCTGGATGAACTGGAACGCGGGCAAGCCGACCGCCCAGAAAGGGATGTGATCGGTTTCGCCGGTATTTGCGATGCTCACGTGAGCCGCTCCGAGGTCGGCCAGGGGCGCGAGCAGCCCCTCGAAGACCGGACGCGCCGCAACATTCCCCTGCAGGTAGATCCCGCGAATTCGCCCGCTGCCGTTGTCGACGTTGAAATAGGCGGAAAGCTTCGCCTGCTCGGCACGTCGCTCCCCCGTGGCCGGATCTCCGAAATGGCGCCGGACATAGCCCATCGAGCCGGCGTAGTCCTCGCTTGGCTCCTCCGCGTCCCAGAGCGCCAGCCGGATTGTTCGCCTCGGTTGGAGGTGGGCCGCCAACAGGATGCGGAGCGCCTCCATCCCGATCGCACACCCCGCGGCGTTGTCGGCGGCACCGGTGCCGGCGAGCCAGCTGTCGAGATGGCCACCGAGCATGACGACCTGATCCTTGAGCACGGGATCGCTCCCCGGTATCTCCGCGATGACGTTGCTGCCAGCCCCTCTGTCTTCCACCGTGTGTCCGCGGAGCGCGAGGGTGATACGCACCGGCTCGCCGGCGTCCACCAGACGCAGGATCCGGTTGAAGTGCGGCCGGCTCGCCACAAAGCTCGGGACGCCGCCCCACGCCGCGCCGGGATAGTCGAACCAGCCGGCTGCGCGGAGCGACGCCTCGGTCTCGCTCGGTTCCAGCAGCGCCACCGCGCCCTCGCGCCGCATGAATTCCGAGAGTCGCCGGCCGTACCCGATCTGCTCGCGCCACGGCCGCATGTCCTCGGTTGCCGTCCGGGGCGCACCGGGATCGGTGAGCCGGCTCAGGCTGTCGAGTTCGGCCTCGCTATAGCGCTTGACCATCGCGCCGTCGGGAGCGCTCGGTGGTGCGATCGCGCCGTTGAGGACGATCCGGCCCCGCAGCCGACTCTTGTACCGCACGAAATCGGTATCGCCCTGAATCGACACCACAATGACCCCAGCGGTGACCGGCGCCGAAGTGGAGGCGGACCAGGCACGGGGAAAAGCAGTGACATGCAGATACCACGGGCTCACCATCTCCACGCTGAAGCGATCGAGTACCCAGGAGGGCGAGCTCCGCCCCCACGGTTCCAGCTCTGCGCGTGCAATCCCCCACCCCTTGAGTCGACGGGTGGCGTAGCCGGCGGCAGCGAGGAATCCCGGGGAGCCGGCGAGCCTGGGGGGCTGCAGATCGGAGAGACCGAGCGCCGTGGCCAGGACCTGCGAGCGGGAGAACCCTTCCTCACGAATCAAGCGCATGGCGCCGGTGTCGGGTGGCTCCTGGGCGGCCAGTCCCGCCGGCAATACAAGGAGCACCAGGAGGGAGCGGTACATTCGATGGATCACGCAGACCTCGGCGGGGGATGACGGCTGCGGAACGTTGGTCGGATCCCCGCGCCGCGGCAAGTTGACAGGACCGGTGGGCGGTGCCTAAATCCCTCGGTTCGCGGGACCTCCCCATCACCTCACCGGAGTGCACAGTGTCCGAATCTCTTTCGCGGCGCGACTTTCTCGGCGCAACCGGCGCTGCGCTCGCCGCCGGCTCGCTGGGCACCCCGACGCACAGTGTGCTGCCGGGCGCACCGGCGGTGATCCTGCGCTCCGCGTCCCGGGCGACGGCCGTCGGGTCTCGCAACGCGGAGCGTGGCATCCGGCTGGCGGTGCCGATGGTGGCGAGTGGAACGGACACCCTCGATGCGGCGGTGGAAGGGGTGAAGATCCAGGAGCTTGATCCGACGGACAACTCGGTCGGCTACGGTGGACTGCCGAACGAAGACGGGGTGGTACAGCTCGACGCCTCGTGCATGCACGGACCGAGCAGGCGCGCCGGGGCGGTCGCCTCACTGGAGAATATCAAGACGCCAAGCGAGGTCGCGCGGCTGGTCCTCAAGTACACCGACCACATCCTGCTGGTGGGTGAGGGCGCCAGGAAGTTCGCCCTCTCCTACGGATTCAAGGAAGAGGACTTGCTGACGCCTGAATCGCGCGAGGCCTGGCTGCACTGGCGGGCCAACCGCGGTCATGAGGACGACTGGATCGATGTCCCGGACAGCGAACCGCTCCGGGCCCGGGTCACCGGCACCTGCAACCTCGACATCATCAACGCGCAGGGGGAGATCTCCTCGGTCACCACGACGAGCGGACTCTCGTGGAAGATCCCCGGCCGCGCCGGCGACTCGCCGATCATCGGCGCGGGGCAGTACACCGACAATGAGGTCGGCGCCGCCGGATCGACGGGGATGGGCGAGCGGAATATCATGGTGTGCGGCGGCTTCCTCACCGTGGAGCATATGCGCCGCGGCATGAAGCCGACCGATGCCGCCATCGAGACCCTCAAGCGGGTGATCGCGATGACCCCGCCCCGGCTCCTCAACGAGCGTGGCCGGCCGAAGTACCAGCTCAGCTTCTACGCACTCAACAAGCGAGGGGAGACGGGATCGGCGTCGATCTTCCCCAGCTCGTACGCGACGCACGACGGTACCGACGCCGTGGTGCGCGACACGGCATTCCTCTACGACAAGGCCCAGTGATGTTCACGCGATTGTTCGCTGCGGTCAGCCTGTCCGTGCTGCTGACGACCATTCTCCCCGCTCCGGCAGCCGCTCAGAAGGAGGAGTGGAAGCCGAGCGACGCGCGCTGGCGGGACAGCTTCTTTCCCTACTTCCCCTCGCTGGGCAACAACTTTCCCCTCCTCGCGATGCACTTCGAGGAGCGCAAGGCGGCCGATTACTTCGCCCGGACGCCCTACGCCGGCCTGCTGACGGTCGACATCGGTTCCGGCTTTACCGGGGCGCGCCTGGCCGTCGCCCGCTTCCACGCCCCGCTGCTCTGGAAGGACTGGCGGCTCGCCGCGACCCTCGGCACCACGCGAGAGAGCCGGCTCGGCTATTTCGGACTCGGGAACACCACCACGTACGACAAGTCTCTCGTGACCAGGACCCAGGAGCACTACTACCAGGCCCGGCGGACCCGATACTTCGGTGGGGTAGAGCTCTCGCGCCGGATCACGGGGCGGCTCTGGCTGGCGGGCTCCGGCGGCGTCGAACGCAGCAACCTGAGCGACCTCTCAGGCCCGTCGCTTTTCCGGACGGACTTCGGCTCCTCCGACCTGTCCGACACCGATGTGCGCGGCCGCGCGACGCTGATCTTCGACAGTCGCGACAACGAGTTCAACACCACACGCGGCATCTTCGGACAGGCATCCATCGGCGGGGGCAGCGGCGGCAACGGGTATACCAGGATCTCGGGGGATCTCCGCGGCTACCTCCCGCTGCGCGAGGGGACCACGATCGCGGCCAGGGTCGGAGGCTCATCGCTGTCGAGCAAGGCGCCGCTCAACGCGCGCTTCGAGATGCCGGTATGGGAGGGAGAGGTCGGAGTCCTGGGCGGGAGCTACTCCAACCGAGGGCTGCTCTTCCAGCGCATGGCGGGCCGCGGGGTGCTGATGGGGAGCGCCGAGGTGCGGCACGACCTGCTCAACCTGGGTGACCTCGGCGCGTTTACCCTGCTCGCCTTTGTGGATGCAGGGCGGGTCTTCGAGACCGAGAGCTTCACGCTCACGACGAACGATCTGAAGGTGGGTGCCGGCGGCGGTCTCGCCATCCGGATCATGCGTTTCACGATCTGGACCTTCAACTTCGGCGGCGGCCCAGACGGCTTCGTGTTCAGCGCGGGATCGGGATGGTCGTTCTGACGGAAGGCGGGAGCGCGGGAGCTGCTTCCCGCCTCATGGCCCCAGCTTCGCCATCACCTCGCGAATCGTCGTCTCACCACGGTCGTGGGCATACCAGACCCTTTTCCCCTTCACGTACTCTCCCTTCGCCAGTGCCGGCGGCCTGTGTTCCTGCACCCATGCGGCGAGCGGCGCCGGATACGGGCCCCAGTGGCGCAACTCCCGGAAATCGCGATCGAGCACAATGATCACGGGAATAGACCGGGTCCCGTTGGTGAGATACTGATCCATCAGCTCCGGATGCTCGTCCCTCCGCAGGATCCGCAGCGAGAGGGCCGGTACCGCCTCCACCCAGCGAGCCAGGACCGGCAGCGTACTCGATGTATCGACGCACCAGTCCTCCGCAAGCGCGAGCAGGTTCCGCCTCTCGATCGGTGACGTCAGGGCCCATTCCGGGACCCTCGCGGACCGGTAGATCCCCTCCCAGAGGGGGCGGTGCTCCGGCGCCGCGGCCGCGACGAAATCCGTGAAGCCCAGCGCCTGCTCCCACAACAGTTGAAAATTCACCGTGTGCTCCCAAGTGTGTTTCGAGGCCCGGAGACAACCTACACCGGGCCGATGAAGTTCCCGTGAGGCGCTCCCGCCGTACGGCTGGAGCGGTAGATTTCCCGGCATGGAAACCCGGCCAGGGCGACGCGACGGTGGCGCGACCCGCGAACGTCTGCTCCGCGCGGCACTCGATCTCTACACCACCATCGGGTTCCTGCGGACCACCACGCCGATGCTGGCCGAGCGCGCCGGCGTCGCGGAAGGCACGATCTACCGCCACTTCAGCAGCAAGGAACACCTGCTGAACGAGACCTGGCGCCGCGCCTGGCGGGCTGCCGATGAGCTGCTGCGCAGGCTCGAGAATGATCGGGTTCGCAAGCCACCGGAACGTATTGCGCTGCTCGGCCGGCAGCTCATCGACCTGGCGGCCACCGACCCACCGCTGCTCCGGATGCTGTTCGCCACCGAACCGGAGCCATTTCTCGACGAGCCGAGCCGGACTGTGCGGCGGGACGTCCTGAACGGCCTGGTGCAGCTGATTGCCATGGGCAAGGCAGATGGCATCGTGCGCGCGGGGCCCGCGGAGCTCTGGGCCTCGATCTGGCTGACGGTCGTGGGCCATGCGGCAGGACAGGTCGCGTCCGGGACCTGGGCGGGCGACAGCAGTCAGGTCGCGCTCACTCTGGACGCCGCGTGGGATGCGATCATGGTGAAGACCGCCACCGCTCGCGAAGCCGGCACGGCCTGAGCGCTATTCCCCTCCTGCCGGCGGATGGGTCGGGATGCCGCGAAAGGTGGTCAGTTCTCGCACGTGTTGCGGCTCGGGGGTCCAGTGCAGCACGCGAGTCTTGCCTCCACCCATCGGTCGCACCGTCCACTCATTCCTCAGCGCATACACTATCGAATCTCCGGGCCAGCGCGCCGGCGTCACCGCATCCACCGCCACGGTCGCGACCGAATCATTCGCGAGGCGAACGCAGACGCCCGTGCCGTCGTGACACGGTACGACCGTCGTGAGCGGCGGATCACCGAGCAGCACGGCGAGCGCTGAATCCGCCGCGGCGCGGTCCGTCGGCGCGACGGCGCGGAACTCCGGTTCCCCTGGCGGAGCCGATGCACCCAGCACAGCCAAGCCCGCGCGTACGAAGATCCGGCTGCCATCCGGGGACCACGCCGTCGCATCGGGGCGGATATCCGCGGGCAGCGCCGCCTTCCGCTCGGCACCATTCAGCAGATTCATGATCACCAGCGAGACATCACCGGTGTCGCCGGGCAAACGGGAGCGGAGGAACACGAGCATCGAGCCGTCCGGCGAGAGCGCCGGCAGCCGCTCATCAACCCGGGTGAAGGTGATCTGGTACGGCCTCCCCCCCTGCAGCGGTGAAGCGAACAGATCGCCGAGTTCCGCCTCTCCGTCCGCCGTGAAGACGACGTAGGGCTCCTTCCCCACCTGGATCTTGTTCGAGAGTGGCGACAGGCTGCCTCGGCAGGCCATCAGGACCACCACGCCGGCCAGCACGATTCTCACCTTCCCTCCGCGACCGTCGACTCCAACAGCCACCAGCCCTCCGGGTCGACGAGAAGCTCTCGCGGCGGCGCGGTGACGTTGTCCAGCTGTAGTGTCGTCTCGCGCCCGGTGAGATCGGTGCGCACCTCCCGGCCATCGACGCGCAGCACCAGTCCCGGCAATCGGTACGTCCCCCACTCAGCGGGCTGCGTCTCCCGCAGGGTGAGCGTCAGGCGCCGCTGCGCAAGCCGCCAGGTCACGGCGAGTTTCGGGTAGCCGGGCTGGGTCAGTGCCTGCCGGAAGTACCATTCGAGATCGCGCCCGGCGGCCTGCGCCATCACTCGTGCGAAGTCGGCGCTGAGCGCGGTCGAATCCCGATAGGTCCGGTAGTAGTCGCGGATCCCTGCGGTGAACGCCGAGTCGCCGATGAGACCGCGCAGGGAGTGGAGGACCCAGGCACCCTTGGGATAGTTGTTGCTGTTGAGGAGGCCCATGAGGTCGGTGGCCTGGAGGTCGAGAATCGGCCGCTCGGTCGCCTTGGACTGCATGACCGCCCTCGCCGCCTTCTGCATCTGCTCGTGAAAGGCGCTATCCCCCATGGCATGCCGCACCCACAGCGCCGAGAAGTAGGTCGCGAAGCCTTCGCTGAGCCAGAGATGATGCCAGTCCTCCTCGGTCACCGCGTCGCCGAACCACTGGTGCGCCGTCTCATGCGCCACCGTGACCGGGCTCAGCTTCCGGCTGGTATAGGCGCCGGCGTCGTAGAAGATCGCGGTCGGATTCTCCATCCCGCCGAAGATCGTGGTCGACTGCACGTGGGAGAGCCGGTCGTAGGGGAACGGCCCGATGAGCTGGCTGAAGAAGGCGAGCATGTCGCCCGCCTGACGGAACGGCACCTCCACCGCCCAGGCGGAATCCTCGGGGAAGCTCAGCACCGCGAGTGGCACGCACTTCACCTCGCAGGCGGCCTCGGGGAGCGTCGTCTGAGTCAACGGGCCGGCGCCGATCGCCATGCCGTACGGCGGGATGCGCTGCGCCATCGTGAAATGCCAGATCTCCCGGCCGTGCGGCAACGTGTCGACCCTCACCAGCCGGCCGTTGGCGATCACCCGCATCCCCGTCGGCACCTCGATGTGAAAGTCCACCGTCGCCTTGGCGGAGGGGAGATCCTCCAGCGGAATCCAGTGATGGGCGCGATCGGGCCAGTTGTCGGCGAAGATGGTCCGGCGTCCCAGCGAGTCGGTGCGGATCACCAGCCCCTCGTGGACCGCACCATGATACCGGATGCTGGTCCGGAGCGTGTCCCCCGCCTGGCGATGGTGCGGGATGTACACGCCACCGGCCGGGAGCACGGCGAACGTGATCCGCCCCATGCGGGACTCCCCCTCACCGTCGGTGAGCACCCGCACCACCCGGAACGCGCTGTCGAGCTGCACCTCGATCGGGTCCGGCGAATGCAGCAGCCAGGTGGTGGTGGCGATGGCCAGGATGTGCGTTCCGGTGTCGCCGATGGCCACCGTGGTATCGTGGTGGATGGCCTCGTTGCGCGGATGCAGCGTATCGGCGCGCGCCGCGAGGGGGGCCTGGAGTGCGAGCAGCAGGGGGAGGATCATGGGGCGGAAGCCTATGGGCGATTGGGCGATTGGGTGATTGGGTGATTGGGCGATTCGGCGATTGGGCGATTGGGCGATTCGGCGATTCGGCGATTCGGCGATTGGGCGGTTGGGCGGTTGGCGATTGGACGGGTGTACGAATCAGATAGTCTCAGAATCGGCCAACGGCCCACTTTCCTCGCGCATCACAATTCCACGTCGATCGCCAGCCGCGCCTCACGGATCGGGGCGATGACGTCGGTCACCACCTGGACATGCACGGGGTGGACGGCATACCGATTCACCGCGGCCATGTCGTCCAGCGTCACCACCAGCACGTGGGAATACTCCGGCGCACTCGGCGCCAGATTCGGCCCGAAGTGAATCGCCCGGATCTCCGCGATACGCCCCTGCATGGCCAGCAGCGCATCGCGTACGGCGTCGATCTGCGCGGGGGTGGTGCCGGTCTTGAAGCGGAAGCAGACGATGTGGTGGATCATGGCGACGACCTGTGGAGGGCAGCTAGCGCAGCGTCGTGGTGAAAAACGCGAGAATGTTCGTCCAGGCCTTTCTTACCTGGTCGCTATCCGACCCCTTCCGCCCTGGCCGCAGAAAGCCATGGCCGGTGCCCGGATAGATCTCGTAGCGGAACGCCGCGGCGGCCGCTTTCATCTGTCGGTCGACATCGGGCAGGCCGGCACTGATACGGGCGTCGTCCTCCCCATAGACGCCCAGCACCTTTGCCCTGATGCCACGCATGAGCGCCGAGTCGGGTGCCGGGCCGTAGCAGACCACCGCGGCCTTGAGACGAGGATTGGCCGTCGCATACCGAAAGCTCTTGCCGCCGCCCCAGCAGAAGCCGATGCTCGCGATGTCGTCCTTCCGAACCGCGGGGAGCGCGTTGAGGTATCCGTACGCGGCGTCCAGATCGGCGTTGACCTGCTCGGGCACCAGCTCTGCGGTGAGTTTGCGGCCGGAGTCGGGATCGGCCGGGGTCTGTCCGAAGCGGGCCGACAGCAGGTCGGGGACGATGGCGACGTACCCCGCGGCCGCGAGCCGGTCGACTACCGTCGGTTCCCAGTCGCTCAGCCCGAAGATCTCGTGAATGACGATCACCGCCGGCGCCTTGTCCTTGCGCTCCGGATACCCCACGTAGGCGCGGATCGAGTCGCCGGTGGCGTTGACGAGCTTGACCCACTCCCCGTGTGTCTCGGGCCGCCCTGCTCGGCTCTTCCCGGCGGTCCACATCGTGCCCGCTCCGGCCACCAGGCCGAGTATCGCCACCAGCACTGTCGACGCCGATCCCCGTCGCATGAATCCTCCCTGGGTCAGTGGCCATCCCGTCCAGCGTTCGAGCTCGTCCATCGCGGCCACGTTGGTGAATGGTGTGATCCGACCGAGCATGCTGTCCCCGATCCGGGCGCTCGACTGCCTGTGGAGCGCCCGCCGGAGAGTGTCGATCGTGGGGAGAAGCGCGGGGCGGGCTACGGCTTGCGGAAGAGGCGGGCGAAGACCCCGCTCTCTTCTGCCCCCTCCAGCGCCTCCACGAACCCGGTCATCGAGGCGTACCGGTCGCCCGGATCGAGGGCCATCGCCTTGTTGAGCACCAGTTCGAGGCGGCTGGGCAGGTCCTGTTTGACCTCGCGCAGCAGCTTCGGTTTGCCCCGCAGGCGGGCGATCATCATCTCCTGCGCGTTCCGCCCCTGGAAGGGGAGCTGGCCGGTGAACATCTCGAAGCCGACGATCGCGAGCGCGTAGATGTCGCTCCGCGGATCGAGCGCCTTGCCGCGGATCTGTTCGGGGCTCATGAACTCGGGTGTGCCCAGCACGATGCCGGTCGCGGTCAGCTTGGCGACCTCCGGTTCCTGCCTGCGCTCCTTGGCGAGCCCGAAGTCCATCACGACGGCGCGGACGCCCCCGGGGCCCAGGTCATCGGGCACCAGCATCACGTTCTCCGGCTTGAGATCGCGGTGGATGATCTGCAGCTCGTGAGCGTGCTGCAGCCCCTTCGCCATCTGGACGAGGAGCGGCACGCCGAGGTCGAGCGGCAGGGCGCCCTGCCGGACCTCGCGATCGGAGAGCAGCTCACCGGCGAGGTAGGGCATGACCAGGTAGATCAGCCCGTCTTCGGTTTCACCCAGGCGGAAGATGCGGCAGACGTTGGGATGGTCGAGTCGCATGGCGAGCCCCGCCTCCCGGCGCAGCCGCTCCACCGAGCTCTTGTCCTCCTTGAGCTTGGGGGTGAGCACCTTGATGGCGACGGTGTCGCTGCTGGTCACATCCCGGGCCAGATAGACGTAGGACATCCCGCCTTCGCCGAGTCGCTTGCCGACTTCGTAGCGGGCATCGAGCAGCGAATTGGAGAGCGAGCTCGCGCGGTCCATCCCGGGGCCGCGCTTCAGCGCCGCCTGACGCACCATGGTGCGGAGGCCGGCGCTGGTCGCCTCGGGCGCCGCGGTGCCGGCCACCTCGACGAGGGGGCTGCCGTCCTGGGGACAGAAGCGGGCCGGGTCGGTGTACATCCGGTTGCACCGGGGACAACGGCGGCTGCTCAATCGCGGTACCGGTTGCGGCCGTCGAGCTTGGCCTTGTAGAGGTTCTGGTCGGCGAGTTTGAGTAGCGACTCCCCATCCTTCACCCGTTCGTCGGGATAGCAGGAGATGCCGACGCTGATGGTCACGTTGACCGTGCGCCCGGCTTCCCCGAAATCGGTGCCGGCCACCTTCTTGATGATGCGATCGGCGAAGATCCGGGCGCCCGGCCCTCCCGTTTCAGGCAGCAGCACCACGAACTCCTCACCGCCGTACCGTGCCACGATGTCCACGGTCCGCTGCTCGCGACGCAGGATGGCGCCGAGCTGACGCAGCACTCCGTCACCGGCGAGGTGCCCGTGGACATCGTTGATCTGCTTGAAATTGTCGACGTCCACCATCAGGCAGCCGAGCTGGGTCGCATAACGGCCGGCGCGCTCCATCTCCTGCACCAGCTTCTCGGCCAGGGCCCGCCGGTTGAACGTCTCGGTGAGCGGATCGGTTTCGGCGAGGGCTTTCATCTGCTCCCGGCCGATCACCGCGCTCTCCATATCGTAGGCCTTGTCCAGTGCCTGCGCTGCGGCGCGGATCACCTGCTCCGCAAAGGCGACGTCGGACTGATTGAGGGGAGTATCCTCCGCCGTCGTGCGCAGGAAGAAGACGCCGGCGCGTTCATCCCGCATCACGAACGGGATCGCGATGGCCGAGCGGGTGGGCACCTTCCATCCCTCCTGCTCCCACTCATCGCGGGCCGCGGCATAGAGCGGGTCGGTCGCCACGTCGGTGACCAGCACGGTCTGCCGGGTGTCCAGCGCGCGGCGGATCTCCGGGTAGCGCTTCAGGTCGATCTGCAGGTCGCGAAGCATCGGGTTCTCGTAGGAGGCCACCACCGTCGCCTCCTCCTCCCCCGGCGTCGCAAACACCAGCGAGCACTTGGAGATCCGCAGCCCGCGCGCCACCCGGCGCACCAGGATATGGTAGATCTCCTCCGGCTTGAGCGAGGCGGTGACCTCCTGGAGGATGTCGACCATCTCGGTCCGGGTGCGGGCCTCCGCCCGCGCCTGATTCAGCTCCCGGCCCACCCGGAGGTGGGCCTTCACCCGCGCCAGCAGTTCGCGCACCCGGAACGGCTTGGGGATGAAGTCGGCGGCGCCGAGCCCGAGAGCGCGCACGGTTGCCTCTTCCGGAGGCATCGAGGAGATCATCAGGACCGGGACGTCGCGCACCCGGGGATCGGTCTTCACCCGCTCCAGCAGCTGCAAGCCGTCCGCCCCCGGCATCATGATGTCGAGCAGGAGCAGATCGTACTGCTCCTCGCCCAGCCGCTCGAGGAGGTGCTCTCCGCTGGAGACGGTCGCCACCTCGTAACCGTTCTCCTTGAGGATCCAGGAGAGGGTGCGGGTCAGCGCCTGATCATCGTCGGCGACCAGGATCCTGGGCGCGACCGTCATCCCTGCACCATGCGCTGGAAAACTTCGGGGTCGACATTGCCGCCACTCAACACCGCAACCACCGGCCCCGACGACTGCACGGCTCCTGCGAGCAGCGCGGCCACGGTCACCGCGCCGGAGGGTTCGACCATCAGGCCCTGCTGTTGATAGAGGAAGCGCACGGCGCGGGCGATCTCCGCCTCCGTGACGGTGACCGCCCGGTGCACATGCGACGCGATCAGGGACCAGGGGAGGGCGCCGATGGCGCGGGTCAGCAGGCCGTCGGCAAGGCTGGCCGTCTGTTCCAGCGTCTCGGGATGACCGGCGGCGAGCGCCGCGCTGAGCTTGGCCGCGCCGGCGGGTTCCACGCCGATGATTTCCACGTCGGGACGCAGCGCGTGGATGGCCGTCGTAATCCCGGAGAGCAGCCCACCGCCGCCCACCGGTACCAGCACCGTCGTGACGTCAGGCACCTGATCCAGAATGTCGAGACCCACGGTTCCCTGGCCTGCGATCACATCGGGGTGATCGAACGGTGGGATCATCGTGAGTCCCTCGACCAGCGCGAAGCGGTCGGCGCACCGCTGCTGCTCGGGGGAGCGGGTGGCACCGGCGAATACCACCTCACCGCCGTGCCGTCGCACCCCGGCCACTTTCACGGCGGGTGCCGACTCCGGCATCACGATCACGCTCCGAATGCCGAAGCGCTGCGCCACCCAGGCGACGGCCTGGCCATGATTCCCGCTGGAGGAGGTCACCACCCCCGCCGCCCGTCGCTCGGCGTCGAGACGGGCGATGGCAGTATGGGCGCCGCGGACCTTGAAGGCGCCGATCGGCTGGAGTTGCTCGCACTTCAGATGGACCCGCGCGGGCCACGGCGGGTCCTGCACTCCGCAGCGCACCATGGGCGTGCGCACCGCCACCCCGGCCAGCAGGCGCATCGCCTCGCGAATGGACGCGAGCGAGACGGTTGTCGTGGCGGATGTGGCGGGGGCGGTCACCGCGCGAACCTACGCCCGAAATCGGGTCGGGGCAACCTCACTCCTCCGCCTCGGCCACGACTTCTCCCTCGACGCCATCATCATCTTCCTTCACCACCCGGGCGACATCCATCACCGCGTCGCCGGCGTCGAGGTTGATGACCTTCACCCCCTGAGTGTTGCGACTGATCACCCGGATCCCCTCCACCGGCTGACGGATGATCACCCCGTGGCGGGTGATGAGCATCAGCTCATTGTCCGGCTGGACCTCCATCAGCGCCACCAGCGCCCCGGTCTTGTCGGTGCGCTTGAGGGTGATGATCCCCTTGCCGCCCCGCTTCTGGACCCGGTAGTCGGAGAGCTCGGAGCGCTTGCCGTAGCCCTTCTCGCTGACGACCAGCAGGGTGGCGTCCCGGCGGATCACCACCATGCCGATGACCCGATCGTCGGCCTCCAGCTCGATCCCCTTCACGCCGGTGGCCACGCGGCCCATCTCCCGCACATCGCCCTGGTGGAAGCGGATGCTCATCCCGTCTGCCGTGGCGAGCACGATGTCGCTCGCCTCATCGCAGAGCTGCACATCGATCAGTTCGTCGCCCGCTTCGATGTTGATCGCGCGGATCCCGGTGCTGCGCACGTTGCCGTACTCGGCGAGGCTGGTTTTCTTCACCGTGCCGTGGCTGGTTGCGAAGATCAGCCCCTCGTCGGCCGAACTCCCGGACCGCCACGGTCGCGGAGACGCGCTCCTCCGGCTTGATCGCGATACAGTTCACCACCGGCTTGCCCCGGCTGGCGCGCCCGCCCTGCGGGATCTCGTGCACCTTGAGCCAGTAGAGCTGACCGGTGTTGGTGAAGAACATCAGGTAGTCGTGGGTGCTCGCGATGAAGAGATGCTCGATCCAGTCCTCTTCCTTCGTGGTCGCCCCCTGCAGCCCGCGCCCTCCGCGCCGCTGCCGCCGGTAGGTGCTCACCGCGATCCGCTTGATGTAGCCGGTGTGCGAGATCGTGATCACCATGTCCTCCTCGGCGATCAGGTCTTCCACCGAGAAGTCGGTCTGGTCGGCGAGGATCTCCGTCCGGCGGTCGTCGCCGTACTTCTTCGCGACTTCGTCCATCTCCTCCTTGAGGATCTTCATCCGGCGGGGCTTGGAGGCCAGGATGCTCTTGAGCTCCTTGATGACCGCCTGGACCTCCTTGAGCTCAGCCTCCAGCTTCTCGATCTCGAGGCCGGTGAGCTTGGCGAGGCGCATGTTGAGGATCGCGTCGCTCTGCTTCTCCGAGAGGCCGAACCGCTTGCGGAGCCGGGCGTCCGCATCGGGAACATCCTCGGACTCCCGGATGATGCTGACCACCTCGTCGATATTGTCGACGGCGATCTTGAGTCCCTCCAGGATGTGCTCCCGGGCCATCGCCGCGTCGAGATCGAACTGGGTCCGACGGACCACAACCTCATGCCGGTGCTCGACGAACCGTTCGAGGACCTGCTTGAGGTTCATGATCTTCGGTGCGCCCCGGTCCAGGGCCAGCATGATCACGCCGAAGGTGGACTGCATCGCGGTGTGCTTGTACAACTGGTTCAACACCACGTTGGGGATCGCATCCCGCTTGAGGTCCACGACGATCCGCATGCCGTCCTTGTCGGACTCGTCGTTCACCCCGCTGATCCCCTCGATCCGCTTCTCGACCGCCAGGTCCGCGATCGCCTTGACCAGGTTCTCCTTGTTCACCTGGTAGGGAATCTCGGTCACCACGATCTGGCTGCGCCCGCTCGACGCCTTTTCCTCGATCTGGGCCCGGGCCCGCATCTGGATGCGGCCGCGCCCGGTCTCGTACGCCTCCCGGATCCCCTGGCGCCCGTAGATGTACGCCCCCGTCGGGAAGTCGGGGCCGGTGATGATCTTCGCCAGGTCGGGAATCGTCGCCTCGGGCGTGTCGATCAGGTGCTGGACCGCCCGGGCCACCTCACGGAGATTGTGCGGCGGGATGTTCGTGGCCATCCCGACCGCGATCCCGCTCGAGCCGTTGATGAGCAGGTTGGGCACCATCGACGGCAGGACGGTCGGCTCCTTGAGCCGGTCGTCGAAGTTCGGCTGGAAGTCGACGGTATTCTTGTCGATATCCTCCAGCATCGTGACGGCGACGTGGGTCAGCCGGGCCTCGGTGTAGCGATAGGCCGCCGGCGGGATCGCCGTCCACCGAGCCGAAATTGCCCTGCCCGTCGATCAGCGGATACCGGAGCGAGAATTCCTGCACCATGCGCACCAGCGCGTCGTACACCGAGCTGTCGCCGTGCGGGTGGTACTTGCCTAACACATCGCCGACCACCGTCGCCGACTTCTTGTAGGGACGCCCCGGCACCAGCCCCAGCTCGTTCATCGCGTAGAGGATGCGGCGATGCACCGGCTTGAGGCCGTCCCGGACGTCGGGCAGCGCGCGCGACACGATGACGCTCATCGAATAGTTGATGAACGACTGCTGCATCTCCTCTTCGATGAGGCGCGGCAGAATCCGTTCGCTCTGCGAGGGACCGGTCATGCGGATCCGTGGTATGGCGGTATGGATCGGTATGCAGGCGCGACCCGCTGCGTCGTCCCTGCTGGAATTCGTCGGAGGCCAGTCGAGGCCGAGCCGTGACCAAATTGGACCGGGGAATATAGCCGCATCCCGGGCAAGGAGGCAACCGCTTCCCATCGCCGCAAGTCTTTCAAAGCCAGCTACTTAGGACATTGGTGTACGCCACCTGAGCCGCCCGGGCCAGCCCCGCACGCAACCCTTCCCTCTCCCGCCGCGTCAGAGGGGGGTCGGAGAGGCCGACCGCTACCGTCAACCACGGATCGCCGTGACCGAGCAGGACCTCATCGCCCGCGTCCTCGCGGGCGCCCGGGGGCAGAGCGCACCCTGTACGACCGCTACGTCGACCAGGTGTGGCGCCTCACCTACCGCTTCGCCGGCGATGCCGACCGCGCCGCCGACTGGACCCAGGAGACCTTCATCCGGGTCTACCGCCGGCTCCGCGATTTCCGCGGCGAGTCGAAGCTCGGCACCTGGATCGGTGCCATCGCCGTCTCGGTCTCCCTCGGCGGGCTCCGCACGGGAAAGCGCCTCCTGCAGCGGGAGGCCCCGATCGAGGCCGGCGCCGACGTCCCGGCGAGCTTCCCTCGGCGGCTCGACGGCGACCTGATCGACCGGATGCACCAGGCGGTGGATGACCTCGCGGACGGCTATCGCTCCGTCTTCCTGCTGCACGACGTCGAAGGCTATACCCACGAGGAGATTGGCGAGCTGCTGGGCGTGACCACCGGCACCTCGAAGGCCCAGCTGCACCGGGCCCGGGCCCGGCTCCGTCAGGCGCTGTCGGCCTTTGCGTAAGACACGAGGGCGACTCAGACCCATGGATACCTCATTGCACGACGACGACATCGATCCGCGACTCACCGAGTTGGCTCAGTCCTATCACGTCCCGCCCGCCACTCCGCGGGAGCAACTCTGGGACCGGATCGCCGCCAGCCGGGGCATCCAGCCGGTCGTGACGGTCCGTCCGCTCCGGCGCAGGCTGGCGCCCTACGCGATCGCGGCGGGCGTGGCGGCGCTGGTCCTGGCGGCCTACAGCTTCGGCCGGATGTCGGGACACGCAGCACCGGCACCGGTCGCCGCACTCGCGGTGACCACTCCGAAGCGGGGCGGCAGCGTCGCCGAACAGATCGCGGCCACCGAGTATCTCGGCCGCGTGGAGTATTTCCTCACCGACTTCCGCACGGCCGCGCGGAAGGGCGCATCGAGTTCCATACCCGCCGCGGACGCGCGGCGGCTGCTCACCGCCACCCGGCTGCTCCTGGACAGCCCGGGTGGACAGGACCCGCGCCTCAGGCCGCTCCTCGAGGATCTGGAGCTGGTCCTGGCCGCCATCACCCAGCTCCCGGGCGGCACGCCCGACGACCTGAATCTGATTACCGAAGGCCTCGACCGCGGCGGGACACTCTCCCGCCTGCGCTCAGCCGTCCCCGCGGGCCACCCGCCCGTTTCTGCAAGGAGAACGACACATGAGCCGGATCTACATGGGACTCGCCGCCGTCGCCTGGCTGGCCTCGAGCGACGTCCGCCTGCCTGACATGACCTGGATGGCCCAGGAGCCCACCATGCTCTCCGTGGCCCCGGCCGCCCACCTCGCGGACGACCCGGCCGACTCGCTCTACCGGCTCGCGCGCGAGGCGCTGAACGGCGGCAAGTACCGCCGCGCCGCCGACAGCTTCGCCGAGATCGGCCGGCGCTATCCCAAGTCGGGCTATGCCGCCGATGCCCTCTACTGGGAGGCGTTCGCGCTCTACCGCCTCGGCGGGGACGATGATCTGCGTCAGGCGCAGGAGCGGCTCGAGACCCAGAAGCGCCTCTATCCCAGGGCGGGGACCGCTGGTGATGCCGCGACGCTGGCCACCCGCATCCGTGGGGAACTCGCCCGCCGCGGCGATCGCACGGCCGCCGAATCGCTGGCAGTGACCGCCACGTCGGCGGGCCGTTCATGGGGCCACTCGAGCAGCGGCGGTACGATCGGGGCCGGCGCCACCAGCAGCGGCGATGCGAGCGACGACGCCTGTGACGACGATTCCGACATCAAGCTCGCGGCGCTGAACGCGGTGCTGCAGATGGACGCCGAGCGCGCGATGCCGCTGCTCACCCGGGTGCTGGCGCGACGCGACGCCGGCTCGGTCTGCCTTCGCCGCAAGGCCGTCTTCCTGGTGGCGCAGAAGCATTCCGACAACACCGAGGAGATCCTCCTCGGCGCGGCGCGGAACGATCCCGACGGCGAGGTGCGCAGCCAGGCCGTCTTCTGGCTTTCGCAGGTGCACAGTTTCCGCGCGGTGACCGCGCTTGACTCCATCGCCCGCAACAGCACCGATCCCGAGTTGCAGGACAAGGCGGTCTTTGCGCTGTCGCAGCAGGACGACCCCGCGGCCACCAAGGCCCTCCGCGACTTCGCCGAACGGAAGGGTGTCCCCCAGGAGGTACGCGAAAAGGCGATCTTCTGGCTCGGCCAGGGGCGGCAGGGAGGCAGCGAGTACCTGCGCGGCCTCTACGACCGGCTGGACGACGACGAGCTCAAGGAAAAGGTGATCTTCGGCGTGAGCCAGCAGCGGAGCCCCGAGAACAGTCGCTGGCTGATGGACATCGTGCGCAGCACCAAGAGCGGCATGGAGCTCCGCAAGAAGGCGCTGTTCTGGTCGTCGCAGTCCGGTGCCAGCGCCGCCGATCTCGCCGGGATCTACACCAGCGTGCAGGACCAGGAGCTCAAGGAGCAGGCGATCTTCGCCCTGGCCCAGACCAGCGACACCGCCGCGACGACAAGGCTGATCGAGATCGCGAGGAAGGACCCGAATACCGAGATGCGGAAGAAGGCGCTGTTCTGGTTGAGCCAGTCGAAGGATCCGCGGGCCGCGTCAGTCATTGAACAGATCCTCAACGACTAGGAGGCGCCTTGCGACTCTCTCAGCTGGCTCCGACCCTCCTCCTCGTCCCGGCGGTGCTGAATGGGCAGGGCGTCGGCCGGCGGATCGAGGCGATCGATCAGGGCACCGTGCGAATCAGCTTCGCCGCGCGGGCCGGTGTGTGCGGCAGCGGCGAGCACAACATCCAGATCCGCTCCCGCGACAAGCGGGACGAGTGGGAGGGCGAATGCGAGGAGGGGCCGGTCCGGGTTGCGATGGATCGGAGTGGCGGCAGGACGGTGGCCATCCGGACCTACGTCGGCGGCCGCTGGCACGGTGGCACCGCGACCGACCTCGGCGCCGTGCCGTCGGCAGAGGCGGTGCACTGGCTCCTCGCGCTGGCAGAGCGGAACGAGCCCGCCAGCGACGATGCGATCTTCCCCGCCTCGATCGGCGACAGCGCCGAGACCTGGCCGGCGATGCTCCGGATCGCGAAGAATCCCGCCGTCCGGCACGACACCCGGCGGAACGCGATCTTCTGGGTCAGTCAGGCAGCAGGCGAGGCCGCGACGAGGGGGCTGGACGAATTCGTGCAGGACTCGAGCGGCGACCGGGAGGTCCGGGAGTCGGCGGTCTTTGCCCTGTCCCAGCGGCCGAAGCGCGAGGGCATCCCCGCCCTCATCCGGATCGCGCGCACCAACCGCGACCCCGAACTCCGGAAGAAGGCGATCTTCTGGCTGGGGCAGAGCGACGAGCCGGCGGCGCTCGCGCTGTTCGAGGAGCTGCTCACCAAGCCCTAGTCAGGCGTCCGGCGAGCGCGGCGCCTCGGCCGGGGCCGGCCCATTCCCGGCGCTGCCACTTCCGATGCATTGCAGGCGTCGTATACGGCGCCTGCTTCAGACAACGGCATTGTGAGGCGATGAACGTGGCGGTGATGAAAGATGCTGGCAGCTCTCCATATTGAGGGCCTATTCTTTTCCGACCAACCATTCAGTGTATTGGAAAGTGCGCTGTGAGAATGTGCCATCTTTCAGTTGGCGCCAGAAGATGCCCAATAGAGGGAAGTTTCGTCCGCCAGCCTTCGGACCGGATGGGAGAAAGACGGCCCCGCCGCCAGCCGGAGTGCGCACGCGACCACCATGGAAGAACCACTGAATAGACAGAAGTGTCGCATCCGCGGTGAGTGCGACCTCGCCATCGATGTACGGTCGCGATCGCTTTCGGGCGCAGAAAACCAACACATCCCGCTGGTCTGACTTCCAGAAGAATGAGTGGTCCTGAGCGAAAGTCAGTGTGAAGAGCTCCTCCACCATGCTGCTTTCCAGTGCGGGGTAGACCCATTCCGATGATCCCACCTCCAAGCTCGGCCAACCATAACCCTTGGCCCGAAGGAGCGCTTGGTACTGCCGCCGCCCAAGATCTGTGATGCCGAACCGGCCATCTCCCGTGGCAGCCCTGTGGGGGATGCCGAAATCGGGAAGGTCGACAACGTCGTCATATGACTGAAATGTGGCCTCGAGGAAGCCACCTCCATGTTCACGGCCCGAGGCAGCAGCTTGCCAGGCACGATTGGCCACGGAATCGTTCTTCGAGGGGCACACCGATTCAATACTTGCGGAAAGCTCTGGGAGGTCGAGAGGGAGAGAAAGCAGGGAGATGCGGATGAACGCATGAGTCTTGACGGAAGCGCGGGCTGGGCGAAATCCGATGGCCCGCACCGCAATCGTCACGGAATCGCCGGGCGGGGCTACGGAGAAGCGAAATCGACCGGCCCCATCCGCCTCTGCCCAAGCAATTCGCTTCGTGAGCAGCCAGGCTTCTACAACGGCACCCGCAATCGGCGCGCCCGCCTCATTTGTTACCACGCCGGACACATAAGTTTGCGCGTAGAGAGTACCAGAACTGAGTGACAGCATTGAAGAAAGCACGACCGTGAATGCCGACGAACGTGACAAGAATGTCATTGCTCGATATCCACCCCCGAGAGTGTCAGCAGACCGATGGAGTCTTCCGTAGCGACATAGACGGTCCGCGCTCCCATACCAACGACCTGGGTGGCAGCAGCCAACACGAGGAGCCCGGGGTTGGTAAGGTTTGACCCTACAATGAGGTAGCGACTGGAATCACCTGCAGTCCCCTGCAGCCCGACAATCATAGGACCGCCGAAGGACCCAAACGCAGAGCCGTCGACCAGCGGCGGTTTGTACTCGGGAAAGGACCAATTGACAGTCCATCCAGTGGAGGAGGCTCCGGTCCGGTCCTCATCCGTCACTTTGATTCTGTCCGGGTGGAAGGCCCACGACTTCGTCAAGGTGCCGACCCCGATGACACGGAGATTCACAAGGCCAGGCCCATTGCTGACGAGGACCGGCGCACTGTCGCCGACGACGCCCCATTCGTCCCCGTCGCTGAACGGCTGTGGAAGCAGCATCTCCATCCGGGATACGTTCGTCCCGGAGCGCTGAGTGACCACGTAGGAGGCGCGCTTGGTCGCACGAATTCGGAACACGGCGGTGCTCTCGCCTGAACCAGGATCCCAGCGGAACACCTGGGCGGAGTCGGCCTCTGGACCGACCGCCTGCTGTCCTTCGAAATAGAGGCGACAGGAGACATCACTTGCGACCGGGACACTGGCCCAGAATCTGTCGGCGAGGCTCTTTACACGGACAACAAGACCGAGCGAATCCAACAGCAGTACGCTTCGCCTGCCGACATCATAAACCATGGCGGCAGATCCGCAGCGAAAGGCTCGGGAGGGCGAGGTGTACTCGTTCCACGCGGGACCGGAGCGACTCACCGGGGACACTGTCCCATTCGCCCGGTCCAGGACCCAAACCGATCGCTCTTTCGAGTCGACGACGACCAGCTTGTCTCCTGGCAATTCAACTATCCCACCAATTGCGGAATAGCTCCCTGGCCAAGTCTGGGCGCGGCCAAGGCGTACGGGCCTCCATGAGGCCCCGTCCGACGCCGCTGCCCCACAGGCGATCGCACCAACTGCAACCGCCGCAACGGCGAGGAGGTGCCCGGAGGCGAGTTTCACAGCCCTGCCGCGGGACTTGTCGCGCCTGTCAGATGTCGCTTTCGCGCCAACCTGTCCTCGATGAGCGCCCTCAGCGCATCTGCATTCAGAAGTCCTGCGATCTCAATCCCGTCGACGACGACAGTAGGAGTGCGCGTGCGGCCAGCAGCTGCCGAGAAGAACATTTGGCGCCACAGCCTCTGGGCAGTCGAGTCGGCGCGCGCGCACCTATCGGTCTTTGCAAACGGCAGACCTAATGCTCTCACCGCGTTGGTGAGACGGCCCTCAGTGAGGCTGGCGGAGTCGGAAAGAAGTGCGTAGAGTTTCCACGGCCCATCGCCCTCTGCGGTACACATTGCAACAAGCGCACTCCGCAGACTGATGGGACGCGCTGGGTTGGCTCGATACCAGTATCGCCAGAGGACTCTAGTGCCGAACTGCTGTCGTGCATCCAGGACAGCGGGAACGCTGCGACGGCAGAACGCACAATCAAAATCAGAGTAGAGATCCACTTGGATGGCGAGGCTGTCCACCTTCGGTAATATGCTTGCAGACTGATTCGCGCGCTCCGGCAGCGTGCTAACCATTACTTGGTTATACAACTCGGCAAGAGTCTTGATCCGGACCAAGCCCCACGCCAGCACCAGCGTGTTTACGAGAAGGGCGCCGGCGATCGCGAAGCCCGCAACTGCCACCGCATGGCTACCTGAGGGAGACGTCGACGAATTGGGCATAGATCGCGGAAGGTGGCGTTCGGGTTTCTATCCGGCGACCCGGGCCTTCCGGATGTTTCGGCCCGGACCCCACGATCACTTCGGTTCAGCAGGTGTAGCTGCAACTCTGGTTGCAGACATTTCCGGAGCTTCCGCACGACCAACTACTCAGATCGCAGGTTGCTCCAGTTGCCGGATTAGTGGCGGATCCGCCGCAACCGCACTTAGCCTGACCATCAAACGAGCAGGACTTCATGGCGCCCAGCGGCTCCGAGGTGACCGCCAAAGCCACAAAGGCGGTGACGACTGGCGCGACCGCGAGTGTCAGAACTGCCTTCAAGGTGCGATTCATGGGATGGCCTCATGGAGAGGGACGGGAGCGAACCAGACGCCTTCTGCAATACCCCCGCTGGCATCGACGCTGTCAGTGGCGGCACCGCCAACGCACCCCCTCCTTTGGATTCGTCAAGGGCAGCAATATATTGTTAGGCACGCTTCGAGAAGCGGCGTACATTGCCCTGCTCAGGCCTCCGGCGAGCGCGGCGCCTCCGCCGGCGTCAGGGTGGCGTGCGCCATCTCCCGTCGGCGCGTCCGCCACCGCTTGGGCAGGTCGGCCATCACCGTATAGACCACCGGCGTGACATAGAGCGTGATGAGCTGCGAGAAGAGCAGCCCGCCCACCACCGCCATGCCGAGCGGGCGCCGGGACTCTGCCCCGGTGCCCGTCGCCAGGGCGATCGGCAGGGTGCCGAGCAGTGCGGCGAAAGTCGTCATCATGATCGGGCGGAAGCGGACCGCACTCGCCTCCAGGATGGCGGCGTGCGGGCTCTTCCCCTCCTTCCGCTCCGCCTCGGTGGCAAAGTCGATCATCATGATGGCGTTCTTCTTCACCAGGCCCACCAGCATGATGATGCCGACAAAGGCGTAGACGCTGAGATCGAGCCCCGTGATCATGAGCGTCACCAGCGCCCCGAATCCCGCGAAGGGGAGCCCCGAGAGAATCGTCAGCGGGTGGATGAAGCTCTCGTACAGCACTCCCAGCACGATGTAGATCACCACGATCGCCAGCACGAGGAGGAGCAGCAGTCCCTGCTGCGAATCCTGGAACGCCTGCGCCGTCCCCGCGAACCCGGCAGTGGTGGAAGCGGGAAGAATCGGCGCCGCGGCTGCCTCCACCATCTGGACCGCCTGGCCGATCGACACCCCCGCCGCGAGGTCGAACGAGAGGGTCACCGCCGGCAACTGTCCCGAATGGTTCACGGTGAGCGGGCCGACGCCTGGTGCGACCGACGCGAGCGCGGTGAGCGGCACCAGCGCCCCGGAGGTGGCGCGCAGACCGATCAGACTGAGCGCACCCAGGTCCCGCTGATACTGTGGCAGGAGCTCGAGCACCACCCAGTACTGATTGGTCGCGGTGTAGATCGTCGAGACCTGCCGCGCGCCATAGGCGTTATAGAGCGCCTGCTGCACCTGGCTCACGGTCAGGCCGTAAGCGGATGCGCGCTCCCGATCCACCGTCACCCGGACTTCCGGATTCTTGATCTGCAGATCGGTCGTCACGTCGCGCAGCGCAGGCAGCTCTCTGAACCGCGCCTCCAGTTTCGTCGCCGTCTGGTACAGCTCGGCGATGTCCGGTCCTTGCACCGTGTACTGATAGAGACTCTTGGTGCTGCGGCCGCCGATCGAGATCGCGGGAGGGTTCTGGAAGTACACCCGCAGTCCGGGCACCGCCGCCACCTTGGCCGACAGCGCGCGCGCGACCTCATCGGCAGTCATGGAGCGCTGGCCGAAGGGCTTCAGATGGATGAAGAATCGGCCCTGATTGATGCTGGCTCGACCCCCGCCGAGCGAGGACATGAACCCGGCAATGTTGCTGTCTGCCTGCACGATCGCCGCGGCCTGCTGCTGCAGCGAGTACATCGCATCGAAGCTGGTCCCCTCCGAGGCCTCGGTGGTGCCCCGCAGCTGGGCCGTGTCTTCGCTGGGAAGGAAGCCCTTCGGAATGATGATCGCCAGCCAGATCGTGGCCGCGAGTATCAGGGCGGAGACTGCAAGGGTGGAGCGGCGGCGCAGCATGACCCGGTCGAGCGAGTCGAGGTAGAGTCGCAGGGCTCCGTTGTAGATCCGCTCCGTGGCGTTGTAGAACCGGCCGTGTCCGTCCCGTGGTGTTGGCTTGAGAAAGCGGCTGGCCAGCATCGGCGTCAGGGTGAGCGACACGAAGCACGACACCAGGATCGACACGCTGATCGTCACCGCGAATTCGCGGAAGAGCCGCCCGATCAGTCCGCCGAGGAAGAGCAGAGGAATGAACACCGCCACGAGCGACAGCGTCATCGAGAGAATCGTGAAGCCGATCTCCCTGGCGCCATCCAGCGCCGCCTGCCGAGCCGGCTTCCCCATCTCCAGGTGGCGAACGACGTTCTCCAGCATCACGATGGCGTCGTCCACCACGAAGCCCACCGAGAGGGTGAGCGCCATCAGGGACAGATTGTCGAGGCTGTAGCCCAGCAGGTACATCACTGCAAACGTCCCGACCAGCGACATCGGCAGGGCGAGGCTTGGAATGACTGTGGCGGAGAGATTGCGAAGAAAGAGAAAGATCGTCAGGATGACCAGGCTGAGTGTCAGGAGGAGGGTGAACTTCACCTCGTGCACCGACTCCTCGATCGTTTCCGAGCGGTCGTAGAGCGTCTGCACCCGCACCGACGGCGGCAGCCGCTGTGCGATCTGCGCCATCACGGCGCGTACCCGCCCCGCCACCGCGATCGTGTTGGTGCCCGGCTGCCGCTGAATCGAGAGCACGATGGCCCGGGTGCCATTGAACCAGCTCGCCGCCTTGGTGTCCTGCACGCTGTCGATGACCCGGCCGAGATCCTGCAGCCGGACCGGCGAGCCGTTGCGATAATCGATGACCAGGGGGCGGAAGGCGGCGGCGCTGGTGAGCTGCCCCTGCGCCTGCACCGCGTAGGCGCGGTCCGTGCCCCAGAGGACGCCCGAGGGGAGGTTCACATTGCCGCCGCTGATCGCCGCGGCGATCTCGTCCAGCCCGACGTGGCGCGCGGCGAGCGCCTGCGGATCGAGCTGGATGCGCACGGCATACTTCTGGGAACCGTACACCTGCACCTGCGCCACCCCTTCCACGGTCGAGAGCCGCTGGCCGATCAGGGTCTGCCCGTATTCATCCAGCGCGGAGAGGGGTAGCGAGTTGGAGGTGAGCGCGAGATAGATGATCGGCGAGGCCGACGGATCCACCTTGGAGTAGGATGGGGGCACCATGTTCTGCGGCAGCTGGCGGAGCGACTGCGCGATCGCCGCCTGCACATCTGCCGCGGCGTCGTCGATATCGCGATCGAGCGCGAACTGCAGCGTCAGCGACGTCGTCCCCTGGCCGCTGCTCGAGGTGAGCGCATCGAGACCCGCGATGGTCGAGAACTGCTTCTCCAGGGGTGTCGCCACCGACGAAGCCATCGTCTCCGGGCTCGCGCCGGGGAGGCTCGCGCTCACCGAGATGGTGGGGTAGTCGATGGCCGGCAGGTCGCTCACCGGGAGCTTCAGATAGGCCGCGACGCCAAAAACCAGGATCCCCGCCATGACCAGGGTGGTCATGACCGGCCGGCGGATGAAGAGCTCCGCGATATTCATGGCGCGGCCGCGACGGCCGTGGCCCTGGCCCCGTCCGTCAGGCGGACCTGACCGGTGATGACCACCCGCTCCCCCTCCGCGACGCCGCTGGTCAGGACCACCACCGAGTCATCGGTGTAGCCGACCGTCACCCGCTTGAGGTGCACCCGCCCGCTGTCTCCCAGTACAAAGACTGATGCCCCCTGCTGCCCGGTCAGCACCGCGCTCACCGGTACCACCAGGGCCTTCGTCTCGACCGTGACCGTCAGCACCACGCGGACCAGCCCGCCGGGCCAGAGCGCATGAGTCCTGTTGCTGAATCGCGCCTTGAGGAGAATCGTGCCGCTCATGGAGTCCACCGCGTTATCGATGAAGACCAGCGTCCCCTGCGAGACGGCGGTGCTGTCACCAACCGGCACGGCCCGTACCGCGAGGCCGCTCCCCGCCCGGCGTACGGCCGGCAGCTGGGTCGCCGGCACGGCGAACCGCACCAGGATCGGCGCGAGCTGATTGATCTGCACCAGGGATGCGCCGCTCGCCGCGCGCACCAGATTGCCCTCTCGGACCAGCACACCTCCGGTGCGACCGGCGATCGGGGCCCGGATCGATGCCCGCTCGAGATTGATCCGCGCCCGCCCCTCCGCACCGGAGTCCGCCTGCAGCGTCGCCTTCAATCCGAGCGCCGTCGAGCGGGCCTGCTCGGCTTCCTGGGTGGTCGCGTACGAATTGGCCGCGAGGTCGGCCATCCGGCGCAGGTCCCGGTCGGCCGTCTCCCACGCGACCTGATCCCGCATCAGCTCCGCCTGCGCGGAGGTCAGGGCGGAGCGGTAGGGCTTGGGGTCCACCTGGAAGAGGAGCTGGCCGGCTGCGACCTCATCCCCCTCCCGAAACGCCACCTGCTGAACGATCCCGTCCACCTGGGCAGCGACGGCCACCGACTGGATCGGCTCCACGGTGCCGGTGGCGCTGAGCATTACCGGCACATCCCTCCGCGCCACCGGAGCAACCACGACTGAGGCGGGTGGTGAGGCGGGCGGTGCGGGTGTGGCGCAGCCGAGCGGAGACAGGGAGACGAGAACAGCGAGAGACCAGCGGACGGGAGGAACAATCATGGCGTTCAATCGGCGTCGGGCGGGAGCGAGTGAGCTTCGTTCAGAAGACAGTACGCCGGGCCGGGGCAAATCGCTGAACCGAGACAGGCTGAGACCCGCCTCTACCTACCGCGGATTCATTGTACCGGTTCGGAACGAGCGCCGTCGAGGCGTGGCATGGATTTACAATGGCAGACAGGATTCTGAAAGCGGCACCCCACCCTCCTCATTGCGGTGGAGGAACAGGTGGGCCTGGTGCAGGGGGCGCGCGGGGGGCTGCGGCAGGTACGGGATGGTCGCATCGCCCGACGCCATCGCGACGGGCTCGATCAGGGTGGTGGTCGATCAGGGAGCGCGGGCAGGGAGTGGTCGGGCATCATCGATGCCTCACCCCTCCCTGCCCACCCGTTCCACGGGGGTCGCTGCCTTCCGGCCGGCAGACAACCCCGTGCCCGATGACTTACGGTCGGGCGATCGTCGTGGCGATGAGGGTCACCGCGGTCTGCGCCAGCGCCCGGCCCCGAAGCTTCGACCCGGCCTGAGCCGCGATCAGGGTCTTGCACAGGATGATGCCCTTGAACTGCGACGTCGTTCCAAGCGTGGTCTGCCCGGCAACCTGCCAGAAGACATTCTTGGCGAGCGCGCCGCCAGTCAGGTGGACGATGGCGCCGTTTCCAACAGTCAGATTTCCCGCGATCTGAAAGATCCAGGTCGAAGTTGCGCCGCCGTTGAGGGTGACCGTAATCGGAACCGAGACGCCGGTGCTCCACTTGTAGAGGCCGGGGGCCAGGGTCATGCCGTTGATGTTACCTGCGCCCAGTTCCGTGTAGTTCGGCAGTTTGCGCCCTGCAGCGTCGTCGTATGCGCTCTGCATGTTGAGCACGGCGCGCGTCAGGTTGGCTGGCGTCGGCGACGCGTAATCTGCCGCCCGGACGACGCCGGTCACCAGGGACGAGGTCGAAAAAGTGTTGCTCGGATCCATGATCAGGCCGAACCCGGTCATCGCGGTCGCGGCGATGGGGCTCACTCCGATATTGCCCAGGATGGTCGTGGTCCCGGTGGTGGTGATCCCGGCCTTCGACAGAATGACGTAATCGCCAGCCGAGCCAAGATTCACGCGGACCGGGCCGTTGGTCAGGCTCGCGGGACCGGTAAATGCGGCCGGAGATGTGGCGGTGTCCGGGCTGTCGGGGCTGCAGGCCATGGCGAGCACGGCGGCGGACGCGAGCAGGAAGTTGAGATGTTTCATGGTGTCTCCTGACACCGGCGAGCCGGTGTCGTTGGGTGCGTTGGGTCGAGAGCAGGGACCGGGATCAGGCGATCACATCGCCTGATCCCGCCCTGGCAAGCATCACGGATGGGTAATGGCCGTCGCGTTGAGGGTCACCGCGGTCTGGGCGAATGCCCGGCCCGTCAGGATTGCGCCGGTGTTGAAGGAAATCAGCGTGTGCGAGAGAATGATGCCCTTGAAATTTGCGGTGGTTCCCAGGGTGGCCTGGCCGGCGACCTGCCAGAAGATGTTGCGGGCCTGTGCGCCACCGCTCAGGACGACCATCGCCCCATTGCCTACCGTCAGGTTCTGGGCGATCTGGAAGATCCACACATCATTTGCCCCGCCAGCGAGGGTGACGGTCCCGGGGAGGCTCACGCCGGTGCCCCACTTGTAGAGGCCTGGGGCCAGCGTCAATCCCGCGATATTGCCCGCGCCCAGCTCGGTGTAATCGGGCAGGGAACGGCCGGCGGCGTCGGTGTACGCGGCCTGCATGTCGAGTACGGCGGTCGTCAGGTTGGCCGGGGTCGGCGCATTGTAGTTGGCGGCCCAGACGCTTCCCGTCACCAGCGCGGACGTCGTGAAGGTGGTGGGAGGTGCGGACAGCGCGAATCCCGTCACGAGAGTCCCCGCGGCCGGGCTCAGCCCGATATCACCGACGACGGTGGTGGCCCCGGTGGTCGAGACCCCGGACTTCGAGAGAATCACATAGTTGCCTGCCGTGCCAAGACTTACCGCCGCAGGACCGGTGGTTCCCGAGGCGACAGTCGTGAAGCTCCACGACGCCGCGCTGGCGAGGGCGTTGCCTGCCGCATCGGTTGCACCGGTTGAAATGGTGGCGGTGAACAGGGTGTTCGCGGCGAGCGTACCGGTCGGGGTCAGCGTCGCGGTCCTGCCGGCGTAGGTCACCGTTCCCGTGACGCTCACGCTGCCGTTCATGACCACGAAGGTCGTCGCGTTGAGCGTGGTCGGATTCATCGCCTCGCTGAAGGTCGCGGTAATCGACGGGTTTCTCGGAACGCCGACGGCGGCGCTCCCGGGCGCGGTGGAGGTGAGGGTCGGCCGGGAAGTGTCCGGCCCGGCGGGGTTCCCACTACTGCAGCCCACGGCGAGTACGCCGATGGACGCGAGGAAGATCGTGAGACGTTTCACAGCATGTCTCCTGCGAGAGAAGCATCGGTTGTCGAGGGGGTCGACATCGACAATGGGGAATCAGTGCCTGCGGAACCCTGCCCTCGGCACATCACGCCTCGCAGCCTAACGAACGGTCGAGCGAGCGCATGGGATAGCTATCGGTTGGGACGCCCACCGACAAGTCGCTCATAGGGACGAGGGATGATTCTCGGTGCATTACCCCCTCCGGTATGCCGCCAAGACCAGGCCGACGCCGTCGGCCACTCTCCGAGACGCAGGCAATCGTTCCCCCTGGTCGCGGAAGGGGCCAGGGGAGCCGGCCGCCATCCTCGCCACCCGCTTTCGCCACCGGTATATTGCCCCCCTTCACTCTCGGACGACCGGCACCCTGACCGACCTCCTCACCCAGCTGACGGCGGCGCTCGTCGGGACCTACCGTATCGAGCGCGAGCTGGGCGGCGGGGGGATGAGTCGGGTATTCCTCGCCGAAGAGCTGCGGCTCGGGCGCCGGGTCGTCATCAAGGTGCTGCCGCCCGAGATGTCGATCGACTCCTTCGCGGACCGGTTCGAGCGCGAAATCCGCGTCGCGGCCTCCCTCCAGCACCCGCATCTCGTTCCGCTGCTCAGCGCCGGGGTGGCCGGCGATGTCGTCTACTACGTCATGCCGTTCATCCCCGGCGACTCGCTCGCGGCGCGCATCAGTCGCGACGGCGCCCTCCCGATCGACGACATTCTCCGCATTCTGCACGATGTCCTCGAGGCGCTGGCGTATGCCCACGGGCGCGGCATCGTCCATCGGGACATCAAGCCGGACAACATCCTGTTGATCGGCCGGCATGCGCTCGTCACCGATTTCGGCATCGCCAAGGCGGTGAGTACCGCACTGGAGGCGCTCGGCGGCACCGCCCTCACCTCGCGCGGGCTCGCGCTCGGCACGCCGGCCTACATGGCGCCGGAGCAGGCCGCTGCCGATCCGCTGGTCGATCAACGCGCCGACCTGTACGCGCTTGGCGCGGTTGCCTACGAAATGCTGGCTGGCAGGCCACCGTTCAACGCACCGACCGCGCAGGCCATGCTCGCCGCCCAGATGGCGATCCTGCCCGACCGGGTGGACCGGTTCCGCTCCAGCATCCCCGCCGAACTCGCCTCGCTGGTGATGCGGGCGCTGGAAAAGATTCCCGCCGACCGGCCGCAATCCGCGGACGCGATGCTGGCCCAGCTCGACCTGCTGCGACCGCTGACCCCCGCACCGGGATCCCCGACGACGAGGGCTGGCGCCACGATCTCGCGTACCGGACGCATGGTCGGGCTCTTCGCGGTGGCGACCGCCTGCCTGACGGCACTCGCGTTCGGGCTTTCCCGACTCGCAGGGCTTCCCGACTGGGTCTGGATCGCCGCGCTCGCGTGCATGGTCGTGGGGCTGCCGGTCGTGCTGTACACCGGCCGCCTCGAGCGCCGCCGCGCCGAGGCGAGGGTGAGCGGTACCTATCTCGCGCACGACGAGGGTGGCCACCAGCGAATGTTCACCTGGCGCCGGGCGGTGCTGGGCGGCGCCGTCGCGCTCGGCACCGTCATGCTGCTGACCGGAGCCTACGTCGTGTCAGGCAGGCTCGGCATCGGGCCGGCGGCGACGTTGCTCTCCGCCGGCCGGCTCGCGGCTCAGGACCGGCTGGTCCTCGCCGACTTCCTGAACCGTACGGCCGACAGCTCGCTTGGGAACGCCGTCACCGAGGCGCTGCGCGTCGATCTCGGCCAGTCACGGGCGATCCACCTGCTGGATGGGCGGCAGGTGTCGGGCGCGTTGCGCCGGATGGGCGCACGACCGGATACGGCGCTTACCGAGGGGCTGGCGCGCGAGCTGGCGATCCGCGAAGGGGCGAAGGCCATCGTGGCTGGAGAAATCTCCAGGCTGGGCAGCGGGTACGTCCTGACTGCACGCATCGTGACGGCCGACTCGGGCGCCACCCTCGCGCCGGTCCGGGTCACCGCTGACGACGAGGCGGCGCTGATCCCTGCGGTGAACGCGCTGTCGGCGGATCTGAGGGCCAGGATCGGGGAATCGCTCCGCACCATCCGGGCGACCGAGCCGCTGGAACAGGTGACCACGGCCTCCCTCCCGGCGCTCCGCCTCTACACCGACGGGAGGCGCGCCTTTGACGCGGGCGATTACGGCGCGGCACGAGCGCTCCTCCTGCGAGCCGTCGGGACCGATACCGCCTTCGCGATGGCGTGGCGGCGGCTCGGCGCGGTCTACTACAATCTCGGCAGTGGACCGGCGGCCCAGATTGAGGCCAGCACCCGGGCCTTCAATCATCGCGACCGTCTTCCACCGCTCGAGCGTTTTCTCACCGAGGGGTACTACTACACGAGCGCCGACCAGCGGGACCCCGAGAAGGCGATCACGGCCTACCGGGCCGCACTCGACAACTCCCCGGAGGATCCGACCGCGCTCAACAACCTGGGGATGACCCTTACGCGGGTGGGTCGCTTCGCGGCGGCCGAATCTGTCCTGCGACAGGGCATGGCATTCAAGCCGACGATGCCGCTCGCGGACAATCTGGTCGATGCACTCGTGTCGCAATCGAAGTGGAACGCACTGGACAGCGTCTTCCAGGTGGCCGACAGCATCTCAACGCCGGATCATCCGGCGCGGATCGGTATTCGCCTGACCGTCGCCTTTGCGGAGCGCGCGTACGCGAGGGCCGAGAGCCTGGTCGCGGCGCACGAGGGGAGCGGGGCCGCCGCGCCGCCGAGTGTCTCCTGGGGCCGGGTACAGCTCGATGTGCTGCACGGCAGGTATGGGCGTGCGGCCCGACTGCTCCGGGAGGTCCGCGACATCAGACTCGCGTCGGGCGAGCGGCTGGATGCGGCCCGCGCCGCCATCGCACCGGCCGGGTGGCTCGGAGAGATGGGTCGGTCGGAATCGGCGCGACGAGAGCTCCGGGCCGCCCTCAGCGGCCCGGTGTTTCGCCAACTCGACACCGCAGCCATTCCGGTTCGAGAGCTGGGTCGGCTGCATGCAGTACTGGGAGACGTCGAGGGGGTGCGGAAGGACCGCCGGGTGTTCGAAACGCAGCAGCCCAGCATCAGCAGGGTGCGCGCCGACTCCCTGCTGTGGGCCGGGCTGGCGCTGCAGGCGGAGCACCGATGGCGTGAGGCAGCGGCGGCGCTGAGCGAAGCCACCACCATTCGATATCTGCAGCACTGTTCGCCATGCGGAGCGTTCTACGCGGCGCGGATGTGGGACGCTGCTGGCGTCGCCGACTCCACCGTGGCGTACTATCGTCAGGGAACCGATCGTCCCGCCCTGAGCTACAATCTCGAGGACGCGACGCTCTACCCGGTCGCCCTCCGCCGGCTCGGCGAACTCTACGAGCAGCGCGGGGATCGCACGACGGCGCTCGACTGGTACAGCCGCTTCGTGGATCTCTGGCACGACGCCGACCCCGACCTCCAGCCGCTCGTGGGTGAGGTCCGCGGCCGCATCGCCCGCCTCACCGCCGAGCCGAAGACCCCGTAGGCCGACGCGGCTGCACGTCCCGCCGCACGGTCCAAGGCGTCACCGTCTCACGCGCTTCCCGCAGGTCGCGGCGTACCCCCGGGCGACCGTGCTACGGTTTGCTTCGCCCATGGTGAGGCAGCTCTCGACGCGGCACCCGCTGGTCCGATTGGGGCCACGATGCCGATCGGCGGGACGTGGTGTGCGGGACGTCCCGAAGAGACGGTGCGGAACGCCCCCCGTGCCGATCAGGTTGAGGGTCCTCGCAAATGCTCCGATGCCGTCGACCGATTCGACCCCGTCTCGGCAGTCGCGATCGCTCGCGTTGCGGAGAGTGGCACGATCATGAGATGCCTGACACCGAGCAGCGGTGGGAGGGTGCGGCTCAGTCCGACAAAGCTGAGACATCCCGAATGGCCGTGCCCACCGGTGCACGACGTCTGATTGGGCCCCGCCGCGTATCGGTGCTCGTCAGCCTGTTTCCGGGGCGTGTGGGAGCCGCACTCCCTGGTGCACGACGACAGGAGACCCGAGGGCGAGGTAGGCGGAAGCGGGAGGGCTCGAGAGTATCGGGCCGAAGTCCGGACCATAGAGATCGACACCGGGGCCACTGAACGTGGCTTGGGAGGCCGTCCAGACCGCCCAGCGCGGATGCTCGACCTGGTACTCCAGGGTACCGCCGTCCCGCTGACGTGTGTACCCCCAATAATGCTCGGTGATGAATTCGGCCTCGGAGCCCTCCCGGAGGGGCCGGGCGGCGCCCACAACGGTCGCGCTGAGTGAATACTTCGCACCACGGACGTTCCACCCGTACCCGGCGACGCCTCCTCCGTCCGGAGTCACCCGTACCTCGTGGGTCATCGGTACCGCGAGGTAGGGCTCGTTGTACACCAGTCGCGCCAGGGTCGCGATGGCCCGCCGTGGCACCAGCTCCCGGACGAATACGACGCCCCGTCGCCACCCGCCATCCGGTCCGCGGCGCCGAACATAGAAGCGGAGGTTGACCTCCTCGAACTCGCGGTGGCCGGGGATGCGAAGCCCGAGGAGGCGGGTATCGAGGAAGCGGAACCCGACCAGGCTGATGAGCGCGCTCCCGTTCCACCGGTCGAGTTCGGTACCTGCCGGCACGAGCGGCGCGAGCAGACCGGGGTCGACACCGTAATTGAGGAGGACGAGATGCTCCCAGCGCGCGGTCAGGAACGGGAAGCGTGACATGGGACTCCTGGCCGTAACAGCCTGACAATTAGGCGATGGAGCCTCACGGCTCCTAGTTAGGGTATGGGATCGGGATGGGGCCGCCAGGCGCAGGAGTCCTGGAGATGCCTGGATTCGGTGACGCAGGCCCGCGACCACCCGTGACGTCTGTGCCTCCATCGGGGACGGGCAGGTCCTGGAGCGTTTTCGGGGCAGGCGCGGAGGGGTCGGGCTTGAGGGGAGGCATGGCGAACTCCTGTTGGGGCGTGGGTCCGGATCGCGGACGCCGGAGGTGGAAACGATGACTCCAGCAATTCAGCGGGAGAAGATGACGAACGACCTGGCGGAGCGCTAGCGCCGAGGGTCGACCCGATGACTCGGGCCGTGGGCAGTTCCGGGCACGGGAAGAGAGCCACCAGCCGGAGTCAATCGCCTCGCATGCCACATACTCCCCCGGCATCAGACCGACGATCCGGCCGCACGCCGGCTGGTGCATGCGCCGATGAGGCCATCACGCTCATCGTCGTGGCACATAACCGGTCTGCGATCGCAGGGAGTCCGGTATCGGCGGGCGGAGGTCATCGGCCGTGCCCGCCTTCCCGTCGGAGCCGACGGCGAACAGATCGTACGACTGGCTATCCGGGGCAACCCGATAGGTGTAGACCCGAGGCAGTCCGAGTCCGACGGAGGAGTCGTAGATGTTGATTGGGTGATTGGAGAGCGACTGAGCCAGTTCGCGGAGCGAGGCCGGATAGCGTCCCTTGGTCCCGCGAAAGCGCTCCAGTTCGAACACGAGCTTGACCAGATCCTGCTGAGTGACTGTCGCAATGGCGGTGCGGCCGGCTGGCGAACTACCGAGGCTGATGCTGAACGCGGCCGCGCCAACAAGATTCAGCAATGCGCCGGAGGCGCCGAGTATGACGGCGAGCCTGGCCCTCGGCCGTTCGGTGACCAGTCCCCAGGTGACAGCGATGGCGCCGAGGACAAAGCCGAGAACGGGAACGAAGGCGAGGGCGGCCAGGGCGAGCAACGGCCAGGCAGGTTTGGTGTTGACGGGAGCAGGGGCAGTCATGGGCACCTACGCGGTCGGGAATCGCGGCCGGCTACTTGGTCTCCAGCATGCGTTCCACCAGCTTGATGTCGAACGGCTTGGTAAAGTGCGCGTCGAAGCCGCCGGAGAGTGCCCGGATGCGATCGCTCTCCTGCACGTTTCCCGACATCGCCACGAGCAGCACCGAATGTCCGAGCGTCTCGCGCACCCGTCGGGCGACCTCGTAGCCATCCATGCCGGGCAGGCCGATGTCGATGATCGCGACATCGGGTCGCTCGCTGAGGATGCAGCGCCACGCCCTCGAGCCCGTCGCGCGCCTCCTCCACGTGGTGCCCGCTCTGCTCGAGCAGCTCGCGAAAGGTTTCGCGGATGTGGTCGTTGTCCTCGACCAGGACGATCCGGTGCGCACTTCCCGGCTTCGATGCGCCATCGGGGCGCACTTCGGCGGCTCCTTCGAGGAGTCGGCGAGCGGGAGTCGCACGGTGAGCGCGCCGTCCTGGCCGACGTGATCCAGATAGGTGGACAATTCACCCACCCACTGTCGCGATGCGTCGGTGTCGGCATTCGCCGGCCTCCTGCTTCGAGGCCGGCGCCGATGTCGGTGATGGCCTGGAACCCGAAGCTGGCCCCGGCGCCCTTCATGTCGTGCCCGAGCCGCCCCACGGTCTCGAAATCGCTCCGAGCCAGGGCGCCCAGCATGGTGATCGACATCCTGCCTGCGGTGCTGCAGAAACGCGGGGATCCGCGCCGCCAGGTTTGGTGATGCAAGCACCCCGATCGGAGTCCTCCGGGCGCTCTCCTCTTTCGACGGCGGGGCCGCGACCAGGGAACGGTCCCTGATCGCCTGGAGCAGCACCTCCTGCTTGATCGGTTTCGTCAGGAAGGCCGTGCACCCGGCGGCCAGGCACATCTCCCGATCCCCCTTCAGGGCAGACGCCGTCAGGGCGATGATCGGCGTGGGGGCTCGGCCGTTCGCCTGTTCCCAGGCGCGAATCGTCCGCGTCGCGGTCAGGCCATCCATGACCGGCATCTGCCGGTCCATCAGGACGAGGTCGTAGTGACCGGCGGCGAACATGTCGCAGGCGATGGCCCCGGTCTCCGCGATGTCGACCTGGTAGGGCGTGTCCTCCAGATAGGCCACCGTGATCGTGCAGTTGTCTGGGGAGTCCTCCGCCAGCAGAATCCGCAGCGCCGGCAACGGCGGCTCCGGACCTGTGCCGACCGGCGTGACCGCCCGCAGTGTCCCCCCGGCCCAGATCTCGAACGGCACCACAAGGGAAAAGACGCTGCCCCGACCCCACGGTGCTTTCGACCCAGATGCGCCCGCCCATCAGCTCCACCAGCCGCTTCGAAATCGTGAGCCCCAGCCCCGAGCCGCCATACCTGCGGGTGGTGGATGAGTCGGCCTGGGTGAACCGTTCGAACACCCTGCCCAACTTGTCGCCCGAAATGCCGATGCCGGTGTCCGAGACCGTGAAGCGCAAGGCGGTCGGGACGGCGGCGTCCGCCTCCGGCGTGACGCGCAGGGACACTTCGCCGGATTCCGTGAACTTGATCGCGTTGCCGAGCAGATTGAGCAGCACCTGCCGCAGCCGAGTCGGGTCGCCGACCAGGTCGGTGGGCGCGGTCGGTGCGATCTCGCATACCATGGCCAGGCCTTTTTCCTGGGCCCGGACCGCCACCATCTCCGTCACCTTCTCCAGCAGGTCCTTCAACGAGAACCCGGTCTGCTCCAGCTCGAGCTGCGAGGCTTCGACCTTGGAGAGATCGAGGATGTCGTTGATGAGATTCAGCAGGTTGTCGCCGGCCCGGCGGAAGATCTGCACATACTTGTCCTGCTCCGGCGAGAGCGTGGTCTTCGCGAGCAGGTCCGCGATACCCATGATCGCATTCATCGGCGTCCGGATTTCATGACTCATGCTCGCCAGGAACTCCGACTTGGTCCGGCTCGCGCTCTCGGCCGCGGCCTTGGCCTGCTTCAGCTCCTCCTCCACCCGCTTGCGCTCCGTGACGTCGCGCGCGGCGGCGAAGACGCCCTGCAGCGTGCGGCCCCGGTCGTAGAAGGTGGTCGCGTTGTAGGACACCACCGTCTTCTTCCCGTCGCGCGCGCGGGCCGTCAGCTCGTAGTCGGTGACCTTCTTCTCACTCAGCACGAGCTCGATCGCCGCCTCGGCCCGCTCGGGATCGGTGAAGTAGCCCTTGAACGGCGCGCCGATCAGCTCGTCGCGGGTGCAGCCGGTGAGCGCCTCCATCTGCTTGTTGACGTCGGTGATGATGCCGGAGGGGTCGGTCGTCATGATCGCGTCGATATTGGATTCGATCAGCGAGCGGGTGTAGAACTGCTGGTCGCGCAGCCGCTGGTCGAGTTTCTTCTGCTCGGCTTCGACCAGCTTGCGCGCGGTATTGTCGGTGCCGATCAGCAGGTAGCCGATGATGGCGTCCTGGGCGTCGCGTAGCGCTGTGACCGACACCACCGCCGCGAAGCGGGTGCCATCCTTGCGGATGTAGGTCAGCTCGTAGATGTCCTCGATCCCGCGCGAGGCCTTGAATACCAGCGCCTCGAAGCCCGGCGTGATCGGGGTGCCGAGCTCCACGCTCAGCGCCTTGGCGCGCGCGATCACTTCCTCGGGATCGGAGATGTCCGCCGGGGTGATCTTGTTCATCACCTCCGCGGCGGTGTAGCCCAGCATCCGCTCGGCGCCGACGTTGAAGATCTGGATCACACCCTTTGCGTCGGTGGCGATGCTTGAGAAGTTGGCGCTGTTGAAGATCGCGCTCTGCAGCGCCCCCGCCTTGAGCAGCGCCTGCTTCCGCCAGCTTGCGCGCGGTATTGTCGGTGCCGATCAGCAGGTAGCCGATGATCGCGTCCTGGGCATCGCGTAGCGCTGTGACCGACACCACCGCCGCGAAGCGGGTGCCATCCTTGCGGATGTAGGTCAGCTCGTAGATGTCCTCGATCCCGCGCGAGGCCTTGAATACCAGCGCCTCGAAGCCCGGTGTGATCGGGGTGCCGAGCTCCACGCTCAGCGCCTTGGCGCGCGCGATCACTTCCTCGGGATCGGAGATGTCCGCCGGGGTGATCTTGTTCATCACCTCCGCGGCGGTATAGCCCAACATCCGCTCGGCCCCGACGTTGAAGATCTGGATCACACCCTTTGCGTCGGTGGCGATGCTCGAGAAGTTGGCGCTGTTGAAGATCGCGCTCTGCAGCGCCCCCGCCTTGAGCAAGGCAGCTTCCGCTTTGCGGCGCAGGGTCGGATCGTCGGCGCCCCTGGAAGCGCCGATCCTGGGCTTCGTGGCGGCCTTTGCCTTAGCCACGGTGACTGCTGCGTCGAATGGATCGCAGCTCCGGACTGCGGAGGCGATCCGTGTTCAAACGGGAGAGCGTGGAGGCTCGCGCGGCTGTGGTCGTCGGCATGTGGCGCAACGTAGTCACCGAGGGCCCCTGACGGTATCGCTCGTAATGCTGCCATCTCCCCCGCCACACCCCGCCGGTCGAGGCGGCACGCCAATTCTGGTGGTCCGGCCCGGGCGAGACTGCCCCTGATCCACGCCTCACATCAGGCCCGGGACTTCGGCGGGGGCCGGACCGACCGAACGCGATCCCCACCGCGCCGGAACGCGCACGGCTGCCACCCGCCAGAGACCGAAGGCGCGGTGTCTGCGCCTCCGCCGCTCACCATCCCGCCGGGCTCACTGGATCGATGAGTACCTACAGACGATATGGATCGAGTTGCATGCGAGGACCTGGCGCTACCGCGTCACGACACCTTGGCGGTCCAACGCGATATTCGCCGGCGCTCACGGATCGCGCCCCTGAGCCCAGGTCACGGCGGGGGTGAGCCAGACGGAGCGGGGTTGAAAGAAGGTGCCGTGTCCTCGGCCCAGACTCAGGGCAATCTCGCGGACGGTCGAGCCCGGGCTCCGACGCGGGGCCAGCGGGGCGCAGGACACGCCAAGGGAGTCGCTCGTCTCATAGAGCGACAGGATGCGACCGGCGAGGTGAAGGTCAGGCCGCTGGAACGCCCACGGCCCGCATGCTCCCATGAACACGAAGGAGATGGCAGGGTTCTGGATGCGGGAAGAAGCGAGCATCGCGATCCAGCCGCCCTTGGAGAAGCCCATGACGGTGATGGCCGCTGGAGGTACGCCGACGTCGAGCAGGCTGTCCACCTGGTGGGCGACGTGGACAGCGAAGCTGTCCGAGTCGGTCCTGGGCGGACGCTGATCGCTCAGGACGACGAAGCCCGCGCGTCGCAGACTGTCCAGGATCGCGTCGTACTCGTAGCGGCCGAAGGCAGGTTCGGTCGGTCGGCGACCTTCGTCTTCGACGATCCTGGCATGCAGATAGATCACATACCTCGGTGCAGCCTGACATCGCCCCGAGATTGCCAGCGAGGCAAGCAGGAATAGTGAGAGCAGCGCCGTTCGAAGCATGCGAGAGTGGGAGCGTGCTGTGAGACTCCATTTCACCGGGTGTGGCCGACAAACCAGCGCACGACCACCGCCGCGCTGGTCGTCAGGGTATGCCCGCCATCAGGGAGATTGATGGACAGGCCCGCGGGCAGCGATGCCCGGTCAAAGGAAGGGTGACCCCCGAAGGTATAGGAGAGCGCCACTTCGCCGCCGGCGGAGAAGTGCCGTCCCAGCGCCGCTTCGGCACCGGTCACGAGCGCGAATTCCTTGTCGATAGTGGTCACGGAGAATTCCGTGGGGCCACCGAGCCCCAGGTTGAACTGCTGCGTTTGGGAGGTGCGCAGGAGGGCGAGGCGTGGGCCGGCATACAGAGTGAAGGTGCTGTCGATAGGGATCAAGCGCCCGAGGAGGACGGCGAATCGCCAATAGCGCTGCGAGTAGTCGCTGTGCTGATCGGCGGCCCCTACAGTCACCGTGGTGTAGGTAACCTTCCGGTCCAGCAGTCCGAGACTCGGTTCGAGGCGCCAGCGGGTGGCGATTCGGAGGGGAACGCGGATGTCGAGGTTCGAGTTCACCCCGACGCCGAACCCCAGGAGGGGCGAGCGGGAAGTTTGGGCGCTCCCCTGGCCGGGCAGCAGGACGAGTCCGAGCGTGACCGGGAGAATCCATCGCATGAGAGTCTCGTGTCGCAAGAGGAAAGGAGGCGTGGCGCCGAACAGCCGCGCATCGCCCGCAGGGCGCAGGCAGGCTCAGGCAACCTATCCGGCGATGGCTGGCGGTGCCAGACGGTCGTCGGCCCCGGGGAAAGTGAGAAGGGTACACGACCACGTGATCGTCGTGAGCGGCGCCCGCATCGGTGAGACGCCGGGGCACGCTATTTCGTCGCGACCACGTACCGGAAGGCGTTGCGAAGCAGGTAGGTCCCGTCCTGCCGCCGGAAGGGAGCAATCGCCGTCGCCGACGCGGCCCGCACCGCCTCGCGCGAAGTATGCTGGATGGCACGAATCGCGGGCCCGGAAGAGAGCAGGCCTCGGAGGGCCGTGGCCTCGTCCGGGTAGGTCCAATCGGCCATGACCTCTTCAGCGCTCCGGGGTTGAAAGCCGGCCTCGGTCACCAGCGCCTCCAGCGCGCCGGGGGCTGACAGTGCAAAGGGGCCCGGGGCCCCCGGGGGCGGAGGGGGAAGCAGCGATCCGACCGCCTTGAGTTGGGCCACGGCCTCGCATCGTTCGGGATTCCCCCACGCCATCACCACCAGTTGCCCGCGCGGCCGGAGCACTCGGCGAGCTTCGCCGAGCGCGACGGCCGGAGCCGTCGCATACTGGAAGGAGTTGAAGCCGGTGACCACGGTAAACTGGTCATCCCCAAAATCCAGCGATTCCATCTCTCCGACTTGAAAGTCCCCGGCAGGAACGCGTTTCCTGGCAATCGCGATGAGCGCAGGGGCTGCATCGACTCCTGAGGTGCGGGCACCCGTCGCAGCGGCCAGGCCGACAAACACGCCGGAGCCGCAGCCGACGTCCAGGAGAACATCCGCGCCCGAGAGATTGAGCCTGGGAAGGACGGCCCGGTACACGTCCAGCGCAGTGGCCTCCTGAATGCCGGCCCAGTCCTCGGCGCTGGCACTCCAGAGGGGGCCCTGAATCGTTGCAGATCCCATGGGTCTCTCTCCTCGTCAGGTGTGCTGTGGCAGTTTGTGAGGCATGCCCTTCGCCTCACAAGGCCGAAGGCGTCTAAGCCGGGCGGGTCGTGAGGGACTCGTGCTAGGGAAAGCGTAGCCCGATCCGGCTCCACCTGATGGCGGTCAGCGCAGGGAGAGGGGTCCACGCCTCGGGATCGTAGCTGAAGTAGATCACTCGTGCTTCGCCGGTGATATGATCGACCGGGACGAAGCCCCAGTACCGGCTGTCCCAGCTCGACGCTCGATTGTCTCCCATCACAAAGAGGGATTCAGGCGGTACGACCAACGGCCCCCAATGGTCGAGATCCGGAGCATAGTTCGAATCAGGCTGCAGCAGGTACTTCGCCTGCCAGGCGAGCATTCGCGCTCGCATCTCCGGATTCTCCGAGCGTGGTGACTGGGTTGCAAGGTACGGCTCCGGCACCTGGCGCCCATTGCGACTGAGCTGGCCGCCGACCATCGCGATCGTGTCTCCGGGGGTTCCGATGATCCGCTTCAATACCTTGAGGCCCGGCTCGTCCACCGACAGGAACGTGACAATGCTGCCGTCCACCGGTGGCAGGGTGGGAGACGTGGTGCAATAGATATAGTCCCCGATGCGAATGGTGGGATCCATGGAGGCAGAAGGGATGCGGAATGCGGCAGGTGGGGGAGGCATGAAGAACGTTGCGGGGGCGCCGGTCGCAACACACACCGCGAGATAGATGTACCAGCGGTTGTAGGGTTCCAGGTGATACGGATTGGGTGCGGCCCCGGACAGGCGGGCGGCGCTGAACGCCGCCCCGACACGCAGCATGAGCGACAACGCGAGAACGACCAGTAGAGCGGCGATGCCGAAGGGGGCGTAATTCAGAAGCGCAAGAAGAATGGCGACCTGGATCAGGTTGATCGCCCACCAGATCACCGCGGGCCGCACGTGACCCGCATAGAGGTGGCCCAGGCCAGGCAGGAGGAGGCCCAGCAGTGCGGCGAGCCAGGGCCGACGCTCAGTGGTCATTCTGGGTACCCATCCTCGCCGTTGGTGATCATCGCGGCCCGGCTCGTCGCCGAGTGTGATCGGGTTCGTGCGGCATCGCGCCTGTTCGTATCTGGTGCATCTCGGCATCCGAGGCCCTGTCCGCCGCCTGACGACCGCGCATGGTGCGTCTGTCAACGTGTCAGGTGAGCGCGGTCGCCTCGAGTGAGACCACGGCCGCACGGTTGATGAGGATCCGAATATTGTTGGCCTTCGGGTCGAGCGGCAGGATGAAGAAGTACGGACGCGTCGGGGGAAACCGGTTTGTCAGGCCCACCATGGTCTCCCCATCCTGGAAGCGCAGCGCGATCGGGGTGGAGCCCCGCAGACGTGGGTCGGACGGGTCCACGGCCCGGGCCTCCTCGTGAGCGGGATCGCCATCGAGAGAGCGGACAAAGAAGAGCGCCTTGAGGTCCGCCAGCTTGACGTCCTCCGCTGCCCCGCTCACGGGCCGGACGTGGCACGTCGGCTTGGCGGGGTCAACGTCGAGACTGGTCCCCTTGAGGAGCCGGCCAGTGAGGAAATGGGCCACGACGAGGTTGCTCATGGGCAGGTGCGCTCCGTTCGGGTTAGGGTGCGCAGGGAGAGAAACCGGAGGCGTCTGGCCGACAATGGTGCATAAGGTGCAGCGGCCGGCTGGCAGCCGCCAGCCCGCAGGAGGACAGTGCTCAAGAAGCGACGCCCGGGGCGCCCGGGGCCGATTTCCTCACGGCTCTGCCGAAGAGGGCGGCGCCTTTACCGGCCGTTGAAAGCACACGACAAAGCCATCGGGGTCCTTCAGGTAGAGTTGCTCCATGCCATACCAGGCGACTTTCGGGGGCGCAACGTCGAGCCCGGAGGCGCACAGATGTCGGTACACCGCCTCGACGTCGGGGCAACCGATGTAGAGGGCGGTGTCCTCGTGCGCTGCCACGCGGGCGGGGTCCGGCACCGGAGGGCGCACATCGTCCGGATCGTAGGCGGTGTTCAGCATCAGCTCCGTCGCCCCGTGCCGGAGGTGGACCCAGCCATAGTTGTCGGCATGCCCATGCGGCTCGAGCGAGGAAGTCCCGACGACCTGAAAGCCAAGGACATCCCGATAGAAGCGCAGCGCGGCTGGCATGTCGAACACCTGTAGCAGGGGGCAGAGACCGCGGAATTCGAGTGCCATTGCGCTGATCAGCTGCCTGCCGTCGGATCGGTGCTCCGCAGGTGCTTCACGTTCGTGGCGACCAATCCGATGATGGCGAGGTAGAGATAGGTGGAGACGGCCATCCGGCCACCGGTGGCAATCAGCTGAAGAATCATGAAGCTGCCTGCGGCCGCGATAGCGGTCCAGCCGGCGGAACGCCCGCTCTTCCTGAGTCCGAACCCGGCAGCGAACAACGCCAGGCCGGAGGCGCCCATCCCGATGCCGAGCAGCATGGCCTGTCCGGCAAACCCGATGGCGAAACCCATTCCGAGGGCGACAATCCCGAGCAGCCAACTGAGAATGGAAGCGATGCGGAGGCCCTGAGGCACGGGAGCAGTAGTGCCGAGTGATGTGTCGGGGGGGGAGGTCATCGGAACCTCACAGTAGGTGGTGCCGGTGGCTGCTGGTGCCTGACAATATCCCGCATGACGTGGCGCCCGGAGGCCCGCCTCGATGAACATACCGTTCGACTGCGGGTGGTGCCAGCCTCAGTGGGCCGCCGGGCCCTGCCCCGTCACCCGCGCCCTCGCTTCACACCCGAGCGACGACGCACTGGAGTGACCTCCGCCTCGAGGTCCTTCGGGGCCTGGGAGCGCCACGCCTCGGTGATGAGCGGCCGCAGCTCCCGGGCGGTGACCGCGGGCAGCCGCACCAGGACAGCGGGGAAGCCGTTGTAGTGCGGCTCGGTGAAGAACTTTTCCGAGTCCAGGCCGAGCAGGAAGTCCTTGTCGTCGAGGCTCCCCACCCGCACCGCAATCACCCGCGGCTGTGGAACCCGAGGCTTCCTGGGTGCTACACGTTCCAGCCACACCCACACGAACCCCTTCAGTTTGCTCCGGTTGCGCACCGAGAAGGCGAAGTAGCCCTGGGACTCTTCAGTCGCAGGCAGCGACAGGGCGATGCGGCGGACGTCAGCCTGGGTGGCCATCGGGATCACCTCGATGTTGCGGGTGCGGCTCCGGCAGTGCGCTATCCGATCTCAGGCGCGCCGGTGTCCACTCGACCGCACCGCAACTCTTCCCTTGCCAGCTCAGCCAATCGGGTATAGCCGGCACGGATCCTGTCGAGGTCGCGCTCCTCCAGCTCTTCGAGATCCAGCAGGGCGTTGTGCGCTCCCGTCGTGGCCCGGAGCAGCTCATCCAGCTTCACCTGCACCGCCTCCGCGTCACGGTTCTGGGTATTCTGGATCAGGAAGACCATCAGGAAGGTGACGATGGTCGTACTCGTGTTGATGACCAGTTGCCAGGTGTCGCTGAATCGGAAGAGTGGCCCCGTCACGAGCCAGGTGAGGATCACGCCGACCGCAAGGATGAACGCCAGCGGTCTGCCCGTGGCCCGAGATGTCGCCTTGGCGAAACCGGTAAAGCGCGAGCGAGACTCCGCTGAGGGCATAAAATCGGTCCGGCTGGGAGGGGAGTGAGCATCCAATGCCCGGTGCGCTCGACGCACCCATCTATGCCCCAACCTGTCCCGCATCGCCACTCTCCGCAAGCACGGCCCATCGCCAGCGCCCAACCGGTTCTCACTGGCTGGCGGCCACGCTCGCTCTGGGGATTCGTGCAGGGGAGAGCCGCCGCCTGACGAGCATCGGCGGCAGCAGAAACATTGCGCCGATCGTGCCGGCGATGGTCCCACCCGCGGTCGCCAGTGCGATCCCGCCGAACAGGTCGTCCGCCGTGGTGCCGACCGCAAGGGGGATCAGGCTCGCAAGCGTGGTCAGGGTGATCAGGGTGATCATCCCGGCCCGATCACTGGCAGCGGCGAGGATCCTGCCAGGGGCCCGGGTCAGGCCCGGCCCCCCTGCCGTCCTCAGGACGGCATCCACCAGGAGAATCGCCTGGTGCACCGCGAGCCCCACGACGAGGATCACCCCCACCGCCGCCTCACGAGTAAAGGCCGCGCCTGTCGCCCAGAAGGCGACGACGACGCCGGCGAGCGCGATCGGCAGGCTGAGGAACACCATCCCGGCGCCGGAGGCCGAGTCGAACACCATCGCCACAGTGAGGAGGACGAGCAGCAGTCCGACGGCGAACACCCGCCAGAGTCCCTTGGCGCTCTGATCGTCCTGCCAGCCGAAGTACTCGTCGCTGACGGTGTAGCCGGCCGGGACGCTGATCGAGCGCATGAAGGCCTCGTGGGTCCGGTTGGCGAGCTTGGTCGGGCCCCGGAAGTCATACGACAGCACCCGCACGTACTGCTGGTCCTCCCGGCTGATGCGGGCCAGCGCCTCGCGCTCGTCCAGCCTGGCCAGATCGCCGACGCGCACCGGCGCCCCGTGCGCCTCAGGCACCTGCGCCTCCCGCAGCTGCTCCAGCGTCCGGGCGCGCGCGCCGGCTGTCTTGAGCGAGAGCCAGAGATCCTCGTCGCCGATGGCGAGCCGCTGCAACCCGGCCGCGCCGCCGACCTCACGCGTGACTGCACTGGCGAAGTCCCGGGCCGAGAGCCGATAGCTGGCCAGCGCGGCCCGATCGGGGGTGAGGGTGATGTCTTTTGATCGATCGCTGCCGAACCAGAAGCCGGCGGCGTTGATGTCCACTGAACGCACCCGGGGGATCCGCTCGAGCCGGGTCTTGAGATCCATCGCCAGCCGCTGCACCCCGCCGAACGAATAGCCGAGCAGCTTGATGCGGAAGGGCTGCGCAGAGCCGATACCCCCGCCGTTGGCAAAGCCAGGCCCCTTGCCTGACACGGAGACTGCCGCTCCACCGATGAGCACCGCGCGCTGGGTGAGCTCCTCCTGCAGCTCGAGGGGGATCGCGCTCTTCGCCGATGCATCGGTGAAGGTGACGGCCACGAACCCGCCGGTTGCATTGCCCTGGGCCTCCACCACCTCGACACCGGGGCGCCCGAGGACGATCCGCTCCAGCTCCCGCACGCTCCGGTCGACGGTGGTCGGCTCCGATCCGCTCGGGAAGTCCACCCGCGCCGACAGCGTGGTCCGCTGGCCCCACCATCCGCTGTAGCTGGTGCGCGGCACCTTCACCGCGAACACCCAGCCCAGGCCCACCAGCAGCGCCACGGTGCCCGCGATCGTCACCCAGCGCCAGCGGATCAGCCCGATCAGCACCCGCAGGTAGCCGCGCCGGAGCGACGGCCAGCCCACCCGGTGCATCCCGTGGCCTGCGCCGATCGACGGCAGCATCACCAGCGAGGTGAGGATGCTGCAGCCCAGCGCCAGCGAAAAGGCGACAGCGAAGGGCGCAAAGGCGGCGCGGGTGTCCCCCTGCAGATAAAGGAAGGGGAAGAGCACCACCGCCGTCGTCAACGTGGAGCCGACAACGGCCGGCGTGATCCGCTCGGCGGCACGGGCACGCCCGTCCGCCGTGTCAGGCGTAGTGCCGAACCTGGTCATCACCACCACCCCATCCTGCACCAGAATGCCGATGCCCATGCCCAACCCGGCGAGGGTGAGCAGATTCGCCGGGATGTGCAGCAGATACAGGCCAAGCGTCGTCCCGGCGATCGCGACCGCCGCGCTGGCCATCACCAGCAGCACTGCGCGCGGCGCCCTGAGCGTCACCGCGAGCACCAGCAGCACCGCCAGAAAGGCGACGCCACCCCGGCGCGCCAGATCATCCAGTTCTTCCTTGAGGCGGAGGCTCTCGTCGCCGAGCACCTGGAAGCGGAGCCCGGGGGCAAGCCGGCGCGTCAGGTCCACCACGACGGCGCGCACCCGCGCTGCCGTCGCGATGGCGTCCGCACCGGGCAGCCGGGCGATGCGCATGAGCACCGCCGGCTCGCCATTCACCCGGAAGAACTGGTCGCGATTGTCCTCCTCCCGCCGGATGGTCGCGAGCTGGTCGAGCCGGTACACCCGGCCGCCCGGGCCGCGCACCGGGAGCGCACCGAGATCGGCGACCGCCGCGGGGACGTCGCGGAGCACGACGTGCCGCTCGGTGGCGCCCCCCTGTTCCACGCCGAGCGACTGCACCATCCGCGCGCGGGAAAGGGCCTCGGCGAGATCCGCCGGCGCGATCCCCATCTGCCGCAACCGGTCGGATTGATAGGCGACCGCGACGCCTACCTGCGCCCCGCCCTGCGCCTGCACCGCCGCGACGCCTTCGATGGCGCTGAGCCGCGGCCGCACCTGGCGGTTGACGATGTCCTGCAGGGTGCCGGCGGTGTAGGGGCCGTAGACAGTGTAGGAAAGCAGCGGCTCCTCGTCGAGCCCCTCCGGCACGTAGTTCTGCACCTGGAGACCGGAGGCGCCGGGGGGGAAGTCCTTGCGGAGCAGTTCGAGCCGTTCGAGAATCGCGAGCCGGGCGAGCTGGACATTCGCATCGGGCTCGAGCTCGATATCGAGCGAGAGGTACCCCTCGCCCGATTCGCCGCTGATCTTGCGGACCCCACGCACCGACTGGACCGCCGCCTCGATGGGGCTGCCGAGATAGGTCTCGACCAGCTCGGCGCTGGCTCCGGGCCAGTCCATCGAGACGGCGAGGCGGGGCAGCTCGACGAACGGCTTGGTGGCGAGCGGGAGACGGCCGAGTGCGACGCCACCGGCCAGGAGCAGTCGCGCCCAGCATCGCCCACATCACCGCGGGCCGGTGCGCGAACCAGGAGATCACGAGGGAGTGCCGGGGGTGGGGCGACTAGGCGATTGGGCGATTGGGGGATTGGACGGTTGGACGGTTAGGCGGTTGGCCCGCTCCTTCCGGGTCTCGACCACCGAGTAGGCGGTCGGCAGGAGGAAGAACGTCACCAGCGTCGCGGTGACCGAGCCGCCGATGACGCCGGCCGCGAGCGGCTGGTAGAGCTCGCCGCCGCTGCCCCAGCCGAAGACCATCGGCAGCACGCCGACGATCGTGGTGAGCGAGGTCATCGCGATGGCGCGGAGCCGCTGGCGGCCGCCGAGCAGGATCGCCTCCCCGATCGGATGCCCCTGCGCGCGGAAGCGCTGGATCGCGTCGAGCTTCACCACCGCGTCGTTGTCGGCCATGCCGATCATCACCACGATGCCGATCAGCGAGACGGCGTTGAGGCTCTGGCCGGTGAGCCAGAGCACGAACGATGCCGCCGACCGCGGCGAGCGGCACCGTGAGCATCACGAGGAGCGGCGTGCGTGAACGACGCGAACTCGCCGGCCAGCACCAGGAACATCAGCGCCACCGAGAGCACCGCCACCAGCTCAGCTCCGCGAGGGTGCGGCGCTGCTCCAGGTCGGCGCCGGTGATCTGTCCAGCTGAGGCCGGCCGGGGCGCTGCAGCTGGCGCGAGGCGCTGTCGACTCGCGGTGACGGCGCGCGCGGTGCCGCCCCGTCTCGACCGAGGCCTCGACCACCTCACCGGGCGCTGGTCGACGCGGACCACCTCGATCGGGATCGCGAATCTCGCGGACCGATGACCAGCTGCCCCACCGGCACGCCCTGGACCGTGGCGGCGAGCGCGGTCGGCCAGGTCCTCGTTGCCGCTGCCGGCGTAGCGCACCGTGATCGGGCGTGCGGCGGTCGGTCTCGCGCAGCTCGCTCGCCTTGACGCCGCCGAGCCCGCCGGCGACGGCGTTGCGCCACCGCGTCGATCGACAAGCCCGCGCTGGGCGATCCGCTCCCGCTCGAGCGTGATCTCGACCATCGGCTGGGTGCCGGCGTAGGCGTCGCGCACATCGGCCAGCGGCGGCAGCGCGGCAAGCGCCGCCCGCGCGCGTGTCGGCCCAGCGCGGCGGCCTGGCGGCCGGTCGGGGGCGCTCACCTCGACCCGCACCAGCCGGCCCTCGCGGCCGATCAGGCTGCCGAACTCCGACTGCCCCGCGAGGTCGATCGCGAGCGCGCCGGCGGCGAGGTCGGGCACCCGGGCCCGCAGCGCGGTCCGCAAAGGCGCCGCGCCTCCTGGCCCGCCGGCACCGGGATCAGCAGCTGCGCGTAGCCGGCGCCGCCCGGGTTCCGCGCCTGAGACCACCTCCTCGTCGGTGGCGGCGCCGATCGCGGGCGTAGATCCCGCGGGCGCCGAGCGCCCTGGCCGCCTGCTCCAGCCGGGCCGCCTGACGGGCCGTCTCCTCGATCGCCGTGCCCTCGGGCAGCGTGAGACTCGGCGATCGCGATCCCTTCGTCCACCTGCGGCAGGATCTCGCGCGGCAGCCGGACGGCGACCCAGCACCGCGACAGACGGTCAGCGACCACCGCGATCGCAGAACACCGTCCGCGGCCGGTCGAGCGACCAGATCATGCCGCGTTCGTAGCACTCGGCCAGCGTGATGTCCGAGCCGCCCAAGGTCGGGCGAGCGCCGCGGCGCGGGGCCGGCATGGGCAGGGCGCGGCGCTCGGTTCGCCGCGGGCGGCGGCGCCCACCATCATCACCGGCATCAGCGTCAGCGCCAGGATCAGTGAGGCGGAGAGCGAGGTCACGACCGCCAGCGAGAGGTCGCGGAAGAGCGCCGCGGCCAGTCCCTGCACGAAGACGATCGGCCCGAACACCAGCACCGTGGTGAGCGTCCCGGCGATGAGCGGCCCCGACACCTCGTCCGCCGCCATGCGAGCGCCGCCTGCGAACCGCTCGATCCCTTCCGTCACGGTATCGCCCCGTGGCCTCGGCCACGACGATGGCGTTGTCCACCAGCAGGCCGACACCGAGCGCGAGCCCGCCGAGCGAGAGGATGTTGATGGTGACGCCCATGAGCTGCAGCAGCGTGAGCGAGACCAGCACCGAGAGCGGCACGATCAGCCCGATCGCGAGCGCGGCGCGCCAGTCGCGCAGGAAGAGCAGGATCACCAGCAGCGACAGCACCCCGCCGAGCACGATCTCCTGCCCCAGATTCGAGAGCGCGTCGTTCACGAAGCGCGCCTGCGCCGCCACCACGTGGAGCGTGATGTCGGGGAACTCTCCGCTCAGCTCGGCGACGGCGGCCTCCAGGCACCGGTGACCGCGACGGTGTTGGCGCCGGCGTCCTTGTAGACGACCAGCCCGATGCCGGGGGCGCCATCGAGCCGGGTGAGGGTGCGGGGATCGGCGGTGGCGAGCGTGACCGTGCCCAGATCCCTCAGGCGGACGGTGGACGCGGTCGGGGCGGAGCTACTGCTCCGCTCCACGGGGATATCGCCGAACTCATCCACCGAACGCAGCTCGGTGAGCGCCCGCACCGAGAATCGAAACTGCCCCCGGCGAATCGTGCCGCCCGGCGCGCTGGCGTTGGCGGCCTGGATGGCGCGCACCACGTCGTCGGGCGTGAGACCGAGCGTGCGGAGCCGCGCCGGATCGAGGTCGACCCGGATCTCGTCGGCGGGTACCCCGATCACCGCGACGCTGGCCACCCCGTCGAGCTGCTCGAGCCGCCGGGCGTGCACCTCCTCGGCGAGATGCGGCGGTGGAGCGGAGGTCGCCGGTGCCGGTGACGCCTAGCACCGCGATCGGGCGCTGCCCCGGATCGCTGGTGAGCAGGTTGGGGCGTTCGGCGGTCTCGGGGAGCTGGGCGCGGGCGTTGTCGAGCCGCTCCCGCACCGTGAGCACCGTCGCCGCCATGTCGGTGCCCCACGCGAAGCGCGCGGTCGTGGTCACCTCGCCGTTCCGGCTCACCGAGCGCAGCTCCACCAGTCCCGGCGTCGCGGCGATCGCCTCCTCCACCGGCTCCGCCACGAAGCGACTGGCCTCGGTTGCCGCGGCGCCGGGATAGGCGGTGCGGATGGTGAGGACCGGCAGGGTGACGTCGGGGAGCAGCGAGACGGGCAGGCGATCGAGCGAGACCAGGCCGAGCAGCACCAGCGCCAGCGTCGCGGCGACGGTGGTGACGGGCCGGCGGAGCGCCGACGCGGCGAGCGTCACGAAGGCGCGCCGGCGGTCACTGGCGCTCGACCGCCGCCGTCACCCGCACCGGCGCGTCGTGAGTGAGGGTCAGGTGCCCCTCGACCAGCACCGTGTCGCCCACCGCGACGGGAATCTGCCCGGTGCTCGAGTCAGGCAGCACCTCGGTGTCATGCCCGTTGCTCCGGCCTGGCACGATGTACACCCACTGCGCCCGGCCCCCTTTCACCACGAAGACGAGCGGGCGGCCGTCGCGCTCGATCACCGCGCGGGCCGGCACCAGGATGCGGTTGGGGAGCCGCGTTGCCTCCAGCCGCAGGTCGGCGTACATCCCGGGCCGCAACGGCGATCGGCCCGTCGTCCCGGCGGTCACCACCACCCGCCCCGCCCGCGTCGTGGTGTCGACCAGCGGCAGGATCGCCGAGATGCGGCCGCGGATCGGCGCGCCTGACATGGCGGGCGTCGCGATCAGCGCCTCGCCGCCCACTCGCACGAAGGGGAGGTCGTGCTCCAGCACCTGCGCCTCGACCCGGAGGTGGGTCACATCCACGATCGTGGCGACGGCCTGACCGGGCGCCACCCGCGAGCCCTGGGCGACGTCGACCCGGTCAACGACGCCGTCAAACGGTGCCGTGATCCCGGTGCGTTCGCGGTCGAGCTGGGCCCGTTCAAGGCGTACCTGCGCCGCGGGGACGCCGGAGAGGGTCACCGCGTTGTGCTGCCGGTCCTGATCCTCGCGGGTGCCGAGCAGGATGGAATCGCTCGCGAGGTTGCCGCGGAGTCGGATGTTCGCCTCGGCCAGCGCCGCGTCGGCTTCACGCACCGCGAGGTCGAAGGGCCGGGGATCGAGCCGGGCCAGCACCGTGCCGCGGTGGACCGCATCGCCGGGGCGCACCAGCACCGAGTCGATGGTGCCGCTGGTCTCCGCCTTGAGTTCGGCCACGGCCTCGGAGTGCACCTGTCCCGTCGTCGCGATGGTGAGGACCAGATCCTCGCGCCGCACCGTCTCACCGACTACCGGGAGGCTCATGCCGCTGGTGCCGGAGGAGTCGGCGAGGGCGGGGTTGCCCGCGCTGTCGGCGCCGGCGGCCCTGCCGCTGCAGCCAGGGAGCACGAGTAGCATGCCGAGCGCACCGAGATGGGCGCGCGAGCGGGGGAGGCGGGATTGGACCGCGAGGGAGCGGTGGGTCATCGAGTACTCGTGAGGCGGTGATCGGCCCGCAGAAGATGCCCCAAGCGAAGGGAGGGTCGCGGGGTGAGGGAAAGGTGCATGGGGAAGGGGGTGGGGGGGAGGGGGGGACTTCCGAGATGCCGCCTATCTCCCATGGCGGCGTCAGCTGGTTCCTGGCCAATCCGGGAAAGTCTCGAAGGCCTACGGACCTTCAATCCCGTATTCATAGAGATGGCTGGAACCATCCGAGTCGGTCGTCACTGAGAGAAATAGCGATTCAGTCACGAAAGTCACGGGGAAGGGGTCAGTCTGTTGGAGCGTCCCCGTATAGGATCCGGTCGGGCTGAAGACGTCGATCGACCCTCTTGCTCCGGTGTCACCGTGACGCCTCACCCATAACTTGCCTTCGGGGCTGAGTGAAAGATCTTCAATAACCGGGATTTCTGTTTCGTATCCGCCCGCGTTCACAAGAGCATCCATCGGGATGTTGCAGGTACCCTGCCTCGCCACCATCCCGCTCGACTTCAATGCCTCGGCAGCCGCTATCGCAGAAGCGCGTGCCGGCTTGATTTCACGGCCGATGGATTTAGGCGACGCAGCACCCTCTCGGACCGTTATCCGGTACTCCGCGACTTCGGCGATGACCAGTGTGCGGCCGGAGGCAGACCAATGCAGCTCGGGGGTGAATACACGCGGCACCACAATCGGGACGGGGCAACCCGGGAAGCGCACCCCTCTTGGGAGGGGTGCGTCAGCGCTAGCAAGAACTTCCTGAGAGTCGCCGCGCATCCGCACCAATCTCTTCTTGAGCGTTCGTGTCCGAGTGTCAGCCTCCAAGGTCAGCAGCAGAGCGGCGTCCGCCACAAGCCTGACCGGGCCCCCGGCAGGGACGCCAGAGATCGGCAATTCCTGAAGGACAGCTCCAGTGGAAGAGAATCGGACGAAGGCCTGCTTTGCCAAGTCAGCGACCCAGAGAACCCCAGCCGAGTCGACCGCAATAGCAGTTGGAGCACGGAATTCCCCTGGTCCGGCGCCTCGTCCACCCAACCGCGCAATGATCTGGCCGGTGGTATCGATCTCCTTCACGACGCCGTCGATATCATCGTACACGAATACGCCGCGCCCCGCGGCTACGGCGATGAGACCGGCCGTAATTCCATCGAAGGGCTCCCCCTGTTCGGGAGTCCGAAGAATCTCGCGGCGCAAGACCATCTTCCATGGCAGTGACCGATCAGGCGCGGCTGATGACGCAATCTCGGCCGTAGCAGTCTGTCGTCGATCCGGGGAAGTGGAGCACGCCAAGGTGGCCACAACGCATGTCGCTGTGGCGACGCCCATCACTGCGGTCGCATGGGTCATACTGTTGGGCATCACCTGCGCGGGCCGGCAATGGCGCCCGTACAGTATGGACGTAGTCTGTCATGGGGCAAACCTCCCTGGTAAGGAAAGATGAGCCGAATGACGCCATCACCCGACACCAAAAAAGCCGTCGGGAATGCCCGAATCTTCAAGATCTTGCTGCCGTCTTCCACGAAGTACACCGGAGTGCCTGGACGCACCAATGCACGGAAGCCCGCCAGCTCAGCACTGTGTGAACCCGTAAGCCAGACCATGGGCAGGGGATTGGCCTCTGCGCTCGACGCATCCAGATGGGCGGCAGTTCCGCAATGCGGGCACTGAGGTGCGAAATACACCAGAATTTTACAACCCGTGGGAAGTTGCGGAGTGGTCGATGCGGGCGATTCATCGATGGGCTGAAGAGCCAGTGACGGAAGTGCGTCCCCAATCTCAAGTCCCGACACAGATTCCATTGGCCGCTTTTCTTGTGAAGACCAGCGCCATCCCAGGTGCGCCATAGTCAGCACACCAAGGAGCACGAGTGTCCAACCGCCGGAGCTTCGTCCGAGCATTGGTATCCTCCGCAATTCTATATCCGCTACAAGAAGCTGTGAAGGTCGCACAACCGCTACTGCCTTCGCCCTTGCCAGAGACGAGGTGGGTAGCGCGAAGAGCCACTGCCAGACGGTCATTCCACGCTAGACCACAAGAGCACCTCTAACAGTCACAGCTATAGAACCAGCAATCCACGCACACCAGGATTGCCTTATGCGTGAGTGGATCGTAGGCCCAGTCATAGTCGAACTTCTGCGTTGTGGCTTCGGCTCTTGCTGCGATACCGACATTTGCTGCTGCAAACCCGAGCGCGAGGATCAGGTGACGCATTGGAAAACCCCCCTTAGGTTGAATACGGACCATGGCAGTAGCTCTTCGAGAATTGTGTGGAGGCCACGCAATAGCTGTTGTCGGGTGTGCCGTAGCCATTACCACTTTGCGGATGAGGGACCACAGGTGCACATAGAAGTGGCTCCGGAAATCTGAACAGGGCGGATAACTGGACAGGCGGGCTTCCCGGACGATCTTTCGTCCTTCACCCCCGGAGGCATTCCGATGTCCCGTCGTAACCACGCGCCCGCCTTCAAGGCCAAGGTGGCCCTCGCCGCCCTGAAGGGTGAGGCCACCCTGGCCGAGCTGGCCCAGCGCTTCGATGTGCACCCGCACCAGATCGGCCAGTGGCGCGAGCAGTTTCTGGCCGGCGCGGCCACCGTCTTTGCCGAGGGCCGTCCGCTCGACCCGCCCGTCGATGTCCAGGCGCTGCACGCGAAGATCGGCGAGCTGACCCTGGAGAATGATTTTTTAGATCGCGCGCTCGCCAAGGCCGGGTGGCCGAGCGCCAAGCGATGATTGACCGGACCCACGCGCTGCCGATCAGCCGGCAGGCGGCGGCCTTGGGGGTGAGCCGCGGGAGCGTATACTACGTCCCGCGGCCGGTGTCGGACGCCGACCTCGCGCTGCTGCGCCGGCTGGATGCGCTGCATCTCGAGTTTCCCTACGCCGGCGCGCGCTTGCTGCGTCGCCTGCTCCGGCGCGAGGGCGTGTCGGTCGGACGCCGCCACGTCGCCACCCTGATGCGCCGCCTGGCGATCACGGCGATTGCGCCCCAGCCGGGCACCAGTCGCCGGCACCGGGCGCATCCGGTCTATCCGTACCTGCTGCGCGGGCGGGCGCTCACGGAGCCCAATCAGGTGTGGGCGATGGACATCACGTACATCCCGATGGCGCGCGGCTTCGTCTACCTGGCGGCCGTGATGGACTGGGCGACGCGACGGGTGCTGAGCTGGCGGACGTCGATCACGCTGGATACGGACTTCTGCCTCGAGGCGGTCGAGGAGGCGCTGGCGCGCCACGGGCGGCCGGAGATCTTCAACACGGATCAGGGGGCGCAGTTTACCAGTGACGCCTTCACCGGGCTGCTCCAGCAACACGGCATCGCCATCAGCATGGATGGGAAGGGCTGCTGGCGCGACAACATCTTCGTGGAGCGGCTCTGGCGCTCGATCAAGTACGAAGAGGTGTACCTGCACGCCTATGCCTCGGTGTCCGAGGCCCGGGCCGGGATCGGGCGCTACTTCGCCCAGTACAACACAGCGCGGCCCCATTCACGCCTGGCCGACCAGACCCCCGATGAGGCGTACTTCACGCCACGGCCCCTACGGGCTGCGGCCTAACCTGCGCGCCGATCCAGTTAGCCGACCCGGTTTCGCTGTACAGAGAAGCGGGACCACTTCTCATTCGACGCCGTCCTCCAAAGAGCCTGGTTAGTCAGATCTTGGTTGCACAAATCTCGAGCAATGACCCGGCGAGTGTCGCCGCTGGCCTCAGTCGGCTCATCGCCTGCGGTTTCCAGCGCAGCGAAGCGCTCGCGCTACTTGCTGGGGCACTCGAAGACGAGATGATTGCAATGCGTGAAGAGCGACGGAATTTCAATACCCAGCGCTATGAGGCCCTAATTGCAGGCGTGATCACCAAGGCCTTAGTGGGACCAGAGCCTCACAGATAGCATCTATCGACCCTTGAAAGAACCCGCAGGCGCCGGGGCGCCGACGAACCCATCTGGAACAGAAGTTCTACCTCACTGCGCTTACCTCAGAGCAAGTTTCTCTACTCCCGACGCATCCGCCATACACAAAACGTGCGTTTTCGCGCGTTCCTTGCGCGCCATTGTAACAGAACCGCTCCCGGCACCGATTTGACGATTGGTTGACGGTTGGGTGATAGCTTGGCCATCGGCCGCCGAGGGGGCCGTGACGCATTGCTCACCCTTCCCCCGGCACGGCCAATCCGTAAATTGCCCCGGACCCTCACCACCACAGCCCATGCCGAGCCCCGTCCACGTCTTCTGTGCGGTAGGCCGCACGCTGACCGAGTACCGGCCACCCGTCCTCCCCTCACTCGGCGATGCGCTGGTGGTGCTCGCCGCGCCCGCCACCCGCACGCCGGCGCTGGTGAGCGAGGCACTCGCGGCGGCGCCTTGGTGCGCCGTCGTGCTGCTCGCGGAGCAGCCGCTCTCCAATGCCACGACCACTGCGCTGCTGCCGATCCTCCCGCGCACCACCGCGATCCTCCCCGGCGGACTCACCACCGACCCCGCCCGGATCACCACCGCCCTCCATCAGCGCCCCGTCCCGACCGCGCCGGTGGTGCTGGACTACCTGCGCCGGCGTGGGCTCGACCGGGGCCTCATCGCCGCCGTGGAGGATGCCCTTGCCCTGCCCGCGGACACGGACACGGACACGGACACGGACACGGACACGGACACGGACACGGACACCGCGAATGTCGCCCGGCTCCGCACCCCGGGCAGCATCAATCGCCAGCTCCTCAAAGCCGGTCCGCTCCGCGTCCGCGCCTGGCGGGCCCTCTTCCGCCTGCTGCGGATCACTGCGCCCTTCAGAACATCCGGGGAGCGAGCCGCCTGGGAGGCCGGCTCCGACCCGCGCACCCTGCGCACCCTCACCGACGAGCTCCTCGGCGCGCGCCCCCGCGCCGCCTTCGATACCCCGGGCTGGGAGTGGAAGCTCGAGGCCGCACTCCGCCGCCACGGCTATCTAGCCTGGCCAAGCACCACCCGACGCAGCTCGGCCGGGCTCACGGCGCCGGTGCTGCTCGAAGTCTGACCCGCCCCCGCATGACAAATCCCCTCGCCTGACTCGGGCGAGGGGATAGCCGGCATCGAGGTCGGGCCGCAGTGGGGTTAGGGACCCGGTGCCAGCGCCGCTATCGTGCCGTCAATCACGAACGAGCAGTCTCTGAGAGAGGTTGTTCCGACTCTTCGGCACATTCCGGCGTGAGCGATCGCAACATCGATAGGACTCTCGGTCCCATACTGCGCCAAGCTCCGGACAGGACGAGGGCCATCCCATCGACGGCATTGCGCGGCGTTCCCGCAGGTGAGAGGGGTGGCAAGTGACTGTTGAGTGAAGCACCAGCGCATCCTTCGAATGCAGAGACAAGAAAGGGTGGCATGGACGGACTTGATAGAGAATATCTGTGACCTTCCCCTACCTGTTTGTCAATACAGCAATGGGGTGAAGAAGAGCGAGGTGATCATGCGTCAAAGCGAACACACCTGCGGCCGGGTCCGCGATTACAACCATATCCTGACTCCCAGCGATCACGGTCACGAAATGATGCTCGGACAGGAGGACCAAGTAGGGCGGCGGCGGCTCCAACCATGATAGACCCTGGACCGGATGACCGACCAGCGGCAATCCGAGTTGTGCACTTATGTGCTCGAGGTCGCCAACGGTGACGCCTCCTGGAGGAGGCGGCACCGCCTTCACCAACGAATCGAACACCGCCCTCGCCCTCGCTTCTGGTACCACGAGGGTCGCGAGAGCGGCATACCCACAGTCCCACATCGACCTCTGGTCGATGACGTGATAGCCTGGAGCATTGACCCCTCCGAGGGCCTTCCACCGACGAGACCCGAACCACCGGGAAAGTCCATCCGTCGGAGCTTCGGCGGCTGCCCACAGCGAGCCTCCCAACAGAAGAAGCAGAGCCAATCCAATCGTCTTCCGGTTCCTTCGCAGGTTTCCGGTAGCTGCCCCGCCGGAGTTCTTCGTCATGATCCTGGCAGTTCGCCGTGATACCGTGCAAGCTCGTCAATCGCATCCGCCGTTGGCTGCCCTCCATTCGGCTGAAGACTGGATATTGCGAGGACGAATGCGCCAAGAGCGGTCAGAATCACAAGGGTCCATATCAGCACTGCCAATCCGAGCAGGGACGCGCCGACCGAGGCCCCACTCAAGAGGTACGTCAGCCTTGCGGTCACAGCCTGGCCGATTCCGGTTAGGTCGATGAGGAATCCACCAACTACCATCACCAGAACTGGCCAGGTCACAATGGCTGTCCAGCTGTGCCGCGACAGAAGGGCGATCACGATCCAGCCGAGGACGAGAAATGGTATCGCCATCCCGACGATGACACGAGCCGTCACTGCCATTCCGATCGCCGGAGCAGCAAACTTCCCGAGCACCAGCGTGGCACACCCGAACAGGGCACAGCAACAGAGGGCCGCGAGGAACCTGGCCCCAGCCAGGACCTCGCCTTGAATGGGCATGGATGCAAAATACAGAAGCGTGCCATCGTCCCGGTCGCGCCCGACCTGAAGCCCGACAGCGATTGCAGCGAGGGCCATTCCGACCCCGATTGAGGCGAGGAGAAGGTCGTGGCGAGGCTCTGACCTCAGGAGCGCCGAGACCCCCAAGAGTAGCGGGGGAATCAACGACCTAAGTGCAGGAATTCGGACACGCTTGAGCTCCAGAACAGCGAGCTCTCGGAGTACGATTCTACTGCCCATCGGCGATATCCTTACCGCCGCGCTGAAGCAGCTCCATAGCACCATCAAGAACGATTCGCCGCTGCTCACGAGTCACTGTCCGTGAGACACGGGTATCGGCGATCAGCTTTCCAGACTTAATCACCAGAAGGCGATCGACCATGTCCTCGAGGTCTTCGAGCAGATGCGTCGAAAAGAGGATGCAGCGCTCAGGACGCTCCAACAGCGCACGGTGTAGTACCCTGCGCAGCTCCCTCCGAACAACCGGATCGAGTCCTGATGTAGGCTCATCCAGCAACAATACCGGTGGCCTGAACGCTTCAACTGACACGAATGCTACTTTCGCCTGCGTGCCCTTGGATAGGGCAGAGAGAGAGGTCTTAGAGGGGATTTCGAGCTCGTCAAGCATGCGCTCGACGTACGCGGCGTCCCACCAGGGGAATACGCGGGAGCGCAAGCCGAGATGCTCCCGCACGCTCATCGCTTTGATGCCGAGTAGCCGATCGGGGACCGTACCGACGGCGAGGGGTCGGTACATCCCGAATGAAGCGAGCGGAGTCTCCCGGAGGAGGAGTGAAGCCCCTCCACACGGCAGCCGCCCGCCAAGAATGTCGAGGAGGGTGGTCTTACCGGCACCGTTAGGCCCGGCCAAGCCAACACATGAGCCCGCAAAGAGATCAAGCGCTTCGATATCAAGCAGGAACTCGCCGCGAGCGAGCCGAAGGGACCGCGCACTCAAGAGGGGGATCATTCAGTCAATTTGAGAGAAAGCTGTGCTGTGTCCGGATCGCAACCGCAATCACTCGAAAAACCAAAGTAGCCACCGATGTGAGCAGGGTTGTAGGTAGCGATTGAATATTGGACATTCGTGCCGGGTGAAAACGGGACACTTCCCGAGGGCGGGCCGCACGCCGCCCCTTCTGTCCCGATCTTTGGGCTCCACCGCCTGGAGCCCAGCATGCACGGAGTCCCCGACCGCGTGTACCTACGACATCTGCTCCAAGAGGCCGGCGGCTCGCGCCGCGATGCCGCCCGACGCGCCGGCGTCGGCCGTTCGACACTGTACCGCTGGCTGGAGGCGGGCCTCGTCGACGTCCCGCTCGAGACCCTGCGCGCCCGCTACGGCCCGCGCCCGCCGCGGCCCAGCAAGCTGGCGCCTTATCACTCGTTGATTCACGGCCGCCTGGCGGAGTTCCCCGCGCTGCGGGCCATCCGCCTCTTCGCCGAGTGCCGCGCCGCGGGCTACACGGGCGGCTACTCCCAGCTGCGCGCCTAGTCGGGACGCTCCGTCCCGCGCCCGCGCCGGTCGTGCGCTTCGAGACCGCCCCCGGCGAGCAGGCGCAGGTCGACTTCGCGCACTGTCGCCTCCCCTGGGGCGTGCGCTACGCGCTCGATCGTGGTGCTCGGCTACTCGCGCCTGCTGTGGGTGCCGCTTCTATCCGCGCCAGGATCTGCGGACGCTGCAGCACGGGCTCGCCGCCTGTCTGGACGCGTGGGGCGGCGTCCCGCGCGATCTGCTCTTCGACCAGATGCGGAGCGTGCTCACGCGCGATGATCGTCTCGCCAACGGCGGCCTGCTCACCAATCTGGAGTTCCTGCGCTTCGCCGAGCACTATGGCTTTCGCCTCCGCGTCTGCCGGCCCTATCTCGCCCAGACCAAAGGCAAAGTCGAGCGGCCCATCCGCTACCTGCGGGACAGTTTCCTCTACGGCCGCACGTTCGTCAGCGACGCCGATCTCAATGCGCAGGCCGATCACTGGCTCGAGACCGTGGCCAATGCGCGCGTGCACGGCACGACCGGGGTGGTCCCCGCGGTGCGCTTCCTCGCCGAGGAGCAGGGCGTCCTGCAGCCGCTGCCGGCGCGGCCCTATATGTCGCTCCTTCTCCACCCCGCCGCGCCCTGTCCCCGCGTCCGCTCGCGGGGCGCCCAGGTCGTCGTCGAGCAGCGGGAGCCTCGCCGCCTACGCGGCGCTCGCGAGGGTGGCACGCATGACGCGCCGCGCTCCCACCGCCCCGTCACTGCGCGAGCGCCTCCAGGCGCAGCTCGCCGATCTCAAGATGCCCGGCGCGCTCGAGGCCCTCGACGACATCCTCCGCCGCTGTGACGATGGCGCGCCTGGCCCCCGGCGAAGCGATCGAGCACTGCTCGGCGCGCACATCCAGCTGCGCAATGCGCGCCGCCTGCAGACCGCGATGCGCAGTGCGCGGCTCCCGGCCGTCAAGACGCTGGCCGACTTCGACTTCACCTTTCAGCCGTCGCGTCAAGCGCGAGCAGATCGAGAGTCTGCACGCGCTCGGGCTTCGTCGAGCGCAAGGAGAATGTCGTCCTCCTCGGTCCGCCGGGCGTCGGCAAGACGCACCTCGCCCTGTCAGCCTCGCGATCGCCGCCGCGCAGAGCGGACGCCGCGTCTACTTCACGGCACGCTCGCCGATCTGATCACTCGCTCGAGGAAGCCCAGGCCGGCGGGCCGCCTCGCGCCCCGCCTCCGGACGCTCGTCTTCCCGCGTCTGATGGTCGTCGACGAGATCGGCTATCTCCCGATCACCCGCACCGGCGCGATGCTGTTCTTCCAGCTCCTGACGCGCCGCTACGAGCACGCCTCCACCGTCCTGACGAGCAACAAGGGCTTCGAAGACTGGGGCGAGATCTTCGGCGACGACGTCATGGCCGCCGCGCTGATCGATCGCCTCGTCCACCACTGCCACATCGTCAACATCCGCGGCAACAGCTACCGCCTCCGCCAGCACCGCGACCTAGCCCGCCGACTCCAGGCCGACACCACCACCGCCGCGGGGCGGCCGACCCCCGAGGAGGCCCCCCGCTCCCCTTAGGGGTCAGCCCCCCACTCGTGTCTCAGATTCACTCGCCACGAGTGTCCCACATTCAATCGGCATTGACAATCTCTCCACTTGATCACTGTGCCCCACTATGCCCACTCGTCAGGCCCGCTCCGGCCTGTACGGGAAGTCGTGCGTTCTTCGTACCGACCCGCGCGTCAGGCAGTCGTCCGCTCAAGGCCCGCATCGTGCGAATTCCGCGAGAATCATCGCCGGAGCTGCGCCGACAATCCGACCTCTAAGAGAGAGGAAGGTGGGCGTCGCGGCGATCTGCAGCCTACGTGCAAGGGGCATGTCCGCCCGGACGGCGGCCTTCGAGGTAGAATCTCCGAGGCAGCGACGAAAGGCGGCAGAATCAGGGACACCTGCGGCCGGGGCCTCCCGAATCCAATTCTTGTCCACCAACCAATCGGAAGTCGCGAACAGTTGGCGATGGTGAGCCTCGAAGTGACCCTGGCGATCAGCGCACACGGAAGCAATCGCCGCCCCCATCGCATGGCGATGCGTTGAGATCGGCATATTCACGTATGCCACACTGGCGAGGGGTTCGGCCGCCAGCATCGAGTCGACCGCCGAGTGGCCCGCACGACAACGCGTCAGAGGTGTGACCCATCATCCGTGCTCTCCATAGATCCGGGAGGCGCACTAGCACAATCGAAGCATGGCAACCGTTCGATGCGGAGCGACAATCTCACGGCTCGCCCTTGAACCGGTAGCGGTGCAACTGGGGCACCCCGAGCGAGTCAGTCATCACCCCAAACACTATGTCCTTCAGAGTCGCCCTGACGACCATTTCGCTTGGGAGCAAGACCTCCCCCCGAACATGACCACTTGACGAAAGGATGGTCCAGCGGACTGTTGGGCCAGTCGATTCTTCTCTTCGAAGCCAGAGGGCGCCATCCTGACCGATCGAGACACCTGAAACCGTTGGAAGGTGGCTAGGTACGAACAATACTGACTTGATCCGTGATTCCAATCCCGGCTCGGTTCCCTGGGAGCCGACCAGATAGCCAACCGCAGCGGAGATGTCCTCAGGCGTCACCGGTTGTGGAACATAGGGTATCCGGACCGAGAACGATGTGTCTCCTTTCTCAGTGACCCAAGTCACCCCGAACGATGGCGCACCTCTTCCCGTCAGGACGGTACGATCCACGATCACGAAGCCACGCCCGTCCTCCGCGGGCTGAACCAATGGGCCGTCCTCGAACGGCTGCTTACCAACAATCGAACCCCCTCCGCGCTCGAATCGGATCACCCTGCGAGGAAATGGCATCCGAAGTATGGTCCGCTCTCGCTTTTGGTCCGCCCCCCATCGCGTGATTTCAACAACTGGGTTCCTCGAGTCGCCCGCGCCATAGGCCTGCAGCGGCATCACGCCGATGGCACCGTCGGACAGCAGAACTCCCTGTCCGCTGGCAGGAACAGGGAGGGAGCGCACAAACCTCCCACTCGGCAAGAAGAGGCTGATGCGAGCGAGGCTCGGGTCCCAAATCCAGAGCGTATCACCCACCGTCGATCCCAAGAACGCCGGCGAGGTGAGCTCGCCGGGGCCTGAACCTCTCCTCCCGAGTGAGTGGTCGAAGACCCCACTCGCTGAAAAGATCGTAACGGTCTGTTCTGGTGGCGAGAGCACAGCGATCTCGCCGTTCGCCAGAATCCGCACCCCGGCTATCCGCGAAAGCGTGTACGCAACCCCCTCTCCTGGAATGACCAACTCGTCCTTCACTGCGAGGGGTAACCTCTGAGCTGAAACCATTGAGACTCTACCGAGGAGCAATAGAAGGCAGAGCCGACAATACATCACGGCGCGCACCCGCTTCACGTGTCTTGGCGGATGGGTCCCGATGGAGTCTCTCTCTCGCGGCACGGGTGTCTACACCACGATCGAGCGAGCTTCCGCCCGCAGGCGAGCTGCAGCGGGCGCCTCATAGGCGCGATTGATCACGTGTCCCCGGCAGTTTCGAAGCGTTGCCGCTGGACCATTCGCCAGTGCTACGAGATACACCTCCGGTGCCATCACGCTGCCATCGGGCGTGAGTTCGAGGCCTCGAAACGCCTGCTGGCAGTGCGCACCGACAAGGCAGGTCCCATTGCAGTAAGGGATACAACCCTTATTGTCTCCGCTGTTGCCCAGGGTACACACCATGCAGCCCTGGTCGCCACCCGACCCTGTATTGCACGTATAACATCCGTGCGCCGGCTGCATGGCGCCCGCAACTGAGACGCGCGCCGGAAGAAGAAGAGATAGGGCAAGTGTCAGAAGCCGAGCATGCTTTCTCATCGTCGTACCCCCGCGTGAATGTTTGGCTAGTTAGAGTGCCAACGCCAGCGATACTCGACCAACTCGCGTTCGTCGATATCTCTCAGTGCGATCAGGCGGTGTGCCATCGGATCCGCTGAGACGAACGCCATTGGAATATCGAGTTGGGTGGACCGGATGAACCGACCATCGCTACCGAACAACAGCAGCGAACGGCGGTCACTGCGAAGGTCGGCAATCGTCTGGACAAATCCGGAATCGAGGAGCAATGCTGGCATTGCGACCAGAGCGATTGGATCTGCCCCCGGACGCAATCGCTGTTGCTCGCCGTCTGTTGCTCCGAACCATCGCGTACAACTGGGGGGATCGATTTCCCCCAATTGCCTGCCGTCAGAATCGAATAGAAAGGTCGTGCAAGGAGGCCACCAAAGGGTCACCGCAAAACCACTGGGAGTGGCCCGCAAATGAATTCCAAGGTCCGCCAATGAATCAGGAAAGGCCCGAGCAAACCGGCCTCGAAGGAGTGTCTTCACGACCTTTCTTCTCCACCAGCTGGTGCGAGGGTGAGGATGACGTCGCCGACCCGATTGCGCGACGCAACCACCCACCCGAAAATGAGCCGCACAACCCCAAACACTAGCAGTGAGTCAACCCAGTCTCCCAGAAGCACTTCCCGGTCGATTGTGCCATTGAGCGCAATCGTAAGAACACGGCCGTGGCGCCCTGAAAAAATCGTGAATGCGCTGTCCGCCGATTCCCAGTTTACCCAAAGCGGGGGCTCATTCGCAGGATAGCTCAGCTCAAAGAACGAGTCGCCGCGCGCTGCTTCCACTTGAAGTGCTGGCGCTCGGAACGACCATAACGCGATCCTCCCGCTAGACGACAACGCGACGCCCGCGATTGGGAAGCCGCTTGGACTGAGGAGAGTCCGCACTTCCTCGAGTGCCAGGTGCGGAGCGGATGTCGGCGCCCCTTGGCAAGCAAGCGCTAGGAGACATATTGAGACTCTCATCTCTCACTTCAGAATGGTATCGACTCCGCGTGTCGCTGAATCGAGTCGTAGGAGCTTCATGGGCATATCGTGCTGAACACCCTGACAATGACCCGGTGGCCATGTCGCTACATCGAAAGCGGAACACCCCAACCTCCCACTTCCCGCAAAGGTGGACAAGGATTGAGACGGCCATACGTGGCGCAAGTATTGGATGCTGCAGCTATACCCGCCATACACATCCGCGCGTTTTCGCGCGTTCCTTGCGCGATATTGACACAACCGCTCCCCACACCGATTTGACGCTCCGTCTCGACGGTGCGGAGCTACCTTGCCCCTCGGCCGCCACGGACACCGCGAATGTCGCCCCCGGCTCCGCACCCCGGGCAGCATCAATCGCCAGCTCCTCAAAGCCGGTCCGCTCCGCGTCCGCGCCTGGCGCGCCCTCTTCCGGCTGCTGCGGCTCCCCGCGCCCCTCAGCACCTCCGCCGAGCGAGCCGCCTGGGAGGCCGCCGCTCCGACCCGCGAACCCTGCGCACCCTCACCGACGAGCTCCTCGGCGCGCGCCCCCGCGCCGCCTTCGATACCCCCGGCTGGGAGTGGAAGCTCGAGGCCGCCCTCCGCCGCCACGGCTATCTCTCGTGGCCCAGCACCACCCGACGCAGCTCGGCCGGGCTCACCGCGCCGGTGCTGCTCGAAGTCTGATCTCCCGCATGACAAATCCCCTCGCCTGACACAGGTGAGGGGATAGCCGGCATCGAGGTCGAGCCGCAGTGGGGTTAGGGACCCGGTGCCAGCGCCGGCACTACCGACTGCGCCCCATTGGCATAGGCGAGCAAGGGGTCGCCCGCACTACCGGCGCCGGCGGTCTTGCCAGTGCAGCAAGGGAGCACCATCAGCATGCCGAGCGCACCGAGCAAGGTACGCGAGCGGATGAGACAGGAGGGGACCGCGAGGGGGCGGTGGGTCATCGAGTGCTCGTGAGGCGGTGATCGGCCCGCAGAAGATGCCCCAAGCGAAGGGAGGGTCGCGGGGTGAGGGAAAGGTGCATGGGGAGGAGGGTGGGGGGAGGGGGGGTCGAGGCGCGCGCCATGTTCGGGAATTCACTCGCCTCCTCCTCGAACCTCCCTTGCCGCCCACTCCAGCGAGGGTGCGGATAGCGCGCCCGCTGAGGGGGGCTGAGTCGGCGCCCTAGCTGTTCCGGCGGAATCATCGCATTGTTCGAGGCGCGGTGGTCGCTGCCTCCGCGATGGCCTATAGCTGCACCGATCGGCTTGAGCGAACAGGCCGGCGAGGCAGTCACTGGAGGTCGAGGTGTTGGACACGCAGGGCAATCGGACTACGGCTTGATACAGCTGGCAGTAGGGCCGAATGGATTCGGCATGCAATAAGTGCACAAACTCCCCGGATGGCAACTCGCATCCCCAGTACAACTCCGGCCACAGCCATACTCCTGTTCTCCCGCAGCAGGAACAACCGATAGGATGATCAGATTGATCAGCACAACTATCCCCGCCAACGCCGCGGCCCCCCGGATATTGCCGTTCCTCGAACTCTCCGCTTGGGAGGAAATGCTATCAGAAGGCCTAGTGCGCGGGCACCCGATAAAGCGCCACATGCGGAATATCGCGTTCATCCTCGTAGGACCCGAGCACATAGTCGGAGCCGACCTCGAAGACCCTGATCTCCTTTGGCAACCGGACGTCGGATAGCGCCTTGCCATCCGAAGTAAGGCGTGAGAGCACAGTGGTGCCGGTTCCAGGTACGGAGGTCTGGGCCCAAAGCGTCCCTGCCGTGTCGGCAAAGAGCTCGAAGTAGGGTGGCAAGTCTTTGGGCGCAGGGAACTTGAGCATCGATTTTCGGTATGCCTCGCGCTCATCGGAGACGACCGAGCTGCCGAGCGAGGAGGTCGATCGCATGCTCGTAGGCCGGCTGGGTCATCGGACGGCCCGCTATACCGATTGGCAACGTCGCGACGATCCGACCCTCGCGACTCATCTGCTGCACCGCGGCGGAATCCTGCGTACCTAGGTAGACCTGGCCGGCGCCGACTGCGATGCGGGTCCGTCTGCCACCTGGCCGATTCTCGAAGGCGGTGACCTGACCGACATCGGCGTGAATCGCTCCTCTGGTATCCGTGAGGACCATGTCGGCCGCGAGTCTCGGCGCAGTGCCGTTTGGATCCGGGCGGCGCAGATCCTCGGGGAGCATGATGATCGCGAGCACGCCGCTGGCCGAGCATTCCACTAGTCCCGGACGTCCGGGGAGCCGGAACTCACGGGCGTATTTTCCCTGGGGGTCGAACACACTGACACGGCTCAGCAACGGATCCCAGACGAAGAGGCTGTCCGACGCGCACTGGCGTGCCCAAGGCACACTCTGGAACTCACCCGGTCCCGCACCTTCCCGTCCGATCGACGCCGTGAGGTCACCCTTCGAATTGAAGATGCGGAGCGACTTACTACCTGCGTCCGCGATCACGATTCGGCCGCCTGACAGGACCGACCCAGCAGCCGGATTTTCGATTGGTGGGTCGCTGAGCAGCGACTTGCCGGCAATGTCGACGACCAGCTGCGCCCTGCCATCAGCAGCTGAGGTGTCCCCCTGGGTCCGATCAGCGCTCCGGCATGCCGCGCCGAGACCGAGCAAGAGGAGGACTCCGCCCCTGGGCAGATGCAGCCTAGGGAGGAATGGTTGGAACAGTTCCGTCGAGTTCATCATGATCGATTGAGCAGGATGAGGGAGAGGCAGTCACGAGGCTGCCCGCAGCCGCGTCCCCGCCAGCACCGGGATACCGAGTACCTCCGGACTTACGACTTACCGGTGCGGCAGGCGAGGCCAAGAGGTGGCGTTTCACGATCTGTTCATAGTCCCACGGAATCCCGGTGAAGAGCTCCCCATCCACCAGGAAGCTTGGCGACTCCTTCAACCCGAGTGTCCCCGCCGCCGCGGAGCAAATATGCTATTCATCTCGTCGAGCGCGGAGCGAAGCAGGCGAGAGTTTGCGTAGCGTGGCGAACGATTGTGAATCGCCAAGATGGTTCCCTTGGTCCCCACGATCGCAGCGATGGGGTGAACGTTTCCACCGAACGCTGTACGGAACCAGCCACCGGTATCCACCAGCGGAACCAGCGGAAACCGCGAGGATCGCGCGAAATCCGAAACGGTACTGGGGCTGTCAGTAGAGATGACGATCACCAAAGACCCTCCAACACCCTGCGCCCACCGGTTGAGCTCCCAAGCATCCAGTACAATCGGCCCACAGGAGGTACAGTCTTGTCCGGTCATCGCCAGAATGGCCCTCGGGTGACTGTCGGCGAAGTTAACTGTCTGCTTCCCTCCATCCACCGTCAGGAATGTATGAGACCCCAGTACCGTACCAACGGAAGCGGCCGCCCTCTCCCAACTCGCCGGGGGAGCGTCAATCTGATCGCGCCCTGGGCTTTGAACATGTGTAGTGCATGCCGCGGTGACGAGCAGCGTAGATCGCCACATCGCTCCGGCCTGGCCAGTGAATGGGCTCAACCTCATCTCAGCGTACCCAGAGTCCTCCACTGCACGATCGCCCTTCCCGTCGAGTCTTCCTGGAAGAGCGCCAGAGTATCGCCACGACCGCCGAGCAGGCGGCACTCACAGCTGCTGGTCATCCACACCTTCGGCGATCCGTTCCAATTCACTATCGCGAAGCGGTGCCCCTTGGCTGGCTCGTGAGGAGGGGCTTCTGGTGGAGCGGATTCCTGAATATCGAGTACTATCATTGAGTCGTTCAGGGCGTAGATCACATTGACCCACTCCTGCGTACGCACGAAGTCGCCCATGGCCGTCGGCGTCTCCTTCCAATCGCCTTGCTCGATCATTTTGACCGGACGACGGGCCGTTGAGGGCAAGAGAACGCTGTCGCGAAGCGTGCCTCCGAGCGAAGTCTGGTAGACCATCTCCCCTCCGCTCAACATCACAAAGTCGGTACGCTGAGTCTGGCCCATCACGCCGATAAGGACATTGCTACTCAGTGCCTTGCGTTGCAGATGGCTCGGCAAGGAAGCAACGCGGGAAACTACATCCCTTCCACCTGCGAGGAATGCAGCGCCCGCCGCATTAGGTCCATCATCCCGTTCGTCGATGCCGGCGACCAAGAGGGTGTCTCCCGGACCGAACGCCGCCGAGTGCAGCGAGACCGGGCTCTCGAGGGTGAGGGTGGCGACCGTGTCTGTCGTCGCGCCATCGAACACGAGCAGGCGCGACTGACTGATGTCGACTACACCAATTCTCGCATCGAGGGGAGAGGCCGTGACCCAGATCGGCAGCATATATTCTCCCGGCCCCCGTCCCTGCCGCCCGAGCCTATGGAGAAACTGCCCGGAGCGGGAATAGACCTTCACATCGCGCATTGACCAATCTGCGATGTACAGTCGCCCTGCGGCATCGGATGCGAGGTTCACGATGGTTCCTACCGGGTTGGCCTCTGACTGTGCCAGTTCCGTCGCTCCGGCCGGCGGCAGCGCTGTATCAATCGCGAGGCCGGTAGCGGCGAGAGTGGCCTCACGTGCATTGTGCGAAGGACCTCTACAGGCAAGTGAGAGCACGACGAGCGTAGTGACAGCCCGCTTGCTGGCCAATCTGGCGATTCCCATTGTCCTCGCTCCTCCACCCAAGGGGGCGCCGCGGTAGGCGCCGGGCTGAATGCGTTGTACGGCGATGGCCGAGCCCTCGAACTCCTGGGCGCCATTCAGCGTATGCGCTGGGACTATCCATCCAGGCGAAAGCGCCGTCCTGAACATTGCCACAGACCGGCGCGATCGGTTGCGGGTGGCCGCGCCGTCACTACGAAGTCTAGGGAACGTCCACGTAGCAGCACCCTTGGGCGCACGCATCGTTTTGCTTGCACCAGAAACCTATAGGGGGCACCATTTCCTTCGTCCCCTTCCATATCATCTGTTCAGCTGCCAGACCCTTATGGCCCAGGCCTAGAGCAACCAGACCTAGCACAAATACACCGAACACCACCACAACATGGAACGGCCGCCGAGACCGGGCCTGACGCGCTTGCATAGCTCCCTCCCAGGACGGAATTTGAAGTGGTCGTCTCTCGAATCCAGCGGTTTCGTCCACTACAAGTAGCAGCACCCTGAGAAGCACGCCTGGTACCTGCAGAAGGCGATCAGTTGGCCATTCATATTGGCAAGAAGCTCGACCTTGTAGAGTGAGGCTGGCGAAGTCTCAGCACCGGCTGAGTTGCTTCCAATCCCAACAGAGGCCATCAGAATACTCGCTGCGATCATCACAAGTCGGCGGGGGGTGTGGCGTGTGCGCATTGTGAGCTCCATTTGTGAGGGTCTGTCCAAATCGTATGCTCTGAACCGCCGGTCGCACGTCGCGCAATGTCTCACCTCTGCGTTGGCAACAGTCCACACTATCCCACTGCGGAATACCAAGCGAGGGGGCCTGCCGACGAAATGCCGAGAAACGATTGCAACTTTGCCCCGACCCCGCCACACACAATCCGTGCGTTTTCGCGCGTTCCTTGCGCGATATTGTAACAGAACCGCTCCCGGCACCGATTTGACGATTGGTTGACGGTTGGGTGATAGCTTGGCCATCGGCCGCCGAGGGAGCCGTGACGCATTGCTCACCCTTCCCCCGGCACGGCCTGACCGTACATTGCCCCCGACCCCTCACCACCACCGCCCATGCCGAGCCCCGTCCACGTCTTCTGTGCGGTTGCCCGCACGCTGACCGAGTACCGGCCACCCGTCCTCCCCTCACTCGGCGATGCGCTGGTGGTGCTCGCCGCGCCCGCCACCCGCACGCCGGCGCTGGTGAGCGAGGCGCTCGCGGCGGCGCCCTGGTGCGCCGTCGTGCTGCTCGCGGAGCAGCCGCTCTCCAATGCCACGACCACTGCGCTGCTGCCGATCCTCCCGCGCACCACCGCGATCCTCCCCGGCGGACTCACCACCGACCCCGCCCGGATCACCACCGCCCTCCATCAGCGCCCCGTCCCGACCGCGCCGGTGGTGCTGGACTACCTGCGCCGGCGTGGGCTCGACCGGGGCCTCATCGCCGCCGTCGAGGATGCCCTCGCCCTGCCCGCGGACACGGACACGGACACGGACACGGACACGGACACGGACACGGCGAATATTGCCAGGCGCCGCACCCCGGGCAGCATCAATCGCCAGCTCCTCAAGGGCGGTCCGCTCCGCGTCCGCGCCTGGCGGGCCCTCTTCCGCCTGCTGCGGATCACGGCGCCCTTCAGAACATCCGGGGAGCGAGCCGCCTGGGAGGCCGGCTCCGACCCGCGCACCCTCACCGACGAGCTCCTCGGCGCGCGCCCCCGCGCCGCCTTCGACACCCCGGGCTGGGAGTGGAAGCTCGAGGCCGCACTCCGCCGCCACGGCTATCTCGCCTGGCCAAGCACCACCCGACGCAGCTCGGCCGGGCTCACCGCGCCGGTGCTGCTCGAAGTCTGATCTGCCGCATGACAAATCCCCTCGCCTGACACAGGCGAGGGGATAGCCGGCATCGCGGTCGAGCCGCAGTGGGGTCAGGGGTCAGGGGCCCGGTGCCAGCGCCGGCACCACCGCCCGCACCACCGACTGCACCCCATCGGAATCGGCGACGACGGCGTAGAGGTGACCGTGCGCGATGAGCGGGTCGCCGTGCAACGCGCCGAGCGGTGCGGTCGCGCCGCCGACCAGGGCGCCGGTCGAATCGAAGACCTCGAACACCGCGGTATCCGTCGGACCCTCCACCTCCAGCTGCACCCAGAGGCGATTGGCGTCGTCCACCGCGAGGCGGCGAATGGCCGGTTTGTGGTCGGGGATCCGCGACGGATCGATCGTGCCGCCCTGCCTGGTGAACCACTCCAGCCGCGCGATGGCCTGCGCGCGCTCTTCAGCGCCGACCTTCACCGGGGTGTGTGGCGCGCTGATGCGGGCGAGGGTGTCGCCCGTGAAGGAGAGCCTGACAAGAGCGATGGCATCGGTGGTGCCGAGCCAGATGGCGCCGCTCCGGTCAAGGACCCAGAGCTGCGACGGGGAGAAGGGGACGGCGGCGCGGACATTCATCCCGGGACGGTTGATCTCGTAGCTCTCCCCCTCGAAGGAGGGGAGCCGAGTCGAGTCGCGGACAACCGACTGCCGCGGCGGCATGTGGAAGAGCATCGCCGTCGGCCTGGGGAAGGGGCGATTGACGACGTCGGTGACGCTACCGTCGGCGTTGACCGAGCCCTGCCAGCTGGAGACGAAGCTGCCGGGGAAGAGGCGGGTCACGGTCGAGAGATATTTCCCCTCGAGCGAGAAGCCGGTGAAGCGGCCGTTGCCCTGGTCCACCACCCAGAGCCGGTGCTGCGCATCGATCCGGAGCCCGGCGGCATAGTCCGCGAGTTCCTCGGGCCCCTGCCCCTTCCGGCCCCAGCGCCGCACCAAGGCGCCGGTGGCATCAAAGACGCGGATCTCGTGGCTCTGGACATCCAGCACGTAGATGCGGCCGGCGCTGTCGACGGCGAGGCCGCGGATGTCGGCAAAGGCGTCGGGGGCGTCAGGGTCACTGCTACCAATGCGGAGGTCGACGGTGAGGGGGAGGGCATCTTCAGGGAACCGCGCGCGACCGCGAGCCGAGCCGTCCGAATGCGTTCCGCAGGCGACGCAGAGCCAGCAGAGGAGGAACTGAATATGCTGCGACCTGTTAGACCTGCGTAGCCGGGTAGGTCTCATGACCCGCCTGGCTGATCGCCCGTGGACGACTGCGGCGACCGTGAGCGATCGATCCGGTACAGGGACACCGACGGTACATCATTCGAGTCCTTCTCGACGGTCACGATGCGGTCAGCACCAAGGAATGCCGACGGGAAGAGGCCGCCGGTGGTAAGCGTTCCTCGATAGCTCCCCGCGGTGTCGAACAGATCCACTGCTGGCGCATCGCGACGCAGTGTTCGCCGCAGCACCCAGAGGTCGCCATCCGGCGATAGCGCTAGCGACTGCACCACCGGAATGACATCACGGTAGCCGGAGGCCCTGACCACCTCGGCCGGGGGAACGAGACAGTCGTTGAAGCGCCAGTCAGTGGCTTCTGTCTCCGCGCTCGCCTGGTCGGCACGGGCCGGACCGATGGCACGCCGGGCCGTGCTCGACAGCACGCCGGAGCGGTAGAGCTCAACGGCATAGTCCGCTCCGGCATTCACTGCGAGACGGTCACCAGCGGCATCCCAATGAATGGCCGGCATGAAGATTGGAGTCAGCGAAATGCTTGTCGCGTCGCAGGTGGGAAGGTCGCCAAGGTGAAGCGGTGGCCGCGCCAGCCTCGCACGGACCCGAGTCCCATTCGCACCGGTCAGGACGAGCTGATACTCCCCGGGACCATCCCGGCTGTGATCTGCCAGCACGAACGCGACGTCGCCACCCTGGATGGCGAACTTGGGGCTCTCGACAAAATCACGAATCGGCAACGCCTCAAGCAGCTCACCCCGCGCGCTCCAGCGCACCACCCGCCGGTTTCCCAGATCGAGGACTGCCACGGTCCCCTGCCGGTCCACCGCGACCGCCCATGGAGCAGCAAGCTCTCCGGGCCCTGCACCCTGCCTGCCAAGCGTATCTCTGACGAGACCGTTCGAATCGAGCACAAAGACCCGGTGCGACAATCGATCAAGAACGTAGATCGCGTCCACACCATCAGACGCCACTTGGAATGCCTCGACCCGAGAGAGCGAGATCTGGGAATTGTCGGCGCCGCCGACGGTCCAGCGGAGATCAACACGCCAGGGGAGGACACGATCCGCTGAAGAGCGCTCGCCGGTGCAGGACGCGGTAAGCGCGGCGGCCACCACCAGCACGAGCCGCGCCGCGGATACGGCGGGCAACGGCCGCGGCGGCTGCCTGAACCACTGCCTGACATACCCCACGGACCTCAGCGCCATGCACGAATCTCCCCCCACTCCGGGACCTGAGTGAGGAGAGAGTATGATGTCGACCGCCCGCCGTCAAACCGCGTGGCCGTCCCGCGTCAGCCAATCGCGAGACGCTACCGCCGATACCTCTCCAGCCACTGCAGCCCATCCTCGTCGGTGCGCACTGCATACACCACCCCCTGGCCCATCCCGACGAGCCGGCGGCCGAGCGGGAGCGTCACCCGACCGGTGAGCGCACCCTGGCCGTTGAAGACATCGAAGACCGGCGTCGAATCCTCCGCCGCCGTGGACCGCGTCACCCAGAGCTCCCCTTCCGGTGTGACGAACGCTGCACGCAGCCCGCCGCTGGCCCGGAAGGGCGGCTTCACCGCCGGCCAGGCGAACTCCGATGCGTCCGGCTCCGGCGGCTTCATCTCCTCCGACCCGCGCCCCCCGCCGCCCCGGTTGATCACAATCCGGTTGCGGCTGTTCTTCATCGCGCTCAGCCAGGCCTGCTTGTCCCCTTCGGACACCCTGACCGGGTCATAGCGCACCGCGCCGCCCCGCGCCGGACTCGCGCCCAGCCACTCCACGTGATAGTCTCCCACCCGCGCCACTGCGACCCGCCCCTCCGACGCCACCGCCCACTCATCCGCCGCCGCGTACGGCTGCGGCCGCATCATCACCGCCCGGGCATTCGCCGTCCCCGACACCTGCATCTTGATCGACGGGATCTTCACCCGCGTCAGCGTATCGAGACGATTGGTCGCCCGGTCCCAGCGCACCATCGCCACCGAATCCGGAATGTCGACGGGTTCGCCCCCATTCAGGCCACCTCCAAAGGCGCTCGCCTGGAAGTAGATCCGTCCCTGCCGATCCGCGCCGCGGGGCTCCGGCATTCCAGAGAGGCCATCGGGAAATGGTAGCGTCTTGCCGAGCGTGCCATCCGGACCGATGCGCAGAAAGCGCCGGCTGATCCGGTCGACCAGCAGCGTGGTGTCCCCGGGCAACGCGAGCAGCTCGCCGGGGAACTGATACTCCCCCGGTCCCTGGCCATTCCGGCCCACGGTCACCTGCTGCCCGGAGAGGAAGTTGGCCATGATCACGGTCTTCGGACCGAGATCGGTGACCAGTACCCGCCCGCCCGGCAGTTCCCGAATCGCCAGCACCGCGTCGAACGATTCCTTGAACTCGGCCTCGGGTCTGGTCAGGGCGCGCGAGACCGGCTGCTGTCCGGACAGCGCGGGGACGATCAGCAGCGCCAGTGCCGCCGAACGGACAAGACGAATCACCATGGAAGACCTCCGAAGGAGAAAATGACCCTGAGCAGGCAGGCGCAGAGGGGATGCCCGGCCCGCCTGCCGGGTCGCGGCGCGGGCCGGCGCACGGATCGCCCGGGACGCTCCAGTGAGGCCCTGAAGTTATTCCCCGGTCCCATCCCGCCGCACGCCCCGGGCATTACATTTCCCGCCCCATGCTCCCGACCCGCTCCGCCCCACCCCTCACGATCGCCGCCCTGCTCGGCTGCGCTGCCCTGCTCACGGGGTGCGCCGATCCCAAACCGGTGGTCGTCTCCCTGACTCTGGAACCGACCGCCGACACGGTGATCGCCCCCTACGGTGACGTCACCGACGCCGCCTGGCTCGGCGGCGCACGCTGGGTGATCATCGCGCCGCAGGACCGGGCGGTCAGCGTCGCCGACTTCGCGCGGAAATCACTCGCGAGCTTCGCCGGCGCCCGGGCCAGGGAACTGCAGCAGCCCTTTCATCTCTTCCGTGCCGGCGACTCCATCTACATCGCCGACTGGCAGCGCCGCCGGCTCACCAGCTGGTCCCTCGCCGGTATACTCGGCAGCGAGCTGCCCGCGGCGGACGCACTGCGCGGCGCGCTGCCGCGGGAACGGGACGCCCGCGGCCGCTGGTACTACGAACTCCGCCCCGCCCCCGGCCCCGACGGATCGGGCAACCGCGACTCGGCGCTGATTCTCCGCGCCACGAGCGGTGCCGGCCTCATGGATACCGTCGGTCGCCTCGCACCGTTCGACCTGGTCGAGGTCGCCAGTGACGGCCGGCGGCGCCTCGAGCGACGGCTGCTCTCGGGCCAGGACCGCTGGGATGTGCTCCCCGATGGCACCCTCTGGATCGCGCGGGTCACCCAGAATCGGGTCGACTGGCGCGACACCGCCTCGAAGGACGCCGAGGGTGAGGAGCTCCCCGACCCGGTCCTTCCGCTCACCGACAACGATCGCGACATCTTTCTGAGCAGATTCGACCCCGGGCTCCGTCCGACCGTCGCACAGATTCCGTTCGCTGCGATCAAGCCGCCATTCGAAGATGCGCTCACCGCGCCGGACGGCCGGGTCTGGCTGGTAAAGAGCCGGGCCATCGGCGACAGCATCCGCAGTTATCAGGTCGTCGATCAACATGGCCGGCTGTTGCAGGTCATGACCCATCGCGGACTCGGCCACATCATCGCGCTCGGTAACGGCGACGCCCTGGTCGGTGAGCCGTTCGCGGGTGGCGTCCGTCTGCTGCGTTTCCGGGTCCCGGCCGCGGCCCCGACCCACGGTGCATAACCCTCACGTCGTACTTCCGGAGAACAGGCAATGAAGGTCAGGTATTGGGGCACGGCGACGCTCACGGGTGCGCTCATCCTCGGCGCGTGCAGCGGGAAAGCGTCCCCGCTGGTAGTCCTCGATGCGCCCGAGGCGACGCTGGGCCGCACCTTTCAGCAGGTGAGCAATGTGGTGGAACTCCGGGACGGGCGGGTCGCCTTTGCCGAACTGAAGGACAAGACCTTTCTGCTCGTCGACTTCAAGAGCGGGGAGGTCACCCCTCTCGGGGAACACGCCGATACCATCAGCGCGAACGACCCGGCACCCGGCAAGCACAAGCTCCCCGGCTATGTGCTCCGACTGGGTGGCGACACGCTCGGGCTCATCGACTTCGGCGCCGAGCGGACGACGCTGTGGAGCGAACAGGGACAGTTCATCAAGGTGCTGGAGGGTCGGGGGGTGGGCGGCGGCAACCAGCCGCTGAACTACGATGCTGCCGGCCACGGCTATAAGGAAGACGTGCGTTCCGTGCTCGGCGGCCTGGAGCCGGGGCAGGAGCTCGCCTTTGACAGTCTCAACGTGCTGCGCATCACACCCGGCGACACCGTGGCGGACACCGTCGCCCGGCTCAAGCTGCCTACCTGGGGCCGCGGCCAGTTCGGTGAACAGATGAAGATCGTCTCGACCATCTTCTCCGGCCGGGACATCTTCGGCACGCTGCCGGACGGCTCGCTGTGGGCGGCGCGCGCCTCCAACAATGCGGTGGACTGGCGCGCGCCCGACGGCACCTGGACCAAGGGCCCCAGCCGCAGCTTCGAGAAGGTGGTGGTGACGCAGCCGGAGAAGGACTTCTTCCTCGAGCGGCTGCGGAAGCAGATGGGCCAGATGGGGGCGCCGGCAGGGATCGAGCTCTCCTATCCCTTCGCCGATGAAAAGCCGCCGTTCATCGCCGGCAGCACCAACCCCGCCGGTGAAGTGTGGCTGCAGCGGTCACGGCCGTTCACCGATTCGATCCCGGTCTGGGATGTAGTGGGTCGCGACGGGAGGGAGATCCGCACCGTGCAGCTGCCCAAGGGGGCCTTGCTCGTCGGGTTCGGCGCCGCAGGCCACGTCTATCTGGTGCTCCGCCAGGAGGATGGGCGGCAGACGATCGGGCGCTACACGGTGAAGTAGCCGAGCGGCGGCGGCTCAGTCCGGCGTCGGTGGATCGCGCGGCGGCGCGGTCGATTCCTCTTCAAGGAGGGGTTCAACCGGATCGGTCCGGCGCCGGTAGCGGCGGCGCCCCTCCTCGTACCACTTGCGGGTGACTTCCCCGGCGAGCTGCCGGTTGCCCAGCCCGAAGGCGAGCCCCGCCGCGAGCGCGACCGACCCGAGCACCAGCGTGAACGCCGAGGTCACCAGCTCTTCGCTCACCCCCACCTGCTGCAGCGCCATGAAGATGGCAATCGTCACCATCGCGCCCTTGATGAGCTTGGCGACGGTGATCACCCCTTCGACCCCGCCAGCGGACGCCACGATAAGCGCGCGCACGAACTCACCGACGATCATGCCGAGGATGATGATGACGGTGGCGGAGATCAGCGTCGGGATGAATCCCAGCATCCGGCCGAACATCTCGCGGACGTTTTCCAGCCCGAGCGCCGAACTGGCCAGCAGCACCACCACGAGCATGGTGAGCCAGAAGACCAGCTTACCGACCGCCCGCACCGGATCGAGGCGGACCCTGCCGGCCGCTTCGGTGAGCCCGCCGGCATCCGCGAGTCGCTTGAAGTGCATCCGCTCCAGCGTGCGATCGGTCCAGCGCCGCAGCTGCTGTGCGACGAAGTATCCCGCGAACATGATCGCAGCAGCGGCGAGCAGCCCGGGCAGTACATCGAGCAGCTCCTGCCAGCCGACCAGCAATCGATCGAGGAGTTCATTCATGAGGCCACCTCAATAACCACCTTCCCCAGTTGGGCGCCCGCGTCGAGCCGACGGAAGGCGTCGACCGACTGCGCCAGCGGATAGACCGCATCGATCTCGGGCCAGAGCCGTCCCTCCGACGCGAGGTGCGCGACGGCGCGGAATTCGGCCGCGTTGCCCATCGTCGAGCCGAGGATCGACCACTGATGCCAGAACAGCTTGCGAACGTCGACGGTCACCATCGGCCCGCTGGTGCCGCCGCAGGTGACCAGGCGTCCCAGCCTAGCGAGCGATCGAAGGGATCGCTCCCAGGTCCGCTCGCCGACGCTATCCACCACGACATCGGCGCCGCGCCGATCGGTGAGCGCACGGACTTCCTTCACCACGTCCATGGTGGCGTGGTTGATCGTGTCATCGGCGCCGAGCGCTTCGGCGCGCGCCAGCTTCTCGTCGGAGCTGCTGGTGACGATCGTGTACGCACCCATGTCCCGGGCGATCTGCAGCGCCGCCTGCGCGACTCCGCCGCCGATGCCCCAGATGAGCACGGTCTCGCCGGGCTGCAGCCGGGCCCGCGTCTGCAGCATGCGCCAGGCGGTGAGCGTCGCCAGCGGAAAGGCGGCGGCCTGGGCCCACGGCATCGCGGCCGGTACCGGTGCAAGATTGCGCTCCGGCACCACGACCAACTCCGCGATGGTGCCGTCACGATGCTCGCCGAGCACCTGGAAGTCGGGGCAGAGCGGCTCCTCCCCGGCCAGGCACCACTCGCACTGACCGCAGGAAAGGCCGGGATTGATCAGCACCCGATCGCCGGGGCGGACGGTGGTGACGCCGGGCCCGACGCTCTCCACTTCGCCCGCGCCATCGGCGCCGAGCACCCGGGGAAAGGTGTAGGTCACACCGGGGAGACCACCGATGACGAAGAGATCGAGCCGATTGAGCGCGGCGGCGTGGACCCGGACGCGGACATCATCCGGGGCACCGAGCGGCGGCTCCGGAACGTCCTGCAGAGTGAGGTCGTCCAGACCGCCGGTGGCGGTCAGGGTCAGTGCTTTCAAAAGGCGGGACTCGTGATCCGTTCGCCGGGGAGGAGTCGTACCCTGGTTTCCGCGCCGCTCGAGAGGGAGCGCCACTGGAATGTATACTCGAGCAGCTTGCGATTCCTTTCATCGGGGCGGCTGGCGACCCAGGCCACCCGGGACCCATCCCGCGAAATGGCGACGTCGGTGAGCGAGAGTTCGCTGGTGACCAGTGCGGCGGGGATCCCGCCGGCGGCAGCCTGACGCAGCAGCTGGTCGGGGTCCTTCCGGTCGCGGCGGACCAGCACCCAGGTCAGCCCGCCGTCGGGGAGGTAGGAGGGGCGAATCTCGCGGCGGTCCTTCGTGGTGGTGACCGGCACGGCTGCGCCCCCGTCGATCGGCGCGGTGTAGATATCCGACTCACCTTCAGGACCGTCGGGAAATCCGGAAAAGGCGACCGATCTGCCATCGGGGGAGACGGCAGGTTCGCCGGCGCCACCGGGGAGCGAGGTCAGGGCGCGGACCGCCGAGCCATCGGCGTTCATCACATAGATCTGGCGTGGACCCTTCCGGCCAGAGACGAACACGATGCGCCGGCCATCAGGCGTCCACACCGGCTGCACATCGACGCCCGCTTCCGTGGTGATGCGCACCGGGTTCCGCCCATCGGCGTCCGCGACGAAGAGATCGTAGTTGCCACGGTCCAGACGATCCGACGCAAAGGCGAGGCGGCTCCGGTCCGGAGCGTATACTGCGTCGAAATAATTGGCCGAGCTGTCCGTGAGGATCGGGATGAACCGCTCGGGTGTGTTCGCGAGCAAGGCGTAGATCCCGAAGCGCCCGCCACGGGTGGACGCCACCAGCAGATCACCGGTCACGAAGACGGTCAGCGTCGTTGGCGGGCCACCGGTGGCCTGGGCGGTAATCGTCGCGCGCCCCATGGAGACCGCTTCGATCTCGCCTTCCGTGGTGACCCGGACCACGCCGGAGTTGCTGGTGAGCCAGGAGAGGCCCGTCGCCGGCATCAGCGGTTTGCCCGCGCCGTCCACGTACTGCGGGGCGAGCAGCTGCCGCTCGCCGGGCCGCAGCGACAGGCGCTGCTCGGCAAAGGCGACGGAGGGGGGGAAGACCTCGATCCTCCACTCCCTGGGCAGGAACCCCCGGGTGCTGAAGCTGAGCGTCGTACTGCCGGCCCGGTGCGCGGTGAGGTTGCCGGTCGCCGTATCGAAGCTCGCGATTGTGGAATCACCCACGACCCAGGTGATCGGCACGCCCTCGATCGGGAGCGAGTCGGCGGTCTGCGGCAGCAGGGTGAATTCGCGGAGGGTCGGGACCGGGAGCCGCACGGTATCGGTGAGCCTCGGCGCCACCAGGAAGCGCGCCACCCGCTGATGCACGATCACCGGCACCCGCCGCTCCCGGAGGAAGCCGCGCACCAGCAGCTCCGCGCGCCCCGCGGCATGGGCGTGCACGACGCCGTCGGGGCTGACCTCGGCCACAGCATCGTCGCTGCTGCTCCACTGCAGATCCCCCGGAGAGAGCCGCCGCCTGCCCTGCTCGGGAACCAGGGGAATGAGGGTGTCGGCTTCGTCGGGGGAGAGGATGACGCGATCCTGATCGAGCGTCACGCCGGTGAGTGTCACCGTCACCGGGATGGTGACGATGACGCCGCCAGGCGCCTGAGCCTGAATGCTGCCGGTGCCGCTCGAGACCCCGACCACGGTGCCGATCGAGTCGGTCAGCCCCACGACGTCGGAGCGCAGCGACCGCCACTGCAGTCTGGGAGAGGAAACGATGCTGCCATCGGCACGGACCGCGTGGACCGCCACTCGGCCGCGCTCTGTCGGCAACAGGGCAAGGGCCGCAGGCTCGGCGATGAGGTGAATGATCTGGCTGACCGGCGGTGCCTTGGAGGTGGCCGGGGTCGCCGGTTCAACGACCCCACCAGTGACGATCACCACCACGCTCTTCGTCTTCGTGCCCGCCTGCACCAGGATCGCGGATCGGCCCGCGCGCCCTGCGGTGACGGTGCCATTGGACGCGACGCGGGCAACCAGCGAATCCACCGCCTGGTACCGGATGGCGAGGATCACATTGCCGGCATCGTCGAAGGCCTGGACCGTGAGGCCCTGCCGCTGCCCCGCATCGAGCCGAAGCGTGTCGGGCGTCACGTAGAGCTCAGTGACGTTCTGGGCGGCTGCCCCCTTGGAGGAGAGAAGGAGGAGGATCAGCACCAGCAGGCTGTGGAGCGGAGGGCGCATGCGCAGGGAGGTCGGGTTCACGGAGCCGGTAGCTGCAAGGCGCAGACCACCAGGAATAATCTCGTAAATCAATATGCTATAACGGTTTATTGTGGTGCTACTCGACCAGGAATCGACCGCGTCGACCGAAGCTGCCAGAGCCGAGGCAGAGTGCGTCCCGGCCTTACCGTCGGAGTCGGAATGCCGATCGGGGGACGGGTATTACGGCCCCCGCCAGACTCGGCATCGCACGACTCGTCTTGCGAAGGCTCAGAAGATGTGCATCTTATCAACGGTCTCACGCAGCGGGCAGCCGCTGTCAACACAACCGGTGGCGGTTCGCTTGCCGCCGAAGCCTCTGGAGGAAGCGCCAATGGCCGAGCTGCATGATATGGAAATGAGCTGGACGGACTCCGGGTGGATGGACCCCGCGCCTACGCCGATGGAACCGACCCTGCCCTTGGGGACGACTCCGGCGACCTCGGCACCTATGGCCTCACCTGCGGCTCCCGCCGGAAAGCCGGCGGCCAGAAAGCCCGCTCCGAAGAAGAAGGCCGCGAAGAAGAAGGCCGCCCCGAAGAAGAAGACTGCCAAGAAGGCCGTGAAGAAGGCGGCGAAGAAGAAGACCGCCAGGAAGCCTGCAAAGAAGGCCGCCGCGAAGAAGAAAAAGGCGACCAAGAAATCCGCGAAGAAGTCCGCCAAGAAGGCGGGGAAAAAGGCGGCCAGGAAGGGCAGCAAGAAGAAGAAGGGTCGGTGACCCTGCTCGGAGACGGTCTCCGACCTGCTCTCCACCGAGCGCTCCGGATCTCCGGGGCGCTCGCCGTTTTGGGACTGAACGGGACGACGCTCCTCTCGGCGCAGTCGGGGGAACCGGACGCCGCCGAGGTGTATCGGCAGCTTGCGCCTCGCGTGGTGAAGATCCAGAGCGTGGAGCAGAGCTCCGGTGCCAAGTCGGCGATCGGCTCGGGATTCTTCGTGTCGCCGGAGGGACACGTGGTCACCAACTACCACGTGATTTCGGAGCTGGTGAACCTCCCCGACCGCTACCGGGTCGAGTTGATCGACGGGGGGGACACCTCCCGCGCCGTCACGGTCCAGGCGATCGATGTGGTGCACGACCTGGCAGTGCTGAAGGTCGCCAGCGCCGGCGACCCATGGTTCGACCTGGCGGCGGTGAGTGTCGATCGGGGGACCCGGCTCTACTCGATGGGCCATCCGCACGATCTCGGACTCAGCATCGTCGAGGGGACCTACAACGGGCTCCTCGAGCATACCCTCTATCCGAAAATCCACTTCACCGGCTCCATCAATCCGGGGATGAGCGGCGGGCCGGCGGTCACGGCGGCCGGCCAGGTGGTTGGCGTGAACGTGTCGACGGCCGGCGAGGGGATCAGCTTCCTGGTGCCGGTGGAACGGGTGATCGCGCTGGTCGCCGAGGCGCGGCAGCCGGGGTATCGCCCGCCGGACAGCCTGCTCAAGACCGTCGGCGAGCAGATGCTGGCCTACCAGGACGTCTATCTCGCCCGGCTCTTCGCCGATTCCACCCCGACGATCGCGCTGGGTGGCTACCGGGTGCCGACGAAACCCGCGGCGTTCTTCAAGTGCTGGGGGGACGCCTCCCACGGAACCGCGCGCCCCTACGAGACGATCGCCCACCAGTGCTCCACCGATGACTACATCTTCATCTCCGGAGACCAGTGGTCCGGCGTGCTGGAGTTCAAGCACGCGGTGCTCTCGACCCACGAACTCAACCGGATCCGTTTCTACTCGCTGCTCACCCGCGAATTCACCGGCGAGGGCCTGGGCGATCAGAGCCGGGAGTTCGTGACCCCGCAGCGGTGCGTGGTCGACAACGTCCACCAGGGGACGCTCCTCCTCAAGACGGTCTTCTGCACCCGGCGCTATCGCCGGCTGCCCGGCCTCTACGACGCCTTCTTCAAGGCGGTCACTCTTGGCGCCCCGAACCGGGGGCTGATCACCACGCTGACGCTGTCCGGCGTGACGTTCGACAACGCGCGACGAGTGGTGGAGCGCTACCTCGCGAGCCTCGCGGAGGGCTCCCCATGATCGTGGAGGTGCTCGAGCGCCGGGGGGTACGCCAGCGGGTGCGCCTTCGGTCCTTTCCCGCGACGATCGGCCGCGGGCTGGAGAACGACGTCATCCTCGACGACCGTTACGTCGATCCGCTGCACGCCCGGCTGGAGTGGGACGGCAGCGGCACGCTGCTGATCGTCGACCAGCAATCCAGGAACGGCACCTTCGACGCGCACTCGGGGCAGCGCCTGGTCCGCTATCCGCTGCGCTCCGGCGCGGAGATCCGGCTGGGGCGTACCCTGCTGCGCTTCCTCGACGAGTCCCACCCGGTGGAGGCCGCGCTCCCCGATGCGCCGCGGGCCGGGCGCGTCGCCCCGATCGAGGCCCCCCTCACCGCCATCGCGATCTGCGCCACGACCGGCGCCCTCATGGGAATCAACAACTACCTCGGCAAGACCTCGCGGGTGACGCTCGCCAGCCTGCTCGGCGACGCGCTGATGATGCTGCTGGTCGTCGTCGTGTGGGCCGGGGCGTGGGCCTTGGTGAACCGGCTGACCCAGCACCGCTTTCGTTTCCTTGAGCACTTCGCCATCGCCTGTCTGGCGCTCACCTCGTTCACCATCTCTTCCGCGATCTTCGAGTACCTGCGTTTCTTCTTTCCCGGCGGATTCGGCTGGGAGATCCTGGCTGGTGCGGTCGCCCTCGGCATCGCCGTGGCCTCCCTCGCCGCTCATCTCGCACGGGCTTCGGGGATGGGCCACTGGCCGAGACTGCTCTGGTCTGCCGGCGTGATCGGTGGGCTCGCGGGGATCATCGCCCTCTCCGGCCACAAGGACCAGGTCGACTACAGCGGCCATCTGGAATCGACTCCGCTCAAGCCGATCGGTGCGCGCTGGATTCCGAGCGTGGCGCCCGCGGCCTTCCTGACCGACGTGAAGGATCTGAAACGCGCGGTGGACGACCTCGCCGACGAGGACCCCGGGCCGGCCAACGGCGATTCGCCGGAATCGGACAGCGCCGAGGAGTAGACCCCTCGGGCGGCCGCCCCACATCGCGTCATCCCTTCACGGTGCAGCGCGACGACCCCGCCTCGGCTTGCGCCTCCCTTCGCAGGTTGGCACGTTTCAGTCATCCAGCGGAGTCGGTGCACCTGCGTCCCATCCGCTCGCTGAGTCTGGCCATCCTGGCCGCCCGTGCCTCACCGTCGTCAGCGCCGCTCGTCAGCGCCTGTTTCATTCTCTACCGGGACGGTCGCACCACCGCGAGCGGTCCCTTTACGCTGGTCATGGAGCGGCGCCCTGATGGCTGGAAGGTTCTGCACGATCATGCCTCGAGCGAGTGAGATGCATCGAGTGGTGCTGCTGCTCCTGCTGCTCACCGGGTGCGCGCCGCGTCACATGGACCGTATCGCGCTGGTGGGCGGTAACGTCATCAGTGGCGCCGGCACCCCGGTGCTGCGCGACGCCGTCATCGTGGTGCGGCAGGGAAAGATCGAAAGCATCGCGCCGCGAGAGGGATTCAACATTCCGAAGTCCGCCGTGATCGTGGACGTGACCGGATCGTGGATCATCCCGGGATTGATCGATGGCCATGGCCATGTGGAGCGCTGGGCGCTCAGCCGCTACGTCGCCGCCGGCGTCACCAGCGTGCGGGACGTGCACGGGACCCAGGACTCCATCCTTTCTCTCAGGGAAGAGGTGAGCCTCGGCGGACTGGTCGCCCCCAGACTGTACAGTGCGGGCGCGATGATCGACGGGGTTCCCGCCACCTACGACGATGCCACCGAGGTGCGGACCGCCGACCAGGCGCGCCGGGCCGTCGATCGTCGCGCGGTGCTGGGCGTGGACTACCTCAAGATCTACACCCGTATCACCCCCGAGCTGCTGAAGCCGCTGATGGACGAGGCCACCACCTTCAACCTCAAGGTGACGGCCCACCTCGGTTTGACCGACGCGCTCACCGCCGCACGACTCGGCGTCGCCTCGATCGAGCACCTCACCGGCATCCCCGAAGCGATGAGCAGCACGCCGGAAAAGTTCTACGCCGAACATCGAGCGGGATTCTTCCAAGGATGGACCTACTTCGAGAAGAGCTGGGCCGGACTCGACAGTGCGGGACTCACCAGGGTCGCGGATGCCCTCGCCGAGGCGCGGGTGACCGCAATTCCCACGCTGGTGCTGCATGAGACCTTCAGCCGGCTCGATGACCCGGCCGTCCTCGCAGGTCACGATCTCAAGATCGTCCCGGACTCGCAGATGAAGAAATGGGACGTGCCCGGAATGATCGCGCGTGCCGGGTGGACCAGCGCGGACTTCGCCGCTTTTCGGGAGTCGCGCCCCAACCAGGACCTCTTCCTGCGGCAGTTTCGCGCGGCGGGTGGACGCATCGTGGCCGGCACCGACGCGAGCAACCAGCTGCTGGTCCCGGGGCTGAGTCTGCATACCGAGCTCGCGCTGCTGGTCAACGCCGGGCTCACCGCTTCCGATGCGCTGATGACTGCGACCCAGAACGCGGCCCAGCTGCTTGGCGCCGATTCCATCGGTGTGCTGCTCCCGGGCAAGGTCGCCGACCTGGTGATCCTCAAGGCCAATCCCCTCACCGACATCCGCAATACCCGCACGGTGCAGCGCGTCATGGTCCGTGGCCAGCTGTACAGCATCGACTCGCTCCGCGCGACATTCTAGATGACCTTCACGCGGGTCCTGCTCGCCTGGGGACTGGTGACGCTCTGCTTCTCGCTGTGGCGGGAGCTGGAGCGGCGGGTGCGGGGCACGCCGGCCGAGGCCGGGGACACGCTCCGGGCCTCGCTCACGACCAACGCGATCGAGGCGGCACTGCTCACCCTCTTCGCAGGGCTCTGGTTCGCCAGCCTCGGGAGTGGCGGGGCGGTGCTGCTGTTTCTGCTGGTCGGGGCGCTCATGGAGATTCCCTCCCGGCTCCGCAACCAGCCATTCCAACAGCTGGCGTGGAAGCCGGTGATCGGCGGGATCATCCGGATTGTCATCGCCGGGGTGGTGCTCGGCGCCGTGATGGGGTGAGACGAAGGCCGATGGAGTCGGGCGTCCGGCGACGGACGTAGTGACCGCACGCAACCGTCGACCTCCACCGCATAGAGGAGCCCGGCACGCCCGCGGGGAAATTCACACTGAGTGCAGCAGTCACCCGAGGAAGGCACCCATGGCCGACCAGCCCCGCGACCAGAAACCCCGCATCCGGCTCACGTCGCTCTCCCACGGCGCGGGGTGAGCCTGCAAGCTCGGCGAGGCCGAGTTGGCGCAGGTGCTGCGTCACGTGCAGCGCTTCGGGGATCTCAACATCCTCGTGGATGCGGCGACCCGGGATGATGCCGCGGTCTATCGCCTGAGCGCGGATCGCGCCCTGGTGGCCACGGTGGATTTCTTCACCCCCATTGTCGACGATGCCGCGACGTGGGGGCGGATCGCCGCCGCGAATGCACTGAGTGACGTCTATGCGATGGGCGCGACTCCGCTGTTCGCGCTCAGCCTGGTCGGCTGGCCCCGCGAGACGCTCCCCCTGGAACTGCTGGGCGAGGCACTCGACGGCATGACGACGGTCGCCGAAGCTGCGCGCTGCCCGATCCTGGGCGGTCACTCGGTGGACGCCCTCGAACCGCATCTGGGACTGGTCGTGCTTGGTGATGCCCACCCGGACAGGCTGCTCACCAATGCGGCGGCGCGCCCGGGCGATCGGCTGGTGCTGACCAAGCCGCTCGGCACCGGTATCCTCACCACGGCGCTCAAACGCGACCGGATCGCCGAGACCGAGCTGGCCGAGGCGATCCATTCGATGACGACCCTGAATGCCGGCGCATCACGGGCGGCGCTGGCGCAGGGGCTCCGCGCTGCGACCGACGTCACCGGCTTCGGTCTGCTGGGCCATCTGCGCAACATCGTCGCCGGCAGCGGCGTCGGTGCCCGGCTCGTGATGGACCGTATTCCGCTGCTCGGGCGGGCGCGGGAGTTTGCCGAGGCTGGGGTGTTCTCCGGCGGCACGCAGCGCAATCTCGAGGCGGCCAGCGGGGTGCGCTGGGGCGACGGCGTCGCCGAGGCCGACCGGCTGCTCCTCGCCGATGCGCAGACCTCCGGCGGGTTGCTGCTCGCCGTGCCTCCGGATCGGCTGGAGGCGCTGCTCGCCGGGCTGGCAGCGGAAGGCACCCTCGCCCGCGCCGTGATCGGGGAACTGACCGACGAATTGGGGATCATTCACGTGACAAAGGCAGGCTGAAATGATGCGCTGGTCCCCGGAACGACTCGATCAGCTCGAGCGCGCCATCCGCGACGGACGCCGGGTCGCCATCATGCGGCGCGGCTCGGAGTACATCGTGATCCCCGCGCGCATGACCTCCCACGACAATCGTGACGCCGTGGTCGGCCGGCTGCCGATGACCGGGGAGGAGCTGGTCTTCATCCTGGTGGAGGTGGAGCAGTTTCAAGTCTTGTAAGCAGCGTCTGACGTCCCCGAGCGCTTCGCTCTTGACACCTCCCTTCCCTGGCCCCACCCTCAACGCATGTTTACCTCGATTCTCGTCGGACTCGATGGCTCGCTGCAGTCCCAGGTGGCGCTCGCGCAGAGCATCGTGATCGGGCAGAAGTTCCGGGCCCGGCTGGTGCTGCTCCACGTGGTCCCCATGCCGGGTCACACCGCGGAGATGCCGCTGGGCGCTCCCTGGATGGAATACGGCAGCGCCAATGTGCCCACGACCCGCTCGGCGCTGGGGCGAGCCGCCCAGGAGATGCTCGCGGATGCGGCGGGCGCGGTCCACCGCGCGGGACTCGAGGTCGAGACCGTGATCCGTGACGGCGGAACGATCGAAATCTTCCGGGAGATGGCGGAGCAGGTCGGCGTGCTCGTCGTGGGCCGCCGGGGGATCCGGAGCGAGATGGCCACCCTCAGTGTCGAGGACCCGCTGGGCCCGGACACCCGGGAGCTGGTGCGGCGTTCCCACCGGCCGGTGCTGGTCGCCGGCGGCACACCCACAGCGATGCACCGGGTGCTCGTCGCGTTTGATGGCAGCGCCAACAGCGAGAGCGCTCTCGCCTTTGCCTCCCGATTCGCGGGCATCACCGGGGCACATCTCGATGTCGTGCACGTCAACACCGACGCCCATGCAGGGCGCACGACCCTCGCACGAGCCTCGGGGGCGCTTTCAGTTGATGTGCTGGACTTCGACACCCATCTCGTCGCCGGCGACTTTGCCACCGCCATCCCGGAAACCGTGGCGCGACTGGGCTGCGACGCCCTCTTCGTGGGGGCCCATCGCGAGGAGACCGGCTGGCAGATTCCCTCACATACCGAGGTTATCTTGCGGGCCACCGACATCCCCGTTCTGGTCCACATGCAACCCGTCTCGTCCGGTGCCCGCTCCTCCACTGCCTATCGCCGTCCTTCATCTTGACGAGAGCTGCCTCGGCAATGGCCAGGCGCGCGCGACTCCCGGCGGCGCCGCTGGTCTGATCGAGATTCGAGCCGGCGCCTCCCTGCAGCGGCGCGATTTCTACATTCACTCCCCCGACACGACCAACAACCGCATGGCGCTCTCCGGCGCCATCGCCGCGCTGCAGCTGCTGGCCGGCAAGGGCAAGCGCCTCAGCGTGCTGCTGGTCTCCGATTCGGAGTACCTGATCAAGGGGATGCGGGAGTGGGTGCCGGGGTGGATCGCGCGGGGATGGAAGCGCAAAGGCGGGGAGATCGAGAACCTGGAGCTCTGGCGCGTGCTGGTCGATTCAGCCCGGAAGCACGACGTCCAGTGGACCTGGGTGCGCGGCCACCAGGGTCACGCCAAGAACGAGTACGCCAACGATCTCGCGGTACAGGCGGCCACCGACCAGATCACCTCCGCCGGCGCGGTCGAGTCGGGATTCTCCGCGTGGCTGGACGCGCGTCGCGCCAGGGGCCAGTACGCCGGGTACGATCCCGATGCCGCCTTTGCGGCGCTGGAACGGCGACTGGCGGCGGGGGAGCAGTTCCCCCACGCGGATCGCGACTAGCGCGTGGATCGGCCGCCGAACCGCACCGTGGCGCGTACCCGGGCGGTGATCTGGTCCGACGGCACGGCGTAGGCCTCGCCGCTCAGCATGAACCCCGAGAACGGCTCCAGCGTCACGCCGCCGAAGAGCGCCCACCGACTCAGATTCACCCGGGTCTTCTGATTATTGCGCGCCCCCAGCGAGTCGGTGTAGTCCACCTGGAACCGGGGATGCAGGATGTTGTACCCGCCTCCGAGGTACGGTCGCAAACGGCCCTGCGCGAGGGGCCAGGCGACGGCGAGTTCGACGCCGAAGAGATTGGGGGAGAAGCGATCATTCGACTGGCTGCCGCCGAAGCAGGGGCTCGCGCTATCGGTCAGCGCCTGCGAGGGGCAGGTGATCGGCGCGCGGACGCTGCCGAAGGTTGCGTGCGCCCGGCCGACGAACATGGCGCCGCTGGTGTTCATCGGCACCGTCCGCGACAACCCGAAGCTCCAGAGATTCGGCTTGATACCGCTGACCCTCACCGGCGGGAGCCAGCTCATCTCGAGCAGCACGCCGTCGCCGAGTGCGAATCCGATGCGCGGGCGAATCAGGACGCTGGCCAGATTCCAGTTTTCCGGGCCCGCCGCGGGACGGCACCTGGTCGGCGTGCGGAGGCTGGCGCTCGCATCGCGCAGCAGGGCGCCCTCCACCCCGATCTGCACCGAGCCGGGCCGGTAGATCCACGGCGCCTGTCCCATGCTGTAGGCGAGTGGTACCGAGAAGTGGGCGAAGAGATCCGCTTCCCGGGAGCTCGAGCCCGGGGAGCAGTCGCTCTGGGCCGAGAGGGGGGCGCCGGCGAGCAGGGCGGCAAAGAGTAGACAGGGGGTGCGCATCGGCGCTCCTTGCTTGACAGTGCGAGAAGGCGGCTCTAGTCTCCGCATTCCATGACCGACCTCGAACGGCTCTTCCGCCGGCTGGTGGATAACCTAATCGCCATCGATCCAGCCCGCCTGCATCGCCCGCTCTCGGTGGGTGATCTGCTGACGTCGGTCATCCCGTACCGCACCAATCGGCGGGCGCTCGATATCGATTCCGCGGAAGACTACGACATGCTGGTCCTCCGGCTCTGTGCCGGAGAGGGCGGGTTCGTGCGGATGGTCGAGACGGACATGGCGCAGCGCTTCCACGATGAGCTCGCCACCCCGAATCCGGACCTCGCGGTCCTGCGCGAGTGCTCCAGGGCAGAGCTGGCCCTCGGCACGGAGCCGCTGGCGCACGCGCTCGGCCCGGGCCCCGAAGAATCGTACGCGCCACCCGAGGAGGAGCCGACACCCATCCGGGAGTCGACTCCCCGCCGGACGATCGAGCCACTCGCCGAACCTTTGATCGAGCCGGTCAGGCGGATGTCGTTCTCCGCCGAACCTGCCTCACCACCTGCTGCGATGGGGCCGCCGGCCCCGCGCCTTACCGCGGAGCCCGCCCCCACCGGGCCCGTGTTGCACCGCGACGCCCCAGCGCGCTGCGGATTCTGCGGCGGTCGCCTTCCCGGCGGCCGAACCGTGAATTTCTGTCCGCACTGCGGCCAGAACCAGACCTTCACCCGCTGCCCCGAGTGCCAGTCCGAACTGGAACTCGGTTGGCGCCACTGCATCAACTGCGGGCATATGGTCACCGAGGGGTAGGCCGGCTCCGCGCATCAGGCACCCCCGTGGGGCACCCTCCTCCCCCGGGGCCGCTCGACTTCCCACCCGCTCCGCGGCAATATTTCGGGCCCTGCACCCCCTTTCCTTATATAGGGAGCCTGCCATGCCCACCCAGGGGCACCCTCAGGATGTGGTCTTCCTCGCCGGTGCGCGCACCGGTTTCGGCGCCTTTGGCGGCGCGCTCAAGGACTTCTCCGCCACCCAGCTCGGGGTCATCGCCGCCAGGGCGGCGCTGGAGCGCTCCGGCATCGCGGCCGATCGGGTCGATCACGCCGTGTTCGGCAACGCGCTGCAGACCAGCGCCGATGCGATCTACCTCGCGCGCCATATTGCGCTCAAGGCGGGATGTCCCGTCGAGACGCCGGCGGTGACGGTCAATCGCCTGTGCGGCTCCGGATTCGAAGCGATCGTGCAGGGTGCCCAGCAAATTCTGTTAGGCGAATCGCGCGTAGTGCTCGCCGGCGGTGCGGAGTCGATGAGCCAGGCGCCCCACGTGATCCGCGGGGCCCGCTGGGGGCTCCGCCTCGGCCCGGCTGCGCCGCTGGAGGACAGCCTTTGGGAGGCGCTGCGCGACACCGAGTGCGGCCTCTCGATGGCAGAGACCGCAGAGAATCTCGCGAGCCGCTACCAGCTCTCGCGGAGCGACGTGGACGCGGTGGCGCTGCTCAGCCAGCAGCGTGCCCGCGACGCCTGGGCGGCGGGAGCGTACGCCGATGAGATCGCACCGGTCCCCATCGTGAACCGAAAGACCAAGCAGGCCGAGCCGTGGACGCATGACGAACACCCACGGCCCGACACCACCGCCGAGGGGCTCGCAAAGCTGGCGCCCTACTTCAAGAAGGATGGTGTGGTCACCGCCGGCAACGCCTCCGGCATCTGCGACGGCGCCGCTGCCCTGGTCCTCGCCGACGGCGCCTTTGCACTGGCGGAGGGACTCAAGCCCATCGGCCGGCTGGTGTCGTGGGCGGTGACCGGCGTGGAGCCGGCGGTGATGGGCATCGGCCCCGCCCCGGCGGCGCGCAAGGCGCTGACCAAGGCCCGGATGACGCTCGGGCAGATGGACCTGGTGGAGATCAACGAGGCCTTTGCCGCGCAGTACCTCGCGGTGGAGCGGGAACTCGGCCTCGATCGGACGCGTACCAACGTGGACGGCGGCGCGATCGCCCTCGGGCATCCGCTCGCCGCGAGCGGAGCCCGACTCACCCTGCACCTGCTGCACGCCCTCCGCCGCCGCGGGCTGCGCTACGGTCTGGCGAGCGCCTGCATCGGCGGGGGGCAGGGGCAGGCGGTGATCGTAGAGCGCCTGGGGTAACGGAGAAGCCGAGGGAGCGACGACGTGGAGTCACGCCGCCCCCGACGCGCTATCATTCACGACCATGCCCGACAACCTCCCCTCCCGGATTGACCGTGCCGCCATCGAGCGGATCATCCAGCGCGCCACCGAGCTGCAGACTGGCGAGCGGGATATCGCGGACGGCCTCACTCCAGATGAGGTCGTCGCGTTAGGGAAGGATGTCGGGATCCCGGAGCAGTACCTCAAGCGGGCCATGCTGGAGGAACATGGGCGGCAGGATCTCCCCGCGCCCAACGGGCTCCTCGACCACACCCTGGGCAGCGCGACCGTCACGTCGCAACGCATCGTCCCTGGCGAGTTGGCAGAGGTCGAACGAGCGCTGCTCGGGTGGATGGACAGTCAGGAGCTGCTGACGATCCAGCGGCAGCAGCCGGGCCGGATCACCTGGGAGCCGCTCCGCGGCATGCAGGCCGCGATCCGCAAGTCCTCCGCCGCATTCGGCGGGCGGAAGTCATTCATGCTTACCCGTGCGGGGTTGGTCAGCGCCACCGTCATGGCGCTGGAGCCGGGATTCTGCCATGTGTCGCTCACCGCCGACCTCCGCGCGACCCGGGGCGGCTTCGTCGGCGGAATGGCGACGGTGGGGACACTCGGCCTCGTCAGCGCGGGCGTCCTGCTGGTCATGTCCCCCTTCTGGCTGGTTGCGGTCGCTCCGCTGCCGATTGTGGCGGCGGCGGAATGGGCCATTTCCCGCCAGTTCCGTCCGATCGCCGAGCGGACGCTTCTGGGCCTGGAGCGCGCGCTGGACCATCTCGAACGCGGCGAGATGAAACCGTCGCACGCCCTGCCACCCCGATCGGGTGGCGTGGTAGGTGCGCTGCTGGATGAAGTCCGAAAGGCGCTGAATCCATGAACAGCATCGGCAGCGTCGGCGTCCTGGGGTGCGGTCTCATGGGGAGCGGCATCGGTCAGGCCTGCGCGGCGGCAGGGTATCCGACGATCATCCGCGACACCGACGAGGGGCAGCTCGCCAAGGGGAAGGCCGGGATCGGGAAGTCGCTCGCGAAGTTCGTCGAGAAGGGCAAGCTTCCGACGGCAGACCGGGACGCCGCGCTGGGCCGCCTCCGATTCACGACGGACCTCAAGGATCTCGCCGGCTGCGGCCTTGTCATCGAGGCGGTGACCGAGGATCTCGCGCTCAAGCACGAACTCTACCGCGACCTCGACGCCCGCTGCCCCGCCGAGACCATCTTCGCCTCCAACACCTCGAGCCTGAGCATCATCAGCATGGCGGCCGTCACCGGCAGGGCGGACCGGTTCGTGGGGCTGCATTTCTTCAATCCTGTGCCGCTGATGCCACTGGTCGAGGTGGTGCAGAGCGTCCGGACAAGCAACGCAACCTTCGATACCGCCGTCGCCTTTGTGCGGAGCCTCGGCAAGGAGGCCGTCGCGGCGAAGGACACCTCCGGCTTCATCGTCAACCTGCTCCTGGTGCCCTACATGCTGGACGCGATCCGGGCACGGGGGCATGGCATCGCCAGCACCGTGGACATCGATACCGCCATGCGGCTCGGCGCTGGCCACCCGATGGGTCCGCTCACCCTCGCCGACTTTGTCGGCCTCGATACCCTCGCGCGGATCGCGGACATCATGTTCGAGGAGTATCACGAGAGCCGCTACGCGGCGCCGCCGCTGCTTCGGCGAATGGTGACGGCGGGGATGTACGGCAGGAAGTCGGGGCGGGGTTTCTACGATTACGCCGCTGATCCGGCGCAGCCGGTCGACCTCGGCCGCTAGCGTGCATCGCTCCCATCGTCACTCGGCGCCGAGTCGATGAGCAATCTCTCCTCTGGAAAGTCCACACCAGTGCCTTGGCCAACCCGCACCAATGCGATCCTGGGCCTTCTGCTCAGCGTCGCGCTGTCTACCCCCGCCTGCTCCCCCGCCACGACTCGGCCGTATTACCCGCCGGTCACCGGCGCGGTGCAGGCCGAGGTGGAGCTGGAGGTCAAAGGCGCGACGGGGGCGCTGGCCGACGTGCTCCGCTCGGATTCGCTCCCGGTGACCAAGGTCGTCGTGCGCGACGGCTACATCGAGACCGCCTGGTTCGATGCCGCCACTCGGCGGGCTACCTCCGCGCGGCGGCTGGGTCCCGAGGTGGTGCAGGTCAGGGCGTGGGTGGATCCGACGAGCTCGGGCCACAGCCGCCTGACTGTGGAGACGGTCTTCCGTCCGGTGGCGGATGCGAGCCGCTCGCCGCGCGATCTCGACCGGCAGGTGCCGATCGATCATCCCGTGGGCAAACGGATGGAAGAGATCGTGACGGAGCTGGCGAAGCTGTATGCGGGAGCGGGGGCGGCGGATACGGCGACGCGGTAAGGCGGGGGTGCGCTAGACGACGTAGGCCCGGACCCACTCCTCGAGTTTGCCGAGATCGATGCCCGCGTCCTTGCAGGGGCCGGCAGGCAGCGACATCGTGAGGCCGAGCACGGGTACCTTGCCCGCCACGTCAGTAAGACCGGAGACCATGTCGCGCTCGCAGGCGACGGCCACGACGGCGCGGGGGCGGCGCTCCCGAATCACCCGGCGGGCGAGCTGCCCCCGCGTCGCGACAAAGACCGCCACCTCGTACTTCCCCGCGATCGCCAGCACCCCGTCGAGCGCCGCCTTCGAGAGACAGCGCGGGATCAGCAACAGCAGCTCTCCCTTCCCCACCTTTCGCCCCCTCGACCCCGCGAAGAAATCGTAGACCTTCACCGCGGCGTTCTCCACCCAATCCCGTCGGCCGAACCGGTCCGCCACCATCGACGTCCAGCGCATCAGCCAGAGGAAGGGTCCCCGCTCGGCGAGGCGCTCGGGGAGCAGCGGCTTGTGAACGAGGAAAGAGCCGACGATGAGCGTCATCCAGGCCCAGGTCACCATGGCCGTGAGACCGAAGCCGAGCCAGAGGACGGTCGGGAGGGAAGGGAGCAGGAGTCCGAGCCGGGGGCTGAGCAGGTAGAGGATCAGACCGATGACGCCGAGGACGACGAAGATGGTGCCTGCGGCCCAGCCGAAGAAGAGTCCGGGTGCGCTGTCGAAGTCGCCGAGATTGGGCAGTGGCTTGCCGTCCCACTCGTCCCATTCATGGCCGAGACGGCGGTCGACGTCGATGTGGATCAGCTGGGCCCGCGGGAATTCCGACATGGTTGGTAAGCCTTTCCCCAGTGCCATTCCTTGTCAAGGGAGAGCGGCCTACGTTTCGGCATGTCCAGGCCGCTGTCGCCCCATCCGCTGGTGAGTACCGACCCCCGGGTCCGCGCGGCGTATGCGGAGGGTGCAGGGATCTACCGCATCGTACCGGCAGGAGTCGCGACCCCGGCGAGCGTGGCGGAGGTGCAGTCGCTGGTGACGTGGGCGCGGACCACGCGCACGCCGCTGACCGCACGGGGTGCCGGGAGCGGCATTCCGGGGAACGCGGTCGGGCCGGGAGTGATCGTCGATCTGCGCGAGCGGATGCCGGTCACCCTGGAGCTCGACCCCGCCTCCCGCACGGCCATCACCAGCGCCAATGTCACGCAGGGGCAGCTCAACCGCGCCGCGCTGGCGCATCGTCTCCGGCTCCCTCCCGATCCCGCCAGCAGCAACTGGGCAACACTCGGCGGCATGGTCGCGACCAATGCGGCGGGTCCGCACACGGTGCGTTACGGCCCGGTGCGGCCGTGGGTGATGGGACTGGAACTGGTCACCGGAGACGGTGAGGTCGCATGGCTGGGTCGCGGAGAGGCGAGCGCATCGATGGTCAGTCAGGGCGCCATCAGCCGGGGGCTCCCGACTGCCGTCAACCGGTTCCATCTCAAGACGGCACCGGCGATCCGTCTCGCCGCCGGGCTCATCGCCGAGCGTTTTCCGAAGGTCCGCAAGAATACAGCAGGCTATGCCCTGGACCACTGGCTCCGGACGGGTGATGACCTCGAGCTGCTGATCGGCGCGGAGGGGACCCTCGGCCTGGTGACCACGATCCGCTGGCGGCTGGACCCGATTCCCGCGGCGCGGAGCGCGCTGCGGATCTCGCTGCTCTCGCTGGATGATCTCGAAGAGGCGGTGCGCGCGCTCATTGCCCTGGAGCCGTCGGCGGTGGAGCTGCTCGACCGCACCTTTCTCGATCTGGTGCGCGGACAGGGCAAGCTTCCGCCGCCAGATCCCCGAGGCGACCGAGGCGCTGCTGCTGGTCGAGTTCGAGCGCGACAACGCCAAGGCGGCGCGGGGGGTAGCCGGTGACGCGGTGCGGGCGGTGAAGGCGCTGGCAACAGATATCGCGACGGCCCTGACCCGGGCGGAGGAAAAGGAGTTGTGGGAGCTCCGGCACGCGGCGAGTCCGATCATGGCGAGCCTGCCTCCGGACCGGCGCTCGCTGCAGATCATCGAGGATGGCTGCGTGCCGCTTCCCCAGCTCGGCGCGTATGTCCGCAGCATCCGTGAGGCGGCGGCCCGGCGGGAGGTCACGGTGGTCATCTTCGGGCATGCGGGGGACGGCAACGTACACGTGAACGCTCTCCCCGAGCTGGCGCGCCCCGACTGGCTGGCACGGATCCGAGGACTGTACGACGATGTGAGTGCTGCCGTGGTCAGGCTGGGCGGGACGGTGAGCGGGGAGCACGGCGATGGCCGCCTGAGGGCGCCGCTGCTCAGCGCGATGTACGGTGACGAGATCGTGGATCTCTTTGGTCGCGTCAAGACGGCGTTTGACCCCGATGGTATCTTGAACCCCGGCGTGAAGCTCGCTGCGGGGGATGCCGCGCTGCTCGGGCTGAAGGTTGGGGCCGACGCTGCGCTGATCCCCGAGGACATCGCCGAGGCGCTCCGTGAGATCGAGCGCACCGGGGGATACGCCCGGAGCCGAATGGAGATCGCAGGAGCACAAGCGGGGAAGGGGGAAGCGGGAACGGGGAAGGCGGCGCCGGACGTCGCGTCGTAGCCCACACGTTGGAGTTCGGCTCTCGACCCCTTTCCCTTTTCCCTTTTCCCCTTTCCCTCTTCCCCTTCTCCCCTTTCCCTTATCCCCTGCGTCCCATGGAAATCCTCAAGGCTCCGACCATCACCCTCGTCGCCCGCCCCCAGTTCGTGGAGCCGGCCCATATGCCGGTGCAGTGGAAGGGGGACTCCACGGACGGCGAACGGCTGGCGGAGTTCGCGGGGCGGATCTGCTACATGAGCCAGCACAATCCGGCGGGCCGGACGACCGCGGACTACCTGGAGAACATCCTGAAGCAGGGGCATGGCTCGGTGTTCGAGCACGCCGTCTACGTCCTGCTGATCGAGGGGATCTGCCGTTCCTGCAGCCATGAGCTGGTGCGGCACCGGGCGGGGTTCGGCTATTCCCAGCTCTCCCAGCGATACGTGGACGAGTCGCACGCGGCCTTCGTCATGCCGCCGGCGATCATCGGCGACGCCACGCTGGAGGCGGAGTGGACCGGCCCAGGTGCGAGGCGGCCCAGACCGCCTACGTCCAGTCGGTCGACCACCTGATGGTGAAGTACGAGTGGGTGACGGACAAGGTCCACCGCCGCAAGATGGCCCGCGAGGCGGCGCGGAGCGTCCTGCCCAACGCGACCGAGGTGAAGATCGTGGTCAGCGGCAACATCCGAGCCTGGCGGACGATGCTGGAGCTCCGGCTGGGCGAGGGGGCGGAGCAGGAGATCCGCCGGATGGCGATGGGCTGTCTTCGCGCGCTCCGGGCGGAGGCGCCGGCGTTCTTCGCCGACTTCGAGATCTACCCGGCGGCGGACGGGACGGAGGCGGGTCGGGTGGGGTATCACAAGGTGTAGTGCGCTGGACGTCGCGATCACCCGAGGGGGAGTGCCGAGTGCATCCGGCCCTCCCCCTCCGCTCGTTTCGGCTCACGCATCGCTCCCGACTTCAGGCGATTCGCCGAACGCCGGACGATCGGCATCGAAGACGAACTCCACATTCGTCCACAAAGTATCGAAAAAACTATTGTGCGATTCACCGGAGTTTCTTACTTTTGATAGTGTAAGTGCTTCGCACCACGTCGGCTCGCTCATCGAGAGCGGCCAATCGCATCACTCAACGTGGCGACCAGACGCTTCGAGGACCCGTTTGGCAGTTCGAATCGGACTCGCCTTCAATCTGAGACCAGCCGTCCCGGCCAAGCCTGCCGCCGGGGCCACTAGCGGCTCCCCCTCCGTTCTAGGATCCACGCGGGCTCTCCGCTACGATCTCCCTCAGCCCGACCTCTACGCCGAATGGGATGAGCCCGCGACGATCGACGCCGTCGCGCGTGCGCTCTCGCCGCTCGGCGAAGTGATCCGCCTCGAGGCGATCGACGACTTTCCTACCCGGCTCCGGAAGGCACGACCCGATTTCGTCTTCAACATCGCCGAGGGGCTCTATGGCCCCAATCGCGAGGGTCACGTCCCGGCCATCTGCGAATTCCTGGGTGTCCCGTACTCCGCCTCGGACCCGCTGACCCTCTCGCTGGCGCTCCACAAGAGCCGGGCGAAGGAGTTCATGCAGCTCCGCGGCGTGCCGACGGCACCGTTCACCCTGGCCCGTACCCTGGCCGATGCCCGCGCCTGCACGCTGCCGTTCCCGCTCTTCGTGAAGCCGGCGTTCGAGGGTTCGGGCAAGGGCGTGAGCGTCAAGAGTCTCTGCAAGGACCGCAAGGAGCTGCTCAAGCAGGCGGATTACCTGCTCAGCACCTATAGCGAGCCGGTGCTGATCGAGACCTACCTGCCGGGCGCCGAGTTCACGGTGGCGATCATGGGGAACGGCAAGGATGCCCGCTGCCTCCCGATCGTCGGCATGCGATTCGACGAGTTGCCGGAGGGCGCCCCCCCGATCTACGGCTATGAGGCCAAGTGGATCTGGGACGATCCGACCGATCCGCTGGAGATGTTCGAGTGCCCTGCCCGGGTTCCGGCGCGGCTCGCCGCCCAGATCCGGGCCGCGGCCCTCGGCGCCTACAACGCCCTCGAGTGCCGGGACTGGTGCCGGGTCGACGTCCGCTGCGACGCCGACGGCACCCCCAACGTCGTCGAGCTCAATCCCCTTCCCGGCATCCTGCCGGATCCCGCGGGACAATTCGTGCTTCCCCAAGGCGGCGCGCGCCGCGGGGATGAGCTACGACGAACTGATTCGAACGGTCGCCGATATCGCCTGGCGGCGTATCAGTGGCCGATCCCTGCTTGCGGAGGCCGCTGCTTGAAAGTTGCCATATTGTTCGATGGTGGATGGGACACCTGGGATCCGAAGGACGTCGCCTCTGTCCTGGACAGCGCCAAGGAAGTACAAGCCGCCCTCCGCAGCCGGGGCTGGGAGACCTGCCTGGTCCCGGTCCGCGCTCCCAACGATTTCAGCTGGCTCCCCAAGGTTCGCCGTGCCGACGCCGTCTTCAATCTCTGCGAAGGGATCGGCGGCCTCGCCCGATTCGAGGACTTCGTCGTCGCGACCCTGGAGCTCACTGGCGTCCCCTACACCGGCTGCAAGCCGCTGGGCGGTCACCGTCGCCCACCGCAAGCACATTTCCAACACCCTCCTCGCCCGCAACGGCACCCCGATCCCGCGCTACGTCCTGTCCAACGGGCAACAAGGTCCCGGCCGACCTGACGCTGCCGGTGATCGTGAAGCCGGCGGCGGAGGATGCGAGCAACGGCATCGACTCCGGCTCGGTCTGCACCACCAAGCGGGCGCTCAAGAAGCGGATCGCCGAGATGGTGGAGCAGTGGGACGAGGTGCTGATCCAGGAGTATGTCGCGGGGCGGGAATTCAACGTCGGCTTCATCGGCGACCAGGTGCTGCCGATCGCCGAGCTCTGCTTCGACAACATGCCTGAGGGGAGCTGGCCGATCCTGACCTACGCCGCCAAGTGGGACACTGGGAGCCCCGAGGACCTCGGCTCGGTCCCGGTCTGCCCGGCGGACATCTCCCCCGAGATCCACCGGCGGATCATCGCGGTGGCGCGTCAGGCCTGGGAAGACCTGTGCGGCGCCGAGGGGTATGGTCGAGTGGACCTCCGGGTGGACGCCGCCGGGCAGCCGTTCGTGCTCGAGGTGAATCCGAACCCCGATATCTCGGATTCGGCCGGCCTCTCCCGGATGGCCAAGGCGAACGGCTGGGAGTACAACGAGCTGATCTGCCGGATCGTGGACGAGGCACTGTCCCGGTCGTCGTCCCGGCAGGCCGCGGTGGCACTCGCCGCCGGCACGCCCACCCCTGGAGCGACGGTCAGCGTTCCTCTTTCATGAGCGGCCGCGTCCGCCCTCGTCTCCGAGATCTGACGAGCGCCGACGCGGACCGAATCCTCGCCATCACCCGCGACACCGGTGTCTTCCGTGAGGAAGAGCTGGGGATCGCGGGTGAGGTCTTTGGGGACTGTGTGAATTTCGAGGGACCGAGCGGGGGGGGAGAGGCTGCTGGAGTCGCGATGAATCGCGACTCCCACGCCTCGGATCTCGGTTCTCCCTCCTCGGGTCGCAGTTCGCCCTCCATAGATCGCGGCCCCCACGACACTCGCCCCTACTACGCGCTGGGCGCCGAAATCGACGGGCGATTGATCGGCTGGATCTGCTGGGGCGAGACCCCGTGCACCGAGGGGACCTGGGATCTGTACTGGCTCGCGGTGGATCCGGGGGCGCAGGGGCATGGCGCCGGCACCGCGCTGGTGCAGGAGATGGAGCGGCGGCTGGCGGGTCGGGCTCGGCTGATCGCGATCGATACCTCGGGGCGGACCGACTACGCGCCGACCCGCGCCTTCTACCTGAAGCAGGGCTATATGGCGATCGCCCGGGTGCCGGACTTCTACGCCCCCGGCGATGACCAGGTCATCTTCACCAAGGCACTCTGAGGCTCCACCCCCACAGGCCGTGCGCGATTCCACGTCACCATCCCGACGCCCGTTTCGCACGTTGCATCCCCAATTCCACGTTTGACGCGTTGTGCCCCGAATGCCACATTGCGATGGGCGCCGTCCCTCCGGCCCCGCCCACGCAGTCCAAACGCCACATTATCGCCGAACCCATCCGCGCTTCGGCACCCGTTCCTCCGCTGTCCTTCCCTCAGTCCGGGAGCATCACATGATTCGTGAGCTACAGAGCGGGAGCGTTCGCACCGGCGTCGCGCTGGTCGCGCTGCTCGCCGGCGCCTCGGTATCGGCAGGAGCCCAGACCCAGGCCGGCCGGATCACCGGCACGGTCACTGATGCCGGCAACGGTGCCGGTCTGGATGGCGCCCGGGTCCTGGTGACCGGCACTCCCATCATCGTGACCACCGATGTCATGGGCAAGTATGCGGTACGAAGTATCGCGCCGGGCACCTACGAGGTCCGCGCCCTGCGGATCGGCTACAAGCCGCAGGTGCATACGATCACGATCGGCCCGAGCGAGACCGGGGCCCTCGATTTCGCATTGACCGTGGCGCCGGTCCAGCTCGACGAGATCGTCACCACGGCGACGGGCGAGCAGCGCAAGCTGGAGGTGGGCCATGCCGTCTCGTCGATCGATGCCGCGAGCATCGCCGCGGAGCAGCCGATCACCTCGGTCACCGACCTCATCTCGGGGCGGGCGGCGGGCGTGCAGGTGCTCAAGAGCAGCGGTACGACTGGCACCGGTGCCCGGATCCGGATCCGGGGGGCCAACAGCATCTCGCTCTCCAACGAACCGCTCTACTATATCGACGGGGTGCGGCTGGAGAGCTCCTCGTCCTCCAGCACCCTGGATATCGGCGGCTTCGGGGCCGGCGATCCCCGGACCAACGGCCCCTCCCGACTCAACGACCTGAATCCCGACGATATCGAGTCGATCGAGATCGTGAAGGGCCCGGCAGCCGCGACGCTGTACGGCATCCAGGCCTCCAACGGCGTCGTCCGGATCACGACGAAGAAGGGGCATGCCGGCCGGGCCAAGTGGAACTTCTTCGCCGAGACCGGCGCGGTGCACGACGGCAACAAGTATCCGCTGAACTACTTCGGCCTCGACACCACGGCGGCGACCGGGGCCGACTGGAACAACTACTGCACCTTGCAGGCGCAGATCGATGGAAGCTGCACCCAGACGGGGGTCCTCAGGTACTCTCCGCTGCAGAACCCCGCCACCCGCCCGCTCAAGACCGGGCTCCGGCAGGAGTACGGCAGCAGCGTCTCCGGCGGTACCGATCAGATGAACTACTTCCTCTCCGGCACCTACGAGAACGAGGATGGTGTCTTCCGGTTGCCCAAGCTGGAGGAGGACTCCGTTCGCCGGGTGATGGGGAGTGTGCCCTTCAACCAGATCCGGCCGAATGCACTGGAACGGGTGAGCGTCAGGGCCAACGTCGGCGCCAATGTGAGCCGGAATTCGGAGATCAGCGCGACGGTGGGCTTTCTCTCCAGCAAGTCGCGGTTTGTCGAGAACGACAACAGCGTGCTGACGATCACCGGCAGCGCGGAGACCTCGACCAATCCGCCCGATGCCATGAGCGGCTGGTACTACACCCCGGCCCAGCTCTTCGCCGAGCTCGCGTCTCAGGGGCTGAGCCGATTCACCGGTGGAGTTACCTATACTTGGCGCCCGGAAACCTGGCTGTCCACCCGCGCCACGCTGGGCTACGACGTCACCAACCGACGGGACCTGCAGTTCTTCCCCACCGGCCAGGTGGCGCCGTCGGATCAGAACAACGACGGCCTGCTGCACGACAACCGGTTCCAAATCTCTCAGACCAGTGTCGACCTCGCGGCGACCGCGCAGGCGCCGCTGAGCCAGAGCATCGGCTCGAAGACTTCGATCGGCGGACAGTTCTTCCGGGATGTCACCGAAGGCACGCTGACCACGGGTCGCGGCCTCGCCGTTGGCTCCTCCACCATCACCGGGGCCCGGACGACCGAGGCCTCCAGCACCGGGATTGAGGGGCGCTCCCTCGGCCTCTTCGTGGACGAGGAGCTGTCGTACAAGCAGCGGCTGTTCCTGGATGGCGCACTGCGCTTCGACGGCAACAGCGCCTTCGGCAAGAATTTCAAAACGACCACCTACCCCAAGGGGAGCGTCTCCTGGCTGGTCTCCAACGAGCCGTTCTTCCATGTGGGTGCGCTCAACACCCTCCGGCTCCGCGGCGCCCTCGGGGCATCGGGAAGACGGCCCGGCGCCATCGACGCCGCAAGGTTCTTTTCCCCGGTAAGCGCGAAGAAGGGCGGCGTGGGCGTCGCCGGTCTCACCATCGGCGGCCTCGGCAATCCGAATCTCAAGCCTGAACGGTCGCGGGAGCTGGAGCTTGGATTCGACACCGACCTGCTCTCGAGCCGGCTATCGGTGGAATTCACCTACTTCAACAAGGTGACCAGCGACGCCCTCATCCTGAAGCCGGTGATGTCGTCTGCCGGAGAAGTCGAGAACGAGTTCGAGAACCTCGGGCGGGTGGGGAACAAGGGTGCAGAGATCGCGGTGAACATGCGCCTGCTCGACAGCCCCGCGCTGACCTGGGACATGCAGCTCAGCGGATCGCTCGTGCACAACAAGATCCTGAAGCTGGGTGTGCCGCCGTTCTACGTTCCCGGCAGCTTTTACCAGCGCCATGTGGAGGGCTACCCGGCGGGCGGATTCTGGGGCGGAACGGTAACCTACGCCGATGCCAACAACGACCACATCATCGACGCGAGTGAGATCACCGTCGACACGACGCTCCGTTACCTTGGTCCCGCCCTGCCCACTCGCGAGGCGTCCCTGAACAGCAGCATCTCGCTGTTCCACAACCGGGTGCGGCTCGGTACCCAGTTCGACTACCGCGGCGGACAGCGGGTTGATAACTCGATCGAGAACTACCGCTGCTACGTCGGCAACTGCCGCGGCCTGGTGGACAAGTCGGCTCCGCTCAGGGAGCAGGCGCTGGCCCAGGCCGCCTTCACCGGATACTCCAGCGTGATCGTGTTCGACGAGCCCGGCTGGTTCATCAAGCTCCGGGAACTCTCGCTCACCTTTTACGCTCCCGACCACTGGGCCCGGGCCATCGGGGCGAACACCGCGAGCTTGACCCTTTCGGGTCGCAACCTCTGGACGATCACCAACTATTCCGGGGTGGATCCCGAGGTCAACGCCTTCGGGCAGGACAATTTCTCGAGCAGCGACTTCGAATCCCAGCCGCAGGTCCAGTACTGGATCGCGCGCGTCAACGTCGGCTTCTGATGAGGCGAACCATGCGTATCAGCCCTCGCAGCGCGTTCGGCGCGCTCACGCTTGTCGCTACCCTGTCCCTGTCCGGGTGCGGTCTGCTGGACACGACCCAGCCCGACATCGTGCAGCCCAACCAGCTCAACTCGCCCCAGGGCGCCGAGGCACGGCGCAACGGCGCGATCCACGATTTCGGCATCGCCCGGGATGGCGACGGGAGCCAGTTCGGCACCGAAGGACTCCTGGTCCTCACCGGCGACATGGCGGATGAGTTCGCGCATTCCGGCTTCATTCCGTCGACGGTGGAGTTCGATCAGCGGCTCGTCGCGACCAATAACGGCAGCCTGGAAGACATCTTCTTCCGGCTCCACAAGGCGCGCGCAGGCACCGAGGCTGCGGCCGCCGCACTGCAGCAGTTCGCCGTGGTTCCCGATAGCAACCCGGGGATCCCGGAAATGCTCAGTCTGGCCGGCTACACCTACATCTTCTTCGCCGAGGACTTCTGTTCCGGGATTCCGTACAGCTCGGTGCAGAACGGGGTGGTCGTGCCGGGCGGCGCGGATTCCACGGCGGGCACGCTCCGACGGGCCGTCGACCGGTTCGACTCGGCACTCGCCGCCCCGGCGATTTCGATTGATCTCGATGTCCAGTATCTGGCACAGGTCGGCAAGGGTCGCGCGCTGCTCAATCTCGGCCTCTACAACTCGGCCGCCACCGCGGTGCAGGGGGTTCCGACCTCGTTTGCCTACTATACGGAGCACGATGCCTCCCCGCTCAGCCTCGCTAACGCGGTCTTCGTATATGGAGTGTCCGGACCGTCAGGCGGTTCCATCTCGATGGCAGACAGCGAAGGCGGATCGGGACTCCCCTTCCGCAGCGCGGCCGACCCGCGGACGCCGTTCGTCGATACCGGCCATCTCGGCCTCGACCAGACGACTCCCCAGTTCGACATCCTGAAGTATCCCGATATCAGCGCTTCGGTCGTCCTCGCCGACGGCGTGGAAGCCCGGCTCATCGAGGCGGAGGCCGCACTCCAGGCCAGCAATATTTCAGGGATGAGTGCCATCCTGGACAACCTGCGGAGCGGGATCGGGCTATCGAATCTTCCCACCCCGGCGGATGCGGCCGAGGCTCGGGACCAGCTCTTCAGTGAGCGCGGATTCTGGATGTATGCGACCGCGCACCGGCTCGGTGACATGCGCCGCCTGGTGCGGCAGTATGGCGTGCCGGTGGATTCGGTTTTTGCGACGGGCAGCTACCTTCGCGGCGGATCGTACGGCACCCGGGTCTCGTTCCCAGTCCCCGCCTCCGAAGATCAGAACCGGAGTTTTGACCGAACCAAGTGCAACCCAGACTTGCCCTGATTCACTGAGGCAGGCGGACGCCCGACAAACGGCCGGCGCGGATCAGGGGTCCACGCCGGCCGTTTGTCGTCCGTTAGATGCCCTCAGTGGCTCGGCTTCCCGTCCTGCTTCACGATCTGCCCGCCCTTCATCACGAACGGCACCGTCGCTGAAACTGCTGCAGGTCGGCCATCGCATCGCCCTTTACCGCGATCAGATCGGCGTACTTCCCCGGCGCCAGCGAGCCCACCTGCGCATCCCAGTACATCATCCTGGCCGCGTCGATGGTCGCGGACTGGATCGCCTGCATCGGGGTCATCCCGTACTTCACCATGTACGGGAGCTGGCGCGGCGTTGAGACCATGCGGATAGACGCCGCTGTCGGTGCCGTAGGCGATATGAACGCCCAGCGCGACCGCCTTCCGGAAGGCGACCCGCTGGGTCTCGGTCGTCTCCCGGTTCTTCCGCAGTATCTCCTCCGACCAGTGATCCCGGGTGCCGACCGAATCGATGTAGTCGCCATTCCAGATGTCGGCGACCAGCCAGGTGCCGTGCTCCTTCATGAGCTGCAGCGCCTCATCGTCCGCCAGGGAGCCGTGCTCGATCGACCGCACCCCGGCGCGCACCGCCCGCTTGATTCCCTCCGGCTCCGTGCGCATGGGCAGCGACGAAAGTCCCGTAGTTGGCCGGCCTCCTCCACCGCGGCGTGCATCTCCTCCTCGGTGTACTCCGGCGTGCCCGGTTTGGTCCCGGGAGCGAGCACCGCGCCCGTCGCGATGATCTTGATGAAGTCGGCGCCGGCATTGCAGGATCTCGCGCACCCGCTGCCGCACCTCGGGGACCGAGTTGGCCACCCCTCGGCGAAAGTCGGCTGGCACCACGACATCCGGCGCCAGACCGGTCACCTCGCCGCCCCCGCTCGAGACGGTGATGTACGCGCCCGGCCACCTTCATCCGGGGGCCGATGACCGTGCCGTCGTTGATGGCATCGCGCAGCGCGACATCGGTGAAGCCCGCGGTAGATCCCGACGTCCCGGATCGTCGTGAACCCGGCCAGCAGGGTCGCCCGCGCGTTCCGTACCCCCCAGAAGGCGCTCTGCGCCGCCGAGGTGGTCAGCGGATCGGCGGCGCTGCTCGATTCGATCAGGTCGGCGATGTGGGTGTGGCAGTCGATCAGCCCCGGCGTGACGGTGTAGGCCGAGAGATCGATGATCCGTGCGCCTTTCGGAATTGGCGCACCGGCCGGCTGCACCGCCTCGATCCGCTCACCCCGGACCACGATCACCTGGTCGGTTCGCACCTCTCCGCGCTCGACATCGACCGAGCGGCCGGCCCGGATTGCGATCACCTGCTGCGCGGCGAGCGGGGCCGCGAGTGACGCCGACCGAGACGCGAGTGCGAACGAATTGCCTTCATCGGACTCCTTGCGGGTACGTCAGCGTCGCCGCTCGAATTCCTCTCGGGCCAGCCGAATGCCGCCTGCCAGGCACCTCTCGCCTTTCCGCCGAGCTGGTCCATCCCTGACCGAGCGGAGGCGTCGGATGGAGAGGCGATCGAGCCACCGGACGAGAATATTCGGCGTCCAGCCGCACTCCGCACCGGCTTCCCGCCGACCGTCACGTAGACCGGGCTGGTCGTGCCGAAGGGATAGATGTCGAGCACCGGCTCGATCGCCTTGTCGCCGATGGCGCGCAGCAGGTACCAGCCGCTCCGCGCTCACCTCGACCGTCACGGTGGTCTCGCGCTGGTCCGGTCGCCGCGGAGCGGGATCGACGCCACCACCGCTCCGTTGCCGATGATCTCGAGGTGATCGATCGGCACCAGCGAGCGGAGCGTCACCCGCATCGGCAGGCGGTGCGTCCCCGCAGGCGAGCTTGATTTCGCCGCCGATCGGTCTGCGCCGACCGAAACTGGAGCAGCGGCCCGTTGGTCGCGAAGCTCTTGCCCGCCTTGAGCGCCGCGTACCACGCCGCACCGGTGAGCGGCAGCCCCGACTGGACGTAGACCCGGTCGATGCCCACCGGTCCGCGGAGCGAGGCGTAGTTGGTCATGGCATCGGTCCCGGCGCCGGCCGGGAGCCGGAAGCCGCAGTTGAGCAGCTGGTACCAGACGCGGGAGGTCGAAGAGGTGATCGCTGAATCCCACCACCTCGAAGTAGTCCACCTTGCCGAGCGCGACGTCGATCGGGAGCCCATTGGTGAGCCGGGTCGTGGTATCGGCCGGATCGGGGTACTCGTCGAAGGGGTGCACGTAGCCGAAGAGGCCTCCCTGCGCGTGCGTCAGGTCGGCGACCGCGGCGTTGTCCGGGATAGGGGCTCGCCACCGGAGTGCCGGCGTAGCTCGCATAGCCCGGGAGCAGGAGGTTGCGGGTGAGGCCGAGCACGCCGGTATGACCCCAGTAGCTGGTGTGGAACTCCTGGTCGTGCAGCAGCAGGAAGTCGGCGGTGGAGACCGGATCGGGGCGGCCGGTGAAGTAGCCGGAGATCCGGCATCCGGTCTTCCTTGTTGACGATCAGGTTCTCCACCAGGTTCAGCTCCTCGGCCCGTGCCTGCAAGGCGAGCGTCGCCGGCGTGGTGCGATACTGGCCACCGTAGTTCATGTGGACGTGCAGATCGCCGCTGGTCCACCCGGGCAGTATCATCAGCCGAGTCAGGCGGATCGTGACCGCGGTGCGCCGCTCCTTCGGCGACACCGTGACCAGTCTGCCGGCTCCATGCGGTACTCCAGACCGTGCGTGACCTCGAGCGTGACCGGCCCTGCCGGGACCGACGAGGCTGACTCGTGCCCGCGGTGTGGAAGTAGCTGATCTCGTAGCCTCCGCTGCTTCCGATCGAAGCCGTCATCCGCCTGGCGCCAGGCGTCGTCGGGGGCGTAGCCACGCCCGTCAGCCGCGGTGACCGAGACCCGGGCGGCGATGCGGCTTGCCGGTGGCAGCGTCGACGACACGTGATGGTCAGGCGGCCGACCGGCTCTCGATACACTCGCCGGGTGGCCACGATACCGGTTACGCGCACCACCCGGAATCGCCACGACCATCAACGCGGTATTGCCACCCTCGATTGCTGATGTAGGCGACCCGCCGTCCGTCGGGTGACCAGCGCGGATTGGTCGCGTCGAACTCACCGTAGGTGAGCTGCAATGGATCGCCGCCGTCGGCGGTCGTGAGCCAGAGCTGATTCCACTGCCGGCCGACGTAGCTGGAGTAGACCACCCGCTTGCCGTCCAGCGACCAGTCGGGGTGCGCCTTCCAGTTGGTCTCCTCATCGTGGATCAGGTGCATCTCGGCGCCGGCCCGGCGCCGCCATCCGCCAGAGTCCGCCGGTTCCCCAGATGCGCCCGCGATTGGAGACGAGGATCAGCTCCTTGCCGTCGGGCGACCAGGCAGGCGAGAGGTAGTGGTCGAACCGGCTGTAGTAGTAGCGGGGGAGGTGGGAGTCGACATCGTCGGTGATCCGCTCGGAAAGGGGCGGGCCCGCAGCTCCACTCCTCCCCGGCGCGGCGATCGGGATGGTGAACACATGGAACCGGCCCTCGTACGCCGTACTCACGTAGGCGATCCGGCTCCCGTCCGGCGACCAGCGCGGGTCCACATTCACCGCGCCGTTCACGACCAGCGGGGTGTCGACGAGCGTCGCAACGTCGAGCAACCGAAGCTTCAATCGCGTCGGCATGATAGCAGGCGTACACCACCCGCGAACCGTCCGGCGACCAGTCGGGCTGGTAGTCGTAACCCGGTCCGGTCGTGAGCTGTTCGGCGATCGTGTCGCCGATCGTCTGGCGCCAGAGACTCCCCTGCATCGCATAGATGAGCGTCGTGCCGTCCGGCGACCAGGTCGCCTCGGACGGCCCGCTGGTCACCTGCGGCAGATACATCTCCCGGTAGTAATAGTTGTGGGGGAGCTTGATCTGCTTGAGCACCGGCTCCCGCTGCGCCAGCAACCCGATCGCGGGCACCAGTCCGAGCAGCAGCCCGATCCAGAGCCCGCGGTGCAGCCGACGTCCGCCAAAGCCATTCGCAACCGTGCAGGTCAAGTGTTCCCTCGTTCCGCCGTGAGATGCCGGGGTCCGCTTGCGCCGGCCCAGCCACCGTGAAGACCTTCCGCCATGACTCGAACTCTGCGATTCCTAGTTTGCGCCCTCGGGGCGCTCAGCGCCAGCAGCCCCCTCGCCGCCCAGGCCGCCGATAGCGCCATCGCCGTCCACTATCGGGATGTCGCTGCGCAAATCCTCCATGCCGCCCTCGCCGACAGCAGCGCCTACGACCGCCTCGGTCGGCTGGTCGATGGCAACGGCCACCGGCTCAGCGGGTCCGCCAGCCTCGAGCGGGCGATCGACTGGGTCGTCGCGGAAATGAAGCAGGACGGCCTCGCCAACGCCCACACCGAACCGGTAAAGGTGCCCCACTGGGAGCGCGGACGGGAATCGGTGGAGCTGGTCAGCCCTCGCGCCATGTCGCTGCCCATGCTCGGCCTGGGTGGCAGCATCGGGACACCGAAGCGGGGGATCACCGCCCCAGTCCTGGTGGTTTCGAGCTTCGACGAGCTGACCACCAAGGGAGAAGAGGCGAAGGGGAAGATCGTTCTCTTCGACGCTCCGTTCACCGACTACGGCGTCACCGGTCAGTATCGCCGCGTCGGGGCCATCGCCGCCGCCAAGGCCGGAGCGGTCGCCCTGCTCATCCGGTCGATCGGGCCCTACGGCATCCGGACACCACACACCGGGAACATGCACTACGACAGCACCGTCACCAGGATCCCTGCCGCGGCGCTGGCAATGGAAGATGCGATGATGCTCCACCGCATGCAGGACCGCGGGGAGCGGGTCATCGTGACGCTCAAGATGGAAGCCCGCATGCTGCCCGATGCCGACAGCCGCAATGTCATGGCGGAGATTGTCGGCAGCGAGCATCCTGAGGAAATCGTCGTCATGGGCGGCCACATCGATTCGTGGGATGTCGGCCAGGGCGCCATGGATGATGGCGGTGGAGTCGTGGCAGCGTGGGAGGCGCTCCGGCTGATCCAGCGCCTCGGCCTCAAGCCGAGGCGGACCATCCGCAGCGTAGGCTGGACCAACGAGGAGAACGGCACCCGCGGCGGCACCGCCTACCGGGACGCCCGCTCGGCGGAGGAGCTACAGCACACCGTCGTCGCCTTCGAGTCGGACAACGGCACCTTCCGCCCCCTCGGCGTCGGTTTCAGCGGCAGTGACAGCGCTCGCGCCATCATCAGGCAGATCGCATCGCTGCTCACGCCGATCGCCGCCGACTCCGTCTTCGCCGACGGCTCGGAGGCGGACATCGGTGCCCTGATGGAGAGCGGCGTCCCCGGAATGGACCTGCGCACCGTCGGCGACCGGTACTTCTGGTACCACCATACCCAAGGCGACACGATCGACAAGCTCGATCCGGCCGAGCTCGCGCGTTGCGTCGCCGTGATGGCGGTGATGGCGTATGTGGTGGCGGACCTGCCGGAGCCGCTGCCGCGTAAGTAGTCGACCTTACCCGTCATCCCGAGCGAGGCGAGGAATCTCTGCCCGATTGCGGCGATAGAGATCCCTCGCGTTGCTCGTGATGACCAGCACTACCCCAGATACAGCTTCTTCGGGTCCAGCACCTCGCGCAGCAGGTGCAGCTCCCGCGCGTTCGGCGGTGCGACCAGATCGAGCTGAGCCCGCGACCTCAGCGGCCAGCCGACGTTCGGCCTTCACCTCGTCGACCGTGACCCCGGGATAGAGCGCGGTCAGGATCATCTCGCCGGTCTCGGGGTCGCTCTCGAGGATGCCGTGATCGGTGATCACCTTGATCGGCCCCGCCCCCGGCATGCCCAGCTCCTTGCGGGTCTGGCCCCGGCAGCGTTGACCCGGACTGGTGATGAAGTCCACCTCGGCCGGAAAGGCGCGGACTGTTGAGCCGGCTGATGATCAGCACCCGCTTGGCGTGCACCGCGATCTCCGCGGCGCCGCCGCTGCCCGGCAGCCGGACCTTCGGCTTCTCGTAGCTGCCGACCACGGTCGTGTTGATGTTGCCGCACCGATCGATCTGGGCGCCGCCGAGGAAGCCCACCTCGATCTTCCCGTTCTGCAGGAAGAGCTGGAAGACGTCGGCCATCGAGCAGACCATGAGCGAGCCGGTCACCAGCGACGGGTCGCCGATCGAGACCGGCAGCCGCTCCGGCACCGCCCCCACCGCGCCCGACTCGTAGATCAGCACCAGGTTCGGCGCACTGCAGCGCGCGGGCCAGGTTGCAGGCCAGGTTCGGCAGTCCGATGCCGACGAAGATCACCTCGCCGTCGCTTGAGCTCCCGCGCGGCGACGGCGGCCATCATCTCGGAGGGCGAGTACGTCATGAGGAGCCATAGGATTGCGACGCCCTGCGCAGATAGAGGATCCGCTTCGCCTGCCTGCCAGCCGTTCCGGCCAGTAGCTCCCGGCCGTGAGCTTCGCCATGCTCTGCAGGTACCGGCGCGATCCTTCACCCCGTAGACGAATTCGTCGAGGTAGGCCTGCAGCTTCGACGGGGTCGCGGCGAGATGTCCTCCCAGGCCACGTAGAACTCGTTGTCGCGGTCGTAATAGCCCTGCGCGTAGGAGGGATGAGCAGCCCCACGGCTCGACCACGACCGCGTCGACGATCATGCCCGGAATCAGGGTGCGGTTGGGATCGGCACGGATCACCGATTCGTCGACCAGCTCCTCCACCACCACGATCACCCGCTCGGAGGCAAAGGCGGCCTCCTTCTGCACGCCGAGGAGGCCCCAGACCTGGGCGTTGCCGTTCTGGGTCGGCCCGCTGGGCGTGGACGATCGTGACGTCGGGATTGAGTGCCGGTACCGTGGCGAGCTCCTCGCCGGTGTAGGGGCAGGTCACGGTGCGAATCCGGGGATTGGCCTTCGGCAGATCGGTCCCCATGTAGTTGCGCATCACCCAGAAGGGCAGCCGGGCGGCGCCGGCCGACATCCGCGCCACCATCCCGAAGTGGGAGTACTCCTCGATCTCGAGCGGCGGCGTGCCCTTCTCGACCGCGCGGCGGAAGGCGTGCAGCGACCCGGCGCCGGGATTCCCGGCCCAGGAGAAGACCAGCTTCCGGGCGCAGCCCGCGCGCGATCATCTGGTCGTAGATCAGGTCCGGCGTGAGCCGGCAGATGGTGAGATCCTTGCGCCGCTGGCGGATGATCTCGTGGCCGGCGGCGAAGCAGATCAGGTGGGTGAAGCCCTCGATGACCACCGTGTCGCCGTCCCGGACGTGGGCGGCGATGGCGTCGGGCATCGAGACGACTTTGGAGTGCATGAATCCTCTTGCCGATGAATCGTCGAAGGTCAGCCGACCGAACTCCCTGGGCGCCCCGGTACCGCGCTCTGCGCGTCGGCAACCAGCTCGGCGATCAGCAGCTCACTCGCACCTGCCAGATGCCGCCCGAGCAGTTCCGCAGCGCGGTCCGCGTTTCGCTCCCGGATCGCCTCCAGCAACGCCCGGTGCTCGGACTCGAATTCGGCGCGATGCTTGAGCATCAGGCCATGCGACAGCCAGTAGCGATCCACCCGGCGCAACAGCCCCTCGATCAGCTCCTGGAGCCGCGGCCGCTCCGTCGAGGTCGTAGATGAGCTGGTGGAAGTCGACATCGAGTGAACCCCACGTCGGCGCCGTCGATGGACGCTTCCGCCGGCATCGAGGATCGGCCTGGCGCGGGTCGAGCTGCTCGGACGCGAGCATGCGGACGTGGCGCGGCGCATCGCCGCGGTCTCGAGGATCGACGCGGATCTCGTAGATCTCGCTGATCTCGTCCGCGGAGTAGCGCGGTGACCGTCGCGCCGCGGTTGGCCTGGTAGGTCACCAGCCCCTCGGCCTCGCAGCTGGCGCAGCGCCTCCCGCACCGGAATGTGACTGACCTTGAACTGGGCGGCGATCTCATCCTGGGGCAGCGGCTGATTGCCGCGCAGCTGCGCCGGTCGTGATCGCCTCCCGGAGCGCATGCGGCCACCAGTTCGTGAGTCGCCTGGCTTGCGGACACGGGGCATCCGCTCCAGCACCTGATCCAGATCCACGGCATCCTCAGGTCCAAGGAGTGTGCTGTTCCGCTCCTGGCTCGACATGATCCGGCGCCCTATGTCGTAGGTCACCGGCCTACTTGCGAGATCATATATTATATATTATCATGTCTAACGTCAACCGCGCGATCGACGGTATCCAAGCACCTCGACCGACGAGGCGCATGGCGTGCTCGCCCCCCAAGCAGGCAGGACGAGATGACTCGCAACGCAACCGGATCCGTAGGCCCGCCAGCCGATCGCCTATCCCCTGACCCGCGAGTTCGTCGAGCCGGACTGGAACCGGCTTGCCCGGCTTCCGCGGCGTCACCGCGCGCCGACTGGGAGAGCGCCCTCTGGCAGCGCCAGCACACCGTCAAGAACCTCAAGGAATTCAAGGCGGCGTCTTCGGCGACCTGCTCCCCGAGACGCCTGGCCGAGCAGCATCGCGCGGGATCACGAGGAGCGGGCGACGATGTCGATGCTGATTCCGCCGCACATGCTCAACACCATGAACGTGGCGCGATCTGTGGGAGGATCCGGTGCGCCGCTACATGGCGCCGGCCTTTGACGACCGGCGTCACCGACTGGCCCAACCACCCGCAGGCCTCGCGCGACAGCCTGCACGAAGCACGACATGTGGAAGGTGGAGGGGCTGACCCATCGCTACCCGACCAAGGTGCTGGCCGAGATGCTCTCGACCTGCCCGCAGTACTGCGGCCACTGCACCCGCATGGACCTGGTCGGCAACGACGTGCCGCAGGTGGACAAGCTCAAGTTCGCCACTCCCCAGAAGGAGCGGCACCAGCAGATCCTCGACTACCTGCGGAAGACGCCGTCGGTGCGCGACGTCGTGGTCTCCGGCGGCGACATCGCCAACCTGCCCATCACCAGCTCGAGCCGTTCGTCTAGCGCGCTGCTCGACATCCCCAACATCCGCGACATCCGGCTGGCCAGCAAGGGGCTGGTGGGGCTGCCGCAGCACTTCCTGCAGGACAGCGTGATCGAGGGGCTGGAGCGGCTGGCCAAGAAGGCGCATCGAGCGCGGCGTGGACCTGGCGCTGCACACCCACGTCAATCACGCCCAGCAGGTGACGCCGCTGGTCGGCAAGGCGACGCGGAAGCTGCTCGAGATCGGCTTCCGCGACGTGCGCAACCAGGGCGTGCTGCTCCGCGGCGTGAACGCGACCCCGAAGGACCTGCTCGAGCTCTGCTTCATGCTGCTCGATCACGCCAAGATCATGCCGTACTACTTCTACATGTGCGACATGATCCCCAACTCCGAGCACTGGCGGCTCGGCGTGTTCGAGGCGCAGCAGCTGCAGCACGACATCATGGGCTACCTCCCCGGCTTCGCGACGCCGCGGATCGTCTGCGACGTCCCGTTCGTCGGCAAGCGCTGGGTCCACCAGCTCGCCGAGTACGACCGGGAGAAGGGCATCAGCTACTGGACCAAGAACTACCTCACCGGCATCGAGTGGGACGACCCGAGGCGCTCAACCGGAAGTACGAGTACTTCGATCCGATCTACCGCTGCCCGAGGCCGGCCAGGCAGTGGTGGCGGCGAGCACGGCGCCGAGATGGCGCGCCCGGCCCAGCGCCACGCACGCGGTGCACGCGTTGACGGTGAACGGTAGCTCGATTGGACGATCTGGTGCTCCGACGCCCGAATCGCCCAGTCGCCCAACCGCCCAATCGCCCACTGTTCACCGACGGCCAGATCCCATGACCACCCGAGACTATCCCCGCATCGTCACGACTCCCCCCGGCCCCAAGGGCAAGGCGATCGTCGCCCGGGACGCAGCCGTGGACCTCGACCTCCTACATCAAGGAGTACCCCCTGGTCATCGCCGGCGGGAAAGGCGGCGATGGTCGAGGACGTCGACGGCAACCGCTACATCGACTTCATGGCCGGCATCGCCGTGTCCTCGACCGGGTACAATCACCCGCGGTGATCGCCGCCATCAAGGACGCAGGCCGACAAGTTCCTGCACATCTGCGGCACCGACTTCTACTTCGAGGGCTTCGCCGCGCTGGCGGAGCGGCTGGCGAAGCTGGCCCCCGGCCCGAGCAAGCAAGCGGATGTTCCTCTCCAACTCCGGCACCGAGGCGGTCGAGGGCGCCATCAAGCTCGCGCGCAATCACACCCGGCGATCGGCGCTGATCGCCTTTCAGCAGTCGTTCCACGGCCGCACCTACGGCGCGATGAGCCTGACCTCCAGCAAGGTGAAGCAGCACGCCCATTTCGGGCCGCTGCTGCCGGAGGTCTACCACGTCCCCTTCGCCAATCCCTACCGGATGGGCGGCGACCGAGGCGGCGATCGCCCATTCGATCGCCGCCATCGAGGATCTCTTCACCCGGCAGGTCGCACCCGATGACGTGGCGGCCATCTTCCTCGAGCCGATCCAGGGAGAGGGCGGCTACGTGATTCCGCCGGATGGGCTTCCTCCGGCGCCTCCGCGCAGCTCTGCGACCAGCACGGCATCCTGATGGTCGCGACGAGGTGCAGAGCGGCGTCGGCCGGACCGGCAAGATGGTGGGCGTCGCGACTGGGAAGGCGTCGAGCCCGATATCCTCATCACGGCGAAGGGGCTCGGCTCCGGGATGCCGATCGGCGCCTTGATCGCCAAGGAATCGGTGATGACCTGGGAGTCGGGCAGCCACGGCTCGACCTTCGGCGGCAATCCGGTGAGCGTGCGCCGCGGCGCTGGCCACGCTCGACGTGATCGAGCCGCTGCTGCCCCACATCCAGCAGATGGGCGACCGGCTGCTGGCCGGCGCCCGCAAGCTGCAGGAGAAGTACGCCGTGCATCGGCGACGTCCGCGGCCGCGGCCTGATGGTCGGCGTCGAGTTCGTGAAGGACCGCGAGACCCGGGAGCCCTACCCCGAGCTCATCGACCGGATCACCGAGCGCGCCTTCAGCAAGGGACTCCTGCTCCTCGGCTGCGGCAAGAGCACCTTCCGCTTGGCCCCGCCGCTGGTGCTCGACGAGTACGACGTGGATACCGGGATGGGGATTCTCGAGGAGTGCATCCGCGCAGAGGACTGAGCCGCGGTGAAGCGGGAGAGAGGGAAAAGGGGAAAGGGAGAACGCCTTGATGCTGAGAATCCGATCGGATCTCTCGCGTGGCGCTGGTCCCTTTCCCCTTTTCCCCACGCTACAAGTACTTCATCCACCTCGCATTCGACGTCGCCTTGACGTCGGCGTACCAGCGACACGCAATTGTCAGCAGCACCACCGCCACCGCGAACACCAGGTACAGCTCGCCGAGGCTCCAGACGGTGCCGTCGGGCGCAGGGCCGACCATCGCCGGGTGATTCTCGAAGAGCCACGGCACCGCCGCAGGGTGTCGCAGGGCGTCGTAGCCCAGAGCAAGCAGATGGATCAGCGGGATATGCAGCAGGTAATAGAAGAGTGGCACCCGGCCGAAGGTCGTCAGCCAGGCAGCAATTCGCCCCCCGGCTCCTTCCAGCACCGGCAGCAGCGCGATCACCGGGCCGAGCGTCATGCAGAGGAAGAGCAGCGACGCGGGGTACTTGGTGGTATTGAGGAATGAGAGCAGCGCCGGCAGGCGGGAGCTGTCCCACGGTCGTGGATCGCCGTAAAGATTGAAGCTGCGGAGGACGAGGAACAGCGCGATCGCGCCCCCACCGATGGCCAGACAGTACCGGCGGGCTCTGGCTGGCTCCATCCGCAGCACCGCGCCAAAGGCGTAGCCGAGCGCCATGACGCCCACCCACGGCACCAGCACATAGAGCACGAAGAGGACCGGCCCGTCCGCCCCGATCTGGATCGGCCCACCGAGGTAGAGGAGTTGCCCTAGCCACACGAGCGGCCCGCCGGGCCCGTTCGCCGGGAGCGTCCCAACGATGCCGGAGAGGAGATTATGCCCTCCGACCACGAGCGCGCCGAAGAGGGCGACCGCCGCCAGTGGCAGCCGGACCAGCGCCGCGAGCACGATCATCGACCAGCCCAGCACCCACATGACACCAGCGAGGCCGGTACCGACCTGGAAGTTGAACGTCCATGCGAATCGGATGACGGTGAGCTCCAGGAACACCAGCCAGAGCCCGCGGATCGCGAGAAATCGGGACAGCGCCGTGCGGTCGCCGAGCGTTTCGCCGTGGAGATAGGCGCTGGTGCCGGCGAGGAAGACAAAGGCGGGCGCACAGAAGTGGGTGATCCAGCGGGTGAAGAAGATGCCAGGTGTCGGTCCGCCCGGCGGGAGTCCGGAGTACACCCGCACGTGGTCGATCGCCATGAGTACCATGACGGCGCCACGAACGAGGTCCACTGAGGCGACGCGACGTGAGGGCATCGGACGCTCCATTCGGCTCTAGCCTTCCACCACCGTCCGGCTCTGCTCCCGCATGAACTGCTGCACATACCAGGGACCGCAGCCGCCCTTGCCGCTCGAGCCCGCTCCCCTTCCAGCCGGTGAACGCCTGTGCCCCGGGCCACGCGCCGGTCGTCGCGCCGCTCCGCTTGTTGACGTAGCAGACGCCGGCCTCGACCTCGTCGAAGAAGCGCTCGATCTCCTCCTGCTTCTTCGATGAACAGCCCCGCCGTCAGTCCGTACTCCGCCTTGTTGCTCTCGGCGATGGCCTGGTCGCAGAGCTCTCCACCTCGCCACCGCCAGGAACGGTGACGAACAGCTCCTCCATGAAGAGCGAGCTGCGCGAGCGGCAACTCGGCGATTGTCGGGGCCACGAAATGTCCCGTGTCGAACACCCCGCCCTTGAAGCCGCTCGCCACCGTGCAGCACGGTGCCCTCGCGTCCTGGCCTGCGCCACCGCCTTCTCCCAGCGCTGTCACCGCCTTGTCGTTGATCACCGGCCCGAACCAGACGTCGCGCTCGGTCACGTCGCCCATGCGGATGGCCCTTGGTCTTCTCGATGAGCTTCTCGATGAATGGCCTCGGCCACCTGCCGGTGCACGTACACCCGGCTGGTGGCGCTGCACTTCTGGTTCTGCAGGCCGAACGCCGAACGCATGACCCCTTCGGCCGCCGCATCGAGATCGGCGCTGTCCATCACGATGGTGGCGTTCTTGCCGCCGAGTTCCATCAGGCAGGGCTTGACCCACTGCTGGGAGAGGCCGTGGTAGATCCGCATGCCGATGCCCTTGGAGCCGGTGAAGACCACTCCATCGGTGCGCGGGTGCTGCCAGAGCGGATCGCCGATGTCGCGGCCATGCCCGGAGACGAAGTTGAAGACCCCCGCCGGCACGCCGGCGTCGCGATACACCTCGTACAGCTTGAGGCCGGTCCACGGCGTGTCCTCGGCCGGCTTGTAGACGACCGCATTCCCGGTCATCAGCGCGGACGACGACATCCCCGTCGAAAGCGCCAGCGGAAAGTTGAACGGCGCGATGCAGACGAAGACGCCGTAGGGACGCAGGATCTCGGTGTTCCGCTCGATCGGCGTCATCTTCGCCATGTCGCGGGTAAAGCCGTTGTGATCTTCCACCTGCTGGCAGTAGTAGTCGATCAGGTCGGCGGATTCCTCGGTATCCCCCATCGCCTCGAAGCGATTCTTGCCCACCTCGTAGCTCATGATGGCGGAGAGCAGGAACTTCCGCTCCCGGATGAGTTCCGCGGCACGACGGAGAATCCGGCACCCGTTCCTGCCACGGCAGCGCCGCCCAGCCCTTCTGCGCCGACGTGGGCCGAGCTTAATCGCCTGGTCGACGTGGGCATTGGTCGGCCGAGGCAAAGGTGCCCAGCACGAGGCGGGTATCGATCGGCGAGACGTCGATGATCGGATCGTTCCCGGCCACCTCGATCGCCTTGCCGTCGATATAGAGCGGGTAGCTCCTGCCCGCGGTGGCGCGGACTTCCGCCAGCGCGACATCATAGGCGCGGTGGAACGCCTCCATGTCCACGTTGGTGGAGGTGTAGGTGATCTTCTGCTGCGGCGCGGTCGCGGTCATGGGTCCTCCGAGACGGCCTGCTCCATGAAGGGTGAGCACGGAGGCCCACGCCATGGCTCAGGCCAGGTTGAGTTTCCTGCTGGTCTGCTCCAGCGCGACGCTGAAGCGCCGCACCAGCTCGTCGATTTCCGATTCGGTGATCACGAAGGGCGGCGCCAGACAGGACAGGTCGCCATTGGTGCCATCGGCCTGGCCCATGTTGGCCCAGGTCATCAGCCCCGCGGCCAGCGCCTGCTCGCTGAAGGTCTCCGCGAACTTGAGCTTCCGCGGAAACGGTGCACGACTGCCCTTGTCCTGCACGAACTCGATCCCGGCCAGCAGGCCTCGGCCCCGGATATCGCCCACGAAGGGCAGCGCGCGGAGCGGCTCGAGCTTCGATGGAACACCTCGCCCATCGTGCGGCAGCGCTCGACCAGGCTGTGCCGCTTGATGTAGCGCACCGCGGCGAGCCCGCGGCCGCCAGCACCGGATGATGGCTGAACGTCTGTGCGTGCAGCAGCGCCCCCGAACCCCTGGCGATCGGATCCAGCAGCTTCCGTGAGGCGACCACCGCCGAGAGCGGCGCGTAGCCGCCGGTGATCCCCTTGCCGAAGGTCATGATGTCGGGGACGACGCCGTACTGCTCGATCGCCGACCAGCTCCCGGTGCGCCCCGCGCCGACCAGCACCTCGTCGGCGACCAGCAGGACCTGGTGTCGGTCGCAGATCTCCCGCACCCGCCTGAAGTAGTCGGGCCGCGGCACCGCGTGCCCGGTCGAGCTCCCTCCGACCGGCTCCACGATGAATGCCGCGACATGCTCGGCGCCGAGCTGCCGGATCGCGGCCTCCAGCCCGGAGCCGTCGCAGACCGGGCAGGCCGCGGTCGCCACGCCGCCACACTCGCAGCGGTAGCTGTACGGCGCCGGGATCCGGTGGATGTCGACCAGCCACTCGCGGTAATAGGTCTTGTAGTGCTCCCGCGCCGAGGCGGAGAGCGCCAGCAGGGTATTTCCGTGATAGGCGGGTGAGAGTGCGATCACCTTGTGCTTGGAGGGCTTGCCGGTCTCGACCCAGTACTGCCGCGCGAGCTTGAGCGCCGCCTCGACCGCCTCCGAGCCGCTGCCCAGGAAATAGAACTTGTCGAGGTCCGCCGGCAGCAGCGGAGCGAGCTCGTCGGCCAGGGCCTCGACGGCTTCATTGGTAAAGGCGGTGCCGTTGATGTACGCGATCTTCGAGGCCTGGTCCGCCATCGCCTGCCCGATCTCGGCAATGCCGTGGCCGAGGTTGGCGACGAAGGCGCCGCCGGAACCATCCAGGATACCGGTGGCCCTCGGCATCGATGAGCCAGCACCCCTCGCCGCGAGTGATCAGCGGAAAGCGCCGAGTCAGCTTCCGGTAGAAGACGTGCGAATCGGGGTACTGGTAGGCGGGCATAGGGAGAGGAAATCTACCGATCCGCGGGGAAAAGGGAAAACTGCCCCTCGACGCTTACACCAGTCTTGCCCCGTTCGGCACCGGACGCTCCGGCATGGCGAGGACAATCGCACCCTGTTCATCCGCAAACCCCGTGACCAGGACCTCCGACCGGAACGGCCCGATCTGCTTGGGCGGAAAATTCACCACCGCCAGCACCTGGCGGCCGATCAGATCGGCCTTGGAGTAGTGCGTCGTGATCTGCGCACTCGAACGCCGAGTGCCGAGCTCGCCGAAGTCCACGGAGAGCTTCCAGGCGGGCTTGCGCGCCTCGGGAAAGTCGTCCACGGCGGTGATGGTACCGACGCGCAATTCGACCCGTTCGAAGTCGGACCAGCCGATCGGTTCACTCATAGGTCGGGGCATCCCTCCCGGCGGCGGGTGTCCATGAGTGCCACGATCTTCCACTCGGTTCCGTCCCTGGCCATGAAGAATGCATCCACGCCGCAGTGGCTCTTCTTGCCGCCGAGGTAGAAGGTGTAATCCATCCAGACCGAGGCAAAGTTGCCGTCCTGGCGCACCAGCGGGTTCGCCACTCGCTCGTCCCAGAGCTCGGCATGTGGGGTCCCGACCGCCTTGATGAAGCCCTCGGGCCCGTCATCGACTTCGACCGCGGGGGTGCCCTGACGGACGAAGGCGGAGGCCAGGAACAGCTTGGGATGAAAGGTCGAGCGGACCATGGCGCTGTCACCAGCGCGCATGCCATCGAAGAGGCGGCGGCTGACGGCGAGAATCGCGTCACGGTCGGAGGCATCCTGCGCGGCGAGGGGTGCGGTCGCGGCGAAGAGGCCGGCGACGAGCACGGCGTGACAACAGAGGCGCATGCGCGGAAATCCAAGGCTGAGTGTGGCAGCTGTACGGCCCCGGCGGGACCGGTGTTTCCGGATCAGGGCCGCAGAATGGCGATCGTGGCCCGCAATTCGGCGATATCAATCCCGGTGCCGTCCGCGAGGCGGGGCCCGAGATGCACCTCCCGAACGCCGGTGGCTTCGACCAGCTGCTGCGCATTGCCGGACCGCACCCCGCCACCGGCCATGATGCTGATGCGATCCCCCCAGCGCGCCTGCAGCCGGGCGAGGGTCGCTCTGCCTTCGACCGCGCTGGGTGCGCCGCCGGAGGTGAGTACGCGGGAGATGCCAAGCTCGACGAGCAGCGCCATCGATGCGTCGAGATCGGGCGTCGCGTCGATGGCGCGATGAAACGTACAGCGCATCGTGCCCGCCGCGGCGACCAGGCGTTCGGTTCGCGCCCGGTGGACCCGCTGGCCGCTGGAGAGCGCTCCGATGACCACCCCGTCGGCTCCGGAGCGGCGGGCCTCGCGAATATCCGCGACCATGATCGCCTCGTCTGCGTCGTCATACACAAAGGCGCCGCCACGGGGTCGGATCAGCACCTGCAGCGGGATGTCGACCCGCGCTCGCACCTCCCGGATGAGAGCTACGCTCGGCGTCACCCCGCCCTCCCCGAGGCCGGAGCAGAGCTCGATCCGGTCGGCGCCGGCGCGCTCCGCCGCGACGGCGGACCCGACGGTCTCGAGACAGGCCTCGACGATCACCCGGGGTGGCCCTCCCGGCTCAGCGCTGCGCGGCGAAGTACCACGACGCCGTCGTCGAGAGCGAGTCCCCGTCCAGTAACCCGAAGACCAGCTTCGGGGCTCGACAGGGCTGCACGATGTAGTAGCCGATCATCTCGCTGTCGGCCATCGGCCACCAGCTGAGCGCACTGTCCCCCTCGGCGATGCGGACCCCGGTGGGCAGCCGGCGTATGACCCGGATTCCCCGGGGCGCGAGCAGCGATTCCGCGCGGCTCAGGCCCTCCGTGAAATACCGGTCGTACTCGGCAAGCTGCGGGTCGGAGTCGGCTTTGGCCGGCGTCATGGGCGGGAAGAATGCGATGACCATGGGGCCCCGGATCGGCACCGCGCCGGTATCGGGAATGGGAATCCAGGCCGCGCTGCTCTGCGAGGCGCAGCTGTTCCGGTCGCCGCCAGCGCGGCAGGCCGCGAGCAGCAGGCCGGCGATCAGCATGAGGGCCCGAGGCCCACGACGGTTCCGGTGGCCAGCGATACTCACTCAGGGCCCGGCTTCTGTGATGAGGAGACGCGAGGCATCCGCACGGGCGAGAGCGCCGGTCGGGAGCGGGTGGCGCGCATGCCAGCCAATCTGCGGTGTGCCGGGTCATCGCACCATAGCCGAACCGTTCACCACGGGCTTGCGAAGGCATCATTCCCGGGCGATCATCGGACAACCTTACTGGAGTCTGCATGCGCTGCGCACTGCCCTTCGCCCTCCTCCTCTGCGCCACGCCGCTCTGCGGTCAGGACGCCCGCCGCCCCGTCACGCTCGATGATCTCCATCGCCTCAAGGAGGTCAGCGACCCGGAGATCTCCCCGGATGGCCGCTGGGTCGCCTACACGGTGGGCGAGGTCGACGTCAAAGGCGACCAGCAGGTCAGCGATCTCTGGATGACGAGCTGGGACGGCAAGACCACGGTCCGACTCACCAGCACGCCGAAGGAGAGCGAGGGCACGCCCCGATGGAGCCCCGACGGCCGCTGGCTCGCCTTCCTCTCCAGCCGGGGCGACGAGCATGCGTCGGACCAGCTCTGGCTGCTCAGCCGACAGGGCGGCGAGGCGAGCAAGGTGACCGAGGTGGCCGCCGGAATCAGCGACTACGCCTGGTCGCCCGATGGCAGCAAGCTGGTCTTCGTGATCGAGGACGGCGATTCGGTCGAGGTCACCAGCGCCACGGCACCCGCCGCAGGCGGCGAGCCGGTCGGGCCGGACAGCACCCCGGCGGTGACACCGAAGGACTCCTCTGCGCCGAAGACCGACCCGCCGATCGTCATCGATCGCTTCTACTTCAAGGAGGACTACACCGGGTACGTCCGCCGCAAGCGGAAACACCTCTACCTCTTCTCACTCGCCGATCGCACGCTGCGGCTGCTGACCCCCGGGCAGAACGATGAGCTGCAGCCCGTCTGGTCGCCCGACGGGCAGTATCTGGTTTTCTCGAGCAAGCGTGTCGGGGAAGATCCGGACCGGCATAACAACTGGGATCTCTGGGTCATGCAGGCGACAGTGGGCGCGGTGCCGCGGCAGCTGACCACCTTCACTGGCCCCGATGGCGATCCGGACTGGGGCCGCCCTGCCTGGAGTCCCGACGGCCAGACCATCGCCTACATCCAGGGGGGTGCGGACTCGCTGATCTACTACGCCGGCGTCAAACTCGCCGTCATCCCCTGGGGCGGAACGACCAACCCGACAGTGCTCACCGCATCGCTGGACCGGAACACCACGCAGCCGACCTGGAGTCCCGACGGCAAGTCGCTCTACGTGACCATCGAGGACGACCGCATCGTCTACCTCGCCCGGATCCCGGCCACCGGAGGCCCGATCGAGAGGGTGATCGACGGACGCCGGGTGGTGCAGAGCTTCTCGCTGAGTAGTGACGGGCGGATCGCCGCGCTCGTCGAATCGCCGGCGGAGCCGGCGGAGGTGTACGCCGCCGAGGGTCCGGAGCCCCGGCCGCTCTCCCATCAGAACGACTCCCTGATGTCGGCGGTGCGACTGGCGTCGACCGAGGAGATCAGCGTCCGGAGCAGGGATGGCACAATCATCAACGGCTTCCTCGTGCTGCCGTTGGGCTACACGCCGGGCACGAAGTACCCGACGGTCCTCAACCTGCACGGCGGTCCCGTCAGCCAGTTCCCGAACGATTTCAATTTCTACTGGCAGACGCTCGCCGCGCAGGGCTACGTCGTCGTCGCGATGAATCCGCGCGGAGCTCGCGGCCGGGGCGAGGCATTCTCGCAGGCCATCTTCGCCGACTGGGGCAACAAGGACGTCGAGGACGTGCTGGGGGCGGTGGACTGGGCCGTCGCCCAGGGGCTGGCCGATTCGGCCCGCCTCGGCGTCGGCGGCTGGAGCTACGGCGGCATCCTCACCAACTACGTCATCGCCTCGACCCACGGTTCAAGGCGGCGACCAGCGGCGCGGGTGCCTCCAACATCCTGGCCGGCTACGGCACCGACATGTACGTCCGGGAGTACGAGGCCGAGCTGGGCCGGCCCTGGGACAACACCGCAACTCTGGCTCAAGCTCTCCTATCCCTTCCTCCACGCCGACCGGATCACCACGCCGACCCTGTTCCTGGGCGGCCAGAAGGACATGAACGTGCCGCTGCTCAACTCCGAGCAGATGTACCAGGCGCTGCGGAGCCTCGGCGTCCCCACCGAGCTGGTGATCTATCCCGGGCAGTGGCACGGCCTCGGGCGGCCCAGCTACCAGGCCGACCGGATGCGGCGCTACCTCGCGTGGTACGACCGTTTCCTGCTCGGCCTGCACTGAGCCGCCGATCCGATGACCGCATCCCCCGCTCCTCGCCGACCGGCGCCGTGATGGGCAAGGTCGGCCTTCCCGCCCCGATCCGCGATCTCGCCGCCCGCCGCTGGGACGTGATCGTCGTCGGCGCCGGCCACAACGGCCTGACCTGCGCCACCTACCTCGCCCGCGCCGGCAAGCGGGTGCTGGTGCTCGAGGCGCGCGAGCGGGTGGGCGGCGCCTGCACCCTCGAGGAGACCTGGCCCGGCTACCGGGTCTCCCCCTGCGCGTACGTGGTGGGGCTGCTGCATCCGCTGGTGATCCGGGAGCTGGGCCTCAAGGCGCGGGGCTTCAGCTGGACTCCCGCGAGCGGCGGCTACTTCGTGCCGTTCGAGGACGGCACCAGCATCCAGCTCTGGGACGACGAAGCCAAGGCCGACGAGGAGCTCAAGCGCTTTGCGCCCAAGGAGGTGCACGGCCGGCACGCGATGCACGCCCTGATGCGCCGGGTGGCCGACGCGATCCGACCGCCGGACGAGCGCGACATGTGGATCGGCCGCGCCCCCTCCCGGGACGAGATCGAGGAGCGGCTGGGCAACGACCGCAGCGCGATGGCGCTGCTGTTCCAGTGGTCGATGAACGACCTGCTGGAACGGTTCTTCGATAACGAGAAGCTGCAGCTCGCCTACATGGGCCAGGGCGTCGTCGGCACCTTTGCGAGTCCGTTCGACCCGGGCACCGCCTCGATCTACTTCCACCACTACTGCGGCCGGATGGACAACGAGCACCCCGGCGACTGGGGCTACGTCACGGGCGGGATGGGGACGATCTCCTTCCTGCTCTGCGACGCGGCCCGCGAGGCGGGAGTGGCCGTGGCCGCCGGAGTCCCGGTCGGCCGCGATCGTGCCGGGCCAGGGGGTGGTGCTCGAGAGCGGCGAGGGGATCCGGGCGCCGATCGTGGTCTCCAACGCCGATCCGGTGGTCACTCTCCGGCTGCTCGGCCAGGGCGCCGACGCCGAGCTGGCGCCGCCGGGTGGAGGCGCTGCCGATCACCGGCTGCACCCTCAAGCTCAACGCTGCGCTGTCGCGAGCTGCCCAACTTCAAGGCGCGCCCCGGCACCAGCGGAGCCGCACCACCTGGCCACGATCAACACTCCCATCAGCAAGCGGGAATGGAAGTCGTGCTACGCCGACGGCCAGGGCCGGCAAGCTGCCGGAGCGGGTCTGGACCGAGATCTACCTGCAGACCGCCTACGACCCGAGCGTCGCCCCCGAGGGGAAGCACGTGATGAGCGTCTTCTCCCAGTACGTGCCGTACGCCTTTGCCGAGGGCACCTGGGACGACCACCGCGAAGCCGCGGGCGGATGGGGCTGGCCTCGATCGCCCGGTTCTGCAGCAACCTGCCGGAGGCGGTGATCGCGATGGACGTGCTGGGCCCGCCCGACATCGAGTCGCGGGTGGGCCTCACCGGCGGCCACATCTTCCAGGGCGAATGCCTGCCGCCCTACATGTGGAGCAACCGGCTCGAGCCCCGGACCCCGATGGCCGGTCTCTTCCTCTGCGGCGCCTGCACCCACCCCGGGGGCAGCGTGATCGCGATCAACGGCCGCAACGCCGCCTACGAGGTGCTGGGACTGCTGGATTGACGGTTAGGCGATTAGGCGATTGGGCGATTGGGCGATTAGGCGATTAGGCGATTGGGCCATTGGGCGATTGGGCGATTGGGCGATTAGGCGATTAGGCGATTAGGCGATTAGGCGATTGGGCGATTGGGCGATTAGGCGATTAGGCGATTAGGCGATTGGGCGATTGGGCGATTGGGCGATTGGGCGATTGGGCGAACCGAATCGGTGGTAATGGGAGGAATTCGCCGATGGGAATTCTCCAGATAATGGCCGTACTGGTCGCATTGACGCCCGGCACGAATCGTCGATCGCCGGGCCAGGTCTCCGAGTCGACTACTGTCATTCTCCTCGGCACCGGCATGCCGGTCCCGGACCCGAAGGCCCAGGGACCGGCGACCGTCGTCACGGTCGGCGACCGGATCTTTCTCTTCGATGCGGGGCCCGGCGCCGAACGCCAGATGACCGCCGCGGGCCTGCCGTTCCGCAACGGCCCCGTCACCGCTCTCTTCCTCACCCACCTGCACAGCGACCACACCCTCGGTCTGCCGGACCTGATCTTCACCTCCTGGGTGATGAGGCGGCGGACACCGCTCCGGATCGTGGGCCCTCCAGGGACCCACGCCATGGCCGACCATATCATCGCCGCGTGGGCCGAGGATATCGCGATCCGCACCGGGGCGGAGGGACACGCCGAGCCCGGTGGCTACAAGGTGGATGTCCGGGAAGTCACCGGCGGCGTGGTCTACGATTCCGCGGGCGTCCGCATCACGGCGATCCCGGTCCTCCATGGCGCCTGGAAGCACGCCTTTGGCTACCGCATCGATGCGCCGGGCAAGGTCATCGTGATCTCCGGCGACACCCGCCCCTGTCCGGCGCTGGAACGAGCCACCGAGGGTGCGGACATCCTCATCCACGAGGTCTATCCCGCGGTCCGACTCAAGGTGGAAGACCGCCCAGGCGGCGAGTCCTGGCCCACCTACATGCACCAGTTCCATACCTCGGATCGGGAGCTCGGTGCCCTCGCCGCTCGGGCCAGACCCAAACTGCTGGTGCTCTATCACATCGTCCGCATGGGTGGCACCGACGAGGAGCTGCTGGCTGGAGTGAAGGCCGGCGGGTTCACAGGAAGGACCGTCATCGGCCATGATCTCGACCGCTTCTAGCAGGGCGGTGAGCGCCGTCGCGGTGTGACCGTCACCTCGGGGCCCTGGTGGGGCCGGGCACTGGCGCCGATGCCAGGCACTCTACCGGGGTCCGCCGACGTGGTGGTGATCGGCGGAGGGATCCTCGGCCTGAGCACTGCCTACTGGCTGGCGCGGAGCGGAGCCCGGCCCCTGGTGCTTGAACGCGACGGGCCCGGCGCCGGGGCCACCGGTCGGAATGGTGGCTTTCTTCCGCTAGGCACCGCAGAGGACTATGACGCCAGCATTGCCCGGCTCGGCCGCAACCAGGCCCGGACTCTGCTCGGCCTCACGATCGAGAACCGCCACCTCGCCGACACGATTCTCGACGCGGAGGCGATCGACTGCGACCTGCGCCCGACCGGGCACCTGCATCTGGCGCTGGATGAGGAAGAACAGGCGGTCAACGCCCGCCTCGCGGCGCTCCTCACCGCCGACGGCTGCGTGACGGAGTGCCTCGACCGGCGGGCGGCGCAGGGGTTCGTCGGCACCACCTTCGGACCGCGCATCGCCGGCGGGCTCTTCTTCCGAGACATCGCGACGCTGCACTCGGGAAAGCTGGTTCGGGGGCTGGCAGCGGCTGCGACGCGTCACGGCGCGACGATCCTGCAGGCGGAGGTCACTGCGATGACCAGCTGCCCAGCGGGGACCCGGATCGTCACGACACGGGGTACGCTGACCACGCCGGCGACGCTCTCCGCCGTTAACGCATGGACTGGTGCGCTTCTGCCGGAGTTCCGAACGACCATCGTTCCGGTGCGCGGACAGGCCCTCGCGTTGGCCCCCATCGGGCCGGTATTCCGCACCGGGATGACTGCCCTGACGACGTCTACGGAGGAGTACTGGCAGCAGACGCCGGACGGGAGCATCATCCTCGGCGGGTGCCGGGCTCTCCGGCCGGGCCGGGATGAGGGAATCCTGGACATGCGTCCGACCGAGGATGTCCAAGGCGCGCTTGAAGCGGTGCTCCCCGCGCTCTTCCCGGAAATTGGCCCCTTGCAGGTCACCCATCGCTGGGCTGGACCCATGGCGTTCACCGCGGACCGACTTCCGATTGTCGCCCCAATGCCCGAGCGCCGCGGTTGGGTCGTGGGCGGCTTCTCAGGCAACGGGATGTCCCTTGGTCTGGTGTTCGGCCGGTTGCTGGCGGATGCCCTGCTGGGCCACCCCGCCGACCAGCGCCTCGCTCTCTTTGCCCCGGACCGATTTGGAGGAACCTCGGGATGACGCCTGATCACCTGACGCTGGCGGAGGCACTCAGCCGGATGCCGGGGCCCTATGGAGACCACTTCGCCGTCCTCCTTGAGCACGGCACCCTCGAGGTGGGACTCTACGCACCGAGGGTGAGCGACCCGCAGACGCCCCACACCCGCGACGAGCTGTACGTCGTCATGCGCGGGAGTGGCTGGTTCCGGAACGGCGCCGAGCGTGTGGCGTTCGGTCCGGGCGATGTGCTCTTTGTACCGGCTCACCGGGAGCATCGCTTCGAGCAGTTCACCCACGACCTGGCGTTGTGGGTGATTTTCTTCGGGCCCGAAGGCGGCGAGGTACCGTCGAGCGCATGACCGATCGACCCGACTCCGGCTCCCGATCGACGATCGAGGAGGAGGTCCACCAGCTGCGTGAGCGGGTGGCGGAGTTCGAACGGGCCGAGGCGGAGCGCGGCCGGGAGCTCGCGGCACTGGCCGAGACCGGAGAACGGCTGCGCGACCTGATCGGCAACGTGCCGGGCGCCGTATACCGCTCGGACGCCCAGCCGCCATGGCGGGACGTCTTCGTCTCCGAGCAGGTACGCGAGTTGTGTGGCTATTCGGCCGAGGAGCTCACTCGATCCGGCGGCACCGCGTTCGGGGAGCTCATTCTTCCCGAGGACCGGCCGGCCGTCTCGGAGTCGATCGCAAGCGCGGTCCACCACGAGGGTCGATTCGAGCTGCGCTACCGGATACGACACGCCGACGGTTCCGTCCGCTGGATGCACGACCAGGGCCGGGTGATTCCCGCGCCCGACGGATCGCCACGCTGGCTCGAGGGGGTGGTCATCGACATCACCCAGCCGATGCGGGTCGAGGTGGCGCTTCGGGAGAGCGAGGAGCGGTTCCGGACCCTGGTCGCGAACACGCCGGGTACCGTCTACCGCTCCGAGGTCCGGCATCCCTTCAAGGACAGCTTTCTCTCCGAGGGCACCCTCGCCCTGACGGGGTACACCGCCGCGCAGTTCATGCAATCCGGCGGGCCGGCGTTCGGTGATCTCACGCTCCCCGAGGATCAGGCGATGGTCCTGGCCGCGGTCGAGGCCGCCATCGCGGGGTCGGGCACTTTCGGGGTGCGCTATCGGCTGCGGCACCGGGAGGGCTCCATCCGCTGGGTTCACGACCAGGGCCGAGTGCACTTCGGCGACGATGGAACCCCGCTCTGGCTGGATGGGCTCGTGGTGGATGTCACCGATCGGGCCCAGGCCGAAGAGGCCCTGCGCACCAGTGAGGCCCGCTACCGCACGATCGTGGGGAGTGTCCCAGGGGCCGTGTTTCTCTGCGAGCCACAGCATCCGTGGAAGAGCCTGTTCATGTCGGGCGGGGTCGAAGGGCTCACCGGATATCCGGCGTCCAGCTTCTCCGGAGCGGGAGGGGCACTGTTCACCAGCATCACGCTCACCGACGACATTCCCCGGCTGACCGAGGCCACCGAAGCGGCCATCGCCCGGGGAGAGTTGTGGAGGCTCCGCTATCGGATCCGGCACGCGGACGGGAGTACCCGCTGGGTCTACGAGGAGGGCCAGGCCTCCTACGGGCCCGAAGGCACTCCCATCTTCCTCGGCGGGGTGATCCTCGATATCACCGATCGGATGGTGGCGGAGGAGTGGCTCCGGGAGAGTGAGGAGCGATTCCGCACCCTGGTGGCGAACATACCCGGCACAGTCTACCGATCAGAGGTGGAATACCCCTACCGCGACATCTTCCTCTCCGACGGCATGCTCGCCCTCTCCGGCTATCCCGCCGAGGATTTCCTCCGACCCGGCGGCATCACCATAGGTGATCTCATGCTGGAGGCGGATCGGCCGCTGGTGGCGGAAGCGGTAGACGCCGCAGTCCGGGCGCGCCTGCCCTTCGAGATCCGTTACCGCTTTCGGCACGCCAACGGGGAGATCCGCTGGGTCAAGGAACAGGGGCAGGCCGCTTACGGACCGGACGGAACCGCGCAATGGCTCGATGGCGTGATGCTCGACATCACCGTGGAGCGGGAGGCCGATGCGGCCTTGCGCCGCAGCGAGGCCCGGCTGTTGGAAGCCCAGCACATCGCGAACATGGGAAGTTGGGAATTGGATCTGCGGACCGAGGCGCTGTACTGGTCCGACGAAATATTCCGGATCTTCGAACTGGACGTACGGCAATTCGGCGCCACCTACCAGGCCTTTCTCGCGGCGATCCACCCCGACGACCGCGAGGAGGTCAATCGCGCATTCACCGCCTCGGTGCAGCAGCGCCTGCCGTACGACATCGTCCATCGCCTCCTCATGCGGGACGGTCGAATCAAGTATGTGCACGAGCGCGGCGAGACCCAGTATGCTGAAGACGGCACCCCGATCCGCTCCGCGGGAACGGTGCAGGAGATCACCGATCGGCGGCTGGCGGAGCAGTCTCGTCAGGCGCTGGAGGTGCAGCTGCGGCAGGCGCAGAAAATGGAGGCCATCGGCACCCTCGCCGGCGGCATCGCGCACGATTTCAACAACATCCTCGCGGCAGTCATCGGGAATGCGGAGTTACTGGCGCAGGACCTCGCCGGCAACGACGCCGGCCGCGAGGGCATCGAGGCGATCCTGCTGGCATCCCGTCGCGCCCGGGACCTGGTGCAGCAGATCCTGACCTTCAGCCGGCTCCGCGAGCAGGAGCGTCGGCTCATCCCCCTCGAGCCGGTGATCCTCGAGGCGCTGAAGCTGCTCCGCGCCACCCTACCCGCCACGGTGGAGATCCGCACCGCCATGACCGACGAGGATCATCTCGTCCTCGCGGACGCGACCCAGATTCACCAGACGGTCATCAATCTCTGCACCAACGGCGCCCATGCGATGCGGGTGCATGGCGGGATCCTCGACCTGAGCTACCAGCCAGTACGTATCGGAGAGGCGGAGCCGCAGTACTCCACACTCCTGCCCGGACTCTACATGCGGTTGTCGGTGCGCGACACCGGGCACGGCATGGATCGGCCGACGGTGGAACGGGTCTTCGACCCCTTCTTCACCACCAAGGGGCCGGGCGAAGGCACCGGGCTCGGCCTCGCGGTGGTGCACGGCATCATGCAGAGCCACGACGGCGCCGTCACTGTCGGCAGCGAGCCCGGGGTCGGCACGATCTTCAGCCTCTACTTTCCCGCCGTCGAGGGCCGGGTCGACCCGGCCTCTCCCAATGAGAGTCCGATTCCCCAAGGCGTGGGACAGCACGTCCTGGTCGTCGACGACGAGCCGGCGCTGGTCCGCATCGCCACCCGGATCTTCGAGCGACTCGGCTACCGCGTCACGGCCATGGCACAGCCCACGGACGCACTCGCGGCATTCCAGGCCCGCCCGGATGAGTTCGACTTCGTCTTCTGCGACCTCACCATGCCCAGGATGACCGGCCTCGAACTGGCCCGGGAGCTCACCGCCCTGCGGCCGGAGTTGCCGGTGATCCTCACCTCCGGCTACAGCGGCGCCATCGAACCCGGCGAGATGCGGAAACTCGGCATCCGGGAGGTTGTGGCCAAGCCCTTCCTGGTACGGACCCTCGCCGAAGCGGCGGAGCGGGCGCTGCGGAGACCCTGACCTCCAGTCACCGCTCACCCGCACCCGACGCCTGTCGCGACTCCCTCCCGCCCGGTACATTCGCCACATGACACTCGAGCCGACGCTCTCCCGCGAGTACTACCTCTCGCCCGACCTCTTTGCCCGTGAAAAGGACCGGATTTTCACACAGGAATGGTTCTGCGTCGGCCGGGAAGAGGAGGTCCCCGGGCCTGGCGACTACCTGCTGCTCGATCTCGCCGGTGAGAGCGTGCTGCTGGTGCGCGACGCGGGACGGCGCCCTCCACGCCCACTACAATGTCTGCCGCCATCGCGGCTCGCAGCTGGTGCTCGGCGTCGACCCGAAGCCCCTGGGCGGCGCCGGCACGGGGATCGGCGCGACCGGCACCTTCACGCGCGGGCATCAAGTGCCCCTATCACGCCTGGACCTACAACCTCGACGGTCAGCTGCGCACCGCACCGTTCCTCGAGGAGGGCGACGGCTTCTGCAAGGAGGAGCTCTCGCTGCACCGGATCGGCGGTCGATCGATCTGGGGCGGATTCGTCTTCCTCAACCTGGCAGGCCACCTCCGGCCACCCCGCTGCTCGCCGCCAACTCGGCGGCGCGGTGGAACGCAGCCTGCCGTTACCCTCTCGCCGAGCTGCGGAGCGCCCGGCGGATCACCTACCACGTGGATGCCAACTGGAAGGTCATCCTCGAGAACTACAACGAGTGCTACCACTGCGGGCCCGTGCACCCCGAGCTCTGCCGGGTGGTGCCGGCGTTCAAGCAGAAGGGCGGGCATGGACCTCGACTGGGACCGGGGCGTGCCTCACGAGAAGGGGCCTGGACCTTCACCATGACCGGCACCACGAATCGGCGCCCCTTCGCGGGGCTCAACGACGACGAGCGGGTGCTGCACAAGGGCGAGCTGATCTATCCCAACCTGATGGTCTCGCTCTCCGCCGACCATGCCGCCGCTTTTTCGCTCTGGCCGCACGGCCCGGCGAGCACCACCGTCATCTGCGATTTCCTCTTTCACCCCGAGGAAATCGCTCAGCCCGGACTTCGACCCGATGGATGCGGTCGAGTTCTGGGACATCACCAACCGGCAGGACTGGGTGATCTGCGCCTCGGTGCAGCGCGGCATGAGCAGCCGAGTCTTCGAGCGCGGCTTCTACGCGCCCATGGAGAGTCTCTCGCTCGATATCCGGCGGTACATCGGAGACCGGCTCGCGTAGCCGGACGATGAGTTTCCCTGCGCGCTTCCGTTCCCGCTACCTGCTGCTGGGCTGCCTCGGCATCATGATCGGCGCGGCGGTGCCGATCGCGCTGGCACCCGCTCAGCAGCTTTTCGCGATGGCGCTCCTCTACCCGGTGATGTTCCTCTTCGCCTGGTGGCTCGGCCGGCGGAGCGGGGTGGAGATGCTGCGGCTCGATCACCCGGTGCTCACCCCGCCCGGCATCCTGCAAACTCTGGCAGTGGTCCCCGCGCTCACCGCCGTGAACTTCGGCGGCACCTGGCTGCTCTACTACCCGCTGTCTCTGGTCTGGCCCGATGGCGTCCGCTCCTGGCTGCATCGGGCGGACACCCTGCTGCCGCCACCGGCGAACGCGAGTGAGGTCGCGCTGCTCTGGCTCACGGTCATCGTCTTCGCCCCGGTGACCGAGGAGCTGGTCTTCCGCGGTCTCCTGCTCCATCGCTGGTGCCGGAAGTGGGGGCGGTGGCCCGGCATTCTCGCGACCACCATGCTCTTCGCGATGTTCCACGCATCACCTCTCGGAATCTTCCTGCTGGCACTCGGACTGACAGGGATCTACCTGCGCAGCGGCTCGCTCCGACTGTCGATGATGGCGCATGGGCTGAACAACCTGCTCGCCTTCCTGTTAGGGCCCCTGCTCTCCTGGCACGAGGTCAAGGGGGAGGATGCCCTGTTCGCCTTTCAGCGCCAGCTGCCGGTCAGCCTGGTACTCTTCGCGGCGGGCAGCGTCGCACTCTGGTTCCTCCGGGATCGTTTCTGGCCTCGGCCGGGCGATCCGATGCCCTATGACCGGCGGCGTCCGATGTTCGCCTGAACCGGGATTCCGTCCGGGCGTTCCGCGCCGCAGATTGATGGCTCTCCTCCTCACGGAGTCATCATGTACGTCTGTCAGTGGCATCGCGATATTTCCTGTGGCACGCAGGGCGACGTGGTCCGCGTCATGACCGCGTGGGAGGGCGCCGCTGGTCATTCCCGAAGTGCAGCGGTGGGACGTCTACAAGGTGATCGACTCATGAATCGTGTTCTCCGCATGGCCCCAATGCTCCTGATCGGCGCGCAGCTTCTCTCCGCGCAGGTCGACACCACCGGCGCAGGCCGGCTCACCAGCCAGGCCCTCGACCGATCCGAGGTGATGGCCAATCTTCAGTACCTCACCGACGTGATCGGCCCCCGGCTCACGGGGGCGCCCGCCGCCGCCCGCGCCAACGAGTGGACCGCGGACCGGTTCCGCGCCTACGGTCTCGAGGCGCATCTCGAGCCGTGGCAATTCGGCGTGACCTGGAGCCGAGGCGCGATCCAATTCGCCATCCAGGCTCCATTCGAGCGGAATCTCCGCGCCGAGAGCTGGGCGTGGACGGCGGGGACCGAAGGGAAGACGCTGACCGGGCCAGTGGTGCGGGTGGATGTCTCCACGCCGGAGAGCCTCGCGGTCTATCGCGACCGGGTGAAGGGCGCCTGGCTCATCACCCGGGCACCGGCCACAATCTGGAACCCTGACGGCCCGCCGATGACTGCCGCCGACTCGGCCGCGATGCAGTCGGCCCGGACGCAGATGGGCCCGCCGACCGACACCTCCGAGGCGGCCCGCAAGGCGCGACAGCAGTTCCAGACCGATCTGCCCTACCTCCTCAAACAGGCGGGCGCGCTGGGCACCCTGCGTGATGCCGGCAAGGAGCAGGGGCTGATGAACATGAGTGGCAGCCCGAACAGCGTCGCACCGCTGCCGAGCGTGGTGATCGCGCATGAGGACTACGCCATGTTCGACCGGCTCATCAGGCAGGGCGTCGTGCCCCGGATCGGCGGACGCATCGAGAATCGGTTCAGCGCCGGGCCCGTCATGCAGTACAACACCGTCGCCGAGATCCGCGGCACAACGCTGCCCGGCGAGGTCGTCATCCTCGGTGCGCACCTCGACAGCTGGGACCTCGGCACCGGTGCGACCGACAACGGCACCGGATCGATGGTGGTCCTGGAGGCCGCGCGGGCGATCGCCCAGTCCGGCTTGAAGCCGGAGAGGACCATCCGCTTCATCCTCTTCACCGGCGAAGAGCAGGGTCTGCTCGGCTCTCGGGCCTACGCTGCGCACCACGCCGACGAAGCGGACAGCATCCAGGCTGTTCTCGTCCTCGATAACGGCACCGGCGCGATCACCGGCCAGGCGTTGCAGGGACGAACCCAGGATGAACAGCTCTGGAAGGATCTCCTCGCGCCGGTCGCGTCGCTGGGCGCCGGAGCGGTGCGGGACGCCAACAAGGGCGGCACCGATCACCTCTCCTTCCTCCCCTACGGCGTGCCGGGGTGGAACTTCGACCAGCAATCTCGAGGGTACAACCACACTCATCATTCGCAGGTGGACACCTGGGACCACACGCTCGGTGACGACCTGAAGCAGGCCTCGGCGGTGATGGCGGTGACGGCCTACGAACTCGCCGGCCTGCCACAACTCCTGGCTCGCGGGACCAAGAAACCCGTCACTCCTCCGACACCCGCCAAGCCCTCACCGGGGCTGTTGATGACGAAGTAGCCCGACTTTAACTCGTAATGGAGCATCTGTGGGAACAACTCTGGATACCGCGACCCTGGCCGGCGGCTGCTTCTGGTGTATCGAGGCACCGCTGGAATCACTGCGAGGGGTGCAGCGGGTGGTCTCGGGCTATGCAGGTGGGCAGCTGCCCAACCCGAGCTACGAGGCCGTCTGTGACGGGACCACCGGCCACGCGGAGGTGGTGCAGGTAGAGTTCGATCCGTCGGTGATCAGCTATCACGATCTGCTGGAGGTCTTCCTGGCGATTCACGATCCGACGACGCTCAACCGTCAGGGAGCCGACGTGGGCACCCAGTACCGCTCGGCGATCTATTACAACTCACCGGAGCAGAAGGCGACCGCGGAGCAGGTGATTCGCGAGTTCACCGCCGGGAAGATCTACAACGCCCCGATCGTCACCGAGGTGGCGCCGCTGGACAGATTCTATCCCGCCGAGGCCTATCATCAGGGCTATTTCCGGCGCAACCCGACGCAACCGTACTGCATGGCGGTGATCACCCCGAAGCTGGCGAAGCTGCGCAACAAGTTTGCGAGCCGGCTCAAGACCTGATCGTTGCGGGCCAATGCAGTTGGGTGAGAAAAGAGCGGGGCATGGAGGAACTCTCTCCATGCCCCGCCCAGTTTCCTGTCAACAGCTGACTGCGTGCTGCCGATCCCCTACTCCCGTCAGTAGCCCGGGTTCTGGGTTACCCCGGAGGCAACGTCGATCTCCGATTGAGGGATCGGGAAGAGCTCCTTGGTGGCTGGAATGCCCAGGACCGATTGCGCCCTGCCGGTGCGGACGAGGTCGGTGAAGCGGTCGCCCTCTTCAGCGAATTCCAGACGACGCTGGAGGTCGATCTGGTCCAGCACTTCCTGCTGGGTCGTCACATCGACATTGAGCACGTGCGGGGCCAGCCCCGCGCGGACCCGGATGGCGTTGTAATTGGCCACCGCGCTGTCCAGCTGGCTCTGCTGCGCAAAGGCCTCCGCCTTGATCAGGAGGATCTCGGCGAAGCGGATGATGTGGAAATCCTCCGCGCCGTTCGGTGTGGGAAATTTGCTGCCATATGACCCGCCGCCCTGGCTCCCCTCGATATAGCCGCCGCCTGAGGGATCGGGCTGGATGTTCCATTGCAACCGGGTGTCGGTAGACAGCGTGTCGTAGGCGTCGATGAGCGACTGAGTCGGGGCAATCTCGAAGCGACCCGCCCCGGTCGCCAGCTGGTCGGAGAGCCAGTAGTAGCCGAGCAGATTGGCCTGTTCGACGGCGGAGGTGAAGGTGAGTTTGAAGATGTTCTCCGGGGTGCTCACATCGTCGTTGTCGAACAGTTCGGAGTAGTTGGGGGCCAGGCTGTAGCCCATCGCCTCCACCTCCTGCGCCTTGCTCAGCGCCAGCGCGTAGTTGCCCTGAAAGAGGTACACCCGGGCCTGCAGTGCCTTGACCGCTCCGAGTGTCGCGTGATTGTCCGGACTGGTGGTGGCCGAGATCCGGGTCTCGGCTTCGCTGAGATCGAGGAGGATCTGGGTATAGACCTCCGCCGCCGTCGCGCGGGTGATGTTTCCCGCGCTGCTCGGATCGGTCACCGGATCGAGTCGCAGCGGCACACCACCGTAGTACTTCACCAGATTGTGATAGCTCAGCGCCCGGAGGAAGTACGCCTCCCCGAGGATCTGATCCTGCTCACCAGCCGCGAATCCGGTGACGCTGGGCACCTTGGCGATCAGGGTATTGGCCCGCTTGATCGCGTTGTAGATGGCCGCCCACATTCCGGTGACATCCGAGTTGTCCGCGAAAAAGGCATGCAGGAACGCGTCCTGGTACGAGGTAAAGGTCCCGGTGTGGTTGGCGTTGTCGGCGTAGAGATCGCCGAAGTGGGTCATGGTGCCGCCGTAGTAGTATCCGCTCTGCAGCGCGCTGTAGGCGCCGGCGAGGGCGGCGCGGGCGCCGCCCGGAGTCTTGATCGCCTTGTCGTCCGAGAGCTGATCGGGGGGACTGGTATCCAGGATCCCGCAGGCCCCCAGGGCAAGCGTTGCGACGACGAGAAGAACTGAGCGCTGGAACATACGAGCGCCTTTCGGGAGCAGTGAAGTCAGGGTTGTCATGGTTACCACCCCGCCTGAACGCCGAACGACCAGGTGCGGGCGACCGGATAGGCGTAGAAGTCGGTGGCGAGGGACGCGGCGGCGGTACTGCCGTTGCTGTTCACCTCCGGATTGTAGCCGCTGTACTTGGAGGAGGTGAAGACATTCTGGCCCCGGACGTAGAGGCGGGTGCGTGTCATCCCGAGGCGGCCGGAGAACCCTTCCGGCAGCTCGAAGCCGAAAGTGAGGTCGGCGAGTCTCAGATACGACCCGTCTTCGATGAACCGGTCGGAGATCACTCGGGCGCCTGAAGTGCCGTCGAAGCTGGCCCGGGGAGAGTTCGTGATGTCTCCCGGCTGCTGCCAGCGGTTGAGGACGTTGATGAACTTGTTGTCGTAGTTGTAGCCGCCCTCGTCGGAGAAGACCCGCATGCCGTTGAAGACCTTGTTCCCCTTGCTGAACTGGAAGAAGCCGGTCAGGTCGAAGTGCTTCCACGAGGCTGTTCCGGTGAACCCGCCGGTGAAGTCCGGCCACGGATTGCCCACAATCCGCCTGTCCGCCGTCGTGATCTGGCCGTCATGATTCAGGTCCTGATAAATCGCGTCGCCGGTGGCCGGGTCCACGCCCTTGAAGTGGTAGGCGTAGAAGGCGCCGAGCCGCTGACCCACTTCGATGCGGTTGATCTCGTAATACCCTGTGTTGATCGGCTGATTCTTGTACAGCTTCGTCACCCGGTTCCGGTTGGTCGCGACGTTCATCGAGGTCACCAGACGGAAGCCATCCGCGTGTGATGGCTGGATCGGGACCACGGTCAACTGGAACTCGAGGCCCTTGTTCGACATCGCACCGATGTTGTCGGTGAAGGAGGTGTAGCCTGTGCTCGGGGCGGTGGGCCGGCTGAGCAGCAGGTCGCTGGTGTTCTTGCGGTACCAGTCGACGTTGAAGGCGACTCGCCCGCTCCAGAGCTCCAGGTCGGCACCGAGGTCGAGCTGGGTGGATTTCTCCCAGCGCAGGTTCGGATTGCCGAGTGTGCAGGGGTTGTAGCCCGGCTCGGTACCGTAGTTCGTGGTACAGTAGAGCCCTTGGTAGGGATAGTTGCTCAGCCCCTGGTTGCCGGTGCGGCCCAGGCTGCCGCGCAACTTGAGGAGGCTGACTGTCTTGCTGTTCGCCAGGAAGCTCTCCCGGCTGACCACCCAGGCGAGCGATCCGCCGGGAAAGAAGCCGTACCGGTTGTTCGGACCAAACACCGACGCCCCATCGCTGCGGAAACTGACTCCGAGCAGGTACTTGTCGTCCATGCTGTAGTTCCCGCGGCCGAAGAACGAGACCAGGCCGTTCTGCCCGTAGGTGCCGGAGAACTGGGTGACGGTCGTGGCGTTGCTCACCTGGTGCAGCTTCTCGTCGGTCAGCGCCTCGCCGCGGACGAAGTTGTTATCGGTGTTGCTCTGCTCCACGCTGCTGCCCAGGGTGAGCCCCACCACGTGGCGCGTATTCCAGGTCTTGTCGTAGTTCAGGAATCCGTCGAGCACGTAGCGCTGGCCATTGGAATAGCCCCGCTTCGCCACGCCGCCGTACTTGGCGCCATCGGACCCCGGCACGAGCGGCGACTGGTACTGCGTCTCGGTCAGATTGTAGAAGTCGACGCCTCCCCGGCCGGTGAGCTGCAGCCCGCCGCCCAGATCGAAGCGCGCCTCGAGGTTGGCGAGCACTGTGTTGGTTGACGCCAGCGTCCTGTTGTGCGCGGCGAGGTCGAGGGCATTCACGTACGCCATGCCATCCGCGATCGTCGTAAAGGCGCCACCGGGCTGCCGGATGGGGAAGTACGGCTCGTGGGCGATCGCATTCCCGACGATCCCTTCGAGGTTGTCGTCCGCCTCGATCCGGTCGTTCTTCTCCCCCGAGAGGGCGAGTCCGCTCGAGATCGACAGTCGCTTCGACGCCTGGAAGTCGAGATTGATCCGGCCACCAATCCGGCGGTACCCGGAGGTGATCACGATACCGCGCTGATCGAACAGCGTGCCGGACGCCCGGTACTTGATCCGGTCGGTGCCGCCCTGCGCGGACAGCTCCGAACTGACGATCGGCGCCGTCCGGAACACCGCACCCTGCCAATCGGTGTTCGCCCCGGTGGTCGGGAAGAAGTCATTGGGATCGTACCCGTCGTTCGCCGCCCCCTCCCGCATGTAGGTGAGGTACTGGGGGCCGTTCAGCAGCTTGAGCTTCTTCGATGCCGTCTGCGAACCGTAGTAGCTGTTGAAGGAGATGCTGCTCTCCCCCGACTTGCCCCGCTTCGTGGTGATGAGCACCACACCGTTCGAGCCGCGTGAGCCGTAGATGGAAGCGGCAGCTGCGTCCTTCAGGACGTCGATCGACTCGATGTCTTCGCTGCTCAGACCGGTGATCGCCCGGATGCCCTGGCCGCCCAGTCCGAGCTGTGAGATGTCCTCCGAAATCATGGGCACGCCGTCCACGACATACAGGGGCTGACTGCTGGCGGTGATCGAGGCGGGACCGCGCACCCGGACCGTGATCGCGTTCCCGGGATTCCCCGCGTTCTGAATCACCTGGACCCCTGCCGCCCGACCCGCCAGCGAGGCATCGGAGCTCGCATTCGGGGTTGCGGTGATGTCTTCCGAGCTCACTGAGCTGACCGAGGTCGTCAGGTTGTCGCGGGTGACGGTGCCGTAACCGATGCTCACCAGTTCGTCCAGCTCGATCGGCTTGAGGAGTAGCCTGAAGTCGATCTGGGCGCTTTCGCCCTCGATGATCGTGACCGCGTGCACGGAAGGGCCGTATCCGATCATCTGCACCCGGACGGTGTACTTCCCGGCGGCAAGGGTCGGAAAGGCGTACTCGCCGGTCGGGCGGGTGAGCATACGCAGGGGCGTGCCGACGACCGAGACCATGGCCCCTTCCAGCGGTCCCTGATTCACGGAATCGCTGACTGTCCCGTGGAGCGCCTGCGCCGCTGCCGGTCTGGCGGCCAGCGCGGTCATGCCCACCACTGTGGCGCATATTGATAGGGTCAAACGACACCAACGCCTCATACTCGTGCCTCCATGAGGTTGAAAAGCGATGTGGATTGTCTCGTTGTGCTGCAGATGTTCTTCCGACTGCTCCGATCGCCAGGCACGGCCTGCCCCCCGGCGATCCTCCCTATACTCATTCAGTCTGGCGGCAGCACCGCCCGCCCGCTCCGGGGATCATAACTGCTCCCCGCAGGCAACAGTTGCATCCTGAGACCGCTTGCGCCCAGCAACCGGGCACCCGGCCGGCTCACCCTGCTCTGCCGCGCGTCATAGACGACGACCGCACTCGCGCCGAGGATTCGCCACCGCCCATCACCGCCGATCTCGAGCGCCGTACCCTCATCGATCCCCACCCCGATCAGCGATGGCCGCTCCAGCACGGCGCTCAGCAGCCGGTTGTGCCGCTCCCGCGTGATGAAATGCTGATCGACGATTGCCCCATGCAGAAAACCCAACCCTCGCACCACTTCGATCGTGCCCCGCGCGATCGCCGGATACTCGTCCCCATAATACCCCAGACTGTCGGGGCGGCGCTGATTGCCGGTGAGCATGGAATCGCTCATGATCGCCGCGCCCGCCGATGTCCCGCCGATGACGCTCCCCGCTGCGTAGCGGCGCTGGATCGCGGAGAGCGTCGGGGTATCGTACAGGATCGGCGCCAGCCGCGCCTGATCACCCCCGCAGAACCATACTCCCGTCATGCTATCGAACTGCGCGCTCGTCGCGGGGTCCTCCGCTTCGGCTCGGCTCAGATTGAGCACCGTGGCCTCGGCGCCGAACTGACGCAGCTCTTCCGCCTTTTCATCACCTGTCGCCTGGGCCTCCTCACTCGCCATCGGCAGGACAACAATGCGCGCCTTGCCCGGCCCCCCCGCCAGTGCGATGAAGCGGCGCACCAGCTCATCCGACTGCTCCCCGCCGCCCACGATCAGCAAGTGCCCGCGCGGGCTGGCCTGGGCGGTGCCGACCTCGACATGACCCACCAGCAGAATCGACACGAGCGTGACGGATCCCGCCACTGCCAGCCACTGCTTCATGAGGCGCTGCGGTGCTGGCGCACCTGCAGGGCCGAGCCACGACCGCGAAGCGGCGCACCGCAGCCTAACTGGCACGAAATCCTGACGGCGGCCGCCATCACCCGTGCCCCGAGCGCCGGCAGCCGGCTGGAGGAGAGCCTCGCCGCCGGGCCACCGAGGCAGATCGCCGCGACTACCTGGCCGGTATGATCGCGCACCGGAGCCCCGAGCGCCGCGTACCCGAGGTCGAGTTCCTCGACGGCGGTCCCGTAGCCGGCGCGGCTCACCGCGCCCAGTTCCCGTTCGAGGCGCGCCAGCGACACGATGGTCCGATTGGTACACCGGGGCAGCCGCCGCCCGGCGCCGGCCACGAATCTCACCCAGGCGGGATTGTCCTCCTGCCGCGCCGCGGCGAGCAGCACCTTGCCGGTCGCGGCGGCGTGCGCCGGCCAGCGCGCCCCGACGAACTCCGAGGCACTCCCCCGCAACCGGCCCCGGACTTCATCAATGACCATAACCTGCGCCCCGACGAGCACCTCGAGGCTTGCCGTCTCTCCGCTGACTCGCGCGAGCTGGATCAGCTCGGGCCGAGCCGCGGCGGGCAGCTCGGTGGCCCGCTGCGCCAATGCGCCGAACTCGATCGCCGACGGGCCTAATCGATAGGCCCCGCCCGGCTCGGCCCGCTGCACCATCCCCTCTCGCTCGAGCACACCGAGGAGGCGGAGCGTCGTCGGCTTGGTGAGCGCGTGGGCGCGAGAGAGGTCCGCCAGCGTCCAGGCCCGGCGCACATCACTGAAAGAGCGCAACAGGGCAAAGGCGCGCTCGATGGCCTGGGTGCCGGTCTGTGGCCGGGGCGAGGTCGGCGAGGTATGGCGTGTCACTATACGGACCAAGGTTTCACGCGATCAGGGTGCCGTCAAGTGGTGACTTCGAGTCACCGGATCGCCGGACGGCCACTGGCGTTGCAGAGAGCGCCGCCCCAGCTTCCCGCCCCATGCGCACCGACTATGACTACATCGTCCTCGGCCTCGGCGGGCTCGGCAGCGGCGCTGCCTACTGGCTCTCGAAGACGGCGGGCCACGATGTGCTGGCGATCGAACAGTTCGAACTTGGACATGTCCGCGGCGGCTCGCAGGATCACAGCCGCATCATCCGGTTGTCCTACAGCTCCCCGACATACGTCAACCTCGCCAAACGGGCCTACGCCTCCTGGGCCGAGGTGGAGGCGGAGGCCGGCGAGCCGTGCATCCTCAAGACCGGCGGGCTCGACTTCTGTCACCGGGTGAGCGCCATCCCGCTCGAGCCGTACATGGCGAGTCTGACCACGGAACAGGTGCCGTTTGAGCACCTGGACGCGGCGGAGATCATGCGGCGCTGGCCCCACTTCCAGCTCACCGAGGATTGCCATGGGATCTACCAGGCCGACGGCGGCATCGCGATGGCGGCGCGCGGCACCGCCGCGCACCAGCGGCTGGCCCGCGCACATGGCGCGACAATCCTCGAGGGCCTGCCGATCACGTCGGTGCGGAGCGTCGGGAACGAAGTCGAGGTCGTGGCCGGCGCCACCGCCTTTCGCTGCCGGAAGCTGGTCGTGACCTCCGGCGCCTGGGCGCCCAACATCCTCGGCTGGCTTGGTACGCCGCTCCCGCTCGAGGTTACCCAGGAGCAGGTCACCTACTTCAGCTCGCCCCACCTCGAGGAGTTCCAGCCAGGCCGTTTCCCGATCTGGATCTGGATGGACGATCCCTCGTTCTACGGCTTTCCAGTCTTCGGCGAGGCTGCGACCAAGATCGCCCAGGATGCGGGCGGGAAGACCGTCACGGCGGAGACCCGCAGCTTCGAACCAGATGCTGAAAACTTCCAGCGCGTCGAGACCTGGGCGAAGCGCTACCTCCCACGTGCCCTCGGGCCGGTGCTGTACACCAAGACCTGCCTCTATACCCTGACGCCGGACCGGGACTTCGTGATCGACCGGATCCCCGGGCACGAGAATATCAGCATCGCGATCTGCGCCGGCCACGCCTTCAAATTCGCCTCGGTCATCGGCCGGATCCTCAGCGAGATCTCCATCCAAGGGAGGACGCCGAGCGACATCTCGGCATTCTCCTTCGAGCGGCCCATCCTGCAGCAGAAGAATCCACCCCGGAACTACATGGTCTGAGGGTCGAATGGCGGTGCCAGTCCCGCCTGACAATCGGTCGAAACTCGGCCCCTAGCGGATTCTGGAATTCCCTGTATTTTGCTCAGGATTGACGGCGTGCGCCGGTTGCTGCACGGGACCGGACCCCCTCCACGCCCTCTCCGCGGTCGCCCCCTCATGACGGATCCATTTCACAACGTAGAACAGCGGCTCCGCGCCGCCGTCGAGTCCGCGCCCAGCGGACTCCTGATGATCGACGCCGACGGGCGCATTGTGCTGGTCAACCGGGAAATCGAGCGCCTCTTCGGCTATTCCCGCGAGGAGCTGCTCGGCAAGTCGGTGGACCTGCTGGTGCCCGAAGAGTTCCGCGCCCGGCATCCGGTCTACCGGAAGGGTTTCGTCGCCGAGCCCAAGGTCCGCCGCATGGGCTCGGGCCGGGACCTCTTCGGCCGTCGCAAGGACGGCACCCAGGTGGCGCTGGAGATCGGGCTCACCCCGGTGGTCACCGAGGAAGGCGTCTTCATCCTCAGCGCCATCGTCGATATCAGCGCCCGCCTGGCGGCCGAGCAGGCGCGCCGCAGCCTGGAAGAGGAGCTGCGTCAGGCACAGAAGCTGGAGGCCGTCGGCACGCTCGCAGGCGGGATCGCGCACGACTTCCGGAACATTCTCAACGGGATCATCGGATACGCCGAGCTGGTGCATGTGGCGCTTGCCAGGCGGCCGGAGGCCGAAGCCCTGACCCAGGACGTGCAGGAGCTCCTCACCTTCGCGCACCGCGGCCGGGAGCTTGTCGAGCGGATCCTGACCTTCAGCCGCCGGGGCACCCCGCACCGGAAGCCGCTCTCGCTCCAGCACCAGGTCCCCGAGGTGGTGCGACTGCTCCGGGCCACGCTCCCGTCCAGCATCGATATCCGGACCGAGCTGAACGATGCGACCCCTTCGATCCTCGGCGACGCGACTGCCATTCACCAGGTCCTGATGAACCTGGGCACCAACGCCGCGCACGCGATGCCGCTGCGCGGCACGCTGCGGATCGAACTGGAGCCGTTCTACGTGCGGGACAGTATCGCCCGGTCCAACCCTGACATGCGTGAAGGCCCCTACGCCGTGCTGACGGTGAAGGACTCCGGCACCGGGATCGATCCGTCGGTGGTCGACCGCGTCTTCGACCCCTTCTTCACCACCAAGGAACCCGGCGCCGGGACCGGACTCGGCCTCGCGATGGTGCACGGCATCATGAAGGACCACGAGGGCGCCGTGCGCATCAGCAGCGAGCTCCGGGTCGGCACCGAAGTGCGCTGTTACTTCCCCGCACTGCTGGAGGAGGTCGAGGATGTGGCCACTGCGACGCCCGAAACCGGGACGGGACATGGCGAGCGGATCTTGTTCGTGGACGACGAACCCTCGCTCGCCGCGCTGGGACGCCGCCGCCTCGAGATGCTAGGTTACACCGTGGTCGTCGCGACGGGAGGGGCCGAGGCGCTCTCGCTGCTCCGCGCCGAGCCGAACGCCTTCGATCTCGTGGTCACCGACTTCACGATGCCTGGACAGAACGGCCTCGAGCTGGCCTCCGCCATCTGCCGGATTCGCCCGGACCTGCCGGTGATCCTTGCGACCGGCCACATCGACGAATTTGCCCCGGAGGTCACCGAGGCGGCGGGAGTCCACCGGGTACTGCTCAAGCCCATCTCCCTGGACGACCTCGGGCGCGCCGTGTCGGAGGTCCTCAATCCACCCGCCCCATGACGACGCGACGTGACTTGCTAGGCATGGCCGGCATGGGCGTCCTCGGCCTCGCATCCGCCACCCACGGACGTCTGGCACGCTCGGCCCTCTCGCTCCCGATCGCCGGCCGGCTGAAACAGTCCGTCTGCCGCTGGCCCTTCGGGGACATCCCCGATCGCGACTTCTTTCCCATGGTGAAGGCGCTCGGCTTCGGCGCGGTGGATCTTCTGACGGAACGTCAGTGGCCCCTGGCCGAGGAGCAGGGACTCATCTGCTCCATGGGAACGCCGACCGAGCGAAGCGACTTCATCCGGCGGGGCCTCAACGATCGCGCCAATCATCCGCTGCTGATCGACGAACTCGAGCGCGCCGTCGCCGCCGCCCGGCAGCACCGAGTACCGAACATCATTGCGATGGTGGGGAATCGGGATGGGCGGAGTGACGAGGATGGGATGGCCGCCTGCGCGGAGGCGCTCGACCGGGTGAAGGGTTCGGCGGAGCGGGACGGGGTGACGATCTGCCTCGAGATGCTCAACAGCCGGGTCGATCATCACGATTTCATGGGCGACAGAATGAGCTTCGGCCTGCCACTCATGTACACGGTCAATTCGCCGCGGGTGCGGCTGCTCTACGACATCTACCACATGCAGATCATGGAGGGCGATGTGATCCGCACCATCCGCGACCATGGGCAGTGGATCGCGCACTATCATACCGCAGGCAACCCGGGCCGCAACGAGCTTGATCCGACCCAGGAGCTCAACTACCGCGGCATCGCGCAGGCGATCGCCGACACCGGCTTCGACGGCTGGATCGCCCACGAGTTCCTGCCGACGCGCGACCCGAAAGCCGGGCTGGCCGAGGCCCGGGAGATCTGCCTGATACCGTGAGCATTCGATCGGCACCACACGCCGGGCGATGGCCATGCTGCTGCGGCGCGCGCGACCGGCGATGGGCCTCCTCACCCCGATCCTGACCGGCTGATTGCACCGCTGGCGGCAATGACGCAGGCCGACAGCCTGCTCCGGAGCGATTAGCAGATCGCCGCCGCCGACCCCGGACTACCGCCCGGCGGTGAGCCCATGCGGGGCGACAGCCTGTCGACGGCGATCGCAAACCATGGCAATCGATGGGAGGCGTGCTGCTGCATTCAGTCCACAATCACACCTGTGCTGCGCGGGAGCGAGTATTCTTCGAGCTGGCGCGCCAGACGCACGGAACCGCACTCGGTGCAATCGCCGACCCACCGGTCGTCCCCGCCAACACAGCGGCCGCAGTTCGCATGCGGACGTGATCACTCCGGGCCACCGGTCATCCCCAGGCGAGTTCCCTTACCGACCCCTGCCATGCCGAGATCTCTCGAACAGTTCCACTCCATCACTGCGCTGATCCTCACCGCGGCGGTCTGCATCACCCCGCCACTCCGGGCGCAGCAGCCGCGGCCGAACGGCGCATGGCAGCTGGACACGAGCCGGTCGGATAGCCTCCCGACTCGAATCGGACCGGCGGGGCCGCCCACGCCTCGGGACGATGGTGAGCAGCCCGGCGGGGCGCCTGGGTACGGGCCTCCCGGCGCCGGCGGCATGAGTGGACAGGGCGGGCCGGATGGAGAGATCGCAGGGGGACGCCGCTTCGGCGGAGGGCGCTACGGGCGCAAGATCAACGAGAAGGACCTCGCCCGCATCAAGCAGACGCTTGATCTGGGGCGACACTCGGCGGTACGGGTCCGCATTGATCCTGACAGCGGCCTCTTCACCCGGATCGATGCCGACGGCAGCACCGAGCAGTGGAAGATCGGCGGCGGGACCGCGACAGAACCGGCGGTCGACGGGGGGGCGATCAAGACGAGGGTCCGCTGGAAAGGCGATGCGCTGATCGTCGAGCGAAAGGTGGATGGTGGCGGCAAGGTCACCGAGTCCTTCGGTCTCGGCCTCGATGGCAGCCGGCTGATCGACTTCGTCGAGGTGCTGCTCGGTCCGGTGCCGACGACGTTCACGCGGCAGTACGTGCGGGACGAGGGGGCGGAAGCGCCGTAGCACCCACGAGACCGTTCCATGCCGTACGACGCAGCGTCTGGCGCCGCTCTCCCGTGCGGCGTACCTTGCCGTTGCACCCCTTCCCGCCATCTCTGATGACTCTCGTATCCCGCCAGACACCTTTCGACGTCTGCATCGTCGGCTCCGGCGCCGGCGGCGGGATGGCGGCCCACATGCTCACCCAGGCAGGGGCCCGAGGTGATGATGCTCGAGGCCGGCGGGCCGTGGGACAACACCAAGGACTCGGCGATGCTCACCTGGCCCTACGAGACCGCCCCGGCGCGGACGAGCACGCCGGAGCGCACTTTCGGCGAGTTCGACGCCGGCCTCGGCGGCTGGTACGCTGCCGGGAGAGCCGTACACCAGGGCCCCGGGCACCAAGTTCGACTGGTTCCGGGCCCGGATGCTCGGTGGCCGCACCAATCACTGGGGCCGGATCTCGCTCCGCTTCGGGCCCGACGACTTCCAGCGCAAGAGCATCGACGGCCTGGGCGACAACTGGCCGATCACCTACGACGACATGAAGCCCGTGGTACGACCAGGTCGACCAGCTGGTCGGCATCTTCGGCAGCGTCGAGGGACTGCCCAACCACCCCGACGGAATCTTCCTGCCGCCGCCCAAGCCGCGCTGCTGGGAGCTGCTGGTCAAGCAGGCGGCCGACCGGCAGAAGGTCACCTGCATTCCGTCGCGGCTCTCGATCCTGACCCGGCCGCACAACGGCCGCGCCGCCTGCCACTACTGCGGCCAGTGCAGTCGCGGCTGCGCGGTCAACGCCAACTTCACCTCGACCAACGTGCTGGTGCATCCCGGCGCTGGCGACCGGGCGACTGACGCTGGTCACCGGCGCGATGGCCCGCGAGGTGACGCTCGATCGCGCGGGGCCTCGCCGACGGGGTGGTCTACATCGACAAGGCCACCGGCGAGGAGCAGCGGGTCGAGGCCCGGGTCGTGGTGCTGGCCGCGAGCGCCTGCGAGTCCGCCCGGATCCTGCTCAACTCCCGGTCGACCGCGTTTCCGCAGGGACTGGCCAACTCGCAGCGGCGTCGTCGGCAAGTACCTGACCGACACGACCGGCACCGATGTCGGCGGGTTCATCCCGCGGATGGTGGACCACGTGCCGCACAACGAGGACGGCGTCGGCGGCGCACATCTCTACATGCCCTGGTGGCTCGACAACCGGAAGCTCGATTTCCCGCGCGGCTACCATATCGAGATCTGGGGCGGGCTCGGCGTGCCGTCGTACGGCTTCATGGGCGGTATCCAGAGCTATCCGCCGCGGCGGCGGCTACGGCAGCCAGCTCAAGGACGACTACCGCAAGTACTACGGCGCCACGATCGGCTTCTCCGGCCGCGGCGAAATGATCCCCAACGAGAACTCGCTACTGCGAGATCGACCCCGACGTGGTGGACCAGTGGGGCATCCCGGTGCTGCGCTTCCACTGGAAGTGGAGCGACTACGAGTACCAGCCAGGTGAAGCACATGCAGGAGACCTTCCGCACTCTGATCGCGGAGATGGGCGGCGAGGTCTGGTCGACGATGCCGTCGCAAGGAAGACGGCTACGGCATCTGCCAACGGGGGCTCGATCATCCACGAACTCGGCACGGTCCGGATGGGCAACGACCCCACGACACTCCGCCCTCAACGCCAACTGTCAGGCGCACGACGTGAAGAATCTCTTCGTGGCCGACGGCGGGCCGTTCGTCTCGCAGGCGGACAAGAACCCGACCTGGACGATCCTCGCGCTCTCGATGCGCGCTTCGGATTACATCACCCAGTCGATGAAGCGGGGGGAGCTGTGAGGCGATTGGGCGGTTGGGCAGCTGAGCGGTTGGGCGATTGCCGAGTGCGAGGGGAGCATGACTGATATCAATCGGCGCGAGGCGCTGCAGCTCTTTGCCGGCATCCCGCTGCTGGCGGCCGGCCTCTCTCCCGTGCAGGTGACCCGGGCGGCCGACGCGGCTCGTCAGGCGCTCACCGGCGCCGCCTTCACGCCCGCATTCTTCACCCCGCATGAGTACGCCACCGTCCGGATGCTCGCCGAGCTGGTGATCCCGCGCGACGGGCGTTCCGGGGGAGCCCTCGATGCCGGCGTACCCGAGTTCATGGACTTCATCCTGAATGAGAATCCCGACATGCGCACTGGCATCCGGGGCGGGCTCGGCTGGCTGGATACGGAGGCGCGGGCACGATTCGGCCGGGAGTTCCTCGACATCGCCGACGCCGGCCGACGCGCTATTCTGGATGACATCGCCTGGCCCAGGCGGGCGAGGCCGGAATTCTCTCAGGGCATCGCGTTCTTCAATCGCTTTCGCGATCTCACCGCCTCAGGCTTTTTTTCCAGCAAGATCGGGGTCGAGGATCTTCGCTATATCGGCAATGAGTTCGTCATGGAGTGGACGGGCTGCCCTCCCGCCGCGCTGGATAAACTCGGCGTCCATTATGATTAGAGCGGTCCCCGGCCAGGTGACACTTTGGAACGATTGGCCCGTAGTGGCCCCGTCCCCCACCGGAGCTCCACCCCATGCTCAAGCCCGTCCTCGGCCTCGCCGCCACCGGCATTGTCGCGCTCATTCTGTTCAAGCTTTTCGCGATCCTCCTGCTCCCGCTCATCGGTATCACGATCGGCATTGTACTCATCGCCATCAAGGTGGCGTTCTGGGTGCTGGTCGGCATGTTCGCGGCCTGGCTGTTCCGGAAGCTGACCCGGAGCGAGACCGCCTCCGCCTAGTCCGGCAGCAGAGGATCGTCCGCGGGTGAATCTCCGCCGTACCCTCCTCACCGCACACCTGATCATCGGCGCCGCGCTGGCGCCGGTGCTCGTCGTGCTGGGAGTCACCGGTGCGATCCTGTCGGTCCAGCCCGAGCTGGAAGACGCCTCGAATGCGCTGCTCACCCATATCGAGCCGGCCGGCGCGACGCTCCCGCTGCGCGAACTCACCGCTCGACTCCAGACCCAGTACCCGGGGGCGCGCCTGCTCAGTGCGCGCTTCGCCGAGCGACCCGATCGGGCCATCGACGTCACCCTGCATCGACCCGACTCCGCCGACGCCGAACTCGTCGTCAATCCATATAGCGGACTCGTCCTCGGACTGGGCGAGGAGATCTGGTCGCTGCGCCCGGTGCATGACCTGCACACCAGGCTCCTGGTCGACGGCATCGGCTCCGAGATCACCGGCTGGACGGCGGTGGGACTGCTCCTGCTCTCGCTGAGCGGCATGGTGCTCTGGTGGCCGGGAAAGATCGTGACCATCGTCCGGACCGGGTCGTCCCGCCGCATTCTCTTTCATCTGCACAGCGCGCTCGCGGCCTACTCGTGGATCGCGCTGATGTGCTTCGGCCTGAGCGGCGTGGTGCTGCACTGGCAGAACCCCGCGCTCATGCTCGTCTCCCGGATGACCGGCGCCCCGGCGATCCCCGATGGATCGGACCTCCCCGCGGCGACCTGCGGCACGGACAGCGTTGCCGATTTCGACCGGCTGCTCGCTGCCGCAGGGGCGGATCAGCCGGGAGCCGCAGTCACCTGGATTCAGGCGGGCGACACACCTGCGGCTCCGGTGCGAGTCGTAATGCGCTATCCAGGGGACCGCACCCCCGCAGGCCGTACCGTGGTGTTTCTCGATCCCTGCCGGAGCGTGGTGCTGAGCCGGGTGTCAACCCGCACGGCGCCGATCGCCTACCGGCTGGTCCGCCAGTGGAATCGCGAGCTGCACACTGGCGACATCGGCGGCTGGCCGACGCGGAGCCTGGCCTTTCTGTTCAGCCTCACGCTGCCCGTGGTGGCCGTGAGCGGCCCACTGCTCTGGTGGAGCCGGAGAAAGGGGAGGGAGGAGTAGAGAGGCGGGAGGCCGGAGCGAGGGATCTTCACCTTCCCCCGCCAATCCTCGACCGGCGCAGTTGTAGATTGAACCCCATGTCACGCCCCGTCCCTGAACTGCTCGCCCCCGCCGGCACCCTCGACGCCGCGCGCGCCGCGCTCGCCAACGGAGCCAACGCGATCTATCTCGGCGCCGAGCGGTTCAACGCACGCGACGACGGCGCGCAGCTCACGATGGACGACCTCGAGGAGGCCTGCCGCCTGGCGCATGCTCCGCGGGGTCCGCATCTATCTCACCTTCAACATCCTGTTCAAACCCGCCGAGCTCCACGAGGCGCTGCTGCATCTTGGCGAGTGCATCGATCGCGGGATCGACGCGGCGATCGTGCAGGATCTCGGCGCCGTCCGCCTGATCCGGGAGATCTACCCCGCGCTCGAGATCCACGGCTCCACCCAGATGACGGTGCACGACGCCACCGGTGCCAGGGTGCTGCAGGACCTGGGCGTCGACCGCGTGGTGCTCGCGCGGGAGAACACCCTCGAGGACATTCGCGCGATCCGCGCGGCCGTGCCGGAGCTGGGCCTCGAGAGCTTTGTGCATGGCGCGCTCTGCATCGCCTACTCGGGACAGTGCTTCATGTCGGGGATGATCTCGGAGCGGAGCGCCAACCGCGGTTCCTGCGCCCAATCGTGCCGCAAGGACTACGTCCTGACCGACGCATTGGACCGGCGCGGTACTCGACCGCGGCTATCTCATCTCCGCCCGCGACCTCGGCGCGTGGGAGCATCTCGCCGAGATCGCTGACGCCGGGATCGGCTGCCTCAAGATCGAAGGCCGCAAGAAGAAGCCGGAGTACGTCGCGACCGTCACGCACGGCTACCGCGACTTCCTCGATCGCCTCGCGGCAGGGCGCTGGAAGAAACGCCGACCGCCGCCGAGGTACAGCCGCTGGTGCAGATCTTCTCCCGCGGCTTCACCGGCGGCATGTACGGCGGTCGCGCGGGTCGGGACTACGTCACCCGCGATCAGCCCGACAACCGCGGCGCCGAGCTGGGCCGGGTGATCGGTCACGACGGGAAGGACCTGCTGATCCGGCGTCTCGCGGCCGATCGAGGTAGGGGACGGACTCGGCTTCGAGCACCCGGAAGGCGCGGCGAAGGGCAACACCGGCTTCGCGGTGACGCGGGTGCGCCAACTGGGGGTGCACGGTGGCGCGATCACGCAGGCCGTCAATGTCGGCACCGATGTCCCCGAGGGCTGGATCGTGGTGCGATCGTCGCACGCGGCGCTCCTCGCAGGCGCACGGTCGTCGTTCGCGGACGTGGGCCAGGGCGACGCCGGGCGGCACACCCCTCTCGGGATCATGGTCTCCGGCGCGGAGGGAGAACCGCTCACGGCCCGGTTCACTGTCGACGGCGAGATCGTGACAGTGCACAGCACGATCACCCTGAGCCGCGCGGAGAAGCGGCCGCTCGATCGAGCCAAGCTCGAGGAGCAGCTGGGCCGGCTCGGCGAGACCCCCTTCGTCCTCGGTGCTCTCGACTGCGCGGAGCTCGCCGGCGACCTCTTCCTGCCGGTCAGCGCGCTCAACGACTTGCGCCAGGATGCGGTGCGGGAGCTCGTCCGGCGGCGTGACCTGCGTGGTGCGGACCGCATGGCGCTGCGGGAGACCGCGATCGAGCGGGCGCTGGCATCGCTCGCGCTGCCACCCCGAGCAGGCAGAGCGCCCGGGACCCCCCCAGACGACCGGGCCTTCCGCCTCACCGCCGAGGTCTGGCGCCTCGAAGACGCCGAGGCCGCCGCCGACGCGGGCGCGACCGAGATCTCCCTCGATCTTTTCATTCGGCATCCGACGCCGCCGGTCACCCGGGTGCGCGCCCTGGCTGCATCGCTGGCAGCACGAGGTGTGCTTCTCCGTCTCCGCACTCCGACGATCGTCCGGCCCGAGGAGCGCCCGGTGCTCGACAAGTGGCTCGGCCTCGGCACGTCGCTGGTGAGCGGACACCTCGGGCTGGTGGCGGAGCAGGCACGCGCGGGCCGCGATGTGGTGGCGGACTACGCGGTGAACTGTTTCAACCAGGCGACCGCACGGGAGATCTTTCGGCTTGGTGCCAGCCGGATCGTGCTCTCGATCGAGCTCACCGGCGATGAAATGACCCAGGTTGCCGCCCCGTGGGAGAGCCGCGGGTTCGAGATCTTCGCCTATGGCCGACCGGAGGGGATGACGATCGAGCACTGCACGCTCTCTGCCGCGTTCGACCGCGAGCCCGCAACCTGCCGGGACCTCTGCGTGCAGAAACACCCCCATGTCGAGCTGACCGATCCGACCGGATACGTCTTTCCCGTCGCGACCGACTCGGCCTGCCGCAACCGGTTGCTGCACTCCCGTCCGGTGGATGCCTCCGAGTACTTGCCGTCACTCTGGCGCCGCGGATTCCGGAATTACAGGCTGGTCTTCAACGTCCCCGGCGATCCGGTGGCCGAAGTGACGTCGGCCTACCGGACACAGCTGGCGGCGCTCGCCGAGGGCAGGGCGCCGGATGGTACCGCGGTCCGCGCCATCACTGGCGGCGCATACACCCGCGGACATTTTGCGCGGGCGGTGTAGCGACGATCCGTCGTGCGCCCCTACGCTGGCCACAGCACAGCGAACGTCTCCGACCCCGCCCTCTCGCCGATGCGCCTGCCCGCCCGGCTCGTCGCGCCGTCCCTCATTGCGGCGCCTGCCGCCACCCGATGACGCTCCCCTTCATCGCGAGAATGACCCGCGGATTCCAGAGACTCGACGCGTCTGTTGGCGAGTCGGTGCCCAGGAATGTCGCTCTCGGCGCCGCGGCGATCGGCCCGGCAAGTCTGCTCTAGACGAACTCATCGAATCGTCTTACATCTTATTCCTCACGCCGCCCCACCGAACCTCCCGCGCCTCCAACCCGGACTACGCATGGCCACCCGACCCCTCGGCATCGGCTTCATCGGGAGCGGATTCAACGCCCGATTTCACATGCAGTCGTTTCAGGGGGTACGCGACGCCGAGATCCGTGGCGTCTGGAGTCCCAATCGGAAGAACGCCGAATCGGCGGCGGCCTACGCGCGGCAGCTCGATGTCGGCGCCTGCCTTCCCTATCGCTCGATCGCCGAGATGGTAGTGGACCCGGAGATCGACGCCATCTGGCTCTGCGGCCCGAACCAGGCCCGGGTGGAGAATGTCGAGGAGCTGACGGACCCGATCATGCGCGGCCACGGTGATCTGGTGGGTATCGCCTGCGAGAAGCCCCTCGCCCGCAACGTCGCCGAGGCAAAGCTGGTCACCACGCTGGTGAAGCGTGCCGGCCTGAAGCACGGCTACCTCGAGAACCAGCTGTTCGCCCCGCAGGTCGAGGCCGGCCGCAGTCTGATCTGGGCTCGCGGCGCCGCGCTCACGGGCCGTCCCTACCTCGCACGCGCTGCGGAGGAACACAGCGGCCCGCACATGCCCTGGTTCTGGCGCGGCCAGCTGCAGGGCGGCGGTGTGCTCAATGACATGATGTGCCATTCCGCGCTGCTCGTCCGCCACCTGCTGACCAAACCGGGCGCGTCGCTCGGCACGGTGCGGCCAGTCCGGATTACCGCCCACATCGCCAGCCTCAAGTGGAGCCGGCCCGAATACAGCCGGAGGCTCAAGGCCACGATGGGCAAGGCGGTCGACTACGCCAAACAGCCGTCCGAGGATTTCGCCAGCCTGATGATCGAATTCGAGACGGCGGACGGCCACCGGGTCCTCGGTGAGGCGACGACCAGCTGGAGTTTCGTCGGGGCAGGGCTCCGGCTCTCCGCCGAGCTGCTCGGCCCCGAGTATTCGATGTCCTGGAACACTCTCGACGCCGGCCTCAAGCTCTTCTTCAGCCGGGAGGTGAAGGGCAAGACGGGTGAGGATCTGGTCGAGAAGCAGAATGCCGAAATGGGATTGATGCCGGTCGTGGCCAACGAGGCGGCGGCCTACGGGTACGAGGCCGAGAACCGCCACTTTGTGCGCGTTTTCCTCGGCAAGGAAGAGCCGCTCCTGACCTGGGACGACGGGCTGGATGTTGTGCGAATCCTGATGGCGGCCTATCAGAGCGCAGAGCAGGGCAGGACCCTCAAATACCCCCCCAAAGGGGTCGACAGTTTTATCCCAGCCGTTGCCAAGGGGAGCTGGAAACCCTGACTCCATCCATTCCTCCTCAGGGAGCCAGAAGAGGGCCGCCGGCTTTGACTTAGGCGCGGCATCTTGGCTGCGCGGCAGGTTCTGCCGGGCGGTTCATGAAACCATCCGGCATCACGTTTGCCCCCACAATGCCCAGTCGATGGGTTTACAGCGGATTCCCCCTTTTTCAGGCCGCAAATTGCGGTTTGGTGGGGATTTCCACCGCCCCTGTATACCCTCAACCGAGGCCCCCACAGGATGGGGGGGCGAGAGGGGTCTGGTTCACCGGATGAGTCAAGAGCCGCAGGAAGGGCGGGCACGGATGGGTGCGGTCACAATGGTGACCATCCTCTACGCGTTCACATACCTGGTGTGGGAGCGGGGGGGGTGGGGTAGCGCCGAGCTTCGAGCGCTGCTCGGCAACGTCGCGTTCATGCCCCTCAACCTGACGGTAGCGGTCCTCTGTTTCCTGGCGGCCAGCCGGACCGTCCTCGACACTGGCGTTCGCCGTGCCCTGCGTTTCGTGGGCACCGGCTGTCTCATGGTGTTCATCGGCAACGGTATATCTGCCGGGTATCTCCTGGCCCTGGGCCAGAGCCCGACGGTGTCATGGGCGGATGCGTTCTATCTCGCCGACAGCTTCCTGATGCTGGCCGCGCTGCTCTCCTTCCCGATGGCCCGCCGGATCCGGATGGAGAAGCTGAAGTTCGCGCTGGATACCGCGATCGTGCTGATCGGCGGCGCGGTGGCGATATGGTACTTCACGGTCCTGCCCACCCAGGCCGCGGAGGAGGGCGCCGTCACGAACGCGGTCCTCGCCTTTGCCTATCCGCTGGCCAGCCTGCTCGTGCTCTACGGCGCCACGACGGTGCTGCTGCGCGGTCCGCTCGACGGCAACCGGCTCGCCTTCCGGCTGCTGATGATCGGAATTCTGACGAGCATCTTCGCCGACCTGTCCTTCGACCTGGTCTTGCTCGAAGTCGGGATCCGGAGCGCCGCGTGGACCGATGCCGTCTACCTGCTCTTCTACATCTTCCTGGCGGCAAGCTGCGAGCTCTACTGGCGCCACCCGGTGCCCTGGGTCGAGCGCCGGGCCGAGCCCCGCCCCAAGATCCAGTCGCTCTCGCCGCTGCCGTACGTCGCCATCGCCACGACCTACGGCCTGCTCCTCGGTGCCACGCTGCACCCATGGATCGCACCGATCAGCGGCATCGTCGTGGGCGCGGTGCTGATGACGGCGTTGGTGGTCGTCCGCCAGCTGATCGCCGTGCAGCAGAACGTCCGGCTCCTCACCGACGCGGCGGCGGAGGCCCGCTTCAAGTCGCTGGTGCAGAATTCGTCGGACGTCATCCTCGTCGTCCGGATTGATGGTTCGATCCGCTTCGCCAGTCCGTCGGTCTCGACCGTCCTGCGCCAGGACCCGACCGCGCTGCTGGACAGAAAGCTCGTCGACCTGATCGACCTCGAGGATCGCGAGCGGGCGCGGGAGTTCCTGCGTCAGGCGGCGATCTTCACCGGGGTGAGCGCCGCGATCGAGCTGCGCTTCCGCCAGCCGGATGGCTCGGTCCTGCACGCCGAGCTGCTGGCGACCAACCTGCTCGGCGACCCGTCGGTGCGCGGCGTGGTGCTCAACGGCCGTGACGTGAGCGAGCGCAAGCGGCTGGAGCGCCAGCTGACGCACCAGGCGTTTCACGATCCGCTGACCGGGCTCGCCAATCGGGCGCTCTTCCTCGACCGCGTGAGCCACGCCCTGACGCTTGCCCGGCGGCAGAACCGCCCGGTGAGCGTGTTGTACCTCGACCTCGACGACTTCAAGAAGGTGAACGACAGCCTCGGCCATGGCGAGGGAGACCGGTTGCTCCATAGCACCGGCCGAGCGGCTGCGGGCTTCGGCGCGGGCGAGCGACACCGTCGCCCGTCTGGGCGGCGACGAGTTCGCCATCCTGATCGAGGATGGGGTCGTCGGCCGACGATCTCAATGCGCTGGTCGATCGCTGCCAGGCCGCGCTGTCCCGGCCGTTCATCGCCGGCGGCAATGAAGTGCCGATGAGCGTGAGCATCGGGGTCGCCACGGCAGGGCAGGAGGATACGGCCGACGAGCTGCTCCGCAACGCCGACATGGCGATGTACAACGCCAAGCGGCGCGGCAAGGGACGGACCGAGACCTTCCAGGCCCAGATGTTCGCCGCCGTGAAGCACCGGCTCGAACTCGAGGCCGCGCTGCGGATCGGCGATCGAGGGTGACGGGCTCACTGCTGCGTCTACCAGCCGATCTTCTCCCTGCAAGACCGGGCTGATCGAGGGCGTCGAGGCGCTGGTGCGGTGGGAACATCCGCGCTTCGGGCGCGCTGCTGCCGCAGCACTTCATCCCGCTCGCCGAGGAGACCGGTCTGATCGTCAAGCTGGGCGCGCTGGGTGCTGCACGAGGCGTGCCGGCAGGTGAAGCGATGGCGCGCAGGCCTTCCCCGACCTGTCGCTCACGATGGCGGTCAACATCTCGGGCCGCCAGCTGCACGAGCTCGACATCGTCCGGGAGACCCGCGAGGCGCTGGCGGAGTCCGGGGTCGATCCCTCGCGCCGTCGTGCTGGAAATCACCGAGAGCGTCCTGATGCAGCAGGAGGGCTCCGTGCTCGAGCGGCTGCATCGAGCTCAAGGCGCTCGGCGTGCAGCTTGCCATCGACGACTTCGGCACCGGCTACTCGTCGCTCAGCTACCTGCAGCGCTTCCCGATCGACATGATCAAGATCGCCCGGCCCTTCGTCGAGGACATCGGCGGCGGGCTGGAGAAGTCGGCGCTCGCGCGGGCCATCATCGGTCTGGGCGACACCCTGAAGCTGCGGACCGTCGCCGAAGGGGTTGAGCGTACCGAGCAGTGCCTCGCACTCGATGAACCTCGGCTGTGAATTCGGGCAGGGGTACTACTTTGCCCCGCCGCTGTCCGCCGAGGATCTTCGTGGCATGTTGGAACCGCGGCCCGCTCGTTCCTGCCTTCACCGGTCATGAACGGGAAGCTGATCGGGGGAACGCTGGCGTCCAGCGGTGGGGGTCAGCGATACTCCACCCCCTCGCATAAGGACGCCGCATGCGGTACGGTCGCACCCTCCTGCTCAGCTCTGCTTGGCTCCGCCCTGGCCGTCGTCCCGGCGCGCGCACAATCCGTCAGACCGACCGGCATCGTGGGCAGCTACGTCCCGCCGCGCATCTGGCCAGTACACCCCCGCGCGCTTCGACCTGCTGCATCAGCGGATCGCGATCCGGTACGATCTGGACCAGCGCAGCGTCGCGGGCGAGGTGCAGACCCGGCTGATCGTCACGGGGGCGGCGACCGACACCATCCGGCTCGATGCCTCGCAACTCACCATCGACGGCGCCAGCGATGCGCGCGGCCAGGCGGCTGCGCTTCACGGCGGACACCGGCCGCGTCACCGTGCGCCTGGCGCGGCGGGCCGCAGGTGGGAGACACCGTCAGCGTTCACGCTGCGGTACCACGGCCACCCCGAGCGCGGCATGTACTTCGTGCCGCGCCGGCGCGTCATGTGGACCCAGGGCGAGACGACCGAGAACCACAGCTGGGTGCCGACCTACGACGCCCCGAACGACAAGACCACCTGGGAGATCCTGGTCACCGCCGATAGCGGCGTGAGCGTGCTCTCCAACGGCCGGCTGGTCGAGGTGACGCCGGCCGCCGGCGGCGCACAACAGGTGTGGCACTGGTCGCAGGAGCTGCCCGGCGTCGACGTACCTGTATTCGATCGTCGCCGGGCCGTTCAGCATCCTGCGCGACCACTGGCGCGGCGTGCCCGGTCGACTACTGGGTCAGCGCCTGACACGGTGAATGCCGGCTGGCGTGCCTTTGGCGAGACGCCGTCCATGATCGAGACCTACAGCCGGGTCCTCGGCGTGAACTTTCCCTGGGCCAAGTACGACCAGTCGATCATCCCCGACTTCACCTATGGCGGGATGGAAAATGTGTCGGCGACCACCCAGACCGACCTCGCGCTGCACGGCACCGGTGGAGAGCCGGAGCAGAGCGGCCGCGGACTGAATGCCCACGAGCTGGCACACCAGTGGTTCGGCGATCTGACCACCACCGCTACCTGGGCGCACATCTGGCTCAACGAGGGGCTGACCACGTACATGGAGTCGGTCCACAACGAGAAGAGCCGGGGGTGGAGCGCCGGCCAGTGGAGCTGGATCAACCAGCAGTCCGGGGCGATGCATGCCGACCAGAACGGTGAACGGCCGCTCGTCCTTGGAGAGGAACCGGGCACCGATCCGATCACCCTCTTCTTCAGCGGTCACGTCTATCCCAAGGGGGCGCAGGTCGCGCATCAGCTGCGCCGCCTGCTGGGCGACTCGGTCTTCTGGGCCGGGATGCAGCGCTTCCTGACCGACAACGCCTACCAACCGGTGGAAACCGCGGATTTCGCGATCGCGATGGAAAAGGTGTCGGGCCGGGATCTCGACTGGTTCTTCGACCAGTGGGCCTACGGCATCGGCTATCCGAAGGTGACGCTCACCCGGGAGTGGAACGCCGCCGCGCGGACGCTCGCGGTGACGGTCTGCCAGTCGCAGGCGATCGACTCGACCCACCCCTTCTTCCGTTTCCCCGCCACGATCCGCATCGTCACCCGCGATTCCGTGGTCCGTCGGGAGATCATGGTGACCGAACAGGATCAGCGCTTCGTCCTCTCCCTCCCGGAGGCGCCCATCACCTTCCGCTTCGACGAAGGTGGCTGGCTGCTCGGCACCGTGAAGACCGATCAGACACCGGAGGAGCTGGCCGAGCTCGCCAAGCACGACCTCGAGTTCGCGGCACGCTTCTGGGCTCTCGGCCGTCTCGATTCCTCGACGAGCGCCCCGGCGCGTGACGCGCGTCGATTCATCCTGCTGAACGAGCCGGACGCCCACCTGCGCTCCGAGGCGATGCGGCAGGTCGGCCGATACGATGCCGCCGTGAGCGGCGACCTCATCCTCGCCGGCCTCGGCGATGCGGCGAGCGAGGTCCGAGCCTCCGCGATCGTCGCGCTCGCCCGCGGCGACACCGCCGCGGCCCAGGCGCAGGCGGTCCGGCTCATCACGACCGATCCCAGCTTCAGCGTGCAGGCGTCGGCGCTCGGCATCTACGATCCGGCGCACGCGTCGGAGGGGACGGCACTGCTGCTGGACCGGATCGCGCACGGCGGCTCGCTCGATGTACGCACCCGTGCGGCCGAACGGCTCTCGCTGAAGCCTGACGCGGCAGGTCTCGATGCCCTGGAGGCATTGGCCCGGCCTGAGGAACCGCGCAACGCCCGGGGCGAGGCGCTGTACCTCCTGGCGGAGTGGCCCACCGGTGCCGACCGCGCGGTCGCCGTCGCCACCCGGTACCTCTCGGATGGCGACCCGCTCTTCGCCAGTCAGGCGGTGCGGACGCTCGCCAGGATCGGTGGCGCGTCCGGCCGGGCCACCCTGACCGCCGCGCTGGCCAGCGAATCCCGGGTGACCGTGCGCGCCGCCATCGCCCGCGCCCTGGCGCCGAAATCCTGAAACCACAGGCAGGCCGCGCCGTAGGAGGGGCAGCCGTCCCCGGCCGCTCCAACTACCACCGGTTGCCCTTTCTGCGGGTCGCGACCCGACCCTCCCCTTCCGGAGTCCGTCTCATGTCCGCTCTGTCCCGGTGGTCATTCAGCGCCGCTGCAGTGGCGCTGGCCCTCGGCACACAGCCCGCACTGGCCCAGGGCCCCGCGGGCCTCCAGGTCCCCTACGATTACTACACGCTCAAGAACGGCCTCCGTGTCGTCCTGTCGCGGGACACCACCGCGCCGACGGTGGCGATCGGCGTGTACTACCACATCGGGTTTCGCAACGAACCGAAAGCCCGTACCGGCTTCGCGCACCTGTTCGAGCACCTGATGTTTCAGGGCTCCGGTAATCTCGGGAAGCTCGAGTTCATCAAGCTGGTCGAATCGAATGGTGGCACGCTGAACGGGTCTACCCGCTTCGATTTCACCAATTACTTCGAAGTCGTCCCGGCGCACACGCTCGAGACCATGCTCTGGGCCGAGGCCGATCGGATGAAGGGACTCGCGATCGACACCTCGAACCTGCGCAATCAGCAGGATGTGGTGAAGAACGAAGTACGGGTGAATGTGCTGAACCAGCCGTATGGATCGTTCCCCTGGATCGACCTGCCGATGGCGGCGAACCAGAACTGGTACAACGCCCACAACTTCTACGGCGACCTGCACGACCTGGATGCCGCCACGCTGACCGACGCCTCCGCCTTCTTCCGCCGCTACTACGCCCCGAACAACGCCGTCCTCGGGGTGGTCGGCGACTTCAACCCCGCACAGGCCCGGGCGTGGATCGAGAAGTACTTCGGCCAGATCGCCTCGTCGGAGCTGCCCCCGCCTCCGGACCTGACCGAGCCGCGGCAGACTGCCGAACGGCGCACCGGCCGAGTGGACTCGCTCGCGAATCGCCCGGCCATCGGATTCGCGTGGCACCTCCCGGAGCGATGGACGCCGGAGTGGTTTGCGATGGGGATGATCGACCAGATTCTCGGCCAGGGGCGTGACTCCAGGCTCTACCAGACCCTGGTCACCGAGAAGGGCTACACCGGCGACGTGAGCGCCGGGATCAACTGGGGGCTGGGACATCAGTTCAACTATCAGGGCCCCATGCTCTGGATGGTGACCGTCTTCCACGACTCCACGGTCACGCCGGACTCGCTCATCGCCAGCGTGGACCACACCATCGAGGAGTTGCAGGCGCAGCCGATCGACGCGGCGACCCTCGCGCGGGCCCGCACCAAGGTCCGCTCCGCGCTCTATGACATGATGGAGCAGTTTTCCGGCTTTGGACGGCTGGACATGCTGGCGTCGTTCGCGCTCTTCGACAATGACCCTGGCCGGATCAATCGCCTGGAGGCGGAGTTCGCCAGGGTCACACCCGAGCTTATCCAGCGGACCGCGCGCGAGTACCTGCGACGAGAGAACCGTACGGTATACACCATCGTGCCCGGCGCGAGGAGCGCCGCGGCCGGCAGCCAGTGAGGCGGGCCCCCATGCGAATCATCTCGATAGTGGCGAGCCTCGCGCTCGTGGCCACGCCGGCGCTGGCCCAGAAGGAGCTGCCTCCGGCGCCCGGCACGCCCAAGGACTTCCGGCTGCCGCCACGGAAGTCGTTCACGCTTGCCAACGGGCTCAGGGTCACGCTGGTGCGCTACGGTCTGGTGCCCAAGGTGGCGATCAGTCTGCAGATCGAGACCGGCGGGATCGACGAGGCCGCGGACGAAGTCCAGCTCTCCGCGCTGACGGCGGATATGCTGCTCGAGGGCAGCACCACCCGCGCCGGCACCGATATCTCCCGTCAGGCGGCCGAGATGGGGGGCGGCGTCGCAGCCGGTTCCAGCGATAACGACGTGAGCGTCGGCGGGGAGGTCCTGAGCGAGAACGCCGAACGCTACGTGGCGTTGCTGGCTGATGTGGTGCTTCACCCGCGCTTCGCCCCGGCGGACGTGGAGCGGGTCCGCGCCAATCACGCGCGCGACAACGCCATCACGCTCAGCGAGCCCGGCCCGCTGACCCGCGCGAAGTTCCGCGAGATGATGTTCCCGAATCATCCCTACGGGCGGGTCTTCCCGACCGAGGCGATGCTGCTGGGGTATACCGCCGATCAGGTGCGCGGCTTCTACACGAAAAACTACGGCGCACGGCGGAGCCGCCTCTACGTGAGCGGCGTCTACGACGCGGCCAGGGTGGAGCGGACGATCCGTTCGGCGTTTGGCGGCTGGACAGCGGGCGCGCCGGCGACGGTCAATCCTCCGACGCCGGTCAATCATCGCCAGGTCGCGCTGCTCGACCGACCCGACGCGGTGCAGAGCTCGATTCGCGTCGGCCTCCCGGTGGCCGACCCCTCGAGCCCCGACTGGGTCCGGCTCAGTGTGACCGACGCGCTGCTCGGTGGCGCCTTCGGCTCCCGGATCACCACCAACATCCGTGAGGACAAGGGCTATACCTACTCCCCCGGCTCGTTCGTCGGGAGCTGGCCCAAGGCGGCGCTGTGGGTGGAGGTGGCCGATGTGACGACGAACGTCACCGGCGCCTCACTGAAGGAGATCTTCTACGAAACCGACCGGCTGCGGAATGAAGCGCCGCCCGAGAAGGAGCTGAGCGGCATCAAGAACAACATGGTGGGCATCTTCACACTGCAGAACAGCTCGCGCGACGGGGTGGTCAACCAGCTGCAGTTTGTCGATCAGTACGGGCTCGGCGATGCGTATCTCTCCAGCTATGTGAAGAACGTGCTGGCCGTGACTCCGGCACAGGTCCAGGCGACGGCGGTGAAGTATCTCGACCCGAGCCGCATGACCATCACCGTAGTCGGGGACAAGAAGACGGTGGAGGCGCAGCTCGCGCCGTATCAGGCCGTCGTGCCGTAGGCGCGCGCGCGGCGGCCCGGCTCCATGAGCCGCTCCGCCGCGCTATTCCAGCGGAATCCTGCTGGCGTTGCCTTTCAGCCACTGGCTGAAGCTCTGCAGCTCAGAGTTGATGCTGTGGGAAAAATCGATACTCCGCGCCGAGCAGAATTCGGCGTTGAAGTCCCGCTTGAACTGGTACATGTTGCCGAGATCGTCCGCCCCGGGGAAGCCGAAGCTCCGGTAGACCTCGGGCGGCACGTCGTTGTACCGCACCGGCTTGCCGATGGCCGTGCTGAGCGCCGCCGCCATCTGCACACCGGTGAGATGTTCCCCCGCGATGCCGATACTCTTTCCGATGAAGCCCTGCCCTCGCCGCAATACTCCGTAGGCGCATTTCCCGATATCCTCGGCCGCGATGCCCGGGAGCTTCTTGTCTCCCATCGGCATCGTGAGCAGGAGCTGCCCGTCAGGGCCCGGCTTGGGGCCGGCACCGAAGAAGATCAAGTTGTCCCAGTAGAACGAGGTGTGGAGCATCGTCGTCGGGACGCCGGCGTCCGTGAAGAAGTGATTCGATTCCCCCTTCGCGTCGAAGTGCGGCACCTTGTATTTCCCCATCAGCGTCGGCATCCGGTCGTCGGCGAGCGGTACCCACCGGCGCGTGTCTTCGAGGGTCGACCAGATCAGATGCGAGACGCCGGCTGCCTTGGCGGCCCTGGCCATCTGGGCGGCCTCGGCCATCTCCTTCTCCGGAGAGAAATGCGCCCAGAAGAAGGTCACACAGAACGCGCCGTAGGCACCGGCAAAGGCCCGAGTGAGGCTCGCCGCGTCATCGACATCGCCTGCGACCACCTCGGCGCCGAGCGCAGCGAGTGCCTTCGCGGCCGCGGACTCGGGGTTCCGGGTCACGGCCCGCGCACGGAACGGCGAGGCGGGATCGTTCTGGATGGCGCGGACGAGGCCACCGCCTTGCGCCCCGGTCGCACCCAGCACCGTGATGATCTTCTTGTCGGTCATGAGCACTCTCGGAGTTCCGGGAAGCGTCGGGCGGACGAGGGAGACAACCGGGGTGATTCTGGCACCGCACCCCTTCAGCCGCAAGTCGGCCACGGCGACTCGCGCATCGGCCAAACGGCCTGCATCTTGAAACCATCGTGAATCCAGATCACCCCGTGGCCGGTCACCTACCCGCTCCTCCAGGCCGATCCGTCATCCGCTGGAAGATTCTCGCGCTGCTGTTCGCGGCGAGCTTCGTCGCGTACCTGCTCCGGACCAACATGTCCGTCGCCGGGGAGCACATGATGGGCGACCTCGGCCTCAGCAAGGTGCAGCTGGGACTGATCCTCGCGGCCTTTGCGTGGGGCTACGGCATGTTCCAGTTTCCGGGCGGCGTCTTCGGCGACCGGATCGGGGGACGCCGGACCCTGGCGATCATCGCCGCGCTCTGGGGCGTGCTGAATCTGCTGGTCGGTATCATCCCTGACAAAGGGTTCGGCTCGACCGCTGCGACGCTCGCCACCCTGGTCGCGCTCCGGGCGCTGATGGGCGCCGCGCAGGCACCGCTCTACCCCGTCACCGGCGGGGCCATGACCTGCGACTGGTTCCCGGTCTCGGGGTGGGCCTTTCCGAATGGAATGACCAATGCCGGGCTGACGCTCGGCTCAGCGGCCGCGGGGCCGCTGATCGCCTGGCTCATGGAATCGTACGGCTGGCGCCAATCGTTCCTCTTCACCGCTCCCCTCGGCCTTCTCCTGGCGGCGGTGTGGTGGTGGTATGCGCGTGATACACCGGCCGAACATCCCGGCATCCGGCAGGACGAGCTCGCGCGGATCAGCGCCGGCCGCACGCCGCGGGTTTCCGCGACGGAACCGGGTGACTGGAAGGCCGTCCTGCGCGATCCACAGGTGCTGCTGCTGACGGCGAGCTACTTCTGCAGCAACTACGTCTTCTACTTCTTCTTCAATTGGCTGTTCATTTACCTGATCGACAACCGGGGATTCAAGGCGTTGGAGAGCGGATTCTATTCGTCCGCCCCGTGGATCACCGGTGCCGTCGGCGCGCTGTTCGGCGGGCTCATCTGTGATCGCCTCGGCAAGCGGAGCGGGATGCGCTGGGGCTGCCGTGTGCCGGGGATCGCCGGGCTCACCCTCGCCGGCATCCTCCTGCTCGCCGCCGCCAATGCAACGGACCCCATCGTGGCCGTTGTGCTCCTCTCGCTCTGTCTCGCCTGCCAGCAGTTCACCGAAGGGGCCTTCTGGGCTGCGACCATCGCGGTCGCGGGGAAGCATTCCTCCAGCGCCTGCGGCGTACTGAACACCGGCGGCAACGTCGTGGGTGGCATCGGAGCCCTCATGGTGCCGATCACCGTGAAGTTCTTTGGCTGGCCCGCGGCGCTGGCCACGGGAACAGTCTTTGCACTGGTTGGCGCACTGCTCTGGTGCTGGATCCGAGCAGACCGGGAGTTCCCCCTCACCTCTCTCGCGACACAGACGCCCCGCTCGTAGGCGATCTGCAGAGGAGCGTTCCTCAGCGCTCCCGAACCGCCGAGCCTTCCAATTTGTCCTTCTCTCCGCGAAGCTCGAACCCCGTCGCCTGCCCGGCGCCTGTGGGGAATTCGATGACCCAATCGGGGTCCACCTCGAAGATCTCCCCCCGCCGCATCTCCGCGACGCTGAACCAGCCATCCGCGATCCTGATGAGCGCAAAGGAGGCGAGATCGGAATCGGGCGCCGGCTCCCACTTCCCCATCAGCATGCCGTGATCGTGGCTCAGCGTAATCTGGGAGGACTTCACCGTGTCGGCGTCGCCGGTCCAGCGGAAGCGATACCGGCCGAGATAGGCGCGCACCGAATCCCGCGCGATGGTCAGGGGGTGGGCGGGCTCCACCTTCACCGCCAGCGTGACCTGTTCCCGGCCCCACGCCAGCATCAGCGTTGCCCCACCGTTCTGCACATCGGGGAACGACCAGGTGAGCACCTCGGTGAACAGCCCCGCCACGGGGTGGATGCGGTAGCGCACCTGATCTGCCGTCGAGTCGGGAGGCGCGGTGTGGAAGAGGTGGGCCCGCGGGTCCAGCACCAGGGTCCACTCCTCCGGCTGGATCACGATCCACACCGAGTACTTGCCCTTGGGAACGGGGTGGCCATCGAGGGTCACATCGCGGGTCACCTCGAGGGTCGTCGCCCAGTTGGCACCGGGAGTCCACACCTCGGCCCACTTTACCACGCCGCCGAAGAGCGAATCTCGCCCGCGCGCACGCGGCCGGGCGTAGTCGAGGGTGATCACCGCGCCGTCGATGGTCTGGGAAATGGTCGACCGTTCACTCGCGCGAATCTGGGCGGCGAGTGGCGCCGGGCCGGTAAGGAGGGACGCGACGATCGCAAACCGGGTTCGCCGGGCGAGGAGGGCCATCATGACTCGCTTGAATGGGGAATACCGGTTCAGCCGAACCGGGCATCGATCGCGGCGCGGATCTCGTCGAGCGTCTTGCCTGCGCTGTGCAGCCGGAAGGCGAGACGCCCCTGGCCCTGGCAGATCTCGCAGAGCCGGGCCATCGCCTCGCCTTCATAGCAGGAGAGCAGCGAATAGAAGGCTGGGTCGTCGGCGCAGCCGCAGTGACAGCGGATGCCATCGACGATCTCCGGGATCTGACGGACGTCAGCAAAGGCAGGAATGGCGTTGGCAAAGGCGCCGAGCTGCTCGTCCGTCAGCACCTTGTCGGCGGTGATTCCCGGGCGTGGCACTGGATGCGGACCGGGCGGCGAGGTCCGGTGGCGACACAGCATCGATGCCAGGTCCGTCGCCGATGCGGTGCGACGCGGCGCGATCAATCCGGCGAGTGCGGCCGCGCCCACGGCGAGGAACTGCCGGCGTGGGATCATGAGCTGACGGGTGGGCTGGGACATGCGTCCAAATTACGATCCCGCGAGCGCGGAGGCCAGCGCGAGGGCATGGACCGTGGCGGGCCCTCGGTCCGACTCCGGGATCGTTACCGCGGGAATGCCTCCGGCAGGCCGCCGTCGACCGTCAGGAAGTTGCCGGTCGTGTACTGGAATTTCCGGCTCGCGAGCAAGACGGCAAGATCGGCCACGGCCTCGGCGGGGATCAGTGACGCCCCCATCAGGTTCCGCTTCCGGTACACCTCGAGCTGCTCCGCCACGGTCACGCCGCGGCTCGCGGCGCGCTCCTTCACGAACTGCAGGAAGAGCGGCGTCTCCACCTGGTCGGCGTTGATGGAGTTGACCCGGATGTTGTCGGGCCCGAGCTCCACCGCCGCGACCCGCAGCGCCTGCAGCAGTGCCGCCTTGCTGCCGCCGTAGGCGACTGCATCCCTGCCAGGCACCACCGCCGCCTTGGACACCGAGGCGACGATCGCACCACCGAGTCCCTGGCGTCGCATGATCACCGCCGCCCGCCCGATGGCCGCGACGGCGCCGAGGTAGTGCACGTCGAGCTGCCGCTGGAGATCCTCGCGCCGGATCTCGGTGATCGGCGCGAAGCGCGGCGGCAGCCCCGCCGTGTAGAAGAGGCAGTCGAGCCCGCCGAATTCCAGCACCGTGCGCTGGAAAAGGGCGTCGAGACTCGCGTCGTCACGCACATCGCACGGGCCGCCGATCACCCGGCCCGGAAACGTCCCGGCGATCTCGCAGGCGACCTTTCCCGCCATTGCGCCATCGAGGTCCGCGACGACGACATGCGCCCCTTCCTCGGCGAAGCGCAGGGCGGCCGCCTTGCCGATCCCGCTCCCTCCGCCGATGACCACCACCACGTGGCGCGGCAACAGCTTGGTGGTGCGCTCCCGGGCGATCGTCTCTTCGATCTTCCGGCGTTCGAGTGGCCAGTGCTCGAACTCGAACACATCCGGCTCCGGGATGAACTGGAACCGGTCGATCGCCTCGGCGGACTCGATCGACTCGAGCGTTGCGCGGTAGCAGAGATTGGCGGTCACTGCGTTCTTCTTGTCGCTGAACGCGGTGATCACGCCGAGACCGGGGACCAGCACCACCTTGGCCCAATCGACGAGTGGCACCTCGCCGGCCGCGGCGTAGCGGCGGTGGTATTCCTCATACTCGCCGCGCTGGGCCTGGATCTGCGTCTTCACCTGCGCAACCAGCGCCTCCGGTGCCGCCGACAGCTCGAGATCAAGCCAGAGCGGCAACCGACCGGCGCGGAGCAGGTGTTCCGGCGTCGCCATGCCGCGCCGAACCAGCTCGGCGACCCGCTCGTGGGAGAGGGTGGCGAGCAGCTTCTCGTCATCATCGAAGTGCAGGATCACCCGTTCGTCGACGCCGAGCGCGCCGCGTACCGCCGGGAGCACCGCCTCCGCGAGGCGGCGGCGATCGTCGGGAGTGACCACGGCTTTCTTCGCCTGACCCAGCACCCGCTTGCCGCGACGCGCAGCGGCGAGGTACTCGTCGATCCTGCCCACCACCCGCACCATCCGGGTATAGCACTCCCGTACCCCGTCACCGAAGATCACCAGCCCATGGTGGGCGAGCGTCATCCCGATCGCGCGGGATGGGATGGTGTGTACCATCCCGCCCACCGCCCGCGCGAGCGGGAAGCCGGGACGGGTATAGGGCACGTAGACGATCTCGCCCTCGAACAGCTCCGCGATCAGGCGTTCCGCGACGCCGTCGCTGACGTTGGTGAGGCTCATCGTCGCCACGTCGTGGGTGTGCGCGATCACCCGGTGCGGGAGCAGCGAATGGAGCGGCGTCTCCACACTTGGCGCGGGCCCGTCGCCCAGCATGCACCCCGCCATGAAGCGCATCATCTCGGCGTCGGTCATGGCGTCGATCGTGCCGAGTGGGGCCAGACGCGGAAGCGAAAGCCGGGTGAAGCCGGCGCGGCCGATGGTGCGGAGGTCGGTGCCGCTGCCCTTCACCAGGAGTGCATCCACCTCGCCGCCGTCGGGGGCGGGGAGCCGCATCTTGATGGAAGTGTTACCCCCGCCCGGCTGGACCAGCCGAGTCTCCTGACCGAGGAGATTGGAGAGGTGAATGAGGCCATCGAGGAGGTCGCCGCCGGCCGGGGCCGCCGTTCCCCAGCGGTCGATGATGCCGTTCGCGGTGTTCGGGGTGGTCATGGCGGGAATAATGGAGCGATCGGAGTCCCCGCGCGAGCGGTCTGGCGGGGGACCCGGTACGCCTCCATCTTCTCCCGCGATGCACAGTCTGCTGGAAAGCCTCGCTGCCGCCCTCGCCGATTGCTACGCGATCGAGCGGGCACCCGGCCACGCCGAATCTGCAGCACCTGCACCTACTGCCGGTGGACGGGACGATGCGTACCTGACCCGGATCGGACCACTGTAGCAACCTGCTTCCTCCTGTCGCTCGGGCGCCACCGCCGAACGGGCCGTCTCGATGTCCTACACTGTGTGTCCAAGCTGCGGCCAGAAGGCGCTGATCGTGGCCTCCCGCTGCCCGCGTTGCGGGCTCGCCTTCGAGGAGCAGTTCTTCGGGCGTTCGCTGTCCACCGCCCGGGCCCGGCGCCCCTCGATCGGTCTCCTCATCGCGGGCGTGATGGCGACGCTGCTGCTGGCCAACGCCCTGATTCAGCGGCTGACCGTCGCTCGACCGGTCACACCAACTGTCGCGCCACCCGCTGCGGCCCAGGCGCCACCGGCTGCAACCCCACCCAAACCGCAGCAGGAGCCTGCGGTCGCGGCGGCCGAGAGCATCGGGACCGCCCCGCTCCTCGGGGTGACGAGCGACGCCGAAGCCCAGGTTCCCGACACTGTCACTTCGAACGCGCCCAGTGCCATGGCGGAGCCGGCCGGAACGGTCGCGACCCAGCGCCGCTATGCGAGCACCTGGATGAATGTCCGTGCCGATCGCAGGAACACGGCATTGGTGCTCCGGGTGCTGCACCCTGGCGAGCTCGTGCAGGTGGACTCGCTCCGGCAGGGCTGGTACCGGGTCGTGTCCGACGGGCAGCCACCGGGCTATGTCGACTGGCGCCTGCTTGATGACGCGCCATCCGCGGCCACCCCCTGAGCCCCAGTCTGCTGCAGCGGCCGCTGGCGCCGGGCCGCGCCTAGCCGCCCTACCGTCCCCATCGTATTTTCGGGTGGACGCTCCTTCCTCCATCCCAAGGTTCACGCGTGACGGACGTGGTGCCGCGCCTGACGTCCGCCCTTCAAGATCGCTACCGCCTGGAGCGCGAGTTAGGCCACGGCGGCATGGCGACGGTCTACCTCGCCGAGGATCTCAAGCACCATCGCAAGGTGGCGGTGAAGGTGCTGCGTCCCGAGCTTGCGGCCACGCTGGGGCCGGAGCGGTTTCTCCGGGAGATCGAGACCACCGCGAACCTCCGCCACCCGCACATCCTTCCGCTCTACGACTCGGGTGCAACCGACGGCTTCCTGTTCTACGTGATGCCGTTCGTCGAGGGGGAATCGCTCCGCGACCGACTGAATCGCGAGAAGCAGCTCCCCATCGACGCCGCGCTGCAGATCGCCCGTGAAGTCGCGGACGCGCTGAGCTACGCCCACGGCCGCGGGGTGATCCATCGCGACATCAAGCCGGAGAACATCCTGCTGGAGAGCGGACACGCCGTGGTCGCGGACTTCGGAATCGCCCAGGCGGTGCGGGCCGCGGGTGGTGAGCGGCTCACCGAAACGGGACTGACAATCGGTACCCCCGTGTACATGAGTCCGGAGCAGGCCGCCGGCGAACGGGACCTCGACGGGCGGAGCGACCTCTACGCTCTCGCCTGTGTGCTGTACGAGATGCTGGCAGGGCAACCCCCGTTCACCGGCGCCACCGCGGAGATCCTGGTGCGCCAGCATCTCTCGGTGGACCCCCCACCGATCACCAACTACCGGCCCGCCGTGCCCGCCGCCGTGGCCTCGGCCCTCGCGCGCGCGCTGGCCAAGGCGCCGGCGGACCGGTTCAACCCGGTGGGGCAATTCTCGGAAGCGCTCCAGCGGACGCCGGCCGCCGGGGGCCCGCCGGCGGAGACCGGATCGCGGTCGGGCGGCGGGCACGCCGCCACACGACAGACAGGACCCAGATGGGTGATCGTGGCGGTCGCTGTCGTCATCGGGCTCGGTGGGCTCGGCGTGATCTGGCACCGCCGCTCCTCGGTCGCGCCGCTGCCGTCGAAGTCGGTGGCGGTGCTCCCCTTCGTGGATCTGAGCCCTGACCGGACCGGCGCCTACCTCGGCGACGGTCTCGCGGAGACGCTCATCAACGCGCTGGCCAACGCCCCCGGCCTGAGTGTGGCAGCCCGTACCTCGGCCTTCTCATTCCGGGACAAGCCTGAAGATGTCCGGGAGATCGGGAAGCAGCTCGGTGTGGCCACGGTACTCGAGGGCAGCGTGCAGAAGGCGGGCGACCGCCTGCGGGTCACGGCGCAGCTCATCAAGACCTCCGATGGCCTGCATCTCTGGTCGCAGAGCTTCGACCGGAGCTCGGCTGATATCTTCGCGGTACAGGATGAGGTCGCCCGTGCTGTGGTGACCGCCCTGCAGGGGAAGCTGGTCGTCGGCTCCGACACATCATCGGTCTCCGATGGCACCGGGAATCCAGCGGCGTACGACGCCTACCTGCTGGGCCGGTTCTACTGGAACAAGCGGACAGTGCCGGATCTGGTCCGGGCGGTTGAATACTTCCAGCAGGCAATTCGGATCGATTCGGGTTACGCCCAGGCGTGGACCGGACTCGCCGATTGCTACGTTCTCTTCGGCCCCTCCGAATACGCCGTGCCCGGGGTCAACTTCGACTCGGTTCTCACGCTCGCGGAACGCGCCGCCAGGCGGGCGATCGCGCTCGCGCCCCGGCTCGGCGAGCCGCAGACGTCGCTCGGAATGATTCTGGAGTATCGCTTGAAGTGGGATGAAGCCGGTGACGCCTACAGACAGGGAATCGCGCTCAGCCCCCGCTATGCCACCGGCCACCAGTGGTATGCGAGTCATCTCATGGTCTGGAACCGTTGGGATGAAGTGATCGCAGAGCTGGAGCGCGCCCGGGAACTGGACCCGCTGTCCCATGTGATCATCGTTGGGCTCGCCCAGGCCCTCGATGGTGCCGACCGGACGGCCGAGGCCGAGCCACTCTACCAGCAGGCCCAGTCGCTGTCCCCCAATCATCCGGGAGCCCAGATCTTCCTGTTCGGTCATGACCTCATTCGCGGTCGCCTCGACGCGGCCGCCTCCGACTATCGCCGATGGCTCATCGCCGAAGGATCGGACAGCGCGCGAGCAGGCGAGGTCGAACGCCGGCTGCGCGATCCCGCCCTTCGCCGGGCGGAGTTCCGCGCGATCGTCGACAGCCTCCCCTGGTATGGCGTGCTCATCAATCGGACCATCGAAGGTGATGACGCGGCCGTCGCGTTTCTCGCTCGAATGGGGAAGAGCCCGCAACGCCGGGAGCTGAACGCGGTTACGGTTCACGGGTGGCTGGGCCCGAAACTCCGAGCCGACCCGCGCGTCCAGGATCTCCTGGTAGCGCTGGGGTATCCCCGGTACCAGACCGTATCGCCATCCAGATGACCGCAGGCCGACCGACTCTCTGCCGCCCTGGCCGACCACGACCGTCTGGGGCGCGCGTCAGGCGACGGCCGCATGGCGACGGTGTATCTCGCCGCGGAACTCACCCTGAAGAGGCAGCCATGACGAAGAACCCCGTGCACGACACGCCATGAACGGCAAACGCACCATCGCCATTCTCACCGGCGGCGGAGACGTGCCGGGCCTGAACCCGGCCATCCGCGCCATCACCATCCGCGCCGTGCGAGACGGCCACCGCGTCATCGGGATCCGGCGAGGCTGGGCCGGCCTGGTGGACTACGTACCCGATCCGGGGGTCGACAACAGCGACAACATGCAGGTCCTCTCCGAGGCCATCGTGAACCGGGCGGGGCGCACCGGCGGGACCTTTCTCCATACCTCCCGGACTCGACCGAGCCACCTGCCCAGGGAACGGGTACCACCGCACCTGAGCGGCTACGCCGAGCCCATCAACGACGTGACCCGGGAGGTGCTCCGGAACCTCGAGCACATCGGAGTGGACGTGCTGATCCCCATCGGGGGAGATGACACGCTGAGCTATGGCAAGCGCCTGAGCGACGCGGGTGTCAACGTGGTCGGCATTCCCAAGACGATGGACAACGACGTCCACGGGACTGACTATTGCATCGGGTTCAGCACCTGCGTCACTCGGACCATCGAGCTCACCCACCGGCTCCGCACCTCGGCCGGATCGCATGAACGCTTCCTGGTCATCGAAGTGTTCGGACGATATGCCGGGTTCACGGCGCTGGTGCCGTCCATGGCGGGCGCGGCAGATCGGTGTCTCATCCCGGAGTATCCGGCGGACATCGAGCAGCTCGCCGAGTTGCTCACCGCCGACCGCAACCGGAATCCGAGCCGGTACGCGGTCGTGCTGGTCTCGGAGGGCGCCCAACTGACCACCCACGACGGGATGAGCTTCGAGGGCGAAGAGACCGACATGTTCGGCCACCGGAAGCTCGGCGGGATCGGCGACCAGGTCGCTGCGGGCCTGAAAGAGTACTCGCGGAAGTACAACAACGGCCGCGCCATCGATGTCGTGAGCCAGCGCCTCGGCTATCTGGTGCGCTCGGGTGATCCCGATGCGCTCGACTCGATCGTCCCGATGGCCTTCGGGAACCTCGCGCTCGACCTGGTACTGCGCAAACAGTTCGGGCGCCTGGTCAGCATTCACCGCGGCATCTATGACAGTGTGCCGATCACGACGGTCACCTCCGAGAAGAAGGTCGTGAATGTGCCGCGCTACTACAATACCGATCGGCTGCGCCCCAACTACGACTTCGATGGCGCGCCACTTTTCATCATGACGAGTGACTGAGGCCGCGTGAGCGCTCTCGATCCCCGCCTCGCTGCGGCCCTCGCCGACCGCTACACTATCGAGCGCGAACTCGGTCACGGCGGCATGGCGACCGTCTACCTCGCGCACGACCTGAAGCACGATCGGAAAGTCGCGCTGAAGGTGCTGCGCCCCGAACTCGCCGCGATGATCGGCGCCGAGCGGTTCCTCGCCGAGATCAAGACCACCGCCAACCTGCAGCATCCGCACATCGTGCCGTTGTTCGATTCCGGCGCCGCCAGCACGGAGGCCGACTCGTCCAGTGGTCCGGCCGTCCGATACCTCTTCTACGTCATGCCTTTTGTCGAGGGACTGTCCCTGCACGACCGGTTGCAACGGGAACCCCGGCTCCCGGCCGCTGATGCGGTGCGCATCGCACGGGATGTCGCCGGTGGACTCGCCTATGCGCATGAACATGGCGTCGTCCACCGGGACATCAAACCGGGCAACATCCTGCTCGAGTCCGGACACGCGGTGATTGCCGACTTCGGGATTGCCCGCGCCATCTCGGCCGCGGGCACCCGGCGCCTCACCGAGACCGGCCTTGCCATCGGCACACCGGTTTACATGAGTCCCGAACAGGCCTCCGGCGATGCCGACATCGACGGGCGGAGTGATGTCTATGCGCTGGGCGCTGTGCTGTACGAGATGCTGGCCGGCCAGCCGCCGTTCGGTGGGCCCACCCTCCAGGCGGTGATCACCGCCGTGCTCAGCCGGCCGCCGGCACCGCTCCCGCCCTCCGTCGCGCCCGCTCTGAGTCGCGTGGTGATGCAGGCCCTGGCCAAGGATCCCGCGAAGCGGTTCGCGACGGCGGCAGCGCTCGACCAGGCGCTGCAACAGGTGGAAGCGCAGCCCCGGTCGATGTCGCCGGGTCGGCTCCTCGCACGTCTCGCCGTTGTCGCGGCGCTGGCAGGAGCGCTCTGGCTCGGCTGGGGCCGGCCGGCCGCGCGGGCACCCGCCCCACTGACGACGCGCCTGGTCCAGCAGACCTTTGACGAGGCAGTCGAGGAGTGGCCCGCCTGGTCGCCTGACGGAAAGCAATTCGTCTTCTCCCGCACCGTGAACGGCTACCGGAATCTCTTCCTGCGGCAGCTGAACGGGGAGGAACGCCAACTCACCCGCGGTCCGCGGGACGACATCCAGGCGTCGTGGGACTCCGCCGGCGACCGGATCGCGTTCGTGCGCTCCAATCTGCAGAGTGGCAAACTCGAGCCGGGGGACGTCCTCGGTTGGTATTCCGAAGGGGGTGACGTCTGGACCATCGATGTCGCCAGCGGCGCCGAGTCACCCCTCGTCGCTGGCGCGTTCAGCCCGGCCTGGTCCCCCGACGGCCGCCAGCTGGCCGTCGATGCAGCGTGGGGCGGGTCGCGTCGCATCTGGGTGACCGACCGGAACGGCCACAACCCGAAACAGGTGACCAACGACAGCTCGGAAATCGTGGTCCACATGAGCCCGCGCTGGTCACCGGACGGCAAGCGCCTCGTCTTCCGCCGGGTCCAGCAGCAGAAGTCCGACATTCTGGTCGCGGATGCATCCAGCGGCACGGCCACCTGGGTGACTCACGACGACGTGCTGGACGTGAATCCTGTCTGGGCCCCGGACGGCCGCTACATCTACTTCTCCTCGCCCCGGGGCGGTGGACTGAACCTCTGGCGGATACGAGTCTCCACCTCCGGTGTACCGCAGGGGTCGCCGCAGCAGCTCACGACCGGTGCCGGCGATGATCTCGAAGCTTCCCTCTCGCCGGATGGTCGCACGGTGGCCTTCTCGGTGTCCCGGATCGAAGCGGACATCTGGGAAGTGCCGGTCGATCCGGCATCCGGCCGCCCGACCGGTGCGCCGAAATCCGTCGTGGCCTCCACTCGAGTGGAGAGCCGCGGCGCATGGTCGGGGGACGGCCGGAGCATCGCGTTCAATTCCGATCGCACCGGCGACATGAATCTGTGGATCCACCCGCTGGACGGCGGATCGGACCGGCAGCTCACGCACGGCGCCGGGGGCGACTACCAGCCGAACTGGTCACCGGACGACCAGATGATCGCCTTCTTCTCCGCTCGGTCGGGACAGAATGATATCTGGACCGTGCGCGTGGCCGATGGCACCCTGACGCGACTCACCACCGATCCCGGTATTCACACCAATCCGTTCTTCGCGCCGGACGGCAGCCGGATTGCCTACCAAGTCGACCGGGACGGGCGGTTCCAGCTCTGGGTCATGAATGCCGACGGGACGGGTCAGCGACCACTCTCGACCGCCGGCGCCGCGGGGCATTTCGAACGCTGGACAGCCGACGGAGCGTCCATCGTCTTCCGGGCCGAACCCCCGGGAGGGACCCAGATTCTCTCGGTTGATGTGGCGAGCGGTGTCGCAACCCGGCTTCCGGACGTGGCCGGGGGGAGCCATATGTCGTTCTCCCCCGACCACCGCCGCATCCTTGACGTGAAGGGGCACAAGATTGTGTGGGTCACGCCGCTCACGGGCGAGGCACCCTACCAGGTCTTCGAGCTTCCCGATCCGACCGTCCGCATCGACTATCCTGTGTGGTCGCCGGACGGCCGGTTCGTGCTCTTCGACTACGCCGCCCCCAAGGGCGGTGACATCTGGCTGCTGGAGGGGGTCGAGTGATCGGAGCCACAACGTGAACATCGAGCGTCTCAAGACGCTCCTCTCGGATCGCTACCGCGTCGAGCGCGAGCTCGGTCACGGCGGCATGGCCACCGTCTACCTCGCGCACGACCTGAAGCACGACCGGAAGGTCGCGCTCAAGGTGCTGCGTCCCGAGCTCGCCGCGATGATCGGCGCCGAGCGGTTCCTCGCCGAGATCAAGACCACCGCGAACCTGCAGCATCCGCACATCCTCGCGATGTTCGACTCGGGGCTGGTGACCGATGGCCCGGACGGGCGTGGAGGCCCACCCTACTACGTCATGCCGTTCGTGGATGGGGAATCGCTGCGCGACCGCCTGACCCGCGAGACCCAGCTCCCCATACCGGACGCGGTACGCATCGCCACCGAAGTCGCCGACGCGCTGCAGTACGCCCATGGCCACGGCGTGATCCATCGCGACATCAAGCCGGAGAACATCCTGCTCCACGGCGGCCACGCGCTGGTGGCGGACTTCGGGATCGCGCTGGCCGCCTCGAGCAGCGCCGGCGGCCGCATGACCGAGACCGGCCTGTCCCTCGGCACGCCGCACTACATGTCGCCCGAACAGGCGATGGGGGAGCGCACCCTCGACGCCCGCACCGACATCTACGCCCTCGGCTGCGTGCTCTACGAGATGCTGATCGGCGAGCCGCCCTTCTCAGGGCCGACGGCGCAGGCGATCGTCGCCAAGGTGATGACCGAGAAGCCGGCGTCGCTGAGCGCCCGGCGCGACCGGATTCCGGCGGCGGTGGAGGATGCGGTGCTCACCGCCCTCGAGAAGCTCCCCGCCGATCGCTTCGCGAGTGCAACCGAATTCGCCCAGGTGCTGGCCGGGAGCCGGCCGACGACGCGCATCGCCACGAGCACGGCCCGCCAGGTCCATGGCGGCATGTCGCGCCGTGCCCGCCTCTCAGGGTACGCCGCCCTGGTCGTGGTGGTGGTCGCAGCCTTTGTCGTCGGGCGCTATCTGGGGCACGCCGAGACCCCGGAGATGCCACCGTCGCGCCTGACAATCCTCACCCCGACCCTGGGTGGTTCCGGCACCGCGGCGGTGGGCCGGCAGATCGCGATCACCCCGGCCGGCGACGCCGTGGTCTACGTCGGCACCCGCGATCAGAGCAATGTCGCGCTCTTCCTGCAGCGCCTCGACGCGGCGGAGCCAGTCGAAATCCTCGGCTCGACCATGATCCGGAACCCGGTCATCAGTCCCGAGGGGCGCTGGATCATCGGCGCCACCCTCAACGACGGGTTCCGGCTGCCGATCGAGGGGGGGACGCCCCGCCCCACCGCCTTGCCGCCAACCAGTCTCACCGGCGCCTGGGGACCGGATGGCTCCTTCTGGTTTACCGAGGGCAATGCATCGGGGATCAGCCGCCTGACACCGGGCGATTCGGTGATCCCGCTGTTCCACGAAAAGACGCTGGGCCTCCGCGTCCAGCAGGTACTGGCGGACGGCCGCACCGCGTTGGTGGTGCGCGCCCTCAGCGGCACGGCGAGTGGGCCGGGGCTCCTGCTCGATCTCCTGACCGGCGAAGTGACCTCGCTGCTCGATCAGCCGGTGATCGAATTGCGCACCGCGGCAGGTGAACTGCTGAGCGTGCTCCAGGACGGCTCGATCATGGCGACGCCTTTCGATACCCGGCGCCACCGGCTCCTCGGTCCGCCCACCCAGGTGGCGACCGGCGTGGCGCTCTCCGGCACCGGGATTGCCCAATTCGCCGTGGCGGCGAACGGTACCCTTGCCTACCTCCCCGAGACGCCACGCTCTCTCGTCCTGCTCGATCGCAACGGCAACGCGCAGACGGTGCTCACCGATCAGCTGAATCTCCACGCGCCGCACTTCTCCCCCGATGGCCGACGCCTCTCATTCGACATCACCTCGGCGGACGGCCGCGACGTCTGGATTGTGGCACTGGGCCAGCACACCGTCTCCCGGGCCACCTTCGCCCATGACGGGCACGACGCCACCTGGACACCGGATGGCCGATTCATCACGTATGCGTCGTTCAAGAGTGGTGTTCTCGGGATCTTTCGCACCCGACCCGGCAGCACCCAGCCCGCCGAATCCCTGCTGGCGTCCGCCCACCTCGCCTACACCGGTATCTGGCTCCACGACGGCAGCGGACTCATCACCAACGGCACGAAACTGCGGGGAGAGTCGAGCGGCGATATCGCGCGGGTAGGCAATGGCGGCCGCGGACCCATCGAACCGCTGGTGGCGAGTCCGTACCTCGAGAACTACGCGGCGCCTTCGCCGGACGGCCGGTGGCTGGCCTTCGTCTCGGACCAGTCGGGGCGGCAGGAGGTCTACCTGCAGCCGCTGGGCCGGGAGGGAGATCAGGTCCAGGTCTCCCAGGAGGGCGGGACGGAGCCGGTCTGGGGGCCGGATAACCGCGAGCTGTTCTACCGGGGCAACCAAGACGGAAAGAACGTCCTGACCGCCGCGACGCTCCGGACCACTCCCGATCTGGCGATCGTGTCGCAGCGGGTGCTCTTCCCGCTGTCGGAAATGGTGGGCACCGCCCCGCACGCCAATTACGACATCTCGCCGGACGGCCGGACCTTCGCGATGGTGCGGCGTACTCCCGGGAGCCGGATCGTCGTGATCCAGAATCTGCCCGGGCTGCTGCGCCGTCTGCGCAGCGCGGCCGGCGCCGGGCCATGAGCCTCCGTCGTGCGGTGCCTGACATCACTCCCCGCCACACCACGACCTTCGCCGACCACGACCGCCTCGGGCCCAGGTCAACGCCGGGATAATGCTGGAGCTGGACCCGCGCTCCCGGCCCCGGCTCAACCGCACAGCCATGAGAGGGCGAAGCCGGCCCCGGCCCGCTATCCTTCCCGCCGCCGCCGGGCAGCGTGCGCGTGCGAGCAGCACGGTGCATCCGTGACCGACGCGAACGACCAGGAGCACCGATGAGCACCGCACCAGAGCCCCCCGCCGACAGGCCCTCCACCTTCGCCGCGCTCGGCGTCGCCCCCGCGCTGGTCGAGGCGCTCACCGCCCTCGGCTACGAGGAGCCGACCCCGATTCAGCGCGAAGCGATCCCTCCCCTCCTCGCCGGTCGCGACCTGCTGGGTCAGGCGGCGACCGGCACCGGCAAGACCGCCGCCTTTGCGCTGCCGCTCCTGCAGCGGCTCCCGAAGGGACCGCCGCCCTCATCCCGACCGGCGGTGCTGGTGCTGGTGCCCACCCGCGAACTCGCGATGCAGGTGGCCGAGGCCTTTCATCGCTACGGCCGCGCGGTGGAGGCGCGCACCGTCCCGATCTACGGCGGCGCTTCGTTCGCGCAGCAGATCGCGGTGCTCAAGCGCGGGGTGCACGTCGTCGTCGCGACGCCGGGCCGCGCCCTCGATCATCTGCGCCGCGGCACGCTCGATCTGAGCGGCATCTCGGCGATCGTGCTGGATGAGGCGGACGAGATGCTCGACATGGGCTTCGCCGACGAACTGGAGGGGATTCTCGACGCGGCACCGGTCAAGCGGCAGACCACGCTCTTCTCCGCGACCCTGCCGCCGCGCATCGCGAAGATCGCCGACAAGCACCTGCAGGATCCGGTGCGGGTGCTGATCGCCAAGGAAAAGACGGCGGCCGGTGCGCTGCCCAAGGTGCGCCAGACCGCCTACATGCTCGCCCGCGCACAGAAGGTCCCCGCCCTCGGCCTGGTGCTCGACATCGAGGACCCGACGCTCGCGCTGGTCTTCTGCCGTACCCGCCACGAGGTGGACAGCCTCGCGGAGAGCCTCGCGGGCCGCGGCTATCGGGTGGAGGCGCTGCACGGCGGAATGACGCAGGATCAGCGTGACCGGGTGATGAAGCGCACCCGAGGCGGGACCGTGGATGTCCTGGTCGCCACCGACGTCGCCGCTCGGGGTCTCGACATCGAGCAGATCACCCACGTCGTCAACTTCGATGTCCCCGAGTCGCCGCAGACATATATCCACCGGATCGGGCGGACCGGGCGCGCCGGACGCGAGGGAGTCGCAATCACCTTCGCCGAACCCAGGGAGCACCGGCTGCTGCGGAGCATCGAGTCGCTCACCAAGCAGCGGATCACGGTGGCGCAGCTCCCCACGGTGCTCGATGTGCGGGCCAAGAAGCTCGAACTCACCCGCGGCGCCATTCGCGAAGCAGTCGTCGCCGGCGATCTGGACCGCTACCGGGTGGTGGTGGAGGCACTCGCGGCCGAGTTCGATGTCATGGACATCGCGGCGGCGGCGGTGCAGCTCGCGCATCTCGGGGGTGCTGGTGCCGGCGGCGATGAAATCGAGATCCCGGTGGTGGCCACACCGGCGGTGCACGAGCGGAGGCCGCCCGGAAAGCCGGAGACTCGCGCGGGAGTCAAGGGCGGCAAACGGAGCGTCGGCCCGAAACTGGTCAAGATCTTCATCGGGTCGGGGCGCACCGCCAACATGCGTGCCGGCGACCTGGTCGGCGCCATCATCAATGAGGCGGGGATCGACGGAAAGAGCATCGGTGCAATCGAGATCGCCGACCGGCACTCGCTGGTCGAGATCCCCGAAGAGCTGGCCGACAAGGTGATCCTGGCGCTCCGGGCGACCAGCATCAAGGGGAAGAAACAGACGGTGCGGCGGGACCTCTCCAGTGCCAAGGGGCGCAGCGGGTCCGGGCGCTCCTGAACAGGGACCGAACAGCCCCCCATTCCCCCTTGGGCCAGCACGGGAAATGCCGTACATTATTGTATCGCATTTCCACTCTGCCGAGGCTACTTGATGGCGCCCAACCCGCCCTCTGTCCCGTTGTCGCCGGAAGCTTCGGACATCCAGGTCGCCCCGGACTGGCAGAAGATGCTTGCGCCCTACCGCACCCCTTCCCGCTGGAAGAGTCTGTGGCAGCTCGCGAGCACGGCGGCGCTGCTTGTCATCTTCTGGCTGGCAGCGCTGTGGAGCCTGGAAATCGGCTACTGGCTCACCCTCATCGTCGCGATCCCCGCCGCGATGATGGTCGTCCGCCTCTTCATGCTGCAGCATGACTGCGGCCATGGCTCGTTCTTCCGGTCGCAGCGCCTCAACGATCTGATCGGCTCGGTCATCGGCGTGGTCACGCTGGTGCCCTACACCTACTGGCGGAAGACCCACGCGCTGCACCACGCCACCTCCGGCAATCTCGACAGCCGCGATCTCGGCGACATCGATACCCTCACCGTCCGGGAATACCTGAGCCGGCCGCGGTACAAGCGGTTCCTCTATCGGCTCTATCGCCATCCGGTGGTGCTGCTGCTGCTCGGACCGGCGTGGCAGTTCATTCTCAAGCACCGGCTCCCGCTCGATATCCCGCTCAGCTGGAAGCGGGAGTGGACCAGCGTCCACCTGACCAACCTCGGGCTCACGATCGCCATCGTGATCTTCGGTCTGACCGTGGGGCTGGACCGGTTCGTGCTCGTGCAGCTGCCGATCACGCTCATCGCCGGCGCCATCGGAGTCTACCTCTTCTATGTGCAGCACCAGTACGAGGACACCTACTGGCGCTACAAGGAGAGGTGGAACTATTTCGCGGCCGGGCTCGAGGGCGCCAGCCACCTGACAATGCCCAAGCTGTTCCAGTGGGCCACCGCCAATATCGGGCTGCATCACATCCACCACGTCTCCAGCCGGATTCCGAATTACCGCCTGCAACAGGCGTTCGACGAGAATCCGGAGCTGCACAAGGTCACGCACCTCTCGCTGCCCGCGAGCGTCCGGACCCTCTGGCTCACGCTGTGGGACGAGGACGAGCACCGGCTGGTCCGGTTCAAGGATCTCAAGGCGATTCGCCAGCGAATCAGCCGGGAGATCGGCGCCGGCGCCGCGATCCTCGCCACCAAGCCAGACGCGGTACCCCGCGCCTGGCGCTAGCATATCCCGGGACACCGGCCCCGCTCGGCTGTCCCCGCCGCGGCACCCCCTCCAGCCGTCGATTTGCCCAGCGGATCATGGCACTCGGCGGCTGGCGCATCGAAGGGGAGCTGCCTGACGCACCGCGCTTCGTGATTGTCGCCGCCCCCCACACCTCCAACTGGGACTTCCCCATCGCGATTCTCGCGATGTTCGGCTTCGGCATCCGGATGAGCTGGCTGGGGAAGCACACCATCTTCCGCTTCCCCGTCGCGGCGCTGCTCCGCTGGATGGGAGGGGAGCCGGTGGACCGCAGCGCGTCCAAGGGACTCGTGGAGGTCGCGATCGAGCGCTTCCGCCAGCGACCGCAATGGGTGCTGGGCATCTCCCCGGAGGGGACCCGGAAATGGGTGCGGGAATGGAAGAGCGGCTATTACCGGATCGCGATCGGGGCCGGCGTGCCGATCATCCCGGTGCGGATCGACTGGCAGCGGCGGGTGCTGAGCATGGCGCCCCTGTTCCACCCGACCACCGACCCCCGCGCCGACGAACGGGCGCTCCGGCAGCATTTCACCAGGGCGATGGCGCGCTACCCCGACCGGTACGCCGAAACCGCTGAGGACGCATGCCCAGTCGCCTGACACGAGTCATCGCCGGCCTCGTGGCGGCGCTGCTGGCCGCCTGCGGAGAGCGGTCCGCTACACCGGCCGATCTGGTCATCGTCAATGCGAACGTATTCCCGGCCGACGGCTCGGAGCGCTTCGCCGAGGCGCTGGCCATCCGCGGCAACCAGATCGTGGCCGTCGGCCCGAAGGACAGCATGGCGCTGTTCATCAGCCCCCGAACGCGGGTCATTGATGCCCGGGGCGCCGCGGTCACCCCCGGCTTCGATGACGCCCACGTGCACTTCCTCGAAGGCAGCCTCTCGCTGGACAACGTGAATCTTCTCGAGGCCGGGACGCTGGCGCAGATTCGAGAGAAGATCCGAGGCTTCGCGGCGGCCAACCCGGCGAAATCCTGGATTCTGGGACGGGGCTGGCTCTACGGCGCCTTTCCAGGCGGCATGCCCACGCGGCAGGAGCTCGACGCGCTGGTGCCGGACCGGCCTGCGGCGATGTCGTGCTACGACGGGCACACACTCTGGGTGAACTCGAGGGCGCTCGCCCTCGCGGGGATCACGAAACACACCCCCGATCCACCCAACGGGAGTATCGTCCATGATCCGAAGACCGGCGAGCCGACCGGTGCCCTGAAGGAGGCGGCTCAGTCGCTGGTCGACGGTGTGATCCCACAGCCGACCCGTGCAGAGAAGCTGGAGGCGCTCAGGCGTGGCGTCACCGAGTCGCATCGCTACGGCGTGACGAGCATTCAGGAGGCGGGGGTCAGCGCGGAGGATCTCACCCTCTTCGATACCCTGAGCGCCACCGGCGCCTTTCCGCTCCGCGCCTATATCGCGCTGAACGTGGACTCGGGATGGACGGAGCAGGACGCCAATCGGCTGGACGCCCTGCGCCGCACCCACCACGACACGCCCACACTCAAGCTCGGCATGATCAAGCTGTACGCCGACGGCGTCATCGAGGCCCGAACCGCCTACATGCTGGAGCCCTACACCAATCAGGCGACGACCGGCAATCCGGAGATGACCCCGGCGGAGATGGCGCGCATCGTCAGGATGATGGACGCGCGCGGCTGGCAGGTGGAGATTCACGCCATCGGCGACGCGGGGATCCGCATGGGGCTGGACGCCTATGCGCAGGCCGCCGCCGCGAATCCGGCTCCGCCGCGTGGCCGGCGCCACCGGCTCGAGCATGTCGAGGATGTGAGCGCGGCGGACATCGCGCGCTTCGGCAGGCTCGGCGTCATCGCCTCGATGCAGCCGTTCCACGCGAGTCCCAACCAGAATGTGCTGGACGTCTGGGCGGTGAACGTCGGGCCGGAGCGGGCATCGCGCGGGTGGGCCTGGAAGAGTATCCGCGACGCCGGTGGGCATCTGGCATTCGGCACCGACTGGCCGGTGGTGGGCATCGACCCGAGACCGGGCATCCATACCGCGCTCACCCGGCAGACGATGCAGGGGCTCCCCGCCGGTGGCTTCAACCCCGGACAGCGGCTTCCGCTCACGACCGTCATCGAGACGTACACGGCGGGTTCAGCCTACGCGTCATTCGATGAGAGCCGAGTGGGGACGCTGAAGGTGGGGATGCTGGCCGACGTGGTGCTCTGGTCGAATGACATCTTTGCGCTGCCCGTGGACAGGGTAAAGGATGCCACGGTGGCGATGACGATCTTCGATGGCCGGGTGGTGTACCAGCACCCGTAGTCGGAACCGCCCACTGGTGCCTTAGATTCGCATCACACCCCGGAGATCCCCGTGCCGATTCGGTTTCGATCGTTTCTCTTCGCCGCGCCGCTCCTCACGTCTCCGCTCGCCGCCCAGGCTCCAGCCGCGGCGCGGGGCCCGCGCTTCAGCATCACCTTCCCCACCACACAGAGCGCTGCGCCTCTCGACGGACGGCTCCTGCTGATGCTGTCCACCGACTCGACCGCCGAGCCACGGGCCCAGATCGGTGATCAGGAGGAGACCCAGCTCATCTTCGGCATCGACGTCGACGGATGGCAGCCCGGCCGGCCCGCTCTCGTTGGCACCAGGGCGGAGGGTTATCCGCTGTCGTCGCTCGCGCAGGTGCCGGCTGGACGGTACCGGATGCAGGCGCTGCTCAACCGGTACGAGACCTATCATCGCGCCGACGGCAGGGTGGTCCAGCTTCCGCCTGACAGAGGCGAGGGGCAACAGTGGGCCAGCAAGCCGGGCAACCTCTACAGCACCCCGCGCTGGATCACCTGGGATCCGCGGGCACCGGTCGCACTGCGCGTGGAGCTGGACCAGGTGATCCCGCCGATCGACCCACCGGCGGACACGAAGTACGTCCGCCACGAGCGCATCCAGTCCCGACTGCTCTCCGCCTTCTGGGGCACCCCGGTCTACCTGGGCGCCAATGTGCTGATCCCCGAAGGCTTCGAGGCCCATCCGGAGGCCCGGTATCCGCTGGTGATCGACCACGGTCACTTCCCCGCCGACTTCGAGCCGTGGCGCGAGACGCCGCCCGATCCGAACCTGGCGCCTGACTACAGCGCGCGCTTCGACCTGCACGGCTACAACCGTATCCAGCAGGAGGAGGCGTACCGGTTCTACCAGGAGTGGACCGGCAAGGGTTTTCCCCGGGTGCTGCTGATCCAGATTCAGCATCCAACGCCGTACTACGACGACTCCTACGCCGTGAACTCGGAGAACAACGGCCCTTACGGCGACGCCATCATGCAGGAGCTGGTGCCATACCTGGAGCAGAAATATCGCGGCATCGGAAAGGGCTACGCCCGGTTCACCTACGGCGGCTCCACCGGCGGCTGGGAGGCGATGGCGGTGCAGCTCTTCTACCCCGACGACTTCAACGGGGCCTGGGCGGCCTGTCCCGATCCGATCGATTTCCGGCAGTACACGGTGATCGACCTCTACGCCGACTCGAACGCCTATCGGAGCGGTGGGCCCTGGAAGTTCGTGCCGCGACCGGCGCACCGGGATTACCGCGGCCACATCAGCACGACGGTCGAGCAGTCGAATCAGCTCGAACGGGTGCTGGGGAGCCACGGCCGCTCCGGGGGACAGTGGGACATCTGGCAGGCGGTGTATTCGCCGGTGGGCGCCGACGGTTACCCGGCTCCGATCTACGACAAGGGCACCGGGGTGATCGATCACACCGTCGCCGCCTACTGGCACGACCACTTCGATCTGGGATACATCCTCGAGCGTGACTGGGCCACGCTGGGCCCGAAGGTCAACGGCAAGCTGCACATCTACGTGGGCGAGGCGGACAACTATTTCCTGAACGACGCGGTGTACCTGGTCGAGAAGCGGTTGAAGGGGCTCTCGCATCCGGCGCCGGACATCGAAGTGGACTATCAGTCCCGCGCCGAGCACTGCTGGAATGGCGACCACACTCGTCCCAACGCCTACAGCCGGCTGCGCTATGCGCAGATGTTCATTCCCCGCATCATGGATCAGATCCGGAAGCACCATCCTGCGGACGCCGACACACTGAGCTGGCGGTACTGACCGCCGTGGGGCCCCATTGATTCGGGGCCCCACCGCGGCCATCCCGGGCCCAAGGGATCGCCTGGCGCGGGAGTGGCGAGATCGGTTGCCTCCTCTCCCCCACAACGTATTCCCGAGAAACGTGGTAAATTGATTGCCGACGAAACCGCGTCTGCGGCGTCCATAACCCCATCCCACCCGGCCCATGCCCGAACTCGGCTCCCTTCACCCGATCATTGTCCACTTCGTGATTGCCCTCGGCATCTTCGGCGTGCTCTTCCGGCTCGCCTCCTTCACCGGCAAGCTGAGCTGGACCGGACCGGCGGCGGCGGCGCTGCTGTTCATCGCGGCGGTGGCCGGAGTGATCGCGGCGCAGTCGGGCCACGAGGCACACGAGAAATCCGAGGATATCCCGGGCATCCGCTCCGCGATGCACGAGCACGAGGAAGCCGGCGAGTGGGCGCGCAACGTCTTCGTGCTGGTGGGGGTGCTGGAGCTCGCAGGGCTGCTGCTCCGCAGGAAGGAAAAGCTGGCCAGGGCGGCGCTGATCGGTTCGGCGCTGGCGGGCGTGGCCGGCGTGGGCGCGCTGTTCAAGGCGGGCGACCGTGGTGGCGACCTGGTCTATGAATACGCCGCCGGCATCGGCACCCGGTCCGGCGATCCCGCCGATGTGCGTCGGCTGCTGATCGCGGGCCTCTTCAATCAGGCGAGGGCCGCCCGGGACTCCGGCAAATTCGAGGAGTCGGCCCGGCTCACTGATGAACTGGCCCGTCAGGCACCTGACGATCCAAACGTGAAGCTCCTTGGAGCCGAATCGCTCCTCAAGGACAAGAAGGATCCCGCGGCGGCGATCGCGGCGCTCAACGCCATGCCCGCGCCGAAGGAGGGTCGCTTCTTCGAAGTACAGAAGGGGTTGCTGATGAGCGACGCGCTGGTCGCCGCGGGGCAGAAGGACTCCGCCAGGGCCCTGCTCACCGCCCTGCAGGCCAAGTATCCGATGCTGCCCTGGCTCAAGGATGCCCTCGCGAAGCTCCAGTAGCATGCGGCGCCTGTTCGCCATCGCACTCTGTTCGCTCTGTGCCGCCCCCGTCGCGGCGCAGGGCCTGGGCGAGATCGACTTCCCCACCTCCGCCGCCCCCGCCGCGCAGGCCTCGTTCATCCGCGGGGTGCTGTTTCTGCACAGCTTCGAGTACGAGGACGCGGCCAAAGCCTTCAGGGAGGCAGAGACCGCCGATCCCCGGTTCGCCCTGGCCTACTGGGGCGAGGCGCTGACCTACACCCATCCGCTCTGGAATCAGCAGGACACGACCGCCGCTCGCGGCGCGCTCCGCCGGCTCGCCGAGTCACCCGAGGCGCGCCGGGCGATGGCGACGACCGATCGGGAGAAGCGGTATCTGGAGACCACCGAGGCGCTCTACTTCGGCGAGGGGAGCAAGGCGAGGCGGGACACCCTCACCGCCCGCGCCTTTGAGCGGATCACGATCGCCTATCCCGACGACCAGGAGGCCAGGGCCTTCTACGCGCTCTGGCTCATGGGAGAGAGCCAGGGCGTGCGGAACGTTCCGACCTACATGCGCGCCGGGGCGATCGCGGAAGAGATCTACCTCCGGAACCCGAAGCATCCGGGTGCGCTGCACTACATCATCCACGCCTTTGACGATCCGGTACATGCACCGCTCGGCCTCCGCGCGGCGCGGGAGTATTCGGTGATCGTCCCGGGCGCCGATCATGCGCAGCACATGACCACCCACATCTTCCTGGCGCTGGGGATGTGGCCGGAGACGGTGCGCCAGAACGCCATCGCCTCGGGTCCGGACTCGACCGCATGGAAGCCGGGCCACTACACGGCGTGGATGAACTACGCCCTGCTGCAGCAGGGGAAGTACGTCGACGCACGGCGGCAGCTCGACCTGATGCGCGCCAACCTGGACCAGGCGCCGACCCCGGGACGCCGGACCGCGATGCTCCTCATGCGGGCACATTATCTCCTCAACACCCAACGGTGGACCGATCCGGTAGCGGCCTGGGCGCTGGACACCGCGACGGCGAGCACCGGCGCCAGGGCGATCGACGCCTACACCAACGGTGTGGTGCAGCTCGCGCGCGGGACGTCGGCGTCCGCCGACAGCGCGCTCGACCGACTCACCCGGCTCGCCTCGGCGGCCCAGAAGGAGTACGGGTATGGGCAGAGCGCGGCGCTGCCCTCGATCCTCGCCACGCAGCTCAAGGCGCGGATGCTGTGGGCCCGCGGCAATCGGGAGGAGGCGATCGCGCTGCTCTCCCGCTCCGGCACCATGGAGGACACGCTGCCGGCGGAGTTCGGACCGCCGGACATCGTGAAGCCGACCCACGAGCTGCTGGGCGACTACCTGCTGGCGGTGCAGCGGCCGGCGGAGGCACAGCGGGAGTTCCAGCGTGCGCTGGAGCTGGCGCCGGGGCGTGCCGCCGCGCTGTTCGGGCTGCTGCGCGCCTCACAAGCAGCCGGAGACAGCGGCGAGGCTGACCGTGCCCTGGCGCAGGTGGCGCAGAAGTGGGCCGGCGCCGACTCCGATCTCCCGGAGGTGGCCGAACTCAAACGGCTCCGCTCCACGCATTAGCCCACCCACCGACTCGCACTGCAACCCGGCGAGCCTGGCCGCCGTAGGAGAGGGCCGTCAGGCTCCTCGCGTGCCGTGTCCCCCGTTGCAGACCGAGACTCCATGCGCATTCACTTCGCCGCGTCAATCGGTGCCCTGTGCGCCGTGGTCGCCGGCCACCCGCTGACCGCACAGGCTCCGCCGGGCACGGGTCGAGGGGACACCGTGCTGGTCCTCACGGATTCGTCGCTCATCGCGGAGGACCTGGCGTGGGATGCACGGACCTCCGCCTGGTATGTGAGCAGTGTCAGGCAGCGGCGCATTCTTCGGATCGGACGCGACGGGGTGACGCGGGACTTCGTGCCGAGCGGGGGGAGCGGGCTCTGGTCGCCCTATGCCATCGCGCTCGACCGCGCACGCAACTGGCTCTGGGTCACGAGTGGCGCGACCGCGGAGGGCGCCGGCACTCCCGCGGCGGAGGTGGGGCGGACGGCGGTCCTTGCTTTCGATCTTTCGAGCGGCGCGCTGGCGGGGAGGTACGAGCTCCGGGTGGAGCCGGGAGCGACACGGACGCTGGCGGACCTGGCGCTGATGGAGGATGGTACGCTGGTGGTATCGGACTCGAGGGGCGGCGGATGCTACGCGCTCGATCCCGCCTTGCAGCAGTTCACGCCGCTGGTGCCGCAGGGAACCTTCCGGTCTCCGCAGGGGCCGGCGGAGATCCGGGGGACCCACGCCGTGCTGATCGCCGACTACGCCCGCGGGCTCGCGCGGGTCGATCGACTCACCGGCGCCGTCTCCTGGCTCGGCGCGCCGGCGGACCTCGCCCTGAAGGGGATCGACGGGATCCAGCTCCGCGGCACGATACTCATCGTGGTGCAGAACGGGGTGCGGCCGAATCGGGTCGTCCGAATGCAACTCGATTCGGCGATCACCAGGATCGTGGCGTGGCAGGTGCTGGCCCAGGGGGCGCCGACGCTGGTGGAGCCGACGCATGGAGTGTGGGTAGGAGGGGACTTCCTCTATATCGCCAACAGCGGGTGGGATCATGTCGGTGACGATGGCGGGCTGCAGGATGAGGAGACGCTGCGGCGCACCGTGATTCGGAGAATCCGGGTGGGTGACGGTCATTGATTCGTTGTCATTCCGAGATCGCAGCGAGCGAGGAACCTCGTCAGGGTTGGCGCCGGGGCCACACGCGGCGTAGTTTGGCGTCGGGGGTGACTTACCGAGCGCTCGGCAGGACCGGCCGGGGGCCTCGAAGACTCCACTCGCGCCCTGACTGGCGGTTGACGCGTCGCCCGCCCCGTGTCGCCGTCAGTGCACAGATTCATTTCCAGATCATCCACCCTGCGGAGGACCGCCCGAGTGACCTTCCAAGCCTATCTGGACAACATCAAGACCAAGACCGGCAAGACACCAGAGCAGTTCAAAGCGCTGGCTGCCAAGGCGGGGGTCTACAAGGCCGACATGAAGGCGAGTGCGCTGGTCGCCTGGCTCAAGAAGGAGTTTGATTTGGGGCACGGTCACTCCATGGCGCTCTGGGCGGTCTTCAAGGACAAGGGCTGGGTCGAATCGCCGAAAGGCAGGAAGTAGCGCGGCATGGCCGGTACCTTCCGCACCGACAGCACCTTCTTCATCAAGGGCCACGGCCTGTTCGTGCGGGGGAGGATGTCCGCCGGCACCGTGCAGGTGGGCGGGCTGCTCGGCATACCGTCTCGTGCGGGGTCCATCCGGAACGAACGGATCACCCGGGTGGAGTTCCATCAGGCGCCCGACACACTCGGCGACATCCAGCGACTGGTGGGCCTCCAGCTCGGCTCGCTCGCACCGGCCGAGGTGGCCGTCGTGCGAGGGCTCCTGGTCCCCGGCATGGAGTTGCAGGTGACGGACCCGGAGCCGGGGTACGTCCCGCCAGTCGCCGCTTCCTCGGGCGGGCAGACCTGGTCGCCGTGATCCGGTAAAGTCATTCCCTCCGGATCTCCGCTGGCGATCAGGGAGCGGCACCCGGTGGTAGGCCAGCAGTTCGTCCACCCCCATACCAGTTGGACTCGCCCGATGGAGAGTTCGAGCGACTGGCGCGGGGCGCACACCCGCGCCGATCGCCGTCATTTCCCCCTGAAAGGAGGCTCCCGTGATCTTTGATTTCCAAACCCTCACACTCATCCACGTCGTCCTGAGCGTCGTGGGCATCGTCGCCGGCCTGGTCCTGGTGGGAGGGATGATGGCAGGTGTCCGGCTGGACGGGTGGCTGGGCACCTTCCTCGTCACTACGGTCCTGACCAACGTCACGGGCTTCCTCTTTCCCTTCAGCACCCTGCTGCCCTCGCACAGCGTCGGCGGTCTCTCCCTCATCATCCTGCCGATCACCATCGCCGCGCGCTACGGCAAGCAGCTTGCCGGCCGCTGGCGGTCGACCTTCGTCGTGACCGCTGTCGTCGCGCTCTATTTCAACGTCTTCGTGCTGGTGGTCCAGCTGTTCCAGAAGTTTCCCGGTCTGATTGTGATCGCGCCGACCCAGAAAGCCCCCGCCTTTGTGGTGACGCAACTCCTGATACTTGCACTGTTCGTCAGCCTGGGCCGTTCGGCGATGCGCGGCTTCGGGAGCGATGGCGCCTCTCCGGCAGGGCGATGAGTGGGGCGTCCCCGTGAAGGGACCGGCTGGCCGCGTCCGCCAGCGTCGCGTAGCTTCCACGGGACTGGACGCGCGCGCAGGACCGGCGCAATCGTCGGCCGCATGAGTAGGACGTTCCCGCCTCCGGAGCCGCCATGCTTGCCACTCTGATCCTCTCCGCCGCACTCGGGCTGGTACGCCCTCCCCGCCCCGTTCCTAACCCCACCACCGTCACGATCCTCTACGACGCCTTTGGTGGAGGCCCGGGCCTCGTGCGCGATTGGGGCTTCGCGGCCCTCATCGAATACCAGGGCAAACGCATTCTCTTCGATACCGGGAACAACGCCGCCATCTTCGCCGAGAATGTCCGCCGCCTCCATATCGACCTCACACATCTGGATTTTGTCGTGGTCTCCCATCGCCACAGCGACCACACGGCGGGACTCAGCGTGGTGCTCCGGGCCAACCCCGACGTTCCGATCTATGCCCCACGCGAAGGGTTCGGAATCTTCGGGTCGGCGGTACCCGGGACGTTCTATCGGGCACTCCCGTCACTCCCCGACAGCATGCGATACTTCGACGGGGTGGTCCCCGAGCAGATTCAGGCAGGCACCCTCTGGCCGAACGCCCACTTCGTGATCGTGGACACTTCGCTCACCATCGCTCCGGGGATCCGGCTGGTGGCGCTGGTATCGGAGACCCCGGGTACCCGAGAGCTTCGCGAACTGTCGCTGGTGCTTTCGACACCGGCCGGGGACATTCTCATCGTCGGGTGTTCCCATCCGGGCATCGAGCGCATTCTCGGCGCCGCCGGCGCTCCGGATGCCCCCGTCCGGATTCTGTTCGGCGGGTTGCACCTCATGGCCGCCCCCGACTCCCTCCTCGACCCGCTGGTCCAGCGACTGCACCAGCAGTGGCGAGTGGCCCAGGTGGCCCCGGGCCATTGCACCGGCGAACCCGCCTTTGCCGCGCTCCGGCGCGAGTACGGCCCCGACTACCTGTATGCCGGGCTCGGCCGCCGACTCATCATTCAGTAGATGCCGCCACGGCGCACCGCGCCGACTGACCCGGGCACCGGGCTCTATCCGATCGGGGACGCGGATGCGCGGTCGCCAGGCGTTCACCCCTGCCCCTGGTCTCACACGAGGAGTGTTGCCGTGAACATTGCACTGTGGGTCGCACAGGGCTTCCTGGCGCTGCTGTTCCTGTTCGCGGGACTCGTGAAACTCACTCAGCCCAAGGCCGTGCTCGAGGCTCGACCGGGGATGGGCTATGTCACCGAGCGGTCATCCCTCGAGATGACGCTCCTCGGGCTCGCCGAGGTGCTCGGAAGCATCGGACTGATCGTCCCCTGGTGGCTGCGGATCCTGCCCGTGCTGACGCCCATCGCCGCGGCGTGCCTGACAGTACTGATGCTCGGCGCGATCGCGATCCACGTCCGGCGGAAGGAGTCGCCAGGCCTGCCGGCGGGCCTGGCGGTGACCGCAGTACTGGTGGCCATCGGACGATTCTGGCTCGTCCGCTGATGCCCGCAGCTCCGGTGCATGCCGGTAACCAGGCGGCGTGGCCCGTAGGCCGGGCCGAACGGCGTCAGATCCCCGCTGACTTCACCGAGTCCGTTTCCAGACAACCGGGAGGGCGCGCCATGGCCGCCAGGCCGAGGACCATCGACGAATACCTTGCCGGCGTGGCCGGCAATCAGCGGGCCGCACTCCAGCGGCTGCGCCGCACGATTCGCTCCGTGGTTCCCGAAGCCGAGGAGTGCATCCGCTATCGCCTCCCCGCATTCCGTCTCAACGGCAGGATCCTGGTCGCGTTTGGCGCCAGACTGCATCACTGTGCCTTCTACCCGATGAGCTCGGCGACGGTGGCCGCCCACCGGACGGCGCTGAGAGGCTACGACACCAGCCAGGGGACGATCCGGTTTCAGCCCGAAAAACCGCTACCCGCCGCCCTGGTGCGCAGGCTGGTCAGGGCGCGGATGGCGGAAAATGATGCGTGAGACGATCTGCTGCGACCAGGCGGTCGACATCCCGACGCACTGACGCCTACGAAGGAGTTTCTCACCTCATGATCTGCCGCATCTGGCATGGCTGGACGACGGCCGGGAACGCCGAAGCCTACGATGAACTGCTGCGCTCGGAGATCTTTCACGGTATCGCCGGGCGGGCGATCCCGGGGTATCACGGCATCGAGTTGCTTCGGCGGCGGGACGGAGATCTGACCGAATTCGTCACCATCATGTGGTTCGACACCCTCGACGCGGTGCGGGCGTTCGCAGGTCCTGACTATGAGTGTGCCGTGGTCCCGCCCAAGGCGCGCGTCCTGCTCGAGCGGTTCGATGAGCGATCCGCACACTACGACGTGCGGCAGGGACGGGAGTCGGCCTGACCTGGGCCGCGTCCGCCGCGGTAAGGTGGGGCCGGCTCGCAATCCGCGGCAGCGTGTCCGCCGGAAGGTCGGCGCCAGCGAGGCCGCTCACCCACTTCACTCGCCTTGCTGGAGACCTGTCGCCCTGTTAGGTTGGCCTCCGAGACGAGCCGCCCGCGCTCCTCTCATTGTTCAGCTCTGTGGCAGGCGTTGGGCGATTGGCGTGGCCCCGAGACGGGCGCTGGGTTTGCCGCTTACCTCGCCCGCCTAACTGCAGACCCCGCAAGGCTTCTGGTCCCTTCATCGAGAGGAGACTCCGAATGACCCGCATGCACCGATGCATCGCGCGCACACTGACGGGCGGGATGTCGCTGGCGCTCCTGGGCTGTGCCACGATCATGCAGGGCTCGCGTCAGCAGGTGTCATTCGGCAGTACGCCGAGTAACGCCGCGTTGACCATCGACGGCAATCAGGTCGCGCGGACGCCGTATGTGGCAAAATTGAAGCGGAAGGACATGCACATCATCAAGATCGAGCTGGAGGGCTATCAGCCGTACGAGCTGGCGATGAGTCGCGGCACCAGTGGGTGGGTCTGGGGAAACATCGTGTTCGGCGGCCTGCCCGGACTGGTGGTCGATGCGATTGCCGGCGGCATGTACAAGCTCAAGCCGGAGGAAGTTCAGGCCGCCCTGGCCCAACAGGGCGCGATGGTAGACCGACAGGCAGATATGCTGGTGGTCATGGTGACCTTGCGGCCAGACCCTCAATGGGAGCGGATCGGCACTCTGACCCCTGAGTGAATCGCCACGCCGACCGGTCGAAAGCGGCATCGCTTCCGGCCGGGAGGACCACGAGGGCGCGGCGACCGTCCGCCCCCCAACATCATTTCACCCGTTCCCCTGGGGCCACCGTTTCCTCCTCTATCCACGGCGTCGTCGACACCGCGCGGTGGGTCGCGATCTATCGCGCGATCGAGACGGAGCGCCCCGACGCGCTTTTTCGTGACCCCTACGCCCGCCGCCTCGCCGGGGAGCGAGGCGAGCAGATCAGCCTGGCCATGCCCCGCTCCGCGCGTAGAGCGGGCTGGGCGTTCGTGGCCCGGACGGTCCTGTTCGACCACTTCATCCAGCGCCAGGTCGACGCCGGGGCCACCCTGGTCGTCAACCTCGCCGCGGGCCTCGATACCCGGCCCTACCGCCTGCCGCTGCCTCGCACACTCAAATGGGTCGAAGTCGACCAGCCTGGATTGCTGGCTGAAAAGGCCGCATTGCTTGCCGACAGCCAACCCGCCTGCACGGTGGAGCGCATCCCGCTGGACCTCACCGTCCCGGGCGCCCGACGAGAGCTGTTCCGACACCTCGGCCGGGGAGTGGAGCGAGCGTTGATCGTGACGGAGGGACTGCTTGCCTATCTCACGGAAGCGCAGGTCGGCAGCCTGGCAGTAGATCTGGCCGCCCAACCGGGCTTTCAGGCATGGATTACCGACCTGACCTCACCCCGTCTCCTGCGCATCATCCAGGAGGACTGGGGGCGGAACCTCCGGGACGGAGGCGCCGCCCTCCAGTTTGGTCCCGAGGCCGGCCCGGCCTTCTTCGCTCCCTTCGGCTGGCACGCGGCCGAGGTCCGGCCGACTCTCACGACGGCCGCAGGCCTCAATCGCCTGCCGCTCCTGCTCCGACTCCTGGCCAGGTTGCCGGGCGCGGGGCAGTTTCACCCCCGGCGCCCCTGGTCGGCCACCTGCCTCCTCACGCCGGCGGCCACGCGGCCCCAGGCCGTCTAACCAGCAGATGCAGTACCCAGGGCTTCCACTCCCGGAGACCTTGTGATGGCTGAGATCCGGCTCCGTCGAGCCACTGCCGCCGACGCAGACGCCATTGCCGGTCTGCTGACTCAACTCGGCTATCCGGCGGCAACCGCAGATGTACCCCGGCGTCTCGAGCGCCTGACAGCGGGTGGCCGGGCCGTGGTTCTGCTGGCGGAGCGGGCCAGTGGGGTCATCGGCCTCGCCACCGCCCACGTCGTGTGTGTGCTGAACCGACCTCGGGACGTCGCCTGGCTGACGGCCCTCGTTGTCGACCAGTCCGCCAGAGGGAACGGCGTCGGGCGTGCGCTCTTCGCCGCGGTGGAGGAATTCGCGCTGGAGTCGGGGTGCGAACGCCTCTCGGTCACCACCCAGGAGCAACGCACCGATGCCCGCGCCTTCTACCCTCGCATGGGCATGGAGGAAACCGGGCGGCGGTTCGGCAAGGTCCTCCAGCCCTGAGTCGTTCGGGCACAGGGCGATCGCTCGTTTCCCCTCTCACCCCAAGCCCCAATGCCCCTCTGGCTGCGGTCTGCGCTCACCACCCTCCTGTTCCCCGGCATGGTCGCCGGCGTCTTCCCCGCGCTCATCGCGCGAGGAACCTGGGGCCTGCCTCTCCCGCTGGGCCCCACACGCTGGCTCGGCGTCATCCCGCTGACCGCCGGACTCGTGATCCTGGCGCTTACCATCGTCGACTTCGCGACACTCGGCCGCGGGACCCTCGCCCCGTGGGACGCTCCGCGCCATCTCGTCCATCAGCGCCTCTATGCCTGGGCGCGCAATCCGATGTACCTGGGGGTACTCGCCTGCATTCTCGGACAGGCTCTGTGGCAGGCTTCAGGCGGCGTGGCCATCTACCTGGCGCTGATCGCGACAGCCTTTCACATCCGTGTCGTGGTGTTTGAAGAACCCGCGCTCCGGCAGCAGTTCGGCCCGGCATTCGATGCCTACATCGCAGCGGTGCCGCGCTGGGTCCCCAGGCGCCCATCCCGCGGGGCGTAGACCCCTCTGGTGGCCACCCCCGGTGGACGATCGGCGAGTGACCGGAGCGGACAGGCCTCGCTACAGATAGCTGCCGGAGCCCGCGACGGCCGGCACGCATTGCTCTGGCCCCCCTCCGCGATACGAGTGTAAGCTTGGGAGGTACTCTGCCGACGGAACCCGCTTGACCGAAATGTTGATTTCACTTCAGGCCTCCCTGGCCGACCGCTATCGTATCGAACGTGAGCTGGGACGTGGTGGCATGGCCAGGGTCTTCCTCGCCCACGACCTGAAGCATGATCGACACGTCGCGCTCAAGGTCCTGCTTCCTCATCTCGCCCAGGTGCTCGGTCCCGAGCGGTTCCTCCGCGAAATCCGCCTCTGTGCCCGCCTGCACCACCCGCATATCCTGTCCGTGCACGACTCCGGTGACGCCGGCGGGCAGCTCTGGTTCTCCATGCCGTACGTCGAGGGAGAGACGTTGCGGAGCCGGATGCTCCGGGAGAAGCAGCTCCCGATCGACGATGCCCTCCGCATCACGAGCGAGGTGGCGGGCGCGCTTCACTACGCCCACCAGCACGGGGTGATCCATCGCGATATCAAGCCCGAGAACATCCTGCTGAGCGGCTCCGGCGGGGGTGGCGGGGAAGCTCGCAGTGAGTACCACGCGCTCGTCGCGGATTTCGGGATCGCACGCGCGTTCACGCCCGCCTCGGACGAGCGGCTGACCGATAGCGGATTCAGCCTGGGGACCCCGCACTACATGAGCCCCGAGCAGGCCGCGGCCGAGCGCGATCTCGATCCGCGGACCGACATCTACTCTCTCGGCTGCGTGCTCTACGAGATGCTCACCGGTGAGCCGCCGTTCACGGGGCCCAATCCCCAGGCAGTCCTGGCCAAGCGGCTGAGCGAGCCCGTCCCCCACCTGCGCACCGGCCGCGATGTGCCCCCTGCGCTCGAGCGCGCCGTGACCAGGGCGCTGGCGCGGTCGCCCGCCGACCGGTTCGCCACGGCGGCCGAATTCGCCGGTGCGCTGCAGCCGCATCGGTTCGAGGGTGGGGCCGGGGGTACCGGCGCACTCGACAGCCCGGGCCCTCGCCGGCGAATGGCCCGCTGGGTCGCGGGTGGTCTCTTGCTGCTGCTTCTGGTGCTCGGCGGCTATGCCGCGTCCCGGGGGGCGAGGCCGGCCGCGGCCGCCTCGTTGGCCTCTGCCGCGGTCCTTCCCTTCGTGGACCTGAGCGCCGAAAAGGATCAGGAGTATTTCAGCGACGGCCTCACCGAGGAGTTGATCACCACGCTGAGTCAGGTCCCGGGCCTCAGGGTCGCAGCCCGGACCTCGTCCTTCCAGTTCAAGGGACAGAGTCCCGATGTGCACGAGGTCGGTCGCAGGCTCGATGTCGGCGCCGTGCTGGAGGGGAGCGTCCGGAAGAGCGGGAACCGGCTTCGGGTCAGTACCCAGCTGATCAGCGTGAGCGACGGATACCAACTCTGGTCCGAGTCGTATGATCGAGACCTCGCTGATGTCTTCGCGGTGCAGGAGGATGTCGCGCGATCGATCGTCGCCGCGCTTCGGGTGCGGCTCGCGCCCGCACGGGACTCGGCGCTGGCCGTCCGCCCCACCGGCGACCTGCAGGCCTACGACCTGTATCTCAAGGGACGATTCGCCTGGAATCAGCGCAACGCCTCCGCCCTCCCCGAAGCGGTCCGGTACCTGGAGCAGGCGGTGGCTCGCGACCCGGGATTCGCCCGCGCATGGGCGGCGCTCGCCCAGGCCGACCTTCTCCTCGTCCCGTTCTCCGGGACCGGCTCCCTCGCGGACGCCTGGCGAAAGGCGCAGGCCGCCGCCGGCAAGGCGCTGGCGATCGACAGCACGTCGGCGGAGGCGTACACCGCCCTCGGATACGGCAACATGATTTACGGTTTCAACTGGTCGGCGGCGGAAGCGAATCTGCAACGAGCCATCGCTACGGACCCGAACGACGCCACCGCACACCACTGGTATGGCGACTTCCTTGCCGGGCGCGGCCGGCTGGCCGAGAGCCTGGCCGAGATGAACCGGGCCCATCAGGTGGACCCCCTCGCGCTGCAGATCGAGGTGGAACGGGGATGGGTGTACTACCTGATGCGCCGGAACGACGAGGCGGAGGCGCACATCCGTCAGGTGCTCGCCCTCGATCCGAACTACGCCCAGGCCCACGTCCGGCTCGGCTTCGTCCAGATTCAGCTGCACCAGTACCCCGAAGCGATCGCGTCAATCAGGCGCTCGATTGACCTGGGCGTGTTCTACCCCTACGCGGCCGCCGGGCTCGCCTACGCCTACGCCATGTCGGGGGATCGGGCGGCGGCGCGCCGGATCGTCGACGACCTGCGAGGACGCTCGGCCCGGGAGCTGGTACCGTCGATACACATCGCGATCGCATACGGCGCGCTGGGGGACCTGACCGAGGGACTCGCGTGGCTCAACCGGGGCATTGATCAGCAGGACGTCTATCTTCCTGAGGCCTTCTTCGAGCCACTGCTGGATCCGCTGCGAAAAGACCCCGGATTCCGGCAGGTGGTGAGGCGGATGGGCCTCGATCCCACGGCGCCAATGCAGTAGGCGCACACCCGGTGCAACGATGAAGCGACTGACCTTCTTCACCGCGGCCCTCCTGCTCGCCCTCGCTCCAGCCACGGGCGTCGCCCAATCGGCCCTGGACAAGCCTCCGAAGCGCCCAGGTCTCCCGGCCAAGGCCGACACGAACAGCGCGGTCGCCTATCACTACTACGGGACAGCGACGCTGACAACGGATCCCGACAAGGCGGCCGCCGCATTCTACTGGGCATCGCGCCTCGACCCGACCTGGGCCGCGCCGCTCTATGGCCAGCACGCCGCGCTGCTGCTCGCACAGCCTCACACCGAGCTCACCACCTACCTCACTCGCCGACACATTGCACGCCGCGAGCCGATGTTCCAGCACATCGATTCGCTGGCCGACCTGGCGATCCTCAAGAACCCCTTCGTCGATCGGCGTTTCTACGGGGTCGTCCTGTCTACCTGGATCGCCCAGGAGACCGGCAACGAGATCGAGATGCGGGATGTCGGTCAGCGCGATCGGTGGTTCACCGCCTGGGCCGCCTACACCCGCGGCGACTTTGCGATGGCCACGGCTGTCTATGCCGACCTCATCAAGCAAGACCCCGAGAACCCGGACCTCCGGATCGAGCGCGCCTGGTGCTTCTTCGGGCAGGCACGGTATGACAGCGCCCGCGCCTCCGTCCAGGAGGCCCTTGGCATCGAACGAACGACCGAGGCCAACTCGGTGGGCGTGGGCTGGGTGTCTCACGCCTATGCGGAGTACAGCATCGGGTTCCTCTTCGACCTGGGCGAGCAGCACGATTCGGCGATGGCGGCGTACGAGCGGGCGCTGCTGGATGATGTCACGCTGGTGCCGGCCCACCGGCTGCTCGGACGGGCCCGGCTCGCTGCCCACGACACCACCGGCGCCCTGGCTGAATATGTTCAGGCCGCGAGCCTGGCTCCGAAGGACGCAACCTATCTGTACGATCTGGGCATGCTGCTGGTCGCGAAGGGGCAGTCGGACTCCGGCGTCGCCGTGCTCCTCCGGACGACGGCGGTCGAACCCTATTTTGCGCTGCCTCACTACACCCTGGGGCTCGTGTACGAACAGAGCGGCTTCCGCCAGGAAGCGACCGAACACTTTGCGGCCTTTCTCCGGCTTGCCCCCCGCACCATGGGCCCGGCGATTGCCTCGGCGCAGGCACATCTGGCGGCCGTTCAGGGAGGGCCCTGAGGGATTGTCAGGCGGCGGAGTGCCGCGTCACCCGATCCGGCTCTCGCCCCGCTCCATGGCATGCGCCGGGCGCCCTTGCGGGATGACGTACCAGCGCCGCACCTTCCGCTGAGGAGAGCTTTCGCTGCACCCCCGCTCGGAGACCCCGGCCATGATGCGCTCCACACGTCTGATCCTTGGCTTCGTTGTTGTGACGGCGGCCTGCTCGGCCGGGGACGGCCCGACGCCCCCGCCGCCACCCCCGCTGTCGACGGCGCCACTGCTGCTCGCGCCGCAGATGGGCGACACCATCGCCCAGAACGACCCGACCATCGGCTGCCCCTTCGACAATGCTGGCGGGTACGGGTTCGCGGTCCACTTCGACTGGTCGATCGTATCCGGAGCCGCTGCCTATCACCTGCATCTGCAGCACACCGGATCTCCGTTCGCGGCGCTGGACACGATCCTGCCGGATTCCACATTGACCTACCGGTTCTGCAACGCCTATGTCATCGACGCCAATCTGCACGATTGGCGGTGGACCGTGGCCGGGGTGACCGACTCAGGATCGGATGGCCCCTGGGCCGGGGAGGGAACCTATGAGTTCGCGCCCATGGTGTTTCCGCCGCAGCCATGATTGCAGTGAGCGCCACAGCCGCCTGACCGGTGGATGCGCCGATGCGGGACCGACGCCTCCTCGCCTGCGGCGCCCGGGGGCTCTTCGCCGCGCTGATGCTGTCCGGCCCGGTCGCCGGGGCGCAGTCGCCCGCGCCGCCCGCCCCTCCTCCCCATCAGCGATTCTGGTTCAGTGGCGGCGTCGGCCTCGGGCGCACCACCGGAGGGCTGCCGGGCGACCTCGGGCTCGGCCTCGCCGCGAGCGTGAGCGCGACCTATCAGCCCGGGATACCGCTGCTCACGATTCGCACCGCCGGAGTGTGGGGCATTCTCCACGGAGATGTCCTCGCCGATGTCGGGCTGCTGGCCGGAGTCGGAACTCGAGGTCCTGGCAGTCACGCCTCAATCGCGATTGGCCCGGCACTGTCAAAGGGGACGGTCGGGTTGTTCGGCAGTCGGCCGGTCAGCTACAGCCCCACCCTGGGTGCGGCAGTGCAGGTCCAGGCATTCGGGATCGCGCTGCAGGCGTTCGGCCTCGGCCTCACCGGCTTTGCGAATGTCAACCGGCATCAGTCCTTTGGCGGCATCGTCCTGAGCCTCTCGTTCGGACAACTTCCGAGGTAGCTGCGGGAGGGATGGACAGGCATGCAGTGCAGGACGTGCCCCAGCCCGAGGTTGCCGCCGGCGCCCAGAGTCGGGACAAACTGCGACGACACCGCGGGAGTGCGCCGCTTCCGGCCGCCAGCGTCTCAATGGGAGCACGCCCCGCCACCGAGGCCGGCGCGCTCTCCCCGATTCTCCGAGGTTACCGCATGCGTGTACTACTGTTCGCCGCACTGACGCTCGTGGCGTGCACGGCAGGTCCCGCCGAGACAGCGGCCCTGCGGGCAGGTGGATATCACTACTCCGCTCGGAGTGCGGCCGGGCAGCCGTTGCTCGACGGCCGCCTGGAGATCAGGTCGGTCGACGATTCCACCCTTCGCGGGACCTGGGAGATCGCGTGGGTTGCCGGCGCCGACATGAGCGCGGATGTCGGTCCCCAGGTCGGATCCGGGACGCTGACAGGCAGTCGTCGAGGTGACACCCTCCTGATCCAGCTCAACCCGACCTACGCCGACAACAATGTCGTGCTGCAGGCGGTCTCCAGTGCGGACGGCTATGCCGGGCACTGGGAGTGGAACACGATCACCGGACCCCGCACTGCGGGTCCCTTCGTGGCCTCGGTCGAGTAGCGTCGCACCCCCCGTCCGGCTGGTCGAGCACCTGTTCCGGAACCATTCGACACCGCCACCGATGTGAGCACCCGGCCTCGGCCGGACCGGCACATGCCCTATGAACAGCAGGAATCCCTCCAGGTGGACAGCAGATCCGTCAGGCTGGACAGCCCCACGCTCTGGCTGCTCCCTCGGCGCCGGTCTGGTGTGCCTCGTGCTCGCGGGCTGCGCGGGCCGTGCCGCAGTCCCGATCCAGCCCCACGCCGACCACCCCTCGGGCGGCGTTGACTTTCCCATTTCCTGCTCGGGACAGGCGCAGGTCGAATTCAATCAGGCGGTCGCGCTTCTGCACCACATGACCTACCCACGGGCGCGGGAGGCATTCGAGCGCGTCGCCACGACCGATCCAGGATGCGCGATGGCCCAGTGGGGACTCGCCATGACGCTGTTTCAGCCGCTCTGGCCGACGCGACCGAGTCAGGCAGCGCTGCAGCGGGGATGGGATGCGGCGCAGCAGGCAAAGGCGCTGCGGCCACCGACGGAGCGGGAACGACTCTTCGTGGCGGCGGCGGAGGCGTTCTTCCTCGAACCGGCCTCGTCCGATTACTGGCTCCGCATCCGCCGGTGGGAGGAGGCCAGCAGGCGGGTCCATGACGCGTTCCCGGATGACCCTGAGGCGGCCACGTTCTATGCCCTGGCGCTGCTGGCGACTGCCCCGTCCGATACGATTTCCCGGGCGCATGCCGACCAGGCCGCCTCGATCCTGCTCCAGGTGTACCAACGGAATCCGGACCATCCCGGCGCGATGCACTATCTCATCCATGCCAATGACGTGCAGGGGCGCGAACGAGAATCGCCGGAGATCACCCGCAAGTACGAGGCGATCGCTCCGGACAATCCCCATGCGCTGCACATGCCAACCCATGTCTATACCCGCCTCGGGGACTGGGATGGCGTCATCCGCGGCAATTTGCTGGCGGCGGAGGCGGCGCTCAAGTATCCAGCGGGGGACCATGGCGAGTTCGTCTGGGACGAGTTCCCTCACGCGCTCGAGTATCTCATCTATGCCTACCTGCAGAAGGGCGCGGATGACGCAGCGGCCGAGCAGCTGCAGCGATTGCGCGGAACGGCACATCTGGAACCCACGTTCAAGACGGCGTTCCATCTGGCGTCTACCCAGGCCCGCTATGCGCTGGAGCGGCGCGCCTGGAACGAAGCTGCCTTGCTCGTTCCCCGAGAACCTGCGAGCCTTGACTGGGACCACTTCACCTGGCCGGAGGCCATCGTCCAGTTTGCGCGCGGTCTGGGCTCGGCGCGTCTGGGCGATCTGCAGGCGGCGACAGCCGCCGACGGGCGTCTCGGAGACCTGGAAGCGACGACCAGCAGGGCGGGGGAGAAGCTGTTTGCCAGATACATCAGGCTGCTCCGCCTCGAGCTGACCGCCTGGCTCCTGCAGGGACAGGGGCAACGGGATTCCAGCGTGACGCTGATGCGGGAGGCCGCCGAGCTGGAGGCCTCGACACCGAAGCCCGCCGTGACGCCGGGACCGACCCTCCCCGCGCAAGAGCTGCTGGGAGACCTGTTCATGGAGCAGCAACGGCCGGCGGAAGCGCTGGCGGCGTATCGGCGCGCCCTGGAGCTCTACCCCAGGCGCTTCAACGGACTGCTGGGCGCTGCTCGGGCGGCTGACGCGCTCGGAGACTCATCTCAGGCGCGGTCGTTCTACCAGCAGCTCCTGGATGTTGCTGACGGCGGATCGCGACAGCCAGCCCTGAGTGAAGCGGCAAGGTACGTCGGTCAGCGACGATAACCAGGCACCGGACGCTATTGTGCTGCACGTCTTGTCCACCTCTCATTCGAAGGAACGCTCGATGACGACTGATGCGAGACCACTCACCAGCGCTGAGCGGCCCTACGTCTACGCCCGCATCGCCCTCGCGGCGCTCCTGCTCGTGCTGATCGGCTTTGCGCGGACCTATTATCTCAAAGCGCTCTTCACCACCCCAGTACTCCCTCCCCTGGTACACCTGCACGGCGTCGTGATGACCGGGTGGTTTGTCCTGCTCTTCCTTCAGGCCGGACTCATCGCGACCCATCGTACAGCGGTGCACCGGCGCCTCGGCATTCTCGGCGCCGTATGGGCGGTACTCGTGCTCACGGTCGGCACGGCCACCGCCATACATGCAGCGCGTCGGGGGTTCACTCCCGGGCCTCCGCCACTCTCCTTCCTGGTGGTCCCGCTGATGGACCTGGTCGTCTTCGGTTCGCTGACCGGGGCGGCTCTCCTGTATCGCGGGAATCCCGAGATTCACCGCCGCCTCATGCTGCTGGGGAGTGTCGGCATACTTGCGCCGGCCATCGCGCGCCTGCCCATCGGCGCCGTACAGCGCGGCGGGCTTCCCGTCATCTTTGGCCTGATGGTGCTGGGCGCGGTCGCCTGCGTCGCCATCGACACCTTGCGGCATCGTCGCCTTCACCCAGCCTTCGGGTGGGGACTGCTCTTGGTAGCTGGCTCGGTCCCGCTACGAATCGCATTGGCTGGCACGGCAGGATGGCTGCGTTTCGCAACCTGGCTGATTTCCTGATCGCCTGGCGTACGGGCGAACCATTGGCAGCACGTTCGAAGGGCGCGCCGTTCTGCGTTTGGAGCCGTAGCGATCCCCTTCGGCAATCGCACGCTTCCAGTGGTAGCGATCACCATCCTCGGATGGTGGACCTTGCGCGCTGGCAGGCATTGCGTCCTCAGGGCTCCACCCCATCTTCGGGCCCTTGCGCCCCGCTCTCCCGAGCTGTCTCTTCACAGATCATAAGAGTTGCCCGAAGGCAGCCGGCGTACCGGGGTTTCCCGTTTCCTTCACGTGGAGCGTCTCATGGCAGAGAGTGTTTACAAGGTCATCGAGCTGATCGGCACCAGCACCGAATCATGGGAAAAGGCGGCCGCGGCCGCGGTGGCTCGTGCCTCCAAGACGCTCCGCGATCTTCGCATTGCCGAAGTGGCCGAACTCGATATGCAGTTGAAGAACGGCAAGGTCGAATTCTATCGGGCCAGGCTTCGGGTCTCTTTCAAGTTTGAGGGCTCCAAGTAGCTCCGCGCGACCCGCACACCGCATGCGCATGGCAGGACTCGGGCGGGGCCTGGCGTGAGACCGCCACGACCCGCCGCCGGCGGGCCGGTCTTCCGAGACCGGCTGCGTCCGTTCAGTGCTGTCCGGTCGATGGCCCGCGGTGCGGATCACAACCTCGCTTCGGACCGCTGATCATGATCGGGAGGATCATGGCGAGCCACGCTCACGACATCGGCTTCATTCAGGCGTCGCGCTCCGCACTGCCCGCCACGTCATCAGACATGGCGGCGCGTCGCCTGGGCGTCGACTCCGCCAGCCTGGCGGACTCCCCCCACATCGTTGAGGTCATTGCTTCCGCCTTTCTGAACGATCCGACCTGGTCGTGGGCATTTCCCGACCCGGCAGGACGGAGATGCTACTGGCAGCTCTGCGTCGATAGCGCGCTCCGACACCCCTGGGTGTTTCGTACCCCCGGATTCGAAACGGTGTCGGTGTGGATTCCGCCGGGCGAGGCGGAGTTCTCCGCCGAGGCCGAAGCCAGGCTGCCGGCTCTGCTGGACGAGCTGGTCCCCTCTCGTGCGTCGGAGGTGATGGAGCTCCTCAACCGCTTCGGCGTCGCCCATCCGCGGACGGAGCCGCACTACTACCTGAGCCTGCTGGCCGTCAGCGACGAGCACCGGGGGCGCGGGCTGGGCATCGCCCTGCTGCAGGAAAACCTCGCCCGCATCGATCGCGAGCGCATGCCGGCGTATCTCGAATCATCCAATCCGGCCAACGACGATCGCTACCAGAGGCTGGGCTTTGTCCCCGTCTCGTCGTTCCGGGCCCCCGGTGACGGCCCGGTGGTGACGGGCATGTGGCGCCCCGGCGTGTGAGCCCGGACGCGCGCAGGATGATCGACTGTACACTCCAGGGCCCAGCCATCGCGCCGCATCCGGCTGGCGGGGACCCCCCTTCCGACCGTTCCGCGCCCCCGCAGCAGCGGCTCGGCGATTCGGCGAGGCGCCCTGGCCGCCTGACCCAAGGATGCGCATGAGCGACACCAACACGCAGTTCGTCGGCTCGATTCCGGAGCAGTACGATCGCTATCTCGGCCCGATGTTCTTCGCGCCGTTCGCGAAGGATCTCGTCCGCCGGTTGCCCCGCCTGATGGCGGGCAGCGTGCTGGAAGTCGCGTGCGGAACCGGGATCGTCACGGAGTGCCTGCGACATGAGCTCCCGGGTGCGGTCGCCATCGTGGCCACGGACCTGAGTGAGCCGATGCTGACCTACGCCAGGGCAAACCGTGAGCTCGGGGTCACCGTCTCCTGGCGGCAGGCAGATGCCCAGGCGCTCCCATTCCCGGACGCGTGCTTCGATGCGGCGGTGTGCCAATTCGGCCTGATGTTCATCCCGGACCGGACAATGGCACTCCGGGAAGCCCGACGAGTGCTCAAGCCGGGCGGCACGCTGGCATTCAGTGTATGGGCGGGTTTCCAGGACAATCCGGTTGGCCGTATCGCCGATCAGGTGATCAGCCGTTTCTTTCCTGTCGACCCGCCAGGGTTCTATCGCATTCCGTTCGGCCTCGATGACGAACCTGGACTTCGCCGGCTACTCACATCGGTCGGGTTCGAGGTCACCCTCGCCGAGCGAGTCACCATGACGGCCTCCTCGCCGTCCGCGAATGAGGCGGCCACCGGTCTCGTGTTCGGCAATCCCGTAGCACTCGCGATTCAGGAGCGGGGCACGGTGCCACCAGCCGACATCCTGAACGCCATGACCCAGGCGCTCTCGGCGTTCGGTGGAGCCGCCCCCTTTCATTCGACGATGTGCGCACTGGTGTTCGTCGCGCGCGCGGTCTGAGGCCCGGGCGAGGCCGCCTGGGCGCAACTGGGTGCCATGCCGGTAAGCCGACAATCCTCAGTACGGTGGCAGTACCTTCAGACGCCGCCCCGCTCAGTGGGTGATGGGCGAACGGTAAACGGCACGAGTTCCCCCGGAGCGGCGAGGATTTCCCCATGGCCAACAAGGTATTCCGCTTCGCGCTCGGGACACCGGCGACCGCCTGTTCCGGCCTCTGGCGCGTATGGACTCACGAGGACGAGGTGCATCTCGCGGTGCACGGCCCGGTGGAGGAGGTGGGGCTCACCATGTACCCCACCGGCCGATGGCGGATCACTGTCGGGGACGCCGTGAGCCGGTGGACGCGTCCGAAGGACTTCCGCCCTGGCTGGTCGCGTGGCCCTGATCTGATCATCCCCGCCATGGGATCTCCGGTGCATCTCCCCGAAGGCGACCCGCACGCCGCCGAGCCAGTGGCCTGGCTGCCGCCAGCCGCTCCCGGTTTTCATGCGCGCATCTCGCTCCTCGTGGCGACGCCGAGCGCGGAAGCGAGTCATTGGCGCCCGCTCGAGGCCCCCGGCACTCAGAGCCTGGCGACACTTCCCCTCCGCAAGGCGGGGACGCTGCATATTGTCCGGATCGACGAGCAGGCACACTCGGACTCTGCCGAGTCCCGCGCACCGGTCGGCGGATCGGCTGCGCCGGCGCCGCCTGCTTCGCGTCTGCGGGTGATCGTCAGTGCGGACCAGGCGGGCTGCCCATCCTTTCGGGAGACGTACGATGAGTGAGCGGGACTCGGCCCGTCGAGGCGCTGGCGGTCAGCGCGCCTGACATTCGCGGCGCCCTGCGGCCGAGGCGCGGGCGACGGGACGGTGCACACCTTCACCTGGAGCACACCGTGGCGAACTCCTCAACATCGCGGATCGATGCGGCCGCGGCCAGGGCGCAGGTGCGGTCCTACCTTGCGTCCCTGCCCGCCGCAGTTCGGAGGGAACTCAAGAAGCTGCGCCTGACGATACGCGCCGCGGCCCCGGGGGCCGTCGAGAGTTTCAACTACGGCATGCCGGGCTTCAGGCTCGATGGCCGATTGCTGGTGTACTACGCTGCCTGGAAGCACCACAGCAGCATTTACCCGATGAGTCTGACCATCAGGCGCGCGCATGCCGCGGCCCTGAAGGGTTACCCGACCTCCAAAGGGACGGTGCGTTTTCCGCATACCGCTCCGCCGCCGCCTGCCCTGGTGAGACGGCTCGTGAAGGCGCGCATCGCCGAGCTGCGACAGAAGCGCACGGGGTGAGCCGCGCGCTCCCGGGGCGTCGACCGGTGTGGTGCACAAAACGTCAGTACGATTCCGTCAGGCGACCTGTGCCTGGACGTCGAGATACTCGCCAGCCACCACGGTGGTGCCGTCGTTGGCGCGGTTATGCTCCTCGAAGAGGCGGGTAAGCTCGGCGCGGAGCCGGCTCGCGCCGTCGTGGTCGGTTGCGCGGAGCGTGGCCACCGTAGGCCCGTAGCAGGTGGCGAACAGCTCGGTCACCGCCGCAGGCGGAAAGGCGAAGCGAAGCTCCAGGGTGCGCCTGGTGCAGGTGAGCGCACTCACCCGGTCGCCGAAGCGCTCGCGGACCGTCTCCTCCACCCCCCACGCCAGCGCGCTCGGCACGCCCGGTGGCGGCGGCACCACCGCGACATGGGCCCGCAGCATCTTCCCGATGAAGCCCGTGGGTGTCCAGTTCGCCATCGCCACACGACCGCCAGGCGCGGTCACCCGGACCAGCTCCGCCGCGGCCCGCTCGGGCCGAAAGGCGAACATGGCACCGAACATCGTGACGGTGGTGTCGAACCGATTGTCGGTGTAGGGCAGCGACTCCGCATCGCCGACCTCGAACGCGACGACACACCCGGCGGTCCGCGCCTCGACTCTGGCCTGGGCGATCAAGTTGGCAGCGATGTCCACTCCGGTCACCCGTGCGCCCGCCCGCGCGGCCGGGATGGCGAGGTTGCCGGTGCCGCACGCGACGTCGAGTACCGACTCCCCCGCACGCAGCTTCAGCCGGTCGATGAATTCCTGGGCGCCTGACGCGAAACTCCGGGCGATGGGGAGGAAGTCTCCACCAGTCCAGACCGCCCGTGCCCGAGCCGTGAGCGGGTCTTCGGACCAGGCCGGGACCGTGCCAGCGGTGCCGGGCCCGTCGACTAAGGGATTGCTTTCGGTTGACATGCCGGTAGCTCCAGCGAAGAGTGGCCGCGCGCCGTCGTGACGCGCGGAGTGTACGGGCTACGCCCCGACCGCCTTACGAATGCCGGCGAGGTGGTGATAGCTGTGCCGGACGGCGTGATCCTCGAGCATGAACTGGCAGGTCACCGGCGCGTCGGAGTAGAGAGACGCCGGCGCAGCGCGATCGAGATCCTCATCGCTCAGGGCCCGGATGGCTGCTGCGGCCGCCGCGCTGTTACGCCGGAGCAGCACCACCGTCGCTGCCGTGGAGGCGTCGTCGTGCGTTGCGGCGTGGCTGGCGTTCATCGCGTGGACGGCCTCCATCGTCACGCCTTCCACCGGCTTGCCCGCAGCGAGAGTCTGTGCCAGCTGAATCTCCAGCGGATAGACCGAAGCGACGTGATGGACGATGACGCCGATCTTGCGCCCATCATGGGGCACCCGGGTCTGCCACTGCGCGTCGGTGAGGCTGGCCGCGAGCCCGGCGAGGGCGTTCGCCCCCTGCTCGAGTCGTTCGGCGAGGGCGTTTGCCCGGGTGCCCACAGCGCTCTCCTGGCCGCTCCGGGATGCCTGGGGCGCACGGCCGGGGGAAATGGTCTCGGACGACATGTCGGTCTCTCCGTCGTTGAGTTGAGGCGCACCCGCGTGGTGCGCGGATCCAATGGTGCGAAACACGCGGGATTCCACCAATGACTGATCGTCCCGAATTCCTGCTCGGGAAGCGCCAATCGCGGCGTTTCTGGTCCGGACGTCCAGCGGAGGTGCCCGATCGTCTCAACCGGGCCGAGTGGAGGGACTTACGTTGTGGGGTTGCGGCGATGCTCGCGCCAGGCGCCCGGGGCGAGTCCGGTCGCCTTCTTGAACGCTCGGCTGAATGCGGCCTCGGAGTCGTAGCCGACGCCCGCGCCGATCGCCGCGACCTTGGTGCCGCTCTGTGCCAGGAGATTGGCCGCAAGCTGCATCCGCCATTGGGCGAGGTACTGCATCGGTGGTTGACCGACCAGCATTGTGAATCGCTTCGCCAGGCTGGACCGTGATGCGGCGACGTCCCGCGCCAGGTCGGCGAGAGTCCACGGGTGGGAGGGCCGGGCGTGGAGCAGCGTCAGCGCCCGACCCACCACTTCATCCCGAAGCCCCGCGAGCCAGCCGGTCTGTCCCGACGGCAGATCCTCGAGGTAGCGACGCAGGACCTCGATGAACATCATTTCTGCCAGCCTGGTGAGCACACAATCCGCCCCCGCCTGGCCGAGTCGGGACTCTTCGGTCAGCTTGCGGATGAAGTTGCCGATCCAGGGGTCCGACATGCCGCGCATATGCATCCGACGGGGAAGCGCGGCCAGCAAGGGATTGAACGGACGGCGGTCGCAGCCGAGGAATCCGCAGACGAGTGATGTCGCAGCCTGATCCTGGTCGCCGAGCAGCAGGGTGAACGGATAGCGGCCGGGTGCGGTGCTCTGCAGGTCCGGACCGATCCGAACTCCCCGGCCGCTCGACATCACATGCCGGTCCCCCTGCGGGAAGACGATCACGTCGCCAGCAACCAGTTCGACCTGTTCCTCACCGGCCAGCCCGCCGTAACAGTGACCTTCGGTCAGGATGTGATACGAGATGAGGTGCTCTGCGGCAGGCAGGATGCGGGGCGAGAGATCGCGGGCAGGGAGCGCCTCGACGCTCCACGGCCCCGCCGCCCGGACCGCGTAGAAGTACGCGCCATCGAGGCGAACCACGCGCAGGAGGTCGGAGAGCGGGTCCATGAGGAGGAGATAGTAGCGTCGGGGCGCGGGCGGGGGGAGGGTGCGGCTCGAACCTGGGCGAGCGGGCGGGAGACTCGGCAGATCCGGGCTGCAACGAAAGAGCCGCCGGATCGGTGATGATCCGGCGGCTCATCGTTTCATGCCTTCGTCTGGTTCAGGGCACGGTAATGGTCTTGGTCAGCTTGCCGGTCTTGCCGCCGTTGTCCGTCACCGTGAGGGTCCACCGAAGGGTGCCGGATTTCAGGAAGGTCCGTGTCAGGGTCGGAAGCGTGGAGAGCGTCACTCCCCCGGCATTGGTCCACCTGAAGGCGACGATCGTGCCGTCCGGATCGTGCGAGGTGGTGCCGTCGACGGTGCAGGTGTGCGCCGGCACCGGCAGGCAGCTGACCGTCCAGGCCGCGACGGGCGGCAGGTTGGTCCCGGTGCCCAGCGTGACGGTCCTCGTCGCTGCGCTGGTCAGGCCGCCGGCGTCCGCCACCGTGAGCGTCACCTGGTACGAGCCTCCTGCGGCGTAGGTGTGCGACGGCGTCACGCCGGTGCCCGTGGAGCCATCCCCGAAGGTCCAGCTGTACGAGACGATGCCGACGTCATCGGTGGAGGTGGAGCCGTTGAAGTTGCAGGAGCGGGTGGTGGCGTTGCAGCTGCCCGTGATGTGCGCCACCGGCGGCTGGTTGCTCGGCCACCCGAAGATCGGGATCTCCCAGGTGGACAGCACGCCCCGGGTCCGATCCAGCGTCCGCGTGCCCAGTGTGGCCTTGTCGACCAGGAACGCGATCGCGCCAACTCCGCAGAGATCCGTGAAGCTGAACGTCACGGCCCCGGACGCGTTGGTGGTGCCGCTGACGGGGCTGTTGGCCCACTTGTCGTCCAGGAACCGACCACTCGCCTGCACGTTTGCCAGCGCGGCCCCGGCCTCATCGGTAAAGGTCGCGGTCACCGTAGCGGTGGTGTACATCTTCCCGCCCTGGAAGCAGCTCCCCGGATTCGCGGGGTCCTGCACGAACACCGCCTTCATCACCAGCGCGCTCGACACCATGCAGTTGCTCCCGCAGGGGGAGGCCGGCGTCATCTTCATCAGCCGCGGACTGAGGCCGATCATGACGCTGGTCAGGATCTGCCCGGCGTTGTTCATCGGGCCACCACCGCCGACGGTAGCTCCGGGGTAGGCCGGCGAGATGAGTGCCGCGAGGGGCTGGCCCACGCCGTTGGGACCGGCGGCGATCAACCCGACACCGCCCGCGGTGAACGAGATGTCCTGTGACAGGTTGATGGATCCCAGGCCCGCGGCGCTCAGGCGGCCGGTGGGGATGCCGGAGATCGACTGCCAGGCGCCGCCGTTGGACAGACGGAAGGGGTAGATCAGATTCTGGCTTCCGCTGGTGACCAGGAAGTGGGCCTGGTCACCGTTGTCGTTGATGACGCCGCCGCCGGTGGTCGAGAAGAACCCCGCCGGCACAGGGGGCAGCGGGAGGACGCTGGCCGGATTGCCCAACTGGTACCAGTGGCCGCCAGTGGTCACCACCTTGCCGCCCGGGCTCATGCCCCCTGGCATCTCGTTGGGATACCCGAGGGTCGCGAGGTTCGCGAAGCCGGTCCCCTGGGACCACATGTAGGGCGCGGCGGCCGTCGGGATGGCGCCGCCAGTCGAGGACCAGCCGACCATCCGACCCTGGTCGTCGAAACCGGCCACCGAGGCGAATGGCATGCCAGGCAGGGCGCCGATCAGCTGAGCGGTATACCCGGCCCCGCTCGGGGTCCATACCGCTGGTTGGGCGTTGAGTGGGGGATCGCCAACGGAGCCGCCGATCACGCCCTGGTTGTTGATGAAGCTTGGGAACTGCGTGGCGGTAGTCTGACCCGGCACCGAGGGAAGCACGATCCGGTTTCCGCCCCGCCAGACGACGATGTCCTCCGGCGGCAGGCAGAAGGGGCCGCAGCCGGTGTCGCGATAGGACCTGCCGACCACATCGCCGGCGTTGTTCATGCCGAAGCCGGACGCCGCGGTACCGACGAAATCGAGGGCGTAGATGCTGGCGACCTGCGACGGCCGCGTCACGGCGGCGGTGCTCGCGGCGGTCGGCGATTCAGGCGGGGTATCCCCACACCCGGTCAGCAGGAGCCCGGCAGCCAGTACCGACACGAATCGCGGGTGATTGCTTCCTGACATGGATCCTCCTTCTACTGAAGTACTGCGCAGGGCGAGCGGAGCAGGAGCGGCACGTTGGAGGCCGGGGATCAAAAGCGAGATGAAGTGGAACGGAAGAGCCCTTCACCTGTGAGTGTAGCGCAGCGCTACAGACGATCTCACCGCGGATCTGCCACCTGAGCTCCGCCCGGGGCCCACACGATACTTGTTAGGTGCGCGTCCGTCAATGATCCGGTGGATGACCCTGGGCGCCTGCGCCGAATATCCTGTGTCAGCCTTCTGCCGTCGAAGGCGATGGTAGCCCACACGTTCGCTGGACGATAACCAGCTGCCTCAGGAGGGAGAGCAACCACCATGCCGGCCGGGAGTCCGTACGGAAGTCCGCCCCTCCCAGCGACTTGTCAGGTATGCCTCGCGCCACGGCCGCGATTCCCCTGCAGCGAAACGGGAGAGCTTCGCAGCGAAACGAACCAGGGTCGCCTTCTTCGGGATGCCGTCACGCCGACTTCACACCCGCTTCAGTCGCCGGACGTCAGGGTGGAAGCCCGTCACCTGCCGAGGGCAGCCATGAAACACGCCGGTATCGCCGTCTTCATCATCTTCTTCGGTCTCAGCGTGCTGGATGCGTTCCACGGCGCCCATTGGCTCCGCGCACTGTTCTGGATCGGAATCGGCGTGGCGTTCTGGGCGCTCGAACGCCGACGAGGCCAGACGATGGGTCGTCCTCACTAGGGTCGACTTGACGCAGGTTCCAGGAGGGTGGAAACTGTTGCCACTATGCAAGAGGCACGCACCGGACTGCATCAGCCGATGCAGATCGTCCGGGTGCAATTCCCCGCCCGGGGACCCGCAGTAACGGCATCCAACGCTCCCTCCGGACGATGAGCTCACCGCCCTGGTCCCTGCGCCGCCTGCGGGCGGTCGATGACGCCCAACTCGACCAGCTCGCGACGATCCTGATCGACTGTGTTGAGGGAGGTGCGTCGGTGAGCTTCATGGCGCCACTTTCGCGCGACCGAGCGGTGGCGTTCTGGCGCCAGGTGGCGCAGGGCGTGGTTGCCGGGGAACGGGCGCTGCTGATTGCCGAAGATGCGCGAGGCCTGTGTGGCACCGTGCAGCTGGTACTCGCCCAGCCGGAGAACCAGCCACACCGCGCCGACCTGTCCAAGATGCTGGTCGCCCGTCGAGCCCGCCGCCAGGGGCTGGGGGCGGCGCTGATGCACGCCGCGGAAACCACGGCGCACGAGTGCGGCAAGACGCTGCTGGTGCTCGATACCGTCACAGACAGCGAAGCCGCACGACTGTACGAACGGCTGGGTTGGGTGCGTGTGGGGGAGATCCCCGGCTATGCCCTCTTTCCGCGGGGCGGGCTCTGCGGCACGACGGTGTATTACCGCACCCTCGCCGGTGGGCACGACGACCCGCACCCCTTGTCCCCCCGACGCCCATGAGCCTCCTCCCCCGCTCCGGCTGGATCGCGTTGGGGGTCGCCCTCCTTGGCGGTTGCGACGCCGAGGCGCCGGTGCCCCAGGCAACGGTACGCTTCGCCCTCGACGCGCCGCTCTGCAGCTCCCGTATCCCCGTCACCTTCTTCATCGATTCCGTCCAGGTGGGGGCGGACACCTTTACCATTCAACTTCCCCCCGACCACACCCTCTCCCGCGTATTTCTCACCTCGCCGGGCCAGCACACCGTCGGCGCCCGGGACGTCTCCGGTGCGCTGTGGCCCGATACCGTCGTGAACCTCCTCGCCGGGGAAGTCTTCACCGACTCGCTGCCATTCTACTGCTCGTAGCACTAGCCCTGACGGGGTCCGCGAGTGCGGCGAGCATTGAGAATGAGACCGGCCCCGTTGCGTCGTTGCTGTGCCAGGCTCGAGCCTGCTGCCCAGCGGTCCGCCGTGGCTTTTCCATTCGGGGACCGCTCCGGCCCGACACCGGCGTTCGATCCCGACCGAAGTTGCCCCGACCTCTAAGCGAGATGTCCCCATTCCCGTCGACCGCAGCCCGATTTTCGCCCGTCGCATGCTCACCGATGGCACTGCCCTCGGGGCTATCGGGCTGATCGCAGCCTGTTCCCCAACGGGGGGCGCTCCCACACCTCAGGCGCGGGCGTGCAAAGGCGCGCCGGGCGGTGGGGACCCTACAAGGCAGGCCGATGTCTGGCGGCTTTTGCCGCTCCGGTTAGGTTTGTCGGAGATTTGAACCTACGGCGCCCCCGGATGAGACCCACCGCGCGGCGGCGTGCCGGGGCGTTCCTCTCGTGCTGACGAACCGCGCGCGCCCATCCGGTGGACACTCGACTCGACGTGTCCGCAGAGCCCGATCCGCCGATCGATGCTAGGTCTGGCGTGGCATCCAGCACAGCCCAAGGCAGGCCATGCCGTCCAGTCCGTTCGCCCAGCTCAACACCGCCCTCGCCGGCCGCTATGCCATCGAGCGGGAGCTGGCGACCGGCGGCATGGCCACGGTCTACCTTGCGGAGGATGTGAGGCACCACCGCAAGGTGGCGATCAAGGTGCTGCGCCCCGAGCTGGCGCTGGCCATCGGTCCCGAGCGTTTCCTGCGGGAGATCGAGATCGCCGCTCACCTGAATCACCCGCACATCCTCGCACTCCATGACTCCGGCGAAGTGCCCAGCGGCCCCCACACCCTCCTCTTCTACGTCATGCCGTATGTCCGGGGCGAATCCCTCCGCCAGCGGCTGCAGCAGGAGAAGCAGCTGCCGATCGATGAGGCGCTCAGGATCACCCGCCAGGTCGCCTCGGCCCTCGAGCACGCTCACGCCCACAACGTGATCCATCGCGACATCAAACCGGAGAACGTGCTGCTGTTCGAAGGCGTGGCAATGGTCGCCGACTTCGGGATCGCTCTCGCGCTGAGTTCCGCGCCAGGTACCAGGCTCACCGGGACGGGATTCGCGGTGGGGACGTCGGAGTACATGAGTCCGGAGCAGACGATGGGCGAACGGGTGCTGGATGCCCGGAGCGATGTGTACAGTCTGGGCTGCGTGCTCTACGAAATGCTCGCGGGCGAACCACCGTTCACCGGGCATTCGCCGCTGGCCGTGCTGGCCAAGCGGCTGTCCGACCCAGCGCCCCCGGTGCGACGGGTCCGGGATACGGTGCCAACCGGCGTCGAGCAGGCGCTCATGCGGGCGCTGGCGAGCGCCCCCGCCGATCGATTCGCATCGGCGGCAGCATTCGCAGAGGCCCTCACCACGCCAGTCCGGCTCCTGACACGACCCAGGTCGGTCGCAGTACTGCCGTTCCTGAACCTCAGCGCGGACCCCGAGAACGAATATTTCGCCGATGGGATCACCGAGGATGTCATCGCGCAGCTGTCGAAGATCCGGACCCTTACGGTCGTGTCCCGCAGCTCGGTGATGCCATTCAAGAAGCGGGAAGCGACCCTGCGGGAGATCGGGGCGAAGCTGCAGGTGGCGACCCTCCTCGAGGGGAGCGTACGGCGCGCCGGGGGTCGGGTACGGATCGTGGCCCAGCTGATCGATGCGGAGACCGACCAGCACCTGTGGGCAGAGACGTACGATCGTCAGCTCACGGACATCTTTGCGATTCAGACCGATGTGGCTCTGCAGATCGCCGCCGCACTCAAGGCAGAGCTCTCGCCCGCCGAGACAACCCGGATCCACAAGGAACCCACCGACAACGTTCAGGCTTACCAGTACTTCCTTCTGGGCCGGCGTTGCCTGAGCCGGTGGACGAAGGAAGGCATCGATCAGGGCATCAAGCATTTCGAACAGGCGATCGCCTGGGACCCCAACTACGCCCTCGCCTATACCGCCCTGGCGCATGCCCACACTGAGCTCGGCCTCGGCCTCGGAGCGGGGGTGCTGCGACCGGCGGAGGCCTTCGGTCGAGCCAAGGTCGCCGCGGCCAGGGCACTCGAACTCGATGGCGATCTCTCCGAGGCGCACTCGTCGCTCGCATTCCTGAAATTTGTCTGCGACTACGATTGGATCGGCGCCGAGAAGGAGTTTCAGCGTGCCATCGAGCTGAATCCCAAGAGCGGAGGAACCTGCGACGCGTATGGACTCATGCTCTCGGCGCTCGAGCGATACGACGAGGCCATTGCGATGCAGCAGCGCGCCCACGAGCTGGACCCGCTGACGTACCGTCTGGACATCGCGACGACGCTGCTGCGAGCCGGCCGGAACGACGAGGCCTTGCGGATTGCAGTCCACGGGAGCGAGCTCGAGCCGCACCACGCGTTTGGTCATGCGACACTCGGGTGGGCCCTGCTCCAGACGGGGAGCTCGGAAGCGGGACTCACCGAGCTGCGGCGTGCGGTGTCCATCGAGCCGGAGAGCACCCTGTTCCTGGGACAGCTCGGGCAGGCCTTCGGGCTGACGGGCAACACGGCCGAGGCCCGGAATGTATTGCGACAGATGGAGGAACTGTCGCGGGAACGATACGTCTCCCCCTACCACCTCGCGTACGTCTATACCGGTCTCGGCGAACAGGAGGCCGCGATCGACTGCCTGACTCGGGCCTATGAGGAACGGGCAGGGGGAGTCTATGGCATCAAGGGCTCGTTCCTCTTCTCGAGCCTGCGATCGCATCCGCGGTTCAAGGCGCTGCTGGGGAAGATGAATCTCGCCTGAGCCGCTGGCGACGGCTCACTGAACCTGCCGCGTGCACCTCTGGCGCATGGATCGGGGAGTGGTAGCTTCGCGCTGGACCCGCACTTGCCAGCCCGGCCACACCACTCGAAAGTCACAAGGCTGCCAGCCGATGACGTATGCACCCGTGGAACACCGCTACGACAAGCCGGACTTCTATCGCCGATGCGGTCATTCGGGTCTGGTGCTCCCGCTGATTTCGCTGGGGCTCTGGCACAACTTCGGTGCGGGGGATTCCTGCCAGAACGCGCGCGCGCTCGTCTGCCGCGCCTTTGACCTCGGCATCACGCACTTCGATCTGGCCAACAACTACGGCCCGCCCGAGGGATCGGCGGAGGAAACCTTCGGCCGCATCCTCCGCGAGGATCTGGGGCGCTGGCGCGACGAGATCGTCGTCACCACCAAGGCGGGGTATTACATGTGGCCCGGCCCCTACGGCGAGTGGGGTTCGCGCAAGAGCCTGCTGGCCTCGCTCGATCAATCGCTCAAGCGGCTCGGGCTGCCCTACGTCGACATCTTCTACTCGCACCGCCCCGACCCCCAGACGCCGCTCGAGGAGACGATGGGCGCGCTCGCCCATGCGGTGCGGAGCGGGAGGGCGCTGTATGTGGGGCTTTCGAACTACTCCCCCGCCGAGACGGTGGAGGCGGCGAGGCTGCTTCGGGCGATGGGTACCCCCTGCCTGATTCATCAACCGCGGTATCACATGTTCGATCGCTGGATCGAACCGGAGCTGCTGGCCACACTGGCCCGGGAGCAGATCGGCGCGGTGGTCTTCTCCCCGCTCGCCAAGGGGCTGCTGACCGACCGCTACTTCGACGGGATTCCGGCCGACTCACGCGCCGGCCATGATCCGCGCTTTCTCCGCCCGGACCACGTCACCGATGATGTCATCAGGAAAGCCCGGCAGCTCAATGATGTCGCGCAGGCCCGAGGGCAGACGCTGGCGCAGATGGCGCTGGCGTGGGTGCTGCGCCATCCGGGCGTCACCAGCGCGCTCATCGGCGCGAGCCGCGTGAGTCAGCTCGAGGATTGCGTCGGGGCCACACGGCGGCTCGCCTTTGCCGCCGAGGAGCTGGCGCTCATCGATCGCATTCTCGTGGCGTGACCGGGGAGGACCGGTGCGGGGTGGCACATCGACCGGCCGGTGGCAATCGCTCGCCCTCGCAGCCGGCCGGTACCGAACACCCTATCGCCGCATCGGACCGGGGCGTCGCTTGCCGCCGAACGGGATCACCCTGATCGGGCCGGTGGCGATGTCGTTCCGCAGGTGGAGCTGCACCCGGACACCCGGCATCCGGAGCGGGGCGGCGATGACGTAGGGATCGGCGGCGCTGTAATCCACCGCATAGCCCATGTCCGCCATCGAGGCGATCGTCACCGCGCTCAGCGGATTGAACCCCAGGTTCACATATCCGGTCATGAGCTCGTTGTCGAAGACCGACTCGCGCCAGTGCGCGTCCGCGGTCCCCGGCCCCCCCTGGTCCTCGACCGGCACAATGCCACCCAGATGCGATGCGCCGCCGAGGGAATCGAATGATGCGATCGCCTGGAGACCGGTGAAGTACGGATCGATGCCTCCCTGACTGACCGGGTTCGCGAGCAGCCCCAGATCGCTCCAGATCGTCCCGTATCCCAGCACATGCCCCATTTCGTGGGTCACCACGGCCTGCAGCAATCCCAGGCTGTCGATGACGGCGAGATCCGCCGCGTCGAAGGTCATCTGGCCGATGGCCGGCAGCAGCCCCACGTTGTGCAGGAAGCAGGGCGCCGCCTGCCCGAGGATGCCGCCGGGCCCGTCGATGTCCGCGATGGAGACAAAGATCAGCAGGTCGTCGATCGGCTGATCGATCGCGGGGCTCGGGCCGCAACTGCCCGGCGGGAGGTAGGCGTAATCATCCGGCAGATCGGCCGTGATGATGGACTCCCAGCGTTGCCGCGCCAGTCCGAACGCCTGCGCCTGACTCGGCGTGGGCGGGCCATTCACGTAGATCAGGTCGATCGCGAACGGTCCGGCCGTGCGCGCCGTGAATCCGGTGCTGAAGGCGGTGCCCGGGACGACTGCGGTGACGGCATAGGCACCGGTCGCCGAGCCGAGCGTCAGAGTCGTTGCGGCGAAGCCGTTCCGGTCGGTCGTCGCGGTATCCGGCGTGACGGACGCGCCGGGGTCGGTGGTCGTGAAGCGCACCAGCACACCGGGAGCCGGATGATTGAGTGCGTCCGTGACCTGGGCGACGAGCGGACCCGGCAGCGCCTGGGACGGCTGCCCGCCCTGGCCATCTCCCTGGACCGTCGTGATATGGGCCGGTGCCTGCCTGACGGTGATCGTCGCCACGGCGGTGTGCGATCCGGCGGACGCCGTCACCGTCGCGAGACCCGGCCCTGCCGCGGTTGCGAGTCCGTCGCCGTTCACCTTCACGATCGAAGGGTCGGAGGTGGACCAGGTGAGGGCCCCGGGAATCGGGTGGCCATGCCCGTCGGAGGCGGTGGCGGGAAAGAGGTGATTCTGTCCCAGCGCAGTGAACGTGAACCCGGCCTCGTAGATCGTGACCGTGGTGGGCACGCCCGGCGCAAAGCCGTCGTCCGCGCAGTTCGTGAGCGCCACGGCTGCGGCGCAGAGGAGAAGCATGCGTGAGCGGCGCACGGGCATCGAGGTCACCGGAGCAGGAGTCGTCGTCATGGTGCGCACCGGTTACAGGCCGTAGGCCGAGACGGGGAGGGTGAGGACGAACGTCACCTCGGAGAAGTTCGGACCGTAGGCCGTGCCGAGGACGACGGTGCCGTCGGCGGACGCGCTGAGGATGTTGGTGAGCAGGTAATCCGCCGGAATGGTGATGCCGTGGGCCACCGCGACCGAGTCCAGCTGCTGCATGCCGCCGGCGGCGGTCCACACAAAGGCGTGCGGCGTCACGAAGAAGGGATTGCCGCAGCCGCCGAAGATCAGCTTCCCGCCCGCCGAAACCGCATTGGGGTAGGTCTGGCCGAAGTCGGGGTCCGCGTCAGGCAGCTTGCCGATGTCGACTACCCCGGTGGCCTGGGTCCAGTAGAACCCGTCTCCGACCCAGGTGCCGGCGACCATCTTGCCATCGGCGCTGATCGAGAGCACTTCGCCGGGAGAATCGGGTGTGAACCCGGAGAGGAGAAAGCCGGTGCCGTCGGCTCTCCAGATCGCGGGCCAGCGGTCGACCAGACTGGTCTGCGCCCAGCCGGCCACGACCGCCCCGTTGTCGGAGACCACCGTCGCCCGGTTGGCGGGCGGATTCGAACTTCCGGTGAAGCTCTCCCCCAGGCGCTGCAGTGGAGTCATGATGCCCTTGCCACTCGCATCCCACCGGAAGGCCTCCGCCCCGCAGCCGTTCCAGACCAGCCCCACGATCACCTGGCCGCTGGCGCTCACGTCCCACGCGCCGGCATAGTCGAAGCCGCAGCCGTTCAGGTACGGCGTGGCGATGTCGGTCCACTCGCTCGCCTCCGTCCAGAACCCCGCCTGCACCGGCTCGTTGTGGAGCGCGGTGATCATCCCGTTCGCGGAGATGCTGGTGGCGAAGGTACGGGACGGATCACCTACCCGGGTCTTGAACTCGAGCGCCCCGGTGGCGGTATGATAGAAGTAGAGGTCCCCGGTGAAAGACGATCCGTCCTGAATGGCCGCGATGCTGCCATCGGGGGTCAGATCCACCGGCTGGCTCAGATTGATGAACCGGATTCCCGGCGTGACGGCGGGCGTCGGCGCGGTCACCGAGTCGCTGCCGCACCCCAGAAGGGTGGCGACGGGGAGAAGCAGCAGGAGCAAGGGACAATGGAACGCGCTGCGTCTGGTGGTACGCAACTGCATAGACTCTCCCCATCGGGTGACTGTGAGTGCGGTCTGGGCGGCGGCGGGTACGCGCCTCGCGGCGCGGCCGGAACGGACCCCACAGACGTGGCCTTTCAGGTCACGACTGCTGAGCCACGATCCATCGCGGCTGGAACGGCATCTGATGAGTATGCGGCGGGGGGAGATTGTATCGAGGGGTACGCGTGGTGTCAACAACGCCTGTTTCCCGACCCGCCTTCCGGTGATCCTGGCCTCCCGCTTGCCTGCCGAGGGTACGCGGTATTATTGGAGCCATCATGAAACCATCTCCGTCCCGCCTCCTCCCTTTCTTGCTGCTCCCGGTACTCGGCTGCGCAAGCACCACCATCACCACGACGGTGCTGCCACCGCACCGACTCGAGGAACCCACCTGCGCCAGCGCCGTCATCATCGCGGACAGCCCCGGCGAGATCCCGCCTGGCGGTCGCATCCTGGCCCGGCTCCGGGTCGAAGGGGGCGATCTCAGCACCACCGGTGCCGGTATTCGCCGCCGCCTCCAGGAAGAAGCCGCCAAGCTCGGTGCCAATCGGGTTCTCGCGACGGACATCACCACCCCCAGCACCCTGGCCGCGCTTGGCATGACGGCGGTCACGAGCTTCAATCCGCAGCGGCGCACCGACGTCGAGACGGATGCGCTCGCCCATCCGAATCAGGCACCGCAGGCGGCCACCCCATTGCCCACCGACCCCAGCTTCTACGGGCGGGGGCTCGCGTATGCCATCTTCGTGCCTGACGATACGCTGCGGACCCATCTGGAATGTGCTCAGCCGCGGCCGTAGCGTCTGAAGCGACGGTGCTGCGGGCGGCATACCCTCAGTAGGGCAGGCCGCTCCACGCAGGAGTGGGTCACAGCCGGTTAGATTGCCTCGGTCGCCGCGCGCGGATCACTCGCGGGCGTCACGTGCCAGAGCGCGATCATGGGAAGCTGGCTCCCCGCACCGGCATGCCGATGACCGACTACATCTTTCTGATGCATGACGACATCACTCCCAATCGCAGGAGTCAGGTGGGCGCCGACTGGCCCGGCTATCTCGACAGACTCCAGGAGGCGGGAGTGTTCGAGGGGGGCAGCGCGATCGGCGATGGGGTGTGCGTATCGAAGAACGCCTTTGCCGCCGCGACCTCCCACCATCTTGCCGGCTACATCCGCATTCACGCCGAGGACCTGTCGCACGCCCGGCGCCTGGTCATCGGCAATCCGGTCTACGAGGCCGGCGGCACCGTGGAGATCCGGGAGCTGCCGAAGGAGTAGACCGCGCGCGAAGCGGAGCTCAAGAGTCTGCTCGCGTCCTGAGCCGTCCCGGCTAGCCGAGAACGCCCCTCAGCATCCCCTGCGCCTCCTCCACGATCCGCTGGAGGTGGCGCGCGTCGGTGAAGCTCTCCGCGTACAGCTTGTAGACGTTCTCGGTGCCGGAGGGCCGCGCCGCAAACCAGCCATTCTTCGTGGTCACCTTGAGGCCGCCGATGGCGGCACCGTTGCCAGGTGCGCGGGTGAGCCTGGCATCGATCGGATCCCCGGCGAGCGTGGTGGCCGTCACCGCCTCCGGCGTCAGCCGCTTGAATCCCGCCTTCTGCCCTGACGTGCAGGGCGTATCGATCCGGGTGTAGACCGGTGCGCCGAGTTGCGTCGGTGATCTCGCGATAGTGTTCGCCGGGATCCTTGCCGGTGACCGCAGTGATCTCGGCGGCGAGCAGTCCGAGCAGCAGGCCATCCTTGTCGGTGGTCCACACGGTGCCGTCGCGACGCAGGAAGCTGGCGCCAGCGCTCTCCTCCCCGCCGAAACAGCAGCTCCCGTCGAAGAGCCCCGGCGTGAACCACTTGAAGCCGACGGGGACTTCCATCACGCTGCGCCCGAGCTGGGCCACCACCCGTTCGATGATCGCACTGGAGACCAGCGTCTTCCCGACCACGGCCTCCTTCGACCAGCGCGGCCTCGAGGTGAGCAGATAGCGGATGGCGACGGCGAGGTAGTGGTTCGGGTTGAGGAGCCCGCTCGACGGTGTCACGATGCCGTGGCGATCGGCGTCCGGATCACAGCCAAAGGCGATGTCGAACCGGTCCTTGAGCCCCACCAGCCCTGCCATCGCCGAGGGGCTGGAGCAGTCCATGCGGATCTTCCCGTCGTGATCGACGGGCATGAATCCGAATCGCGGATCGATCGCCTGATTCACCACGGTCAGATGGAGGCCATAGCGCTCGGCGATCGGCGCCCAGTAGGCGAGTGACGCGCCGCCGAGGGGGTCGACTCCGATCCTGAGTTTGGCGAGCCGGATCGCATCGAAGTCGATCACGTTCGCCAGGTCGGCGACATACGCCGACAGCATGTCCACCGGCCGCGGCGTCCTGCCATGCGCCGCTGCACGCAGGACGCCGCGGTTGCCCTCCCGCAGCAGGGCGTTGGCCCGGTCCTGGATCCACCCGGTGATGTCGGTATCGGCGGGACCGCCGTTGGGCGGATTGTACTTGATCCCGCCATCCTGCGGCGGATTGTGGCTTGGCGTGATGACGATGCCGTCGGCGCGCCCCTCCCGGGTACCGCCGTGCGGCGCTGCGTTGCGAGCATGCGCGCCGGCGGCCGAGTTATGCACCAGAATGGCCCGGGAGATGACAGGCGTCGGCGTGCAGCCGCCGCCGGTCTGCACCACCACATCGACCCCGTTGGCAAGCAGCACTTCCACCGCGGTCTGTTCCGCGACCCGGCTCGCGGCGTGGGTGTCACGGCCGAGGTAGAGCGGGCCGGTGATCCCCTGCCCGGCGCGGTACTCGCAGACGGCCTGGGTGATCGCAAGGATGTGTCCCTCGGTGAAGCTGCCGTCGAACGGCGTGCCCCGGTGCCCGCTGGTGCCGAAGCTCACCAGCGCGGCCGGATCCTGGAGATTCACCGCGCGTTCGTGGTAATCGCGTTCAAGATGCGCGACGTCGATCAGCAGGTCGGGTGGGGCGGGTTGGCCGGCGAGTGGGTGCATGCGGGGTTGCGTTCCGGGTTGGACGTGCCGGTGACGACGGGGCATGCTCAGGATGGTACGTCCCTCCGCCGCTGCTCGACAGACCCGCCTCCATTGCTTGCCTTTCGGTGCAGCGCCTGCTATGGTAACCCAGCACCGTCACGCTCCAAGTCGGAGGGGCCTTGTCGAGCGGAGCCTGGCTCCGCAAGTCGAAGGCACGGACCACTGCGCACTTTGCGTGGGGTTCGTGCCTTTTCTGCTCTCGTTCACCTGGCATCATGACAGCGAACGGTTCCACCGTCTCCGCCCCGAGCCACTCTCTCGCGTTCCCGCCCATGGTGCGGACGTTCGGCTTCGCCGTGTCGGCACTGATCGTCGCGGCCGGTTTCGGCGGACTGCTCGGGCAGGTGGCGGGGTGGGAGCGCCTGGCAAATCCTCTCGCGTCCTGGCCCGCGCTGGGCCTCGCCCCGGCCAGCGCCCTGGTCGCTATCGGTATCGCACTCTCCGGCTTTCTCGGGTCGCATCTCCCGGCCGCGCGCTGGGCGGCTGCCACCGGAGCCGCGATCGGTCTCGCCGGCCTCCTCTCCCACCTCGGCATCGGCCCGATGGCGAGGAACCACATGGCGATGACCACGGCGGTGATGCTCACCACCGGGTCGGGCGCCATTCTGCTGGCGGAGCTCGCCCGTCAGGCGCAGACCCAGGATCTGTGCATCGGGATTGCCGGCTTTGTGCTGGTGAGCCTGACCGGCACCTTTGTCGTCGCCCGCATCGCCGGGGTCATCGACCCCCTCGCCGATCCCGAGGTGGCTGGGGCGTCGTTCCAGTCGCTGGTCGCCTGCCTGCTGCTCGGCGCCTGGTTCCTCACGGCCCTCTGGTCGCGCGGCCTCGCCCTGTCGGCTTCGTGGTTGCCGTCGGCGGTGGGCATCGCGTCCGTCATTACGGTCCTGATTCTCTGGCGGGCACTCTCCGTCAGGGAAGGCGAGCAGATCCTCACGCTCACCCGGCAGGCCGGCCAGGCGGAACGGGCCACCCTGGTGCGAGAGATCGAAATCACCGGCCGGGCACTCCGCCGCGCCTCGGATTGGCGGATCAACGGGGCCACAACCGAGCAGCTGAACGACGACCTGCATGCCCTGATGCGGGATGTTCCCGGGCTCGAGTCGGCGTTCTGGCTGGCGACGAGTGACACCGCCCGGGCGGCCCCGGTCATCGAGGGTGTCGATTCCACCTGGCGCGCCTACCTCCGGAGTACCGACCTGCTGCCGGACTCGCTGGCCGTACTGCCCCTCGATCTGACGGCTCGCCGCTTTCTGATTGTGGCGCCGGCCTGTCGCGCCGGCGAGTGCATCGGCGCCATGGCGGGCGTCATCGGCGCATCGGCGCTGTTCCGGGCGACGTTTGTCGACACGAGCCGTGGCTTCCACTTCGGAATCGAGAGTGGCCGCACTCCGTTCGAGGGGTCGCCGCGTCCCGACCCCGACCAGGCGCAGTCGCAGCAGAGTCTCGCCATGGACTTCGGGGAGGTGCAGATGAACCTCACCACCTGGCCCGCTCGGAGTACCCTGGGTCAGGTCCGCTCCGCGCTGCCAGGACTGGTGCTGGTGATGGGTCTCCTGGTCAGCGGGCTCCTCCCCCTCACCCTGTATCTCGGGCAGCGGGCCCGGGTCTCCGCACGCGAGACGGAACGGGTGCGCCTCGCCTCCGCGCTCGAGCGCGCGACCGACGGCCTGTGGGAGTGGGATGTCGTCAGCAATGTGGCCCTGCGGAGCGTCACCCTCTGGCGCTGCCTCGGCTACGATCCCGAAGGGGTCCCCGAGGAGCGCGGCGCGTGGACCTCGCTGATCCACCCGGACGACGTCACCGGGGTGGATCTGGCCCTGGAGCGCCACCTGCTGGGCCAGACACCGAGCTACGAAGCGGAGTATCGCATCCAGAGTCGGGACGGGGGCTGGCATACGATCATCGATCGCGGCCGGGTTGTAGAAAGCACAGTCACCGGCCAGCCAATGCGGGTGCTCGGCATCAGCGCCGATGTGACCGAGACCCGCTCTGCCGAGGCGGCACGCGTGGCCACCGAACGACGCTTCCGCGCCATATTCGACAGCGGCTTCCAGGCGAAGCTGCTGCTGGACCAGAAAGGGAGCGTCATCGAGGTCAACCAGGTGGCGCTCCAGGGACTCGGTGTCGCGGAGTTGGAGGTCCGTGGCCGACCCGTATGGGAGACACTCTGGTGGGCACGAGATCCCACCGCGGCGGACCGGCTGCAGCTGGCCATCGCGACGACGCTCAACGGCGTGATGGGGCGCTATGAGCAGGAGCTGCAGGACGCGACCGGCGGGACCCTCATCCTCGAGATGGCCGTGAAGCCGATCACCGATCTGACCGGCCAGACCAGCCAGTTGCTGCTGGAGGCACGGGACATCACCGAACGCCGCCGGACGGAAGCCGCCTTGCAGGAGGTGGATACCCTCACCGCCATGGGGCGAGTGGCGGCGCGTGTGGCGCACGAGATCAACAACCCGCTCGCCGGGATCCAGAATTCCTTTCTGCTGATCAAGGGGGCGGTGCCGACCACGCATCCGCACTTCGCCTACGTCGGGGCCATCGAGCGGGAGATCGAGCGGATCGCCACCGTCACGCGGCAGCTCTACGAGACCTATCGCCCCGATCAGGACGTGAGTGGGGAGACCTCGCTCCGAACCGTGCTCGGTGACGCCATCGCCTTTCTGGAGCAGGTCAACCGCAGCGCGCGCGTCAAGGTGGAGGCCGAGTATCTCAATATCCCGAGCGTGGTGCCGCTCCCGGCCTCGATGCTCCGGCAGATCGGGTACAATCTCATTCAGAACGCCATCGAGGTCTGCCCGCCGGGCACCACCGTGCGTGTCCGCGCGGTCATGGAAGCCAGCGAAGTCGTCATTCAGGTGACCGACTGCGGACCGGGCGTGCCCGTCGCGCTGCGCGAACGGATCTTCGAGCCGTTCTTCAGTACCAAGGACAAACGGATGCGGACCAGCGGCATGGGTCTCGGCCTGGCGCTGGTCCGCCGCACGGTTTCCGCCGCCGGCGGGACGATTGCCGTAGCAGATGCCGAAGGCGGCGGCAGCAGGTTTATCGTACGACTTCCTCTCAGAACGCTGGACTACGGAGTCTGATCATGCCTGACGTCGGACGCATCCTGCTCGCGGATGATGAACTCACCTTTCTCAACGCCACAGCCGACCTGCTGCGCGGTGAGGGGTATGAATGCACCACCGTGACCGATGGTGAAGGCGCGCTCGCGGCGGTCACCACCAGGCCCTTCGACCTGCTGATCACCGATCTCGAGATGCCGGGCAACGCGGACCTCGCCCTGGTGCGCGAAGTATCGGCACAGAGTGGCGGCCTGCCGGTGATCATTCTGACCGGATACCCCTCCGTCCGGTCGGCCATCGCCTGCATCGAGCTGCCGGTCGCCGCGTACCTGACCAAGCCGGTCGCCTTTCCGGAGCTGCTGGAGCGGGTGCGCCGAGCGGTCGGCCGCTTCCGGGCGTATCAGGCGATGCAGCAGACCGAGGAGCGGCTCAAGACCTGGCGCGAGGACTTTCAGCACCTCGCGACGACCAGCGTGACCGGCACGCGTCCCCCGGTGGACCTCTTCCTGGCCCTGACCCTACGCAATGTGATGGGCTCGCTCACCGACCTGGAGCAGCTCGGGCGCGCGATGGCGAACCAGCCAGCCGCCGACCAGCACGCCTGCCAGCTCATCAACTGCCCTCGCGGTGCGCAGCTGCAGGAGGCGGTGACCGAGGCGATCCGGGTGCTGGAGGAGACCAAGGGATCGTTCAAGTCCAAGGCGCTGGGCGACCTGCGCGCCAAGCTCGAGCTGCTGCTGGCACACGTGTAGCCAGGAGCGATGGGGGTCCTACATCCATCGATAGTGTGACCTGCCTCACACTTCCGCACTGCCCGGAAATCTCGCCCTTGCGCAGAACCGGGCCGGTTCCTACATTCGCTCGTGCAGCACCACAAGGCTTGAATGCAAAGCCACCTTGATGGGCGAGCGCAGGCTCGCAAGTCGAAGGCGCAGAGCGGTTCGGTTTCACCGACCCCTCGCGCTTTTTCTTATTTCGGCCATCTGGCCGGTGCAGTCCATAGATGACCTCGGCCGGTCCCGGGCCGGCCCCTCTGCGCGGAGGTACAGATCATGTCACGATGGGCCCTCACGCTGCTCGTGTTTGCTGTCGTCGGCGTCCTCTTCAGATTCGGCGGCCTGGCCGCGACGCCGGGTGGTACCGGAAAGACCCTGTTCTTCCTGTTGCTGATCGTCTTTCTGATGATGCTGGTGTTCAAGGTCGCCGTGGGCAAGAGAGTCTTCTGAAGGGAGCTGCACCCCGCGAGCAGGGCATCGCTCGCACGATCCGGTTGTGACGAGAAAGTACCGCAGGTAGCATAGGCGCAGGACGGTAGTCAATCGGCTGTTGCATCAGCCAACCTTGTCGGACGGGCAAATGGCCCGCCAGTCGAAGGCGCGAAGGGACCGCAGTTCGGGTCCCCGCGCCTTCTGTCGTTTTCGGGATCGGCACTCACTCAGGAAGAGCATCGTGATGACATCGGCGCGGAAGACAGCTCAGCTCCTCCTCAGCGGCCTCATCCTGCCGCTGGTCTTCCTCGGCGTCGCGGTCCGGCCGGCGTCGGCGCAGGGAGCGGTCACGATCACACCCTACGTCGGCGTCTTCGTGCCGACCAACAACAGCTTCACTGCGCTCGGGGATGTCATCAAGCGCCGCAACAGCTTCATCGGTGGCACCCGGATCACCCTCTGGGGCAGGAGCGCCCTGGGCATCGAGTTCACCGCGGGGTATGCGCCGGCCCGCATCCAGGTTGCCGGCGCCACGATCAGCCAGGACCGCAAGAGCAATGTGTTTGTCGGCGGCCTCAAGCTGATGCTCGGGCACTCCCCCGCGGCCTCAGGCGTCGGATTCTACATCGGCGGGGGTCCCGCGCTCATTCACCGTGGGCAGAACGTGCTCAACCCGAAGCAGAGCCAGACCGATCTCGGCGGCATCGCTGGTGCCGGGCTGAGACTGTCGCTCGGTCAGATGATCGGCCTGCGAATCGACGCCGAGGACTACCTGTACGGCGGAAACTTCAGCGGGTCAAAGGACTTCCAGAACGACCTGGTCCTCTCGGCGGGGTTGTCGCTCGCCTTCTGAGGCGAGCATCCATCCTTGGATGGGCATGAGATGGAGACGGATGGCGAATAGAGATGGATAGCGCGGGCGGAGGTGACGTGCTAGCTTGCTTTCACAAATCGGCCGGAGTGAATCTGATCCGGCCCCCTTGTCGCGAGGTGGCGAAGTCGGCCCCCGAGATGAAGGCGTGCACTGGGACCCCGTACGGGGAGACCAGGCGCGCCTTTTCCATTTGCGGCAGACTGACGAGTCACCAACCTGGAGACTGCACCATGCGCCCTCGTGTTCTTCTCGGCATCGCGCTGATCGTCATCGGTGGCCTGCTGTTCGCACAGGGTGGCACCTTCACCACCCGCGAGCAGGTGCTCGAGATCGGCGATCTGAAAGTCACGGCCCCCGAGGAGCACACCGTCCCGACCTGGACGGGCGGCGCCGCGATGCTGGCTGGCCTCGGACTGGTGGTGGTTGGCCTGCAGCGTCGTGGTCAGTCCTGAATGTTGCACCCCAGAAGGAGCATCCAATGATGTTGCGTGGCGTCACGTCTTTCGAGCGCCTCTGGGCACGGCTGACCCAGCGCGCCGACGCCCACCTGGTGGAATCCACCGGACGCGAGGACAGGTTTTCGAAGATGAACAGGTGGCACACCTCGTCCATGGACGCGGCGAGTCTCCGGGAAGTGGTGGTGCACTCCCTCCGCGTGGCGCAGCCCCTCAAAGGGCCCGGACCCTGGTTGCCCGGAAGCAGAGAGTGGTAAGGGGAAATCAGCACAGATTCAAGGTTTGCACTGCTCGCGCCTGACAGGAAGGATCCGTGACCGAGGTGGGTGACGGAGGCAGGACCAGCGGGATCGGGGAGTCCAATCTCCCGCGTGACCTGATGGATCGAAAGCGGCCGCGGCGACGGCCACCTTGACGGACGGGTTTCGGACCCGTGAGTCGAAGGCGCGATGGGGATCGGCAACAACGATCCCTCGCGCCTTTTCCCATTGGGATCGGCTGCACCGCTGAACGTACGATCGAATACATGTGGAAACGCCCGCGGCCTCAACCAGAAGGACAGACACCATGAACGTCGACATTCAGAACCGGGTACTCGCCGCTTCCGTCTCGCTTGTACCGACCGATATCACCCCCGCCGGCATCCCCGTCTCCGAGCTGGGCATCCCCGACGGCCACGTCCTGGTGCTCGGCCTCCTTCCGCTGCGGGATGGTGTCCTCGAGAGCGTGCGGACCGGGAGCGTCGACCTCGTGATGCAGGGGATCCCATTCGACGAATTTCTGCGGACCATTCGCGTCCTGATCGCCAAGAGCGAGGAGCATCCCCCCATCCCCGGCGCTCCGGCGCGGGACCGCTACTTCCCGCAGGCGGAGGCCCTGGCGGAGTCGGAGCCGTCACGCGCCTCCACGCTCACCAGCCGTGAGCGCCAGGTCATGAGCCTCATCGGCGCCGGGAGCAGCAACAAGGAGATCGCGACCCGCCTCAACGTCCGGGTTCACACGGTCAAGACCCATGTGCACAACGTCCTGACCAAGCTTGCGGTGCGCACCCGGCTCGAAGCTGCCGCCCTGTTCCACGCCGCCGACACCGCGCGTGCGCAGCAGCAGTTCTCCCGCGTGGCCTGAGTCTACACATGCCCACCTCCTCAACGCTCCCGGTCCTGGCCCCATCTGCGCCGACAGTGTGGAAGCGGGTTGCCGTGCTGCGGGGACGATTCCGTCTCGCCGCGTTCCTGAACGAGATCCGCGGACAGCTCCCGGATCAGGCGTGGCTGGTGTCTCCCCCGCGACCCACGCTGAGTGGTGGCTGGGGAATGCCGCGACTCTCGAAGCCGTGGGTCGGGGAGCTGGACGACGGCGCACCGGACCCGCTCTACATCTAGCAGCCGGGCGGCGCCACGTTCAGAGCGTCCACCCCTTCCGGTAGGTGGGATGGATCCACTCCTCCGGTACCTGGGCGCCTAGCACGGTGCCGTGCGCCGAATCGATATCGAGCGGCTGGCCCATCCGCACCGCCAGGCAACCCGACAGCACCATCTCCGTCAGCGGGCCGGCGTGCCCATCGAAGGTCGAGAGATTCGGCGCCCCGCCTTTCATGGCGCGGATCCACTCGGCGTAGACTCCTGGGGAGCGCTCGTATTTCGGTGCCGGCGGACTGGCCTTGAGGGCGGCATCCTTCACCGGATCGAGCAGCCGCGGGTCCTCGCCGTACATCCCGGCCAGGATCGAGCCGCCGTCGCCCACCCACATCTGGCCGCCGATCTCCTCGGGGGGCCAATCCAGGGTGTCCGGGAGGCCCGCCGGTTTCGGAGGCCAGAGTCCCCCGTCCCGCCATACCACGGTGATCGGTCCCCGTGAAGCGTTGGCCGGGAAGTGGTATTCGATGCGCGACGACTTGGGCGCCGTCTCGGGGTACAGCTTGGTCGTCTCCGGAATGATCCGCGTCGGATACTTGAGGTCGAGGGCCCAGAAGGCGGCGTCCATCCCGTGGCAGGCCATGTCGCCCAGGGCGCCGGTGCCGAAGTCCCACCAGCCGCGCCAGCTGAACGGGGCGTACGCGGGATTGTAGGGCCGCTCCGGTGCCGGGCCGAGCCAGAGATTCCAGTCCAGCGTGGGAGGCGGGGTGTGGAGCGCGGTCGGCCGCTCGATGCCCTGGGGCCAGATCGGACGGTTGGTCCAGTAGTGGACTTCGCGCACCGGACCGATGATCCCCGCTTCGATCCACTCCCGCATGAGACGCATCCCCTCGCCGGTGTGACCCTGATTGCCCATCTGGGTCATCTGCTTCGGGCGACGTGCCGCTTCGGCGCGGACCGCGCGCACCTCGCCGAGGGACCGGGCCAGCGGCTTCTGGCAGTAGACGTGCTTGCCCGCCTTGAGCGCGAGCATCGTCGCGGCGGCGTGATTGTGATCGGGAGTCGAGACCGTGATGGCGTCGATATTCTTCGCCTCGCGGTCGATCATCTCGCGGTAGTCCTTGTAGCGCCGCGCCTTGGGATAGCTCCGAAAGGCATCGGAGGCACTCTCCCAGTCCACGTCGGCAAAGGCGACGAGATTTTCGCCTTCCATCCCCCGGACATCGTTGCGTCCCATGCCGCCCACACCGATGCACGCGACATTCAGGGTATCGCTCGGTGGCTTGTAGCCGCGGCCGAGAACGTGGCGGGGGACGATGTGAAAGGCGGCGGCACCGGCCGCGATCGAGGAGACGAAATCCCGGCGGGAGGAACGCTTGGGGGGCATGATTCACCTTTCGTGGTGTCATTCGAAGCGGCGTAAGTCAGAAAGATGCAGCGAATTCGAGAGAGGTGGTAGGGCAGGCCTCCGTGCCTGCCAACGGGTGGTAGGGCAGGCCTCCGTGCCTGCCAACGGGTGGTAGGGCAGGCCTCCGTGCCTGCCAACGGACGGTAGGGCAGGCCTCCGTGCCTGCCAACGGGTGGTAGGGCAGGCCTCCGTGCCTGCCAACGGACGGTAGGGCAGGCCTCCGTGCCTGCCGACGACGCGCCCGTCCTGGGCGGCCGGGCGGTTGGCACAAACTGGCACGGCCACCCGTCAGGGGATCGACGGCGGCCACCGTGCATCCCTCGGCTCTTAAACAATACGGCTACCATATGCAGCATCTCTTGCATCGCATCTATGCGCAGGGCGGGAGGATATTTGGCGTTGCGATTATCGCGCTGGGCATTGAGCATCTGGTCTGCGCTAACATGGCAGAAGAGCCTTTCCCCGCCCAGTTTCACGCGATCGTGATTCCGGTAATTCCGTGGATTCCTGCGCATCCGTGGCTTGCCTACCTGACCGGCGCTGCACTGCTTGTCGCCGGCTTGGGCATTCTCATGAATGTGCAGGCCCGGGCGGGAGCCCTGCTCTTCGGCGCCTTTGTGCTTGGGTGCGCTCTCATCCTGCACCTTCCCCGGATGGTCGTGGTTCCGCTGGATTGGGGTTTGCGCGGCGAGGTGTGCGAGATGCTGGCGCTGTCGTCCGCGGCGTTCGTCCTGGCCGGAACAGTGCCGCGCGGCGACGGGAGCGCTGGACGCCGGGATCGGGCGCTGGCGACCAGCGGCCGAGTCCTCTTCGGGATGGCGGCGGTGGTGTTCGGCGTCGATCACTTTCTGGCACTCGATCTCATCGCGAGCCTGGTTCCCGCGTGGATGCCGGGGCATCTCTTCCTCGCGTCGCTCACGGGTGCCGCCATGATCGCTGCGGGGGTGAGTATCGCGACCAACTGGATGGGTGGATGGGGGGCGTTCGGGCTGGGGATGATGTTTCTGTTGTTTGTGCTGACGCTGCATGTGCCGCGGGTCCTGGCGGCGCCGCACAATCCGGACGAGTGGTCGAGTACCCTCATCGCGCTCGGTATGTGCGGTGCGTCGTGGATTTGCGCCTCGAGCGCCGCGCTTGCGCGGCCGCCATTCACCCCGTGACCCCATCCTTTTCCTGCATCTGAAGGCGGGACGGCGGACGGGCGGAATCTTTGAACGCCTTGTCATCCCGAGCCCTGAAGGACTCCCTGGCTCCCGATGGTCGCTCGGTCGCGCAGCGAGGGATCTCTGTGTTGTGAGCTCGGGGCCAGTCCGGAGCAGATGCGCCGAGCCCTCAGACAATCCCAGGTCAGTTTACTGACCACCTTTGGGCCGAGCCGAGGCTTTAGCCTCTGGCTCGCCTCCCAAGCCAGACCTCCTGCTGGACATCCGCCGCCTCGTCCCCCGCCTGAGCGCGGAGCACCAGCAGGGAGAACGAACGGTCGGCGGTGGAGGGTGCGGGACGACGGGCCGACGCACGGATTGGGATGGTCTACGCCAGCATCCGATCGATGCAAAGGCGACGATGCCGCCCTCGCCCCGCCGCCCCGCCGCCCCGCCGCCCCGCCGCCCCGCCACACCGTCGTCCCGTCCGCCCGTCCGCCCGTCCGCCTGTCCGCCCGTCCGCCTGTCCGCCTGTCCGCCTGTGAGGGTCTTGCGGCGGCAGGTGTCGGTCTGTCAATTCGGACGTGGATGAGGTTGGCTGGGAGCACCCCACGTGCGTCTGAAGCTTGGGCCAGGGCGGGGGGCGTGCAACCGAATGCAGGTTAGCAGGCTGACACTGGCCGTCTACGGAAGAGATCAAGCAAGGATGTTGTACGGCTTGGTTGCCCGGGTTGGACGTGCGGTCGCCGAAGGGCCGGCCCGGTCGCCGGCTTCCCGGCTGGACTACATCGGGGGAGTTCACGAGAAGCCGTCGTCCGGGCCGCAAGACAAGTTCCCTGCGCCCGCCACGCCTCTCCGTTTCAGATCCAGCGGCACCGTGCTAACAGGCGCATGCACCCGCCAGGGCGCGGCCGACTAGTTTCTACCGTTTAGACTCACTCACCGCGCCCTGCAGGTGATGCGCGGTCGTTAGGTGGCGTTCAGAGTGTTCCGGGGGAGATCGCAACAGGCTTTTGGGTGGCCTGGTCGTTCAGGAAGGACGCTCGCCAGCAGAAGGTCCGGCCCGGTCGTCGGCATCCTCCGCCCGGGCCGTTTGGGAGCCTCCCTGCGCCCGCCAGTCACTCAAGGATGGCCCGAAGCGACGCCTCCTAACAGGCGCATGCACCTGTCAGCGCGCCAGGTTCTTCAATAGGTTAGTTCTGAGAACGCGCTGCAGGTGATGCGCAGACGTTAGGCGCATCCCGCCGTGCTCTTTCTCTAGCTACCATTGTAGGTCATGATCCCTGACTTTGAGTGGGACCCTCGCAAGGCAGCTTCGAACCTGACGAAGCATGGAGTGAGCTTCGTGGAAGCTGTGACGGTCTTCCGAGACCCCCAAGCACGCATTGTCCCAGACCCGCGGCATTCCGTCGGGGAGGAACGCTTGGCCATCCTTGGCCAGTCCAAGCGCGGCCGCCTTCTGTCGGTTATGTTTGCCGAACGTGGGACTCGGATCCGCCTCATAAGTGCTCGAAAAGCCACCCGTCGCGAACGCAACGACTATGAAGAAGACCCCTCGTAAGCGCCTCCCCGTCATCGCCCCGGATGACATACTCCCGGAGTACGACTTCAGCCGCGGACGTCGCAACCCGTACGCGGACGGCCTCGCCGGAGCCCAGATTGTGGTCGTCGACCCCGATTTGACGGCGGTGTTTCCAGACGCTGCCGCGGTGAATGACGCCCTCAGGGCCCTGGCTGGCATCATCCGGCGCAAGCGGCCCACTACCACATCGAAACCCACGACCCGCACAGCTCGGCGCGCGCGGTAGCGCCTAACAGACGCGTGAAGCTGTCGAAGCGCGGCCAGCGTCCCCTAGACTACTGGCGCCCGTGAGCCGCGCTTCGCAGCTTTCTGTGAAGCGACGCACCCCGTCAAGCCCGGCCCCCTGGCCGGGCTTTCTCGTTGCAGTTGTCAGGCCGTGTGGGGCCTGGTGCGGCCGGTGCCCGCGAGGTGCCGCTCAGCCTTCTGTCCGCGCTCTCGATGACGAGGGACCTCGTCGGCGCATGTGGGGATGCGACGGGTGGGTGGCGCCAACAGTGCGACGACCTCGGCTGCGGTCCTACGCTGCGACGCGCTCACCCCCCTTGTCGGTCACACCCGCGGGCGACCGGCTCCGAGCTAGGTGCTCACGCTCCCTCCTTCGCGGGGCCGTGCCGCGCGGTCGTCCTGCCCGTCGCGCCACATCGCGTAGAGAATGCCGGCGAGGCGCCGCGCGAGCGCGACCGCCGCGATGCTGCGCCCGCGCCGCTGGGCGATGCCTTCGGCCCACGCCTTGAGCGCGGCGGCCGCGGGATCCGGCGTGCGCAGGATCCGCCAGCCGGCATCCACCAGCAGCCAGCGCAGGCGGGGATGGCCGGTCTTGCTGATCCTCCCCCGCCGCTGCTGTTCGCCCGAGCTGTACTCGCGGGGCGTCAGGCCGAGATAGGCCTCCACCTGGTGGGCGCGCTGGAAGCGGGTGACGTCGTCCAGGGTGGCCACGAAGGCGAGCGCGGTCACCGGGCCGATGCTCGGGGCGGTCATCAGGCGCGCGACCACCGGGTCCTGCTGCGCCCGCGCGGCCAGGCGGGCATCGGCCGCCGTGATCTCCCCCGCCAGTGGTTCCCAGACTGCGCGCAGCGGCGCGAGGGACGGTGTCAGGTAGTCCGACAGCGTCAGCGCCGCCAGCTTGCGCTCGGTGTGTTCGGCATTGCCGCCCGGCAGTCGGAGGCCGTCGCCCCGCAGCAACGCCTCGGTGACCGCCACGCAGCGCGTGCGGGTGCGGATCAGGACGTCGCGCACGGCCAGCTCCGCGCGGACCTGTCGCTGCGGGTCGGAGGCGCGATGGGCCCGCCGGAAGGCCCCGAGGCGACAGGCCTCGGCCAGCGTGCGCACATCGCGCCGGTCGGTTTTCACGCGGCGGCTTCGGGTGGCATCCATCGGCGCGACGTTCGGGTCGGCCACCACCACCTCATGGCCTAACTGTTCCAGATGCCGCGCCACCCATTCGCTCTCGGTCGATGCCTCCAGCAGCACCCGCGCCGGCGCGCGGCTCCCCAGGACCGCCGTGAACCGCTCCCGGCTGGTGGCGATCCGCTGTTCGACCAGCTCCCCCTCCTCGGTGAGGATGCAGAGCTGACTCTCGCGTTTGTGCAGATCGAGGCCTATAGTATCCATGGCGGCTGGCCCTCCCCGTTGGCGCCTACGAGCGCGTGTAAAGGTTGTGGGGCGATGCTGCCACCACGTGCGGCGGATGGCCAGTCGTCGCTTCATCCCAACTATGCGCAGACGTTAGGCGCCACCACAATGGGAGCCCCACATGGGCTTAGGGTTATTCGAGGCCGTTCCCGACTACCCAACGATGCTGAACAAGATCGCTTGGGGCACGTTCTTCTCTAGCCTTCTGCTCCTGGTCGGTCTCAGGGCCGAGGTGTCACCCGTCCATGACTTCTTCGATGCCTCGCCGCTCAATATCGATGTAGCTGGTGTACAGCTTCCGCTTTGCTTGGCAGTTCCAGCGCTTGTGCTCGCAATGTTCAGTCGAGTCTTCAAGCTTCACGACCTCATTTCGACGGCCTTCTCTCTCCGCCTCGAGTTTGACGTTGAGGCCATTCTGCTTCCGCTTGCAATGGCCACCGGTTACCCGCAGAGTGAGTCTGCCTATCTCAAGCTCAAGGCTGCCCGCGGCGTGCTAATGGCTGATACATTCTATGCGTATGCGTCCAGTTCCGCTCCCCAAATCGACAAGCATCTGGTCACTCTAGCATTGGATAACTGGTCATGGTACTGGATACTACTTGAGGCCTGCCTCTGGATGACTCTCGCCTGGGTATGCGCAATGACGTTTCTCGCCTTCGGCTTCGCCCTCGCGGTGTTTACGGGCTTTCTACTTGCGCAGTTCGCGATGGCCGCCATCCGGAAGAAGGCTGTTTCTTATGCTCGCTCCCAAGTTGATGCAATTCTCAAGGACCCCTCTCGCGCGCAAGCTGTCAGGGCCCGGCTAAATGCGCTACCCGCTTAGAGACAGCATCGTCATCAGGTCGGAGAACGCCGCCAAGCCACACCACCAGTCCTCTGGTCGCACCACTCGCGCCATACGATCGCTGGGCTTCGGGGGCCGCATTCTTGACTTCGGCTGCGGCAAGCTTCGGTATGCCAAAGTTCTAGCGAGCCTCGGCTGTTCGGTGACTTTTGTCGACTCGGCCATTCAACTAGATCGCCTGCAGCAAGTCTTTGGTCGAAGGACAACTGTTCGAACAGCAATCACTAGTCGTTGGGATCATTGCCGGGCCGTGGACTTGGATACCTTTTTACAGGACCGTGCCTGCTTTGATTTCGTCCTCTGCGCCAACGTCCTCTCGGCGATCCCATCCTTCAGCCACCGGGTTCGCGTCGCCAGAATCCTTGCAGCAAAGATGCTTCCGAACGCTCTTTGCCTAGTCGTCGTCCAGCATCGCAATGGCGATTTTAGAGCTGCGCCTCTTCGTGCGTGCGCCAGCGCATATATTGATGGCTATCTTCTCCATGGACGCAGAGGCCCGTCGTTTTACGCTCCCCTCAAGCGCGATTACCTAGAGCGCCTTCTGAAGCGCAACGGTCATACGGTCTTAGTGTCCTTTATTGATGGAGAGTCCACGTTTGTCCTGTCCACGCGGCAATGATGAGGGGTGCTGAGGCGGCGCCTAACCACCTCATCGACCAGTCGGGGCGCGGCCGTCAGGTTGTGCCGGGCTGGAACGACCCGACGTCGTCGGGTAGGTTCTCCACTCTAGCCGCGGCCCCGCAGGTGATGCACGGTCGTTAGGTGGCCTTCCTGGGTCGTCTGGTGCGGGCGGCGCGGCTACCAATCCAACCAGCGAGATGAGCCTCTTTCGACTTGCCATCCGCCAGGGACAACATCGCCGTGACCACCTCTGGTTCGGGCGCGTCGAACTCCCAACCATTCAGCATCAAGAAGACGACCATCGTCACGAAGGCCACCCGTTTGTTGCCATCTCGAAAGGGGTGGTTCTGACAGAGCCCGAAGCCATATGCAGCAGCCAACGTGGGGATGTCGCTGGCCGGCTCATACGTCCAGCGCTGTCGAGCGCGCGCCAAGGCGGATTCGAGCGCATTCTCGTCGCGAATCCCGGCCAGCCCGCCATGAGCCCGGATCTGCTCCAGATGGATGGCGTCGGCCACGATCCGAGGGACCCAGACGGGCTCCCGGCTCATCTACTTGCCCAGTTCCCGCAGGGCGTTCCGATACCGCTTGCCCACGTCAGCCGCGGCGGCGAGTCCGGCCTCCACGGACGGATCATACGGCGTCAACAGAATCCCCTGGGCCGTTTCGACCGCCAACACCCGGTCGCCAACCGCTAGGTGAAGCCGCTCCGCCATGTCCTTGGGCAGCGTCGCCCCGACGGAGCCTCCGACCTGTCGCAGCTTGATCTCGCGAACCATTGTGCCCCCAGTAGTACTCGTGTACTATAATGTAGCACGGCTATGCTATGCAGGCAACGGCCCCCTCACCGGCGCATGAAGCTGTCGAAGCGCGGCCAGCTTTCCCGACACTACTGGCGCCCGTGAGCCGCGCTTCGCAGCTTGTGCGCACACGTGAACCAGCGGCCATCTTGAGGAGGTACCATGCGGACGCACGCACTCGCCTTCATGCTTGTTGGCGCCGGTTTCGCCGCGTCGTCGCAAGCAGCGGCTCAGGACTCCGCCCTCGTCCGCTACGCGACGGAACTGCAACGAGCGGATCACCTCCTGCCCATGAATCGCCGTGACTACTTCGACACTGGCGCCCGTCTCACCGCATGGGCCCAAGCGCTCGCTGCTGTGGTCCCACCGCCCACGCTGTCGGCCGCCCATAAGCGGCTGCTCGGCTACAGCCGGGAATACGCCAGGCAGCAAGCGCAGGCGGCTGTAGCACCACACGCCGGCATCGATGCCTGTGCTCCTGGCCGCGCCACACCGGATCAAGCCTGCAATGCCATAGCGCCCACGGCGGATGACGCAGCACACTTCGATCGCGCGAGCCACGCGCAACGCCAGTACGTGGTCGTCCGACGAGAGATCGCCCGTGCCCTCCAAGCCGCGGGGCTAACTCCTCCGGACGCCTGGCTCTTGCCCGTTCTCAACTGAGAGGCGCTGGCAAACCGGCGCACGAAGCTGGCGAAGCGCCCGCCCTGGCCTCATGTCTTCGAACCGTAAACCGCGCTTCGGAACCTATGCGCTTCGGTTTCGGCGACTCCCCACCTGACGCCTTGTCCATCGTACCACCCGCCTCCCCGCCTTCCCGCCCGTCCGCCCGTTCGCCCGTCCGCCTGTCCGCCTGTCCGCCTGTCCGCCTGTGAGGGTCTTGTGGGGGTAGGTGTCGATCTGTCTATTCGGGCAAGGATGAGGTTGGCTGGGAGCATCTTACATGCGCGTTAGGCGGCAGCTACACACATCATCCAACGGTCCTTTGATGAAACCTTATCTGATCACCACGGGCGTTCTCTTCGCGGCTATCACAGTGGCACACGCATACGAGGCCATCGCCCGTGGCCACTTTCACCACACCGATCTCCTTGCCCTGGTGAGGGCCGGTCTCACCATGTGGGCATGGCGGCTCCTGCGAAAGGCCGCCGCCTGATATACGCTTGAAGCTGCCTGATCTTGCCTGGGAAAAGCGGACAGTGGGTTTAGGTCCCGCCGACAGCATCGCGAAGTCTTCGGGCGACTGATAGTGCACGCTCAAGTGCCGCCGGGTTCGGTTGTAGAAGGCCGCGATGTACACGAAGATCGCCAGGCGGGCGGCCGCGCGCGTTCGCGTCCGCCGTCCCTCCGGCACCAGCAACGAGATCCTGGTTCTGCTGACATCTCGGCTGCGTCCGGTACCGACGCCGAAGGGCTGGATGTCCCCCCCGGCTATCGGCTCTACTTGAAGCCCACACTTGCAAAGCTCCGGTTACGGCGACTCGCCACCTGACGATCTGTCCACCGTACCACCCGCCATCGCGCCTTCCCGCCCCTCCCTCGCGCCGGGTCGCCGCGTGTCCGCCTGTCCGCCTGTCCGCCTGTCCGCCTGTGAGGGTCTTGCGGCGGTAGGTGTCGGTCTGTCTATTCGGATATGGATGAGGTTGGCTGGAAGCACCCCACGTGCGTCTGAAGCATGGGCCAGGGCGGGGCGTGCGACCGAATGCATGTTAGGCGGCACCATGGCCGTGCCGTTGAGAGTTGAGCGATGAATGGAGAAATCGATGAATCGGGCAATTGCGCTGGGTGGAGTGTTTGCCGTCGGAATGGTGGTGGGTGGCCTATCGACCGAGTTCGTTCATGCTCAGGCTCCGCAATACCAAACGACGCAGGTTCTACAGACAGATCTGAACAACCTTCCGGGTCAGGAAATCATCGTCTTTACATCGACGTGGCAACCGGGATTCAGGCTGCCCCTGCATATGCATCCGAACGGCCATGAGATCACATACGTCGTCGAAGGAGAACAGACGTTCGAGATTGAAGGCATCGGGACGAAGGTCGTAAAGGCGGGCGAGGCAATCTACACGCCTCCCAACACGCCGCACTTCGGTCGCAATGCCACGGACAAGATATCCAAGACCGTAGTAATCCGAATCAAGGACAAGGACAAGCCGATCATGGTTGAGATTAAGAATTAGGACCCGGTGATTGACGTCCACATGTGCCTAGGAGTCTTCCAGGTTGTTTCCATACAAGGCGCCGCCTAACAAACGCATGAAGCTGACCCACCACACTCGCGTCAAATGTGCTGCCAGTTCGGCGGGCAGCTTATGCGTGGCGTTAGGCCGCGCGCTCAGGAGACTCATGCAAAGAGGCATTCGCCCAATCCAGGCCGTTCCACTTCTTCTCATCGCCTGCGTGGGGACGCACGGGAGCTCGTCGGCGCCTATTGTGAGCCCCCCGGTGCTCACGCAAAGTTATCCAACCAAGCCGGTGCGGTTGATTGAACCTTTTGGCGTTGGTGGCGGGCCCGATCTGCTGGCTCGCGCTCTTGCTCCGCGTCTCACCGCCGTGTGGGGCCAGCCCGTGGCAGTCGAAAACGTCACAGGGGGGGGAGCCACGGCTGGCCCCACGCTAGTCGCGCAGTCACCAGCCGACGGCCACACGCTCCTCCTCAGCACCAGCGCGCAGGCGTATAGTGCCGTCTTTGTTGGAACTCTGCCCTATGACCCGTCGAAAGATTTCATCCCGGTGGCCGCTCTGACGAGCCAACCATATGTGCTGGTTGCCAGCACGCGAGCTGGCTTCACAACCGTGGCCGCACTCATCGCGGCCGCCAAGGCGCGGCCGGGTGCACTGACGTTCGGCTCCGCGGGCGTAGGCACCGGCACGCACCTGGCAGTCGAGAAACTGAATCTGGAGGCGGGAATCACCGGCATTCACGTACCGGCAAGTGGGGCGAATGCCACCGTCGACGTCATCGCCAATACCGTCACAGGCCGCATCGATTACATGATGGCGCCCATTTCGCTGGCGTTGCCCGATATTCGTGCTCACAGGTTGTTCGCGCTTGGTGTAAGCGGCTCACGGCGCTCTTCCTTGCTCAAGGATGTACCGACGATCGCTGAAGCAGGTCTCGCTCATTTCGATTTCCCGATTTGGTATGGCTTGTGGGCCCCGGCTGGCACGCCGGCGCAAGTCGTTGACCAGCTGGCGAAGGATATTGGGAGAGTGTTTGCGACGCCCGCTTTGAGGGAGTGGCTCGTCGAGCATGGGGCCGAACGAATGAACATGACCCGGGCCGAGTTCACGCGCTTCGTGCTCGCCGAGAGCGAGAAGGCGGCACGCATCATCAAGGCCGCCGGGGCCACGCACTGAACGACGAACCAGCAAAGCCCTGCTTCGCCCGCGCCCACCTTTGGTGACTGGGGCGTTCGACCATCTAGCAACGCGCTACCTGACCCGCGTTTGCTGCCGACGGTCCGCGGCGGCCGGCCATAGGATGATTAGCTTGTTATGGCGGGCCGCCGGGCTCTTTCGCCAGCGCAGGGCTCCGATCATCTTTGGGCCGGCCTCGGACTCCGCGTTTCAGGTGGGTCACTTCCTGGTGAACGACCCGGACGGCTATCTCCTTCGGTTCTTCCAGCCGCTGACGAAGTAATGGCGCTGCCTAACAAGCGCATACACCAGACGTGGCGCGGCCATAGCCTTACTCCAGGTAGAGATTTACACCAGTGCGACCGACAGGCCCGTGTTCTGTGCCGCTGCCCCGCAGGTGATGCGCGGGCGTTAGACGGCAGCGCGGGCGCTCTGAGCCTTCTTCCGATGGAGCCGATCCGTGTCCAACAACGCGCGCGCTGACGGTGTGCTATTGTGTCGGCGTGAGTAGAGCGTCACAACTCGGAAACATCAAGGGGCCACCATGCTTCCTTTCGCTGGCTTCAATGGCCGCAGTCCATCCCATGACCTGGTTGCCTTGACCGCAGTGCTGCTTGTGGGTTGCCGGGAGGCAGTGACAGAGCCATCAATCGGCGGACTCACGGTCGTGAGCGCCGTGCCATCCCAGGGGCTTCCAGGCTGGCTGCTGCGAGACACGATGAAGGTTCGAGTCGTCAACACGACAGGACGACCACGATCGGGCGCGCTCGTGACGTGGGCGGTATCGGCGGGCGGTGGTGTCATCTCCCCAGTCCGTGACACGACCGATGCCGACGGGCTGGCATTGGCGGTCTGGACGCTCGGCCCCCAAGCCGGGCCCAACGAGGTGACCGCTCGGGCATCTGACACGGACACCGTAACCCTCAGCACGGTCGCCGAGGCCCTTCGCGCCGACCACTCTGCGGGGTCGGTGGCCATGGGGTGCGGCCTGGTGACTGGTGAGCTCTGGTGCTGGGGGGACAATTCCTGGACGAGCGCCGCGCCGGTTTCTGTGCGTCCCAATCCCCCGTTCGGCTGGCTGGCACCACGTGCGCCCGGCCATGTGGATGGGGCCTCCGGATTCACGGAGGTCGCGGTCTCCACCAACAACTCAGCCTGCGCTCTCGACGGCAACGGGGGCGTGTGGTGCGCCTCTGCCTCCCAACCGACCCTGACGAAACGGACCGACCTCCCACCCCTGCGTCGCCTGAGCGGCACGTCATGGGGCTGGGGCACCTACTGCGGACTCGCCACGGCGGATTCGACCGCATGGTGCTGGAGGCAATCCGAAGCCGCGGTGGCGGTACCCGGATCGCCCGCCCTCGTGAGCCTCGACGTCGACGGTGACGACAGGGGTGCGCCCTTCATCGGGTTTCTCGCCTGCGGGACGCTCGCCGACTCCACGGCAGTCTGCTGGGGATCCGGGTCGCTCGGGAATGGTACCGGCACGGGTTCCCCGAGCCCCGTCGCCGTCAGCGGCGCTCACCGGTTTACCGAGATTGCCGTCGGGGAGATGTTTGCCTGCGGGCGGAAGTCGAACGGGGAGGTCTGGTGCTGGGGCAGGAACAGCGAAGGCCAGCTCGGTGCTGCGGGGCCTGACGCCCCGGCCCCCACGCTCTCCGCGACCGGCATTACCCGCATCGCTGCCAGTCAAAGCGTCGTACTCGCCCTTCAGGCTGGCAACCTCATTCGTTGGGGGGGAGGGGGGTGGCTGACCCCGGGCCCGGTAGCGTCCCTGGCCGGCCTGAGCGTGACAGATTTGCCGGCACAGTCCACAGAGTGCGTGTCACTTGCCGACCACCAGGTTTATTGCGTTGAGGAAATGTGGGACAATTCCAGCGTGTGGAGCATTGACGCCTACGCACCGGTGCAGCCCTAGATCGGCCGGGCGCACTAGGTCCGACCCGGAATCCAACGGCTCTGCTCTCCTCTGCTGCCGTCTAACCGGCGCACGAAGCTGTCGAAGCGCGGCCAGCTTCCCCGGGACTACCGGCGCCCGTGAGCCGCGCTTCGCAGCTTATGCGCAGACGTGAGGCGGCAGTCCACCCTGAACACGCACACGCGATGACGTCCTCAGACACGAAGCCCCGATTGACCTCCTTCGCTCCACAGTTCCTGGTGGACGATCTCGCGCGTTCGATCGCGTACTATCAAACACTTGGCTTCGCGTTCGGCGAGCCGTGGGATGGGTTCTACGCGATTGGGCAGCTAGACGGGCTGGAACTGCACTTGAAGGAAGCGCCCAAGAACGAGCCTGAGCGCCGGCACCGGCGTGAGCACGAGCATCTGGACGCCGCGGCCGGCGTTGACGGCATAGAGGCGTTCTACGCGCAGTGCGGGGCGAATGGCGCACGAATCATCAAGCCGCTGACAGCGACCGCCTGGGGCACGAAAGACTTCTACGTCGAGGACCCCGACGGCTATGTCGTCTGCTTCGGCGGGCGCCCGACCGCGAACTGAACACCGTACCAGCGGAGCGCATGAGACGGTAGCCACCTTAAACCTAGGGCGTCCGCCTGCCGCCTAACCGCCGCATGGAACTGGCAATGCGGAGGACGTTAGACGGCGGCCAAGCACCTCTATGACGCTCAACCCATTCCCGGCGATCTGGCGCGAAGTCCCCGCCCACTTCACCGTACACGGCTCATCCCAGAAGGCAGCCGCCGCTCTCCGCGCGCGGATCCGGCGCAGCGCCATTTCTACGCCGTTCTCCGAAGCATGCGTGGGGAAGGTGTCCGACGACAGCATTCGCTTGCGCCGGTATCGTCCGTGGCTGCGCAACGGTATGTCTCCCTTTTTGGACGCTCGCCTAGTGGCTGAGTGTGACGGCCTCGGTTTCGTTGGCGTGTTCCGAATGACCTGGTACGCGAGGATCTTTTTGTCGGTGTGGTTCGGGGCGGTGCTTGTATTTATCCCGATATTCGCCGTTGCCGGCCTTCATGTGCTCTTCGCTCGGGGCGATGCTCTTGGGGCGCTCTTCGGTGTAGCGCCCCTCGTCATGTTCCTGTTCGGGCGACTACTCCTCGCTTGGGGAGAGTGGATGTGGGTCTCCGACGAGTCCTATATCCGGTCATTCGTACTCAGCCAGCTGCCTACTTCCGCCGTCTAACCAGCGCATGCACCGGTCGGTGCGCGTCCGTCGGTTTGCCAGAGGCTGGCACCGTCAGCCGTGGTAAGGCAAGCTCTCCACTCTAGCCGCTGCCCCGCAGGTGATGCGCAGACGTTAGGCATCGAGAACTACTCCATGCGCCCCAGACCATTCTGCACCCCAGCGTTCCTCTTTGCGCTATCCCTGGGTCCAGCCGCCCTCTGCGCCCAAAGCGCGGCAGACACCTTGTTTCAGCCCTCTCCTGAGCCTCAGGTAACGATCAGAGGAGAAGGGGGGCCAGACTACGACTTTACGTCGATCTCGGCGGCCCGCAGGCTGCCCAATGGCGACATTGTTGTCAGCGATTGGGGAAGCCAGAGCCTCCACTTCTTCACCCCCGATGGGCGACTTCGACGCAAGATCGGCCGCCATGGTGCTGGCCCCGGCGAATTCCAATCCATCGACGGCCTCTACCTCACCGGCGACACCTTGATGGCATACGACGGTGACCTCCGTCGGCTCACCCGGTTCACCCTCGCTGGACGCCTGTTGTCTACACAGTTGGTACAACCGACAGGGGGGCCTCCGCCCAACCTGGCCGGACGCCTTCGCTCCGGCTCCTGGATCCTTACAACTCCCCATGCCCCCAGTTGGGCCAGTGGCCAAGGCGCCTACAGAGACACCCTGCGCATCGGGCTCCTCGGCGCCCGTACCACCGGCGCCGTAACGTGGCTTGCAGCACCCTATCCCGGCATGTCTTTCTTCGCGTACGCGCCCGACGCCGACGAATCCCACGGTACGATCGGATTGCTCCCGCTAGCGGCCAATACCATTGTGCGGACACATGGGGACACGATATACATCGGCGATACAGCCGAACCAGTGCTCAGTCGCTGGGGCAGCAAGGGGGGCGAGCTTGCGCCGCTTTCCCTGCCACTTCGACCCGCGCCGAACTTCAGGGCCTTGCTTGACGCAGACCGTGATGACAAACTGGCCCAGCCCGGCGCAGAGCGCGCCCGAGCCTTCATCCTTGCGGGCCACGAACTGAAGCGTACGCCGCCACGCTACCGTGACTACCTCATCGGCACCAACGGGGACATCTGGTTTCGTCTGTTTGAATGGCAACCGAGGGACTCGACTCCGTACCTCGTTCTCGCGCCGTCTGGAGCCGTACGCCGACGCCTGCTGCTGCCTCCACGAAGTGCCGTCCTGGACGTGGACGGAGCCTACGTCATTTTCTCGAGGCGCGATGAGAATGACGTCGCTTCGCTCAACGTCGTGCGTTTGCCATAGAACCTGATTGCGCACCGATGCCTAACCGGCGCACGACGCTGTCGAAGCGCGGCCAGCTTCCCCGTGAGCCGCGCTTCGCAGGTGATGCGCGGTCGTTCGCACGCTCAGCAATTGCCCCATTTGGCGGCCAGTTTCCGCGTGCTTACCTTTCGGGTAGCCCCAACCGACACGAGACCACGATGAAGCTCACCCCGGAGCAGCTTGAAGCAGAGCTCCTGCAGCTGCCACCGTCTCTCCGCGCCCGCTTGGCAGCAGCGCTGCTCGACAGCCTCGAAGAGGCGGACACAGAGCTCGATGCGGCGTGGGCGGATGAAGCGGAGCGTCGCTACCAGGAGTTGCAGGCTGGCTCCGTCAAAGGTGTTCCCGCCGCCGAAGCTCTGGCCAAGGCTCGGGCCCGCCTGAATGACGCCCGCTGAGTTCCATCCTGGAGCGGACCAGGAATTGAGCGACGTGGCCCTCTATTACGAAGGGCAAGCTGGCGGTCTGGGACGCGACTTCCTTGCGGAGTTTGATCGCACCTTCAGTTTTGTGTTGCAATTCCCTGGAGCCGGGCGCGTCATTCGTCACGGCAGCCGCCGGGTGTCCCTGCGGCGGTTTCCGTACCACGTGATCGATCGCGTCGACCCAGACCGCGTCTTTATCCTGGCCATCGCCCATCACCGCCGCCGCCCTGGCTACTGGAGCGCTCGAGGGTAAGCGGGCTAACAGGCGCATGAAGCTGTCGACGCGCGGCCAGCTTCCCCGACACTACTGGCGCCCGTGAGCCGCGCTTCGCAGCTTTCTGTGAAGCGACGCACCCCGTCAAGCCCGGCCCCCTGGGCGGGCTTTCTCGTTGCCGTTGTCAGGCCGTGTGGGGCCTGGTGCGGCCGGCGCCCGCGAGGTGCCGCTCAGCCTGCTGTACGCGCTCTCGATGACGAGGGATCTCGTCGGCGCACGTGGGGATCCGACGGGTGGGTGGCGCCAACTATGCGACGACCTCGGCGGCGGTCCTACGCTGCGACGCGCTCACCCCCCTTGTCGGTCACACCCGCGGGCGACCAGACCCGATCTACGTGCTCGCACTTCCTCCTTCGCTGGGCCGCGCTGCCCGGTCGTTCTGCCCGTCGCGCCACATCGCGTAGAGAATGCCGGTGAGGCGCCGTGCCAAGGCGACCGCGGCGATGCTGCGCCCCCGCCGCAGGGCGATGCCTTCGGCCCACGCCTTGAGCGCCGCCGCCGCCGGGTCCGGGGTGCGCAGGATCCGCCAGCCGGCTTCGACCAGCAGCCAGCGCATCCGGGGATGGCCGGTCTTGCCGATCCGTCCGCGCCGCTGCTGCTCGCCCGAGCTGTACGCGCGCGGCGTCAGGCCGAGATAGGCCTCCACCTGGTGGGCGCGCTGGAAGCGGGTGACGTCGTCCAGGGTGGCCACGAAGGCGAGTGCGGTGACCGGACCGATGCTCGGGCCCGTCATCAGGCGCGCGACCACCGGGTCCTGCCGCGCTCGCGCGGCCAGGCGGTCATCCGCCGCCGCGATCTCCCCGGCCAGCGGCGCCCAGAGCGCGCGCAGCGGGGCGAGCGACAGTGTCAGGTCGTCCAACAGCGCCAGCGCCGCCAGCTTGCGCTCGGTGTGCTCCACCTGGCCGCCCGGCAGCCGGAGGCCGTCGCCCCGCAGCAGCGCCTTGGTGACCGCGACGCAGCGCGTGCGGGTCCGGAACAGGACGTCGCGCACGGCCAGCTCTGCGCGGACCTGTCGCTGCGGGTCGGAGGCGCGATGGGCGCGCCGGAACGCGCCGAGGCGACACGCCTCGGCCAGCGTGCGCGCATCGCGCCGGTCGGTCGTCACGCGGCGGCTCCGGGTGGCATATATCGGCGCGACGTTCGGGTCGGCCACCACCCGCTCATGGCCCAACGGTTCCAGGTGGCGCGCCACCCATTCGCTCTCGGTCGATGCCTCCAGCCGCACCCGCGCCGGGGCGCGGCTCCCCAGAACGGCCGTGAACCGCTCCCGGCTGGTGGCGATCCGCTGTTCGACCAGCTCCCCCTCCGCGGTGAGGATGCAGCGCTGACTCTCGCGTTTGTGGAGATCGAGTCCTATAATCTCCATGGCGGCTGGCCCTCCCCGTGTGGCGTCGCTGCGCGCGTGTGAAGGTTGTGGGGCGATGCTGCCACCACGTGCGGCGGATGGCCAGTCGTCGCTTCATCCCAACTATGCGCAGACGTGAGGCGGCACTCGACAACCGCCACACCTCAACCACCTTCTCATAGAGGCCACCTGTGATCACATCGGCGGACTTCATCCTCTACGCTCTTCTTAGAACTGCAACCGCTCAGGCCGTCCCGGATTCTCTGCCCAACGACTGGCTTCGCGGTGACACTCTCGTCGTGCCGCACAGGGGTTTCTCGGTCGTAGGCCCACGAGGTTGGGTATGGACGCGCGCAGCACTTGAGGCAGAAAACGACTCAACCGGCGAAGTGTACGTAGTTACCGCGCCCGACTCGAGCGCTGCGATCCAAGTAGGGGTCATTGGCATGCAGATCTGGGAGCTCGGTGGCGAGGAATTCAGCCGTGGGCTAGCGGAGGGCATCGTCGACCGACTTCCAGAGGGATGGAGCGCCGAGGACCTACGAACCAGTCGAATAGACACACCGTTACCTCAGACGCTCAGGTACCGTGCTCGACTGACATCGATCGAAGGAGACACCCTCTACCACTTTGGGTACCTCGTGCCAGGGCGCGCTACGTATGCTCTCACAACCACGGCCTCGACGGAAGTTGAGCCGGCAGCGTTCCGTGAGACAGTCAACTCTTTCACTCTGCATGGCCCCCAACGCCCAGCTCTGGTCCCTGCGGCGCTGGCAATTGGGCACCCCCGGCATCTGCTGTTCGTTCTTCTCGCTTTCGTCGTGCTGATAGAACTCGTCATACGAGTGCGATCTCGAGCCGCCCTTCCAACTTTGACCTTCGCCTCAAGGCTGCTTCTCTTCGTGGGGGTTGCGGGGAGCCTATTCCTGACTCAAGTAGAAATCAGGCCGGCCGAGGTCTGGGACCCCGGCCCATACGCCACCGGATACGTAACCGGGACATTAGCAACGGCGGCCGGCGTGGCATATCTCGTCTATGGGAGGTTGGCCAAGCGCAACTGGAACAAGTTTGCGCGCCTCTTCTGTTTGCTTGGCCTCATTCTTCCTGTCCTCTCCGCAGCAGGAAGACTCAGCAGATGACACCACCCGCATGCTATGTCAGGCGCGTTGTGGAGTTGGCGTCACGCCTAACCGGTGCTTGCAGCTGGCGGCGCCTATGATTGGACCGTTAATTGCGAAACGTTCTCCCCGGCGCCGCAGCAGAAGCGCGGAGCGTTAGGCATCAGCGAAACTTGCCAATTCTTGAAGCCGCTGCCAAATTTATCGCATGTCGAAGCCAGCTATAGACTTCAGCCACCTCAGCCCGGCCGAGCGGATCCAGCTTGCCGAGGATCTCTGGGACAGTTTGCCTGCTGAGGCCCTGCCCCTGACTCCAGCTCAGACGGCCGAGCTCCAACGGCGGCGAGAAGCCCTTCGCACCGACCCCAATCCTGGCCAGGACTGGGAAGAGGCCCTAAGCGATATCGAGCGCGGCGGATGATGCCGCGCTTGTTTCTTTATCCTGACGCCAAGGCCGACGCCCGCGAAGGATTCGCCTGGTACGAGGAACGCAGCACCGGCTTAGGATTTGAGGACATTCGCCGAACGAGGCTGCGTCGTTTCCCCTACTCGGTTTTCTACGTTGCCATGGATGAGGCGACCGTCGTGATTGCGGTAATGCACGACCGGCGCGATCCCCGTCGCTGGCAAGCGCGCCGTTGAAGCCTAACAGGCGCATGCACCAGTCGGGGCGCGGCCGTCGGCATTCTCAAGACTGGCACCACCGGGCGCCTTGATGTAACGCTCTCTGAGCGCGCCGCGGCCCCGCAGATGATGCGCGGCCGTTAGGCTTCAGCCGCTGGCCCGGGGATTTGCCTTCCCCGCTCCATTCACCAATATTTTCAGCATGGCTCACCCGCGTCTTTCCGACCTCCTCCAGCTAGCGCCCGACCAACGTCTCGAACTGGCGATGGCGCTCTGGGATAGCATAGAGCGAGCACCAGTAGCCGAACGCGCCTTCCCGCTCACCCCGGAACTCCGAGCGGAACTGGACCGTCGGGTCGCTGAGCATCGGGCCAACCCCGCCTCGGCCGTGGCGTGGGAGGATCTTGAGCGCCAGCTTTTGCGCGGGGCGTGACCGACTTCTAACTCTTCCTTCAGCCTCAAGCGCGGGCCGAACTCCTCGAAGCACACGCATGGTACGAAGGTGAACGGCCCGGCCTCGGGCGAGCATTCTTTGCGGAGGTCCGATCGGCCATCGCCCTCCTCCGCCAAATGCCTGCTGCGTTCCCCGTCGTCCACCTTTCCATCGGCCGCGTTCTGCTCAAGCGTTTCCCCTACGCATTGTACTAATCCCTGGAGGATGGTGCGGTTGTGATCGCGGCCGTGGTTCACGGGCGCCGTGATCCGGTGATCTGGCAGAAACGCTGAAGGCTAACCGGCGCATGAGGCTGCCAAAGCGCGGCCAGCCAGGCCGTAACTTCTAGAACCGTGAGTCGCGCGTCGCAGCTTGTGCGCGGGCGTCATAGGGACGTTCGTGAATCCAGCCAGGCAGGCCTCATCTCCGTGGCGCTGATCGCACTCGGTCATACCAGGTGTTCGTTCTGTGGCGAGATCCTCGAAGGAGAGGATCGACTCGTCGCGACTTCCGATGGCCCGCCCTTCATTGTGCCGGGCCTGCCCTACCTCTACGACAGCGCCGCTCATCTCACCTGCTTCGATCGTTGGCCGCTCCGGCGCGTCTACAAACGTCATGACCTCCTCAGCCCAGGACTTCTCGATCCCACCTGGCCACCTGGCGCCCGATGGGCTGTGATCGAGTGGTCCGAGGAACATGTCAAGGTTGGCCTGCCATCGGGCCCGCAGTGGATCCATCCGGCCCACTTTATCAGCCCTGATCCTCCGACGGATGATCGCTGGAGCCTCATTTGCGACTTCGACCCGCCGCCAAGCACTCAGGATACACCTACGCTTGCTCGGGTCCGCTTCTTGGCAGCAGCGGCACCGACCCACCTGCTGACCTCCGGAACCCAGTTCGCGCTCCATGACCCTGGCTACCTCGATGCTCATGTGTATGTCCTGTGACCGCTAGGACGCCGGATAACACTCACATGTAGCTGCCAGGCGCGGCCATCGGTTGGCGTAGGGCTGGCAACACTTGCTGTCGTCCCCCATACTGGAGTGGACGTGCCGCGGCCCCGTACCTATGCGGGGCGTTAGCTTGCGTCGTCGCACTTGTCGACCCATGGTGGCCGGTGTCGGCTCCGCGAGTCTCGTGAGCGGCCTGACCTCCCTTGACCACCACACTACCGAGCGCCTCATGATTCGGCCCCTCCTCCTGTACCTCCTCCCGGTGCTTGCCTGGGGCACCACTGTCGCCCAAACCCCCCGGGATCTAGTTCATAAAGTGATCGTCGGAAAGTCGCTGAGCTCGATCTCGGTAATCGGTGGGAGAGCGGCGGATGATTCGCCGGGCTACGAAGTCACTTGGGAAGTGGTCGATTCCGGCGTGGTACGTCGAGCCTTACACAATCTCTCTACTGACAAAATGGATGTAGACGACACCTTCTATCGATGGGTCTTTGTTGGCAACCATCTTGGCTTCATGCCGGAAGCCTTACGGTTCACCTATGACAGCCTGCGGCGCCCGCCGATGATCTGGCCTTTCGTCCAAGCTGTCGGACAGCCTGGCGCTGGAGCAATCGATGTGCTCTCCATCGGACCAGGGTGGGTCCAATCTGTGCAGACGTCCGGTCCGAGCGTAAGCGTCGAGTTCTACCGCCGCGCACAGTGATCCAGGCCGTGGAAGAGACCCAGTCGTGTAACGCCTATTTCAAGTGGGGCACCCTCCGCAAGCTAACCGGCGCATGAAGCTGCCGAAGCGCGGCCAGGTTCTTCGGAATTAGTGGCGCCCGTAAGCCGCGCTTCGCAGCTTATGCGCGGACGGTAGCCAGCAGACTCCTCCCCTACTCTTCAGGATCCAGACCCGTGGCCTTCTCCCTGCTCCCGCCGGTTGTCGCAGCCCTCGTTGCGCTCCCTCTGGCGTTGGGCTTCTGGATGCTCGTCACTGGCTTGCTTGCCGTTCTCTCTGGGTGGCCGGCACTCGCCGCCGCGTTCCCAGGAGGCCCACGACCGGTCGGGGAGGCCATTCGTGGCCAGGTGCTGGGCACCGGACGCGTTCAGGAGAAGAACGTCACGACGGCCATCCCGACGGCCGGTGGCCTGTACCTCTACCCGATGGTCCTCTTCCGCTATCGCCGCCCTCCCGTCCTGGTGCCCTGGACGATGGTCCGCTATCTGGAATCGCACCAGCTCCTATGGGCGCGATGGCATGAAATCGATCTCGGCGGTGTAGCTACCCTAAAGGTTCGACCGGGCTTGCTCCCCATTCTCAAGGCTCACGGGGTGGCGATCCCTGCAGACGCCCTCGCCTGAGGGGCCGCGAGGCCCAGGCGCCGTCAAGAGAGAGTCCGCTGCTGGCTAACAGGCGCATGCACCAGTCGGGGCGCGGCCGTCGGTTCTCTCAAGGCCGGCACGGCCCGCCCTGCCTGGGACGGCTTCCAGAGAACGCGGCGGCCCCTGCCTCTTATGCGCGGTCGTTGGACGCCGTACCGAGACCTCACATCATGTCCCTGGCCGACTTCTTCCGCTCCCTCTTTGGCCGATCCTTCTTGCTCCTTGCCTTGGTGAGTGGCGGCTGTGCCCCACCACCCGCACCGCGAAGCGTCGATCCCACCATTGCCGAGCGTGACTCGCTGGCCGTGGCTCACACGGCAGTGGTATTCCTGGCCGCCTTAGACAGCCTCCAATGGGCGCCCTTTGCAGCCGCGCTGAGTGACTCCGTGGAGGTGTTCTGGCCCAGGGCGGATACTCCTGGACGCCTCTACGGCCGGTCTGCCGTCGAAACCCGGTTCCGCGCGTTCTTCGAGCAGATTCGAGCCGCCCGACCTGGGCCGCCCTACCTCCATCTTCGCATCCAAGCGCTCGCCGTGCGCATGCTCGGGACCGTCGGCCTGGTGACCTTTGAGCTCACCGACATCCCCGATACCTTGGGGAGGCGCACGCTCGTCTTTCAGCAAGAGCGAGGGGCGTGGAAGTTGGTGCACCTCCATGCATCGAACCTCCCCATGGCGGCACCACGCTGAAGGACGCCGGGTGGCGCCTAACCAGCGCATGCACCCGTCGGGGCGCGGCCGTCGGTTTGCCTCGGGCTGGCACCACCAGCCGTCGCCATCCATACTAAGCGAACGCGCCGCGTCCCTGCAGCCTTTGCGCGGCCGTTAGGCCGCGGCACGCCCTTGCGGCTGGAAGACGAAAATACCCATGCCGACTGAGCTCCGAGCTGGTCCACTCCCTCGTCACGTGGCTGTCATTGGCGCTGCCGGTGGCCTCGGTCGGGGCATTCTCGCCGTGTGCCGCGAGGAGAGCATCGGCTTCACGGCAATCGTTCGCTCTCGCCCAGAACGAATCTCGGATGTGCCAGCAGGCTCCCGGGTGGCCGTGGTTACCTCGCTCGCCGACCGCTCCGCCCTTACCGCGGCCTTTGCTGGAGCCGACGCGGTGCTTACCGCCCTCGGTGTCACAGCCACAAGCCGCGATCGCTCGGCATCGCTCTCGGAGAATATGCAGACGGTCGAGCAGGCAATGTTGGCTGCGGGGGTTGATCGTATCGTCGTCATCAACACGCTCCTCTCCTCGGGGCCGGGCAGGCCCGCTAGCCCACTCATGCGATTCTTCTCGTGGATGCCCGGCACCATGGGTCGCGGAGCGACAGAGCAACTGTCGGTGGCAGACGCACTAGGTCGCGGTGAATTCTCGTCGCTCCGATGGACCCTTGTCCGGGGCGGACTGAGCTCAAGAGGGAAAGACGATCCTCCGGTAGCCTCGGCAGAGTGGGCCGGTGCGCTCAATTCTTGGATGCCAGTGTCGTATCGAGCGATGGCTCAATGGATGCTGCAGGAGGCCGCCGCTGGCAACTTCGTCCGGGCAGCCCCACTCGTGTCCCGGCGTCGACGATGAGCCGTGTCACTTCAGAACTCAGCGATGCCGTACCCACCGCGGCATCACGCCTGGAGGAAACAAGATGGAATACGCCATTGGAATCGCCGCTGCAGCAGCAGTCGGAGTGTTCGCAACCGTGATTGGCTTCGACAAAGAGCGCAGCTTCTACCCAGTCGTATTGATCGTCATTGCTACCCTGTATCTTCTGTTTGCGGTGATGGCCAAGTCCACCGGTGCCCTCGTGGCGGAGATCATTCCTGCACTGCTGTTTGTGGCGATCGCCGCGCTTGGATTCCGCAAGACTCCATGGCTCGTAGTCGCCGGCTTGGCACTCCACGGAGTGTTTGACTTCTTCCATCGCGCAGTGATAGCAAACCCCGGTGTCCCTGAATGGTGGCCGGGCTGGTGTCTTGCCTACGATGTAGTAGCTGCGGCCTATCTCGCCACGCTCATTGTGATTCGGAGGCCTTCGCACTCGGCCTAACCATCCGCCGGAGCGGACCGCGGCGGCGGGCGGAACGGCCTCCCTGCGCCCGCGGCCTCGTCAGGGTGAGGCCGTAGCGCCGCCTCCTGACAGTCGCTTGAAGCTGGCAGGCACGGTCATGGCCAGGACATCCGCTTACAGCTCCGGTCATACTGATCTGGAAATGAGACTTTGGGGCACACAGGAGGCCCCATGCGGAAGTCCCGCTTCACCGAGTCCCAGATTGTCGAGATCCTGAAGGACTGACCGGCCTGCTTCGTTTGGTCCAGTTCGAGAGTCAGTCTACGCCGCGGGGAGCGGGGGCGTGATGTACAGCGTGCCCGCGCCCACGCAGCCCAGCCAGCCTCCCTGTCCGACCGTCACACCGGAACCGTTTGGCTCGTCTCACAGGTATCGCCCCTCAACGCGGAGATCCCTGAATGACGCCCACTCGCTTGCTCGACTTTCTCATCCGCATCTGTGCCGGTGGAGCGGTACTTCTTGGACTGGCGCTTTGGCTCGGGTATGCCCTGTCACTCAGACCAGTGCACATGCTCCTGGGGATCGGCCTCGTGGTATCACTCTGGTCGCTTGCCGCGCTGGCGTGGCGAAGCGGGGTTGCTCGCGGGCTCATCACGCTTGCGGCCGCCTGGGGCATCGTGACCCTGGCCTTTGGCGTCACCCAGACCCGCATGCTGCCAGGCTCGTTTCACTGGATCGTCCAGGTCGCCCATCTGGCGGTCGGCGCGGTCGCCGCTGGGCTCGGCGCCCGAGTCGCCAAGGCAATTTCCGAGAGGCGCCCGCCAACGGCGCGGCCGGCATAGCTGGTCGACCATGGCCCCGCGGCGGCCTCTGCGGTTCTGGGACCTCTTGTTCATGCGTCGACAGGAGGGTCAGCCAGACGATATTTCTAATGTCGGGGCCGCAGGGCGACCTGTCACATCCCGCGACCCTGTCTCGTCTCTCCGTCAGGACAGGAGGGGCCACCCGCCGGCCTCATGGCGACCCACGTGACTTCCGGGAGGGCGATGTCGGATCCGGCCGCAAGCTTCGAGTCGAACCGCCGCCGACTGCTCGGACTCGCCTACCGCATGCTCGGGTCGATGGCGGACGCCGAGGACGCGGTGCAGGAGACGTACGTGCGCTGGCATCGGGCGGAGCGCGGACAGGTGTCCGACCCGAGGGCGTTCCTGATGACGACGACGACGCGGGTGTGCCTCGACCTGCTGAAGTCGGCCCGCGCGCGACGCGAAGAGTACGTGGGCCCGTGGCTGCCGGAGCCGGTGGTCGACACCGCGGCGCTGGCGCCCGACAGTGGCGCGGAGCTGGCCGAGGATCTCTCCTTCGCCCTGCTCGTGACCCTCGACCAGCTGTCGCCACCGGAGCGCGCCGCCTTTCTGCTGCACGACGTGTTCGACTACTCCTTCCGGGAGGTGGCGCGCATGCTGGAGCGCAGCAGCGTCGCGTGCCGACAACTCGCCGCCCGCGCCCGTGCCAAGGTGCGGGCGTCACGCCCGCGCGGCGCGCGCGCCCGGGCGCCGTCGGGGGAGATCCAGGCGCGACATGCCCGCCTGCTGTCGGCGTTCATGGCCGCCGTAGGCTCGGGAGACCTGGAGGCGTTGACCCGGCTGCTCGCGAGCGACGTGCGCGTCATTATGGACGGGGGCGGCAAGGTCCGGGTGCTGCCGAAGGCGCTCGAAGGCGCCGAGCAGGTGGCCAAGGCGCTGATCCACTTCACCCGGCCGCATCCAGACAACTGGTGGCGCGACGACTTCACCCTGCGTGTCGCCCTCGTCAACGATCTGCCCGCCGTCATCGTGGACGCCCCCGGGGGGCCGGTGCAGACCGCGGCGTTCGAGATCGAGGGTGACGTCGTGCAGGCGCTGTATGTGGTGATCAATCCGGACAAACTGCGTCACCTGGCGAATGCGCGGGTGCCCGCGAATGTGGGCCGAGCGACTGCCGGCGCTGCCCCGGAGGACATCGTGAGCGGAGGAGAAGACCAGTGAACCGCTTCCTGGCGCGCATCGTCGCTGCCCTGGCCGCCGCCGCGCTGTTCGGTGGGCTGGTGCATCTCGTACTGGTCGTCACCCACCTTTCCGAGCCGGCCGCGACGACGGTGCAAGGCGTGACTCCGCCGCGACTCTGGGCCACGCTCGCCATCGCGTTGGCCGCGCTGGGCGCGGCCATCGGCTGCCTGGTCCTGGCGCGCCCCGACCGCTTCGGCGCGGCGTCGGGACGATGGGGGGCTTTCGCGGCGATCCTGACGGGATCGATCGCCGCGATCGGCGGCGCGCGGGTGTTGGCCGTCGCCACCGGTGGTCCCGGCACCGGCAACGGAGTGGTCGGTGGCGCCGTGGCCGTGGTGATGGGGCTGTTCGCGGCGGTGCTCGGCGCGTTGGCCCTGACCCGCGCGCGCAGGATCGCGTCAGCACCTGGGCGCACCACCTGAAAAGCATTGAAACCGACGGCGCGCGCTGATTGTTGGCGGATGGATTGCCTCTGCGATCTTCCCTCCGGCCGGCATGCCGATCACCTGCCAGTTCCAGGTGTCCGCCGACGGCTCCACAGCCGATACACCGAGATCTTGCCTCGACTGCTCCCCCGTCCGGGCACCTGACTCGGCAAAAGCAGCCACGAGGTCGGTGGTGCTGGCTCCACGCTCCCGATAGGTCTGCAAAGTGAGTAATGCGATGATGCCGAGTGCGGCTGGAGCGTAACAATACGCGGCAGTGAGACTCTCGGCGCCGATGCCGCGTCCCTTTAGTGTCAACGCATTCCCCCCAGTTCCCCAAGACCGAGGACGGCCGATATGCCAAAGAAGCCAGCCCCTAAAGGACCGCGAGACAAGAGCGCGAAGGACGCGCAACGCTCTCGGGCCGCCGACACCGCGTCTGGGCGCCTCAACGACTTGCCTTCGAAGGTCGACGCGGCGGCCGCGAGCGTTCGCGGAGGCGGCCGCAAACAGGGAGCCGACCCCGGCCCGACGGACTCGATCTCGTTGACCTTTACCAAGCCTGGCACCAGCTATTAGGGTTGAGCGTCCGGTGAGACCCATAGCCGACGAGACTGAACTCCACGGCCGTGGCCTTCGGACCGACGGGTGCTAGAATGCTCCACCGTCTGCGCGGCGTCGCGGCGCATGAGGAATGCGCCGCCTGACCATCGCATGCAGCTGTCGAAGCGCGGCTGGCTTGGGCCTGATGTTCTAGAGCCGTGAGCCGCGCTTCGCAGCTCATGCGCAGACGTTAGGTGGCGCGGCCGGGGCCAGGTGCGGGTCTGCGTGCTCGCTTCAAACATGCAGTGCATCGTCATGTTGAGTCCTACCCCTTGCGCTCGAGGCGAGTCGGCTGTATGATGAACGTCATATGAAAGCCCCTACGAGGCAATCCGCCTCCACCCGCAAGGAAGCGACCCACGAGCGCATCGTGAAGACCGCCGCTCGCGCCATCCGGCGTAGCGGCTATGGCGGCGCCGGCGTGGCCGAGATCATGAAGGAGGCCGGGCTCACGCACGGAGGCTTCTACGCCCACTTCAAATCCCGTGAGGCGATGCTCGCCGAGGCCGCCGACCGCGCCGGCGCCGAAACCGTGGCCACGATGGAGCGGGTCGCCGCCGCCGCCCCGCCGGAGCAGGCGCTGCAGGCGATCCTCCGGACCTATCTGTCCAAGGCGCACTTCGATGCCGTCGAGACTGGCTGCGCGGTCGCCGCGCTCGGCTCGGAGATGCGGCGCCAGTCGCCCCAGGTGCGGCGCGCTGCGACGCGCCGCATCAAGGAGATGATCGATCTGGTCGGCCGTCACTCGCCCGAGTGGGGGCAACCCGGCGCGCACGAGCGCGCGCTCGTCGCCGTCTCCACCGTGGTCGGTACGCTGGTTCTGGCCCGCGCCGTGGACGACTCGAAGCTCTCCGATGCGCTGCGCGAGGCGGCGCTCAAGCAACTCACCTCAGCAGGCTGAAATACCCGATGCCGCGATGCAGGGGCTGCGTTTGCGCAACAATATGATGACGTCATATACGGATGGCAGTTGACCTCAACGGAAAGAGAGCACGGCATGGCAAACCATCAGGAGCGGCAGACTCGGCCCGTGGCGATCGTGACGGGCGCATCGGGAGGGATCGGTGAGGCGACCGCGCGGGCGCTGCAGGCCGCCGGCTACCGGGTGTTCGGCACCTATCGGCGGCCTCCCGCGACGAAGCTGGCCGGGGTCGAGTACCTAGCCTGCGATGTGACCAGCGATGAGGCGGTCGAAACCGCGGTCGGTCAAGTCCTGGCCAAGGCGGGCCGGGTCGATCTCCTGGTCAACAACGCGGGGGTGGGACTGATCGCGGGGGCGGAGGAGTCATCGCTGGAGCAGGCGAAGTCCCTCTTCGACGTCAACCTGTTCGGCGTGTTTCGCACGACCAAGGCGGTGCTTCCCACCATGCGCCGGCAGGGGTCGGGACGGATCGTCAATATCAGTTCGGTCATGGGCCTGATCCCGGCGCCGTTCATGGCCCTGTACGCCGCCAGCAAGCACGCCTTGGAGGGGTATTCGGAGTCGCTGGACCACGAAGTCAGGGCCACGGGCGTCAGAGTGGTGCTGGTCGAGCCCGCCTACACGCGGACTTCCTTCGAGGGCAACGTCTACCAGGCCGACCAGCAGCTCGACGTCTATCAGTCGGCACGAGCGAACGCGGAGGGAGTCATGCGGGACGAGATGAAGACGGCCGACGCGCCGGAGCTGGTCGCGAATGCGGTCGTGAAGGCTGCTACTGACGCCAAGCCGGACCAGCGCTACGCCGCAGGCCGGATGGCTCGCCAGGTCAGTCTGCTTCGTCGCTTCGTGCCCGCGTCGGCGTTCGACAAGAGCCTGCGGAAACAAATGCGGTTGCCGGCATAAGTCAGATTGACATCGGTTGTCTCAGGCTGGCACGGCCGGCTGCTGGCAGGTAAGTTCACGGCGACTAGCCGCGGCCCCGCAGCTGATGCGCAGTCGTTAGGTGGCCAGGCCCGCGGAGCGGCCGGGCGTTTCCCTGAGGACCCATGATTGCCGATAACGCCGAAACTCCACGCGGAGTCGCCCCGGCACGTCTCACGCGCCGCTTCTATCTCGGTTTCGCGCTCGTTGCAGCCGCATTCGTGCTTGCAGGGTTCACACGCACCTTCTTCCTCCCGTTGGCTCGCCGGACCTTCAGCGCCCCGTGGTTTGTCTATGGCCACGCGGCGCTGCTCCTCACTTGGATCGCCCTTCTGGTTCTCCAGGCCAGCCTTGTCGTCCGTCGGAACCTCCCGTTGCATCGGCGCCTGGGAAGGGTGGCCGTCGGGCTCATTCCCTGCATGGTCATCTCGGCCGTTGTCGTGGCCAACTGGGCCACCGCCAGGGACTACCGCGCGACCCCCGGCGATCGGATCATTGCCTTCTATTTCGGCGAACTCATGGACATGGTCATGTTCGGCACCTTCGCCCTCTTCGCCTACCATCAGCGCAATCGGCCTGCAGCCCATAAGCGCCTGATGCTGCTGGCGACGCTCGCGCTGCTCGGAGCCGCCATCGGCCGGATACCCGTCATCGGTACTGCGTCGAACTACATCACCCTCGGAATGCTGGGGGCCATCGTGCTCGTGGACTACGCCGGCCTGCGGCGGCTCCATCCCGCCACCTTGATCGGCGGTTTGGGACTCATCATCGGCATCTTCACCGAAGAGCCCCTCGGAGCTACTCCCCAGTGGCTCAGTCTCGGCAAGTCGATCATCGCGCGCGTGCACTACGGCCTGCCGCCAGACTAGCGCATGCACCAGTCGGGGCGCGGCCGTCGGTTGGCTTCCGGCTGGCACGGCCCGTCGTCGCCAGGTAGGTTCTCCATACGTGCCGCGCCCCCCAGCTTATGCGCGGTCGTTAGCCGGTCGGCTCACCCGCACACACGAGGCCTCATTGTTCTGGCTCCTTGGAACCGCTGCCGGTTGTGTGTTCTAAGTCTCGATGCACGCGTCGCGGAGGCCTTACCTTGGGTTGCGAAGAAGTACGCGCAGCCGGACTCGTGGCTTGTCGAGAATGCCCGCAAGTTCAACCTCCAGAACCGGCTGGGGTTTGTCGTCAGCCTCGCAAGACGGGTGGCGGAAATGCGGCACGAGGGTTCGAGATCGGCAGAGTTGAGCCAACTCGAAAATCTACTCGATGACAGCCGGCTGGCGAAGGAAGATAGCTTCTACCGTCTACCTCGTACAGAGGTTGAGAAGGAATGGCTTCGAAAGAATCGCACAGAGAACGCCGCACACTGGAACCTGCTGACCGACATGCGGCCTGAACACCTTCAATATGCCAGCTTCTGATTATCTGGTTGCTTCAGCAAGCCCCAATGGGTAGTGTATGAGGGTGGCCCGACCGCCGTTCCCCAAGACGCTTCGTCAGTTTCAGACCGACTTTGCCACGGAGGAGGCATGCCAACAGTATCTGTCGGCATGCCGCTGGCCGGATGGCTTTGCGTGTCCGCGGTGCGGGCACGAAAGAGCGTATGAATTGGTGAACCAAAGGCGCCACCAGTGCGCCAAATGCCGGCACCAGGTTTCGTTAACATCTGGGACGGTCCTTCACCGGACCAAGATTCCACTGACCCACTGGTTCTGGGCGGCGTATTTGATGACCACTGACAAGCGTGGCGTGTCGGCTCTGATGCTGCAGCGTCAACTCGGTCTTACGTGCTACGAGACCGCCTGGATGATGCTTCACAAACTCCGCCGGGCGATGGTGAGCGCCGTCCGGGAGCCCCTGCACGGTGAGGTAGAGATTGATGACACGTGGGTTGGCGGCGAGCAAGCTGGGCTGCGGGGGAGCCGGCAACTCAAGAATCGTCGGGCCGCTCTCGTTCTAGTTGCCGTGGAAAGGCGTGGTCAAGCCTCCGGTCGAGCTCGCATGAACGTGATTTCCGACTTCAAGGCCAGCACGATCATCCCGGTACTTACGCAGAACGTTGCACCTGGTTCCACGATCTATACGGACGGCCTCAAAAGTTTCGCGGGTCTCGTTGAGGCCGGCTTTGAACATATCACTCGCATCCAGCCGCTCCGCTCGGAACTGCGAAAAGGTGCGAAGTCCGCCGTTCCCCTTGCCGATCGAGCCATAGGCAACCTCCAGCAGTGGCTCATTGGCACGTACCACGGTGTGAGCAAGGCCCAACTCCAGGTATACCTCGATGAATTCGTCTTTCGGCACAATCGCCGCAAGACGCCGGCTGCTGCATTTCAGACCCTTCTTGGTCTCGGAACCGGCCGCCAATCAACCGAGTACGAGCAGATCCGAGGAGCTAGAGATCTCAACCACAACCAGTTGGGGGTAGCTGAAGCAACCAGATAATCAGATGCCAGCTAGTAAAGAAGCACGGCCGCTCCCGTCACCCTGGAAAGAATTTCTCGCGGAATTCGACAGAATGCTGGGAGAACCCCTCGAGCTGCACTGCATTGGCGGGTTTGTCTTCACGCATTTCTACGGTTTACCGCGCACCACCGGCGATATCGACTACTGCACCGCGATTCCTGCGAACCTCAACTTGGACGAGGTGGCAGGTCAAGGCTCACCTCTTCATACGAAATACGGGGTTTGGCTTCACCGTGTGGCCGTCGCAAACCTCCCCGAAGATTATGCGAGTAGGCTCACTGATATGGCTCTGGGTGAGTTCAAGTACCTGAGACTGCTTGTGCCCGACCCATACGACTGCATTCTGTCGAAGCTGGAGCGCAATGCGGCGAAAGACAGAGACGACGCCGATTATCTATTTCGTTCCTGGAAGCTCAACGCCCAGGTACTGTGCGATAGATATAAAAACGAACTACGGCACAACCTCATCGGGAACGTGGAGTGGCATGATAAAACCCTGGAGCTATGGATCAACATCTTCGAATCTTGAACTTGATGTTATTTTGTGAAACCTGGTGGAACCTCTAGCGACGTAGCCTCCGCCTATATAATCTGAACATTTACAAGACTTACGTTAGACATCCTCCGCACCATAAGAGCTCCCGACCTTCTCTCGGAGAACCCCTCGCTATGAAAATCAAAATGGAAGACATCTCGATCCTGAAAAGATTCGGGTATACGGAGCGTGAAGCGGGATTCTTACCTGGTCGCCATACATTCTGGCTACTTTACCCAGTGCCAGTTCACCGAATTTGGATCCATAAAGCCTGGGAGCATCGTCACCGCCTTTACCAGTAAGCTCGTTGCTCGGGGGCATGCCCGCGAGCAACGGTACCAGAACAATGCACATGTTTTTCATCTCAACTACAAAGGAATGTACTCAGCGATTGATCGAGAGGACCTCCGCAATCGGCGTGCCCACACTTTTGCATATATGACGTCACGGCTTGCGGTCCTCGACTTTGTTCTTGGCCATCTCGAACCTGACTACCTCGAAGGTGAGGTTGAGAAGGTCCAGTACTTCGAGGAAAAGTTTCAAATTCAACGAAAGGGCATACCAGGCCGCACCTATCGCGGAGCAAACAAGGACCCTAACACGATTCGGCATTTTGTGGACAAGTTCCCCATCTTGCTTGACTCAACAGCAGGAGATGAGCCGTGGCATCACTCTGACCTTCATTGATCCAGGCACGGGAAATTTCAACGCCTTCAAGACTCATCTCGACGCATATTCCTCGATCCTGAGCCGCATCCCTCGCTTTACATTTCTCTTTGCGAACCCTAATGCACGGACCTTCACGACAGGTGAGAAGATTTTTCGTGACGCGATGCATACTTCGCCAACGAAGCTTTCCGAACAAGTTGCACGCTATTTCAATCTGCGTGCGGATTGGGAAGCTGGGCGATACGGATTATTGAAAGAGTCTTCGCGGAATGGAAGGCGGGTCGCCTCACCCAGACAGACCTAAACGCAGTAAGTCAAAATCAATTGCTACCCAACCAGGAAGTCGAATTCAAGACTTACCAGCTACCTCGTGACTACTCTTCCTTTGGGCAGAATTCGCAATTCCGCAGCAGAATTGCGTGAAATCGGTTTTCTGGACGGTCTTCTGGTCGGTTTTCCGCCTCTCTTCCTCTTAGCCCAACAGACACAATCAGATGCGGACCAATAGCATCAGAATTGGGACGCGGGCAAGTACGCAGAAAGGGCGGTAGCGACCCCGCGCCGGGCCCCTTCGGGCTTTGGGGGTCGCTACCGCCCTTTATTTATGCGTTCCTGAGTGCGTACTTGCCCGCAAATCCATCCAACAGTAGGAATTGGAGATTCCGGACGATGCCGATCAGTGTTCCGGGCATGCCGATCACCGGTTCCGGGTTGATGGCGATCACGATTCCGGGATGATGCCGATCACGCGTTCCGGGTTGATCCCGATCAGTTGATCATGATCGTCGGAATGGTGATCGCGATGCCCCGGAATGTTTTCCACCGGGCGAGGTGACGCTGGACATCACAGTAGGCAAGCTATTTCTCCTATTTGAGTTACGGGAGAGACAGAGTGCCAACCAGGAGATTGTCCATGCGTAAGACCAAAGAAGTCCTTCGCCTCCGCTTCGAGCTGGGGCTGGGGCAGCGGGCCATAGCCCGCGCTTGTTCAATTAGCCAGAGCACCGTTCATGAATACCTCAACCGGGCCGCCGCAGCCGGTTTGGTGTGGCCGCTCGGAGAGGAGTGGGACGAGCAGCGCATTGAGCAGGCCTTGTTCGGAGAGCGACAGGTGGTAAAACGACTCCCCGACCAAGTTCTCCCGGATTTTCCCGCCTTGCATTCTCAGTTGCAGCAGCACCGCCATCTGACGTTGCAGTTGGCTTGAATCGATGTCTTGGTCGTCGATGACTGGGTCATGTCGGAACCAGAGAGAAGAGACTTCTGGGAGATCGCCGAAGATCGCTACCAGACACGCTCGATGATCCTGACTTCGCAGCTGCCAGTGTCCCGCTGGCACGAACAGATCGGAGATCCCACACTGGCCGACGGAATCCTCGACCGCTTGGTGCACAACGCCCATCGCATCGAGATGCGCGGAGACTCCATGCGCAAAAAGGAAGGAGAGAAGGAGGAAAAGTGAACGAATCGGCGGGCCAAAAGCTGTGGAAAAGACGGGCAAAAAACGCCCTTGGAAATCGCAGGAGCGATTTCCACTTTCCCACAGCTCCAACAACAACAAACTCTCACTTGACGATCGCGATCACTTTCAACAAAATGCAAAAACCAGCGTCGCTTCGCTCCGAGGACTGATTGGATCATCCTGGAACACTGATCGGCATCAGAGCGGAATGCTGATCGACTTCATCGGAATCCCCAGGAATTGAAGCTCCTGGATATTTCTCAATTATTTTTCCACAGAGGCGAGGACTTTTTCTTTGCGGAGTTTTGCCAACTTTTTGGCTATAGGTATAGATAGGGGGACATTTCGTAGTTCCCGCGAGTCGCAGAACCTCCTTCAGGGTGCATCCGCCCCCAGGCCAATCTCGGTCTCCCCCAGGTTGAGCTCACATCGCAGATGCTCCAGAGTTGTTTTACCTGCCTCCAGTCCTCGTTGCTGCTCCGTTTCAGTCCTTCACGCACTGTTCCGACTATTGAAGGGTATTCAGTCCCAACCTTCGGGCTCGCATGCAAAATCTCAAAACTACCTGAACGACTTCGCGAAGCGGAACCCGTATAACGCGCAAGCAGTTTTAGAACTACTTCGTTTTGAAAAGTTAAAGTTAGTGAAATTCAATGCCGGCGATGACTATACTTCCCACCACGGAAAAGCAAGGCGGGCCAGCTCTGAAAGGAGGCTGGCAAGAAACAATGGCTCGCCGACGCTATCAAAAAGGAAACATACGCAAACGCGGCAAGCGCAAACCGGTATGGGAATTGCAGTGGTGGGAAGACTACATCCGAGACGACGGCAAAATAGGGCGACAGCGGCAATCGGTCGTGCTTGGCTTCGTGTCGGAAATGACGCAACGGCAAGCGAGGAAATTAGCCGAGAACCATTTGAGCCCTCTGAATCAAGGCAGACTGCT
>CAVSEC010000010.1:0-203119 GCA_963726955.1 uncultured Gemmatimonadales bacterium | reverse complement strand
CATGCACCAGCCAGGGGGCGCGGCCGACCGGTTGATGTTCTTCTAGGATGACTCGCCGCGCCCTGCAGGTGATGCGCGGTCGTTAGCAGGCTGACACTGGCTGTCTCCGGAATAGTTCAAGCAAAGATGTTGTACGGCTTGGGTGCGGGGATGAGATGTGCGGCCGCGGAAGGTCCGGCCCCGCTCGCCGGCTTCCCAGCTGGACTGCTTCGGAACAGCTCACGAGAAGCCGTCGCCCGGGCCGCAAGGCAGCTTTCACATGCGCGCCGCGCCTCTCCGTTGGAGATCCAGCGGCACCATGCTAACAGGCGCATGCACCAGCCAGGGCGCGGCCGACTAGTTTCTACCGTTTAGAATCACTCACCGCGCCCTGCAGGTGATGCGCGGTCATTAGCAGGCTGACACTGGCCGTCTACGGAATAGATCAAGCAAAGATGTTGTACGGCTTGGTTGCCCGGGTTGGACGTGCGGTCGCCGAAGGGCCGGCCCGGTCGCCGGCTTCCCGGCTGGACTACATCGGGGGAGTTCACGAGAAGCCGTCGTCCGGGCCGCAAGACGAGTTCCCTGCCCTCGCCGCTCCTCTCCGTTTGAGATCCAGCGGCACCGTGCTAACAGGCGCATGCACCCGCCAGGGCGCGGCCGGCTGGTTTCTACCGGTGGGAATCACTCGCCGCGCCCTGCAGGTGATGCGCGGTCGTTAGCCGGCAATAGTCTCGAGGAGGAATGCTCGCCTTGACGCTGCGAACCCTGGCAATCATCGCTCTTCTCGGTGGCGCATGTCGCGCCAGGCCCACGGACGCCCGGATCGCCCAGCTCGCGATGGACGCCGCAACCGGTGATAGCCTTGCTCGCTACAACCTTGCAGTAGAGCTCTATCGTGGTGACTCCATATCGCGGAGACTACACCAGGCCGCCGCGCTCTGGAAGCAAGCGACGGACCAGGGCGGCATCGACGCCATCAACAACTACGCCTACCTCCTCTACTACGGGCTGGGGGTTTCGGCCGATCCGGTTCGGGCAGTGGCCCTATGGCGGAAAGCCGCGCTGCTTGGCCAGCCAGAATCCCACTCGCATCTAGGTGATGCCCTGGTCTCGGGTAAGGGAGTCGCGGCTGATACGGCGGAGGCGGCGGCACACTACAGGGCTGCCATAGCGCTTGGCCGGCAGTCCAGCGCTTCAGTCGATGAGGTGATCGTTGCCGATGCGACCTCCTACCTGTCCGCACTCCCGGCACTCGGACCGGCTGACTCACGAAGGGCCGACAGTCTCTATGAAGAGTATGCGAAGGTACCCTCTGCGCAAGCGCCTCTAGGGCAGTCCGATTGCCGGCTAACAGGCGCATGAAGCGGTCGAAGCGCGGCCAGCTCCCCCGTAACTACTGGCGCAAATGAGCCGCGCTTCGCAGCTTATGCGCAGACGTTAGACCGCTCGTAGAGGAGTTCATGCCATGCAGGTTCCGCAACCAGCGCCCAAGCCACGCCCCGCAACCTCGCTCGAAAACGTCGCGGTGGCTATCCGTCGGCATACCCCTGCTGGTCGGCGCAGCCGTTCTCCTCGTATCAACATGGCGCATTAGCCTCGCTACCGTCGGCGCGATGCTGGCCTATATCGGGTTCTTCCTTGGCTCAGCCAGACTCTTCGGCATCCCACGTCCGACATGCGGCCGCGCCGCAGTCATTATTTGTTGGGTGCGGGCAGCGGCATTGTGGCAGGGCTGGTCTTCTCGCTAGTAGGGACCAGTCAGCTTTCGTTCATTTCCGCATACTTCGGCGCAGTGTTTGGAACATTGTGGCTATGGCTGGGTCACTTCATTCGGGAGCCATTTGGCGCCACAGCCTCTCCCCCGTACCCCCCGCCGCCAGGCCACGATACCTAATCGGGACCAGGAGCGGCGAGCGGTCTAACAGGCGCATGAAGCTGTCGAAGCGCGGCCGGCTTCACCGGAACTACTGGCGCAGGTGAGCCGCGCTTCGCAGCTTATGCGCGGTCGTTAGGCAGCAACCTTAGCGCCCTTCCTCTGGAGGTCCACGCGTGAGCATAGACACGCACTCACCCTCAAACGCCACCTCCGTCCGCCCAGGCTACGTTGCCGGTACGTTGGTGCTAGTAGTCCTCAACGGCTTGGCATCTTTCACGAGAAGGGGTGGCGGAGCCAGTAGGGTCTCCTATCTGGTTGGGGCCCTTCTCAGTGCTGCAGCCACCTTGCTGGTTACCGTGGTGCTCGTCCATTTGGCTGCTCGATTGCTTGGGAAGGTGAAGACCCCCGCAGCGAAGTCGCGGACGGTCTTCTGGGCCATGGCGGCCCTGCTGCTGTTCAATCTCGGAGACCTGGTCTCTCAGAGTCGCCCTAAGACGCCAATCACCGCGGACACGGTCGTGACCGACTCGGAACGAGCCGCGTTGAAACTGGGTTCAGACTCCATCTGGCACGGTACGTTTGGCTTCGTGCTCCCGGTTCGAGGCTTCCGCTTTGTGGCCAACCCCAGCCTCCAGCGCACCCTAGATGAGGGGCTCTCGCAACAACCAGGCATGGCCGCTTGGGCTCTCCGTGATACCCTCAGCAACCAGACACTCCTTCTCGAGGTGACCAAGCTCGCCCAGCTGGATGAGGCGGGGTTTCGGCGATATACTACGGGTATCCGCCAGGGCTTTACGAGGTCGAAGGTTGTTTCGGAAACATTGACCTGGCCAAATGCTCCCGGCGAGTATCACTTGACCATGCTTCACCCCAATGGGCAGTACATCATGCTACGATGCCTGCCGCGCGTCACGCCGGGACGGGCACTTGTGCTCTGTGTTCAGACTGCCACTCGGGACCAGAGTGACCTCGACCCTCTGAGGCGTGGCTTAAGGCTACTTCCATGAAAGCCGATGGCAGCTGCTGCCTAACAGGCGCATGAAGCTGCCGAAGCGCGGCGGGCTTTTAGGGGACTACTGGCGCAAGTGAGCCGCGCTTCGCAGCTTATGCGCAGTCGTTAGGCCGCTGTGTGTGTGCCGTTGCCCTCTATACCACTTGCGGGCTGACGTCCGTCCGGTATCTTCAGCCGCTGCTACTGGCAGATCCCGCCTTACAACTCAGGAGGATGGCATGCCCATCCGTCCCGTCTCGGCCATTCTCATAGCTACGCTTCTAGCAGCGTGCGGCAGTGACGCTACTTCTCCTGGTCCTGCCGTCGACGTGACCGGCACATTCATCGGCGATTACACGGCGACCGTTACACCCGGTACGATTTATCAAGGCGTGCTCCAGCTCACTCAGACGGGAGGCACCGTTACCGGCACACTTACGACCAATGCCGGGCGGTCCGCCGATGTATCCGGGCACACATGTCTGGCACTCGCATTACCGCCACGTTCACCTTTACCGACGGGTGCAATGGAACTGCCTCAGCAACCGTGGACGCCACGAGCAACGGCACACAACTTACTGGCAACTATTCCGCCAATGACTGCGCGGGGCAGTACACTGGGGATTCCTTCTCCTGAAGCAGTAGCGGTCGCTCGCTCCACCCGACCCTTACGCGGCCTAACCAGCGCATGCACCAGTCGGGGCGCGGCCGTCCGTTTGCCTAAGGCTGGCACGGGCAGCCGTCGCCGGGTCGGTTTGGCGCTCTAGCCGCGGCCCCGCAGGTGATGCGCGGTCGTTAGCAGGCTGACACTGGCCGTCTACGGAAGAGATCACGTACGGATGTTGTACGGCTTGGGTGCCCGGAGGAGACGTGCGGCCGCGAAAGGTCCGGCCCGGCACGCGCCCGGCTTCCCAGCTGGACTACTTCGGAGAAGCCACGAGAAGCCGTCGCCCGGGCCGAAGGGCAGCTTCCCTGCCCTCGCCGCTCCTCTCCGTTTGAGACCCAGCGGCACCATGCTAACAGGCGCATGCACCAGCCAGGGCGCGGCCGGCTAGTTTCTACCCTTGAGCGTTACTCACCGCGCCCTGCAGGTGATGCGCGGTCGTTAGCAGGCTGACACTCGCCGTCTACGGAAGAGATCAACCACGGACGTCTGAACGGCTTGGGTGCCCGGATTGGACGCGCGGCCGCTGAGAGTCTCTCGCCCGGCTCTCCTCGCGGGGAGAAAGTCTGCGCTCCGACGTCTGCTTGCCCGCCGCGCCTCTCCGTTTGAGATCGCGCGGCACCATGCTAACAGGCGCATGCACCAGCCAGGGCGCGGCCGTCGCTTTGCTCCGGCCTACCACGGCCGCCCGCGGACGGGTAGGTTCTCCGAATCTTGCCGCGCCCTGCAGGTGATGCGCGGTCGTTAGCAGGCTGACACTAGCCGCTTCCGGAAGAGATCCAGCACGAGTCGTTGTACGGCTTGGGTGCCCGGGTGAGATGCGTGGCCGCCGCGAGTCGACCGCCCCGTCCGGCTCACAGGGAGAGAGTCTGCTCCCAACTACCTGCTTGCCCGCTGGGCGTGTCTGTTTGAGATCCAGCGGCACCATGCTAACAGGCGCATGCACCAGCCAGGTCGCGGCCGTCGCTTTTCTCGGCACTCGGCCGTGCGTCTCGGCACCACATTCTCAACCATGCCGCGCCCCGCAGGTGATGCGCGGTCGTTAGACCGCGTAGCACGCGAGACTGACCGAGGAGGAAGACCCTATGGCCGAGCCGCCGCGCCAGTTGACCGATCTTGTCGCCCACCGGCTTCTGTCGCGGGCGGCCGAACTGGACGCGAGGCACGACCGCGACCTTTCCCTAAGTGAATTGCGCGCCATCGCGCTTGAGGCTGGCATTGCGCCTGAAGCCTTTGACCGCGCGGTCATTGAGCTGGCCCAAGCTCCTGCCGCAGGGCCCCAGACGAACGATGACTTCTGGCACCGGGCACTTCAGCATTTCAAAGTGATCGGTGCTTTCGTCATTACCCTGATGCTCCTGAGCCGTCTCTCCCAAGGACTCGACCTCGGATGGCAAGTCCGGGAGCTCGTCGACGTTCTCGCCCTGAGCGTGGGGGCCGTGACCGCCCATCGACTCCGTTCGCGCCTCCCCAAGCTCGCGTTCATCGGTCTCGGCGCCGGCACGCTCGTTCAGTGGCTTGTACACCTGGCCTTCGGGCTAAACACTGTCCAAGGCGCGGCTGCTCACTGGGCGATCCTGGGTACCGGACTGGTCGCTGCTCTCGGTGTCAGCGCGGTTGCACGCATGTTGCCGCCTCCCGAGGCCCCACGAGCCCCCTCGGCAGTCTCCGTTGCTAGTGACGCGGAGAAGAGTACCGGCCACGCCAAGGGAGGCGGGGGCCGGACGCCTTCCTGTTGCACGCGGTCTAACAGGCGCATGAAGCTGTCAAAGCGCGGCCAGCTTCGCGCTATCTTCTAGAATCCTGAACCGCGCTTTGCAGCTTTCTGTGAAGCGACGCACCCCGTCAAGCCCGACCGAATGGTCGGGTTTCGTCGTTGCAGTTGTCAGGCCGTGTGGGGCCTGGTGCGGCCGGTGCCCGCGAGGTGCCGCTCAGCCTTCTGTACGCGCTCTCGATGACGAGTGACCTCGTCGGCGCACGTGGGGATCCGACGGGTGGGTGGCGCCAACTATGCGACGACCTCGGCTGCGGTCATAAGCTGCACCGCGCTCACCCCCCCCTTGTCGGTCACACTCGTGGGTGACCGGACCCGATCTACGTGATCGCGATCCCTCCCTCGCGGGGCCGCGCCGCGCGGTAGTCCTGCCCGTCGCGCCACATCGCGTAGAGGATGCCGGCGAGGCGCCGTGCGAGCGCCACGGCCGCAATGCTGCGCCCGCGCCGGAGGGCGATGCCTTCGGCCCACGCCTTGAGCGCGGCCGCCGCGGGATCCGGGGTGCGCAGGAGGCGCCAGCCGGCCTCCACCAGCAGCCAGCGCATGCGGGGATTGCCGGTCTTGCTGATCCGGCCGCGCCGCTGCTGTTCGCCCGAGCTATACTCGCGCGGTGTCAGGCCGAGATAGGCCTCCACCTGGTGGGCGCTGCGGAAACGGGTGACGTCGTCCAGGGTGGCCACGAAGGCGAGCGCGGTCACCGGGCCGATGCTCGGGGCGGTCATCAAGCGCGCGACCACCGGGTCCTGCTGCGCCCGTGCGGCCAGGCGGTCATCGGCCGCCGTGATCTCCCCCGTCAGCGGCGCCCAGAGCGCGCGCAGCGGGGCGAGCGAGTGCGTGAGGTCGTCCGACAGCGCCAGTGCCGCCAGCTTGCGCTCGGTGTGCTCGCGCATTCCCGCTCGGCAGCCGGAGGCCGTCGCCCCGCAGCAGCGCCTTGGCGACCGCGACGCAGCGCGTGCGGGTACGGAGCAGCACGTCGCGCACAGCCAACTCGGCGCGGACCTGCCGCTGCGCGTCCGAGGCCCGATGGGCGCGCCGGAAGGCCCCGAGGCGACAGGCCTCGGCTAGCGTGCGTGCATCGCGCCGGTCGGTCTTCACGCGGCGGCTCCGGGTGGCGTACATCGGCGCGAAGTTCGGGTCGGCCACGATCGACCTCGTGCCCCAGCGACTCCAGGTGGCGCGCGACCCATTCGCTCTCGGTCGACGCCTCGACCAGGATCGCGCGCCGGCGCGCGGCTCCCCAGGACCGCCGTGAACCGGTCCCGGCTGGTGACGATCCGCTGTTCGACGAGCTCCCCCTCCGCGGTGAGGATGCAGAGCTGGCTCTCGCGTTTGTGCAAATCGAGTCCTATAGTATCCATGGCGGCTGGCCCTCCCCGTGTGGCGCCTACTGAGCGCGTGTAAAGGTTGTGGGGCGATGCTGCCACCACGTGCGGTGGATGGCCAGTCGTCGCTTCATCCCAACTATGCGGGATGGTTAGACCGCACTTCCACCCTTCCAGCCATGACCGTCCCGACTGCGGCGACCATCCGCACCACCCTCGCCGTGTGCCAGCGCGTCGTCACCGACCGCGACGACATGGTTGTGAAGGCCCTCTCCTGGGCGCTGCGGTCGCTGATCCCGTGGGATGCAGTCGCGGTGGCTGGGTTTCTTCGTGAGCACGAAGAAGTGGTAGCCGGCCGGGTAGCGCGCGAAGTCGGCACCAAACTGCGAACTAGCCGGAAGTCGTGATTCTCACAGACACCCTCACCCTTCTCTGCTCTGCTGGAGCCACCATGTCCACGGTGTTCCCGGGCCGCATGATGGCCACCATTGAAGGAGACTTCGTCGTCTTTCTCATCGGCATGCGCGTCAACTACTGGTGGAAAGTCCACAAGTGGTGGCCCGTGGCAATGGCGATGCCGCGTATGCTGGCCGAGTTGGCCGCCCATCCCGAGTGTGGCTGCCTTGCCGTCGGCGGCCGAACCGGATTCAGTGTGCAATACTGGCGCTCCTTTGATCATCTGGAAGCCTACGCCCGGAGCGCGGAACACGCACACTGGCCCGCCTGGACGGCGTTCAACCGGCAGGTCAGAGCCACGAGCGGCGATGTCGGGATCTGGCACGAGACGTTCCTCGTTCGCGCCGGTGAGTACGAGACCCTGTACGGCTCAACGCCGCGCATGGGTCTGGCTCTCGCGGGGTCCCATGTGGCTGTCGGGGCCGACCAGGGAGCTGCGCGTGAGCGCCTGCGCGCGGGCATTGCCACCTGACAGGCGCATGCACCAGCCAGGGCGCGGACCGGTGGCTGTCTTTGGCTGGCATGACCTGGCATCGCCGGATAGGTTCCTCGAGACTTGCAGCGTCCTGCAACCCATACGGGGTCGTTATGCGACATGCTTCTGACCGCGCAGGGGAGTCCGGGAGGATGAAAACGGCCTTCGCGTGGCGCCAGCGGCGGAATCATGCGCGACCCGTCACCCGCCTCCTATTGACTCTTGCCTCGGTGCTCACGGTTGGCGCTGCGGCCTGCAGCGCCACGTCGCCGGATCAACCTGCGGTGTGGGGCTCGGATCAGGCCAATCTCACTTTCGCCGATTCCAGCGCCACCCTCGTCATTCTGGCCTCTGGCGGCTGCTTCGGCTCCTTCGGCAACTTCGACCGGCCACTGCCGGCTGGGCCGTTCTCCATCCCTGGTACGTACACTCAGTTGACTGGAGCTTTCCCCGGGAAGATTCAGTACGCTGCGTTGTTTTCGGGTACGGTCACGCGTGAACAGATCGCGATGACCATCACCGTGCCAGCCCTGCAAGGCGCCATCGGCCCATTTGCGCTCGTCCAGGGTGTGACCGCGGCATGGCCCGCGTGCATGTACCCATAGGAGCGATACCGGTGGCCGCGCCCAGGGGATGCAGCGTCGTTAGGCTGCCCCGCAGCGGTCGCTTTCAATGACACTTTCCCGCGTTTCCGGCGTCGCGGTGCTCGCCTTTCTCGGCTGTCATGGCCCTCGCTTCGCTGCGGTCAGGCAGGAGCCTGCGATGCATGACAGTCTGGTCGCGCTGGCGCCTCTCGGCACCTCGACAGTCGCCGCATCCGAGGCCTTGCACGCAGCGGGGTTCACCTGCGACAGCCTGCACCTCGCCACGTTCGGAAGCTGGGATACGATCCCCCTGGTGCATTGCGACCTTGCGATCGACGCGGGAGGCTCCGTCTCGCGCCGATGGCAGGTGGCATTGGTCGATTCTCTCGGGTCCCTCGCCGAGATCCGGGTCGCGACCGGCATGATCGGCCCGTGACAGCCGGCCGCGCGACCCGCGCGTGAGACTGGCGCAGCTTGGAGAGCCCGACTACAGGCCCGGAACCGTGGGCCGCGCTTCGCAGCCAATGCGCTGGCGTGAGACCACCTCCCCGACACTAGAGGTGAGACAATATGCCCGATGAGCTCTCCGCCCACACGCTGGAAACGGCCATCCCGGCCCAAGCCGTTCGTCCGCTAGGCTCGCCGCCTCCGCAACCGCTCGCTCCGGGTCCTTCCGGTGAGCACCCCCCGCCAGCGGCGAGCGTCGCGTTGCCTCCCCTACCGTCCCACCTGTCCCAGGAGGAGTACCTTCGACAGCGACAGCTTCTTGTCGACGCCGGGCAGCGCGGCCGGCAGCGGCTCGATCAGCTCCTGATAGTAGGCGCCACGGGTGCACTTGTCCTCTCCGTGACCTTTCTGGAGAAGATCGCGCCCTCCCCCGCGACGGACTCGCGCCGCTTTCTCGTGGCCGGGTGGGTTGCCCTACTTCTGGCGCTCGGCCTCAGCATGCTGGGGTATGAAGCAAGCTCCCATGCGTTCGAGCATGGCGTGCGCGGGCTTGATCGCCAATGGGAAACTCGCAAGGCATACGATCCGACCACCAATCGGTGGGACCATAGGACGGTGTGGTTGAACCGGCTCAGCCTGCTCACGTTCTTCTTCGGTATCGTTGCGCTCGTCATCTTCGCGTACGAGAACGTCCCATTCCGCCAATGACTCTGACGCAGCTTGACGTCGCAGCGGGACGGGGTGGCCAACCAGCGAATGCTGCAGCCAGAACGCGGCCGTCGCCTTGCGCCGGCCAACCACGACCGCCACTGGGCGGGCCGGTTCTCCGCATCTCGCCTGACCCTCCAGTTTGCGCGGAGACGTCGGGCGGCACATCCCACACCTCCCACGATGGCTTCCATGCCCGACACGGTTCCCCTCTCTACCCCAGCGTCGCTTGAGCCGCTCGGAGCCACCCTCCGCCGAAATCTCCTGCTCGCGGCTGGCGTGGGGGCCGGGCTCGCGTTGCAATCCCACAGCCTGCAGCGCTGGCTCCCCGCTACGCTGGTCATGCTCTGGCCCACGCTGGGAGGCCACTACCTCGAGATCGCGTTCCTCACCTTCATTCGCCCGCGCCTGCCACAAGTCTCCATCCTCCGCACCATGGCCCGCATCCTGACATGGCTGGCTGGGGGGATCCTGTTCGCGACAGCGATGCAGCTCACCGGCCATGCCCTCGGGGACGCGCGCCTGGCCACATGGCCGCCGCTTTGGATCGGGGCGCTCGGCATGGTCGGCATTGAGCTGATCGTCCACGCGATCCACCGGCTCCGAGGGCTGCCCAGCTTCTTCGAGGCCCACCATTCAGGTCCACGAGCCAGCTGACCAGGCGCGCATACCTCTCATGGCGCAGCCGGAGGTCTGGCGCAGGCTGGCACGACCAGCCGCGGACGGGTAGGTTAGCCGCAACTTGCCGCGCCCTGCAGGTGGCAGGCCGTGGCGAGGCTGGCGTCCCCTGCATAGCCTCGTACTGCAATCGGTCGACAGAGGAGAAGCGTATGGTCAACGCCTCACCCGTCCCGCAGGGCAGCTCGTGGTCCTTTCCTGGCCTTCTCGCCGACCCTCGGGTGGACCGCACCGTGGCAGTGATCGCCAGCCTCCCGGCCGCGTATCTCATCTATTGGCGCCTCCGCCAGGGCACCCTCGACATCGTGCGCATCAACCTCATTCTGCAGAGCGTGCTGTTGATCGCGACGATGGTTGCCCGGCGGCCGCCCATACGGGTGACTCTCAATCCCTGGTTCTGGCTGCTGGCGTTCGTCGCCACCTACTGGATCACCTTCGCCGCGCTCGTGGCTCCCGCCGGCACCCCAATCGCCCCGCACTGGCTGATCCTCGCGCTCTCCTGGCTCGGACTGATCATTGCGGCGTATGCCCGCCTCAGCCTGGGCCGCAACATCGGCTTCGTGCGGCACCCGATCTACACTGCGACATTCGTCAACTATGCGGCGCTCTTCCTGCTCCGCTCCTCTCGCGGCACTGGCATGCTCGTGGCATTGGGCATCTTCTGGTTCCTGATCAAGAGCGTGGTCGAAGAGCGCTTCCTCCGGACCGATCCAGCGTACGCTGCATACATGGCACGCGTGCGACATCGCTGGATACCAGGAGTTCTATAGGCGGATCTGCGTTCTGCGGCCTGACCAACCAGGGACAGCTCTGGCGCGGCCACACGTTCGACTCAGGCTGTCAGGTGCGCCTCTCGAGGGGTAGGTTCTCCACACTTGCGGTGGCCACACACATGATGCGCGGTGGTTAGACGCCCTCACTGGCACAGTCATGACTTCCTCAGATGTCCTTCGTGCCAAGTACCAGGCGGCTCCAGACTCCTTGCTCCTGGAGGCGCTTGCGAACGGCCAGGAGGCGTACCGGCCGGAGGCGTGGGAGATCATCGTGGCAGAAGCTGCGGCCCGAGGGGTCCAAACGGCTGGCGGAACGCCAACGGAAACCTCATCCCATGGTTCGGCCCCCGCATCCGCGCCACAAGCGTTCCCGGAATACCTCGCATTCCTGCTGGTGAGTGGCGCCTATGCCGCACTGCTTTTCGAGATCTGGATTGTGTACGGGTGGGCGACTACACCTTCGCACATCGCCTCGTGGTCGTTGAATCTGCGCGCGTGGTGGCAGCAGACGCTGCCCTGGGCACTTCCCGCCATTTCCAGCAGCGTCATTGGCCTGGCCTTTGGGGACGCGTACCCGAGGTTGGCGCGGCTCCTGGTGCTGCTTTCCGCGGTCTCCCTTCTTGCATTCCTCTTGGTCAGCATGTGACGGGTTGCGAGCCGTCTAACCAGCGCTTGCAGCCGCCTGTGCGCGGCCGTCGCTTCGCATCTGCACAACGATGGTCCGCCGGTGCCCATGATGGGCTTGCAGGGTGCGCCTGCGCTCTGCACTTTATGCGCGGTCGTTCGCCCGCTCTGTGCCTTCGAAAGGCGTCCATGCCGCATCCCCTCCGCCTCCTGCTCACGGTCCTCGGACTCTCGCTCATCGCCGCCGCCGCCGCCCAGGTCACGCACGCGCAGTCGCCGCCCATCCAGGTCACCCTCCTCGGCACCGGCACGCCTCGCCCGAGTATGGAGCGATTCGGCCCCAGCATTCTGGTGGAGGCGGGAGGCCAGAGGTTCGTCTTCGACGTGGGCCGAGGCGCCACCCAGCGCCTGGCTCAGCTGAATATCCCCTTCGCAACAATTACGGGCGTCTTCCTTACGCACCTGCACTCCGATCATGTCGTCGGGCTCCCTGATCTGTGGCTCACCGGATGGTTGGTCGGCCATCGGACCCTCCCGCTCCGCGTATGGGGGCCGGCGGGTACGGTCGACATGGCGCGGCATCTGGAGGCAGCGTTCGCCTTTGACATCCAGATCCGGATTGCCGATGACAAGGCCTCTGCCTCCGGCGGCCTGCTGGCCGCGGTCGACGTGGGGGAGGGCCCGGTCTATGACAGCGACGGCGTGGTCGTCACCGCCTTTCTCGTGGACCACGGCCCCGTCCACCCGGCCCTCGGCTATCGTCTCGACTACCGCGGCCACACCGTAGTGCTCTCTGGCGACACCCGGCCGAGTCCCAACCTCATTGCCCACGCCCAGGGCGTCGACCTGCTGATTCACGAGGTCGCGGCGGCAACGGCGGCCGACATCGCAGCAGATCCGGCCCTCCGCCGCAGACTCGCCCACCACACCTCGCCACTCGAGGCCGCCGAGGTCTTTGCCCGCACGCACCCGGCGCTGGCGGTCTACTCCCACATTGGCTTGGGGGCGGGCGTCACCGCGGCGGACCTGCTCGCGCTCACGCGCACTGGCTATGCTGGCCCGCTCATGGTGGGAGCGGATCTGATGCGGATCACCGTCGGCGACAGTATCACCGTCACGTCGCTCCAACCTTGACGCGGGCCGACGCCCGCACGATGCTGACAGGGCGCGGCTGTCCGTTCATGACGACCACGCCCCACCCGATGGTGCCGGAGACAGACGTGCTGACCTGACCGCGGCCATGCAGCCTATGCGCGGTCGTCAGGCAACAGCATTACCGGCGTCGCGTCCGCCTATCATGGGCGACGCGATGTGTATTCATGGAGACGGCACCATGTCATCCACGCCCTACGATGTCCACGAAGTGATCGTCGCCGCGCGACCGGTCGCCGGTGTGCACGCGCAGGTCCCACGTGGCCGTGTCGCGCAGGAGTTCGGCCGCCACCTGGATCAGGTGTATGCGGCGGCGCGTGCCGGCGCGGTACACCTCGACGGGCAGAACATCTTCATCTATCGCGCGGCGAGCGCGGATCAGCTGACGGTCGACTTCTGCGTCGGCGTCACGGCGCCATTCGCCGCCGTGGGGGCGGTCGTTCCCCTGGAGACCCCGCACGGCGTCGCGGCGATGACGACGCATTACGGCGACTACGGACGACTGGGCGAGGCGCATGCCGCGATCCTCGCGTGGTGCCGCGCGAATGATCGGCTGCGCGCCGGTCCGTCCTGGGAAGTGTACGGGCATTGGCACGCGGATCCCGCGCAGTTGCGCACCGACATCTACTACCTGTTGCAGGCGCCCGAGCGCGAGGCCTGACCCTGGCCTGGCGGCCGCGCGTGGGTCGAGGGTGGCAGGGTGCGCCGTCGCTCCAGTTCGGCCGCCCACACCTCACCGCCCAGGACGAGAACGTGCGTGCGGTGCAAGCATTCCTTCGCACCGGCGATACGACGACCCCTGGCCGCTGACTGGCGTTTCGGTCCGGCCTGACTTGCGAGTCCCGCTGGCGACCGCGAGCGGTGCATCGGGGCGCGTCCGCCACGAGGTCCTGCGGGCGCAGCTGGCAGCTCAAGCGCTATCGGTCAGCAAGCATTTCGCGGGGGACCCTTGGACAATGCACTGTCGCGCTACGGCCGGACCACCTGGGAGTCGATCAAGGACTTCTTCGGGATCCGCTCCGGCCATGAGGGACTGCCGCGCTTTGAGAACGACTCTGGCGAGGGAGTAGTGGCCTTCGAACCAGGAGGATGGTATTCCCCATCGTGGCTCTGCCACCTGACGATCGCTGGAGAACGGATTTTCGAGTACGGCTGTCCCTGCGGTACCTGCGGGATTGTCTTCAGGAAGCTCACCTCACCAGTAGAACGCGTGAACGACCCCGAGGCCGTGGCTCTACTAGGAGAACTCGACGACCTGCCGCCGGGACGAGTCCTCCGTCGACTCGCCCGGGTACTCGCCCCTGGCACCTACCACCCGCTCGTCCTTGAAGCGCCGGTCCGGCGCATCGAGCCAGGCACCACGGAGGACTACTTTGCGACCGACGTCGCACGGTTATTTCCTCCTGGTGCCAATAGCCAGGAGGCCAGCAGCCCCGGCACACCATACTATCGGCTCGGCTCTAGCGATGTCCTGGAGAGGACGGACATGGATGGCGGACACTACCGTGCCCTTGTCACGGCCATCATCGTACCCTTGCATGATCCAGCCACCCTGGACCGCGCTCGAATCGATTACTGGCGCCACCAGCACGAGCGCGGCGCGCAACTCACTGCGCTCGCGGTCTCTGTCATTGACGACCAGGCCCCCGCCTGTGGGGTCCGCCCCGGGCCCTCACCCTACCCATACGCGGAGCAGTTGCTCTTCACGAGCTGCCTGCTTGACGGACACCACCGGATGCAAGCGGCCGCCGAGCTGGGTGTGCCGGTGCGCATCCTCTCCCTGCTTTCTCAAGAGAACTCACTCACGACCGCGGACGAAGACGTCGTTGCCATGTTGGGCAGCTACCTGCGCCGTCCAGTGCCATATCGACCCACCGGGGCCACGCCGAGGCGGGGAGCGGCCTAACCGTACAAATTCCCCATGGCGCCGCGCCCCGCGGGTCACACGCGGTCGGTAGCTGGCTGGCCAGGAGTCGTCCCGGCCTCGATTCGAGATTACGTTTTCGCCCATGGAGCTCTCCGTCGAACCGCCCACACAGGCGGAGCGGGTGATCCTCGCTGTCGCGAGCTGGCAAACATCGGTCCATGACTGGTAGGGCGCCCTCGCGCCTCACAACTGAAACGCACCACGTCCGCCCGCATGGCGCACCTCGCGCAGGCTCGCAGCGCCGGAACAGGTTTACAGCAGTCCGCACAACGCCGTTATGCTGACAGGAGAACCGATGGATCGACGGGACTTTCTGCTGACAGGAGCCGCGGCGGCGCTTGGGGCGCGCCTGCTCCCTGCCAGCGCGGCGCCGGTGACCCTGACCGAGTGGATGCACGCGACCGCGAAGGAGCGCGAGGACGGGGTGCAGGTCTGCCTGGACCTCATCCGGCGAATTGATCCGTCCGTTCACGCCTGGGTACAGGTGGCGCCGGAGCCACCGACCGGCACGGGCGAGCTTCTCGGAATCCCGTTCGGCGTCAAGGACATCATCGAGACCAGGGGCCTTTCGACCGAGTATGGATCCGCGATCTATCGGGGCCGGGTCGGCGAGGCTGATGCCGCGATCGTCGCGGAGATGCGTCGCCGCGGCGGCCTGCTGCTCGGGAAGACTCAGTGCACCGCGTTCGCCTACAAGACACCCCCGCCCACTCGTAACCCGATGGCGCTGGACCACACGCCAGGCGGGAGCTCCAGCGGATCGGCCGCCGCCGTCGCCGCGGGGATGGTGCCGATGGCCCTCGGTACCCAGACGCGAGGCTCCGTGCTGCGTCCGGCTTCGTTCTGTGGCGTCACTGGCTTCAAGCCGAGCTACGGATGGTTTTCCATGGAGGGGGTGCTCCCACTCGCGGCGACCCAGGACACCCTTGGGCTGTTCACCCACTCCGCCGCAGACATGCTGCTGCTCTGGGGCGCCCTCGGCCGAGGCATGGGTGCAGACGAGACGCTCACGCTCGGAGTCCCGGAGCCGCTGCAACAGGTTGAGCCGGAGATGGGAGCGGCGTTCGCCTCTGCGCTGGAAGTGCTCCGGGCCGGCGGCCTTTCAATTACCGCCGTCGACATGGGAGAGATGCTGGACCGGCTCGCCACATTCAACGAGTTGATCATGTTCTATGAGGGCGCACGCTTCCACAAGCAGCGATTCGAACAGTATGGTGCCCGCCTCGAGGACCTCGGCGACCTGGTCCAAGCGGGCCTCAAGATCTCCGACGACCGGTACGAGGAGGCGATGCGGTACATCGCGGACTGCAAAACTAGGGTGGGGGCGTTGCTCTCGGAGACGCCCGTCATCCTCACGCCCGCTGCGCCTGGCCCCGCGCCTCTGGGCCTGGCTTCCACCGGCAATCCGGTCATGAACGCACCCTGGACTGCACTCGGCCAACCCGCGATCTCGATCCCCATGCCGGTAGGAACCTCGCTGCCGCTTGGACTCCAACTCACGGCGGCGGTCGGGGAAGAGACCAGGGTACTGCGCACTGCCGTCATGGTGCAGAAGCTGCTGGGGAGCAGTCGGCGGTGAGGCAGCGGAGCGCCGACTCTCCCAACCTCCTGTCGGGCCACTGCGCCTCGGCCAATTCGCCACCCTTCACTCGGCCTACGATGCGACCCTCCGCTCCCTGGCCCGTTCGGGCCCTCTGTCTCGCGATGGGTCTCCACGCCGGCCTGCTGCCCGCGCGAGCCGTGGGGCAAGCCCTCCGTATCGAGATCCACCCCCTTGCTTCTCTGACGCTCTCCGACGAGCACTTCTTGCGCGGTGACCACCAGGCTGAGCCGGTCGTGCTCGCCAGCGAGTTGCGGCTCCCTGGCAACGGACTGCAGCGGTTGCCTGCCGTGGTTCTGCTCCATGGGTCCAGTGGCCCGTCCAGTCGCGAAGATGAATGGGCCCGCTTTCTCAACCGGTTGGGCATCGCCACCCTGCTCATCGATAGTTTCACCGGTCGTGGCATCGTCAATACCGTCAACGATCAGTCGCAACTCGGCCGACTCACCATGATCGTCGATGCCTACCGCGCGCTGGCTCTGCTGGCCGCTCACCCGCGTATCGACCCGTCCCGTATCGCGGTCATGGGATTCTCCCGGGGTGGCCAGGCGGCTCTCTATTCCAGCCTGCAGCGCTTTCACCGTCTCTATGCGGTCCATCCACAGGATCGCTTCGCGGCGCATCTGGTCTTCTACTCACCATGCAACACCACCTACCGCGAGGATACCGCGGTGCTCGCCGAACCCATTCGGCTGTTCCATGGCACGGTGGACTCGCTGGTTGAAGTGGCCCCGTGCCGGGAGTACGTTCAGCGCCTCCGTGCCGCCGCGCAGGACGCCCAGCTCATCGAGTATCCCGGGGCGACCCACATGTTCGATGCCCCCGCGCTCTCACTGCCGGTCCCGCTGCCCCAGGCACAGTCCATGTTCGGCTGCCGCCTGGCCGAGGGCCCCGATGGGCGGCTTCTCAACACGGCGACGGGCCGGACATTCAGCTATGCCGATGCCTGTGTGCATCGTGGGACTGTGGTCGCGTATGACTCAGTGGCGACCGCCAGCGCCCGGGAGACGGTCGCGGCCTTCTTGGCAGATCTCTTCCACCTGCCGTGACCTCGACGCCTTACAAGCGGGTGCACCAGCCAGAGGCGCGGCCCGTAGCCCCCCTTGGTTTTCATTCCACCTGCTATCCCGTGTACCGCACGCCTATCCAACCGCGATGAGAGTCATACCGAAGCCTCAGCCTGGCGAGTTCCCGCCGTACGCCGAGATGTACATGCGACTCGTGCCGGACGATGGCCGCATCCTGGAGCATCTCTCGGCCCAGGCCGAGCGCACCAAAGGCTTCATCTCCAGTATCGCGCCCGCCAGGCTGCTGCACCGCTACGCCCCAGGCAAGTGGAGCATCAAGGACATCCTGGTTCATATTGTCGATGACGAGCGGATCTTTTCGTACCGGGCCCTCCGGTTCGCCCGCAATGAGCAGCGCAACCTCATCGGCTTCGACCAGGACGAGTATGCCCGGTATGCCGAGGCCGACACCCGTGCGCTGAACGGCATCCTCGAGGAGTACGAGGCGGTGCGGCGAGCGACTATTGCGCTTTTCGCGAACCTCCCGGAGGAATCCCTCGGCCGCCTCGGTCACGGGACCGGAACCGCGAACGACGCCACGGTGCGGGCCCTGGCGTATCACATCGCGGGGCACGAGCTCCATCACCTCGCCGTGATTCGGGAACGGTATCTGTGATGGGCCCGACTGCGGCGATGACACCAGCTTGCGCGATCTCGCGGCGGCGGGCAGCTTGGGCGGGGACATCAGGCCGCTCACGTTTGCAATGGCGTGCACCACACCTCCGGGTGACAAGAGGCACACGCCGAGCACCATGGGGAGGGATGCGATGAAGATGGAGCCACCCGGCCAACTGCGCGACGGCGCCCACTGCACGGTCATCGGCGGCACGCACAAGGGGAAGTCCGGCACGATCAGAGATATCAAGACTTCGAAGACCGGGCATGTGACACTGACCGTGGTACAGTCGAACGGAGTGCGGCTCAAGACGCTGGCGAAGAATGTTGCGGTGCAGAACCCATGATACTGAGCCGACTCGTCTATCTCGCGGGCGCCTCGCCATTCCTGCTTCTCGGTACCGCGCATGCCTTTGCGACGCCCCTTGCACTGGGGAGCCGCAAGGGCCTCACCCCGCGTGATCCAGCTCTCGGCGCCGCGATGGCCGGGTCCGGGCTGCTGCTCACCTCCCGAACGGATGTCTGGCGGTGCTGGGTCGGCTTCAATCTGAGCCACAGCCTCGGCGCGGTCCTGTTCGGCGGTTTCGTACTCCTGATCGGGTGGTCCGAGGCTGGCTACGCAATCGTGGCCCCGATCGCCATCCCCTTCGCCACCCTGGTTGCGGCCGCCTATCTCGCGATCGGACTCAAGTACTGGTTTCGGACGCCGGTCATCGGAATCTCGTTCGGGCTATTCTGCTTCGTGGTTGCATGGGGGCTGCTGAGTACCGGGCGCTAGCGCGGCAGCGTCACACCAGCGCGGGCGTCAGGCCGGGGCCCGGATCGTGGTTCTGGTACGCGGCGACGTCCATCGCCGGGTTGGGTTTTCACGCTCGCCGCGGCCCTGGCGGTGATGCGCGCCCCGGCGTTGTCGCGCGAACGGAGCGATGGTTGGTTTCCTGAGGTGCGGAGCTTGGTGTTGGGTACGCTCCACGCTGCGCGCACTGCCCCGGACGCGGAACGCCTGGCTGATCAGACGCATCTCAACGGAGGCACCAAACAGGCACCCCGCCTCCCCGGCCCCCCAAACAAAACGCCGCGCACCGACTCGGAAGTCAGTGCGCGGCGAGCTGTGGTACGGAGTGGGCCTGAGAGGAGTTGAACCTCTGACCTCACGCTTATCAGGCGTGCGCTCTAACCAACTGAGCTACAGGCCCCAATGTGCTGCTCACCCTGCACCCGCACCGGGTCCTGAACCCGCTCAAGACTCGGCCACACCACCCCGGCGATGGAGACACCTGCGCCGGTTTCGGGCGGGGAAAGTAACCCCGCCCCCCCGGTTGCCGCTACCGAGCGGGCAGGTCCCGGTGGGCTCGATCGGAGCGACCGACCCACGACGATCATTTGCTCAGGAATCGGAGTGGTCGGGGGGATGCCGGGAGTCCGGGAGGGCGCGTGCGGTGCGTGACGGGCTCCCCTCAGCCCGGCGCCCGCTGCCCCGCCCACTGCTCGAGTACCAGCCGCAGTCCAGCCAGATCGATCGGCTTGGTCACGTAGTCGTCCATGCCCGCCGCCAGGCACTTCTCCCGGTCCCCCGCCATCGCGTTCGCTGTCATCGCCACGATGGGGGTGTGGCGCGAGGTCGCCTCCCGCCGGCGAATCTCCCCCGTCGCCCCATAGCCATCCAGCTCCGGCATGAGGCAGTCCATCAGGATCAGGTCGTAGCGCACCGCCATCGCCGCGGCCACGCCGAGATGGCCGTTGACGGCCGTGTCCACCCGGCACCCGAGCTTCTGCAGCAGCTTGACCCCCACCAGCTGGTTGATCGGATTGTCCTCCACCAGCAGCACCCGCGCTCCGCTCCCCTCCTGGCTCGGCGCCGTCACCTGAAGTACGGCCTCCGCCGGGCTCGGCGCCGAGGGTTCCTCGCCCTGGTCCGATACAATCGGAAGCGGCACCGAGCACCAGAAGGTACTTCCCGACCCCACCTCGCTCCGGACCCCAACCCTGCCACCCATCAGTTCGATCATCTGCCGCGAAATCGCCAGACCGAGTCCTGTCCCACCGTGCTTCCGGGTCGTGCTGCCGTCCGCCTGTACGAATGGCTGGAAGAGCCGCTCCAGAGTCGCGGCGTCGATGCCGGGGCCGCTGTCCTCGACCTCGATGCCGACGGTGATGCCAGTGCCGTCCGTCACGCCATCGACGCGAACCGCGACCCTGCCGGTCTCGGTGAACTTGACGGCGTTGCCGACAAGATTGAGCAGCACCTGCCGAATCCGCCCCTCATCCCCCACCAGCCAGCGCGGCACCGCGGCCCCGATATCGGCTGTGAGTGCCAGGCCCTTTCGGGTAGCGGGCACCAGGAACAGATCGATCACATTCGCGACGCACTTCCGGAGCTCGAACGGCTGGGGATCGAGAATCATCTTGCCGGACTCCACCCGCGAGAAGTCGAGAATGTCGTTGATGACGGCGAGCATCGATTCGCCGGAGATGCGGATGGTCTGGACCAGGTGCCGTTGCTCGGGGTCGAGCGCGGTGTGACTCAGGAGTTCGCTGACGCCCAGGACGCCGTTCATCGGAGTGCGGATTTCATGGCTCATGTTGGCCAGGAATTCCCCTTTCACCCGGCTCGCCTGCTCGGCCCGGGCGCGGGCCTCCTCCAGTTCCCCCGTCTGCTGGTCGAGCTCCCGGACCAGCCCAGTGGCCAGGTGGAGGGCCTCCGCCGTCCGCTGCTTCAGGCGCGCCCCCGTCCGGGCGGCCAGGGAAAAGTAGAGGTTGCTGGCATAGAGGAGGACCAGCTTCGCGCCCTCCACCCGCCAGAGTACCGGTGTGTGATCCACCAGCGCGATCCACCCCAGCATGCCGGCGTAGCAGAGCGTCGCCGCGTGGGCGTACACCAGCACCTGGCGCTGCCCGCTCGCGGACATGTCGGCGGAGCGCATGATCAGCAGGAGAATGAACCAGCTCGCCGCGCCACCGGTGAAATAGATGACGACGGTGAACGCGACCAGATCGAGCAGCAGGAAGAGCTGGCCGAGATGGACCCGACCGCCGGGCCGATACCAGCGCTGGAGCACCACCCACGACACTACCCCATAGCCCAGCAGGAGCCCGGTCAGGCTCGCGGAGGCGCGCCACGAGTGTCCCTGCCCGGTGGCGAGCTGGAACAGGGTGGCGACGCCGGCGAGCAGCGCCAGGCCGGCGAGCCGCAGGCGAGGGATGTCGGAGACGTGGAGGGCGCGTTCGCGATCCGCCTTGCGGCGCAGCGCCTCCTCCGGATCGAGGTGCAGGCGTGCCCGCGCGAGGTGAATGGCTCCGGCGTCGAATCGAGGGGTGGGGAGCGTGTCCCGCATCCTCAGACTATCGCCGCGGACTTTCCGGAACTTGAGCAACTCCTCGAGGGGTTCGCCCGAGGATGCGGCGGGCATCCGGATCACAGGCTTCCGGTGTGGTGCGGTTCCTTCGAAGACAGGCCTGTCGTATCAGGGAGTGTTCCGGGGGCGCCTTGCCCCCGGCGCCCGGTCACCCGGCTGGCTCGGCACCGGCCAGCGTCCCCCGGAGGAGCCCCTGAACCACCCTCCCCATCTCTTCCGCCGAGTACGGCTTGAAGACGATGTCGCGAATGCCCAGCGCGTGGGCCCGCACATGCAGCTCCTCGGTCACGTACCCGGAGGTGAGCGCAATCGGCATGGCGGGCCGCAGCCGGAGCAGTTCCTCCGCTACTTCCAGACCCGATGCGCCCGGCATGTTGTAGTCCACGATGGCGACCGCGTAGCGGAGCGGGTCCGCGCGAAAGGCCTCCAGTGCCACCCGCGGCACCGAGAAGCCCGCGACCCGATAGCCCAGCCGCTCGAACATCCGGGCGACGAGGGACACCAGCGACTGCTCGTCGTCCAGGTAGAGAATCAGCTGGCCATCGCCGCGGGTCAGCTGCGACCGCTCCACTACCGCTGCTTCGATGGAGGCATCCACCGCGGGGAAGTACAGCCGGAAGGTGGCGCCGCCCTCGGGCCGCGCATCCAGGTCGACGGCGCCGTCGTGCGCCAGCATGATGCCGTGGACCACCGCCAGACCCAGCCCGGTGCCCTCGCCCGGCCCTTTGGTCGTGAAGAACGGATCGAAGACCCGGGCCGCGGTGGCCGCATCCATCCCTTTGCCGTTATCGCTTACCGACAGCCGGACATACGGCCCGGGGGGCAGGTCCGGGGCGGCGCCCCCGGTTCCCGCGTCGATCCGTATCGGTTCAACCCGGATATCGATCCGCCCGGTGCGGCCCGCCAGCGCCTGCCAGGCGTTGGTGCACAGGTTCATCAGCACCTGATGCAGCTGGTTGCGATCGGCGCAGACGGATGAAAGCTCCGGCGCGAAGAACGTGGTGATCTCGACCCCGGCCGGAATCGCCGCCCGCAGCATGCCGAGGGAATCAAGGACCACCCGGCGCAGATCGAGGACGACGCGGGTCAGCGGCTGGCGCCGGCTGAACGCCAGGATCTGACCCACCAGGTCCCGCGCGCGATGGCAGGCGCGATGAATCTCCCGCAAGCTCAGCTGCGCGGGATGCTGCGGGCCGACATCCTCCTCGGCCAGCTCCACATTGCCCAGCATCACGCCCAGCATGTTGTTGAAATCATGCGCAATGCCGCCGGCGAGGGTGCCGAGCGCTTCCATCTTCTGCGCCTGACTGAGCTGATCCTCGAGCCTGGCCCGCTCCGCCTCGGCCCGCTTGACCGCGGTGATGTCAACGGCGATGCCGAGGGCGTCGACCCGGCCATCCGATCGCACCAGCGGAACCTTGATGGTGTGAAACCAGTGCTGCTGCCCGTCCGGCGCCGTGTTCAGCTCCTCCTTGTCGATCCGGATCCGCCGGCGGATCACCTCCAGATCGTCGGACACATACGTGCTGGCCTCGGCGGGGTTCGGGTGGACCTCGCCGGTGGAATGGGCCAGGAGCTGCTCGGGGGTCATGCCGTAGTATTCCGCCGCATAGCGGTTCGCGAACGTCGCTCTGCCCTCGGCATCGACCGCGAAGATCATGATCGGGGAGGTATCCATGACCTGCTGCAGGAAGCCCCGGGCATCCATCAGCGCCACCTCCGCGCGCTGGCGTTCGGTGACATCGCGGAACACGATCACCGTACCGGCCACCACACCCGCGGCGTCCCGCACCGGGGCCACGCTGGCGTCGATCAGCGCGTCGCGACCCTCGCGATTGATCAGCAGGAGGGGCTCGGGGGGTACCACGTTCGCGGACTCGCTGAGTGCCCGCGCCACCAGCGCCTCGGCCGGCTCACGGGTCTGCCGGTCGACCAGCGTGAAGATCAGGTCCACCGGGAGCCCGTGCGCCGCTGCGATCGGCCAGCCGGTGAGTGCTTCGGCCACCGGATTCAGGAACCGGACGCACCCCTCGTCATCGGTGGCGATGACCCCATCGGTGATGCTGGTGAGGATGGTCGCGTAGCTCAGCTGACTGTCCTGCAGGTGCCGTTCGAGGCCATGCCGGTGCAGGGCCAGGTCGATAGCCACCTTCAGATCCCGTTCCTTGAACGGCTTGAGCAGGTAACCGAACTGGGCGGTGTGCTTGGCGCGCTGAAGCGTGGCGTGATCCGAGTGCGCCGTGAGGTAGACGACCGGGATGCTCGCCTGGCGGGAGATCCGTTCGGCGGCTTCGATCCCGTCCATCTCCCCCTTGATCCGGATGTCCATCAGGACCAGGTCGGGCCGAAGCCGTTCGGCGGCCTCGATGGCCGCCGGACCGGTGTCGACGATGCCGAGGACATCGTAGCCCAGTCGCGTCAGGCGATCCTGGATCTCTTCGGCGACGAGGGGCTCGTCCTCGACCACCAGAATCCGCCGGCCCGGCCCGGCAGGCCGCCTAGGAGACATGCTGCTCCAGACGCACCGTGAGCCGCGCCTCCGTTCCCGGGAAGGCGGGCACCAGCTCGAATCGGCCGCCGATCTGCCGCGTCAGCGAACGAATCAGACGCAGGCCAGGCGATGGGGAGTCTTCGGCGTCGAACTGGGGCGGCAGGCCGGAGCCGTCATCGGCCACGGAGAGGAGGCAGGAGCCATTCGGCGTCCGGTGCAGACCCAGGCGGATCTCGCCGCGGCGCGCTCCGGCTAAGGCGTGCCTGACGGCATTGGTCACGATCTCGTACAGGATCAGGCCGCACGGCACGGCCAGCGCGACGCTCATGCGCACACCTTCCAGGTCCGACGTCAACCGAATCTGGTCGGGAAGGTACTCGATGGTGCGGCCTCCTGATACTCGGGAACACCTTCATCAACGACATCGTCGCCAACCTCATCACCCCTTCATCATTGCCCTCATCGCTACCTCACAGGGCCGCGATGTCACCGCCGCCGTCGACCATCCCGCCCAGGCCGTCCGCGCCGGGTCCATCCTGCCGCCTCTCCGGGGTGCATTGTCAGGCGGAGCCACGGCCGCATCATGGCCATGATCACAGGCTCAACGCCGCGCCATGGCATCGGCTGGCGCGGCGGCGACTGCCGCGGGCTCGCGGTGCGTCGGGATGAGCAGGCTGGTGCCGTAGTTGAGCAGGCGGAACGTGGCAAATACCACGGCGACTCGCCGATGGGTGGACTGCACCCGCGCTCCCGCCCGCAGCATCCTCCAGCCCAGCCGGAGCATGACGCACCAGAGAAACAGGACCGAGAGCGAGATGGCGGCGTGGAACCACACCAGCGGGTGGATCGAGGTCGCGGCCGTCTCCACTGCGCGTCGGCTGACTTCGAGGTAGACCACCAGGCCGAGGTCGAGCGCAAAGGCGGTCAGCATCAGGGGCCAATGAACGGAAGGCCGGCGGCGGAACGCCACACCGGTGCCGATCAGGACCAGCACGAGGGTAGAAATCAGCGGTGAGATCATCGCGTCACTCCGCTCCTTGATGGTGAGCTCGCCCTCGACTCACCGGGGCACCGTGGACGATTGCCCGCAGTCTAGTCGGACATGGGGGCGGAGGGCACCCACCGGCGACGGCGAGCCGGCCCCTCCCGCGGATCGGCACCGAGCCGGGTATGGACACGCCGAAGCCCCCGAGGAGGATCTCCCTGGGGGCTTGAACTCGCGGATCGTGGGTGGAGCGGCCGGCGCGGCGACCGAACAACGACGCCTGAAACGAGGCGTACCCCGTCATGGCTAGCGCCGGCGGGGCCGGGCTCGTCGTCGTCCTCGCAGTCTCCTCGACCTCGACGTCGTCGAGGTCTTCGTCGTCGAGATCGTCGTCGTCGAATCGTCCTCGTCATCGTCCAGCCTCGTCGTCCAGGTCGTCCTCGTCCTCGTCGTCGTCAAACGTGAAGGCGTCCTCGTCGTCCATTTCGTCGTCATCGTTCCGGCGACGCAGTTCGAGCGCCTCCCTCGACGCTTCCCACGCCAGCATGGCTTCCTCCGGCTCGAGAAGAAGGTGAACCAGCGTACCCGCCCCGTGCGCTACGAGGCGTCGACCGCCCGGGCCGCCGCCCGGGCCGCCTTCTTGCGATCGGTCGCCGCCAGTGCCCGCTTGCGCAGCCGGATCGACTTCGGCGTGACCTCGATCAGCTCATCCTCCTCGATGTACTCGAGGGCGTACTCCAGCGTGATCTGCCGCGGCGGCTCCAGCGATCACGTTGTCGTCCGACGCGGTGGTCCGCATGTTGGTCAGCTTCTTTTCCTTGGTGACGTTCACGTCCATGTCGCCCGGGCGGGAGTTCTCGCCGCAGATCATCCCCTCGTAGACGTGGTCGCCCGGGGGTGACGAACATCTGGGCCCGCTCCTGCAGGTTGCCCAGCGCAAAGGCGACCACCGCGCCCTCGCGGTCCGCCACCAGCACCCCGTTCTTCCGCCCGGCCAGCGGCCCGGCCCAGGGACCGTACTCGAGGAAGCGGTGATGCATGATCCCCGTGCCGCGGGTGTCGGTCAGGAACTCCGAGCGGTAGCCGAACAGGCCGCGCGCCGGGATCCGGAAGCTCATCCGCACCATCCCCTGGCCCGGGTTCTTCATTTCGAGCAGTTCGGAGCGGCGGGGCCCCAGCTTCTCGATGACGACGCCGATGTACTCCTCCGGCACATCCACCATCAGCTCCTCGTACGGCTCCAGCCGCTCGCCGTCCGGGCCCTCGCGGGTGATCACCCGCGGCCGCGAGACCTGGAACTCGAACCCCTCGCGCCGCATCGTCTCCATCAGGATGCCCAGGTGGAGCTCGCCGCGTCCGGCCACCGCCCAGGTGTCGGGACTGTCGGTGTCGTCGACCTGGAGCGCGACGTTCCGCTCCAGCTCCCGGAACAGCCGGTCCCGCACCTGCCGGCTGGTGACGAACTTCCCCTCGCGGCCCGCGAACGGGCGAGTTGTTGATCACGAAGTCCACCGAGATCGTCGGCTCCTCGACCGCGATGCCCTCCATCCGCTGCGGGACAATCCGCCGTGGTGATCGTCCGGCCGATCTCGATCCCCTCGAGTCCGGCCAGCACCACGATGTCGCCCGCCTGGGCCTCCTGGATCTCGACCTGGGCCAGGCCGTCGAAGGTGAACAGCTTGGTGATCCGGCTCCGCTCGACTCCCGGCTCGCCTTCGGGCACCATCCCCGGCGTCGCCGATCGGCAGCAGCACGACTCGAGTCGCCCACCCGGATCCGGCCCCGCTCGATCCGCCCGATGGCCATCCGGCCGAGGAAGGTCGAGAAGTCGAGGGTCGAGATCAGCATCTGGAACGGCCCGTCGCTGTCGCCCGTGCGGCGGCGGCACGTAGCTGAGGATGGTCTCGAAGAGCGGGGTCGAGGTCGGTGCCCGGCTGGTCCAGCTCCGATCGTCGCGGTGCCGGCCCGGCTCGAGGTATAAAGGAAAGGGGCCTCCAGCTGGTCGTGCGAGGCCTCGAGATCGATGAACAGCCCCAGCACCTCGTCGTGCACCCGGTAGCGGCTCGGCGTCCGACCGGTCGATCTTGTTGATCGCCACGATCGGCCGGAGGCCCAGCGCCAGCGCCTTGCGGGTCACGAACCGCGTCTGCGGCATCGGCCCCTCGGCGGCGTCCACCAGGATCAGCACGCCGTCCACCATGCGCAGGATCCGCTCGACCTCGCCACCGAAGTCGGCGTGGCCGGGCGTATCCACGATGTTGATCTTGGTGCCGCTGCCAGCGCACCGAGGTGTTCTTGGCCAGGATCGTGATGCCCCGCTCGCGCTCGAGCGGGTTGGAGTCCATCACCCGCTCTTCGACCTGCTGATTGAGCCGGAACGCTCCCGCCTGCCGCAGCATCTGGTCGACGAGCGTGGTCTTCCCGTGGTCGACGTGCGCGATGATGGCGATGTTGCGAATGGCATTGGTTCGACATTCGCCCTTCTCGAGACGACGGAACAACCCCTTCGCGCGGCATATATAGGCGGGGATCAGGGCGGGGGCAAGGGCGGGAGGGCGGGAGGCGGGAGGGCGGGAAAAGGATGATCGTCGGAATCCGGTACCGTTGCGGCCAGTGGACTGCATCCTTCCGGGATGCCCTTCGAGCGATTCGTGGCTGGCAGCGGCGATCGACTTGCGAGCGGTCTACGCGCAACGAGAGTGGCCCCGGAGGAGTGTTCGGACTCACGGCCAGGCGGCGGGCAGCATCTCCGTGGCGGCGAACATCGTGGAAGGCTCGGCGAAACTGGGGTCAGGGAGTTCCGGCGTACCTCGACATCGCCTGGGATCGCTGAGCTGCCTGCCTGCTCTGTCGCCCGAGAACTCGAATTGCTGAGCAGGCGAGTGGGAGCGCTCGAAGGCAGCGGGACCGGCGGGCCACTGCATGGTCCGCTCGTCGAGTCGCTCAAGCGGCGGGAGCGTCCCGCCCTCCCGCCCTCCCGCCCTCCCGCCGCTCCCCGCACGCCGCCCCCACCTCCACCTGCACCGTCACATGCCCGATCCCCATCCGGGCCAGCTCCTCGCGGATCCGGCCAGGACGCGCGGGTGTTCCGCCAGCACCGGCACCACCGCATGGCCGCTCATGGCCACCATTCCGCTGGTCACCGTCCAGACGTGGAGATCGTGCACCGCCGCCACTCCCGGCACCGACAGGATCCGGCGCTGGACCTCGGCGCAGCTGCACGTGGCGGGGCACCGCCTCGAGCAGGATGTCGGTGCTCTCGCGGACCAGCCGCCAGGCCCCGCCCAGGATGAGCAGGGAGAGCAGGATCGAGAGCATCGGGTCGGCCAGCGTCCACCCGGTGAACCGGATGATGAGCGCCGCGGCGATCGCGCCCAGCGGACCCCAGCAGGTCGCCCAGCACGTGGAGATAGGCGCCCCGGGTGTTGAGGCTGTGCTCCCGGTCGGCGTGGAGCAGGAAGAGCGAAACCGCGTTGGCGAGAAGAGCGGCGATGGCCACCGCCGAGGAAGAGCCCGGCCCTGATCGGCTCCGGGTGGCGGATCCGCGACACCGCCTCGATCACCACGAAGGCCGCGATGCCGAACAGGAACGCCCCGTTGACCAGCGCGGCCAGGATCTCCCAGCGGAGATAGCCGTAGGTCTTCGAGTCGTCGGCCGGGCGCCGCGAGATCCAGGCGGTCAGCAGCACCAGGCCGAGCGCCCCCACGTCGGTCAGCATGTGGGCCGCGTCTGCCAGCAGCGCCAGCGAGCCGGCCAGCCACCCGCCGACGACTTCGACCACCATGAATGCGAAGGTGATGCCGAGGACCAGCCAGAGCCGCCTGCGTGGAGGCGGGATTGGGTGCGACGACGGCGGGGCAGGGAGGTGCGTCGGTGGCGGTCGATCGGGCGGAGGCGGGAGGCGGCCCGGCATGACCCACCCGCCCGTCCCTGCCGCTCCGTGCCCATGTGAATGGCTATGCATCATCGTACCGTCCTGACCGTCCTGTCCGTCCTTACTCGCCGTCCCTCACCCGCACCCGCACCGCCTCGGCATGCCCCGGCAGTCCCTCCGCCGCCGCCAGCACGATGATCCGGTCCGCGTCGTTGAGCAGCCGCGAGCGGTTGTACCACACGATGCTCGTCCGCTTGACGAAGTCGTACACGCCCGAGCGGCGAGGCGAATCGCGCGGTCCCGCCGGTGGGCAGCACGTGGCTGGGGCCGGCGATGTAGTCCCCGACCGGCTCCGGGCGAATCCTCGCCCAGGAAGATCGCGCCGGCGTGACGGACCCCCTCGGCCACCGCCTCCGGATCGCGGGTCAGGATCATCGAGGTGCTCGGGGGCCCGCAGGTTGACCACCTGGACCGCCTCCGCGCGTGCTGGGCACCCAGACCACCAGCCCGTTGCGGTCCAGGGCGGCGCGCGCGATCGCACCCCGCGGCGCCCGGGCCAGGCGCCCGCTCCAGCGCGCCGGGAATCGCCTCGGCCAGCTGCAGGTCGGTCGTCACGCACCAGGCGGTGGCATCCTCGTCGTGCTCCGCCTGGGCGATCATGTCGATCGCCACCCGGTCGGCGTCCGCCGTCCCGTCGGCGATGACCACCAGCTCGGTCGGTCCCGCCATCATGTCGATCCCCACCAGCCCCGCCACCTGCCGCTTGGCCTCCGCCACCCAGCGGTTGCCCGGGCCCACGATCTTGTCGACCCGGGGAATCGTCGCGGTCCCGTAGGCCAGCGCCGCGATGGCCTGCGCCCCGCCGACGCGGAAGATGCGGGTCACCCCCGCCAGCGCGGCGGCGGCCAGCACCGCATCGGTCACCCCCGACGGGGGTGTCACCAGGATGATCTCGGGCACACCCGGCCACCGCCGCCGGGATCGCATTCATGAGGACGAGGAGGGGTAGCTCGCCTTGCCGCCGGGGACATAGAGCCCCACCCGGTCGACCGGGGCGACCCGCATGCCGAGGATGCTGCCGTCCTCCTGCAAGCAGCTGGAAGCCGGAGTCCTTCTGGCGCAGGTGGTACTCGCGGATCCGGTGCGGCGGCGGTCTCCAGCGCATCGCGCAGCTCGAGATCGATGCCGTGCTCGAGCGCCTCCTGCCACTCCGCCTGCGGCACCTCCCAGGCGCCGGGCGCCAGGTCGACGCCGTCGTAGCTGCCGGGCCAGGCCTGCACGCCGGCGTCCCCGCGGCCGGCCACCTCCGTCAGATCTCGGCGACGCGGTCGCGGGTGGCGGGGTCGGCGACCCGGGCCGGGGCAGGAAACGGATCCAGCCGGTCGAACGGAGGAACGGTGATCGAGCGGATCATCGTGCCCTCGCGGCGGTGGGGCCGGACCCGCTAGAGTTCGCCCGCATGGAAGGCTCAAGCGTACTCCCGTGGTGGTCGGCCTCGGGGCCGTCCTGGCGCTGGTCCTGCTCAATGGGTTCTTCGTCGCGGCGGAATTCGCCCTGGTCGGCGCCCGCCGCACCCGTCTCGAGGAACTGGCCCAGAACGGCGACCGCCGCGCCCTCCTGGCCCTCCGCGTCGTCCGACCCTGCCCCGCTACATCGGCGCGACCCAGATCGGGATCACCCTCTGCAGCCTGGCGCTGGGCTGGCTCGGCGAGCCGGCCTCGCCCACATCATCCGCGACGCGCTGTGCAGGCTGCCCGCACCACCTGGGGCCCGATCCCCACCCTGACCCTGGCCACCCCGCTGGCCTTCGCGCTGATCACCTTCGTCCTGATCATCCTGCTCGGCGAGCTGCTCCCCAAGGCGCTGGCGCTGGTCCATCCCGAGACCCTGAGCGGCTGGGTGGCGGCGCCGCTCATGGCCTTTGCCTGGGTCGTGGCCCTGCCCACGATCGCTGGTCAACGGACGGCCAACTGGCTCCTGGACACCTCGGCGTCCGCCCTCTCGACGAGTCGGAGCCGCATGCACTCCCCGGAAGAAATAAGGATGCTCGTCGAGCAAAGCCAAGAGGGCGGCTCGCTGGAGAAGGAAGACGCCCGCCTCCTGGCCGGCGTCTTCGAGTTCAGCGAGAAGACCGCCCGCGAGGTGATGACCCCGCGCACCCAGATGACCGCCCTGGCGGCCGACCTCACCGTCGAAGCAGGCCGCCGACGTCGTGGCCGAGGCCCGGCGCTCCCGCTATCCGGTCTATGCCGTCTCGCTCGACGAAATCAGCGGCGTGGTCCACGCCAAGGATATCCTCACGGCCCTCCGCGCGCAGCCCGGCCCGGGTGGCGACATCATGCGGCCCCCGCTCTTCGTCCCGGGCACCCGCGAGGTCGAGGACGTGCTGGCCGACATGAAGCGGCTCAAGGTCCACCTGGCCGATCGTGCTGGACGAGTATGGCGGGACGGCGGGCCTCGTCACCATGGAGGACCTGCTCGAGGAGATCGTGGGCGACATCTTCGACGAATACGACCGGACCGACCGCCGGCGCGCCTGCGCCGGAGGGCGCCCCACTGCTCGACGGCGGCATCGCCCTCACCGACCTCAACGCCGAGTACGACCTCTCGCTCGACGACAGCGACTACTCGACGCTGGGCGGGTACCTCTTCGGCCAGCTGGGCCGCCTGCCCCGACCCGGGAGACCGCGTCACCGTGGCGTCGGGATCGTCTTCGAAATCGCCGAGATGGACGGCCGCCGGGTGAAGACGGTCCGCTACCTCGTCGGCGGGGAGCGATCACGCTAGGCCCGACCGCGAGTCCTCCGGTGATTCGCCCCGCTCCGCGGAGCCCCGGTTCCTCCGGTACCGTCCCCTGCTGCGTATCTCTCCACCATGCTCCTCCGTCTCCCCATCCCCCCGGCTCGATCGACCTGACCGGCGCCGCGGCCGCGCGCCGGCGCCGGCTCCAGCGCGACGCCATGGACGTCCTCGGCGCGCCGGGTTACCAGGAGACGATCCCCGCCGACCTGCGAGTACGAGGAAATCTTCCTCCGGGCCGGCGGGGCCGCGGTGGCCGAGCGGCTGGTCCGCCTGATCGATCGCGACGGGCGGATGCTCGCCCTGCGCTACGATTTCACCGCGAGCATCGCCCGGGTCGCGGCGACGGCCTTCGCCGGCCACGCCGGCCCGCTCCGGCTGGCCTACACCGGCCCGGTCTTCCGGCAGGAGCCGGAACGCGGCGGCCGTCCCCGCGAGACTCTGCAGCTGGGCGCCGAACTGATCGGGGAGGGCGGGCTCGCGGGCGACATCGAGATCCTCCGCCTGACGCTGGCGCTCGCCCGGGCTCGGGTCTCCGCGATTTCCAGGTCAATCTCGGCCATGTCGGCGCGCTCGCCCCCGGACTCGAGGCGCTGGACGACGGAGCGGCGCGCCGAGGTCCGGCGCTGGATCGACCGGAAGGACCGGGGCAGCCTGACCCGGGCGCTCGCCAGCGGTCAATCCCCGAGGCGCAGGCCCTGGCGCGACTGGCCTTCGTGATCGGCCGGCGACCCGTCCTGGAACTCGCCGCGCGTCAGGCCTCCGCGGCGACCCGCCCGGCCCTCGACCACCTGCTCGCCATCGAGGCCGCGCTGACCGCCGGACGATCGCAGCCACCTGGTCTACGACCTCGGTGAGGTGCGCGGCCTCGACTACTACACCGGGATCCACTTCGAGCTGTTCGTCGCGGGCGCGGGCCGAGCCGCGGGCGCGGGTGGACGCTACGACGACCTGGTGGGGCGCTTCGGCGCGCCGATGCCGGCGGTCGGTGTCGCGCTCGATCTCGATACCATCGCCGAGGCGCTCGCGCCATGATCCGGATCGCACTGGCGAAGGGACGGCTCTTCGATCCGGCTGCCGCCTGCTTCGCCCGGGCCGGGATCGTCATCGACCCGCGATCCGGGGCGCCGCCTGCTGCTCCCCTCGAACGATCCGCCGATCGAGTTCCTCGTGGTCAAGCCGTCCGATGTGGCGGTCTACGTCGAATCAGGCGCCGCCGATCTTGGGGTCACCGGCAGCGATGTCCTGCGGGAAACCGATGCCGATGTCCTGGAGCCGCTCGAGCTCGGTTTCGGCGCCTGTCGCCTGGTGGTGGCCAGCGCCGTCCAGACGCCCTGGCCCGACCTGCCCGGCGGCAAGACCGCGCGCATCGCGACCAAGTACCCGCGGCTCGCCTGGCGGCACTTCGCCCAGGCCGGGCGCCCGGTCGACATCATCACCGTCACCGGCTCGGTGGAGGTCGCCCCGCTGCTCGGCCTGGCGCACTGGATCGTGGACCTGGTCGACACCGGCAACACGCTGCGGGCCAACGGGCTGACCGAACGGGAGACGATTCTGCAGGTGGGCGCCGTGCTGGTGGCCAACCGGGCCAGTCAGAAGCTCAAGCTGGAGGCAGCACCTCGCACTGATGGAGCGCCTGGAGCGGGTCGTCGCGGGGTGAGCAGAGCAGTCTGGCGGGCGGAGGAGCCCCGCTCCGAGGAGCGACTCACCTGAACTTGTAGCGCTGCAGCAGCGCGCCCGGCTCCTCAAGTTCAAGGGTGCGAGTCCCTCCAACGGCCGCCAGCGCCGAGTCCAGACTCTCCGGCACCCCCGGAAGAAACGACGAGAGCACCACCCAGGCCTCGGGGCTGCCGACCGAACGGATCCGGCGCGCTTCGTTGTTGGCCCAGCCGGTATCCGGCACCACCCCGTTGATGCCAAGGCTGTCCGGGCCGGTTCCGGTCGGCACGCCCACCAGCTCGATCCAGTCGCGATAGCCGAACACGAGCTCGTTCCCTTCGTTCCGCACCGCGCGCCCCCGGCTTGCCGCGTGGCGAAAGGCCCGCCCCGTCGAGCCGACCAGCTCGCTGTACATGCGGACCCGGGTGGTGTCCGGACGGGCCCAGTCCGTGGTATAGAACACCCAGTTCGGCACGGCCCGGCCATAGAGGTACACCGGGGCGCCGTGATGATGCTCGGCCAGAAAGGTGTGCACCAGAGATCGCATCGCCTCGCGCTCGCCCGGCGTCCGGAACTCCAGGCCGGCGTCTCGCGCCGGCAGACCGAGCAGCAGCACTCCGAGGAGCAGGCCGGCCGGCGCACCCCACCGGCCGGGAAATGCCATCACGAGCGCCTCCAAACCCGCCGCGAGGAGCAGCACGCCTGACGGAAGCGCGAAGAGCATCAGCCGTGGCGCGACCGGATACCGCTGGAATATCGAGAGACCGACCGCGATCACCGCCGGTCCCGCGACGAGCGCGAGCGCGCGGGCGCCCGACCGGCGTGCGAGTACCCAGGCGCCCACCAGCATCGGCAGATAGAGGATCAGCCCCGCGTCCCAGCGCCAGAGCCCCCCTCGAGCCAGGAGCCCTTCGACCACCAGATCACCAGCGGCGTGATAGATCTTGGCGCCGAGCGCCGGAAGCGCGGGGCTCAGGAACAACGGGACCCAGTAGCGCTGGAGATAGGCGCTGTCGGCGGTGGCCCGGTAGACCGTCAGATAGGCGACGGCGAAGACTCCCCCCCACAGGAGCGCCAGCGCGATCATCCGCCCCCAGGCGCCGCGCGCTCCACGCACCCCTGCGTCGAGCACCAGCCCGAGCCCGGCTCCGGCCAGGACCATCGGCGCCGCCGCAGACGCCACCGAGACCACGATACCGATCGCCAGGAGCGCTGCCCAGCGGGAGGACCGCTCCGGCGCCTCCGCGATGCGCAGTGTCAGCAGCAGCGCAAGCACCGCCCCGAACGCATCCAGGCTGTACGGCTTCACCTCGTTGCTGTAGTAGATCAGCAGCGGGGAGAGCGCCACCGCGAACAGGGCCCACGCGGCGGTCCACGGCGCCAGCAGCCGTCGGGCGACGGCAAGGAAAATCGGCAGCAGCAGCAGCCCGGCGACCAGTGGCAGGGCACGCAGCACCCGCTCGTCGGCCCCGCCGAGGCGGGTGCCGAGTTTGACCAGCCAGAGAAATGGGATCGGCGCGCTCTGGTCGCTGTCCAGCGGAGCGAGCAGCGCCAGGAACGAGCGGCCGAGGATGTTGTTGGCCAGCATCGCTTCGTCGATCCAGAGCGGCCGGGCGTGCAGGTACTGCCGCAGGCGGAGCAGGCCACCCAGCGCGACCGCGAGCCACTGTGCCCGCACGGCCCAGGGCGCCCCGGCGGCTTCGCTCACCGGATCGACCCGCGATTCCGGCGGGCGAGATCGACGGCCAGTTCGAGCGCGCGCGCGCATGCTCGCCGGGTCGGCGCGGCCCTTCCCGGCGATGTCGAACGCCGTCCCATGATCGGGGGAGGTACGCGGGAACGGCAGGCCGAGCGTCACGTTCACCGCTCGGCCAAAGGCGGCCACCTTGATCGCGGTCATCCCGACGTCGTGATAGGGTGCGAGCACCGCATCGAATTCCCCGCGCATCGCCCGGACGAACACGGTGTCTGCCGGCAGCGGCCCGATGGCGCCCAGCGCCTCCACCGCGGGACGCATCACCCGCTCCTCCTCGTCGCCGAACAGCCCGGACTCTCCGGCGTGCGGGTTGAGTGCACACACCGCCAGCCTCGGCTCGGCGATCCCCCACCAGCGCTGCAGAGCCGTTCGGGTGACCCGACCGGTCCGGATGATCGTGTCGGTGGTCAGCAGCGCCGGCACCGCGCGGAACGGCACGTGCGTCGTCACCAGGACCACGCGCAGCGCATCGGCGGCCAGCATCATGGCGACTTCCACGTCCCCGGCGAGATGCGCCAGCCATTCGGTGTGACCGGGCCAGGGGAAGCCGGCGAGATGCAGCGCGTGCTTGTGCGCCGGGGCGGTCACGATGGCGTCGGCGTCCCCGGCGAGGGCAAGTTTGACCGCCATCTCGATACCGGCGCCGGTGATCCGCCCGGCCCGCACCGCCCGGGAGGGCCCGGGCTTCGTGGCGGGCAGATCCTCGCCGGAACCCTCGCCCCAGCTGCCGACCGCCACCCGCCGGCCCGCCGGCACGGCGGTGATCTGATCTTCCGCACCGATCACGATGATCTCAGCGTCGAGTGGCGTGGCGAGCGCGGCCGCGGTGATCTCGGGGCCGATCCCGCGCGGATCCCCGAGCGTCACGGCGAGGCGCGGCCGAAAGGTCATGGACGCCGCCCGGCGAGGGCGACCCTCGCGGTCGCCCATCCGGTCGGAGCGTCGACCCGCGTCGCCCGGAGGGGGCGGGAGCCGGCGCTAGCAAGATGGAGGCTGTCGCGCATGGAGGACGGTGCGGTCCCCGAGGTGACGCGGCGCGGTGCTCGATCCACGCGAGACCTCCGGCTACAGCCGGACGTCCACGTAGGTCGATTTGCGCAGCCGGTCGAGATACCGCCGCGTGGCGAGATCATCGCTGAGCTTCTTCCGGATCTGTTCCTTGACGTCCTCGTAGCGGATCGCCCCCTCGGTCCGTCGGGCGGTGACCTGGAGCACCACATATTTCCGGCGGAGCCCCATCTGCTTCCGGATCGCGAAGGGCGGCACCACCGAGCCGCTGTCGGCCGTCCCGATCCCCGCCGCGTACTCTTCGGGCAGCTGCGTGGCCGGGACATCCTCGGCCTCCCGCTCCTCCCCCGCATCGTGGTACAGCTTGGCCAGGGAATCGAAGGATGCGCCCTGCCGCAGGGCGGCGGCGACGTGCTGGGCCAGAGTATCGGCGCTGTCCGCGTCGGCGGCGACAATCTCCGGCATGATCAGGATGTGGCGGGCCTGGACCTCGGCCGGCTGGATCCGCTGGACCTGGATGATATGAAAGCCGAACGGGGTCTCGACCGGCTCGGAGATGACCCCCGGCTTCAGCCGGAAGACGACGGCGTCGAACTCCGGCACCATCAGACCCCGACGAAACCAGCCGAGATCGCCGCCCTGGTCCTTGCTGGCGGGATCCTGGGAGAAACGCTTGGCCGCTGTGGCGAAGTCGGCACCCTTCCGCAACTCCGCCACGATCGAATCGGCCTGGGCCAGCGCGCGGTCGCGCGCGGGCGCCGAGGCCCTGGGCGCGAGGACGATGTTCCGGAACGAGAGCGTGGCGGGGCGCGCGGGGAGCTGGCCCTGATACTGGTCGAAGTAGGTGCGCATTTCGCGCTCGGTCGGCTGCACCAGCTTGAGCTTCCCCTCGTCCTTGAGTTTGCTGATCAGCCGGTTGCGGAGCGCGGCCTTGCGCTGACTGTCGGTGAGCCAGCGGCGGAATTCCTCGGGCGTCTGGAAACCGGAGCGCGCCAGCTCACTGCGGAAATCGACCTCGGAGGTGAAGCGCTGGCGCACATTGCGGAACTGCTGCTCCACGCCGTCGGAGATCTCCGTGTCGCTCACCTTGATCGCGGTGTCCCGCTGCGGCCACCTGCACCATCACCTCGGCATCGATGAGGTCGGAGATCACCTGTCGGCAGAGGTCCCGGAACTCGGGCAGCGTCTTCGGCAGCTGGCCGTTCTGGGCCCGCTGCGTGAAAATCTCCTCCTCGACCTGCGAGGAGAGGATCGGCACATCGCCGGCGACCGCGACGACCCGGTCGACGACGCCCGGCATCGTGTCGCACCGGAACCCCGAAGCCGCCGCGTGGGCCTGTGAGGCCGGTTCCTGGGCTGCGGCGGCCCCGGCCAGCAGCACGACGCACCCGGCGATGCAGGCTGGTTCGAGTCATCATCGCGGCTGCCCGGTAGGCGGCAGGCCCAGCGGCGCGGCGCCCGGCGCTGGCTGGTTCGGCACCGGCTGCGGCGCCTGGGCCGCGGAATCGGCCTTGGCCTTGAGCGCCGTCGCCAGCTCCACGGCCCGGGCGAGGCCGGCCGGATTCACCTTGTACTCCCCGGCCTCACGCAGTACCGCGACCACCTGCCCGGGAATCGGGCGGGGGCGCTGCGCGCCGCTGGCGATCCGGTCCCAGTAACTCTCCACCTTGATCCCCGCGACCCGCGCGCGGTCCGCGGCGGGGGTGGCCGGATCGGTGATATCGCTGCCGAAGAGATCGAGCCCCATGCGCAGGGTATCGATCTGGGCCCGGTACCGCTGCATCAGCCCTTCCCACTCCGTCGGCGTGACCGTGATGCCGGCCGAGTCGGCCTGACGCAACAGCAGCTGGTTCTGCGCGATGAGCCGCACAAAGCGGGTGAGTGAGCTGTCCGGCTGGGCGATCAGCTGGTTGCCCCAGTTGGGGCCGAGGGCGCCCACCCAGCGCATGAAGTCGCCGAGCGTCAGCACTGCCGCCCTCGTAGGTCGCGAGCGCGCGTCGAGAGCTTCGGGAGGCGGTGCGATCGGTGATCGCCGCCCGCATGGTGGCGGGAGCGCCGCGCTCGATGGCCAGCTTGCGCCGGACGCCGAGGCCTTCCAGATAGGCAGAGTCGAGGACAACGCCGACCTGCTCCCGGGCGTAGCCCACCAGTCGGCTCTCGATTTCCGCCGGCGGTGGGCGCCGGATGATATGGAAGCCGAACGGCGATTCGATCACGCCCGTCATCGCACCGGGGGCCAGCGTCCACCCGGCGCTGTCGAAGGCGGTCACCCACTTGCCCCTGGGTGCGGGGGCGAGATAGCCCCCGTCCTGCTTGCTGCCGGGGTCTTCGCTCACCTTGGCGGCGAGCTGCGCGAAGTTGGCCCCGCCCTTGAGCCGCGCATACGCCGCGTCGGCCTTCCGTCGCGCAGCGAGACGCGCGGGCGGCTCGGCATTCGGGTCAACCCGGATCAGGATGTGCTGCAGCAGGCGGACCTTGTCGGCGGAATAGATGCTCTCCGCCACCGCGGGCGACATCGGCGCCCGGCGAATGACGAGGCTGTCATGCCAGCGGCTGCCCCGAATCTCGGCGAGGTCCGGCCACAGCGCCTTGGCCGCCGTCGCCGAATCGGTCAGCGCGGTCCCGCTCGCGAGGGCCTGCGCAAAGAGCGTGTGATCCACCCACATGCCCGCCACGAAGCCGGCCGCTTCCTTGGTGAGTGGCACACCCTTGATGGTGGTCATCAGCTTCGCCAGCCGCTCGACCTTGAGCTCGCTGTCCCTTCGCCTCCGCCGCCACTTCGGGCCGCGCGGAGAGCATGTCCTTCATGTTGTCGCACCCTGTCAGCGCCAGCGCCAGCGCCATCCATGACCAACGTCGCATGACCGCTCCAGTCCAGTGTTGCCGGCGACGCCCCGCCGGTTCGAGATGCATGGTCCGTCACTTCTTCGGGTCGAGCTGATTCTCCGCCACCGTGTCCAGCGCCCGCACCAGCGCCGGGACCAGCGCCTCGCCGCCCAGCCGCGTCAGGCGGAGCGCCAGCGGGACGGTGCGGCGCACTTCGACCGCCAGTTGCACGTGGTCGAGCGCGGCCGTGAGCGCGGCGAACCGGGGCGCCGCGCCGTCGCGGAAGGTCAGGCGGGCCTCGTCGCCCCGCACCAGCAGATGCTGCAGGCCAAGCGCGGCGCCGAGGGCCCGGAGTCGGGCCATGTTGAGGAGTGTTTCCGCCTCCTCGGGCAGGGGTCCGAACCGCTCACGGAGCTCGTCGCGAAGCGGTTCAATGTCGCCGGAGGCCGCGGCCCGCGCCAGTCGCCGGTAGAAGTCGAGCTTGATCGTCATCCGAGCGACGTACGCGTCCGGCAGATGGGCCGGCCGGTCGAGCACCACCTCCGGCGGCGCCGGACGCTCCCCCTTCCCCACCTGACCCCGCAGCGCCTTGACCGTCTCCTCCAGCCAGCGCAGGTAGAGGTCGAATCCCGACCGCGTGCGCGTGACCCGACTGCTCCGCGCCCAGCAGGTTTCCCGCGCCGCGCAGCTCCAGGTCCTTCAGCGCGATCCGGTACCCGGCGCCGAGGTCGGTGTGATGCTCCAGCACCTTGAGCCGCTCCTCCGCGTCGCGGTCGATCGTGTCCGGGACCACCAGGTAGCAGTAGGCCCGCCGGTGGCTCCGCCCCACCCGGCCGCGCAGCTGGTAGAGCTGCGCCAGCCCGAACCGGTGCGCGTCGTGGACGACCATCGTGTTCGCGTTGGCGACGTCGAGCCCCGATTCGACGATCATCGTGGAGACGAGGATGTCGGCCTCGCCCGGACACGAACCGGCGCATCACCTCCTCGAGCTCGTCGGCCGCCATCTGGCCATGCCCCACTCCGACCTTCGCCCGCGGCGCCAGCGACCGCACCCGCGCGGCGATGGTCTCGATGGTCTCGATCCGGTTGTGGACCACGAAGACCTGCCCGCCACGGTCCAGTTCGCGGGCGAAGGCCTCCTCCAGCAGGCCGTCATCCCACGGCTCCACGAAGGTGAGGATCGGCGAGCGGTCGCGCGGCGGCGTCTCGATCAGCACCAGGTCCCGCAGTCCCGCCAGCGAGAGATGCAGGGTCCGCGGAATCGGCGTGGCCGTCAGGGTGAGGACGTCGACCGTCGAGCCGGAGCTCCTTGAGCCGTTCCTTGTGCTTGACCCCGAAGCGGTGCTCCTCGTCCACGACCAGCAGGCCGAGGTCCTTGAAGATCACGTCCGGCGAGAGCAGGCGGTGGGTCCCGATGATCACGTCGACCTCGCCGGCGGCGAGTCGCTCCAGCACCGCCTTCTGCTCCTTCGCGGTCCGGAACCGGGAGAGCACCTCGACCTTCACCGGGAAGTCGGCCAGCCGCTCGCTGAAGGTGCGGGCGTGCTGGTCGGCGAGAATCGTGGTGGGCACCAGGACCGCCACCTGCTTGCCGCCCTGGATCGCCTTGAAGGCCGCCCGCACGGCCACCTCCGTCTTGCCGTAGCCGACGTCACCCACCAGCAGCAGGTCCATCGGGATCGGCTGTTCCATGGCGCGCTTCACCGCTTCGGTCGCCTTGCGCTGGTCGGGCGTATCCTCGTAGAGGAACGCCGATTCGAGTTCGCGCTGCCAGCGCGTGTCCGGCGGAAAGGCGTAGCCGGCGCTCACCTTGCGACGGGCGTAGAGATCGAGCAGCTCCGCCGCCATCTCCTGGATCGCCTGGCGGGTCTTGTCCCGCACCCGCTGCCAGCTGGTGCCGCCGAGTTTGTGGAGCCGGGGCGGAGGCTGGTCGCCGTCATCGCCCGCCGCGCGGTACCGCTCCAGCTGATCCAGCCGGTACAGCGGCACGTTGAGCCGGTCGCCCCCCTCGTACTCGATGATCGCGACCTCGAGCGTCGACTCCCCCACCGTGATAGTCTGGATCCCGCGGTAGATGCCGATGCCGTGCTCCAGGTGGACCACGTAGTCGCCGGCCTGCGAGCTGTCCCGGTCGCCGCCGACGGCGCTGCCTGACGATAACGCCGGGCCCGCCGGAGCCGACGGGCCCGCCGGAAGATCTCGTGATCGGTGAGGACCCGGAGACTCCGCATGACGAAGCCGCCATCGAGCGCGCCGATCGCGAGCGTCGCGTTCACCCGGCTGCCTCCGTCGTTGAGCAGCTCATCGAGCCGCTCCAGCTGGCCCTCGTTGTCGCAGAGAATGAGCGACGGAATCTCGCCCGCAAGCATGCCGCGCAGCCGGCGGATGTCCCGCTCCACCGCCTCGGGAGGGAAGAAGCCGGCGTTGAGCGCCGGGGCGGGGTCCCGCATCGACAGGCGCGGAAAGGTGGCCATCCGCCGGACCCACGATTCCGGAGGCTCGAACAGATCCTCGCGTGCCGAGACCTCCTCCCCCAGTCGCCGGGCGACCTCCAGATGATGCTCCGCCTCCCGCCACGCGCGCGAGACTTCCTCCGCGTTGGCGCTGCCGGAATCCTCCACGATCAGCGTGTCGGAGGGGAGCAGCTCCAGCAGACTCTGGCGGACCATCGGCGCGGCAGTCGGCTCACGGCGCCGGGCGGCGGAGCCGCCGAGTGGCAGCACCGTGATCTCCTCCAGGGGGTCGCCGGAGCGCTGGCTGGTCAGATCGAACACGCGGATCGTTTCGAGATCGTCGCCCCACCACTCGAGCCGGGCCGGGTTGGCCATCCCGAAGCCGTAGACATCGATGATGCCGCCGCGCACGCTGAACTGCGCCACCTCGGTGACCGTCGCGACCCGCTCGTACCCCATCGCTTCCAGCGCGTCGGCGAGGGCCGAGAGCGTGGCTCCCGCCGCGGTGCGTCCGGCGCCGCGCACCGGCGGCGCATGGGGACGGATGCGCAGCGTCCCCTCCCGCAATCCCGCCGCGACCCGGGTCCGCTCCTCGGTGGCCCGCGCGGTCGTCACCAGAATCCGCAGCCGGCCCTCGAGGAGCGCGGAGAGCGTCTCGGCGCGCTCTCCCGCGATTTCGTAGTGGGGTTCGTCTTCGCCCAACGATTCACGCTGCGGATACAGTGCGATCGGGAGATCGGTCAGGTGCTGCAGGTCGGTGAGCCAGCGCTCGGCATCCGCCGGCGTCGTCGCGACGACCGCGAAGCACCGCTCCGGGTAGGTGCGGGCGAGCCAGGCCACCAGAACCGCCGGGCTGGAGCCCGGGAGACCGGCGAGCGGCAGCTGCATCCCCCGGACCGGGAGGCGATCGCGCAGGTCAAAGGCGAACGCGGTGTGTTCAAACGCATCCAGCAGCAGGGCCAGCGTCATCTGGCGCGCCACCCGCCCGCTGGCCAACCCGACCTCCACGAGGCCGAGGAGCAGGGCCAGCCAGAGCAGTGGCGCCTGCAGGCTCGTTCGCCCCGTCCCCGCAAAGGCGGCTCCCTGCGCCTCGGCCAGCGAAACCACCCGTGCCCCATGCCACAGCGCCATCACCTGATCGTCACTCGCCGGCGCCAGCATGGACTCCCGAGGATCGAGGTTGACGCTGAGCCCGCCGACCGTATCGCGACCGGCGAGGAGGTAGTATGGACCGACCCACTGCGGATGGAACGCTGCACCCCCCTCAACCGCCCAGCGACGGTCCCCCTGAACGACCTCGGTGACCAGATCCGGCACCGGCACACGCGTCGCCGGGCGCGCCGGCAAGCAGCGCCAGCTGTCCTCGGGCGATGCGATTGATCAGCGCGTCCATGAACGATACGAATCGCGCCGAGAGCGGCAGCCCCGACCAGGTGGGATCGAACCGGCTGCCCACCAGGACGATGTTCTCCGTACGCACGATCCACGGGGAGCCACCCACCGAGGCGACCACGCCCTGCGCGGCGCTCGGCCGGAGCGGCTCGAGCGTGTAGCGGCGCAGCACCTGCGCCCGGCCGACGAGTGCCCCGCTGTCGCTCACCCCGGGTGCGGTGATCAGGGCGCCGAACCGCCAGGCGACGCCACGCCGCTCGAGCAGGCGATTCAGTGCACCCAGCGCAGCCGGGTCGGCGGGGGGCTCCACGATCGAAGCGCCAGGTCCCAGCGTGCCGAGGTGCAGTTCACTCCCCCGGCGCAACCGACCACTCGCCTCGAGCACGTCGCAGGCCGCCGCGACATACCGCTCCGCCGGGTCCCACTCCACCCGTGCGATGGGGGCGATCCGCACCACGGCGATGGCATCATCATCCGCGCGGAGCTCGTCAGGCGCCTTGGTGGCCCGCACGACCCACCAGCCTGGTGCCATCCCGCCGACGGCGAAGCTCCCGGCGCCGCCGCTGGCCAGCAGCGCCTGACGCGCCACCCGGTCCTCCAGCGCGACCGAGACCGGCGCGGTCATGGAATCGCCTGTCAGGGTCACGGTGACCGCCGATCCCTCCGGCGTCCAGGGCTGGGCGCCGGCATCGACGCGGGCGATCCCCGCGTTAGGCGGCGGGGACCCGCTGGCCCGCGCCACCACGATGGGCGCCCCCCGGGGCGCGGGCGAAAGGGCGGTGGCCTGCAGATCGGTGAGGAGGACGATGTTTCCCGGTCGCGGGTCCGTTCGGAGCAGTCCGTTGGCCGCACGCACGGCGGCGCCGAGGTCCATGCGCCACCCGGTCGGCTGCGCCGAGTCCACCGCGCCAAGCAGATCAGCGGCACTGCCGCGGCGCGCGACACCGGCGCTGGTCAACAGCCAGAGGGCATCCGACGGAGTTGCCCGCTCGAGAACCCGGCGCGCGGCGGCTCGCAGATCGGAAAGCCGCGGAGTGCCCGCCAGGACCGCGCCGCTCGATGGCGAGTCGTCCAGCACCAGGACCAGGGCGCTCGGGGTGTGGCTCACGGTCTCGTGCAGGGGCGCCGACGGACCGGCGGCAGCGAGCAGCAGGCCGAGAATGAGCAGGGTCCGCACCGCCAGCAGCAGCCAGTGCCGGAGGCGGAGCCGTCGCTGGTGTTCCTCCGTGACCTGGACCAGATAACGTACCGCAGGAAATTCGATGGTGGGGGGGTCGCGGCGCTGGATGAGGTGCAGAATGAGCGGCACCGCCACGAGGGGCAGCCCCAGGAAGACCCAGGGATGAAGCAGGCCGATCACGCGAGTCCGGCGGGGCGACTGACGACCCGGCGAAGCGCCAGACCGAACGGTGTGTCGGTGGTAATCTGGTGATACTGCATCCCGCTGCTACGACAGGACCGGCGCCAGGCCTTCACGACGCCGGCGACGGTCTCACGGTACGCTTCGGCCCAGTCCTTCGGGCGAAGCGTGACGCCCTCGTGTGTCTCCGGATCCTCGAATCGCGCCTCCGCGGGTCCGCCGAGTTCGAGCTCGGCCGGATCCATCACATGGAGCACGATGACCTGGTGGCCGCGATGCCGCAGGAACTTGAGCGCCCGCAGCGCCAGCTCCCGATCGAGCAGCAGATCGGAAATGAAGATGACGAGCCCGCGCCGGCGCAGCAGGTCCACGACGCGGCGGAGCGCCGGTTCGGCTGCCGTGCCCTGGCCCGGCGTCAGCGCGGCGAGCGTCCCGAGCAGCTGGTGCCAGTGGGCGGGACGCGCCCGGGCGGGGACGATGGCACGTACCGACTCATCGAACGCGATGAGGCCGGTCGCGTCCCGCTGACGGATCAGCAGCAACGCGAGCGCCGCCGTCAGCCGCTGGACGTAGTCGAGCTTCGAGAGCACCCGTTGCCGATCCCCGCTCCACGCCATGGAGCGACTGACGTCCGTCACCAGCATAGCCCGGAGATTGGTTTCTTCCTCATACTGCTTGACGTAGAGCCGGTCCTTCCGACCGAGTAGCTTCCAGTCCACGTAGCGCAACTCGTCCCCGGGCTGGTACATCCGGTGCTCGGCGAATTCGACGGAGAAGCCGCGGCGGGGAGAACGGTGCAGACCGGCCAGAAACCCCTCGACAACGCCCTCGGTGAGCAGCTCCAGCCCCGCGAGCCGGGCCGCTTCCTGCGGGTCGAGCAAGTCGAGGCGAAGGCGAGGGCCGGGAGACGCGGTGGGGACCGTCATGGGGGCCGCAACGTACCGGGAGCGGGGCGTTGAAGTCAACGCGACACCCGATTGTCTCCCGCGGTGGACGGACCACGAAGTGGACAGGACACCTCGAAAACTGGTAAACACCTGCTGGGCATACTGTTCCGAAATCTCGCGGGGCTGGCACATCCCCTGCTTGAGGGAGAAGGTGTCCACCCCGATGCCTCTGGAGGTCATATGCTGTCCACTCTGACACTGGCTCTGGCCGCGGTCACCGCGACCGCCGCCCCGGCTCCCACCAGCTTCGCGCCGGAAGCGCTCATCTCCCGGTGGGTCCGTAGCACCAGCACCGAACGTTCCCGCATCAACATCTGGCTCAACCGTGACGACGTCTACAATCGTGGCGATCGTGCGCGGGTCTACTTCAAGAGCGACCGCGACGCCTACGTGACGATCGTACGGATCGATACCGACGGACGCCTGCGCGTCCTCTTTCCCCTCGATCCGTGGCAGGACAATTTCGCCCGCGGCGGCAAGACCTTCGAGGTCCTCGGCCGGGAGCGGGATGAGGCGTTCCGGATCGACGACTATCCTGGGGTCGGCTACATCTTCGCGATTGCGTCACAGGACCCGTTCACCTACGACGATATCGTCCGCGGCGACCACTGGGACTATCACACCGTCTCGGATGGCCGGGTCCGCGGCGATCCGTACGTGGTCGTCACCGACCTGGCCGAAAAGATCGCCCGTGAGGACGATTACGACTACGACGTCTCGGAATACTACGTCGAGAAGCACTACGACTATCCCCGATTCGTCTGCTATGACTGCCACACCTACGCCAGCTGGCGGGCGTGGGATCCCTACGGCTCGTATTGCTCGCGCTTCCGGATTGTGGTCTACGACGACTGGTACTACTACCCGTATCGTTACTACAACGGCGGCTCGGTGATCATCCGCCCGTACCGCCCGGGCCCGCGCTATGTGTTCAAGGACAGCGATTCCCGGAATGACTACGTCACGAGGGTGTCAGAGCGTCCGCGGGGCGGCGGCGATGATCGCCGCTCACCGCTCGAGCGGGATCGCTCCAGCGCCGATATCGGCGGTCGCGGGGTGATTCCGGCGCCCGTCTCGCCCCGGCGGCGTGTCGCGGACAGCCCCGATCGCGGCCCGGCGACGGACGAACCCCGGCGTCGTCCCGAGACCAGGCAGCCGGCGCCCGACGGCCGGCCGGCAACACCCGGCAACGACGGCGAGCCGCGTCGTCGGAACGACCCCGATCGCACCCGCGATCCCGGCAACAGCCGTGAGGTTCCGCCCTCCAGCGACGGCTCCGTCCCGCGGCGTCGCCCGAGCGATGATCGCCCGGTGCAGAATGGACAGCCGGACACCCAGAACCCGGTTCCAAGTGAGCCCAGCCGGGAGCCGGCTCGTCAGCCGGACCGCCGTGAGCCGGACCGGCAGCCGGCCCGTTCGGCCCCGCCCCCGGACCGCCCGCGCGCCGAACCGCGACAGGCGCCCCCGCCCAGGAGCACCGGTGAGCCGCAGTTGAAGCGCCGCCGGCCATAGTCGTCACCGAAACCCCTGCCAGCGCCCGTCCGTACCTCACGGCCGGGCGCTATCTTTTCCTGCCCCGACATGAGATTTCCTCAGCCCAGGTGGCCGATGCGCCGTTTCATCCTGACCCTGTTCGCCAGCAGCTGGACCGCCATGACGCTGGCGGCTCAGACCAGCCCCGCCTTCCGTGCCGCGGCCCAGACGATCACCCAGGCCGATGTGCAGCGCCGCATCAACATCATCGCCGACGATTCCATGATGGGGCGCGACACACCGAGCCCCGGACTGGAGAAGACAGCGCAGTACGTCGCGGATCAGTTCAAACAGTTCGGGCTCACGCCGGCCGGCGAGCACGGCACCTATTTCCAGAGGTACACCATCGCGCGCCGGAAGGTCGATGTCGCGGGCTCGCACGTCGGGTTCATGATCAAGGGTCAGCATGTCCATGTGGAGCTCAGCCGGGATGCGCGGTTCGCGTTCGGGGCCGTTCCGGCCGGGGAGCTCCATGCCCCCGCCGTCCTCATCGGCGGCAGCTACGGCCCCGAGGACGCCAAGCGGATCGACGCGAAGGGCAAGGCGGTCGTCGTCGTCATGGACTATCGCAAGCCGTTGCCACCGGCCATTCAGCAAACCGTGGGTGCGCTGCTCGGTCAGGGCGCTGTCGGCGTGGTCCTGCTGTCCAACCGGGACTCGGCTGCGTTCGCTCAACGGGTCGCCAGTCAGGCGCAGGTGCGGGTGGGTGTGGACGGTACCGGCGCGGACGCGCCCGTCGTCGAAGTGCATCAGCGCGCACTCGGGGACATCCTGACGGCGGCGGGATTGAATCTCGACGAGATCCGGACCGCCCCCGGCGCCGTGACCCGCGAGCTGCCGGAGCTCATGATCGGCTTCGGGCTCCGCGACACGGTGCTGGAGTCCGCCACAGCGCCGAACACCGTCGGCATGCTGGAAGGCACCGATCCGGCCCTGAAGAAGGAATTCGTGATTTTCTCGGCCCACATGGACCACGTCGGGACAGCCGGGGGAGGACAGTGTCAGGCGCGCGGCGGTGACACCATCTGCAATGGCGCGGATGACGATGGTTCGGGGACGGTTGGCATCATGGAGCTCGCCGAGGCCTTCAGCCAGAAGGGCGCGCGGCCGAAACGCTCGATGCTTTTCTTGACGGTCAGCGGAGAGGAGAAGGGGCTGTTCGGCAGCTCGTACTTCTCAGAGCATCCGACGGTCGCCCTTCCGCAGATCGTGGCGGACCTCAACATCGACATGATCGGTCGCAACTGGAAGGACACCATCGTTGCCATCGGCCGGGAACACTCCGACCTGGGGACCACCCTCGGGCGGGTCAATGCTGCCCACCCCGAGCTCAACATGTCGGCCATCGACGACCGCTGGCCGGAGGAGAACTTCTATTTTCGTTCCGACCACTACAACTTCGCCCGGAAGGGTGTGCCGATCCTGTTCTTTTTCAACGGCACCCATCCCGACTACCACCAGGTGACCGACTCGCCCGACAAGGTCGACAGCGAAAAGGAGTCGCGCATACTCAAGCTGCTCTTCTTCCTCGGTCAGGATGTGGCCAACGCCTCCGAGCGGCCGAAGTGGGTTCCGGCGAGCTACGAGAAGATCGTGGGGTCGCGAGCGCAGTGATTTGCCGGCGCGCGTCCGGACCTCGGCCCTGGTGGGCCGGGGCGCGGACCGCCTGGACCTTCTCCAAACCCCTCTCCCGGTTCTCACGCATGACCGACTCCACGAATTCGCTCGCCGAATTCAACGCGTTCCGCGGACGGATGAACGACATCATCCTCAACGCAGGCAACCTCACGATCAACCGGTTCTTTGCCCTCGACCACCGCTGTTACGAACCCGGCGCGCTGGGCACCAAGACCAAGGAGATGCTCGGCCTCGTCTCGAGCCTGGTGTTGCGCTGCGACGACTGCGTGACCTATCACGTGGTGCGCTGCCACGAGGAAGGAACGACGCGCGCGGAGTTCCTCGAAATCTTCTCGGTGGGACTGGTCGTCGGGGGCAGTATCGTGATCCCGCATCTGCGTCGGGCGATGGCGCGTCTGGAAGAATTGGAGGGAAGCGCCAGCTAACCGTGTCCGCGTTGGCCAACCGGGCAGGCGTCGTGGGTGTCGCCCCGGACCTCGCGATCCGCACCGGGCCGTTCGGGGCGGATCCGGATCTCGACTCCACGCTCCGTCACGATGTGCGCGGGCACCTCCCCGATACCGGAGCCGTCGGCGGGGCGGTTGCAGGCGCCGCGGACGCGGCCAGTGGCGCCGTCAGGAGTCAGCCGCTGCGCCGACCGCCGACCCGTCAGCGGGACGCCACTGCCCCAGCAGGACTCCGCCGATGATGCAGGCGCCACCCACGAAATGCGCCGGCGTCGGGCGCTCCCCGAGGAGCAGCAGCGCTGTCAGGCCGGCGACCAGTGGGCTGGCACAGGTATAGAGGGCGGCGCGGGAGGCGCCAAGCCGTTGGACCGCCCTGCTCCAGAGGAAGTACGCGGCGACGAGTGAGAGCAGTGTCGAGTAGGTCAGCCCCGCCCACGCCCTCCAGCTCACCCCACCCCAATCCATCCGCGCAAGAGAAGGAAGGCCGGCCAGGACCAGCGCCGGTGTGCCTGCCAGCAGACCCCAGGTGGTGACACTGAGCGCCGACATCTCGCCCCCGATACCGCGGAGTCCGATCGTGTACACGGTCCAGCAGGCCACGCCACCGAGAATCAGGAGGTCGCCGGTCCAGTCGTCGTGAGCGAGATCGAGGCCGCGGGCGGCGATCACCGCGACGACTCCCACGGTTGCGAGAGCGAGGGCGGCGTACTGCCTCGGCAGGATGCGTTCGTGGCCGAGCCGCCCCGAGACGACGGTCACGACGGTGGGCATTGCCGCCAGGATGAGCGCCGTGTTGGTCGCAGTGGTCCGGGAGAGCCCGGTGATGAAGCAGAGCTGGTAGATGGTGTTCCCGACGATGCCGAGCAGCAACAGTCGGCCCCGGAGGTGCCGGGGGACGGCCCCCAGCGGCTCCACCCGCGAGAGCAGAAGCCAGAGGAGGAGTGAGCCGACGCTGAATCGGAGCGCGGTAAAGGCGAGCGGGGGAATCTCGCTGAAGGTGAGCTTCGAGATCGCGTAGTTGCCGCCCCAGAAGAGCACGACGAGCAACATGCCCGTGTGGGCGGAGGGGAAGCGACGCATGCCGAAGGGTAATCGGGGCGAGACGGACGGGGAGGAGGGGGAGGCGCTATATTCCCGGTCATGAAGCAGGCACGCATTCGCAATTTCTGCATCGTCGCCCATATCGACCATGGCAAGAGCACCCTCGCCGACCGGCTCATCGAGGCCACCGGTGCCGTCGAGAAGCGCCTCATGCGCGAGCAGCTGCTCGATACCATGGACCTCGAGCGGGAGCGCGGGATCACGATCAAGCTCAACGCCGTCCGCATGGCCTACACCGCGCGAGATGGCCAGGAGTACGAGCTCAACCTGATCGATACCCCTGGTCACGTCGACTTCACCTACGAAGTCTCCCGGTCGCTCGCCGCGTGCGAGGGGGCGATCCTCGTCGTCGATGCCTCCCAGGGGGTCCAGGCCCAGACGCTCTCGAACCTCTTCCTCGCGATGGACGCGGGGCTCGAGATCATCCCGGTCCTCAACAAGATCGATCTGCCCGGGGCCGAGCCCGAGCGCCGGGCCCGGGAGATCATGGACCTGATCGGGGCCAGGCGGGAGGAGATCCTGTCGGTCTCCGCCAAGGAAGGGACGGGGGTCCCCGAGCTGCTCGAGGCGGTGATTGCGCGAAGGTCCCGATGCCGCGGGGCAACCCCGAGGCACCGCTCCGCGCCCTGATCTTCGACTCCTACTTCGACCGCTATCGTGGCGCCATTCCGAGCATCCGGGTGGTCGACGGCACCCTCCGGAAAGGGATGCAGATCGCCTTTGGCGCGCACCCCGAGGATGTCTACACCGTCGACGAGGTCGGCTACCTGCAACTGGGCCAGCGCCCGACGGGCGTGCTGGAATCGGGCGAAGTCGGCTACGTCGTCGCCAACACGCGCACGCGTGGGGGATACCCGTGCCGGCGACACCATCCTCGACGCCAACGAGCGCGCGACCGAGCTGCTGCCCGGCTACCGCGAGGTCAAGTCGATGGTCTTCGCCGGGCTCTATCCGACCGAGAGCGAGCAGTACGAAGACGCTGCGCGACGCCCTCGCGAAGCTCAAGCTCAACGACGCGAGCCTGCAGCTACGAGCCGGAGACCTCGACGGCGCTTGGGCTTCGGCTTCCGCTGCGGCTTTCTCGGCCTGCTGCACATGGAGATCGTGGCCGGAGCGGCTGCAGCGCGAGTTCAATCTCGACCTGATCACCACCGTGCCGACGGTGGAGTACTACGTCTACCGCACCGACGGCACGCATGCTGCTGCTGGAGAATCCGACCAAGCTGCCGGACCCGGCCGACGATTTCGCGGATCGAAGAGCCATACGTCAAGGCGCGCATCATGACGCCGGTGGAGTACATCGGCGGCATCATGAAGCTGGGGACCGATCGCCGCGGCGTCTACCACGGGATGAAGTACCTCGATACCACCCGGGTCGAGTTCGACTTCGACTTTCCGCTGGGCGAGATCGTGCTGGACTTCTACGACAAGCTCAAGGGGATCTCCCGCGGGTACGCGTCGATGGACTACGAGCTGGCGGGGTACCGCGAATCGCGATCTGGTCCGGCTCGACATGCTGATCAACGGCGAGCCGGTCGACGCCTTCAGCGTGATCATCCACAAGGACAAGGCGTACGAGTTCGGCCGGAAGATCTCCGAGAAGCTCAAGGAACTGATTCCGCGCCAGCTGTTCGTGGTGGCGATCCAGGCGGCGATCGGCAACAAGGTCATCGCCCGCGAGACGATCTCCGCGCTCCGCAAGGACGTGCTCGCCAAGTGCTACGGCGGCGACATCACGCGGAAGCGCAAGCTCCTCGAGAAGCAGAAAGAGGGCAAGAAGCGGATGAAGCAGCTCGGCCAGGTCGAGATTCCGCAGGAAGCCTTCCTGGCGGTGCTCCAGGTGGACTGATCGCGCGCTCCGGGTGCCGAGGTCTGGATTCCCGGATTGCCTGACAAGCGAGGGGCGATGGTCGCCGTGTCAACGCCGGAGGCCGCGGAGCCCCGGACTCGGAACCCGGACCTCGGAACGCTCGTCATCCAGACCGCCCACCTCGGCGACGTCATCCTGACGCTTCCGCTGCTCACGCGGCTCGCCGAGCGGTACGGGCCCGTCGATGTCGTCACCACCCCGACGGCGGCGGCCCTGGTGGAGACGCACCCCGCCGTCCGGCGAGTCATTCCCTTCGACAAGCATGGCACCGATCGGGGCATCCGCGGCCTGCTGCCGTGTCGGACGACGGCTCCGCGCACCTGGCTACGCCCGTGTCGTGCTGCCCCACGGATCGCTCCGTTCGGCGGCGCTGGCCTTGCTGGCTGGTGCGCGACGAGCGCGATCGGCTTCGCCGGCGGCGCCGGCGTCGCTCGGCTATACCCGGCGAATCGCGCGGCCCATCGACGGCCACATGAGCGCACGCCTCGCCGCGCTGGCGGCGGCAACGGAGCGCTGCCGGCGCGGCCGTGGCTCGCGCTGACGGAGGCGGATCGCGCCGTCGCATCGGCGTGGCTCGGAGCGCAACGGCATCGCCGACCCGTTCGTCGCGCTGGCGCCGGGGTCGCGCTGGGGCACCAAGCGATGGCCGTATTACGCGGACTTCGCCGCGCGGACTTCCCGGTCCGATGGTCGTGGTCGGTGGCCGGGACGATGCCGCCCTGGGGGCCGCGATCGTGACGGGCCGCGCCGGACCGGGCCCGATCCGCCGCCGGGGTGCTCTCGATCCGCGCCTCCGCCGCGCTCATCGAGCGCGCAGCGCTCCTGGTCACCAACGATTCGGTCGCACTGCACCTCGCCACGGCGCTGCGGCGCCCCGTCGTAGCGCTGTTCGGCCCACGGTCCCCGCACTTCGGATTCGGTCCGATCGGCCCCGAGGACAGCGTGATCGAGCACCCCGCCCTGCCCTGCCGCCCCTGCTCCCCGCACGGCCCGGAGCGCTGCCCGCTGGGCCACCACCGCTGCATGAAGGAAATCGATGCGGCTGCGGTGCTGACTGTCGTCACCGCTCGCCTGCGCCCCCCGGGCAGACGATGCCGGAGTGCCGCCGGGCAGTAGAGGGATTCGCACGGTGGCCCTATCATTCTCGGATTGCACGAGTACCCTGTCCCACTCCTCCCGAATCGCTCCCATGCGCGCAATCGTCGGCATCGACCTCGGCGGTACCAACATCGTCTGCGGCTGCGTCGCCGAGGACGGCTCCGCGATTCACGGCGTGGTGAGCGTGCCGACCGGGGCGGAACAGGGGCCCGACGCGGTGGTGCAGCGGATCATCGCGGCGGCGAAGCAGAGCATCGCCGAGAGCCGCGAGGCAGCGCCGGAGCTGGAGGTGATCGGTGTCGGGATCGGCGCGCCGGGGCCGCTCGACACGCGCCACGGCATCGTCCTGCTCACCCCCAATCTCGGCTGGGTGAACATGCCGCTCCGGCAGCGGCTGGAGGACGGCCTCGGGCTGCCGACCGCGCTCGACAACGACGCCAACTGCGCCGTGCTCGGGGAGTGGTGGCGCGGGGCGGCTCGCGGCACCCGGATCACGGTCGGGCTGACGATCGGCACCGGGATCGGCGGCGGCATCATCATCGACGGCCGGCTCTACCACGGCGCCTCCGACATGGCCGGCGAAGTCGGGCACATGACGATCGACGCCAACGGCCGGCGCTGCAAGTGCGGCAACTACGGCTGCATCGAGGCCTACGCCAGCGGGACCGAACATCGCGCTGCGCGCGGTGGAGGCGCTCGAGAGCGGGGCCGAGATCGAGCCTGCCCGTCGTACGTCGGCGGCGACCTGCGCGAAGATCACCGCGCAGACGGTCTACGAGGCGGCCCACGCGGGCGACGAGCTGGCGCTCGAGGTGGTGCGCGACACCGCCAAGTTCCTTGGGGCGGCGGTGGCGAACCTGATCAACATCTTCAATCCCGAAGTGGTCGTGATCGTGGGCGGGGTCACCCTGGCCGGCGACAGCCTGTTCGCCCCGCTCCGCCGCGAGGTGTCACGACGCGCCTTCAAGCCGGCGGTCGAGGTCTGCCGCATCGTGCCGGGTGAACTCACCGGGGTGGCCGGCGTGTACGGCGCGGCGCGGGCCTTCGTGGAGCAGGTGGAGGCGGGAATTGTTTGAGGGTCGGCGTCCTCGGCTCGCTGGTCTGGGACGTGATCCACGGCCGGGACCTCGCTGCCGCGCCCGGTCGAGGAGTGGGGCGGCATCGCCTACGCGCTGGCAGGCTTCGAGGCCGCGCTGCCGGCCGACTGGGAGCTCGTGCCGCTGATCAAGGTGGGCAGCGACCTCCGCGACGAAGCGGCGACCCTGCTCCGCGGCCTCCGGCGCCTGGTGCCAGGCGGCCGGTGCGTCGAGGTACCGGTGCCGAACAATCGCGTGACCCTCCGCTATCAGTCGGGCGACCGGCGGACCGAGCGGATGAGCGGCGGTGTGCCGGCCTGGACCTGGGCCGAGCTGGGGCCGATGGTCCGCGACCTCGACGCGATCTACGTCAACTTCATCTCCGGATTCGAACTGCGACTGGGCACGGCGCAGGCGCTGCGCCAGGCCTTTCACGGCCCGATCTACGCCGACCTGCACAGCCTGCTTCTTCGGCATGCCGCCGGACGGCGTCCGGGTGCTGCGTCCGCTGGTCGACCTCGCGGCCTGGTTCGGCCTGCTTCGACGTGGTCCAGCTCAACGAGGACGAGATGCGCGCAGATTCGCCCCCGACCCGCTGGCGCTCGCCGTGCCGGCGATCGCCGCGGGCGTCCGGCTGCTGATGGTGACGCTCGGGCCCCGCGGCGCGGTGTATGTCGAGGCGCCGGGTTTCAGTTCCGAGTTCCGGGTGCCGGGTCGGGTACAGCTCGCCGGATCCGATGCGCACCCGGGGACCATTCGCACGGCGCTGGTGCCCGCCCCGCCGGTCGACGCGATCGACCCGACCGGCTGCGGTGACATCTTCGGCGCCACGCTCTTCGCCAGCCTCCTGGCCGGACGCGCACCCGAGGGGGCGATCGCCGAGGCCAACCGGATCGCGGCGCGCAACGCCATCGCTGCGGGGCGCCACCGGGCTCGGCCGGCTGCTGCGGGGCGAGCTGATCCCGGCGGGCGGCGCATGACCCGCATCGTCGAGATCCCGGCTTCGTTGGACGACCGGAGCTTCGAGCAGTTCGCCGAGTCGTTCTCGGCGGGCCGCTGACCGACCGGATTCTGTTCGATGCCAGGGGCGCGTCCGTGGGCGTCTCCGTACGGGCTGGTCGCCATGCTCACCGCGGCGCAGGCGGTGCAGGAGGCGGGGGGACCGCAGCCCGGCTTCACGGTGCCGGCTCGCGGAGGACGTGCGCCGCTACTGGGCCCGGACCGGATTCTTCCAGCACCCCGCCGAGCTGTTCGAGCTCCACGGCAAGGTGCCGAAGATCAGGCCGGACGAGCACTCCGACGTGCTGCTGGACGTGACGCCGGTCCGGGCCAGCGAGGACGTCCACCAGGTGGTCGGCATGATCCAGGAGCGGGCCGCCCGGATCCTGCACGACGAGCTGGGGCTCGAAGCCAAGGCCACGATGGGATTCGCCATGGCGCTTTCGGAGGCCTGCCAGAACATCGTGGAGCACGCCGGCACCGGCGGCTGGGTCTCGGTGCACGCCTACTCCTACCGCAAGCGGCTGGGCCGGCGGGTGGTCGTGATCGCGGTGAGCGACGCCGGTGTCGGGTTCCGGCGCTCGCTCGAAGCGACCAGGCCCGGCGCTACGGCGACCGCTGGGGCGACGGGGCGGCGCTCGAGGCGGCGGTGATCCAGAACATCAGCCGGTTCCGCGATCCGGGCCGGGGCCAGGGCCTGGCCGGTATCAAGCGCTACCTGGCCCGCTGGGAGGGCAAGTTCAGCATCCGCAGCGGCACCGCACGGATCGCGATCGTCCCGCCGTGGGACGACGACGTGCCGCTGACCGAACATCTCGCCTATTTCCCGGCGTCCAGGTCCAGATCGTGATCCCAGCCCAGGAGGGCGCCAGCGGATGATCCAGAAGATCCGGGTCGACCGGGTCCTGCGCGAAGCGGTGGAGACGCCCTACCGGGACCTGGTCACCCGCTCCACCGGCGCGGCGGTCCGGATCAGCATCGAGCACGCGATCGTCGCGGCGGGGCCACGCCACCCTGCTCGATTTCTCCGAGGTCGGCCTGGTCGACTTCAGCTGTGCCGACGAAATCGTCGCCAAGCTGCTGCTCAATCCTCCCGGCGAGACCTACCTGGTGCTGCTGGGACTGCGCGAGGATCAGCTCGAGGCGATCGACCATGTGCTCGAGCATCACGACCTCGCCGTCCTGGTCTGCGACCGCCGAGGCGCCGACCCGCCCGGTGGGCCGGGTGAGTCCGGACCTGCGGACCGCGTTCTTCACGCTGCAGGCCGCGGGACCGGCGACGGCCCTGCGCTCGCCGAGCGCACCGGCTGGACGCTGGAGCGGGCGGCCGCGGCGCTCGACACCCTCGCACCTCCGCCTGCTGCGTCGGCGCCGAGGACTACCTACGCCGGTCCCCATCGCGTGAGCAAGCGCCGCCTCGGGCTGTCGACCATCGCGATCCACGGCCAGCCGCACACGCCGGCCGGACTGGACCGCCGGTCATCACGCCGATCTACCAGAGCAGCACCTTCACCAATCCGGTCGGCTGCGACGAAGAGGTGATGTACTCGCGGTACGGCAACAATCCGAACCAGATGGCGCTGGCCACCAAGTACGCGATGCTGGAGGGGGCCGAGGCCGCGATCTTCTTCGCCAGCGGCATGGGGGCCACGGCGCTGGCCCACCTGGCCGTGCTCCGGCCGGGCGACCACCTGGTCGCCAGCTCCTGGATCTACGGCGGCACCCGGCGGCTGTTCGACGAGGAGTTCTCGCGGTTCGGCATCGAGGTGTCCTACGTCGCCCCCGACCAGCCGCGGCTCTGGAAGAAGTCCGTGCCGGAAGAGCGACCCGGGCCCTCTTCGTCGAGACGCCGACCAACCCGCTGATGCGGGTGCTCGACCTGACCCCGATGGCGCAGTCGCGCCGAGGAGTCGGGCTTCGCCCTGCTGGTGGACGCGACCTTCGCCAGCCCGATCAACTTCCGCCCGCTGGAGCACGGCGCCGACATCGTGATCACCAGCGCCACCAAGTACCTCAACGGGCACAGCGACGTGATCGCCGGCGCGGTGGCCGGCTCCGCCTCGGTCGATCGACGAGGTGACCCGGCTGATGACGCTCTGGGGCCAGTCGATCGACCCGCACGCGGCGTGGCTGGTCGAGCGCGGCATGCGCACGCTCGGCGTGCGGATGGCGCGGCACAACGAGAACGGGCTGGCGGTGGCCCCGTGGGCCGCAGACCCGCCGGCATCATCAAGGTCCACTACCCCGGGCTCCCCAGCCACCCCGACCACGACTACGCCGCCCAGGTGCTCGACGGCTACGGCGGCATGGTCGGCCTCGAGCTCAAGGGCGGCGCCCGGGCCACGGAGAAGTTCCTCAAGAAGCTCAAGCTGATCACCCACGCGCCGAGCCTGGCCGGCGTCGAGAGCCTGATCTCCGAGCCGCGCCTCACCTCGCACCGGCGGATGACGCGACGAGCAGCGCGCCAGATCGGCATTCCCGACGGCTTCGTCCGGCTCTCCTGCGGGATCGAGGACGCCGGCGACATCATCGCCGACCTGGAGCAGGCGCTGGGGTAGTCGCCCGGTGTCGAACGGAGGGCCGGAGCTGCCGTCGGTCCCTTCCGTCGCTTTACTCCCCCGATCGTCAATCCTATCTTCCCCCCGTGATTCGCTTCGCGCAGGTCTTCAAGAACTATCCCAAGGGCGTCGCCCTCAAGAACGTCTCCCTTCACGTCGCGAAGGGCGAGTTCGTCTTCCTCACCGGGCACTCCGGTGCCGGCAAGTCCACCATGCTCAAGCTGATGTACGGCGACCTCCGGCCGACCAGCGGGGAGGTGCGGGTCTCGGGCTTCGCATGGCCGAGGTCTCGCGCCGCGCGACGTGCCGCGCCTGCGCCGCCGGCTGGGCATCGTGTTCCAGGACTTCCGGCTGCTCGAGGACCGCACCGCCGAGGAGAACATCGCCTTTGCGCTCGAGGTGACCGGCGCCCGCCACGACGGCATCCCGCCGCGGGTGATGCGGGTGCTGACCCAGGTCGGGCTCGCCTCCAAGGCGCAGGCCTATCCACACGAGCTCTCCGGCGGCGAGCAGCAGCGGGTGGCCATCGCCCGCGCGCTGGTCAACGACCCGGCGATCCTGCTGGCCGACGAACCGACCGGCAACCTCGACGAGCGCGCCACCCGCGGCGTCTTCCAGCTGCTCCGCGACATCAACGCCGGCGGCACCTGCGTGGTGATGGCGACCCACGACCTCGACCTGGTCCGGCAGACGACCTACCGCTCCGTCGAGATGCGCGAGGGCGCGATCGTCTTCGACAGCGGCGAGGACGACGGCTGGCCGCGGAGGCGGACGCATGAGGCTCCTCTTCCGCGAGGCGCTGCCGCCTTCCGCCGCGCGCCGCTGCTCTCGGCTCTCTCGGTCACCACGATCGCCTTCTCGCTGTACGTGGTCGGCCTCTTCGGGCTGGTCGCGCTCAACCTGCGCGAGGCGCTCCGCAACGTGGAGCAGCGGGTCGAGGTCGTGGCCTACCTCCTCCGCGGCACGTCGACCGAGACGATCACGCTCGCCTCCCAGGACATCGCCGCCTTTCCCGAGGTGGCCAGGCGTCACGTTCGTCAGCGAGGACGAGGCGCTCGAGCGGGCCCGCCAGGAGCTGGTCGAATTCAAGGACGCCTATCGCGACCTCGAGGTGAACCCGCTGCCGGCCTCGCTGGAGATCCGAGCTCAAGCCCGGTTTCCGCGACGCGGAGCACACCGCCGGCGGTGGCCGACCGTCTGCGCGGCTACCGCTTCGTGGACGAGGTCCGCTACGGGCGGGAGTGGATCGAGAAGCTGGACCGGCTCCGCAACATCGTCGGATTCGTCGGGCTGACCATCGGGCTCGCCTTTGCCGTCGTGGCGGTGGTGATCATCGGCGTCACCATCCGGATCACCGTCCTGCAGCGCGAGCGCGAGATCGCCATCATGCGGCTGGTCGGCGCCACCAACGGGTTCATCCGCGGGCCCTTCCTGCTCGAGGGCATGCTCAAGGGCCTGCTCGGCGGGGTGCTCGCGGTCGGGCTGTGCTACGGCTCCTTCCTGCTCTTCCGCGGCCAGAGCGAGCTCGCCACGTCCGGCATCGTCTTCCTCCAGCCAGCGCAAGTGGTACTCGGGGTGCTGTTCGGGGCCGTATCGGCCTGGGCGGCAGCCTGGTGAGCGTGGGGCGGCACCTGCAGGAATGTGTGAGGCAATGAGGGGATGGACGAAGGGAGCACCGGGAAAGCGGAACCGCCCGTGAATCACACCGCCTTTCCCCCTTTCCCTTTCTCTTTTCCCGTTGCTTCGTCCTGCTCGCCCTCCTCGCCGCTCCCCGGTTCATCTTGCTGCCCAATCCGACCTCGACGATTCCCGCCGCCGACTCGAAGAGATCCGCCGGGAGCGGGAGCGGCTGCAGCAGGAGCGCGCCAGGCTGCAGGGACAGGTCCACGACCTGGGCGAGGAGCTCGACAACATCGAGCGCCAGCGGCAGACCACCAACCGCATCGTCAACGAGCTCGAGACCCAGATCGGCGGGCTCAACAGCCAGGTCGACCGGGTGAGCGCGGACCTCGCGTTGGCCCAGGACAACCTGGCGGAGAAGCGCGCGGTGCTCGAGCGCCGGCTGTCCGAGATCTACAAGCGCGGCACACTCTACACCTTCGAGGTGCTGGTGGCGGCCGAGTCGTTCGGCGACCTGCTCTCCCGCTACAAGTACCTCTACCTCCAGTCGCGGCAGGACAAGGCGCTCCTGGCCGATGTCGAAAAGCTCAAGGGACAGGTGGAACGCCGTCGTCGCGAGATCCTGCAGACCAAGTCGGAGCTGGACCGGAGCAAGGATGAACGGCAGGCCGAGCTGCAGCGCTACGCCCGCCTGGCAGACGAAAGCGCCAGCCGCCTCCGGGAGACCCGTCGTACCGCACGCACCAACGAGCAGCAGCTCTCGGCCCTGCAGCGCGACGAAGCCCGCCTGAACGACCTCCTCGCCGAGCTGGAGCGTGCCCGGCGCGCGACCCCGCGCCCGGAGGGACTCGCGGGCGGTGCCACGCTGTCTACCGCGGACATCGGCAAGCTCGACTGGCCGGTCGACGGACAGATCCTCTACAACTTCGGGCTGGAGCAGCTCGCTTCTGGTGCCGTGATCAAGCACAATGGCATCGCGATCGGAGCACCGATCGGGACGGCGGTCCAGGCGGTGGAGTCCGGTACAGTGGAGCGCCTGCAGATCATGGGGACCTACGGCCTGACACTCTTTCTCTACCACGGCGACGGGTACCGATCGCTCTACATGCACCTCAACGAGGCCAAGGTCGCCCTCGGTGCGAGGGTGACGAAGGGGCAGGTCATCGGGACGGTCGGGGGAGAGAACAGCGACGAAGGGTCTCAGCTCTACTTCGAGATTCGAGGCGAAGGCGGCATCCCGCTCGATCCCTCGGACTGGCTGAAGCGGCGGCGATAGGCGACGTCGCTAGGCGGTGACGGTATCCGCGGTGCCGATGCGGCCCTCGGTCTGCGCCTTGCCGCGCTGCAGCGCGGCCTCCATGAGCGCAAAGAGGTCCTGCGTGTCGCTCGCTGCAGGGTGGGGAAACGTGACGATTCCGGCGGAGAGGGTGGGGCGGTCCTGGCTGTTGAGATCGGGGAAGTCGTGCTCCTGGACGAGAGCCCGCACCCGGCCGATCGAGGCACGGGCGCCGAGCAGGTCGGTCTCCGGGAGGACCAGGGCGAATTCGTCCCCACCGTAGCGGCTCACGAAGTCGGGCGCGCGCACCTCTTTCGACAGCAGCCCGCCGAGCTCCGCCAGGACCCGGTCACCGACCACGTTGCCGAAGCGCTCGTTGTAGCCGCGAAGCCGGTCCACGTCGAGCAGGACCACGCTGAAGGTGAGGGCATAGCGCCGGGCCCGCTCGAACTCTTCCCGGATGCGGCGATTCAGCGCGTCGAGGTTGCCGCATCCGGTGAGCATGTCGGTAGCGAGGGCGCTTGCCTGGCGCCGCGCGGTGCCGGCCCGGCGCTCTTCGTTCTCCAGCAGACGGGCCGCCGCACGCAGCAGCCGCTCGGCAAAGGCGAGCTGATCGGACGTGAGGACCGGATCTTCCCGGCGGGTGCGCAGCAGGAACACCCCGGCCGGTTTGCCATGCAGATTCACGGGAATCACGGCGACGCTCCGCACATCGGCGCTGATGCCGAGTTCCTCGCAGAGCGGGCGAATCTCCTCGAAGAAGTGATGGGCGGCGAGGTCGGGGATGAACACGGTCCGCTCGGTACGCAGCGCCTCGCGGATTTCGGGATAGCGGTAGAGATCGACGCGGAGGTCGCGAGTCGCAGGGGTTCTCGCAGACGGCGACGACTCGCCCGTACCGTTCCCACGGCGAGGCGAGGAGGAAGGAACAGCGCGGCAGTTCCAGCGCGAGCCCGACTCGACGCACCAGCGTCTCGACTATCGTGTCGGAGCGGATCGCGGCAGAGAGCTCCTCGAGGATGTCGAACATCAGCTCCTGGCGCCACGCGGCGTCATGCCCGCCCCGGTCCGTCGGAATTCGGCGCAGCCGAGCGCCGAGTCGCGCGAGCAGTTCCTGCAGGTGGATCGGTGCGGCGACTGCGTCGTCCGCGCCCATCGCCAGCGCCTTGAACGGTCCCTCCGCGTCGACATCGGCGAGGGCGACCACCAGGGGAATCGATCGCCAGACCTCGCCGGTGAGGGCCGCGAGCGCCTCCTGCAGGCGCTGATCGGCCAGGCGGGTGGTGAGCAGAATGAGATCGGGAGGCGCAGCGGGTGGGTGTTCGGCGTCGGCCCCTTCCGCCTCCAGCAGTTGATAGCCGCCGCGCGCCAAGGCCCGCTCGAGCCCGTCGGGGCGCGCAGCGGCATCGCCCAGAAGCAGTATGCGGCGCGGAGGCGGAGAATCGGTCAAGATGATCGGAATTCCAACGGCGGCCGGGAACGTATCCGGCGTCTATGCCCTGTCAAGGAAACGAAGCGATGCCCAAGACTCTCCGACCCGCCGGCGAAATGCTCGGCGCACACGTCTCGACGCAGGGCGGCGTGGACACTGCGCCAGGCCGGGCTGCGGCCATCGGCGCGACCGCCCTGCAGCTCTTCACCAAGACTCCGAATCAATGGCGGGAACCGACGATCGACGCCGAAACCCGCGCGCGATATGTTGACGAGATGCAGCGCACGGAGATGCGGGCAGCAGTGTCGCACGATTCGTACCTGATAAACCTTGCCTCTCCCGACTCCGATCTAAGTGCGCGCTCCGTCAAGTCTTTCATCGCCGAGCTCGAGCGATGCACGGCCCTCGGCATCCCCTACGTGGTGTCGCATCCAGGCAACTATATCGATGACTGGCGCCGCGGTCTCGACGCCAACGCTGCCAACTACGCGCGCTGCCTCGCGGAAGTGCCTGGCGAGACCATGGTGCTGCTGGAGACCACGTCAGGCACCGGCACCGCCCTCGGCCGTAGCTTTCGAGGAGCTCGCCGAACTGCGCGGACTGATCCCCGAGCCGCACCGCGCCCGCATCGGATTCTGTGCCGACACCTGCCACCTCTTCTCGGCCGGCTACGACCTGATCAACGATTTTGACGCGGTCTGGCGTCTGTGGGACACGCTGATCGGTCTCAGCCATCTGCGCTGCCTGCACCTCAACGACTCCAAGACGCCGTTCGCCTCACGCAAGGATCGCCACGAGCTGATCGCGGAGGGCAGCCTGGGCGCCGAGCCCTTCCGCCGGATCATGAAGGATCCCCGGCTCGCGCATACGATCAAGATCCTGGAGACTCCGAAGGGCGACGACATGGTCACCCTCGACCGGAAGATGCTGCATCGGCTGCGTGCGTATGCCAGGGGTGGCAATCGTCCCCTGCGTTGACTCGACTCTCCACGGACAGCATCTTACGGGTACATGCGAATTCTCTCGACATCCCTGGCGATCGCCACGCTCCTTCCCGCGACGCTCGCCGGCCAGGCACAGTACACCGCAACGTTCGGTGTGACCGGCGGGACCCGCCTCGTCAGCGACCGGATCTTTCAGACCATCGAGGTCACCCAGGCGCTTGCCCCGACGATCACCCTGGGGGCCTCCCTCCCGGTGAGCGCGCGCGAACGGGCCGGCCTCGAGGTCGCCCTGGGCCTGGGCAAGACCCGGATCAATGAAGCCGGATTCCCCACGGTCGACGGCCCCAGCTTCCGGACCCTCAGCATCACCGGCGGTGTCGAGGGACCGCTCTTTGGCCCGCTGCGCTACCGCGGTGGCGCGGGAGTCCTGAAGTATCTCCCGGACAAGAACGGCATCTTCGCGCGGGGCGGCCCCACCCTGCTGCTCCTTCTCGGCGGCATCGACTACCGGCTCCCGATGCGCGGCGCCATCGGGGTGGTCGCCCGGCTTCGTTATGACTATCAGCGATTCTCCACCGACGAGCTCGCCGGACTCGGCTTCGGACGCACCCAGGATGTGCACCGACTCGGGCTCGGCCTCGGCATCGAGTACCATCGCCCATGAACCGTACAACCATCGTTGCCGGGATCGGCGCCCTCGTGGCGGCCACCGGCATCGCCTGCACCGACATCGTCGCCCCCACGCGTAGCGAGCGCTACGACTGGCGCCTCCTGGTTCCGTACGACAGCGCCGGGCCGCGTATCGACACCCTTACGTTTCACTGGCCGCGCAGCGCCCTGCCGGTGAAGATCTGGGTCGAGGACCAGTACCAACTGCCGCAGCGCGTCCGCGAGGGGATCACGCTCTGGAAGGGTGCGTTCATCTACGGCGAATGGGATGCCAAGCTGGTGAGCGATTCCACCACGGCCGACGTCATCGTCTCCAGCATCTCGCCACCGCCCCCCGCCCCGCTGCGAGAAGCCTCGACCGGCGCCAATGCGCTCTTCGTCCCCTCCTGTCTCGGTGCGACCGACGTGGACACCGGGGCAACCCGCTTCCAGCTCAAGCTGCCGATTCACACCTATGTCCACCCCAGCCTGCCGGGAGCGGCGGACATCAACAGCTGCCTCCGCACCGTGGCCGCCCACGAAATCGGCCACACCATGGGGCTGTTCCAGCATTCGACCGACTCGCTGGACCTGATGTTCAGCACGCCGACCTCGACCTTCCTCACCATCCGCGACGTGGGCACCGTCATCAACGCCTACCACTTCACCAGCGACATGGTTCCGGTGCGGCCCTAACCCGGACCGCCCCGGAGCTCCTGCATAATCATTCACCCGGGGGGGAAGTGTTGCCTCCGGTGTGATTGCTGTCGAAATTCCCTGCCCTGCGCTGAAGGGCCCGGCCCGTCGGGCCACCCCGCGCACCACCAGCCGGAGCCTGCCGCAATGACCGCCACCGCCGAACCGCGGGCGCTCGCACTCAATTGTCCCTCCTGGGTCACCAACGAGCGACTGCAGAGCTGGGTGGCGGAGATCGCCGCGCTCACCGATCCCGATCGGATTCAATGGTGCGATGGCTCGCAGGCCGAGAACGATCGCCTGCTGGAGACGATGGTCGCGTCCGGCACCCTGAAGCGGCTCGATCCCATCCGGCGCCCCAACAGCTACCTCGCCCTCTCCGATCCGAGCGACGTCGCCCGGGTGGAAGACCGCACCTTCATCTGCAGCCAGCGGCGACAGGACGCCGGCCCTACCAACAACTGGGTCGACCCCCGCGAGATGCGCACCACGCTGCGACGGGTCTTCGCCGGAGCCATGCGGGGCCGGACCATGTACGTCGTCCCCTTCAGCATGGGGCCGCTCGGATCTCCGCTCGCCCACATCGGCGTCGAGATCACCGACTCACCGTACGTGGTGGTGAGCATGCGGATCATGACCCGCATGGGGCGCGGCGCCATCGACGCGCTGAAGGACGGCGAATTCGTTCCGTGCGTGCACTCGGTGGGTCATCCGCTGGCAGGCGGCGTGACCGACGTGCCGTGGCCGAGCAACCGGGATGAAAAGTATATCGTGCACTTCCCGGAGGAACGGAGCATCTGGTCGTACGGCTCCGGATACGGTGGCAATGCGCTCCTCGGGAAGAAATGTTTCGCGCTGCGGATCGCCTCGGTGATGGCGCGCGATGAGGGCTGGATGGCGGAGCACATGCTGATTCTCGGACTCAAGAGCCCCGAAGGCGAGAAGCGCTATGTCGCCGCCGCCTTTCCCAGCGCCTGCGGCAAGACCAATCTCGCCATGCTGTTGCCCCCGGCGGGGTGCGACAACTGGACCGTCACGACCGTCGGCGACGATATCGCGTGGGTGCGGCCCGGTCAGGATGGGAAGCTGCACGCCATCAATCCGGAGGCCGGCTTCTTCGGTGTCGCTCCCGGCACCTCGGAGAAATCCAATCCGACCGCGATGGCCACGATCCGATCCAACACCATCTTCACCAATGTGGCGCTCACCCCCGAGGGCGACGTCTGGTGGGAGGGAATGACCGAGACGCCCCCCGCCCTGCTGACCGACTGGACCGGACAGGCATGGACCCCCGGGTGTGGCCGCAAGGCGGCGCATCCCAACGCCCGCTTCACTGCTCCCGCGGCGCAGTGCCCGTCGATGGACGCCGAGTGGGAGAATCCCGCTGGCGTGCCGATCAGCGCCTTCATCTTCGGTGGCCGCCGCGCCTCGCTGGTGCCCCTCGTGGTGCAGGCGGTCAACTGGAATTTCGGCGTCTATACCGCCGCCACCATCGGCTCCGAGACTACCGCGGCCGCGACAGGCGCCGTGGGCCAGGTGCGCCGCGACCCCATGTCCATGCTGCCCTTCTGCGGCTACCACATGGGCGACTACTTCAATCACTGGCTGCAGCTTGGCCGGCAGATTGCCGATCCACCCCGGATCTTCTGCGTCAACTGGTTCCGCAAGGACGCCAGGGGCGAATTCATCTGGCCGGGCTACAGCCAGAATCTCCGCGTCCTCAAATGGATCTTCAATCGCACTCGCGGCAAGGCCGGCGCGACGGAGAGTCCGCTCGGCTGGATGCCCCGCTATGAGGATCTGGACTGGAAGGGGATGGAGGAATTCAGCCCCGAGACCTTTCGCGACCTCATGTCGGTGCCTCGCGAGGCGTGGAAGGCGGAAGTGCTGTCGCATCAGGAGCTGTTCGAACGACTCTACGACCGGATCCCCAAGGAGTTCATTCTGATGCGCGAACTGGTACTCTCCAGCCTCTGGCGTTCGGCGGAGGAGTGGAAGCTCGCGAACGAGACGGAGGAGGACTGAGCCGAGCCGTGACCGATATCGAGGTCATCCGCGACCCGCTGTGGGACAACATCCGTCTCGAGGATCGCGCCGTACGGGTGCTCGACACCGCGCCCATGCAGCGACTCCGCTACATCCGGCAGCTCGGCCACGCCTTTCTCGTGTATCCCGGTGCGACTCACACACGGTTCGAGCATGCGCTCGGCGCCTACCACCTGACCCGCCGGGCCCTTGCGGCTCTCGACGAGCGCGGCGAACTCGCCCGGGTCCCCGAGGAGGACCGACTCGCCGCGAAACTCGCCGCGCTGCTGCACGACATCGGACACTACCCCTTCTCCCACGCGCTGGAAGAGGCCGGCTTTCCGCACCATGAGGGCCTCGGCGTCGCCCGACTGGCACGGACGCCGCTGAAGGAGGAGCTCGCCGCAACCGCGGTACCAGGGCTCGCGCGCCAGATCGGCGGTTTCATCACGGGCAAGAGCCCCAGTCCCCTGCAGGGCCTCATCTCCGGGTCGCTCGACCTCGACAAGATCGACTACCTGAGCCGCGACGCGCGGATGTGCGGCGTGCCCTATGGCGCCGTGGATGTCGATCGGCTGCTCGCGTCCCTCACGATTATCGAGCTCGCGCCTGGCACCTGGCAGCTCGGGGTGCAGGAGAAGGGGATCAGCGCGCTGGAATCGCTGCTGTTCGCCAAGTACCAGATGTACCGAAACGTCTACTGGCATCACGCGGTGCGCAGCGCCACCTGCATGTTCAAGCGAGCGGTCCGGGCGACCGTCGCCTCCGGTGCACTCACCGCGGAGCAGGTCGCCGATGCGACGGACGACGGACTGACCGAGCGGCTCACCTCGGCGGATCGCACCGGCCTCGCCAGGGCGGTCGCCGGCCGACGCCTCTACAAGCGCGCCCTCGACCTGCCGGCCAGCGAGGTACCGGCCGAGACGGAGCCGTGGCTCCGTCAGCGGCCCGATCTGCTGGAGCGGGTGGAGGATCGCCTGGCGCAGGAACTCCGGCTCCCGACCGGGACACTGTTGCTCGATTTTCCCAGCAACGCCTCGATGCTCGCCGTCGACCTGCCCCTCCGCACCAGGAGTGGCGCGGTCGAGCGCCTCACGGGAGAGGGTCGCGCCGGGCAGTTCGGCCTGCCCCGGGTCGCTACCGAGCTGTACCAGAGCGCCAGACGCCTGCGCATCTTCACCGAGAGCCCGGTCTCACGCGACCTCGCCCAGATTCGTGAGCTCGCGGCGTGGTCCCCCGCCGAAATCGAACAGCGACTCACAGCCGAGCGCCCGTTCCTTCGGTGACGCAATCGGCCACGCCATCATGGGGCCCCGCGGTACGCAGTACCTACCTTTCCAGGGACCACGCACGAGCGCTTCCGGGGGCTGACCGATCACCCGCAGGACGGGTGCACCGGTCCGCCACGCTCACCCCCCGGATCTCGGCTAGTGCGTCCGACTGGCGATGCATCGCTCACACCTCATCGCGCAGCCGAGAGTTCGATGGTGGTGAGGGGCGATCGCCGCAGACGCCGGACTCGTTCGAGCGCTCGCCACAATCGGCTTCGGCTCGACCGAGTCTTGCCTCCCTGACCCCGGGGCCCTCCCCCATGGCCTGGGCACCTACCGGTCGGTCGCGCCTCCCCTGCGTCGACGCCACCCGCCGCTTGGCAGGGCTCCTCGCCGCGCCACTGTCCTCCTGCGCGCCACTCTGTCCAGCTCGGCGGCGACAGAGTGGCCCACGCCGAGGCCCAGACCGCGCCCAGCGTCTCCCCTGATACGGTTACTCCCCCTCGTCCTCTGCACCGTCGACCCTACCTAAGTTCTATCGCAAGAGGCACTTGCTGCCTCAGGGAGTGGCCGAACGCCGACCCCAGTCGACCGTCGCCGTGCGTGGTACGGCAGGTGCATTTGCAGGCCAGTGTACCTCGGGGGAGCGGGACGCCCCAGTGACACTGCCCTACCTCATTTCTCTCTTGTTAGGAGCACCACAATGAAGCACCCGATTTCCGCCGCGATCCTCGCCCTCGCGCTGACGACCACCGCTGCCGTGGCCCAGCAGCCCGCCGGCCAGCAGCCCGCTGCCAAGCCCGCGGTCCAGCAGCCGGCGGCCAAGCCGGCCGCGCAGCAGCCCGCTGCGAAGCCCGCGACCACGACGGCGGCGACCACCACGTCGGCCACCGCCCCGGCCGCCAAGCCGGCCAAGCGGAAGCACAAGCACGCTGCGAAGACCGCCGGCGCGGCCAAGACGGATTCGACCGCGGCCAAGCCGAAGCGCTGAGTTCGCTGGTGCACTCGACGAGGCCCCGTCACTCTCGCGAGTGGCGGGGCCTGGTCGTGTCTGGAGTGAAGGCGCCCCGCTCCGCCGCCTAGTCGTGCCGGATTGCGTCGATCGGAGGTAACCGCGCGCCGCGGGAATCACTGCCAGGAGCGTCTTCGCCTCGGTCACCGTGAAGACGGGATAACCTTCCTGCGGAAAGAGCTGGCCGTCGATGTAGAGGGAGGTCCTTGGCTGCAGCACGACGGAATGCAGATCGGTCGTCTGCTCAATCTGCTGTCTGCCATACCGCTCCAGCCCGTCGCCCAGCGCCAGCACAGCCACCAGAGAGGCCGAACCGATGACGACGCCGAGCGTCGAGAGCAGCGTGCGGAGGGGATTGCCCCGAAGCGTCCGGAGCCCGATTGCGACGGATGGAAGGAACGAGAGGAGCATGGCGGCCCGACGGGTGCCGCGACCTACGAGGTGCGCGGCGCCGCTGGCACGCTGGGTGAGGTGACCTCGGCCGGCACCACTGGTTCGATGCGGATGATGATCGCGGTGATGTTGTCGAGGCCGCCGCGCCGATTGGCTTCGTTGATCAGCAGGTCGACCCACTGCTGCGGCCCCCCATCGCTGAGCAGGATCGAGGCGAGTTGCTCATCCTCGAGCATCCCGGTGAGCCCGTCGGACGCGATCAGCAGGATGTCGCCCGGATGGAGGTGCCCGAAATAGATATCCGGCACCACCTCGGCATTCGCCCCGATGCAGCGGGTGATCACGTTGCTGTACGGGTGCACCCGGGCCTGCTCGGGCGTCAGCAGGCCGAGATCGACCTGCTCCTGGACGTAGGAGTGATCCTTGGTGACCTGCAGGAAGTGGCCATCACGGAGCAGATAGGCTCGGCTGTCGCCGACCTGGCCGAGGATGTATCGCTGCGGAAGCAAAATCAGCGCGGTCGTGGTGGTTCCCATGCCGCGCTTGTCGTGTTCCGTCAGCGTCCGGTCGAAGATCGACGACATTGGCCTCGATGATCGCATGACGCATGCGCTCGCCCGCCTGATCGTCGGTGAGCCCTCGCAGCGTCCCCAGTTCTCGAGAGACGATGCGGACCGCCATCTCGCTGGCGACTTCACCGGCGGCGTGACCGCCCATCCCGTCCGCCACGATAAACACGCCGCGGTCGGCGAGCATCAGATAGTTATCCTCGTTCCCGGACCGGACGACACCGGTATCGGTACGGGCCGCGCAGGAGAATCGCACGGGAATCCGGTTACCTCAGGAGCAGGATGGCGGCGACCACCCCGAGGAGAACGATCAGCACCGCGGGGACAATCCACCCCGGAATCCCCTTGGTGGTGGGCATGCTCACGCCGACCGGTGGCCGCCTCGGCGCCGACCGCGGCACTGGCGGCTCCGCACCGGACTGGGCCGGCGCCTTCGGCTCGGAGGGAGTCGGCGGCGCCGCCCGCGACGCAGCGATGGCAGCTGCACCCGGCGCCTTGGCCACCGGCACCAGCAGGGGAGCCTGCGGCGGCGCCGCGTCAGGCGGTGACGGCGGCGCGCTGGCCACCGGCTGCGGCGCAGGGATCGGCGGCGGAGATGCGAGACGCACCGCCCCCATCACCTTCGTCCCCGAACCACTTCCCGTCCCCAGGTGGTCGTCGGTGGGCTCGAACATCAGCGAGACCTCGCCGAAGCGCACCATCGCGCCGGGGCCCAGCATCGCCTCGTCCGTGACCCGCTCGCCATCCACCCACGTGCCGTTGGTCGACTCATTGTCGAAGAGGACCCAGACACCTTCGCGACGCTGCAGCTTGGCGTGCGCGCTGCTCACGCTGTCGTCGGGAATCACCAGATCGTTGTAGTCGGCCCGGCCGATGTTGACGACCGGCACCCGGATCGGCGAGCCGCTGTCCCTTGAGCTGCACCGCTCCGCACCAGGATGTTCGCCAGCGGTACGCCGCCCGACTGCGGACGTGGCGGCCCACCGGCGGGGGTGGCGGGGTCGACACCGACGGGGGCGGCGGCGGCGGCGGCGGTGCGCCGAGCATGGTGTCGGTGAGTCGCTGGCTGCGCCCGGCGCCGGTGGAGCGGGGACGGGTGGAGCGGGGACGGGTGGCACGGCAGGCGGCTGAGGAACGGCTGGAGCCGGCTCGGCTGCCGCGACAAGCGGCGGCGGTGGCGCGCTCCGGGCGGCGGTGCATCGGGAGCCCGATCGGCGTAGAAACGGAAATCATGGTCGCCGACCCGGATCACATCCGCCCTGGCCAGCACCCGCTGCGCCTCGATCCGTTCCCCGTTGACAAAGGTGCCGTTGGTGCTGCTGTCCACCACCACGTAGCCCTGCGGCGTGGCCAGGATTTCGGCGTGGTGCCGGGAGACGTCCTTGTTCGGCACCACGATGTCGGATCCGGCCTCCCGGCCGATGATCAGCGGCGCTGCGCCGATCGTGTACTCCCTGCCATCGGTCAGGCAGACCAGCCGCCCGCCGGTCGAGGCCGTCGCCGGCTTGCCCGGCCGGCTTCCGTCGCGCGACCATTTTGGCCACCTCGGCAGGCGCTCGACGAACTGGGTGCTGCCGCTGCGGTGGGGATCGTCACCAGCAGTTCGAAGCCCGCACCTGGAGCTTGTCGCCATGCAGGAGCGGCGCCGGATCGCCCCCCAGCCGCACCCCATTGAGCAGCACGTCATCCTCGCCGACCCGGCGTACCGCAGACCGCCATCCGTCCCGACCCTCACGATCGCATGCCCGGCAGGATGCCGGCGCCCGAAGCGGACCAGGCAGGACGGGTCGGCGCCAACAGCCGCTCCCCCTGCGGTATCGTGTACCGCCGGCCGCCGAATTCGAGTTCAAGCATCAGTCGTTTCCTCGACTAGAACCGGAAGTCCAAACGTACCCGTGCCGCTTAAGCGCGCAAGCGAATCCGCTCATCTTCTCGCCGCTCCCGACCCCGAATCTGGAGTTGGTAGAGCCGTTCGATAAAGCCCTCCTGATGCGAGCAATTCCCGGTGGGTCCCCCGCTCCCGGATTTCACCGTGATGGAGCACCAGGATCTCGTCGGCGTGCAGGATCGTGCTCAGGCGGTGGGCCACCACCAGGCTGGTCCGCCCCCGCATCAGCTCCGCCACCGCCCGCTGAATCTGGGCCTCGGCGTCGGCGTCCACCGAGCTGGTGGCCTCGTCGAGCACCAGGATCGCGGGTCCAGCGCCAGTGCCCGGGCGAACGAGAGCAGCTGGCGCTCGCCGACGCTCAGCCCTTTACCCCGCTCACCGAGAACGTGTCCGTACCCGTCCGGGCAGCCGAGCGATGAAGCGGTCAGCCCCCACCCGACGCGCCGCGCCTCGGCCCGCTCGCCGGGTACCCCGGCGTCGAGGGCGAGATTCCGCAGGATGTCACCGGCGAAGAGAAAGAGGTCCTGCTGCACGAAGCCGATGGCTCCGCGAAGCTCGGACAGGTCGAGCTCGCGGATGTCGACCCCGTCCAGGGTGATCCGTCCACGCTCGGGGTCGTAGAACCGCAGCAGCAGACTGATGATCGTGGTCTTCCCCGCCCCGGTGTGGCCGACCAGGGCCATGGGGCGCCGGGGCGGGGCGTGAAACGAGACGTCCTTGAAGCACCCATGTCGGCGGCCGAGTCGGAGACGTCGAGCCCCCGGACCTTGCGGCCTCCGGAACTCGCCTCGCCGTACCGAAACCACACCCCCTCGAACGTCACCTCTCCGCGGACCGGCCTGGGCAGCGATCCGGGGCGCCGGTTCGGTCACCGTCACCGGCTCGATCGAGCAGGGTGAAGATCCGCTCCGACGAGGCCATCGCGCTCTGCAGCAGGTTGTACTTCTCCGAAAGATCCTGCAGCGGCTGGAAGAAGCGGCGGGTGAGCTGGATGAACGCCGCCAGGACGCCCGATGGTCAGCGTCGAGTGCAGCGAGCGGATGCCGCCGAACCAGAGCAGGAGCGCCAGCGCCAGCGCGGTCAGAAGCTCGATCGCCGGGAAGAAGAGCGCGTAGGCGGTGATCGAGCGGAGATGCGCCTCGAGATGCTCCCGGTTGATCATGTCGAAGGTCTCGCGCCTCGGCGGCCTCGCGGCCGAACAGCTGCACCACCCGCATGCCCGAGAGCTGCTCCTGCAGGTAGCTGTTGAGCCGCGCCAGGCGGAGCCGGATGTCGCGGAAGAGCGCTGCGGACCTGTCGCCGGAACGCGCCACGGTGAGCACCACCAGCGGGATCACCACGAAGGCCACCAGCGCCAGCCGCCAGTCGGTCACCAGCATCATGACCATGATGGCGACCAGCGTGAACACGTCGCCGAACACCGTGACCAGGCCCGGAGGAGAAGACCTCGTTCAGCGTCTCGACGTCCGGAGGTGACCCGGGTCATCAGGCGGCCCACCGGATTGACGTCGAAGAACGGGATGCTGAGCCGCTGCAGCTGACGAAGAGCTGCCGCCGGAGGTCGGCCATCACCCGCTGGCCGATCCAGCGGTGAGCAATGCCTGGCCATACTCGCAGGAATTCGAGGAGGCCGCGACGACGTAGAGCGCGGCAAGCGTGCCTGAGCAGGCCAGTGTCGCGACGGGGGACGGCGACGTCGAGGGCCTGCCGGGTGAGCGTCGGCGGCGACCAGCGCCAGGCCGGACAACCCGATAAGGAGCACCATCGCCGCCGGCGGTGGCCGCGTAGGGCCTCAGGTAGCGGACGAGCCGCCGGGCCAGTGCCGCGTCGTAGGGCCGCTCGAGCGGCTCCTCGGTGGCCGGCCCGCTCACCCGCCGGTGCTCACCACCAGCGCGTCTGTCGCTGGGTCATCCAGATCTCCGCCCTTGAGCGGGTGCTGCAGCCAGCGGTAGAAGACGACGAATCCGAAGATCAGGGTGAAGTAGCTAGAATGCCCGCCAGATCAGGGTGTACACCGGCGCCACCGCCGGCGGCAGGTAGACCGACGACATCACGGTGGCCGAGAGCAGCTCGGCGATTCCCGAAGCCCCCGGGGTCGGCGCGAAGTAGAGCAGGAAGGTGATCATCGTCTGGAGCAGCAGGACGTCCACGAAGTTGGCCTGGATCCCGACGGCTCGCAGTGCGACGTACCCCGCCAGCAGCTTGTTGGCGTGGCTCGGCCCCGACAGCAGGGTGGCCCAGCAGCAGCGTCACCCACCCCTTGCGGCTGTTGAACGCGAGCGAAGCTCTCGTGGGCGTGGTCGATGCCGGCCCGCAGGCCCTCCAGCCGCGCCGCGACCCGCCTGCTGCGCCTGCCGATCCGCTCGGCCAGCCGGTGCAGCACGTCCCGGATGTAGCGCGGGAAGATGATGGTCGCCACGAACATCAGCCCCAGGCCGACGAACATGCTGAGGCTGCCGAGGAAGAGATCGTAGAGCGATGAGCCCGAGCACGTCGCCGTGACTGCCCAGCGAACGGCCCCGCCCAGCACGATCGCCAGCGGCCCCGCCAGCGCGAAGAAGACCACCGTCGCGATGAAGGTCATCAGCGTCGAAGTCACCGCCACCGGTATCGGGACGCCGGCCCGCCGCATCCCGTACATCATCATCGGGCCCGAACCGGAGTTGAGCGGGGTCAGGTACCCCGCCCACGCGCCCATGCCGCCCGCCAGGATCATCCCGCTGAGCGGCGGGTCGGGATGCACATGGCGGACGACCACCCAGTTGCGGAGTCCGCCGCCGATCCAGTCCATCGAGGCCAGGCCCACGCCGACGAGGACCCAGCCCCAGCGGACGCGGCCGCGCGCCTGGAGAAGGCCGGGGTTCGTCGCCATACAGCAGGACCCGGCATACACCAGGACGGAGAGGCCGACGAAGACGAGGAACCCGCGAAGGAGGAGGCGCGGGCTGAGCACGGAAGCCATGGGGGGCCGGAATCTAGTCCTTCTTTCCCGCCGATGTCGAGCCCTGTCATCCGCATCGTCAACGCCCGCCAGCACAATCTGAAGGGCATCACCGTCGAGCTGCCACGCCGGGCGCTGGTCGTCATCACCGGTCCATCCGGATCGGGCAAGAGTTCGCTCGCCTTCGACACCCTCTACGCCGAGGGCCAGCGCCGCTACATCGAGTCGCTGTCGACCTATGCCCAGCAGTTCCTTGAGCGGATGCCCAAGCCGCTGGTGGACCGCCTGGAGGGGCTGGCCCCCGCCGTGGCCATCGAGCAGCGGAATCCAGTCGTCTCCAGCCGCTCGACCGTGGGCACCGCGACGGAGATCCACGACTATCTCCGGCTGCTCTGGGCCCGCGTCGGTCGGCAGTACTGCCGGCTCTGCGGCGCCCCGGTCCGTCGCGACACGCCGCAGTCGGCCGCAGACGAGGTCCTCGCGGCGGCCGAAGGCCGGATGCAGATCGCCTTTCCGCTCTCCTCCTCCGCTCGCCAGAGCCACACCACCATCGTCGAGAATCTCGGTGCCCTCGGATTCGTGCGCCTGCTGGTCGACGGCACTCCCCACCATCTCGACCAGCTGCCCGCCGATCTCGACCTCACCGCGGCCCGCGAGGTGCTCGTGGTCGTGGACCGGTTGCGTCGTGCCGCCGGCCGATCGGACGTCGCCGCTCGCCGGTCGGCTGGTCCAGGCGCTGGAGACCGCCTTTGCCGAGGGGGAGGGCATCGCGATCGTGCTTCACGAGGCGGGGCGCTTGCGCTTCACCGAACGCCCGCCTGCAGTCAGTGCGATACCCCGGCGGTGACCGTCACGCCGGCCCTTTTCTCGTTCAATAATCCCCGCGGCGCCTGTCAGACCTGCAACGGATTCGGCGCCGTGCTCGAGTACCATGAGTCGCTGATCATCCCCGATCCGTCGCGGAGCCTCGCCGACGGCGCGATCGATCCCTGGACCAAGCCGCGCTACGAGACCCGGCGCCGCATGCTCCTCTCCGCGGCGCGCACCCTCGGCGCCGACACTGAAAGGCCGTGGTCAGGGCTGACCGCCGAACAACAGCGCGCACTGCTGCACGGCAAGCAGGGGCGGTACCTCGGCATCTTTCCCTTCCTCAAGGGCCTCGAGGAGAAGCGGTACAAGCAGTACATCCGCGTCTTCCTGCGGCAGTACCAGCTTGCCCGCACCTGCCCCGCCTGCCACGGCGGTCGGCTCAACGACGACGCCCTGGCCGTCCGGATCGGCGCCGAGCCGATCGCGGCCGCCGCGGCACGCACGATCGATGGCCTGCACCACTGGCTCGAGGCGATGCCACTGTCCCCCTTCGAGCACCAGATCGCCGAGCTGATCCTGCGGCAGCTGCGCCAGCGGGTCGGCTATCTGCGCGACGTCGGACTCGGCTACCTGACCCTCGACCGCCTGACACGAACCCTCTCGGGTGGCGAGGCGCAGCGCATCGCGCTGAGCAACGCCCTCGGCAGCCGGCTGGTCGACGCGCTCTACGTCCTCGACGAGCCCTCGATCGGCCTCCACCCCCGCGACATCGATCGGCTCCTGATGCTGCTCCTCCGCCTGCGCGACCAGGGCAACACCGTCATCGTCGTAGAACACGACCCTGCCGCGATGCGCCATGCGGACTTCATGCTGGAACTCGGCCCGGGCGCCGGCGAGCACGGTGGCCAGCTCGTCTACGCCGGACCGGTGGCCGGGGCGACCGACTCCCTCACCGGCCAGTACCTCTCCGGCCAGAAGCGCATCGGCGTGCCAAGTGTCCGGCGCCCCCTCGGGCCCTGGCTGGAGGTCCAGGGCGCGACCCTGCACAACCTCCGCGCGATAGAGGTGCGCATCCCCCTCGGCGCCCTGACCGCCGTCACCGGCGTTTCCGGATCGGGCAAGAGCACCCTCGTCCACGATGTGCTCTATCGTCAGCTCGAGGCGCGCTTCAAGGGTGGTCATTCGGCCAAGGAGCATCTTGGCGAGAGGGTGGGAACGGTGCACTCGCTTCGGGGTGCGGAACATCTCACCGACGTCCTGCTGATCGATCAGTCGCCCATCGGTCGCACTCCGCGCTCCAACCCCATCACCTACGTGAAGGGGTTCGACGAGATCCGGGAGCTCTTCGCCGCCCAGCCGGAGGCGAAGCGACGCAAGTTCACCGCTGCGTCATTCTCGTTCAACATGCCGGGAGGACGCTGCGAGACCTGCGAAGGCGCCGGAGCAGTGATGGTGGAGATGGTGTTTCTCGCCGATGTCTACGTGCCCTGCGAGACGTGCAGCGGAACCCGCTACCGTCGCGAGGTGCTGGAGGTGAAGGTCCACGGCGCCTCGATCGCCGATGTCCTCGGCTTCACCGTCGAGGAGGCGATGCGACGCTTCCGGCACCAGGCCAGGCTGGGTCAGGCGCTCTGGCAGCTGCAGCAGGTCGGGCTGGGGTACCTCCGGCTGGGGCAGCCCGCCACGACTTTGTCAGGCGGCGAGGCGCAGCGATTGAAGATCGCGCGCGAGCTGGCGCAGGCGGGCAAGCGCGGCGGACGCAAGCTGTATATCCTGGATGAACCGACCACCGGGCTCCATCTCGACGATGTGCGGGTCCTGATCCAGGTACTCGACCGGCTCGTAGACGCCGGGCATACCGTGCTCGTCATCGAGCACCACCTCGATGTCATCAAGCGCGCTGACTGGGTGATCGATCTCGGCCCGGAGGCCGGCGATGGCGGAGGACGCATCGTGGCCCAGGGGACGCCGGAACAGATCGCCGCGACCCCGGCGTCGCACACCGGGCGCTACCTGCGGGACGTACTGGCTCCCGAGGCGGCCACGCTGCCGTGACCCGCCGCCGTGCCATTGCCGCCCTCTGGGCCACCTGCCTCATCTGGGGCGCCGCCTTCCCGCTGACCAAGCTGGCGCTCCACGACGCGACCCCGATGGCATTCACCGCCGTGCGCTTCCTGGTCGCCATGCTGATCCTCGCCCCGGCCCTGCGGCACGCCACCCGCGAGGAGTGGCGGGCCGGGGGAGTCCTCGGCGTGCTCCTCTCGCTCGGCTTCGCAACACAGACCATTGCGCTCCAGTGGACGACGGCCAGCCGGTCGGGGTTCATCACGGCCCTCTACATCCCGTTCGTGCCACTGATCGTCCTGGTGGTCTATCGGACGATTCCGGACCGGTACGCCGGCCTCGGCCTGCTGGTCGCGCTCTTCGGCATGACCCTGCTCACCCGCCCGCCGGGGCCCGCCGGGACGGTGAACGCCGGCGACCTGCTCACGCTGCTCTGTGCGATCTGCTTTGCGACGCACATGGTCGCGACAGGCGCCTACGCCGCCCGGTTGGCGCCGGAGCGATTGATGATGACGCAGATCGCGACGGCAGCCGTACTCACTGGCATCGCGACCCCGCTGCTCGAACACCCTCGCCTCACTCCGACGCCGCTCCTCATCGGGATGATCGCCTACGAAGCCGTGCTGGCCAGTGTCGTCGCCATTCGGCTGCAGCTCGCCGCCCAACGCGTGCTCTCACCCACCTATGCCGCACTCGTCTACACCCTCGAGCCCGTCGTCGCGTCTGCGACCGGATTCCTGATTCTCGGTGACCGGCTCGCTCCGATCCAGTGGCTCGGCGGCGCGCTCATCCTCGGAGGCAGCCTCCTGCCCGAAATTCCGAGGCGACGGCACAGCCGCGATTGACACGGCGCTGGTCGAGGCGGCCGAGCCTCACGATCTCGCCGGCGGATGAGGCGGATCATCTCTCAGACGCTCCTCGGCGCTGCCAAGTCACCCCTGACCTTCACACGCTTGCGCGTTGCCCCGGCGTCGCCCACGCTGGCAACGTGCGACCACATGTGCAGACCCATCGCCGCCGCTCGAATGTCGGCGTCCCCAGGCCCGCCTGATGCAGACGACATGAAGCGTAGTACGGTTCGCCCTCCGGATGCGGTGTACGATTCGCAGGGGCCGCTCTCTCCACGACAGCACTCGGACCGGTCGATTCGTGCAGAGCCATCCCACCGCAGTGGCCGGCAGCAGGACACTGACTCGCTGTCGCTCCGACCACCGCGGCGCTACCTCTGAATTCCAGCTGAGACCGGGACCCTGCATGTCCGGCGCCACCAGCGCACTGACCTGGGTCTGCACGGGGCACGGTCGCGGACCACCGCCCGATCGAGAGGCGATCAGGCGCTCCCCCCGGAGTCGTAGGCATCCCAGGCCATGTGGAGATAATTCCTCCCCCGGTCTACGGCGGCCGTTCAAACTCTTGTCACGATCGAGAAGTCGTGCGCACTGCGATTCTTCAGACGTTGGCCAGTGTCGCCATCCATACCGGTCGGCCCGGAATAAATCCTGGCGATTCGGCCGAGGCCAACATGCTTTTCGGGTCGACCCCGCACTCGGCCCGCCACACGCTCCCGTGCCAACCTCGCGACGGGGCTGTTCGCCATCCTGGATCCGGACTCCGCCTATCGCTGGAATAGACAATCGTGGCGCAGGACGAGACCCGGTCGGCCGATTTCGGGACTGGCCTGTCACCTCCGCTCAACGCTCGCGCACATGGTCAGAGCTTCTCTACAGCCGCCCGGGGCCGTCGGGGCAGGTGCCGTCTATCGAACCCCGGGCGTCGGCCGGTGCCACCAGACTGGTCGAGACCCGGGATCGCATCGAGCAATTCAGCTCCAGCACGAAATGGAGTGATTGGGGGACTATTACTCAACGCCGGTACGAGTCTCCCGACTCGCCCCGGCGTCTCCAGATCCCGTGCCCCGGATGGCCTAGCTGCCGGCGACGCGCCTCGTCGGCGGACGCAGGTCGCCACGCCCCGCGGCACCGAGCCTCGCGTGCGCACCCCGCAGCATACGTTCTGTGGTTTCCCAGTCGAGGCAGGCGTCAGTGATCGACACCCCGTAGGCAAGCTCTCCCACACCTGCGCCGAGTCGCTGGCTGCCCCCATGCAGGTGGCTCTCGATCATGGCCCCCATGATGTGGGGACTGCCCTCGAGAAATTGCGCCAGCACGTCGTCGAACACGGGCGACTGGCGGGTGTGGTCCTTGTTGGAGTTGCCGTGACTGCAGTCGATCATGACCCGGGCAGGCATGCCGCGCGCCTGACAGAGTGCCGCCGCATTCGCGACGGATGCGGCATCGTAGTTCGTCCGACCCCCGCCCCCCCGCAACACCAGGTGTCGCTCCGGATTCCCGGTCGTATGCACGATTGCTCCTCGGCCGTCGTCATCCATGCCGAGAAAGGTGTGCGGCGTGCCGGCCGCCTGCATTGCATCGAGGGCGACCTGGAGATTGCCATCGGTCGTGTTCTTGAATCCCACCGGCATGGAGAGACCACTCGCCATCTCCCGGTGCGTCTGCGATTCGGCGGTGCGGGCGCCGATCGCAGTCCACGAGACCAGATCCGCGATGTACTGCGGAACAACCGGACCAAGCAGTTCGGTCGCCACGGGCAGACCGAGTTCGTTGACGTCGAGCAACAGCCGCCGGGCGACCCGGAGCCCGAGCATCATATCCCGCGTTCCGTCCAGACGCGGATCGTTGATGAGCCCCTTCCAGCCCACAGTGGTGCGCGGCTTCTCGAAGTACACCCGCATCACCAGGCAGAGGGTCCCCGCGACCGCCTCACGCAGGGCGGCCAGCCGGCGGGCGTACTCCAACGCGGCCAGAGGATCATGGATGGAACAGGGGCCGACGACGACCAGCAGCCTCGAGTCGTCGCCAGCCAGGATCCGGCGCACCGCGTGGCGCCCTTCGAGCACCGTCGTGGCGACCCGGCGCGTTATGGGCAATTCGGCCAGCAGCGCCCGGGGAGCTTCCAGCGGCTCGAAGCGGGTGACGTGGACGTTGCTGGTTTCGGGGACGATCGGCTTCATCGACGACATCGGAACTCCAGGGTCAAATCATGCGGGAGCATAAACATGCGGTTCGGCAGGTGCTCGCGCTAGGGTTCGCCCCTGCGTAGTCTTCATCATGGGGATCTCCCGCCGTGCCTGAACTTCCCGACATCCGCCTTTACGTCCGCGCACTCGAAGCTCGCATCATTGGTGCGCGACTCGACGAGCTCCTGATCCGAACGCCCTTCCTGCTCCGGACGGTGAGCCCGGCCCCGGCTGAGCTCGTCGGCCAGACTGTCGTGGAGGTGCACCGCATCGGCAAGCGCATCGTCATCGCCCTGGAGGGCGAGCGGTTCGTCGTCATCCACCTGATGCTCGCCGGCCGTCTCGCCTGGACGCTGCCGGGCGGTCGTGCCCCGGGAAAGCGTGCCCTCGCTCTTGCGGTCTTCGGGACTGGCACGCTGGCATTCACCGAGGCCGGTACCAAGCGCCGGGCCTCGATCCACCTCGTCTCCGGCGCCTCCAACCTCGCCGCCTTCGACCGCGGCGGCCTCGAGGTGGATCGCGCGACACCGGCGCAGTTCGCGGCCGCCATGCGGCGAGAGAATCACACGCTCAAGCGTGCGCTCACCGACCCACGAATTCTCGATGGCATCGGAAACGCCTATTCAGATGAGATCCTGCATCGAGCGCGGCTCTCCCCGCTGCAGCTCACCAGCCGACTCGACGACGCCACACTGCAGCGGCTGCACGAGGCCTGCATTGGGGTTGTCGACGAATGGACTCGACGACTCAGCGACGAGGCTGGAGCGAATTTTCCCCAGAGGGTGACGGCCTTCCGCCCGGAGATGGCGGTGCATGGGCGGTTCCGCCAGCCCTGCCCGGTTTGCGCCACTCCTGTCCAGCGAATCCGTTATGCCGAGAACGAGACCGATTACTGCCCAACCTGTCAGACGGGTGGGCGCTTGCTGGCCGATCGGGGGCTGAGCCGCCTTCTCAAGGGGGATTGGCCCCGAAGCCTCGCTGAGCTGGAGGATCGACTCGGGCGGTAACTGGACATCCGGCCCGGGGACTTGCGGCCGCCAGGAGTTGCAACCCCAGACCAAGACAATGGCGCGGTACCCTGCAGGTCAGCCAGCAAAAACACTGAACGGGCCGACCCGAAGGGCCGACCCGCTCCATGCAGACACACCAAGCTCCCGAGGTAGGACTCGAACCTACGACCCGCTGATTAACAGTCAGCTGCTCTACCAACTGAGCTACTCGGGAAGGCGCGAGAGGATACCAACAATGGTTCGAGAGATCAAGCGCAGCCCTGCGGCAATCTTGACAAGTGACAATAGAATGACAGTGACACGCTATAGTGCAAGCACCCAGCTGACTTTCCCGCAGGATATCGTTGGATCTCCGCCCGTTTGGCCAGAGTCGACGCCACAACAGTTCTCCTTGGGGATTTGTCAATTGTGGTCCATAACCTGTTGAACTACAGCTTGTTATCGGCGCTGTGAGCTTGTGCTCACATGGCATATGCGATAGCGAGTACTCACATGTCATTTCTGTTCAATGGCATCCAATTTTCCGACTCCTGCTTAGTGCCACAATGACATCTAAGTCATTGTTGAAAATGATTTTACAAACTTTGGCGCTGGCGGTACCTCAAGCCCGCTTACCTTCCCCCCATGCCAATTCACCCCCTCGTCGGGCATCACATCGAACGGGATCGAGTCCTAAGAGCTCTCACGGGGGGTCGGCTTCCTCAGATGATCCTGCTGACAGGGCCCCAAGGGGTGGGGAAGCAGCGGTTCGCACTCTGGATCGCCCAGGCACTCCTTTGCGATGATTCGGAACGCCGACCCTGCGGCACCTGCCGGTCATGCATGCAGGTCCTTGGGCTATGTCACCCGGATCTGCACTGGATCATTCCAGTCCTGCGGCCGAAGGCCTCGGATCCCGAGAAGCAACTTGAGGAAGTCGCGGAGTTGGTGGCGGAGGTCATCACTGAGCGGCGCCAGAACCCGCTCTATCGGCCCCTGGAAGGGCTGGTGGGCCACTTCGTTGCGACCGCCCGACTCCTGCAGCGGCACGCAGCGTTGACCCCGGTGACGGGCCCCAAGAAGGTGTTCCTGGTGGCCGCCGCCGAGCGCCTTGTCCCTCAGGAGTCGAGCCCGGAGGCGGCGAACGCACTGTTGAAACTGCTCGAGGAACCCTCGGTCGACAGCCAGTTCATTCTGACGACGGTCGACGCGAACCGGTTGCTGCCAACGATACGATCGCGGTTGGTCCCGCTGCGACTTGGTCGGCTGACCGATGCCGAGGTGGGGCAGTTCTTGGGGGAACGGGCCGGGCTTCAGGGCGCCGACTTGCACACGCGTGTTGCTGGGGCCTGGGGATCAATCGGACGGGCGTTGGCGCTCGGAGACGACCAGGCCAAGGCGACCCGGGCAGCTGAAGAGCTGCTGCTGGCGATCACGGGGAGTGCCGAGAGCCGTGCAGAGCGGGCCCTCAAGCAGGGCGCCTGGGCAGCGCGCGGGGACTTTACGGCGATGCTCGATGCGCTTGCCGAGGCGCTCGGGGATGCTGCGCGGACCGCGAGCGGATTGGCATCGAAGCGTCACCTGCCCGACCCGCGTTCCCGCAGCCGGAGCACCGCGGGGCTGGTCATGGCGCAGCAGCGGGTGGCGGCGGCACGCGATGCAGCACAGGGCAATGTGAATCCGCAGCTTCTCCTCGCGACGCTGGCGGATGATCTCGCGGAGGTCCTATGAACTTGAGTCACGTGGACGAATCCGGGCGTGCCCGAATGGTGGATGTCGCCGAGAAGCCGGTGAGCCGTCGTACGGCCGTGGCGCACGGCGCGGTGCGAATGAGCGCAGATGCCTTCGCTCTGGTGTCGGGAAAATGCAATCGTGAAGGGGGACGTCCTTCGTGTCGCGGAGCTGGCTGGCATGATGGGCGCCAAGCGGACCGGCGACCTCATCCCACTGTGTCATCCGCTCACACTGGACATGGTGCGAGTTGAATGTGAGACCGATCCGAGGCTTCCCGGGGTGCGGGTCACCGCCACGACAATTGCGACCGGCCGCACTGGCGTCGAAATGGAGGCGTTGACCGCAGTGTCCGTCGCATGCCTCACCGTGTACGACATGGTGAAAGCGGTGGATCGGAGTATGGAAATCGAAGGCATCCGGTTGCTGGAGAAGACCGGTGGTACCAGGGAGGATTGGCGGCGGGAAGAGCGGTAACAGCAGCGCACCTGCTGGCCGCATGGTCGCCACTCCGAACCCGAAGAGAAGGAGGACGCATGCACATCGAAGAACCTGATCCCCACGGCCGTACCCGCTGGACGCGCCGACTGCTCGCGAGGGGAGCCGCACTGCTGGCCGCGGTGCTCCTCGTGAGTGCGCTGGCCGGCTCCAGCTCCGGGGCTCGAGCCGCCGAGGAAGCGCCCCCGCCAAGTCTCGGCATGGTCGCAGATGAGGTTCGTGCCCTGAGCCGGCGTCTGGAAACGACGCGTGAAGAGCTGGCGATTGCGCGGGCCCAGGTCGACCGGGCCAATGCCGTGATCCGCTATTCCAGCCTGTACCAGATTCCCGCCGACCTGGCATCGGCGGTCTATGATGTGGCCCTCAGCGAGGGAATCGACGCGGACGTCGCCTTTCGCCTGGTGAAGGTCGAAAGCAATTTCAGGGCGCGCGCACTCTCCGAGAAAGGTGCGTTCGGCTACACCCAGATCCAGGCCGCGACCGCACGATTCTACGAGCCCGGGTTGTCAACTGAGCAGCTGTATGATCGAGACGTAAACCTGCGACTCGGCTTTCGATTCCTGAAGGATCTGACCCGCCGGTATGGCGGCGACATCGAACTCGCGCTGGTGGCCTATAATCGTGGACCCGCTCGAGTGGAGGAGATCCTGCTACAAGGGGGGGACCCGTCGAATGGATACGCGGAATCCGTCTTGAAGGGCACCACACGCGAGGGCGCTGCCCGGAACTGACCTGCAAGACGGCAAGCGCCTGGAACCACAGCGGGCCGGGTCAGTTGATGACCCGGCCCGCTGTGGTTCTGTTCCTCGATTGCGCCATCACTCAGGAATCTGCAGTCGGGTTCCAGCCTTCAGCACCGAGGCGTCCGAGAGACCGTTCGCGGACCGCAACGAGACCAGTGTTACGCCATATCGGCTGGCGATGGTCGACAGCGTCTCACCCCGCCGAACCACGTGGGATTTCCCGGCACCCGAGGCCTGCGTGACACCGGCCGCTTGACGCCTCGACGTCAACACCGGTGCGGCAGCGGTCGGCGCGGGCACCCGGATGATCTGCCCGGCACGCAGCAGTGCGCTTTGACCGAGGGCGTTGAGCGAGCGGAGCCGGTCGACCGACGTGTCGTATTTCCCGGCGATGGTGGAGAGCGATTCTCCGCTGCGCACCCGATAGCGGATGGTCGTTGACCCGCTGGCGATGGCGAGGGCCCGGCGGGTCACTGGAGCAGCAGTCGGCTCCACCAGGGCAGGGACATAACTGGTGGGAATCAAGACGTGCATGCCGGGGCGCAACCGGCTCAGACGGACACCGGGGTTCGCGTTGGTAATAAGCCGGGTTGGAACACGATACATCCCTGCGAGCGTAGCAAGCGTCTGACCCCGAGCGATCGTATGATCGACGAAAGACACCCGGTCTTTGGGTTCCAACGCGGCGTAGCGCCCCGTGACCAGCTCGCCGGTGCCGGCCGGCACTCGGACGACGGCGGTCTGACGCGGCGGGGTGACAAGGCGGATGAACTGGGGATTCAGCTCGCGCATCGCTGCAACCGACGTATCCGCCAGCCTGGCCAAAACGTCAAGGCCCGTCGCATCGGGCACCACGACTGAATCGTAGCTCATCGCCGAGACCCCCCGGACCCGCTCAAATCCGTACTTCTCAGGTTGCTTTGCGATGAGGGCCGCAGCGATCAGCTTCGGAACGTAATCCTTCGTCTCCCGGCGAAGGAATCGGGTGTCATAGAGGCGGAAGAAAGCAGCATCCGGATTATCCTCTTCGTCCTCCTCATCGCCGATCCGCCGCAAACCGCGACCCACCTTGCCGGCGCCCGCGTTGTAGGCTGCCGCGGCGAGGTACATCGAGCCAAAGCGATCGCGCAGGTCCGCGAGATGCCGAGCCGCCGCGTCAGTGGCCCTCACGGGATCTCGGCGCTCGTCGACCCACGAATCGATCCGCAGCCCATAGAGTTTGCCGGTACCTTTCATGAATTGCCACATACCGGTTGCTCGGGCCCGACTGACCGCGCTGCTCGAGAAGCCGCTTTCGATCAGGGCGAGATATACCATGTCTTCCGGCACACCGTTCTCGCGCAGCTTGGCGCGGATCATCGGCTCGAATCGTGGCATCCGCTGCAGCCAGATCGCGAAACGTTCTCGGGCGGGACCCTGGAAGAAATCGAGATAGTACTGGACCCGCGCATGCGACCCATACGTCGAGACATCGATGTCATAGGTGACCTCAGCGGATGCAACGCCGTTGGTCCCTCCGGGCACGCCATCCGTGCCCGCATCGTCGACGCCCGAATCCTGGGTCTCTGGGTGCGCGGTGGCCAGCTGCTCCAGCACCGCAGCATCCGCGGCGGAATCCGGGTCGATGGCGCGCAGCGAGTCGGTGACGGCCGACCTGTTGGCTATCACCATGGCTCCCTTGGTGGAATCGGGGCCACGGAAAGAGGTCGGGGCCGGACCGCTGTCCGGGGCCGGGATCTCTGCCGCGGTTGCAGGCGAAGGCATCCCGACGGGCGCAGACGCTTTCCCCGCACACCCGCTCACGGCGCCAAGAAGGGCCAAGACGCTCACACGCTTCATTCGACGGCCTGCCTTTCGATTGCCCGACCCGGCGACCTGCCCCCTGGTGCCGAGTGCGCCATCCAGCCCGGGTCTCGGCGACCCAGGACGCTGCAAATTCCCTGCGAGGCGGGGAAAAGTGAACCCCCTCTTCGGCTGATCTTCGGCAGCTCGCAGAAAAAGGAATCCCGGGCCGCACTGGCGGCGGCCCGGGCTTTTCTCACGATGCGCTGCAGCTTGCATCGGTCGCAGCGCCGAAACGTCAGCGCATATAGAATCGGTTCCCCAGAATCCGGTTGGTAGCATTGAGGACGGCCAAGGCCGCACCTCGAGTCGGATCGGCCTCCTCGGTCAGGAAGCACCCAACCAGTCGGTGCGTCTCATTCTGGTCCGGGACCGCCATCGAGACGATCACGACGCTTGAGTCAAATGCGCGCACCGCCTTGACACCGAGCAGCTCGAATTTCAATTCCCCCTTCATCGCCTTGGTGAGCGCGGTGACACAGGCCTCCGCGGCACAGCGAAGCTCCCCCGCCTGCGAGCCGAGCCCTTCGGATTCGCCCACGAACTCGTTCACCTCCTGCCAAGTCAGTACGACTCGTGCCCGGCAGCGGCCATTGGCCAGCCGGTCGAGGGCAAACTCGGAAAATCTGAGCCGATCGGGAAGGTGAGGATCTGGGGACATGGTCAGTCGGTTGGTGCGCGCTCGAACCAGAGAATAGCTTTCGACAATGCGAAACTTGTGCCTCCTGGTGGCCCTTGGTGGTCGCGTGGTCCTACCGCTCTCCGCTCAGCAGCCAGCCGGGTTGGATGCCGCCCTGCGAAACCGCATCGCGCAGGACACCGCGACGGTCGCCGTAGCCTATTTCGACGCGGTGACACGCGACACACTGCTCATCAACGGGCGCTTGCGTTTCCACGCCGCCAGTACGATGAAGGTGCCTGTCTTGATCGAGCTCGCCCGCAGGATCGACGAAGGCGAGATGACCTGGGACGACACGGTCCTGGTGACGAACCATTTCCACTCCCTCGCCGACGGTTCCGATTTCAGCCTGAGCCGCGCGGACGATTCCGACTCGACGATGTACGAGGCCATCGGACGGTCCGTGCCGACCGCAGAGCTTGCGCGCCTCATGATCGCCCGGAGCAGCAACCTCGCAACGAACCTTCTCCTCGAGCGACTTCAGCCGGCCCGCGTCACCGCCACCGCGCGAGCCCTCGGCGCCGACTCAATCGATGTCCTGCGCGGAGTCGAACATGCCAAGGCATACAACCTCGGGCTCAACAATACCACGACCGCCCGGGATCTGGCCGTCCTCATGGACGCCCTCGTCCGCGGGCGAGCGGCGACCCCGACTCAGACGGAGAAGATGCTGGACTTTCTGCTGGCCCAGGAGTTCAATAACGGGATTCCGGCGGGAGTGCCGAACGGGGTGCGTGTCGCGCACAAGACTGGTTGGATCACCGCAACTGCGCATGATGCGGCGATCATCTTTCCGCCGGACCGAGGCCCGTATGTCCTGGTCGTACTGACGAGGGGCTTCCCCGCGGAACGGGATGCCGAGCGGCTGATGGCGGATCTGTCGGAACTGGCCTATCGGTGGGCTACCCGCCACCCCGATCCCCACGAATAGGTGCAGCTTACCGGGATCCGTCGAGGGAGGGCAGGCCGGATTCGAGGAGCCCGGCCACAACCGCAGCCACCCTGGCGTCCGACAGTCGATCGGCCTGGGCATAGAGGTCGGTCCGGGAGGCAGATTGGAGCCCGGTGCTCGCCCAGAAGGCACGGCGAGCCTGCCCATCACAGCGGCAGCTCAGGACCAGTCGCCACGCCTGGGTATTCGCTACGCGCTCCGCCACGGGGGCAACCGCCCAGCGGGTCTCGCCTACGGTAATCTCTCTCCACGCCATAACACACTCAGGGGTCGGGCAAGGGCGCGCGAATGTGCGGCCCGGTCCATTGCCTGTCAAGAGGCATGCCGCGACCGGCCGTACCCGGCGGCTCTGGGCTGGCGAGGCCTCCGGCCCTACCTCCCCCCCGACGGCGGAATGGGGACCCGGCCCTCCCGGACCGCGAGCCCTTCGAGTCGAAGCAGTCGCCGGCGATGGCCGGCCGGCTCAGCTCCGCACCAGCGCCTGGAACCGGGTACGCAGATCGCGGGTAACCGGTCCGGCCTTGCCTGGCCCGATGAGGCGGCCGTCCACCATCCGGATCGGGGCCACCTCAGCGGCGGTACCGGTCAGGAACGCCTCATCGGCCGTATACAGGTCGTACCGGTTGAGCATCGCTTCGACCAGCCGGTACCCTGAGGCGGAGGCGAGCTCGATGATCACGTCCCGGGTCACGCCCTTCAACAGCCCGGCGTACACCGGGGGGGTGTAGATGACGCCCTTTTTCAGGACGAACAGGTTCATGCCGGTCGCCTCGGCGATGTGTCCGCTCGCGTCGAGCATGATCGCATCATCGGCCCCGGCGTTGGTCGCCTCGATCTTGGCGAGAATGTGGTTCAGATAGTTGAGCGACTTCACTCGAGGGGAGAGGGCTTCGCGCTGATTGATCGGGGTCCCCGCCGTCACCAGGGTGAGCCCTTCCTCGTACCGCTCCGCCGGCCAGATCGCGATCGTGTCAAAGATGATGATGACCGAGGCCGCCGGACATTTGCGCGGATCGAGCCCCAGATCGCCGACTCCCCGCGTGACGACGTGTCGGAGATAGCCCTCTGTAAGTCCCGCACGTTTCACCCCCTCCTGGGTGATCGCAACCATCTCGGCTTGCGCCATTGGCACCTTGAGCAGGATCGCCTGCGCGGAGTCGTACAGGCGTTCGACGTGCTCGGGGAGCCTGAAGGTGCGACCGCCGTACACCCGCATTCCCTCAAACACGCCATCACCGTACAGCAGCCCGTGGTCGAATACTGAAATCTTCGCAGAGTCCTTATCGAGCCACTGGCCGTCCAGGTAGATCAGGGTCACAACGACTTCCTTGTTGGGCGTTCACGGGCGGGTTGACCCCGCGCGCGGGAATGTCGCCGGACGAGCGACGAGGAGGAAGGGGAGTCCCGCCCCCGTCGCCTCGCCGAGGGTGCTGGCCACCCAAAGAATGGAGCCCTACCCCTCCTTCGGGCCCTACCTGTCTCCGCCACCGCAACAGTGTCGACTCCTCCCTACAGTTCAACCTGCCATCGCCTTCGGTACCTGGCCTCCCCTGCGTGGTTAAGCATATGCGACACAACAATGTAGATGACCATCGGACGAGTTTTCCGTGGAACGGGAAGACGCATGGGCACAGCGTTCATGAGGGCGTGCATTGTGCGAGTTGGAGGCCCACGTTCGCGCCTTCTGGTCCACGCCGACTTTCGAGAAGCTGATCCCTCGTCCTCTGGTGGACGGGGAGGGTCCCTCAACTGGAGATGACTCATGCGGTTTCGCACGATCGGACGACCTGCCCTGTTCGCCTTCCTCGGATTAGTCGTGTCCTGTGCGGGAGATCCGACGGGCAGCGACCCCAGGGGCCCTGTCCAGTTCTCAATTGTCTCGGGTGACGGTCAAATCGGCCTCGCTGGCGAAGAGCTTGCGCTGCCGATCACGGTCATCGCAACAGACGCCAATCAGCGGCCAATCCCGGGACAGATCGTGAATTTCGTGGTGACTGCGGGCAATGGCTCCATGTTTGCCGCTGCCGCACAGACGGATGCGAATGGCGTCGCCGCAGACATCTGGCGCCTGGGCACGATCGCCGGCGCCGCACATGCGGTGGAGGTGCGATCGGTCGACGCAAGTGGCGTGAAGCACATATTCGGTGTCTTCACGGCCACCGCCGTCGGCGGGCCTCCGGTCAGCCTCACCAAAGTCGGTGGTGATGGCCAGACCGCGACCGCGGGGACTCCCGTACCAATTCCCCCGGCGGTGCGCCTCATCGATCAGTACGGTAACGTCTCACCCAATCAATCGGTGCTCTTCACGGTAGGTACTGGCGGGGGCAGCGTCGTTGGAGCGAGCGCGATCAGCGACGCCCAGGGCGTCGCGACTGTGGGCGGCTGGACCCTTGGCCCGTCGGCGGGCGCCCAGACGCTTGTCGCGACCGCGGTCGCGCTCGCCGGCTCCCCGGTCACCTTCAGCGCCACGGCAGACCCTGTCGTCAGCCAGGTGCTTACCCTGTCGACGGCGCCCAGCAGCGCCGCGCAGAGCGGCCTGCTGCTCGGGCAGCAGCCGGTGGTCCAGCTCAGTAATTCGCTCGGCGTGCCATTGAATCAGCCGGGCGTCATGGTGACGGCCGCGCTCAATGGTGCCGGCGGCACGCTCGTCGGCACGGCGATCGCGACGACCAACCTTGCGGGTCAGGCGGCATTCACTGATCTGCGGATTGCAGGCACGATCGGGAGCTACGCGCTCAGCTTCACAGCCAGCAGCTTCGTCGCGGTCGCCAGCGACCCGATCAACCTGACCGCGGGACTCCCCGCGGCCATCCGGGTGGGCGCGGGTGACGCCCAGACCGCCAACGCCGGGGATCCGGTCCCGGTAAGCCCCGCGACCCTGGTAACCGACGCCTCCGGCAACGCGGTGAGCGGTGTCTCCGTCAGCTTCGCCGTGACCGCGGGGGGGGGAAGCGTCACTTCCGCGATGGCCGTGTCGGACGCCAACGGCATCGCGGCCCTCGGAAGTTGGAACCTTGGCCTGGTCTCGGGCCAGCAATCGCTGTCTGCCACAGCCTCCGGCATCGGGATCGCCGGGAACCCGGTTGCATTCACCGCCAACGCGCTGGGCAATGTCTGGGTCCCCAGGGCCAGCATGCCGACCCCGCGGCGCTATGCCTCGTCGGGGGTCATCAACGGTCTGGTGTACGTCGCGGGTGGCAAGGATGCCAGCGCTGTCACCCGCAACATTCTCGAGGTGTACGACCCCGTGGCCAACAGCTGGGCCGCCAAGGCCAGCATGACTGCGGTCCGGGTCGGCGCGATGCAGGGTGTGATCAATGGCGTGCTCTACGTCGCGGGCGGCAACAACGCCTCGGGGGCCTCACTGGCCACGATGGAATCCTACAACCCGACCACGAACCGGTGGACCAGCCGGGCGTCGATGCCGGTCATACGCAGCTTCGGCGCGAGTGCCGTGATCAACGGAATCCTCTACATCGCTGGCGGCGGCAACGGGAGCACCGGAACGGGCAGCGTCCTCGCCTCGGTATACGCCTACGATCCGACGACCAACTCCTGGACACAGAAGGCCTCGATGCCTGCCCCGCGCGGGGACCTGACCGGCGTGGCGCTGAACGCACAGTTCTACGTGCTCGGCGGGACGCTGAATGGCACGGTCGTGGACGGCGCGGTGAGCGGGTACGATCCGGCGACCAATGCCTGGACTGCGAAGTCGACGATGCCGACGCCGCGGAACCATGTGAACGCCGAGGTCCTCAATGGCGAGATCGTCATTCCGAGTGGCCTGCTGGCCGGCAGCGGTGCCTCCGCTGTGGTGGAATCCTACAATCCGGTCACGGGCGCGTGGACGACGCGGGCCCCAGTCGTCACTCCGAGGTCGGGAGCCGGAATGGGAGTGATCGGCAGCGTGATGTACATGCTGGGCGGCAGCGCCACCAGCGGGATCGTCGGCACCAGCGACGCCTACGTTCCCTGAGTCCTGTCTGATCACGGCTCGCCCCAGCACGGCGGCCACCTCTCTCCGGAGGTGGCCGTTCGTCATGCACACCGACACCCGCATCGCGGGAACTCGTCGCGTCTCCCCGCCATCTCCTTGTGGCCACACTCGACGTGGCCAGAATGGCTGCGGCGGCCGTCCCCACGCCACCGGCAATCTCAGGGCGAGTCGGCCCGCCGGCGGCATTCTCTGCCGCAATCAGCCTGAGACCTGCCGGTCTGCCGGTGCGAGGTGGGAAAGAGCTTGATATAAGGCGGCCTAAGATTATATCTTGCAATGTATTGCATATCACAACCGACGGCATACTCCTTGCCTTTCCATGCGGACTCGATTGTTGGTGGTCGCACGACTCGTCATCGGGGCAACTCCTCAACTCCAGAGATGGCCATGACCAACTCCAGGCTCTTGTTCGTCCTTGGCGCCGTCGCCACGGTGATCGTCGGCTGCAAGGCTGCCGACCGTACGACCGGCGGCGGGACCGGCGGTACGGCGACCATCCAGATCACCCCATCAGTTGATACCCTCACATTGGGTGGGTCGGTGGGGCACCTGATCGCAGTCGCACTGGACGCCAACAGCAGCGTCATCGCCGGGGTCACGTTCGCCTGGAGCAGCAATAACACGGCGGTGGCCACGGTCGATTCCACTGGCAAGGTCACGGCGGTGGCGGCGGGCAGCGCGACCATCCTCGCCGCCGCAAGTGGTGTGACGGGTCAGGCAACCATCGTGGTGACCAGCGGCGGAGGGGGCGGGGGAGGCGGTACCGTCACCAGCATCTCCATCCAGCCCCCGACGGCGAGTATCGCGGTCAACGCCGGCCAGCTGCTTTCGGCGACCACGCTCGACTCGGCCGGGCAACTGGTCACCGCCACCGTCAACTGGACGGCCTCGAACAACAAGGCCTCTATCGCGGTCAGCCCGACGAACGGGAACGCGGCGACCATCACCGGCACCTCGGTCGGCGTGGATACCATCAGTGCCTCCGTGGGTACCGCTTCCGCAACTGCCATCATCACCATCACTGCGGTGCCGATCGGAACCATTACGGTGACGCCGGCGGGTCAGACCCTCGACGCTGCAGGCGCCACGGTCCAGCTCGCCGCGCAGGTGAAGGACTCGCTCGGCCAGACATTGACCAGCGTGCCGCTCACCTGGACCAGCTCAAACACGGCCATCGCACGGGTGGACAGCAACGGCTTCGTCACCACGGCGCTGCTCGCCGGCAGTGTCGACATCCAGGCGGCGGCGGGGGGCAAGGCCGGCGTGGCGAATTTCAACGTCGTCTTCCGCTGGCGGGAGATTTCCACGTCGGATGCACGGGTCACCGACAGCCTGGGCCACACGTGCGGCATCACGGTGCTCAAGGTTGCCTACTGCTGGGGCTATAACGGCTTCGGCCAGGGCGGTATCGGCAGCAACGTCACCTGGAATGGACCCAGGGCGGTCATCGGCAACATCGCGTTCACCTCGATCGCGACGGGCTGGCGACACAGCTGCGGGATCAACGACCAGGGGGCGGCCTACTGCTGGGGCAGCAATGCGGCAGGCCAGCTCGGGACCGGCAACAACACCTTGGCGCTCATTCCGACCCAGGTCACGGGTAGCCTCACGTTCGACACGACTTCGATCACGGCTGGGCGGGAGCACAGCTGCGCCCTCACCCAGACAGGTCTGGCGTACTGCTGGGGACAGAATGCGTCGGGTCAGCTGGGGAATACCTCCAACGCACCGAGCAACGCGCCGGTCGCCGTGAGTGGGGCTCACACCTTCAGCAGCATTAGCGCCGGGACCGACCATACCTGTGGCATCACCACGGGTGGCGTGGCGTATTGCTGGGGGCTCAACTCCACCCTCCAGCTTGGCGATGGCACCAATGCCGCCTCCCGCAATGCGCCGGTCGCGGTGACAGGGGGACTCACCTTCACGGCGATCGCGGCCGGCGGTGGGCACACCTGCGCCATCGAAAGTGCCGGCAACATCTACTGCTGGGGGAGTAACCAGGACGGCCAGCTCGGCACGGCGGATCTGGTCGACGCGCCCGGGCCGACCCAAGTATTCGGCGGGCAGATCTATTCGGCCGTGAACTCAGGGGCCCAGAGCACCTGCGCCATCCTGGCGGGTGGCGGGTCCGGCCCCTCCGGCAAGTGCTGGGGCGGCAACATCGGCTATCAGATCGGCAATGGAGACACCACCAGTGTCGCGACGTACGTGACACCGACCGCGATTCTCGCACCGACGGCCGCGCGCATCACGATGGGCGCCAGGCACGCCTGTATCGTGACGACCACCAAACTCGCTTACTGCTGGGGGCGAAACGCCGAGGGCCAGGTGGGTATCGGGAGCTTCTCAACCGGGGACCCGCCGAATATCGCAGAACCGAACAAGGTGCTCGGCCAGCCCTGATCGATTGGCGCCCAGAACGTGAAGCCGGGCGGCCGCGAATTGATGCGGCCGCCCGGCTTCACGTTTGGGGGTTCCCCTGTAGATTGGGGGACACCTGATGAGGGCGGTGGGACTCGAACCCACGACCTAGAGATTAAAAGTCTCTTGCTCTACCTGTTGAGCTACGCCCCCGGCGGCCCAAACGTGGGGCTCCCGCGGCGGAAACTCAAGGCCATGCCATCGATGGAGGTTCGCGATGCGTCCTACCCATCTCCGTTTCCTCGTACCGCTGCTTCTCGCTGTCGGCAGTGCCCCTGCGGCCGCGCAGCATCCCGAGGATGACCGGTGGCAGATTACCACCGACAGCGGTCAGTACATCTGGGACATCCGGCTGGTGAAACTGGCGGGCGACACCCTGGTCTATCGTCAGGCAGATTCCCTCGCCGGCATTTCGGTCCAGAAGGTGAAGGAGCTCCGCCTGATCCGGAAATCAGAGATGCGCCTCGGGGAGGGAACCGCAGGCGCCATGGGTGCCCTCACTGGCGGCGACGACGAGGTCTTTGACATGACGGTACTGGACTTCCCGGCGCGCCTCCACACCGTGCAGCAGATTCTCCTGATGCACCCGACGAAGTAGCCGCCAGCGCCGCGACGCCTGGTCCTCCGGCCACCCGACCGGGCGCCGACTTCACAACGTCTTTCCCAACTCTGCTGATGACCGACTGGAATCTGCTCGCCGAACGGTGCCTCAGCGACATCGCTCCCGGCCGCGAGGAGTCCCTCGCCGTCCTCGGTCCTCGCGACGACGACCTGCTCCCGCTGCTCCAGGCGGCCTTCCGGGTGCGCCAGCGCCATCACGGCCGGGACGTGCGGATCCATGTCCTGAAGAACGCCAAGAGCGGCCTCTGCCCGGAGGACTGCGGGTTCTGCAGCCAGTCGGTGAAATTCGCCACCGGAGTTGACCGCTATGCGCTGCAGTCGGTCGACGAACTGGTCGCCGGCGCCCGCGAGGCGGCGGCGATGGGCGCAGTCAAGTACTGCATGGTGACCAGCACGCGCGGGCCGTCGGAGCGAGACCTCGACGCGATCTGCGAGGCGGTGCGCCAGATCAAGGCCGAGCTCAACATCAACGTCTGCACCTCGCTCGGCCTGCTGAAGGAGGGACAGGCCGAGCGGCTCGCGACCGCCGGAGTCACCCGGTTCAATCACAATCTGGAGAGTTCACGGGGGCATTTTCCCGAGATCTGCAGCACGCACAGCTACGACGATCGCATCGCCACCGTGCGCGCCGCCAAGGCGGCCGGGATGGAGGCCTGCTGCGGCGGCATCATGGGCATGGGGGAAACGCTCGAGGACCGGGTAGAGCTGGCGATGGAGTTGCGCGCGCTCGAGGTCGAGTCGATCCCCGTCAACTTCCTGGACCCCAGGCCGGGTACGCCCCTGGGCAACACGCCGCGCCTGACACCGCACGACTGCCTTCGTGCGCTGGCGATGTTCCGGTTCGTCAATCCCACTCGGGACATTCGTGTGGCAGGGGGACGCGAGGTGAATCTCCGGCACCTGCAGTCACTCGCGCTCTATCCGGCCAACTCGCTTTTCTGCAATGGCTACCTCACCACGGCTGGCCAGGGGCCCGAGGCTGACATGCGCATGATCGCGGATGCCGGGTTCCGGGTCGCCGAGCTGGTCCCGGCGATTTAGGACCGCGTCGCGCCGGGCAGCTGCCGCGCACTCGCTCCGCCGATATCATGCCAAGCCCCGAAGAACTGACTGCCTGGGACGATGCCCATCTCTGGCACCCATTTACGCCCCACAGCGTCTATCGCGACGAAGCGCCGCTGCTCATTGCCGCGGGCGAAGGCAACTACCTGATCGACACCGAGGGGCGCCGCTACCTCGACGGCGTCTCCTCGCTCTGGTGCAACCTTTTCGGTCACCGTCGCGCGGAGATCGACGCCGCGATCCGGCAGCAGCTGGAGCACATCGCCCACAGTACGTTGCTCGGACATACTGCGGTGCCCGCAATCCGCCTCGCACAGCGACTCACGGCGATCGCGCCGGCAGGTCTCACCAGGGTGTTCTTCTCCGACAACGGCTCAACTGCGGTGGAAGTGGCACTCAAGATGGCGCTGCAGTTCTGGCAGCAGCACGATGGGGGCCGCCAGCGGCGGCGGGACCGGTTCGTCACCCTGGGGCTCGCCTATCACGGCGACACCGTGGGCTCGGTGTCACTGGGAGGGATCGATCTGTTTCACCAACGGTACCGTCCACTGCTCTTCGAGACGCTGCAGGCACCGGCGCCCTACTGCTATCGCTGCCCTCTCGGCCTCGCTCGCAGCAGTTGCGCCCTGGACTGCATTTCCGCGCTGGAGCGCCTCACCCGGTCAGCGGGCGACCGGGTGGCCGCGATCGTTATCGAGAGTGGTGTGCAGGGCGCCGCGGGGATGGTGGTTCAGCCGGCCGGGTTCCTCCGCCGGGCCCGAGCGCTGGCGGATGAGGTCGGCGCGCTGTTGATTCTCGATGAAGTCGCCACCGGATTCGGGCGATCGGGCCGGATGTTCGCTTGCGAGACTGAGGATGTGTCGCCGGACCTGCTCTGCCTGGCCAAGGGGCTCACGGGCGGGTACCTCCCGATGGCGGCCACCCTCGCAACCGAGCGCATCTTCCAGGCATTCCTGGGTCCGCCGGCGGAGGGGCGAACCTTCTTCCACGGTCACACTTACACGGGCAACGCACTCGCCGCTGCCGCCGCACTTGCGACACTCGACATCTTCGAGCAGGACCAGGTGCTGGCCGGCCTTCCGGCCAAGATCGCCCGGCTCGCCAGTGCCCTGTCGACGCTGCAGACGCTGCCGGCGGTGGGGGACATTCGCCAGTTCGGTCTCGCCGCGGGGGTCGAGCTGGTGGCCGACCGTGCCTCCCGAACACCCTTCCCCGCGGCCGAACGGCGAGGCGTGCGGGTGTGCCGGGCCGCGCGGGACCGGGGGGTCTTCCTACGCCCGCTCGGCGACACCATCATCTGCATGCCACCGCTGTCGATCACCGATGCAGAGATCACCCACCTCGTCGATGCCATCGCGTCCGGCATCCGGGAGACCTGTGCATGACCACGCCTCCGCCGAAGAAACGCGCCTCGCCGGTCCGCACCTCGCGGCCCTTCGCCGTGGTGCGCGAGGAATCCGCCGGCCCCCCGGCGTTGCCGATCACGCTGATCGTGGGAACCGATACCGGGGTCGGGAAGACCTGGATGACCTGTGCGCTCGCCCGGGCGCTCATCGACGCCGGGCAGCGGGTGATCGCGATCAAGGCGATCGAGACCGATTGTCTCGATCCGCCCCGGGTGGACGAGGACGGCCTCCGCCTCGCCGAGGCCACGGGTCAGGCGGGGCCGACGCGCGCACTGGTCCGGCTTCCGGGGCAGGTGGCGCCCGCGATCGCAGCGGATCTGGCCGGCGTGGTCGTCGACTACGACGATATGGTGGCCCGCATCCGCGCGCTGGCCGTGCCGGGTACCCTGCTGCTGGTCGAGGGGGCGGGTGGGCTGCTCTCGCCGCTGACGTGGGCGGACAATCACCTGGACCTTGCGCACAGCCTGGACGCGCGAGTCCTGCTGGTCGCGGCGGACCGCCTCGGCACCATCAGCCACACCCTGATGGCGCTCAGGGTGCTGCAGGCGGAGAAAGTATCTGTGTTAGGCGTCGCCCTGAATCAGCCGGGCGAGGCGGATGACAGCACCCGGTCGAACGCCGGGGCCCTGATTCGGCTGGCCGAGCACACGCCGTTCGTCACGGTACCGAATCTGACGGACCCGGAGCAGGCGGCTCTCGCGGTCAAGGAAGTGGCGGGCTGGCTATTGCCGTAGCCGAGTCAACGTTGCGCCGATCTCCTGGCGGAGGCTCTCCGTCGCCGCCGCTGCCAGCAGGGCCGTGAGCCGCTCCCGCGCCACCGCCGGTTCGACCGCGAAGCGAAATGCCTGCAGCGCCAGTTTGCGTGCGGCAGCCCGGGGCGAGAGCACCTGCTGCCCGAGGAGGTCGAGGGCTCTGGGGAATCCCGCCCCCCCGAACGCCGCCAAGGCAAAGGCTCCTCCAGTGGTGCGGTCGGCGATGGCGGCCACCGGATCGATCAGAGTCGAATCTTTCATCTGCGCGGCGGCGATGGCAGCAGCGTCGCTGATGGCGTCCTGATAGGACGGCATCGTGAGCGCGCGACGCACCAGCGGCCGAGCTACCGAGGGGTCGAGTCGGGCGAGGCTGCGCAGTGCCGCCCCGCGCACGACGTCACTCGCATCCCCTTCCCACGCCTCACGGATCGCCGCCACAACTTCAGGGCCCGGAAAACCCGCGAGGACTTCGGTGGCACCGGCCCGGACCTGCGCGGAGCTGTCTGCGAGCGCCTGCAGCAGCGCAGCGCTCACCCCGGGTCCGCTGAATTGTGCCAGTAGGCCCACGGCCTGGACGCGGGTCAGCGGGTGATCCGCGCTTGTCGAGGCCCAGAGGAGTGCCGCCAGCGCCTCGGAATCCTGCCTCCGTTCGCCGAGTTGGGTCATCACCCAGCTACGGTTCCAGAGATCGGCATCCTGCGCCAGCTGAGTCGCCAGCCAGGCGGTCGGCTGGTCGAAGGTCAGCTGTCTTGAGGATCGTGTTGCCGTCATCGAAGATGACCATCGTCGGCGCGCCGGGCAGCGAATCCACATCGTGATCACCTGTTCGCGTTCGTCGAGCTGCGCCCGCGGCGTCCGGTCGCCCGAGCGGTGCCGACCCGGATGGTCACCGGCATCCGGAAGACCGCGGGCGTGGTGTAGCGCGAGCCCGGTGCTGTCGGCCTTGGAGGAATCGCCTGGGTCTGCTGCACGTTCAGGGTCAGGCGCGCCGCCGCGGTGTCGTACGAGGCGCTCACCTTGAATTCCGGGTACCCGGCCTGGTAGAACCACTGGTCCATGAACCAGTCGAGGTTCTGGCCGGTCGCGGCGAGCACCGCCTGGCGGAAGTCGTCGGTGGTGGCCATGCCGTAGGCGTGATCCGCCAGGTAGCGGTGGACCGAGGCCCAGAAGGCGACCGTCGCCCAGGTAGCTGCGTGCAGCATCTCGATGACGAGCGCGCCCTTGGGATAGATGTTGTTCGAGCCGAGCGAGGCCAGCGGCATCCGCCGGCGCCGGTCGATGGCCATGTACTGCGCGGTACTCGTCGAGGTAATAGTCCTGCGCCGCGTGCGCGCCAAGCTTCACGCGCCAGTACTGGCCCGGCATGAACTCGGCGAAGCCCTCGTTGAGCCACATGTTGGCCCAGTTGGCGGTGGTGACGTAGTCGCCGAACCACTGGTGGGCGAGCTCGTGCGGAATCAGGATGTAGCTGGTACCAGGGCCGGTCGGCGTAGGCGCGGCGCGTCGGGAATCCAGTCGACCAGCGTGGTGGCGCTGACGTTCTCCATGCCGCCGAAGAAGTCGGCCACGGTGGTCTGGGCGTACTTGGCCCACGGGTAGTCGACGCCGGTCAGCCGGGAGTAGGTCTCGATCATGTCGGGCGTGATCCTGAACAGCCGCCGGGCCAGCGTGCGCTGTCGGCATCCCGGTAGACGTAGTAGTCCACCGGCCGCCCCTTCCAGCTGTCGTGCAGGCGGACCAGCGGCGCCACGACGATCGAGGCCAGGTAGGTCGCCGACGGCTTCTCCTGGCTCCACCACGCGTGTGGGTGCCGTCCCGGTTCGCGATGTCGCTCACCAGGCGGCCGTTGGAGACCGCGGTGATCCCCGCGGGACGGTGACCAGCATCTCCCAGGTCGAACTTGTCGTTGGGAAAGTCGTAGGTGGGGAACCAGAGGTGGTTGTTGTCGTCCTCGCCCTGGCTCCAGATCTGCCGCGGCCGCCGCGGCGGCGCGGTGTCGGCCTCGATGTAGGTGAGGCCGTTCCCGTTCTCGACCACGCCGTGATAGCTCATGCCGGAACCGCACCGTGTCACCCAAGTCCGCCGGGCGCGGAGGTGCACGACGAGCGTGTCGCCGCGTGCGTCGACCAGGCCAGCGCACTGCGCCGGTCGGTCGAGTACCGACTTGAATCGGAGAGCAGGTGCCCCGGCGTCGAGGATGACCGAATCGAAGGCCGGCCGGAGCGCCACCAGCGTGACGGCGACCTGCGCCCTCGAACGATCAGTGCTGTCCCAGTTGAAGGCGCCGAGCTCGACCCGCTCGTGGACCAGGTCGTAGTCGTGCGACCGGCTGTAGTGATCGTTGGCCATCCGCTCGGCGTTGGCTGGGCGGCGAGCGGCGAGCGCGGAACCGAGCAGTTGACAGCCGAGACGGGTGGCTCCGGTCGGGAACGGTGAACGGGACGGGGAACGGAGCACGGTGGGCGATGAGCGGTGCGCATGGGAGTCAGAGCCGGATGGAGCACTGGGACACCGGGCGAAGCTCCGGCGGTGATGGCGGTCGGCCCGAGGCTGGCGAGCGCGGCGGGGTGACGCGGCGGTGCCGTAGCCCATGTTCGTCTCCCAGCCGAAGCCGGGATACCGGCCGGCCAGTCGGTGCATCAGTGCGTCGCGCACGTTCCTTGGCCACGATCCCCGCCGCGGCGACGGAGTAGCAGAGTGCGTCGCCGTCGACGAGCGCCTCGTGCGCGGCCGCAGTCCGGCATGGGCAGGCCGTCGAGCAGCACCCGATACGCGGTGCCCCGCCGCGGAGCGCCGCTCCGGAAGCCGGCGAGCGGCAACCAGCCGCATCACCGCCCGGTGCATGGCAAGCGCCGTCGCCACCCGGATGTTGAGCCGGTCGATCTCGCCGACGCTGGCGGCGCCGACCGCGACAGCGAGGGCGGCGCACGGATGGCGGGGTGAGGGCGGCCCGCTGCCGCTGCGCTCAGGGTCTTGCTGTCGCGGACGCCCCGTACGGGGCATGCGACGGCCGGAAAGACGACGGCCGCGGCCACCACTGGACCAGCCAGGGGGCCGCGGCCGACCTCATCGACGCCGAGGAGCAGCGTCCGGCCGACCAGGCGTCCTCCTCGCGCGCGAGGGAGGCGCCGCGCGCCGGTCACGGCTAGTTCTCCCGCTTCTCCTTGATGCGCGCCGCCTTGCCGCTGACGGTGCGCAGGTAGTAGAGCTTGGCGCGCCGGACCCGGCCCTGGCGCACCAGCTCGATCGTCGCGACGGTCGGGCTGTGGAGCGGGAAGATCCGCTCGACACCGACGCCGGCCGACACCTTGCGGACCCGGAAGGTCTCGTTGATCCCGCCGCCCCGCTTGCCCATGCAGACGCCCTCGAAGGCCTGGAGCCGCTCCTTGTCACCCTCGCGCACCCGCACCATCACCTTGATGGTGTCGCCCGGGTGAAATGCGGGGAGATCCGTGCGCAGGCCCTCATGGGTCACCGCTGCCATCCGATCCATTGGTTCCTCTCCGTATTGCGCGGCGCCGGGGCACGCTTCCTGGCCATCGATCAGCCACAGGGGCGCGCCAGCAGGCACGCCCTACATATGCTGCTTCGGTATTCGGCCCACAAGTCCGGCCGTCGTTCGGCGGTGAGTCGCTCCGCCTCTGCCTGTCGCCACGCCGCGATCTGCGCATGGTTCCCGGAGAGCAGCACCTCGGGAACCCCTCGCCCCTCAAATTCCGGCGGCCGGGTGTAGCTTGGCGGGCTCAGCAGCCCGTCATAGTGCGAATCCCCCGCAGCTGACTCATGATCGCCCAGCACGCCAGGGAGCAATCGCACCACCGCGTCGATCACACAGGTCGCCGCCAATTCACCGCCCGAGAGCACGAAGTCACCGAGCGACAGCTCTTCGGTGGCCAGCCCCTCCGCGACGCGCTGATCCACGTCCTTGTAGTGGCCGCAGAGCAGCGTCAGCGTTGCTTCGAGCGACAGCCGCACCGCATCCTGGTGCGTGAAGCGGCGACCTCGCGCCGAGAGCAGAACGATCGGCCCACGGCGACTCGCCTCATCCAGCGACTCGACCGCCTCGAAGAAGGGCTCCGGCTTGAGCACCATGCCGGCGCCGCCGCCGTACGGATAGTCATCCACCGTGTGGTGCCGGTCGTGAGTGAAGTCACGCAGCTGCAAGAGCTGATAGCGCACTCTGCCGGCCGCCGCGGCCCGCCCGGGGATGCTCGCGCCCAAGTAGGGGGCGATCACCTCCGGAAAGAGGGTCACGACACTGATCCGCATCACAGGTCCAGCAATCCCTCCGGAAGGGCAACGACCAGCGTCCGCTCGCCACGGAGCACCTGCCGGACGAACTCCTTCTTGAACGGGAGCAGAAATTCCCGCTTCGGACCCTGCACTTCGATCGTCAGGCCGGCTGGGAGATCGTAGATCCCCGAGACCAGGCCGATCGGGGCCCCGTCTTCTCCCCGTACCGCGAAGCCTTCGAGTTCATGGACATAGACCTCGCCGTCTTCCGGAGGCGGCAACTCCTCCGCGGAGGCCGCCAGGAACTGTCCCCGCCAGGTCTCCATCTCGACGCGCGACTCGATACCCTTGAACTTGATCAGCCACTCCCGATGGTAGCCTCGGCTCCGTTCGACCTCTACGGGCGCGCCGACCACCGCACCATCCAGCTGCAGCCGGACCAGCCTCCGTCCCGGCGCGAACACCGCGGCCGGATCGCCGGTCAGGGGAAAGAGCGAGAACTCACCCTTCAGGCCATGCGGCTTCCGGAGGCGGCCCACCGCGAGAAGGCGAGCGCTCCCCGACTCCGTCACGCCTTCGGGGCGGCGGCGGCCTTGGGCGCCTTCGGCGCCACCGCCGGCTTGGGCAGCACCGCGATCAGGCCGGCCTTCTCGAGCAGGGCGCGGACTGTGTCGGTCGGCGTCGCACCCTTGGCCAGCCATGCCTTTGCCGCCTCGGCGTCCACCGTCATCTTGTCCTGGTTCTGCACCGCGCGCGGATTGTAGGTGCCGAGCGTCGCCACAAACCGCCCGTCGCGGGGGGCTTCCTTGTCGGCGACCACGATCCGGTAGAGCGGAACGCCCTTGCGGCCTACGCGACGAAGACGAATACGAGTTGCCATGCTGTTCCTGTCCTTGTTGAGCTGAGCCGCCGAGATCTGCCCCGGCGTTTCTAGTGTCCGAACATCCCCGGTCCCTTGCCGAAGGGCATCTTGAGCCCCTTCCCGCCTGACTTCATCAGCTTCTGCATCTGCTTGAACTGATTCAGCAGCTGATTCACCTCCTGGACCGTCCGTCCAGCGCCCCTTGCGATCCGGAGCCGACGCGACCCATTGATGAGGTCCGGGTCGGCGCGCTCTTTCGCGGTCATCGAAAGCACGATCGCCTCCACGTGCTTCATGCGATTTTCGTCGAGGTTGGCGCTCTTGAGCATTGCCGGGTTCACCCCCGGCAGCATGCCCAGCACATTCTTGAGCGGCCCCATCGCCTGCATCTGCTTCATCGCGGTCAGGAAGTCCTGGAGGTCCAGGCCCTTCTTGGACATCGCCTTCCTGGCGAGCTTCTCTGCGTCGGCCTGATTGACCGTCGCCTGCGCCTTCTCCACCAGGGTGAGAATGTCTCCCTTCTGGAGAATCCGCCCGGCGAGCCGGTCCGGGCGAAACGGCTCGAGTTGATCGAGCTTCTCGCCCAGACCCAGGTATTTGATCGGCGCCCTGGTCACCCCGTAGATCGACAGCGCCGCGCCACCACGGGCATCACCGTCCATCTTCGTGAGAATCACGCCGGTCACGCCGAGCGCCTCGTGGAAGCCACTGGCGATACGTACCGCATCCTGACCCGTCATCCCGTCCGCAACGAGCAGGATCTCATGCGGCTTGATGGCCGCCTTGAGTGCCTTGAGCTCGTTCATCATCTCGGCATCGATCTGCAGCCGGCCGGCCGTGTCCACCAGGACAGTCCGGGCCCTCGCCTTGCCGGCCTCGATCACCCCGCGTCGCACGATTCCCACGACATCGGTGACACCCGGTTCGCTATGGCAACCGACGTCGACCTGCTTCGCCAGCGTGACCAGCTGATCCACCGCCGCCGGACGATAGACGTCCGCGGCAATGAGGTACGGCGCCTTCTGCTCCAGCTTCAGCCGCTTGGCGAGTTTCCCCGCCGTGGTGGTCTTGCCCGAGCCCTGCAGCCCGACCAGCAGGATCACTGTCGGGGGCACGGAGGCGAAGACGATCGGCGCCAGTTTCTCGCCGAGGAGTGTCACCAGCTCATCGTAGACGATCTTGACCAGCAGATCGCCCGGACGCACCGCCTTGATGAGTTGGACGCCGACCGCTTTCTGTTCGACGCGCTCCAGGAATTCACGAGTCAGGTCGAAGCTGACATCCGCCTCCAGCAGTACGCGCCGGATTTCGCGGAGGCCATCCTTGACCGCATCCTCGGTAAGAACGCCGCGCCCCGTAAGCCTGGAGAGCGCGGCGGTGAGTTTCTCGGACAGCTCGTCGAACATAAGCCCCGCAAAATAGAGGGGTTACGTCACTTAGGCAAGTCGACTGCCGGGGTCGGCGAACGGAGGGCGAATTCGGGCCTGGCGGGTGCCTCCATCCGACGGAGAGCGTGGATTTGCGCCGGAGTGCGTCGGGAGGCTGGGGAGCCTGCAGTGCGATGGACTTAGGCTCTCTCAACCCTCAGCCGCGGAGCATGTCATGAAACCCTGCACTCCACTCATTCCCGCCCCCGAGGAGGATCGCGATGCCATCGCGATCCGGGTGGCAGACGCGCTCGCCGACGCCGTCGCGCGGGGACCCTACGCCGCGATGCGCACCGCCCGCGGACTCAGTGAGGATGAGCTCCGGCTGGGGCTCGACTTCGTCAGTACGGTACTCGAAGTCGCCTCCAGTTCGGCCCGCGCGATGGCCGCCGTGCTCGCGGAGCGGAGTGGGGAGGGCAGTCGCCCCGCCGTCCACTGACTACTTCACCACCTCAACCGCGCCGATCTGCTTCCAGCCGAGCCAGTTTTCCGGGGCGATTACGATCCGCGTGCCCGGGTGCTCTCCGATCGTGAGGGAGGTGAGCTCCATGCGGTAGCCGAGGCGGCGACGGGACTCGAGACGCAGCCCCGAGGTGGACTGGAACCGGGTGCGCGAGGTGGAATCGTCCCAGGCGACGTACCAGACCATTGCCGCACCACCGGGGGTCTCGTAGACCCGGAATCTGTCGCCACCCCAGCCCAGGGCCAGCGGCGTGAAGATCTCGGTGCTCGGCGACGCCTGCGCCAGGTCTGCGGCCAGGAGCTGCATATCGAATTCCCCCATCACGTCCTCGTAGAGCACCCGTGGTTCGGGGGAGACGAAGCGGAGGGTGATGGGCCGATCCCCGCGGCCGTAGCGCTCCGGATGCAGGATCTGTTCGGTGGACACCGGCATCAGCGCCCCGAACGGCTGCGAATCCCGATGCTCCGAGCCGGCCCACCAGCGGAGAAAGTCGGCGCCGCCCAGGTAGGGAAAGATCAGGCTTTCCCGGAGAATCCTCGGCGCCTTGGCGAAGACCGGCATCGCGCGCTGCTGAGTGCGAAACTGTTCCCGATAGGTCTCCCAGAATTCGGGCATGGCCCAGAGGTTCTGATCGGGGACCACGACCTGCATGCCGCCGAGGGTGGCCTGTCCCTCCAGAATCGACTGGGCGGCCGCGAGGCGGTCGTTGTCGCCGGTCTGCCGCATGATCGAATCGAGCGGCAGGTACTGGTGCTGGAGCGCGTGCACCAATTCGTGGGACACGACGACGCGCAGCATCGTGGGGTCGGCATTCGCCACCACGAACAGCATGGTGGAATCCGGCTCGTAGTAGCCGACGATCTGCTCGGTGTACAGCTCGAGGAGGAGCGCGCGGAGATCGAGCGAGTCGGGGAACAGACCGAGCAGACGGTAGCTCGCCTGCAGGCCCCGCGCCTTCTCGGCAGGAAGCTCCTGATCGAGTTTGTGGAGCACGTAGGCGCGGAGCTGCTCTCGACTGCGCACGGCGGAGCGAGGCGGCGAGCGAAAGGTAAGACCGGTCACCTTTTCGACTGCGGGCACCAGGCTGTCGACCAGCTGGGCGACGGCGGCCTCGCCCCCGACCGGCGGGCGCCCGCGACAGGCGCCCAGCATCAGCAGGGCGAGCACCGCGAGCGTGTGACGGGTCATGCCTGGAGCACGAAGGTCCGGTACCACGCGATCACGGCAGGGCCCGCGAGCCAGGTGTACGGCCGCGCCCAGGCTGAGGAAGACGCCAAAGGGGACCAGCCGTTTGCGGCCGAGCAGTGTGAGCGGCACGAACACCAGCGTGCCGATCAGCGCACCGAGGAAGATGGTCAGCAGCACCCCCTGCCAGCCGACGAAGGCTCCGACCATCGCCATCATCTTGATGTCCCCACCACCCATCGCCTCTTCCTTGAAGATCCGGGTGCCGAGCGCCCCGACCGCCCAGAGGATGCCGTAGCCGGCCACGGCACCGATCAGGGCATGGCTGATCGCGGGGAATCCCCCGGGCAGGCTGAACAGGATGCCGAGGGCGAGTCCGCCGAAGTTGAATTCATTGGGAATGATGTACTCGCGGGCATCCGTCATCGTGATGCCGAGCAGAATCGTGAAGAACACCGCACCGGCCAGCGCCGTGACGCTGGGGCCGAAGCGCCAGGCCATGAAGGCCCAGATGAGTGCGGTCGCCAGCTCGACGAGCGGATACTGGAGAGAGATGGATGTCTTGCAGCGGCGGCACCTGCCCCGGAGCAGCACCACCCAGGAGAAGACCGGGATGTTGTCGTACCAGGCGATCAACTGCTCGCAACCCGGGCAGCGGGAGCGCGGCGAGACCACCGACTGCTCCGCCGGCCAGCGCAGGATGCAGACATTCAGGAAGCTGCCGAGCATCGCACCGAAGAGGCCGGCGGCGATAATCACGAATCCCTCAACGGTCACGCGTCACCTCATAGAGGATGATCCCGGCAGCTACGGCCACATTGAGCGATTCCACGCCGGCCCCCAGCGGCACGGCGACCGACTGCGCAGCCGCAGCGATCAGTTCGGGCCGTACGCCGGCGCCCTCGTTCCCGAACACCAGTGCGACGGCGCCGGTGCGGCGGGCCCGGTCGACTGGGGTCCCGCCGGCCGCGGTGGTCCAGAGGGCGATGCCCGTGGCGCGCGCCCACGCGATGAACTCCTCCGGTGACGCCTGAACCGTCGGTAGCCGAAACAGCGCTCCCATGCTGCCGCGGAGCGCCTTCGGGTTATGAATATCTGCGGTTCCTGGCAACGCCACGAGGCCCGCGGCACCGAGTCCAAGCGCGGTGCGCGCCAGCGCGCCGACATTCCCCGGGTCCTGGACCGCGTCGAGCACCAGGACCGCACCTTGGGGGCCCGGCTGAATGGCGTCAAAGCTCCATGCGCGCGGCTCGACCACCGCAATGATACCCTGCGGCTGTTCGGTATCGGCAAGCTGTTGGAGCAGATCGTCGTCTACTTCCTGGATCGGCGTGCCTGCCTGCACCAGTCGGTGCTTGAGCGCGGTCCCTCGAGGTGTACCTTCCAGCGCCGGCGAGGTCACCGCGCCGCGCACCGCGATCCCCGCGGCCAGCGCCTCCTCCAGCAGGCGCACCCCCTCGGCGAGCGTAAGGGCACGGCGCTCCCTCGCCCGCCGCCGATGGAGGTCCCGGATAGTGCTGGTCAACGACATGTCCACCATGCTTTCAATATGAACATCGCGTTGACGATCGCCGGATCCGATTCGGGAGGCGGCGCCGGTATCCAGGCCGATCTCAAGACGTTTCATCAATTCGGCGTCTACGGCACCAGCGTGATCGTAGCCCTGACGGCGCAGAACACCCGCGGTGTGCGCGTCATCCATGTCGTGCCCGCATCGATGGTCTCGGCGCAACTCGACGCGCTCGCAGACGACCTGCCCCCGGCGGCAGTGAAAACGGGCATGCTCGCCACGGCCACGCTGGCCCGGCTGGTGGCCGACGCGATCCGCGATCGCACCTGGCGCGCCTATGTCTGCGATCCTGTGATGGTCGCCACCTCGGGCGACCGGTTGCTCGACAACGAAGCCGAGGCCGTGATTCGGGAACGCCTGCTCCCCCTCACCGCGCTGGTCACACCGAATCTTGAAGAGGCTGCGATCCTTACCGGCCTCGACGTCCACGATCCTGCCCAGATGGAGCGCGCCGGTCACCGGCTACTCTCACTCGGCGCCCGCGCGGCGCTGGTCAAGGGCGGGCATCTTCAGACGGAGGCCGTGACGGATATCCTGATCACGTCGCAGGGCACCCGCCGATTCACCCATTCACGGTTGGAGACGCGCTCGACCCACGGAACCGGCTGCACCCTGTCCGCGGCGATCACCGCCGGCCTCGCCTCGGGACGAGACCTCGAGGCGGCAGTCGCGGATGGCCTCGACTTCGTGGGACGCGCCATGCGCGCAGCGCCTGGACTGGGCGGCGGCCATGGGCCGCTCAATCATACCGTCGCCGCGCGTCCGGAGTAGTGACGCGCCGCCAACGACTTCGCACCTTGCCGGCTAGAGGCGCGCCACAACCCCGCCGAGGATGCGTCCGAGACCGTCTCCTGCCGAATGCGCTGCCAGCACCACCTCATCATGCGCGAGCGGCGTCGGACTGATCCCGGTGGCCAGGTTCGCAATCGTCGAGATCGCGAGGCATCGCATCCCCCGGGCCCGGGCGGCGATCGACCTCCGCCACCGTCGACATGCCCACCGCGTCCGCCCCCATCCGCTCCAGCATCCGGATTTCCGCCGCCGTCTCGTAGCTCGGCCCCTGGACCCCGGCGTAGACGCCGTCCGAGAGTGCAATCGCTTCCGCCCTCGCCACCGCGTGTGCCGCGGCACGCAGCGCGCCGTCGTAGGGCGCGGACATGTCGGGGAATCGGGTGTCGCCCTCAAGCGGCAGCCCAATCAGCGGATTGTGGAAACTCAGATTGATCTGGTCGGCGACGAGCATCAGCGACCCCGGCCGCAGGCTGCGACGAATGCCGCCCGCGGCATTGGTGAGCAGGAGCGTCCGGATGCCGAGCGCGGAGAAGAGGCGAACCGGGAGCGCGACGGTCGCGGATGTGTGCCCCTCGTAGGCGTGGAACCGGCCGCTCTGGCAGAGGACCATCCGACTACCCAGAAATCCCGCCACCAGTTGGCCTGCATGCCCGCGCACCGCAGCCTCGGGGAAGCCTGCAATATCGCCATACCCGATCCGAATTGGGGCGTCCAACCGCTCGGCGAGACCCCCCAGCCCGGACCCGAGGACGATCGCCGCCTCCGGCTCGCGGCCGTCGAGCCACCGCCGAAGCGTGTCGAGCGCGATCCTCATCCAGGGCGCACGTGGCCCGGGGGGATCGGCGCCAGATCGTCCCGCCGGGATAAAATGCGATGGCCGCTCACAACAGCATCCCGGCGAGCGCGGCGGAGGTAAAGGCCGCGAGGTTGCCGGCGATCATTGCGCGAAGGCCATAACGCGCGATCTCGCCGCGTCGCTCCGGGGCCAGGCTGCCGATGCCGCCGATCTGGATCGCGATGGAGCCGAAATTGGCGAAACCGAGGAGGGCATAGGCAAGAATGACCGCGCTGCGAGGCGTCAGGCTGACGCCGGTGACGAGGTCCTTGGCGAACTGGGCGTACGCCACGAACTCATTCAGAGCCATCTTGAGTCCGATGAGTCCCCCGACGTAGGCGGTGTCCCGCCACGGCACACCCAGCAGCCAGGCCACCGGGCGAAGCAGCTGCCCGAGCATCCATGGCAGGCTCAGCGCCGGCTGCCCCCAGAAGCCGCCGACCCATCCCAGGAGGGCGTTCAGCATGGCCACGAGCGCCACAAAGGCGATCAGCACGGCGGCGATGTTGATCACGAGTTGCACGCCCTGGAGCGCACCGCTGGCCGCAGCGTCGATCACACCCGCATCGGTCCTGGCGAGCCGGATGCTCGGGGCGCCACGGGTCAGCGGGGTCCCCGTTTCCGGCAGGATGATCTTGGCCAGATAGAGACCGGCCGGCGCATTCATGACGCTCGCGGCCATCAGGTGTCCGGCGATGTTCGGGAAGAGGCCGGACAGCATGGCGATGTAGGCCGCCATGATGCCGCCCCCGATGGTTGCGAACCCACCGACCATCACGGTAAAGAGCTCCGACGGGGTGAACTCCACGACGAACGGCTTGACCAGGAGCGGCGCCTCGATCTGCCCGAGAAAGATGTTGCCGGAGGCCGACAGCGATTCGGCGCCCGAGGTGCGCAGAGTCTTCTGCATCACCCAGGCGAAGGCCTTGACGATGGTCTGCATCACGCCGAAGTGATAGAGCACCGACATCAATGCGGAGAAGAAGATGACCGCTGGCAGCACGCTGAAGGCGAGGAAGGCCGGCCGGTCGACGAGGTCGCCGAAGATGAGCCGGGCGCCGTCCCGGGCGAACCCGATCAGCTGATTGAAGCCCGCGCCGAGGTGATCGAAGAGCGCACGCCCCACACCAGTCTTGAGCACCAGTACACCCACCAGCAGCTGCAACGTGAGCCCCGTCCCGACCAGTCGCCAATCGACTCTGCGCCGATCGTAGGATATCGCGACGGCGATGCCGATCATGGCCGCCACCCCCACGACGCCCATGAGCCGCTCGGAGAGCGGAAGGGCGAGCCCGGATTGGATCGCGGCGAGGCGTTCACCCGTCACCTGCGTCCGCGGCCCCATCATCCGGTGGCTCCGAGCGCCGCCGCCGCTTCGGCGACGAGGGTCAGCCGTTCGGGGAGAGGCAGAAAGGCCGCACGAAAGCCGTTGAGCACCAGAGTCCGGATCTCCCCGGGTGTGAGCTGCAGTGCCGCCTGGGCACGGGCGTATTCGAGCGAGAGGGTCACATCACTCATCAGCCAGTTATCGGAGCAGAGGGTGACCGTGAGCCCTTCGTCGAGATAGCGGCGCAGGGGATGCGCAGAGGCGTCCGGTACCGCCCGTGTCTGCACATTGGACGTCAGGTTGATCTCGATGGGGATCTCACGATCACGCACGTAGGCCATGAGATCCGCGTCGTCGATCAGACGGGTCCCGTGTCCGATGCGATCGGCCCGGCACTCGAAGATCGCCTCCGCGATCGAGGCAGGCCCGGCAGCCTCCCCTGCGTGCACGGTAATGCCGAGTCCGCCCCGGGCGGCGATCTCGAAGGCGGAGGCGTGCGGCCGGGCCGGGCGGCCCGCTTCACCCCCGGCGATGTCGAACCCGACGACGCCCTCTGGGCGCAGGCGGACCGAGGCGTCGGCGATTTCTTCGGAGAGTGCGGGATCGAAATGGCGCAGGGTACAGTTGATGATCCCGGTACGGACTCCAAACTCCCGCTCGCCGCGCAACAGTCCGCGGCGCTCCGCCCGGATCGTCTCGTCCAGCGTCAGTCCCCCTGTCCGGCTCAGCGCTGGACAGTAGCGGACCTCCACATAGCGGACTCCATCACGCGCGGCATCCGCCACCAGTTCGTAGGCCACCCGCTCCACCGCCTCCGGTGTCTGAAGCACCGCAACGGTCAGCTCGAAGCGCTTCAGATAGTCCTCGAGATCTTCCGCGTCGTCCGCCCGCATGTGGCGGCGGAGTGCCTCCAGGCCGGTGGCGGGCAGGCGCACCCGTGCGTCGCCGGCCAGCGCGATCAGCGTTTCCAGCCGGAGGGAACCATCGAGATGGACATGCAATTCCGCCTTGGGCAGCCGCACGAATCGTTCAGACATCGGGGTCGGTCGCGGCGCGCCGTCTGGAGCGGGCGACCCGCAGGATCAATCCGCCGCTGAGCGGGGCATCCAGCGGGAGGGGAAGGCCCCGGCCATCGGTGACCAGCGCCTCGCCCGCCTGACAGGCTGACAGCAGCTCCGGCTCTGCCCAGGCGATCGCGTCCCGGACCAGCGCAGGGTTGGACAGCGTGCAGCCGCGCTCGTTGACGTAGACCCGGATGTCGGGCGGCATCAGCGGGTCGGTACGAGGCGGGCGTCGTCCGGCGGAGTCACCGGCTGCGGTAGCCGCCGCAGGTACTCCAGCAACGCCTCGGCCGGCGTCAGCGGATTGTTGGTCACCGTCCAGCGGGTGAGCATTCCCGGCGTACTACAGCCTGTTATCGGCTTGCAGTTGGTGGACCCGAGAGAGAATCCATCGCCGTTGAGCAGCCGGGTGCTGATCGCAATCACGTAGCTCCGCTTGGGGTCGATCGCTCCACCGGTGGCCGCCAGCCGCGTCTGCTTCACCTTCGCCCAGGCCTTGGCCTTGGGATCGAACTCCACCCGTACCCCCGCGAGCTCACAGCAGGGCACCGGCCGTGCGAGGACATTCTCCAGCAGTTCAGCCAGATCCGGGCCCGGGAGCACCACGCTGAGCAGGGTCGCGTCTCCGACCGCAGCCGCACGGATCTGCGCCGCAGACAGGTCGCCGGCGGGCAACCGTGCGGTGCCTTCGGTGGGCAGGACGATGGCAATATCGGCACGCAGTTCATTCCGATAGGCGTCTGCCAGCAACCGGGGAAGTCCCTTGCCCGCCCCCATCTCCGCGGGCAACCGAATCGTCGCCACCGCCTCCGCGGCAGCTTCCGCCTCGCGCTCGCGCGCCCGTTCCGCGGAATCTGCCGCCCGGCGCTGCGCCAGGCTCATCTGCACCGGCAGGATCGGCTCCGGTTCCTGGGAGGCCGCTTCCGCGAGAGAGTCGCTCCCCCCGATGCGGATGAAGAGCGCGCGGGCCCGGCGGGCGAGGTATTTCGGCGTGAGCGACCATCCGGCGGCGGTATCGGCGAAGGTCAGCGTACGCCGGCGACGGATCTCCGCCAGCAGCAGGTCACGGATGCCTTCTCCCTTGTCATAGACCACGCGGGCCCCGGCGAGTGCCGCGAAGTTTCCGCCGCCCTGCTGCCGGTAGCTGCTCAGGGCCAGGGTGAAGCTGTCCGAGGGTTCGACCGGTTTCCCACGCACCTCGAGCCGCGTCACCCGCGTACCGGCCGGCTGACTGAGGTCGATGGAGTACTGGGCGCCGGCGACCAGGTCATAGGCGGTCCCCGCCACATACCGGTTGGTGGCCACACGCCCGGTGGAATCCACGAAGAAGTACCGGGCGCTCTGCTCCAGATAGGCGCGCAGGGCTGCGCCGCTGATGCGGACTGCGCGCAGAGTGGACTCGGTGGGGTAGAGGCGGAACACCTCGCCCTCCGTGATGTCACCCGCATCGAGACCTGCCCGGAGGTCGTAGGCGGGCGTGGCGGAGAGGTCCGCGCCGGCCGCGCGTCGCTGCACCGACTGGATGAATCGGATGAGCGGGGTATCCTCGACCCGCGCCGCTGCGAGGGACACGCTCCGGGTGGTTTCCCCGGCGACCGTAGAAACCCAGCCGAGCACGGTGCGATGGGCATCGAGCAGGCGCCGCATCATCCGGGGGGAGGCCCGCCGATCCTCGAGCAGAATCCGCTCGGCGCGCATCGAGACCGGAACCAGCCGCTTGCCCAGCGGAACCAGCGCGATGTACACGACGGCGAGGCTGCGCCCCTCCGGCTGAGGCTGCACGAAGTGAATGCCTCCCAGCACCGAATCGACAATCTCCTGATGGGAGTGCCCGAGGATGACAAGATCCGGGCGCAGTGTGCCGGCCGCGAGTCGCGCCGCGACATGCTCCCCGCCAAGCCCGGTGGTGTCATACGATGCGTAGCCGTCGAGACCGCTGTGCATCAGCACGATGCTCACATCGGCGTCCTGCTGCAGGTCCCGCAGCACCGGTTCCACCGCCGGCTCGATCCGGTCGACGCGCAGGCGCCCGCGCATCCGATCGCCATTCCAAATCATGGCCGCAGGCGTGGTGAATCCGGTGACTCCGACCCGCACACCATTGCGCTGGATGACGGTATACGAGCGGAGGTCGAGCGTGTCTTCCGGAATGACCTTGAGGTTGCCACTCACCCAGGAGAAACTCGAGCCGCCCAGCGCGTGATTGAACGCCGCCACCCCGAAGTCGAAGTCCCGGTCCCCCGGCGTGGCCGCATCGTAGCCGATGGTATTCATGGCATCGATGATCGGATGCTGGTCCCGCGACCGATTGTGCCCGAAATAGGCAGCGAGCGGACTTCCCGACAGCGCATCGCCGGCGTCGACCAGCACCACCTGGCCCGGGTAGCGAGCGCGCAGGGAGTCGATGACCGTCGCGGCGCGGGCGAGCCCTCCGGGCCAGGAGGTGTTCTGCAGATCGTCCCAGTCGGTCACGTACCCGTGGAGATCCGTGGTTGCAACCACAACGAGACGCACCGTATCGGCCTGCGCCAGGACGAGCCCGGCGAGAAGGGCTAGGAAGGGCATGGCAGAATATCCGGCCGGTCCGCGCCGCCGCGCAATGCGCAGAATTACCGGGTCGCTTGCGCGGACGGCGGAAATCGTGTATTCGTCTTGCCGCATATGAGGCCACCCCTGACCACCCTCGGGCTGCTGGAAGCGGTCGGCGAGCCCACCCGGCTGCGAATCGTGAACTGCCTGGTGGCGGCGCCACTCTTCGTGTCCGATCTCCAGGCCCTCCTCGACATCCCTCAGCCGACCGTCTCCCGCCACCTCAAGGTGCTGCGTGAAGCGGGACTGGTTCGCGACACCCCGATCGCCCAATTCGTGCTGTACCGCCTGCGCCGTCCCGCCGACCCGCTCGGTCGGGTTCTCGGCGCCGTCCTCGACGCCGCGGTCCTCGAACCGGTGCTGCGCGACGAACGCGTGGGCGCCGTGGAACGCAGCCGGCAGCAGACCCGCGCCCGGAATGAGACTGACATGGAAGGACGCCTGGCATGAGCCACCGCATTCTCGTCGTCGATGATGAACCGGATATCACGGCTCTTGTCGCCTATCACCTGGCCAAGGCCGGCTATCGCGTGTCCACCGCCGCGAACGGGTCTGATGCCCTCAAGGCCGCCCGCGAGGAACGCCCGGACATCGTGATCCTCGACGTCATGCTGCCGGGGGTTTCGGGGTACGATGTGCTGGCGGAACTGCGCCGACGGGAGGAGACCAAGGAGGTCGGCGTGATTCTCCTGACTGCCCGCCGGGAAGAGCCCGACCGGATTCGCGGCCTCTCTCTCGGCGCGGACGACTACCTCACCAAACCGTTCTCCCCGGCCGAGCTGGGACTGCGGGTAAACGCACTGCTGCGGCGGCTGGCAGCACCGGCGGTCTCCAGCGGGTCGACACTCGCCGCCGGCCCGATCGCGATCGATCGTTCGGCCCACCGCGTGGCCGTGGAAGGCAGGGAGATCGAGTTGACGGCCACCGAATACAAGCTGCTCCTCACCCTGGTGGAGCGCCGCGGACGGGTGCAGACCCGCCCGCAATTGCTGGAAACGGTGTGGGAGGCGCAGCCCGACATCCAGACGAGGACGGTGGACATGCATGTCCAGCGGCTCCGCTCCAAGCTCGGCGCTTCCGGCGACCTCATCGAGACGGTGCGCGGCTTCGGGTACCGGTTTCGTGGCGCGGAGCGCGGGGCCCGGCGGGCATGAACTTCGCCAGCCGGCTCGTCGCTGGCGTGCTCCTGGTGATCGTGGTAACCGTCGGGACGCTGGTGTTCACCGGTGAAGTGGCGCTCCGGAGCGACCTGGAGCACGACATCCGGGACCACCTGGAGCGAGAAGCGTGGATCGCGGCCCGGGGACTCTCCCCCGATTCGCTGACATGGCAGGACAAGGTCGAAGACTGGGCCCGTCAGACCGGCCTGCGCTTCACGCTGATCGACTCCTCCGGTCGGGTCCGCGCCGAGAGCGCCGAGGCGCGGGAGACAATTCCCGCCCTGGAGAACCACGCCAACCGCCCGGAGGTCCGCGTCGCGCTCCGCGGAACCGTTGGTAGCGACAGGCGTACCAGCGCGACCGTGGGGCGCCCGCTCCTCTACGTCGCGGTACCCGGCGGTCCCGGTGTGGTACGAGTAGCGTCGCCACTGATGCAGGCCGACCAGATCATCGGGCGGGCCCAGCGCTCCATTCTCGGTGCGGCCGGTGTGGCACTGCTGTTCGGCGCGATCCTGGCGCTCCTGGCCGGCAGTTCGATTGCCCAACCCCTGACGACCATCACGCAGGCCGCCCGGTCGATCGCCAAGGGCGCCACGCCGCGATTCCCCCGGTCGGGAATTCCCGATATCGACGGGCTGGTTCGGGCACTGCGCGACATGCATGACCAGCTCGATCAGCGCTTCGCCGACCTCCGACGGGAGCGGGCGGAAAGTGCGGCACTGGTCGAGGCGATGGTCGAGGGGGTCGTCGCGGCGGACGCCCGCGGACGCATCATGACCGCGAACGGCGCGGCCCGCCGGCTCCTCGGCTACGAGCCGGAGGAGGCGCTCCCCGCGCTTGATCAGCTGTTCCGTTCGAAGGCGGCGCGCGAGGTGGTGGACGCTGCGCTTGACGGACGCCCCCTGCCCCAGCGCGAGCTCGACCTCGACCGCAATGCGGTGCTCCTCTCGGGCCGCTCTCTCGCCCCAGGCGGCGCGCTGCTGGTGCTGCACGATGTGACCGAACTTCGCCGGCTCGAGGCGGTCCGCCGGGACTTCGTGGCCAATGTGTCACACGAACTGAAGACGCCGCTCACTTCGATCTCGGGCTATGCGGAGACTCTGGCGACGGATCAGGCGGACCCGGCGACCACTCAGCGGTTCCTCTCGGTCATCCTGAGCAATGCCAGACGGATGCAGCGCCTGGTCGACGATCTGCTCGACCTCTCGCGGATCGAATCGGGACGATGGCAGCCGGAACCGGAGCCACTCGAGGCGGCGCTGGTGGCGCGTGACGTGTGGGGGCTGCTCGCGGACCGTGCGCGGCAACGCGAGGTGAGCTTCGAGGCGAAGATGGGCTCCGGCGCAGACGTGGTGTTCGCCGACGCTGATGCCCTGCGACAGGTGCTCAGCAACCTGTTTGACAACGCGCTCCGCTATACCGCTCCGGGCGGGCGAATCGCCCTCGAGAGCGCCCGAGACGACGGTGGCGTGACCCTGCGGGTCCGCGACACCGGCAGCGGCATCCCCAGCGAGCATCTGCCGCGGATCTTCGAGCGGTTCTATCGCGCCGATCCGCATCGCTCGCGGGAGGAGGGGGGCACTGGGCTCGGCCTGGCCATCGTGCGGCATCTGGTCGAAGGGCACGACGGCCGCATTTCTGCCACGAGTGAGGTCGGCGTCGGCACCGTGATCAGCTGCTGGTTTCCCGACCATCCGGATACCGGACTGTGACGGCTGCGACATCAGCGCGTGATCGTGGCGGGCGATCCTTCCCGGTATCTGGATCAGGAGGTTGCTCTGCGTACGATGCTCGATCGATTGACGCTTCAGGATCACCGGCTGCTGGACGCGCTGGCACGCCGGGAGGCACCCCCCTGGATCGACCACACCTTCCGTGTCGCCACCCATCTGGGCGGCGCCACCGCTACGGTCGCGGCTTCGCTGGCACTCCTCGCGCTGCCTGACACCCGCCATCTCGGCCTCGTCGCCGGGATGGCGAATCTCTTTTCCCACCTCGCCGTCCAGGTCCTCAAGCGAACGGTCGTCCGGGCCCGGCCTTCGGTGCTGCGGCCGGACGTCACGGCACTCGCCGCGCTACCGGACCACTACTCCTTCCCCTCCGGGCACTCGGCCGCGGCGATGGCGCTGGCGGTCCCGGTCCTGCTCACCGAGCCGGTGGCGGGGATCCCCTGCCTGCTCCTCGCGCTCGTGATCGGTGCCTCACGAGTGTATCTCCGAGTGCACTACATCACCGATGTCGTGGTCGGCCAGGCGCTCGGCACTGCGGGGGCGGTGGGCGTGTACCTGAGTCTCGCGTAGTCCGCCTCGAGTTCGTCCAGCTCCCGTGTCCAGTCGCGCCCGACGGCAAAGGCGCGTGCCGCCTGGGACATCGCCGCCCGCTGCTCTGCGTCGTGTACCAACTCCTCAATGGCCTCCGCAAACGCTGCCGCCGCACCCGCGGACACCAGCATCCCGGTCAGCCCGTGACGCAGGTTTTCCGGGATGCCGCCACTATCAGCTCCGATCACCGGTACCCCCGAGGCGAGTGCCTCCAGCGCCACCAGACCACAGGTCTCCGTCGGCGAAGGGAAGACGAAGAGATCCGCGTCGGCATAGAGATCGGCGAGCGTGGTTCGCGACAGAAAGCCGAGATGCTTCGCGAACGGCAGCGCGGCGCGCACCTCGGCTGCGCACGGGCCGTCGCCCGCCACACAGAAGACCGCTCTGTCCCCGAGGCTGGCCGCCGCGGCCTGGAAGGCCCCAATGAGGGAGTCAATGTCCTTCTCCACGGCCAACCGGCCGACATGCAGGACCATGGAGCGGCCGGCGGCACCCAGCATGGCACGGCGTGTTTCCGACCGGCGCTCGGGGCGAAACCAGGTGGTGTCGACACCCCGGCCCCAGACCACAGCGTTGGGGAGGCCGAGGCGCAGCAGTTCCCCGCGGGTCGCTGCACTCGGGGTCTGGGTGAAGCGGGCCGTGGAATGAAACCACCGCAGCCACGCCCGCGTGGGAGCGACGGCAACGGGACCGATGTAGCGGGCCGCGTAGCGCGGAAAATCGGTGTGGAACGAGGAGACCACCGGCAGCCCGCGTCGCCGGGCGTACTGTCGGCCGAAGAGTCCGAGCGGTCCCTCGGTGACGAGATGCACCAGGTCGGGCTGAAACGCATCGAACTGCCGACTCAGTCCGCGACCCCACGGCCAGGTGAGGCGGACCTGGCGATACCCCGGACAGGGCACCGCTGCCAGGCGATGAACCTGCGACTCGTCCTCGGTCAGCGCGTCATAGGAGGGTGCGGCCACGAAGACGTCGTGACCCCGACGACGCAATCCGTCGCGCATCGTGGCGAGGACAGTCGTGACCCCGTTGATCTCGGGGAGATAGGTGTCAGTGCAATAGAGGATGCGCATGCCGCGAACAGTCGCCTGGGCAGGTCGCAGCGGGGCCACGGCGCCGTCACGATCGCACGACGGCTACGCAAGCGTCGTCGGACGATGCGGATGGCGTGTCACACCCGGAACGGCACAATGACCTGACAGTGACATTGGACAGGCAGCATGGAGGCACACCAGACGAAGGAGCTCTTGTGCACGGGCTGTATCAGAAGATTGTCCTGTTGGTCATCGATGGCCTGCGGCCCGACGCCGTCACTCCGGAGCGGATGCCGGTGCTTTCCGACCTGATGGAGCGTGCGTGGCGAGCCGAACGGGCAAGCACGGTCCGGCCGAGTATCACCGTCGCGGCGCTGACCTCGCTCGGGACCGGCGTCTCTCCGCAACGGCACGGGCTGCGCTCGGCGGGCATCGGGTCGCTGGCACGGCTCCGCGGACTCCGCCCGTTGCCAGCGGAACTCCGTCGACTCGGTGTCGAAACAACCATCGTGATTCCCGAGCTGGCGGGCTCCGCTCGCTGGCTTGCAAGTGCCCTGCTCCGCCTCGGCGGCGCAACCCGGCTCATCATGGCGCCGGCCGCACCGGGACCGCTCCTCGAGGCCACCCTGCGGCATCTCTTGGGCAATGGTGGGAGGGAGTTTGTCGTCGCGTACGTGAATGACACGGATCTCGCGGGACACGCCTGGGGATGGATGAGCCCCGCGTACCTTCAGGCTGCCGGCACGATCGACCGGGCGCTCACCCACCTGGCGCCGCTCATCGACGATCCCGAGGCACTGGTCATCATCACCGCGGACCACGGCGGCGGGGGCGTGCTGCCGCAGGATCACGATCACCCCCATCCGGTGAACGACGCGATTCCGTTGATGCTGCTGGGTGGAAGGGTTTCCCCCGGGATCGGTGGAGTCGGCCCGACTCACCTGCTCGACATCCCGCCGACCGTCCTGCACGGATTCGGCGGCACGGCGCCCGCGCAGTACGAGGGGCGGGTGATTCACGAGGCCTTTCTCTCGGAGCATGTATGGGCATGACGCCCGCGACGACAGACGGCGCGCGTACCGAGGAGGCGGGTCGAGGCCCGTCCCGGCCAGCCCCGTCAGCGGCAGCCGCTGCCAGCTCCCAGATCGGCGCGCTGGCCGCCGTGCTGGGCTCGGAGGACAGCCTCTTCCGCGATCCCTTCGCCGATTTCACCCCCAGCGGGCGGTAGGCGAGGCGTTCCAGCCCGATTCCACGTCGACGTTACAGCCCCGTTACCGATCACGTGACTGAGCGTGACGCTTGGCCGGCTCTTTAGTGCCCAGTCGCGGACGGCATGGGGCCGTGGCGGCTTGGATCACTTCTCGGACGAGGAACTCACATGTCGTTCAACCGTGCGCTGGCGGTCGCCTCCCTGGCCGCTCTCGCTCTCGGCTCCGCGGCCAAGGCCGCGGCCCAGGCTGTCGGCCCGCCTACGATCACCGTCAGTGGCGTCGCCTACGTCCAGTACCTGTATCAGCTGAAGAAGGACACCTCGCTGGCCGGCGCCGGGCACCAGAACAATTTCGACGTCGCCCGATCGTACATCAACGTGATTGGCAAGTTCCCGGCTGGATTCACCACCCGGATCACCGCCGACGTCGATGGGCGCAAGGCGGCCTCCAATCAGCTCTCCTTCCGGCTCAAGTACGCGTACCTGGCCTACACTCCCGAACACAGCGCGCTCACGTTCAAGCTGGGTGAGATCCACACCCCGTTCATCGACTGGGAAGAGGCGATGTGGGACTACCGCATGCAGGGTACGATGGCCCTCGAGCGCGGCGGGTACATGTCGTCTTCGGATTTCGGCGGCGGGATCGACGGCAACTGGGGCTATGACAAGGTGAACATGCAGGTCGGCGTGTACAACGGAGAGAATTACAACAATACCCCTGGTGACCAGCGCAAGGACGTGATGGGCCGGGTCTCGGTGAAACTGTTGAATACGGACCTGCCCGGGCGGGTCGGCGGTTTGCGCCTGACCGGCTACGGCCAGTACGGCAAGCCGACGACCGGCGGCAAGCGCGAGCGCTACCTGGGCATGCTGTCCTACAAGTCGAAGGCCGTCACGCTGGCCGTGGAGTACACCTCGGCAAAGGACACGGTCACCGGCCACGGTGCCATCACCCCGAGCGCGAGCAAGTCGGGCCGGATCCTCAGTGGCTTCGGCGTCGTCTCGATCCCCAATTCGAAGTTCGGTGTGATCGGTCGGGTGGACATCACCGACCCGAATACCGCGAGCAGCGCCACGAACGACCGGCAGACCCGGATCATCGGCGGCGTGTCGTATCAGGTGAACCCGAACTTCCGGCTCCTGGCGGACGTGGACAACATGAGCATCCAGGGCGGGACCTATACCAACGCCCAGAACGCGACCCGGTCCTCCGGCTACTTCCAGGCTCAGTTCACCTTCTGAGCAGCGCAATGACCAACCCCTGCAGGAGACGAATCACGATGCAACGCGTTCTGAAGTCCTTGGCGATCCTGGGCGCACTCGCGGCGGTCCCAGCACCCGCCGTCGCACAGGCGAAGCTTACCGGCGCCGGGGCAACGTTCCCGAACCCGATCTACAGCAAGTGGTTCGACGCCTACAACAAGAAGACTGGAGTTGAAATCAACTACCAGTCGATCGGATCCGGCGGCGGCATCAGGCAGTACACGGAAGGTACGGTGGACTTCGGCGCCTCTGACGGTCCCATGGGTGCGGACCAGATGGCTGCGGTCCAGGGCGACGTGTTGCACCTTCCTACCGTCATGGGCGCCGTGGTCCTCACCTGGAATCTTCCGGCCCTGGAAGGCACCCAGCTCAACTTGGACGGGGCACTGATCGCCGACATCTTCCTCGGCCACATCCTCAAATGGAACGATGCCAGGATCTCCGCCCTCAATCCGGGCGTCAAACTGCCAAATGCCGACATCATCGTAGTGCATCGGTCGGACGGGTCGGGGACGTCCTACATCTTTACCGACTATCTGACCAAGGTTTCGCCAGAATGGAAGCAGAAGGTCGGCTTCGCCACTTCCGTGAACTGGCCGGTCGGACTCGGTGGCAAAGGGAACGAGGGGATCACCCAGCAGGTCAAGGAGACTGAAGGGGCCATCGGCTACGTCGAACTGATCTACGCCGTGTCGAACAAGCTTCCCTACGCAAAGGTGAAGAACTCGGCGGGAAGCTTCGTGGAGCCCTCCCTGGCCAGTGTCACGGCCGCCGCGGCGAGCGCCAAATTTTCCGCGAACACCGATTTCCGGGTGTCGATTACCAACGCCCCCGGGAAGGATTCATACCCGATCTCCTCCTTCACCTGGCTGCTGGTACGGCCCAAGATGAAGGATGCCACCAAGGCGAAGGCATTGCATGAGTTCCTGGCGTGGATGGTTACTCCCGAAGCCCAGGACATGGCGGCGGCGCTGCAGTACGCGCCGCTCCCGCCGGAAGTGGTCGCCCTGGAACAGAATCGCATCAAGACCCTGAAGTAGGGGATCGGACGCCGCACGGCGATGGCACAGCCATCGTCGAACGGCGCCGACGACAAAGACGGCGGGAGCCCTGACCTCCCGTCGTCTTTGTCGTTGGGGCCAGAGGCCCCGTGGACTGGGGTTGGCGGGGCGTGCCTGCATGCGTGACGTGTCCGTTACAATCCCGTGACCGATCGGGGAGACGGCAACGGTACACTCCCGCCCATGGCAACCTCCACCGTACCCGCCCCGGAAGTCGCGGCCGTCGAGACGCTCGAGGGCTCGAACCTCGGGGACCGGATGTTCAAGGGCGCCCTTACTGTGGCGGCGCTCGCCGTCCCCGTGTTGATGGGCTTTCTCGTCTGGGAGCTCTACAACGGGGCCGCGCTCGCGATCCATCGCTACGGGCTCGGCTTCGTGACCGGCAGCACCTGGGACCCGGTGGCCGATCAATTCGGCGCGCTGCCCCTGATCTTTGGCACCCTGCTTTCGTCAATGCTCGCGCTCGTCATCGCCGTCCCCCTCTCGCTGGGCGTGGCGATCTACCTGACGGAATTCGCCCCCAACGTGATCCGGCAACCCGTCGCATTCGTCATCGAGTTGCTCGCCGCCATTCCGAGCGTGGTCTACGGGCTCTGGGGCATCTTCGTGCTCATTCCGTTCCTCAAGCGAACGATCTTTCCCTTCCTGCGCGAGACCCTCGGCTTTCTCCCGTTCTTCCAGGGGCCGATCTACGGTCCCTCGATGCTGTCCGCGAGCATTATCCTCGCGATCATGATCATGCCGTTCATCATGTCGGTCGCACGAGAGGTCCTGACCGCCGTCCCCGGCAGCCAGCGGGAGGCGGCGCTGGCCCTCGGCGCGACCCGCTGGGAGGCGGTCATGTCGGCGATCGTGCCCTACGCCAGGTCCGGCATCATCGGCGCCATCATCCTCGGCCTCGGCCGGGCCCTGGGCGAGACGATGGCGGTAACGATGCTGATCGGCAATCGCAACGAGATCGCGGCCTCGCTGTTCGCGCCCGGGTACACCATGGCCGCGGTCATCGCGAATGAGTTCTCCGAGGCGGCGACCGACCTGCACTTCGCCGCCCTTGCGTACGTCGCGCTGCTGCTCTTCGTCGTGACCCTGCTGGTCAACGCCGCGGCTCGCCTGCTGATCTGGCGCGTCTCGCGCGGGCACTCGGGAGGCAAGGCGCCATGAACCGCCGCGTGTTCCGCCGCTGGGTCAGCAATGGGATGGTCGGTCTGATGATCGTTGCCGTGATTGTCGCCGTCCTGCCGCTCCTGCTCATCCTGCTCACCCTCATCGTGAAGGGCGCGAGCAGCCTCTCGCTCAACTTCTTCACCCGTGCCCCCGTGCCCGCGGGAGAAACCGGCGGCGGCGTGGCTCACGCGATCGTCGGGACGCTGATGATCGTCGGCATGGCCAGCCTGATCGGCGTACCGCTCGGTGTGGGCGCGGGAATTTATTGTGCGGAGTATCCCGGCACCCGACTGTCGAAGGTCAGCCGGTTCGTCGCCGACGTGATGAACGGGACGCCGTCGATCGTGGTGGGCGTCTTCGCCTGGACGCTCATCGTGGCCCGCCAGAAGCATTTCTCCGGGTACGCGGGCAGCGCCGCGCTCGCCATGCTCATGATCCCGATGGTCATGCGGACGACGGAGGAGCTGATCAAGCTGGTCCCGCATTCGCTCCGGGAAGCGGCCCTGGCGCTGGGGTATCCCCGCTGGCGCACCAGCATGGCGATCGTCCTGCGGACCGCCCTCCCCGGCATCGTTACTGGCAGCCTGCTCGCCATTGCACGGACCGCGGGCGAGACCGCGCCGCTGCTCTTCACGGCGCTCGGCAGCCAGTTCATGAGCCTCAACATGAACCAGCCGATCGCTGCCCTTCCGCTCACGGTCTTCCAGTACGCGACCGGCCCGTACGAAGAGTGGCACCGATACGCCTGGGCATCGGCCCTGGTGCTGATTCTTGTCGTGCTCGTCCTCAGCATCCTGGCGCGGCTGGCGACTCGGCGGAGGTTCGGCCTCAATGGGTGAATCGGCGCTCCGGCTATCGACCGACCGCCTGACGGCGATGTACGGCAAGTTCACCGCGGTGAAGGATGTCTCGCTCGAGTTCCGCGCGAACACGGTCAACGCGCTGATCGGACCGTCGGGCTGCGGCAAGTCGACCTACCTGCGCACTCTGAACCGGATGCACGAACTGCACCGAGGGCGGGTGGATCACCGGCCGGGTGCTGCTCGACGGCGAGGACATCTACGGCAGCCGGGTGAGCCCGATGCAGCTGCGCCGGCGGATCGGCATGGTCTTCCAGAAGCCGACCCCGTTCCCCACCATGTCGATCTACGACAACGTGGCGGCGGGGCTCAGCCTGAACGGCCGGCGTCGCGAAGGGCGACCTCGACCGGATCGTGGAACGAGTCGCTGCGGCACGCGGCGCTCTGGGACGAGGTGAAGGACCGGCTCACGACCAGCGCCATCGCGCTTTCCGGCGGGCAGCAGCAGCGGCTCTGCATCGCGCGGACCATCGCGCCCCGGCCCGAGGTGGTGCTGCTCGACGAGCCGACGGCCTCGCTGGATCCCGGGGGCACCCAGCGGATCGAGGAGCTGGTCTTCGAGCTCAAGCGAGATTTCACGATCGTCATCGTGACGCACAACATGCAGCAGGCCGCCCGGGTGAGCGACACGACGACGTTCTTCTATATGGGCACGATGGTCGAGACCGGCCCGACCCGGCAGATCTTCACGGCCCCGAAAGAAGAGCGGACGGAAGCCTACATCACAGGACGGTTCGGATGAAAACCATGACCTCAGACCGCCCGGCCCCGGCACCCAAGGCCGACATCGCGCCCGCTGTCAGCCTAGCGCCTCCGACCGTCCCGGCACTGCGCACCACACTGGCGCCGCGGGCCGAGTCGGCGACCCTCGTCGAGCCTGCGGTGACGGCCATCGCCGCCCGCGACTTCCGCTTCTCCTACGGCGGAGAGAAGCTCGCCCTCCACGGGATCACGCCTCGAGATTCCACGCCGAGCGGTGACGGCGATCATCGGCCCGTCGGGCTGCGGCAAGTCGACCTTCCTGCGGTCGATCAACCGGCTGCACGACCTGATCCCGACGGCCCGGTACGAGGGCGAACTCACGCTCGACGGGAGTCGCTCCTGGCGCCGGGCGTGGATCTGGTCATCGCTCCGCCAGCGGGTCGGCATGGTCTTCCAGCGGCCCAATCCGTTCCCGAAGTCGATCTACGACAACGTCGCCTACGGCCCGGCGCTCAACCGGCTGGTGCCGCGGCGCGATCTTCCCGATCTGGTCGAACGCTGCCTGCGCCAGGCGGCGCTCTGGGACGAAGTGAAGGACCGGCTCGACTCCGACGGCACCGGCCTCTCCGGCGGCCAGCAGCAGCGGCTCTGCATCGCGCGGGCGCTGGGCAACCAGCCCGAGGTGCTGCTGATGGACGAGCCCTGCTCGGCGCTCGACCCGATCGCGACCCAGAAGATCGAGGAGCTGATCTTCGAGCTCAAGAAGGACTACACGATCGTCATCGTCACGCACAACATGCAGCAGGCCGCACGGGTCAGCGATCAGACGGCCTTCTTCGACTGGGGCGAGCTGATCGAGTTCGGCGAGACCGAGCAGATCTTCACCGCCCCGGCGAACGAGCGGACCGAGGCCTACATCACCGGGAGATTCGGATGAGCGTCGAATGCATCGCCACTTTCACGACGAGCTCAACGACGTCAAGATGCGCCTGCTGACCATGTCGGGCGAGGCCGAGGCGGCGCTGGGCGCTGGCGGTCGAGGCGCTGCTGGAGCGCGACAGCAGCAAGGCCCGGAGCGTGATCCAGAGCGACCGGATCATCGACACCATGGAGATGGAGATCGAGGAGACGTGCATCAATCTCCTCGCCCTGCAGCAGCCGATGGCGCGCGACCTGCGGATGCTCACCTCGGCGCTCAAGATCGCCAACGACCTCGAGCGGGTGGGCGATCACGCGGTCAACATCGCCCAGTCCGCCGACCGGCTGGCGCAGGCCCGGCCGATCACGCCGGAGCCGGAGATCGTCGAGATGGCCCGGCTCGCGCGGGACATGCTGTCCGACGCCCTCGAGGCGTTCATCCGGGGCGACGCCGTGGAGGCCCGGGAGATCTGCCGCCGGGACGACAAGGTCGACGCCCTGCACCGGTCGGTGTTCCGCATCCTGCTGACCCACATGATGGAGGACCCGCACATGATCGGCGCCGGCATGGAGCTCCTCCTGGTGAGCCGGAACCTGGAGCGGGTGGCCGACCTCGCCACCAACGTCGCCGAGGACGTCGTCTTCCTGGTGGAAGGGCAAGTCCATCAAGCACCACGCCGAGGACCGGGGCGAGCCCCGGGCCTCCGGCCAGCACTCGGAGCCCGACACCCGCATGAGTGTGGTCCCCCTGCCGGAGCGGCGCGAACGCCTCGCGGCGATCGATGTCGGCTCCAATTCGATCCGGCTGCTCGTCGCCGAATACGGTCCCCACTCCGGGCTCACGGTCATCGACGAGGTGAAGGAGCAACCTCGGCTCGCGGCCGGTGTCGCCCAGACCGGCCGGCTCGACCCGGCGGCGATGCAGCGCGCCATCGACGCGCTCAAGCTGATGCAGGGCGTCTGCGAGCGCCGCGGGGTGAGCCGGATCGCCGCCGTCGCCACCGCGGCGGTGCGGGAGGCGACCAACGGTGAGGAGTTCGCTGCGCCGGGTCAAGGCGGAGGTCGGTCTCGACCTGCGCATGATCGACGCCAGCACCGAGGCGGCGCTGTCCTACCGGTCGGTCGCGCATCACTTCCCGCTGGAAGGGGGCCGCACTGTCGTCGCCGATATCGGCGGCGGCAGCCTCGAGCTGATCGGCGCGGTCGACGGGCTGGTCGAACACGCCTGTCGCTTCCCTTCGGCGCGGTCGCGCCTGACCGAGCTCCACCTCGCGGGCCATTCGGACCAGCGGTTCGCGATCAAGAAGCTGCGCGAGTACGTCGGCCGCCAGTTCCGCCGCAAGCTGCCGCTCCGCGACTGGGGCGCCACCACGCTCATCGGCTCCGGGGGCTCCTTCACCAATCTCGGCCGCATGGCGGCGGCCCGGCGCGGCATGTCGGCCGCGGATCCGGTGCACGGCTCGGCGGTCACCATCGCCGAGGTGGAGCATCTGCTCGACTGGTTGGCCGGGATGAGTCCGGAGAAGCGCGCCGCAGGTCGACGGCCTCAATCCGCAACGCGCCGATATCATCGTCGCCGGCCTCGCGGTGACGGCCGAGCTGCTGGAGCGGATCGAAGCGCGCGAAGTCAGGGTGAGCGCCTTCGGCCTGCGGGAAGGACTGCTGCTCGAGATGGCGGGCGCCGACAGCGCGCCGGCGGCGGTCGAACCGCTGCGTCTGATCCGCGAATTCGCCGAGCGCTGTCACTGCGACCGTCGCCACGTCGAGCACGTCCGGATCCTGGCGCTCAATCTCTTCGACCTGCTGGCGGACAAGCTCGACGCCGCGGACGAGGAACGGGGCTTCCTCGAGGCGGCGGGGCTCCTGCACGACGTCGGACAGCTGGTGAGCTACCGCAAGCACCAGAAGCACAGCTTCCAGCTCATCATGCACGGCGAGCGGCTTCCCTTCTCCTCTCGCGAGCGGCAGATCGTCGCCCTCGTCTCCCGGTATCACACCCGGCGCGGCCCGCGGAAGAAGCATGCGGAGTTCGCCGCCTTGCCCAAGCCGGATCAGGCCATCGTGCGGCGCCTTGCGGGAATGCTGCGGATCGCGGAGGGACTCGATCGCGGCCACACCGCGATCGTCGAAAAGGTCGCGATCGAGCTCTGCCCCACACGCCTGACAATCAAGGTGGTCCCGCGCTACGCCGGGGCCGACCTCGCGCTCGAATGCTGGGGCGCACAGGAGCAGGCCGACGTGCTGGCGCGCGTCATGGCCCGCGAAGTGGTGGTCGAGCCAGCGGTCTGAGGCACGGTCTGGCCGCCCCCCTCTCGCCGCCGGCACCGAAGCCCGTCCGATGGCAGCCCGCAGTCCGACAAGACGACGGAGCGCCAGCACCATCGCGGCGGTTGCGGCACCGGCGGGATGAAGTTCCGCCGAAGGCCCCACCCCACGCCGTGAACGATTCAGGCGGACGCGATCACGTGGCCGAGGATTTCCTGCAGAGTCCGCGGGCCACCGGTGCCGGCCCAATCTGCGGCGGCAGAGGTCCCCAGGCGATCGGCTCCGGCGCGGAGCATCGCGCATGCGTCTTCGAGCGTCCGGATCCCCCCCGACGCCTTCACCCCGGCCCGCGATCCGACAAGACGACGGAGCAGCTGCACCATCTCGACCGTCGCGCCACCGGCAGGATGAAACCCGGTCGAGGTCTTCACGAATGCCGCCCTGCCCTCCAGCGCCGCGATGCAGGCGAGTTCCGCCTCCCTCGGCGTGAGCGCCGCGGTCTCGAGAATGGCCTTGACCGGGCGTCCGCGGGCCGCCTCCACGACCGCCGCGATCTCGTCTCGCACCTCATCCCACGCTCCAGCCTTGGCGTATCCGAGTGCGATGACCATGTCGATCTCGTGCGCACCATCGGCCACGGCCATCCGGGTCTCGGCCACCTTGGCCACGAATCCGGAGGCTCCGAGCGGAAATCCGACGACTGCCGCGACCCGTACCGTCGAACCGGCGACGCGGCGGCCACCGCTACCGACCCACTGTCCGTTCACGCACACCGCTCCAAGGTTGCCTCGTATCGCCTCCGCGCACAGACGAAGAATGTCGGATTCGGTCGCCTCCGGCCTTGAGCAGGGTGTGATCGACGAGTGCGGCGATACCGGCGCACTGGGCGTAGGGTGCCAGCCAGTAGGGAAGGGAATTCACGTCTGCCCCATGGTGAACCGATGGGCGGCGACGAGGCGAGGATTCCGAAACAGCGGCGTCAATGCGAGGCCAGCGAGGAAGCCGCCAACATGGGCCCAGAAGGCGACCCCTCCGCCCTGGGCCGACGAGAAGGAGCCACTGAGCAGCTGAATGAGGAACCAGTAACCAAGCATCACGTAGGCCGGGAGCGTCACCATTTGGGCCCAGAAGCCGAGAAAGACGAAGGTCCGGACGCCGATACGGGGATACAGCAGGATGTAGCTGCCCATTACCCCGCCGATGGCCCCGGAGGCCCCGACCATCGGAATCAGCGAGCCGGGCCCCGCTACCAGCTGAGTCGCCGCCGCGGCGAGTCCCACGAGGACATAGAAGATCACGAACCTGAACCGGCCCATCACGTCCTCGACGTTGTTTCCGAAGATGTGCAGGAACCACATATTGCCGATCAGGTGCAGCCAGCCCGGCATGGGTGAACATCGAGGTGAGTGGCGCCACCGGGTTGTCGGCGACGGCCAAGGGGCAGACGGGCTCAGCACCCGACCACCCCGAGACCCGTCAACCGGGCCAGAAACTCAGCGGGAATCAGTCCGAGCGCACAGACCGACCGGGTGAGTTGCGGCTCCGCTCCCCATGCCTTGCAGGCAGGAGCCAGACGGCGACGTTGACCCCGATCAGGGCGTACGTCGACGACCGGGGGCCGCAGAGTGGGGTTGTCGTCTCGTATTGGAAGCATGGAAGAAAGCTATCATGCGCCGCTTGCGCGTCGACTCCGCCACGCGGTCCCGCGCTTCTGTCGCTAGTCGGGCGGTATGGCCGATGCTCGTCACAGCAAGGCCCCCTCCCCTGCCATTCTCCTGCCAAAACGGCCGACAACGCCGGTATACCACTTGCCCGAGGGGATGGTGACCCTGGTGGGACGGCTTGCGCACCCGCACGGCCCGCCCGGTCTCTCACAGCACCCTGAAAGGGACAACCAATGGGCTCCAAGATCATCGGAATCGACCTCGGCACGACCAACTCCGTCGTGTCGGTCATGGAGGGCGGCGACCCGGTCGTCATTCCGAACGCCGAGGGCGGCCGGACCACCCCGTCCGTGGTGGCCTTCACCAAGGACGGTGAGCGCCTGGTGGGCCAGGTGGCCAAGCGCCAGGCCGTCACCAATCCGAAGCAGACCATCTTCTCGATCAAGCGGTTCATGGGCCGGCGCATCCGAGAGGTGACGGAAGAGATCGCGCCGGGTGCCCTACAAGATCGACAACGGCACCAACGGACTCGCCGCGGTCGAGATCGCAGGGCAAGAAGTACACGCCGCCCGAGATCTCGGCGATGATCCTGCAGAAGATGAAGCAGACGGCCGAGGACTACCTCGGGCTACAAGGTCGAGAAGGCGGTCATCACCGTCCCGGCCTACTTCAACGACGCCCAGCGGCAGGCCACCAAGGACGCCGGCAAGATCGCCGGCCTCGAGGTGCTCCGGATCATCAACGAGCCGACGGCCAGCGCGCGCTGGCCTACGGCCTGGACAAGAAGAAGGAAGAGAAGGTCGCCGTCTTCGACCTGGGCGGCGGCACCTACGACATCTCGGTGCTCGAGCTGGCCGAGGGCGTCTTCGAGGTCAAGAGCACCAACGGCGACACCCACCTCGGTGGCGACGACTTCGACCAGCGGGTGATCGACTGGCTGGTCACCGAGTTCAAGAAGGACCAGGGCATCGACCTCTCCAAGGACCCGATGGCGCTCCAGCGCCTGAAGGAAGCGGCCGAGAAGGCCAAGATGGAGCTGTCGAGCACGCAGCAGACCGACATCAACCTGCCGTTCATCACGGCGGACCAGTCGGGGCCGAAGCACCTGAACATCGCCCTGACCCGGGCCAAGTTCGAGCAGCTGGTGGACGACCTGATCCAGCGGACCATTCCGCCGATGAAGCAGGCGCTCAAGGACGCCGGCCTCGAGCCGAAGCGAGATCGACGAGGTGATCCTCGTCGGCGGCTCGACCCGCATCCCGAAGATTCAGCAGATCGTCAAGGACTACTTCGGCAAGGAGCCGAACCGTCGGTCAACCCCGACGAAGTCGTGGCGATCGGCGCCGCGATCCAGGGCGGCGTGCTGGCCGGCGAGGTGAAGGACGTCCTGCTGCTCGACGTGACCCCGCTCTCGCTCGGCATCGAGACGCTGGGTGGCGTCACCACCGTCGCTGATCCCGCGGAACACGACCATCCCGACCAAGAAGTCGGAGGTCTTCTCGACGGCCGAGGACAACCAGACCACGGTCGAGATCCACGTGCTGCAGGGCGAGCGCCAGCTGGCGGTCGACAACCGGACCATCGGCAAGTTCCAGCTGACCGGCATTCCGCCGGCTCCGCGCGGCATGCCGCAGGTCGAGGTGACGTTCGACATCGACGCGAACGGCATCCTGCACGTCTCGGCCAAGGACAAGGCGACGCGGCAAGGAGCAGAAGATCCGGATCGAGGCCTCGAGCGGCCTCTCCGACGCGGACATCGACAAGATGGTGAAGAGCGCCGAGGCGCAACGCCGGCGAGGACAAGGAGCGGCGCGACGAGATCGAGCGCCGCAACCAGCTCGACGGGCTGGTCTACAAGGTCGAGAAGGACAGCAAGGAGTGGGTCGATCGCCTCGCGGCGGACGTCAAGTCGCGGCTCGACAACGCGGCCGAAGGCGGCCAGGAGGCGCTCGCAGCGGCGACCCCGGAGCCGATCCAGAAGGCGCTCGACGAGCTGAACGGCGCCTACTCCGCGGCCGGGGCCTCGCTCTACCAGAGCGCCCAGGCCGCGGCGGGCGACGGAGCCGAGCCAGGCGGCGCCACGGAGATGCCGGCGCCGCGCCAAGGAAGACGTGGTCGAGGCCGATTACGAAATCGTGGACGACGAAGAAGTCATAACTCAGCCAGTGCGAGGGCCGACAGTGGTCTGGGAGCAGCGCCAGCTTCGGATCCTTGGAGAGCCTCGTCCGAGTCCCGATGTTTCCACCATGCGACCCCGGCTTGCCAACCGGCGCATCTGTACTAGCATTAGATTGAAAGCAACGACCCGATCCAAGGAACCCCGATGTCGGCGCGCACGCTCAATTGGCTCAAGTTTGGTGGACTGGTCACCCTCGCCTTCGCGCTGGGACTGTTCTTCGCCGGTCTCCTCAACCTCCCCACCCGCTCGTCGGCCCAGGAGCGGGCGCTGGCGTGGCCTCGATCACGCCGGTGCAGGCACCGTCGATTCCAAGGCCGGAGCGACGCTCAGGACCTGAGCGAGGCCTTCTGCCGCGGTCGCCGAGCACGTCAAGCCGAGCGTGGTCTACATCAAGTCCAAGCGGACCGAGCGGGCCCAGACAAGCGGGTGCCGCCCGGGATGGAGCAGTTCTTTCCCCACGGACATCCCGGGCCCGAGGTCGAACAGGGGAGCGGCTCCGGTTTCATCGTCTCGGCCGACGGGTACATCCTGACCAACAATCACGTCATCGACCAGGCCGAGCAGGTCACCGTGCGGCTCCTGGACCACCGCGAATTCGTGGCCAAGGTGGTGGGTGCCGATCCGCTAACACCGACGTGGCCGTGCTCAAGATCGACGCGCCGCGTCTGACCCCGGCTTCGCTCGGGAACAGCGACGACGCCCGGGTCGGCAGCTGGGTGCTGGCGATCGGCAACCCGCTGGGCGAGGCACTGACCTTCACGGTGACCTCCGGGCATCGTCAGCGCCCGAGGGCGGCCGCCTCGACGGGCTGCCGCAGGCCGCAGGGCAGCATCCAGGACTTCATCCAGACCGACGCCGCCATCAACCCCGGCAACTCCGGCGGCCCGCTGGTCAACGTGCAGCGGCCAGGTCATCGGCATCAACTCCGCGATCGCCAGCGAGACCGGGTACTAACGTCGGGTACGGATTCGCCATCCCGATCAACCTGGCCCACCGGTCATGGACCAGCTGATCGCCACCGGGCGGGTGCTGCGTGCCGCGCTCGGCATCCAGATCAACGACGTCACCGCGAACGGACGCCGCCTACGTCGGCCTCAAGGAAATCCGCGGGGTGAAGGTCGAGGATTTGCCGGAGCAACTCTCCGGCGCGAGACGGCCGGCATCGAGCCGGGCGACGTCATCATCGCGGTCGATGGCAAGCCGGTGAGCTACACCGCCAGCTGCAGCAGGACATCGGGTTCCGGCGGCCGGGGGAAGTGGTGCAGGTCGAAGTCGCCCGCAAGGGCGGCGTCCGCAAGACGTTCACCGTCAACCTGACGGAACAGGACGGCGACGAGCGGGTGGCAAGCAACGATGATCAGGAGTCTCCGAAGCCGAGCACCGAAGATGCGGTGAGCGTCGAGGAGATGGGAGTCTCGGTGCAACCGCTGAGTGCCCAGTTGGTCCAGGAGTACGATCTCCCGCGGGACACCAAGGGAGTGCTGGTCACCGAGGTCGATCCGAATGGCCCGGCATACACCAGTATCTATTCGCTCAGCGAGGGCGGGCCGGACGTGATTCAGTCGGTCGAAGGGACCCCGGTGCGGTCCGAGGCCGAGCTGCGAAGCGCCCTCAAGGCCGCGGGGAAGGGAGCGATCGTCACCCTGAAGATCTTCAACCCGCAGGTCCCCGCCCGCATCGTGCGGATACGCCTGCAGTAGAATTTCCGGGAGTAGCGGACCAACGGGGGCCCCGACATCGTCGGAGTCCCCGTTTTCTTTCCGGGTCGGAGACAGGCTGCCGACTCCGGCGGATACACGCGGCTCCGCTCTGCTGAGCAGAGCTATATTCTGTGGCGGTCAGCGGCCATGGCGGAATTGGTATACGCGCCAGACTTAGGATCTGGTCCCGCAAGGGGTGTCGGTTCGAGTCCGACTGGCCGCATCTGCAGCATCCCCGACTCCCCATCCCTCCCCGCCCCACCACGTCGAGCGACGGGAGCAGTGGCCCGCGGCATCTCCTCGCGGCCGTCTACCGGACCTGCGGCAGGTAGATCGTGAGCTCGGTCGCCTGACGCTCGAGGAGATGCACGCCGCAGTAGTCGGTCTGGCCAAACACCGAACCCTCCGGCGGCCGGATCTGCAGGTCGTATTTCGCCGGCAGCAATCCCAGCACTCTGAAGCGTCCACCCTCTCGAGTTACCACCCTCGCGACGATCTCACCGGACCTGCCGCAACCTGGGATGGGCGGCGGCGGCGTCGTGTCGGGCGGAATGGTATCCACAGGAAAGGTGTCCATGGTTCCCGACTCCGAGAGCATCGGCCGCGGCCCGAAGCTCCCGTTCGGTGCCGAGTCGCTGGGAATGCTGTCCACTGGGATGGTGTCCGGGGGAATCGAGTCCACCCGATAGATCACGATCTCCGCACCGCGTACCGGCACGAGACTGCTATCCGATGCCACGGTGAAGCCCAGCACCTGCCCTGTGAGCGCAGTCCGGCTCGCGCCTCTCACCAGGCCAGCCTCCTGGGTCGGGCCCGCCCCGTCGGAGGCGCATCCCGCCAGCACCAGCAGAGCCCATACGCCGCCATGACGATATCGCATCGTACCGCCGTCCTTTCCGAAACCGGTCCGCGGATCACTCGCGCTGCAGACAGGACAGTGCGATGTCGCCCCTTGTGGATCGTCCCCGGCATCGAGTGACGATGGCAACGATCGCCGGCGATATCCGTAGTGACCCGGCGAGCCCCCTCCCGGTCACGGGTCCCGTCATGCGATGATCGCTGTGACCATGCCGCCCTTCACCGGGTCTACTTGCAATGACCGTTGCCGATGCCGAGCTTGTGGCCCGGGTGCGCCGAGGCGACCTGGCGGCCTACGCCGAGCTGGTTTCGCGCCACCGGAACAGCCTGGAACGATACGCTTCGCACCTGCTCGGCTGCCGCGAGGATGCGGAGGATGTCCTGCAGGAGACGCTGGTGCGCGCCTACCGTGCGATTGACCAGTGTGGCCAGCCTGACCGTGTCCGCGCCTGGATGCTCACGATTCTGATCAATCGCTGCCGCACCCGCCTGACGCGGAACGATCTCGTCGTCCGGACAGCCGCCGCGGATCGGGCGACCGAGCTGGCCGTCGTGGCGGATCGGAGCGAGGACGCCGCGTGGCGAGAGGAGATTCAGCGCGCACTCGGCGCGCTTCCTGCGGACCAACGGGAGGCCTTCCTGCTCAAGCATGTCGAGGAGCTCACCTACGAGGAGATCGCGACCCTGACCGCGGTCTCGGTGCCGGCGCTCAAGATGCGCGTGAGCCGCGCCTGTGACCGGCTGCGGCTCCTGCTCGAGGACGTTTACCATGGGCGATGACGATCAGTGGCCGGACCATCCGGCGCTTGAGGCGTTCGTGCGGCGGCTGCGGCAGCCGGTCCACCCACGCAGTCGCGCCGCAGAGCTGGCGCTGGCCACGCTCAGGGTCCAGCGACGCTGGCGCGGAGCCGGGTGGGCCGCAGCGGCCGCGCTGGCCCTGCTCCTCGGCCGAGCGATCCTCGCGCCAGCCGACGCGGTCCGTCCGGTGCGCTTCTCACTTCGCGCCCCCGCGTCTGCACGGGTGGCCCTCATCGGAGACTTCAATGACTGGGACGCCAGGCGGACCGCGCTCCGCTCCGCCGCCGGGGAGTGGGCGGTGACGTTGCCGCTGCATCCCGGCCGCTACCGCTATTCGTTCGTCGTGGACGGCTCCCGCTGGGTCGCCGATCCCCGCACCGCCGCCACCGACGACGATTTCGGCACACCTACCTCGGAGATCACCGTTGGCCACTGAACGGATCACCCGCCTGGCGCGGCTTGGATGCCTCACACTGCTCGCTCTGGGCGCCGCTTCCCCGCTCTCGGCCCAGGACCCCAGACTGGCCGGGCGACTCCCAGCCAGCGTGGCCCGGGTAGTCCAGCAACTGGTCGACAGTGCCGTCCGTGCCGCGCTGCCGGCGGAGCCGCTGGTCCAAAAAGCGCTGGAGGGAGAGAGCAAGGGCGCCGATTCGGCCACGATCGTCCGGGCGGTGTTCGCCCTGGAAGGGCGGCTTGGCACCGCGAGACGGTCGCTGGGCGGCGGCGCGACCGACGCGGAGCTGGTCGCCGGTGCGGCGGCGCTGCGGTCGGGAGCGAGCCCCGCGACCCTCGCCGCCCTGCACGATCTCCGCCCCGGCCAGCGCCTTGTGGTCCCGCTGAGCGTCCTCGCCGATCTGCTGGTGGCGGGCGTTCCACCGGAGCGCGCCTGGAACAGCCTGCGCGAGGTCGCGCGGACCGGGGCCAACGACGCCGCCTTCCTATCGCTCCGTGATCGCCTGACAGAGGGGGCGCAGCCTGCCGGCGGGCTCCCACCTGAGGTACAGCGCCCTCCGGTGGATGCCCCAGCCCCACCGAGGCCAGTCCGGCCATGATGCCGTCTGGCCTGTACCGGACGCTGGTCCTGCTTGCCCTGCTCGCGCCCAAGGCGCACGCCCAGCTCTCGGCGATTGTGGACGTCGGGCGACGGGATGCACCCGTTGGAGTGCTGGGCACCCGCGCCCTGTGGACCGTCGCGCCAGCGGTGCGTCTCGAGCGGGCGAGGCTCCGGCTATTGGCGGACGGTGAGTACCGGGATTATGGCCACCTTGGCCGCGGATTGGGCGGCGGGGTGAGCGGCTCCTATTTTGTGCCCCTGATTGGATCGATGCGTGGCGAACTGACGGCTTCGGCGCGCGGAGCGAGCGGCGGCCCGGGCAACGCCGAGGGACGCTGGGAGGGCGGAGGGCGGTTCCATTTTGGCGGGGTGGCCTCGGGGATCTGGCTGGGAAGCCAGGTTGGCGGGGGCACACAGGGCCCGGCACTCCGCTGGGAGGCGGCAGCGTGGCGGCGGGTGGGCAACCTGACGCTTCAGGTGGAGGGTTCGCAGCTGACCGTGGTCGGACGCGTGCTGCGGACCGACGTCGCGCCGGACACCCTCACCCCTCGCCCCGATACGCTGTACCGCGACCAGGCCCGAGTCTCGACCGATGTCGCGGGGTGGGTGCATTGGGCGCCACCCCGCGCCCACCTCGCGCTCGCGGTGGGGCGGCGATACGGGCTGGCGGAGGTGGCTGGCCGGGTTGGAGGGAGCATTCCCCCGGACGGCTTCGGGAGCCAGCAACCGGGCAGTGGCCGCGTCACCACCTCCACCTGGTGGCTGGTCGAGGGGACCTACTGGTTGACGCCGCGATGGGGTGTCATCGGCAGCATCGGCCGGCGACCTCCAGATATGCAACTCCGGGCGCCAGGCGGTCGATTCCTTCAGCTCGCGCTCCGCACGGCGTGGGGTCGGACCGGCCTGAGGTCTCCATCGCGATCGGGAGGCGAGCGCGGCCTCCGGGCCCGGCGACTGACCGGTGGCGCCGTCGAGGTGCTGCTCAACGCTGGAACGGCGAATCGGGTGGAGCTCCGCGGCGACTTTACTGACTGGCGCCCGATCGCGATGGAGCCGCGAGGCCGCGGGGTCTGGGGACTGATACAGGCGATTGCGCCCGGGTTGCATCGTTTGAGCATGCGGGTGGACGAGGGTCCGTGGCTGCCCCCTCCGGGGGTGCGGGAGGTGAAGGACGACTTCGGGGAGGGGACGGGGGTGGTACTGATCGAATGACGCGCTCCGCCGCCCACGCGGTGTCAGGGGATCAGGTGCGGACGGAGGTACCGGTGCGGCGCAGCAGGGCGACCCGCACCGCGTCGACGACGAGCCGGAGATCGTCCATCTTGGAAATGAGTGGCACGCCCCTCTGCTCGATGGGACCGTGCACGCGGGGATCACGCGCCGCACCGGTCAGGAAGACGACGCGGTGCAGCAGCTGCGGGGCGATTTCCATCAGGCGGTCGTAGAAGTCCACTCCATTGATCTCGGGCATCAGCACATCGCTGACCACGGCATCCGCAGGCTTTCCCTCCCCGATATGCCGCAGTGCCTCGGCGGCGGATGCGGCCTCCTCCACGCGAAACCCCCCCTTCTCGAAAAAGGCGCGCATGGCCCGGCGCATCGAAGGCTCATCATCCACGAGGAGAATTGTCGACACAGGTGATTGTACCGCTTCGGGTTAGAGAGCCTGGTGGATTCCGCGCTCCGGGGCCGGAGGTTGGCGAATTGCCGGTTCCAGAGGCCACCGGGAGCCCGCGACTCGGAGTGCACCCTCCCACTATCGGCAGGCTGCCACTTTCATTTGACCCCCGGGGACGGGCATGGGTAGATTGCCGCCCATGCCGGACATCTCCGTGGTCAAGACCAAAGAAGACATCGCCTCGAAATCGCTCAAGATCACGGTTCCGGTCGACCGGGTTCAGCAGGCCGAGTCGAAGGCGCTCCGCCAGTACAGCAGGCAGGCCCGGCTTCCCGGCTTCCGCCCGGGGAAGGCGCCGGACGCCGTGGTGCGCCGCCGGTTCAGCGAGGCCATCCGGCAGACTGTGCTGGAGGAGCTGATTCGGGAGAGCTGGGATGTGGCGCAGTCCGCGGAGAATCTCAAGCCGATCGCCGAGCCCCACATCCACGATCTCAAATTCGAGGATGGTCAGGCGCTCGAGTTCGAGTTCCACGTCGAGGTCCGCCCCGACGTGACCCTGAACAAGACCGGCGGTTTCACGGTGCAGCGCACGGTGAAGCCGGTGAGCGATCAGGACGTCGAAGAGAAGCTCAAGGATCTTCTGGAGCGGAAGGCCAACTGGCTCCCGGTCGAGGGGCTGAAGCCGGCGCCGGGCCAGATGGTCCGGGTGGAGGTCGCGCCGATCGAGGCCGATACGGCGGGACCGTCCCAACCGTATACGATGGTGCTGGGTGAGGGGCGTGCGGTGCCGGACGTCGAGGAGCGGGTGATGACGCTGCTGCCCGGCGAGACGATCGACGCGGACGTGCGCTTCCCCGAGGACCATCCGGACGAGAGCAAGCGGGGGCAGTCGCGCCGGGTTCGCATTACCCTGCACGAGGTCAAGCGCCAGGAGCTGCCGGCCCTGGACGACACGTTTGCACGCGAGGTCGGTGACTTCGAGACCCTCGCCGCGCTGCATGAGGCGCTGCGAGCCGACCTCGCCCAGGATGCCGTCTCGCAGGCGGATGCCAACGTGCGGCAGGAGATCCTGCAGCAGATCTACGGGGCCAACGAGGTGCCGGCGCCGAGTTCTCTGGTCAACAAGCTGATTCAGAGCTACATGCAGGCCTATCAGATTCCGGCGGACCAGGCCGCTCCATTCGGGCAGGAATTCCGGCCGGTGGCGGAGCAGCAGGTCCGACGTGAACTGGTACTGGACGCAGTCGTGGAGTCGCACGGGCTCCGCGCGACGGAGATCGATCTCGACGAGCGGGTGGCCACGCTGGCCGCGAGCCGCAATCTCCCGACCGGCCAGCTGTACGCCCAGCTGGAAAAGGCGGGCCGCCTCCGCGAGCTGGAGCGGTCACTCACCGAGGAGAAGGCGTTCGCCTGGCTCCTCCAGCAATCCACCGTCGTCGACGCGTGAGCCCCCGACCCATGGCCACTCTGTTTCCTCCGTACGTCATCGAACGGTCCAGCCGCGGCGAGCGGTCCTATGACATCTTCTCGCGCCTGCTCATGGATCGGATCGTGTTCCTGGGCTCGCCGATCAACGATGACGTCGCGAATATCGTCATCGCTCAGCTCCTGTTCCTCGAGGCCGATAATCCGGAACGGGACATCTACCTGTATGTGAACTCCCCGGGCGGCGTGGTGTCGAGCGGTCTGGCGATCTACGATACGATGCAGTATCTGAAGGCGCCGGTGAATACGATCTGCATGGGCATGGCGGCCTCGATGGGTTCGTTCCTGCTCGCCGCCGGCCAGAAGGGGAAGCGGAGTGCGCTCCCCCACTCGCGGATCATGATCCACCAGCCCTCGGGCGGGGCCCAGGGCACCGCGTCGGACATCGAGATCCAGGCCCGGGAGATTCTCTACCTGCGATCCAAGCTGAATGGGCTGTACAGCCTGCACACCGGCCAGCCGATCGAGACGATCGAGCGGGACATGGACCGGGATCGCTTCATGTCGGCGGAGGAAGCGCGGGATTACGGGCTGATCGACAACGTGATCACCAAGCGCAGCGAGATCCAGCCGGCGTCCCCACCGGCGAAATAGGCGGAGCTTCCGCTCCCGCGACGCCGCGGGACCTTGACGGTAGTCGGGGGGAGGGGCAGACTTCCCTGCATCTCCCCCTGTCACTTGAGACCACGGGCACTGGGCGCATGTCGAACGACAAGCACCTCCGCTGTTCCTTCTGCGGAAAGTCGAAAGACTCGGTCCGGAAATTCATCTCCGGCCCGTCGGTCTATATCTGCAACGAGTGCATCACCCTCTGCAACGAGATTCTGGCAGAGGATGAAGAGCGCGATGTTGCCGATACTATCACGCAGGTCCCGACTCCGCTCGAGATCAAGGCGGTGCTCGATCAGTACGTGATCGGCCAGGAGCGCGCCAAGCGTACCCTGGCCGTCGCCGTCTACAATCACTACAAGCGTATCAACGCGAGCAGCGGCCGGGACGGCGATGTGGAGCTGGACAAGTCGAACATCCTGCTCATCGGCCCCACCGGCGTCGGCAAGACGCTCCTCGCACAGACGCTCGCCCGCATCCTCGATGTCCCCTTCACGATCGCCGACGCGACCACGCTGACCGAAGCCGGCTACGTCGGTGAGGACGTGGAGAACATCCTGGTCCGCCTGCTGCAGGCCGGGGAGTTCAATGTCGCGGAATGCGAGCGGGGCATCGTCTACCTGGACGAGATCGACAAGATCGCCCGCAAATCGGAGAACCCGAGCATCACCCGGGACGTCTCCGGCGAGGGCGTGCAGCAGGCGCTGCTGAAGATCCTCGAGGGCACCGTGGCGTCCGTACCGCCGCAGGGCGGCCGGAAGCACCCGCAGCAGGAATACATCCAGATCAATACCAAGGATATCCTCTTCATCTGCGGTGGCGCGTTCGACGGACTCGAGAAGATCATCGAGACTCGCACCGGCCGGCAGCAGATCGGCTTCGCCTCCCAGGAAATGCGGGAGGGGAAGCAATTCGACAAGAAGAACCCGTTCGCCGAAGTCGAGCCAGACGACCTGCTGCGCTTCGGGCTGATTCCGGAGCTGGTGGGCCGCCTCCCGGTCGCCGTGGCGCTCGAGGCGCTGGATGAGGAATCGCTGATGCGAATTCTCGTCGAGCCGAAGAACGCGCTGACCAAGCAGTACAAGAAACTGTTCGAGATGGAAAACGTCGGGCTCACCTTCGATCCCGAGTCGCTGCGCGCCGTCGCGGCCAAGGCCCTGAAGCGCGGCACCGGCGCCCGCGGGCTCCGCGCCATCCTCGAAAGCATGATGACCGATATCATGTTCGACCTTCCTGCCCGGGACGACGTGCGTGAGGTGGTCATCACCAAGGAGTGTGTCACGGAGGACCATCCGCCACTGGTCGTCACCGAGCGGGCGAGGCAGAAGCGGGAAGCATGAGTCCCCGGAAGGTCGCGGGCGGTGACCCGGGGCGGAGCGAGGCGGCTCCGCCCTTTTTCCCGCCCGCTCTCGAAAGCACCGCCCCCCTCAGCCACCTGCCGGTCCACTTCATCGGCAGCTTCCCCGACGCCACCCGCAGGCTCGAACCGAGCCGTCCGGAGATCATCCTGCTCGGCCGCTCGAACGTCGGCAAGTCGAGCCTGATCAACGCCCTGTTCGGACGCCCGCTGGCCCGTGTCAGCAACACCCCAGGCCGCACCGCATTGCTCAATGTCTTCCAGCTGCCGGATTTCTATCTCCTCGATGTGCCCGGCTACGGATTTGCCCAGGTGCCCGGGAAGGAGCGAGAGCGGTATCGCCACCTGGTCCACGGCCTCCTCGTGCGTCGGACTACAATTACCGGCGTCCTCTGGCTGCTCGATCTGCGGCACGACCCGAGCGCCGAGGACCGGGCGTATGGTGCGCTCCTGGCCGACCGTGGCCTGCCCGTGCTCGTGGCGCTCACCAAGGCGGACAAGCTGCCCTACGGTCAGCGGCACAAGCGGTTCAAGGTGCTCAGCGAGATCCTCGGAATGCCCGAGGAACAGATCCAGCTCACCAGCAGTACGACAGGTGAAGGGCTCCCCGAACTGGCTGCCAGCCTGCTGGCGGTCACCACGCCGGAGGCGACGGGATGAGACGCACGCTCGTGGGGATGATGATCGCGCTGGCGCTTGGGGCCACCGGGGCGGGCGCCCAGTCGTCCGACCAGGGGAGTGATCTGCCGCCCGCAGGATTCGGACGGCTGAATCAGGAGCAGCTCAGCATCCAGTTCGTCAGCGGAGACATCCAGGTACGCTTCCTCCCGCTGGACGAGCGCGTCCTGCGCCTGCTCGCCACCGATGCCTATACGTCGCTCCACGGGCTGGTGGACTCCCGGAAAGCGGCGCTCGATTCCGCGGCCGCCGCTGCGGGCGTGTCGAGCCCGGGGCTCGCGCTGGTATCGTTCTTTGCGCTGCGTCCGGATGCCCGCTTCGATCCGGAGAATCTGAGTCTGTTCTACCGCAACCAGTTCTACCGGCCCGCGGCGATCCTGCCCTTCACCGGGAATTTCAGCAACCGCCAGCTTCCGGTCCGCGGTCAGGCATCGGCGATCTACGTCTTCGAGCTCCCCATCCCGGTGTACGATCAATTCGACCTGGCGTACGCCAGCGTCCAGTCCAGCGCGTGGAAGGATATCCTCAGCCGTCTGGACCGGGAGCGCGCCTGGGTCACCAGCCGATCGCAGGCGCAACGACCCGACTCCACCCGCACCGGCCCTTGAGACTCCACGAGTTGCCGCGCATCACGATCTGCCAGAAACAAATGCACCGCCCCCAGGACGACGATTCGCCCACCCTTCCATGCCGTTCACCGCACCCCGACCGGCACCGGACAGCAGGACGGATAGATTTGTCCCCATTCTGGCGCTAGCGATCCGCCGTCATGGCGGCGCCCCCTTCACTCCCGGTAAACTCCGACCTACCATGGCCCTCCACCGCTGACACAGATGCGCAGCCTCCGGCTGACTCTCCGCGAGCTGTTGCTGGCGTACCTCCCAGCCGTCGGCTGGATCGGCGCGGCGGTCGGGGCGGAGCTGCACGGCCCACCGAGACACCCGCTCGCCGCAGCACTCGCGCTGGGCGGCGTGACCCTGGCGGCGCTCGGCCGGGAGCGGAGCTCCTGGCAGGGCCTGATGCAGGTGTGGGCGAGCATTGCGGCCGTTCTGTTGATGGCGACGAGCGACGGGCTCGCGTGGCTTCCCGGACTGGCCGCGATCATCACCCTCGGCGTCGTGGCAGGGCGGCTGGTCGAGAGCCGCCAGCGCCTCCGCGTCCTCGACGACGAACGCCGGGCGCTGGCGCGACAGGTGGACCGGCGAATCAACGAAATCTTCTCGCTGCAGGAGCTCAGCTACGTTCTGGCCGAGTCGCTGCAGAGCGACCGGATCGCCGGGCAGGTGGCGCGCTACGTCATGCGCTTCCTGAATGCCGAGGGAGCGGCGGTGGTCCTGGTCCTGGAGGGGGAGGGTGGCCTGCTGGTCGCGACGGCGGAGGGCTCCCTCGCTCACGCGGCGGGAACCCGGATCGGCGACACGCCGATCTCGCTGGTCGGACGGGCGAGCACAACCGAGCGCATCGAAGTGACCAACGGAACCGAGACCGGGCCGGTCTTCCTGCTGCCGGGGCACCAGGTCGTCACCGGCGCCGCAGCGCCGCTGCGGGCACACGGCCTCACGATGGGCGTCCTCGCCGTCGCCGATCGGAGGGACGGAGGATTCACCGCGGAGGATCTCTGGCTCCTCTCCACGGTGGCAACCCATGTCGCAGTCGTGATGGCGAACAGCCGCCTCTTCGAAATGGTCCGTCAGGCCAAGGAGGAGTGGGAGACCGCGTTCAACGCGCTCACCGAGGGCATTGCGGTGCTGGACCCGTCCGGCCGACTGACGCGGGGCAACCGCGCCCTCTCCCGCCTGCTCGACCTGCCGGCGACCGCACTGATCGGCAGGCCCTTCTGGGAGACAGTCGTGGGGGAGGTTGCGGGCGAGGACGGTCTCCTCGGCGCGGCCCGACGTGGCGAACGGCCGGCGCCGCTCGCGATCCGCAGCCAGACCCTGGGGCGAATCCTCCGGCTGACGGCAGGGCCGATCGCGGAGACCGCCGAGCGGGCCGCGGTGGTGGTGCTGGTGGAGGACGTGACGGAGCAGCGGGCGCTGGAGACGCAGTTGATACAGAGCGAAAAGCTGGCGGCGGTGGGGCAGCTGGTCTCCGGTGTGGCCCATGAACTGAACAATCCGCTCACCTCGATTGCGGGATTGTCGGAATTCCTGCAGGAGCGACCTGGGTTCGCTCCGCCAGAGCGGGAACATCTGCGGGTGATCCAGGAGCAGGCGGAGCGCGCGGGGCGCATCGTCCGCAACCTGCTGACGTTCGCACGCAAGGGATCGCCGGGGGAGGTGGTCGTCGACCTGAACGACGTCGTCGCCCGGAGCGCGCTCCTCGTGGCCTACGAACTCCGGCTGCGCGGTATCGAGCTGGTCGAAGAGCGGACCGCAGGAGAGCTGCTGGTCCACGGCAATCGAGACGAACTGCAGCAGGTGTTCCTGAACCTGGTGAACAACGCCGTGCATGCCGTACGCGACCTGCCGGAAGGCGCGGCGCGACGGGTCGCTCTTGTCACCCGCCGCGACGGCGATCGGGCCCTGGTCTGCGTGCAGGACAGCGGACCGGGTGTGCCCGCTGATCTCATCCCGCAGCTCTTCACGCCCTTCTTTTCCACCAAGGAACCGGGGGACGGCACCGGGCTCGGCCTCTCGCTCAGCTACCGACTGGTGGAATCCCACGGCGGGCGACTCTGGTACCAGCCGAACGAGGGGGGCGGCGCGGAATTCCTGGCGAGCCTGCCGCTGGTGACTGGGCCGCCGGCCGCTCCCCCTGCGGTGGAGGGGGACCGGGTGGCCGTCCGCGCGGTGCTGGTCGTGGACAGCGATCCCGCGGCGGAGGTCGTCGTGCGCGCACTCTTCGAGCCGGCGGGATATGCCGTGGAGGTCGCGCGGAGCGGAAGCGAGGGGGCCAGCCGCTACGAGACCAGACCCTGGCGCCTGACAGTACTGGACGGCACACTCTCGGCCGACGGCCGCCAGCTGCTGCTCGACCACCTCGCCGGCCGCCCGGGGCGGCTGGTCGTCACCACCGCCGATGCGCATCTGGCGGAGCGCTGCCGCGCCATGGGGATGGCGGTCCTGCCGAAGCCCTTCCTGCCGCGCGATCTCATGGCCGCGGCGGGCGACCTGCTCACGGCGCCGTAGTGCGCCCAGGAGCGGGCGGCATCCCGCCCCTGTGATCCGGTCGCGCCGCCACCTGCGGCGCTCCGAGCATCGGCATCAGTACCCCGCGTCCCTGGCTGGGCGGAAGGGCAGGAGATTCACTCGGCCGCGCAGCTGGCGCCGGACCGCCTCGGCATCGGTCTGGCCCCAGAAGTTGCTTCCCGCGTCGAGACTGACCGCGTCGATGAGCCAGCGCCGAGCCGAGAGAAAGACGTTGCTGGACAGCTCGGACCCCGACGCGGCGCTGTCGGCCACCACGGCGTCCTCGACCCCGTCGAAGAGGTTACCGCGCAGGCGGGCGCGGGTGGTCTGCTCGAGCACGATGCCCTGACGGACCTTGGCGATGGTGTTGTCGTCCACCCGGTAGTCGGTGCTCGTCTCATCCCCGACCCGCGGGGCGAAGAGATGCACCCCGATGTCCCCGCCGATGATCGTATTCTCCGCCAGCTCGTTCTCCCCCCCATGCTCGATCGCGATCCCCGCGCTGCGGGTGCCAAGGATGATGTTGCCGCGGACCACGCTGCCACGGGAGTAGCCGAGCCAGAAGCCGTAGTCGGCGCTGTCGGCGCGGTTCTCGAGAAAGGTGTTCCACGCGCTGAAGGTCGCCTCGAAGGCGTTGTGCCAGGCATGGGCGGCGTCGTTGCGGATGACCATGTTGCCCAGCGACGGCAACAGCTGTGGCCGCTGCCCGCTGAGGAAGAATCCGTCGCCGGACCAGGAGAGGTCGTTGTCGGCGATCAGGTTGGAGTCGCTCTCCTGACGCAGCAGGAGGGCGGCGCTGTCGCAGCCGCGCCGGTAGCTGGCGCTCTCGCACCGGACGTTGTGGTTCGCGACGTTGCGTACGATCGTGTTGCGCGCCGATTGCCAGAGATGAATGCCCCAGCCGGAGTTGCCCGAGACATCGTTGTCCGCGACCCAGGACTCCCGGGTGTCGAACAGCCCGATCCCATTCTGGCTTCCACGCGCGATGACCCCCGTGATCTGGGCGCCTCGCGCATGCTTGAGATAGAGCGCCGCGCCATAGGTCTCGAACGTGTCAGGCACGAAGATGTTGAGCCAGTCCGCCTCATCGAACCGCTCCGGGGTGGAGCGCAGCGCCTGGGCCCGCGAGCCGGAGAGGTCGATGCCGCTGATCCGGTGGCCCCGGCCCCCGTCGAGGCGAATGCCGTAGCGATAGCCCCGGATCCGCCCGCCGCGAATGGTGACGCTGTCGACGCCGCGGCTCACGATCCCGATCCCGGTGAACGCGCTCGCGACGGTATCGCCGCTCTCGAGCGTGACCCCAGTCAGATCGATCCGGGTCGATGCTCCGATCACGATCAGGACCCCGCGCTCGCCCCGGTCGGGGATCCGGTAGCGCCCGGGACAGATCTTCACTTCGCCGGTGACCGTCGTTCCCGGCCTTGTCGATGCGCAGGCAGGGTCCGCCGGCCGAGACTCAGCACGGACAGTACCGAGAACAGGATCATGGACGCACCTCGAAGCCGCGTGACCGCAGGAAGGCTCTGGCCTCCGGCAGGGACCGGCCCTGGTCATGGAAGATGGACGCCGCGAGCACCCCGTGCGCTCCGGCATCGAAGGCCTCGGCCAGATCGCTCCAGATTGCCCGCGCCGCCTGAGGCGATCACCGGAATCCGGACCACCGCTGATGCCGCGCGCAGCAGCCTCGAGGTCGTAGCCGCGCCGGGTTCCGTCGCGGTCCATCGAGGTCAGCAGAATCTCCCCGGCGCCGAGCTGTTCGAGGCGCCGATCCACGCGACCGCATCGAGGTCGGTCGGCTCGCGGCCGCCCGGTGACGAACACCTGCCAGGATGGACCGCTCCCGAACACCTCCCCGGTGTCATGGGGAAGGGGTACGCTGACGAGCGACGCACATCCACCGCCGCCACCACGCACTGGCGTCCAAAGGAATCGGCCAGCCGCCGCACCGAGGTCGGGGTCGCGCACCGCTGCGGTGTTGACCGCCACCTTGTCCGCCCCGGCCCGGAGCACCCGACCCGCGTCCTCGACCGAACGGATGCCGCCACCGACGGTGAACGGGATGAAAATCGCGTCGGCCACCCGGGCCACCATCTCGAGCGTGATGTCACGGGCCTCGTGGCTCGCCGAGATGTCCAGGAAGACCAGCTCGTCGGCGCCTTCGGCGTCGTAGCGCGCGGCCTGCTCGACCGGGTCGCCGGCATCGCGCAGCCGGGTGAAGTGGACACCCTTCACCACCCGGCCGTCGATCGACGTCGAGGCAGGGAATGATCCGGCGGGCGAGCATGAGGCCTCAGGCCGTGGGCGCGAGGCACCAGCACATCCTCGAGCGGGCCGGCATTGCCTCTGCGCCAGGAGGATCTGCGATGTCCTCGAGCGCGCGGCGCTCCCGGGCCAGGCCAGCCTGGGCCTGCGCCGCAGGGACGAGCCACTCCGTCGCATCGTGCTCCGCACCCGGAGATCGCGACCGATCCCTCGGCGACCAGCGCCGACGAAGACCGGGCATCAGGCCGATCTCGTCGATCGCGGTGCTGATAGAAGCGTTTCGACGCGGCTCAGGTTGTACAGCGGCGCCGGCCGCAGCCCGGTCTCCTCGCGCAGTTCCCGCAGCGCGGCCTCGACGGGACGCTCGCCCGGCTCGATGTGTCCGTGGACGACTCTCCCAGCTGCCCGGCGCAGCGGCCGCCGGGCGCGCGCCGCAGCACCAGGAGTCTCCAGCCCGGTTGCTGCCCGGCGCACCGGGTAGACGTCGACGACGGCACCCGATACCTCGGTCACGGTCGCCACTCCGCGAACGCGGCGAGGCAGGCGGATGCCCGCGCGCTGCGATTTCTCGGGGTGGAACTGGACGCCGATCAGGTTGTCGCGGCCGACGATCGTCGTGAAAGGCACCCTCGTAGTCGGCCGTGGCGAGCACCAGAGTCGGCTCGCCGGTGCTCGGCGGGATGATAGCTGTGCACGTGGTAGAAGAAGCGGGATCCCCTCTCGGAAGAGCGGGGCGAGGAGCGAATGCGGACCGCACCGGCGCCGGTCAGCGTCACCTCGGCCCAGCCGACGTGCGGCACCGGCAGACCTGGTCCGGAAGCGCCGCACCCGGCCGGGAAGGATTCCGAGCCCCGCGACAGCCGGCGCCTCCTCGCTCTGCGGCGAAGAAGAGCTGCATGGCCGAGGCAGATGCCCAGGACCGGGCCGGCCGGCCGCGGCCACGCGATGATCGCGTCGCCCAGTCCGGTCGTCCGCAGATTGGCGGGCCTGGCCGAAGTTGCCGACGCCCGGCACGACGCAGCCGATCGGCCCGGCGCACTTCGGCGGGATCGGCGCTCAAGCGTGGCGGCGTGGCCGCCCGCCTCCAGCGCCCGGACCACGCTCCGCAGGTTGTTGACACCGTAGTCGACGACGACGATCACAGGGCGCCCTTGGTCGAGGGGACGCCGCGGACCCGCGGGTCGCGGGTCACCGCGTCGCCGACGAGCGCGCGCGCGACCGCCTTGAAGGTGGCCTCGACGATGTGGTGCGGATTCTCGCCGCGGATCAGATCGAGGTGAACCGTCAGTCCGGCGTGCTGCACCAGGGCGCGGAAGAACTCGGGCGTGAGGAAGACGTCGTAGTCGCCCAGCATCTGCCAGCGCGGGAATCTCGACGTGCATAGTGAAGGAACGGCCGGCCCGAGACATCCACCACCGCGCGGACCAGCGCCTCGTCGAGCGGGCACCAGGGCGTGTCCATAGCGCCGGATCCCGCTCCGGTCGCCGAGCGCCTTGGCCAGCGCCTGGCCCAGGACGATGCCGGTGTCCTCGACGGTGTGGTGTCCATCGACGTGGAGGTCGCCCCTGGCCTCGACCTCGAGGTCGAGCAGGGCGTGGCGGGCCAGTGCCTCCAGCATGTGGTCGAGAAGCCGAGGCCGGTCTGAGACCTTGGCCTCGCCGTGGCCGTCGAGATCGAGCCGGACCCGGATCGGGTTTCCCTGGTCTGGCGGGTGACTTCGGCGCTGCGCGCCTGGCCAGTCCGTCGTCCCTCGGCCCTCAGGTCCCGAAGATCGCGCGCAGGGCGGCGATCACGGCGTCCATGTCCGTCGGTGGTGCCGACCGAGATGCGGAGACACCCGGCCAGCCCGGCGCCGGCCGAGACGTCGCGGACCAGGATCCCGTGACTCGCGATGCAGCCGGGGAAGACCGCGTCGCCGGCACCGACTCGCAGCGCACCAGGAAGAAGTTGGCCTCACTCGGGAAGACGCGGAGCCCCGGAATCTGTCCGGAGCCGTCGATCGGAAGCGTTCGCGCTCCCGGATGGCTCGGCGACGCGACCGCGAACGACCTCGTCCTCTTCGAGGGCCACCTCGGCGGCGGCCAGGGTGATGGCATTGACGTTGTACGGCAGCTTGGCCTTGGCGATCTCGCGCGCGATGTCCGGGTGGGCGAGCGCGTACCCGAAGCGTCAGTCCGGCCATTCCCATCGCCTTGGAAAAGGTGCGAAGCACCACCAGCCGTCGACGAGGTCGGCGCAGCAGCGGCACCGCGCTGGGTCCGCCGAACTCCTGGTAGGCCTCGTCGCAGACACCAGGGCCTCGGTCTCGGCCAGGAACCGCTCGACGGCGCCCGGCAGGCAGCGCCGAGCCGGTCGGATTGTTCGGTGAGTTGAGAATGATCACCCGGGCCCGATTCGCGCCGCGCCCCGGCGATGATGGCGTCGACGTCGTAGCCGAAGTCGGCTCGCCGCCGGAGTGGCACCGGGACATAGCGACCGCCGCAGCACCCCGGTGAGCAGCCGGTAGAGCGAGAAGGTCGGCGCGGCGTCACCACCGCCGTCCCCTAGCCGCGACCATGACCGCGAGCGTGGCCTGGATCAGCTCGTTGGAGCCGTTGCCGACCAGGACGCCGTCGGGCACCCAGCCGTAGCGCGCCGCGATGGCCTGCGCGCAGCTTCGTCCGGCACGAACGCGGGGTAGCGATGCCAGCGCGCCGCGGCCGCCCGCCGAGGATCTCGCTCCTTGAGGTCGACGGGCACGATCGAGCGGGCTCTCGTTCTGGTTGAGTTTCCGCGCGGTGACCGGGGGCGTCGAGGGTGTAGGCGGCCTGCGCTGCGGACGGACGGCTTGATCAGCGCGAGGGCGGGCGCGGGTTCGGGCAGCATGACGGGCGCAGGATCTAGCGTCGGCGCGGGCGAGGACGACCTCGAGCCGGTTCGGAGAGCGCCCGGGCGCGGAACGGCTTGGTGAGGAAATCGTCGGCGCCGAGCTCGAAGACCCGGACCTCGTTGTCCTCGTCGCCCTTGGCGGTCAGCACGACGACCGGGATGCGCCGGGTGGTCGGGCGCGACCGCAGCTTGGAGAGGACGGTGTAGCCGTCCATCCCGGGCAGATTGAGGTCGAGCACGATGATGTCCGGCGCGTGACGATCGACCTGGTCCAGTGCCTCCACGCCGTCCCGGGCCTCGACCACCTCGATAGCCCTCGCGCTCGAGCAGGTCCTTCATCACCCGGCGCAGCGTGTCCTCGTCGTCCACCAGGAGCACGCGCGCCCGCGCACTCCCGTCCGCCGCGGCGCGCCGTCGATTCCTCCTCCTCCAGCAGTTCGAAGGCGGTCGTCAGATCGACCTCCGGCCGCCTGGGGCGAGGCATCGTGATTGCCTGCCGCGCGCCGGAAGCGGTGAGTGTCGGCGACCCGGGCGGAGTCCTCCGGCCCCCGTCCTCCGCCTGCGGGGCGCGGGCTCGGGTGGCGAGGGCGGCAGCGGGGGCACGACGATGCCGGAGAGTCGTGAGGCAGTGGCGCTGTCGGCAAGCGGGACCTCGACCACGCGGAGCAGCTCCTCGACGCTGGTCTCGCCGGCCAGCACGTGACGGAGCCCGCTCTCGAACAGCGACAGCATGCCGTTGCGGCCGTGCCGCCTCGGCGATCTTGTCCGCCGTGGCACCGGCACCGATGATCTTCTCCAGGTCGACGTTCATGGTGAGCACTTCGACCACGCTGAAGCGGCCCTTGTAGCCGGTCATCGAGCACTCGGGGCAGCCGAGCGGCCGGTAGATCACCGTGCCGTCGGGGATGATAGCGGCGGATCCGCTCCGGCGGCGGCTGGTCATTGACCTCGCGACAGGTGGTACAGAGCCGCCGCATCAGCCGCTGGGCGATGACGCCGCGGAGGGCCGAGCCGAGCTTGTACGCCTCGATGCCCATGTCCACGAGGCGGGTGACGGCGTTGGGCGCGTCGTTGGTGTGCAGCGTGGACAGCACCAGGTGCCCGGTGAGCGAGGCCTGCACCGCGATCTGCGCGGTCTCCTGGTCTCGGATCTCGCCGACCAGGACGACGTCGGGATCCTGCCGGAGAATCGATCGAAGCGCCGCCGCAAACGTCAGCCCCGCCTTTTCATGGACCTGCACCTGCACGATCCCCTTGCCCAGCCGGTACTCGACCGGATCCTCCACCGTCACGATGTTCACGCCCTCGCTCTGCACCATCCGCAGCATCGAGTAGAGCGTGGTCGTCTTGCCCGAGCCGGTCGGGCCGGTGACGAGGATGACGCCTTCCTTGTTGTTCAGCAGGGTCCCGATCGTGGCCCGCTCGTCCTCCGACATTCCCAGCGACACGAGGGTGAGGACGGTCGCCTTGGCGTTGAGAATGCGGATGACGACCTTCTCGCCGTGTGAGGCGGGGAGGGTCGAGACGCGGAGGTCCACCGGCGACGCCGTTGACCGCGACCCGGGCACGTCCGTCCTGCGGCCGCAGTCGGTCGGCGATGTCCAGACCGGACATGATCTTGATCCGCGAAATGAGCGGGGCGCCGGCGCTCGCGTGGAATGTTCATGACCTGGCGCAGCACGCCGTCGATGCGGTACCGCACGGCCACGCCCGCCTCGCCCGGCTCGATATGGATGTCGCTCGCCCGGCGAGAGAATGCCGTCCGAGAGCATGAGATCCACCAGCCGGACGACCGGGCGCTGGCTGGCCTCCTCCGCCGAGGCCGCGAGATCGGTGGCGCCGTCGTCGTCGGAGATCTGGGTCACCTGGAGATCCGTATCCATGTTCCCCAGCAGCTTGGCCACCATCGTCGGAGCCGCCGCCGCGATAGATCTCCTCCATCTTCTCGCGGATCCTGGTCGGCGAGCAGAGGTAGGTGCGCACCTCGCGCCCGGTGGCAAAGGCGAGATCCTTTTCCGCGTCGATATCGAAGGGATTGGCGGTCGCGATCTCCAGCACGGAGTCGGTGAGCCGCAGCGGCAGGATGTTGAACCGGCGGACCAGTGGCTCCGGCACGGCATCCCGGACCGTGCGATCGAGGTTGCCGAGATCGGCGACGGGAAGGCGGAACCTGGCGGCGGCCGCGCGCAGCACATCGTCGTCGCTGGCGAGCTTCCGCGCGACGACGAGGAGCCACAGCGACTGGGGCTCGCGCGAGGTCTCGAGGCGCAGCGCCGCGATCACTTCGGGCGCCAGCACCTTCTCCATAGTGGGAACCAGCCACTCGTCGGTGAACTGCATGCAACCAGTTGTATGGGAAGCGTTTAGAGATGTCGGCAACGCCCTGCTCCACAGCGCCTCAAAGCTAGCGGGGCCCTCCGGTCCGGGGCAGGGGGCGGGGGCTCAGAGGATTTCCCACCAGGCCCGGCTCACATCGAGCGTGACGCCGAGACGCCCCGTCCGCAACGACACGCCCGCCTCCGCTCGGAGCAGGCCCTCGAACCACTCCACCGCCAGGCCGGCCACGGGCCGGAGCGTGCCGCTCGGCCGCCAGGGAACACCCGCCATCCCATCCCCTGACCAACCCGCGGCCAGAAACGGGGCGACGGTAATTCGTGCACCGGTCGATACGAACGGGCCGAGCGGGACCGCCGGGAAGGGCACCGGGATACGATACTCGAGCGCCACCCAGAGCCATCGATCGGCCACCCCAGGCGCGAAACGGCTCCCCGACCAGCGTCCCCCAACCGCCGATCGCGAAACTCCGGTACGCCGGCAGTTCGCTCGTGCCGTAACCCGCGTCGGCACGCAGCTGCCAGTCCTCCCGGTCCTGCAGGGATCAGCCACTCCAGCGCGACGGCCGAGCGCAGATAGTCGCGATCGCCGTGGCCTCCTTCGGCGCTCCAGGACAGGGAGAGGTGCGCGGTCCCCGTCACATTGGCGGAACGAACCTCGAGTCCGAGACGGGCCATCCCGAGGGTGCCGGCGCCGAGAGCAGGATTGGTCCGATAGCTGCCGGAGGCCGGCGTCGCCTCGGTCCGCACCGAACGGGAATGTTCGACGCCGCCGGACAGGGTGAGATGCGCTCGGCTTCCCACGGCACGGGTGAGCGCGACACTCGCCCCATCCACGAGAACGTAGTCACCAAGGTCGCGCCCCCCTCCTGCGCCAGCAGAGAATTCACGACGCCTGACACAACGGGGCGATCCGCAATATCGTGCAGCCGGCGCCCCCCCGTCACGCTGAGGGCCGTGGCGGCTCCGTTCCAGACGACAGACAGATCGCCGAGGAGTCGATCGTCGGATGTGCCGAACGCGACCCGCGGCCGGATGGTCAGTGCGGTGCTGACCTGGAAGGCCGCGCCGGCACCCAGCGCCAGGCCTCTCCACCCGGTTGACGCTGGCGAGATCGCTGATGGCGCTGAGCCCGAGCCGTGCGCGGGGGAGGCCGCTGAGATAGCGTCCCTCCGCGAGCCGGGCAATGTCGCCCCGGACAGCGTCGATGTCGCGTTGTTCCACCGGCCGGGCGACGTCCCGAATGGCCTCAGCCAGCGGCGTCGTCCAGGATCCGCCGGTATCGGAGGGCGCCCGAAGGCCGCCGATCGGCGGGCCATCGAGCGCACTCGCGGGCACGGGTACGTTCAGGTCGTAGTCCCCGATCTCCCAGCGGCCACGGATGATCGAGCGTGCCGGGAAGTCGAGCCAGGTTGCCCGCCGCCGGATCTCCACTTCCTGGCGGTACGGCAGCCACCAGCGTTGGTCCACGCGCGCGTTCTCCAGCAGCACGCTGATGTCCTCGAGCGAGCCGTCCAGATAGGCAGATGGTGTGAAGCTGAAGCGGAAGCGGACCAGGTCGCCGGTGGCCGCATCGAGCGAGAGGGTGCCGATCACCCGGGGCGCGGCCGGATCGCGGGGGCGTACCTCGACCTCCTGCAGCAGGAGGGTGGTGTCGCGCGTCCGCACCCGTGCCGAATCGGCGAGGCGGTAGTCGTACAGCGTCGGCCCCTCCGCGGCCAGCGGATGAACGACGTCCTTCACCTCGTCGCCCTCGCCGATGCGGATCCGGTCGCCGAAGTTGTTGGTGACGATCCCGAGGTGGTCGCGATGGTAGTTGATGTCGGTCGGCAGCCAGCGGCCGTCGCGCCAGCCGAGAATGATCTGGACACTGGTGGCGGGGGCACGCCAGTAGACGTCCACGTCGAGTTCATCGGCCCTGATCAGTCGGGGCGGTCCCTGCAGCTGCTGTCCGGCCTGGGCCAGAAAGAGGACGAAGCCGTGGGCCCGAGTGTGATAGCTGCGCAGCGAGGTGTCCGGTTGCGCGCGGGCCCGCGCGGCGATGGCCCGCTCCACCAGCGCCAGAGCGGCAGGATCATTCCAGGCCTGGGCCGCAAGTGGCGAAGGGCACGCCATCACGAGGCCAAGGGCCGCGAGGCAACCGCTGGCTCCGGCCGTTCGCCTGACCCGCCATCCCGCCGCCGGCTTACTCCGCACGCCGCACTCCTTAGTATTCCTCCATGACAATTAGCCGGCACCCTCTCCTGCGGGCAACCGCCCTGCTCGTCACCCTGAGCGCCTGCGGGCGTGCGATCGGCGGCGCGGGTCCCGCACCGAGCCCGGAGGCGCCGGTGCGGGTCGTGTCCACTGGAGCAGCTCTATCCGCTCGAGATGGCAGGGATCCCTGCCCAGGACACCATCGTCGCCTTCCCGGCCGGGGCGCCGCGGACCATTATCCTGCACCATGGTGCACCGGACAACACCACCTTTGCCGAACTGTACTTCCCGGCGGACGCCTTTGTCGGCACGGCGCCCACGGACTCGGTGACGGTGACGGTGCACCCGCGCCCCGGCCGGTACGGTCTGGAAGTCACCATGAGTCCGGACTCGCCGCGAGGTGCCACGATCCGGTTCAAGTACCCGGTGCACTTCTCCGCCCCGCCCGCCGCCTTGACGCAGTACGGGAGCGTGGCCGGCTACGAGCAGGCGCTGCTCATCGCCCGGCAGCTGACGCCGACGACGTACGGGCTGCTCGCCTCGAACCGGCCGGCCTCCGACAACCTCCAGGCGGCTCTCCCGGGTAGCGGTACCTATCTCGTCGCGGCCCCGCGTTGACCGTCCGGGCAGGGCGACTCGCCGCCCGCACGGAGCTGCGGTACCTTACCTGCCCTTCCACCCCGACCAATCGCTGATGGCCGACGGATCTTTCGCCGATTTCCTCGCTCGCGCCACCCCGGGCATGGTGCCGGTCACCCACCAGGTGGTGCTGGACGGCGACACGCCGGTCTCCGCCTTTGCCAAGCTGCACCGGGGCGGCTACGGCTTTCTGCTCGAGTCGCTCGAGGGCGGCGAACGGTGGGCCCGCTACACCTTTCTTGCCACCGATCCGCGCGAGGTCTACCGCTACCGGGACCGCACGGTGCGGCGCTGGAGCGCTGCGGACGGGTGGACGATCGTCGCGACCGATCGGCGCCGCTCGACCACATCGGCGAGACCATGCGGCAGTATCCGCCCGTCGATCTGCCCGGCCTGCCGCGCTTCACCGGCGGCGCGGTGGGCTACATCGGCTACGACGTGGTGCGGAGCCTCGAGCGGCTGCCCCATCCGCCGCCGGACGATCGCGACCTTCCCGACGCGATCCTCATGGTGGCCGACACCCTGCTGGTCCTCGACAATCTGTTCAACCGTGCGACGATCATCGCCAACGTCGAGGTGACCGCCGGGATGCCACCGGGCCGACGCTCGAGCGGCTCCACCGCGAGCGGCGCCCGGATCGAGGAGTGGCTCGCCCGGCTCGAGGCGCCCTGCAACCTGCGCGCCGCTGACGCATCGAAGGGCCGGCGCCGCTGCCGGCCACCACCTCCCCCTATGCCGACGGGCAGTTCCAGGCGCGACGTGCGGAAGATCCTGGAGTACATCGCCGCGGGCGACACCTTTCAGACGGTGCTCTCCCGGCGCCTCGACCTCGCCGGCGCCCGACCCCTTCCTGACCTATCGCTACCTCCGGGCCCTGAATCCCGCGCCGTATCTCTACTTCCTGCACTGCGACGACCTCCACGTCGTCGGCAGCTCGCCCGAGGTGCTGGTCCGGGTGGAGGACGGCGAGGTGACGGTTCGCCCGATCGCGGGCACCCGGCCGCGGGGCGACCACGCCGGAAGCAGGACCAGGCGCTGGCGGCGGAGCTGGAGGCCGACCCCAAGGAGCGGGCCGAGCACCTGATGCTGGTGGACCTGGGCCGGAACGACGTCGGGCGGGTGGCCGAGTTCGGCACGCGTGCGCCTGACGGCATTCATGGTCATCGAGCGCTACTCCCACGTGATGCACCTGGTGAGCGAGGTGCGCGGCACGCCTCCGGCCCGGGCTCGATGCGCTGGCGGCGCTGGCCGCCTGCTTCCCGGCCGGCACGGTGAGCGGCGCGCCCAAGGTCCGGGCGATGGAGATCATCGATGAGCTGGAGCCGGTGCGCCGCGGGCCCCTACGCCGGCGCGGTGGGGTACATCGGCTGGGGCGCGCCGGACCCTGGACACCGCGATCGCCATCCGGACCTGCGTGATGCAGGGCGGCCGGGCCTGGGTCCAGGCCGGCGCCGGCATCGTGGCCGACTCCGACCCGGCGGCGGAGTGGCGGGAAACCGAAGCCAAGGCCCGGGCGGTGGTGACGGCGCTGGGGCTGGCCGCGGGACGCGGCGGCGCACTGAGCGGAGTGACGGGCAGGCGGGTGTCACAGGATTCAGCCGCCCCCTGCCCGCCAGTTGCCGCACCCCTACCGCGCACCTCCGTATATTCCCGCCCCATGACCTTCCGCCTCATCTCAGCGTCACCGGCGACCAGGATTTCGAGCTGGCCGGCGACCACGCCTACGTGGTGGGCCGGGCGGTCGACAGCGACATCCCGATCTTCGATCCGACCATCTCCCGGCGCCACGCCGAACTGAGGGTCAGCGACGACCGGGGTCCAGGTCAAGGACCTCGGCAGCTCCAACGGCACCTTCATCAACGGCGCCCGGATCACCGACGGGACACTGTCGAGCCCGGCGACTCGGTCACCTTCGGCAAGGTGGTCTTCCAGCTCAAGTCGCCCGAGATGGGCAGCGCCGAGCCGGCCGACCATCGACCGGAGCCTGCCGCAGCGCCCGGCGGCACCATCGTCAGCAAGATCGCGATGAGCGGCGGCTGCCCAGCCTGATCATGGCGCCGGCAGCCGGAGGCCAGGCCGTCAGCGAGGCCGCCGGCCAGCTCAAGCTGGTGGCCGCGCAACCGGCCGACCGCGCAGGCCCGCAAGCTCTCCCTGCTGCTCGAGGTCTCGCAGAAGCTCTCCGGCGAGCTCGACCTCGACCGGCTGCTGGGCCGGGTCGTGGAGACCACCTTCGACGTGATGAACGTGGACCGGGTCTCGGTGCTGCTCGCCACCGAGGCAGCGGCGAACTGGTGCCGCGGATGTCGAAGAGCCGCCTCGGCGAGGCCTCGCGCCTCAGCACGTGCCGCGCTCGATCGCGCGCAAGGCGGTCGAGGAGCGGGTCGCGATCCTCACCGACAACGCCGCCGCAGGACGACCGCTTCAAGGGCCAGTCGATCATGCTGCAGAGCGTCCGGAGCGCCATGTGCGATGCCGCTGATGGCGGCGGCCGACGAGGTGCTCGGCACTCCTCTACGTCGACAACCTGACCGCGACCAACTCGTTCAGCGACGAGGACCTCCAGTTCCTGATCGCCTTCGGCGGGCTGGCGGCGATGGGCATCAGGAACAGCCGCTTCGCCGCAGCGGCTGCAGCGCGAGGCGATGGTGCGCTCCAACTTCGAGCGCTACTTCGCGCCCAACGTGGCGGCCGAGATCGCCCAGAGCCAGCAGGCGGTGAAGCTGGGCGGCGACAAGCGCCCGGTCACCATCCTGTTCAGCGACATCCGCGGCTTCACCTCGATGTCGGAGCACGATGAGCCCGGAGGACATCGCCGGGCTGCTGCTCGGACTACTTCACCGAGATGGTGGACGTCATCTTCCACCACGGCGGCACGCTCGACAAGTTCATCGGCGACGCGATCATGGCGCTCTGGGGCGCCCCGATCCCGCACGAGGACGACCCCGACAAGGCGGTCCAGGCGGCGATCGGGATGCAGCGGGCCCTCGCCGCGCCTCAACGCCAAGTGGGACGTCGGAGGGCCGGCCGCACGATCGAAGTGGGCATCGGGATCAACTACGGCGAGGCGTTCGCGGGCAACATCGGCAGCCACCTGCGGCTCGAGTACACCGTGATCGGCGACGTCGTCAACGTCGCCAGCCGGCTCTGCTCCAACGCCAAGGGCGGCGAGATCCTGATCAGCGACCCGCTCTACCAGGTGCTCAGGGACAAGCCGTCGGTCGAGGCCATGGAGCCGCTGACGCGTCAAGAACCGGGCGCAGGCGGTGACGGTGTGGAGGGTGAAGGTGGAGACAGGGGGACGTTGAGCTGCCTCGACGACCGTCACATCCCTCGCCTCAGCCCGAATCGTACGGCCCCCGCCTCCTCCATCAGCTGCAGCACCAGCCGCACCGGCAGTCCCATCACCCCGAAGAAGTCGCCCTCGATCCGCTCGACCAGCGCCGCACCGTAGCCCTGGATGCCGTAGGCGCCCGCCTTGTCCATCGGCTCGCCGGTCGCCACGTAGGCGCGGAGGAAGTCGTCGTCGCAGGCCGAAAGGTGACCCGGGTGACGTCGGTGGCCTGCCGCGACCTGCCCGCCGAGCACCAGCGCCACGCTGGTGATCACCTCGTGGGTCCGCCCCTGCAGGCGCCGCAGCATCCGCACCGCATCCTCGGCGTCGGCCGGCTTCTCCAGCAGCTCGCCGTCGAGCAGGACCGTGGTGTCGGCGCCGAGGACGAGGTCGCCCGGCACGGCGAGCGCCTTGTCCCGCGCCAGCCGCTCCGCGTAGGCGACCGGCGCCTCACCCGGGAGCCGGCACCTCGGGGATGTGCGATGGCCGGACCTCGACCTCGAGGCCGAGCATCTCGAGCAGCTGCGCGGCGGCGGGGAGAGGCCGAGGCCAGGATCAGGGAGGTCGGAGAGGTCGAAGAGGACGGGGAATCCGTCGTCGACCTCGACGGCGACCCTCCGTTCCCCTTCGACCGTCTGCCGTTCCCGCTCAAGCACCAGCGTCACCGGCCCGTCGTTGTGAATCTCGACCAGCATGTCGGCGCCGAACTCCCCGCTCTCGACCTGCAGCCCCTTGCCCCTGAGCGCCGCGCAGGAACGCCTCGTACAGCGGAATCGCGACCTCGGGCCGCGCCGCGTCGATGAACGAGGGGCGGCGCCCCTTGGCGGCGTCGCCGTAGAGCGTGAACTGCGAGATCACCAGCACGCGCCCCGCCGACATCCGCCAGGGCCAGATTCATCTTGCCCTCCGCGTCGCTGAAGACCCGGAGGCCGGCGACCTTGTCGGCCATCCAGTCGACTTCGGCGGCGGTGTCGGCGTGGGTGAAACCGACCAGGAGGCAGAAGCCGCGCTCGATGGCCCCGGCGATCCGGCCCTCGATCGTGACACTGGCTCTGGAGACTCGCTGCAATACAGTGCGCATGCGATTCCGAGAAATATGGTCGGCGAACCCACGGCGGCGGAACGGACTCCAGTCTGTTGTGCAGCGTTCAGTATTCCGGCCACGTCACCGATAATCAGGGTAAGTATCGCAGTGATCACCCCTGACCGGGACGCAGTATGGATTTCGATGACGCCATTCTGGCTCATACCCGCTGGAAGCGACGGCTGCAGCAGAGCATGGGCGGAGGCGAACGCCTCGATCCCGCCATGGTGAGGCGAGACGACCTGTGCGATCTCGGCAAGTGGCTGCAAGGCGACGGCGCGGCGTTCGCCACGGAGCCGGAGTATACGACGCTGGTCCAGGCCCACGCATCATTCCACCGTGCAGCGGCCGCGGTCGTCGAGCGGATCAGCCGTGGGGAAACCGACGAGGGCGGCAAGTTGATCGGGATGCACAGCGATTACGCGGAACATTCGGGTGCCGTCGTGAAAGCGATCACTGCCATCCGCGACCACATCGCCGCAAGCTGAGTCCCGGGCTGGACCGCTCTCACTCCTTTGGTTGACCAACACGCGCTGGGCAGGCGCATAAGCTAGTGGGGGCAAGGGACACCCTGCTAGCTTGCTCTGATGTTTCGGTATCCTCCGCAGTGCTCCGGACGGGCGTCCGTCGCTCCGGGCACGGAGCGCACGAGCGGCGCCCGCCCTGATTCCGCGCTCCCCCGGCTCCGCCCCGACCTCGGCGCACTCGCCACCAGCGGGCTCGGCGCCGCCTGGCTCGGACACGCGACCGTACTGCTTCGTCTGGGCGACGCCTGGATCCTCACCGACCCCGCGCTCCAGGCACGCATCGGGATCCATCTGGGTCTGGGAACCGTGGGGCCCCGGCGACTCACCCAGCCCGCGCTCACCGCCCTCGAGCTCCCGCCGATCGACCTCGTGCTGATCTCGCACGCCCACATGGATCACCTCGACCTCGGCACTCTGCGGCACCTGCCGCGGTCGACCCCCGTGGTCACCCAGACGGGCCTCGGTGACCTGCTCCGGCGGTTCGAATCGGTGACCGAACTTCGCTGGGGTGAGCGCACCACCGTCGGCGCCATCGAGATCGAGGCGCTCCCGGCGCGGCACTGGGGCGCGCGGTTGATCACCGACCGGCACCGGGGCTACGGCGGCTTCCTCCTCGAAGGAGCTGGCCGGCGCGTCGTGTACACCGGCGACACGGCGTTCACCGACCGCTTCGGCGCTCTGCGCCAGCGCGGCCCGGTGGATCTCGGCATTGTCCCGATCGGCGCCTACGACCCCTGGATCGACAACCACGCGAGCCCGGAACAGGCGTGGACGATGGGCCGCATGATGGGGGCCACCCACCTCCTCCCCGTCCATCATTCCACCTTCCGGCTCAGCCAGGAGCCGATGGACGAGCCGATACACCGCTTCCTCGCCGCGGCCGGGACGGAATCGTGGCGCATCGCGCTGACCCGGATCGGCGAAAGCTGGCGGGTTGGCTGACCATTCCCGCGGGTCGCAGCGTGGCACCCTGCGGCGGGTGCCCCGCTGGCTGAGACTGAGTGGCGGCGTGCTGCTGTTCGCCGTGGTCGGGTTCGCCCTGCTCGATCGCAGCCTTGAGCGGGCGCTCAGGGCCCCGGTGGATGCCTACCTCACCAATCGCACCCTCAATCTGCTGCAGGTGGAAGGCACCAAGGGCCTCTCGATACTGCTGCCTCACCTGGACCTCGATCTCCTCGGCCGACGCCTCGAGCTGCGCGACATCCGCATCCGGTACGATCGCCGCATTGGCGATCGGTATACCCGGTTCGAGGCGACCGCACCGTCGGTGCTGCTGACCGGCCTCGACCTGAGCGACCTGATCTGGCATCGCAACTTCCGGCTGTCCGGAGTCCGGCTGCGGGCACCCGTCCTGCGGAATCTGGACGAGGGGCCAGTCGACACCGCCGTGTCCGTCGGTCGGGTAGCTCCCGGGGCCCCGGAGGACACCCTCGCCGTGGTCTTCCCCGCCCCGGACACCCTGCTCTACCGGGTCGTGGCCAACTGGCTGCCTGACGACGTTCGTGGCGGACGGATCGAGCGACTCATCGTGGAACACGCCACCTTCGTGCAGCAGCGGCGCCGAGGCGCCGACCGCAGCTTCGACTCCACCGCCGACCTCACCCTCGGCCTCGAGGGGCTGCAGCTGGACAGCACCCGGCACACCGTCTTTGCGCACGGCACGCTTACCTTCGCCTCGCTGCTGCACATCAATCTGCCGGCGGAGGATACCGTCCTGGTCGAGCGCGGCCTGCTGACCGTCGCCCGCGAAGACACTGCCTACAGCGTCGCCATGGTGCGTACCGGGCCGGGACGATTGCGCCACGCGATCCGTGTGGTCGGCGTCGCGCGGTCCCAGGCGCGGAACTCCCTGACGATCGATTCCCTGATTTACGCCCCGAGAGCCACCGACGACGAATTCTTCCAGCATGCCCCTCCGCGGAGCACCCGCATCCGCGCCACCGCGACGGCGATCGCCATCAGCGATCTCAGGCAGGGGGGGATCCTGCAGCGGAGGCTGACACCGGCGGTCATCCGGATCGGCTCGCTCGACCTCGATGTGCTCGCCGACCAGCGACAGCCGCCCGGACCGGCAGAGCGCCGCTCCCCCTGGCCGACGCGCTTCCTGGGGCTCGCGTGGACGATCGGGGCCGATTCCATTTTCCTGGCCGGCGGCAGCATCCGCTACGGCGAACTGCGCCCCGCCCAGTCGCAGGCCGCGGAGATCGTCTTCGACAATCTCCGGGCAGTCATTGTCAACGCGACCAACGACTCCTCCCGCACCGGCCGGCGGACGCCCATGGTGCTGCGAGCGCATGCCCGGATCTACGGCCAGGGTGAGTTGGCTGCCAGCATCGCAGTTCCGGTCCAGCGTGGCCCCCTCCGCGTCCGGGTCAGCGGACAGGTCGGCGCGATGGAGCTGGCACCGCTGAACCAGTTCCTCACGGTGGCCGAAGGGATCATGATCAGGAAGGGCGCGCTGCAGCAGGCTAAGTTCAGCTTCGCCATCGCGCATGGCCGCGCCAACGGCACCTTCACCGCCGCCTATCGAGACCTCGAAGTCGCGGTGGTCAATCCGGTCACTGGGAAACAGAACTTCGGCGCCCGGCTGAAGACCCTCCTGGCCGGGCTGCTGACTCGCGGCAGTACCCTGGAGAACAACCGGGGCCAGATCGTGCCCGCCCCGATCCGCTACACCCTCGACCGGGGGGACAGCTTCTGGGGCGCCCTCTGGCAGGCGCTCCGCTCCGGCATCATGCAGGCCGTGCGGAACTAGCCTGACCGAGGGGACGCGAAACGGGTGGGGCCCCCGCCGGAGCTCCACCCGTATCACATCCGGCACCCCGCCGAGATTACTCGACCGTCACGCTCTTGGCGAGATTCCGGGGCTGATCGACGTTGCAGCCGCGACGGACCGCGACGTAATAGCTGAACAGCTGCAACGGGATGATCGTCGAGGATCGGGGTCAGCAGGTCGAGCGTCTCGGGGATGGTGAAGGTCGCCGCCGCGAGCCGCTTGATCTGGTCATCGCCATCGTTCCCGATGGCGATGACCTGACCGCCCCGGGCACGGACCTCTTCGACGTTGGACAGGATCTTGCCGTGCACCGCGTCCTTCGGGCGCAATGAACACGACCGGCATGTTCTCGTCGATCAGGGCGATCGGGCCGTGCTTCATCTCCGCGGCGGGGTAGCCTTCCGCGTGGATGTAGGAGATCTCCTTCAGCTTCAACGCACCCTCGAGCGCCACCGGGAAGTTGACCCCTCGGCCAAGATAGAGCGCGTTGTTGCTGCGCCAGTAACGCTCGGCCAGTGCCTCGACCTCGTGGGCGCGATCCAGGATCGACTTGATCTGATCGGGCAGCGCCTTCAGTCCCTGGATGATCTGTCGGCCCTGCAGAATGCTCAGGTTGCGGAGGCGCCCGAATCGCAGCGTGATCAGGGCCAGCGCGATGACCTGGCTGGTGAAGGCCTTGGTGCTCGCGACACCCGACCTCGGGGCCGGCATGCAGGTAGATGCCGCCGTCGACCTCACGGGCGATGGTCGAGCCCACCACGTTGACCAGCCCGATGGTACGGGCCCCACGCCGCTTCGCTTCACGAATCGCGGCCAGGGTGTCGGCCGTCTCGCCGGACTGCGAGATCCCGATCACCAGCGTCCGGTCGTCGATGACCGGGTTGCGGTAGCGGAACTCGGAGGCGTATTCCACCTCGACGGGTATCCGGGCCAGCTCCTCCAGCATGTACTCGCCGATCAGCCCCGAGTGCCACGACGTGCCGCAGGCGGTGATGACGATCCGGTTGATGCGCTTGATGTCGTCGTCGCTGAGGTTGAGGCCGGAGACCCGCGCCGTCCCCTCCTCCTCCAGCAGGTGGCCACGCATGGTGTTCCGCACCGTGTCCGGCTGCTCGAAGATCTCCTTCAGCATGAAGTGGTCGTAGCCGCCCCGCTCGATGGTGGCGAGGTCCCACTCGATCTGGTTGACCGGCTTCTCGATGCGGGTCGCGGCGAGATCGCGCACGTGGTACCCGTTGCGGGTCAGCACGCACATCTCGCCGTCATCCAGATAGACCACCGAACGGGTCTGGCTCAGGATCGCGGATGCGTCGGACGCCACGAACCATTCGCCATCACCCACGCCGACCAGCAGCGGCGACCCCTTCCGCGCCGCGACCAGCAGGTCCGGCTCATCCTCGCTGATCACCGCGATGCCGTAGGCGCCATCGACCTCGCGCAGCGCCTCGGCCACGGCCTCCTCCAGATTGCCGCGGTAGCACTCGCCGATCAGGTGTGCCAGCACCTCGGTGTCGGTCTCGGACTTGAATTGATGGCCCGCGCTGGAGCAGCACCGTCTTGATCGCCCCGGCATTCTCGATGATCCCGTTATGGATCAACGCGATCTTGCCCGACTGGTCGGTGTGCGGATGCGCGTTGGTGCTGGTCGGCGGACCGTGTGTGGCCCAGCGCGTGTGACCGATGCCGACGGTGCCGTTCGGGGTGTGCTCGACCGAGCTGCTTCTCCAGCACGCTGAGCTTGCCGGACTGCTTCACGACGACGAGGCCCTTCCCGTTCAGGATGGCCAGGCCGGAGGAGTCATATCCTCGATACTCGAGGCGGCGCAGCCCCTCGATCAGCAGGCCCGCAGCCTGCCGCGGTCCGATGTAGCCGACGATCCCGCACATTCAGGTCGCCCTCAGTTCGAAAAGAATTCCCGGCAGATCGCGACCAGTCCTTCGGCGTCTGCTTGCGTGGGCGCTTCGGCGATGAACCGGACGATCGGTTCGGTCCCGGAGGGACGCACATGCACCCAGCGATCCGGCCATGCGAGCCGCAGTCCGTCCCGCGTGTCTGCCACGGCGTCGGGAAAGCGGGATGTGAGCCGGGCATACACTGGGACCAGATCGTTCCCGCGCGGTGCTTTCGCCTTGACGATCCGGTAGCGCGGCTGCCCCGCCACCAGCGCGGAGACCGAGAGGCCGGTCGAAGCGAGCAGGTGCAGGATCAGTGCCACTCCAACCGGCGCGTCGCGGCCGATGTGCAGCGAGGGAAGAATCACCCCGCCATTCCCCTCACCGCCGATCAGCGCCCCCTCCGACTGGATCACTCGGGCGACATTCGCCTCCCCGACGGGCGCGCGGACGAACCGGGCTCGGCCTAGCCGGGCAGCATCCTCCACGACCAGGCTGGTGGAGAGATTGGCGACCACCACCGGCGGGTTCTGCGCCGGTCGCGATTGATTCGCGGGCCCCACCCGAGCCCAGCATCGCCCGAACCGCCAGTGCCAGAGTGTAATCCTCGCCGATGGGGTCACCCAGTTCATCCACCAGGGCCAGCCGGTCCACATCGGGGTCGACCGCGAATCCGATCGCAGCGCCGCTCTCGCGCACCAGACCCGCCAACTCGCCGAGATTCTCGGGGATTGGCTCGGGAGCACGGGGGAAGTGGCCGTCGGTCTCGAGGTGGATCCCCCGAACGGTGCAGCCGAGTCGCTCGAGCAGCTGCGGCATGGTCGCCGCCACCGGCGCCGCGGACGCAATCGAGGGCGACGGTGAAGCGTCTCGCCCGGATCCGGGCAACATCGATCATCGGGAGCGCCAGCACCTGGACCAGGTGGCGCTCGATCGCCTCGCGGTCCTCCCGGACGGTGCCGATGCCGTCCCAGGCGGTCCGCGGCGGCCCGGCGTCCGCCAGCGCCCGCACTCGCGCGCCGTCGGCACCGTCGAGGAAGATCCCGTCGGGGCCGACCAGCTTCAGCGCATTCCACTCGATGGGATTGTGACTGGCGGTGAGGATGAGGCCTGCGCCGGCGTGGTGGTGCTCCACCGCCAGCTGAACCGTCGGCGTCGGGGCGATGCCGACGTCGATGACGTCGACCCCGACCGACATCAGGCCGGCCGTTGCCGCCCGCGCGAACATCGGCCCGCTGGTCCGGGCATCACGCCCGAGCACAACCAGAGGTTTGCCACTGGCCCGGGCCCAGGCACCCAGGGCGGCAGCGTGCCGTGCGACGAGTTCCGGGGTGAGATCGCTCCCCACGATCCCGCGCATTCCCGAGACACTGATCATCAGGGTGTCAGACATGACGCCAAAGCTAGCGGATGCCGTGGGGCGGTGGAATGCGGCCGGTCAGCGTCCGAGCAGGAGAGAATCGGGATCGGGGAACTCGGCACGAAAGGCACCGACCGCTTCGGCGTCGAAATGGGTGCCGATGCAGGATTCCAGCTCGCGCAGCGCGCTGCTGGGCGCGAGGGAGCTCCGGTAGGAGCGATCCGTCGTCATCGCGTCGAAGGCATCGGCGACGGCCACGATCCGGGCGGCCCAGGGGATCTGCTCTCCGTCCAGGCGGTCGGGGAAGCCGGCGCCGTCGAGGCGCTCATGGTGTGAGCGCACGATCGAGAGGACGACCGGGTTCGCCCGCGCCAGCGGCCCGAGGATGCGCTCGCCAAGGACGGTGTGCTCGGTAATATGGGTGAACTCGTCGGCCGTGAGCGGGCCCGGGCTTCCGGAGCACCGACTCCCTCGTGCCGATCTTGCCGATGTCGTGCAACTCCGCACCCAGCCGAATATCCTCCAGCCCCTGGCCTGTGAACCCCATCCGGGTCGCCATCCGCTCCGCGTAGAGACTCACCCTCGCGGAGTGGCCGCGGGTATACGGGTCCTTGGCGTCCAGCGCATGCACCAGCGTCTGCACTCCCTCCATGAAGAGTTCCTTCAGACGGGTCGCCTGCTGGTCCACCATGCGCTCGAGATTCTGCTGGTAATTGCGATGCTCGAGCATCAGGTCCCGCTTCTCGAGGGCGCGCTGGACCCGGGAGCGGATCTCGGCGAAGGAGGGCCGGCTTGGTGATGTAGTCGAGCGCCCCGGCGAGGAGGCAGTCGACCGCCGTCTCCGCCTCCCGAACGCCGGAGAGCATCACCACCGCCATGTCGGGGAAGCTGCGCCGCACCTCCCGCAGGAGACCGAGGCCATCGAGCCCCGGCATCGAGACGTCGGAAACCAGCAGTGGGAGTTCGCCGGTCTGTTTCAGGATGCTCAGCGCCTCGGCCCCCGAACCCGCCTCGAGGCAGGAGAGGCCCATCCCCTCGAGGACGTGCGCCATTGCCCGGCGCAGGTCGGGATCGTCATCGACGAGGAGGCAGAGCGAGGGGCCGTGATCGACTGGCAACGGTAAGTACCGAGGGGGGGAATCCGTGCTTCTTGATCAGTCACGGCGGAGCGATGCAGCAGATGCAGCCACACTGGAGTTTGGGGCCGGCATCAAATTCGGGGCGGTGACCGGGGTCACCGTTACACCACACTCGGAGGTGCTGCAGGCGGACCCCGACCTGTGGCGTCACACCATCAGTGGCAGCACCGACGGGTTGGGAAAGGCCTCCCTGAACGCGTGGACGACGTCTGGATCGAACTGGGTCCCGACACAGCGGTCGAGCTCCTCCATCGCCATCGCCGGCGTCCGGGAAGCGCGGTAGGCGCGGTTGGTCGTCATGGCGTCGAAGGAGTCCACCACGCAGACAATCCGGGCCTCGATGGGAATCTCGGTCCCCGGCATCTTGTCGGGGAAGCCCCGACCGTCCATTCGCTCGTGATGGCTGCGCACGATCCTCAGCACCGTCGGATTTTCGCGGGCCAGCGGGGCCAGGATCCGCTCGCCCAGGACGGTGTGCTCGGTGATGTGCTGGAACTCCTCGTCGGTCAGTGGGCCCGGCTTGTTGAGCACCGCTTCACGGGTCCCGATCTTTCCGATGTCATGCAGCTCGCCGCCGAGGCGAATCTCCTCGAGACGCTCTCCGGTAAAGCCGAGGCGGACCGCCGTCTGCACCGCGTAACGGCTGACTCTGATGGAGTGGCCGCTGGTATAAGCGTCTTTCGCTTCCAGCGCCTGCGCGAGCGTCTGGACGCCTTGCAGGAAGAGCTCCTTGATGCGGTTGGCCTGCACCCGGACTCGCAGTTCGAGATTGCGCTGATAGAACCGCTTCTGCAGGATGAGATCGCGCTTCTCGAGCGCCTTGGCGACCCGGGCGCGCACCTCTTCCACGAGGGCGGGCTTGGAGATGTAGTCGAGGGCCCCTTTGTCGAGGCACTGTACCGCGACCTTCACGTCGGCGACGCCAGAGAGCATGAGCACCCCGGTGTCGGGGAAGCGCTTCACGACCTCCTCGAGGAACGCGATCCCGCTGATGCCCGGCATGTTCACGTCGCTGATGATGATCGGGACCTCGCCGTCCTGGGTCAGAATCTCCAGGGCGGCCTCGCCGCTGCAGGCCTCCACGGGAGTGAGTCCCAGCACCTGGATCACCCGCGCGATGCTCCGGCGCACCTGGTCGTCGTCATCCACCACCAGGCAGCGGGGTGCCAGAGCACGTGGCTCCAGTCGCTCCGCGATCTCCTCGAGCATCGTCATGCCTCCCCCCTGTACCGACCGACCAGCTTGGCTTGTGGCACTGCGCGCCACCGGGTAGCGTTCACGTCGACCCTATCCCCGCCCGCATGACCCAGATCCGAGACACCGATACTTCGCACGGCTTCGCGACTCGAGCCGTCCACGCCGGCCAGACCCCCGACCCGCTCTCCGGCGCCGTCATGACGCCGATCTACCAGACCTCCACCTACGTCCAGGAGGGGCTCGGACGCCACAAAGGGTACGAGTACGCCCGGACCCAGAATCCCACCCGGGAAGCTCTGGAGCGCTGCGTCGCGAGCCTGGAGGGGGGCTCCCATGGCTTTGCCTTCGGCTCGGGGCTGGCGGCGCTCGATACGATCCTCAAGCTGCTCTCCGCCGGCGACCATGTCGTCTGCGGCGAGAACGTGTACGGCGGATCCCACCGCCTCATGGAACGGGTCTACGGCCGTCTCGGGCTGCAGTTTTCGTTTCGTCGACATGCGCGACCCCGCTCGGGTGGCGGCCGCGCTCACGCCGACGACGAAACTGGTCTACTGCGAAACACCGACCAACCCGATGATGTTCCTGGCGGACCTCGAGGCGATCGGCCACATCACCCAGGCGCGTGGTCTGCTGCTCGCCGTCGACAATACCTTCGCCACCCCGTACTTCCAGCAGCCGCTCCGGCTCGGCGCCGACCTCGTGCTGCACTCCACGACCAAGTACCTCAACGGTCACAGCGATATGGTCGGCGGCATGCTGGTGACCGCCCGCGAGGACCTCGCGGAGCGGGTAGGATTCCTCCAGAACGCGGCCGGTGGCGTGCCTGGGCCGATGGACTGCTGGCTCGCGTCTGCGCGGATTGAAGACGCTGCCCCTCCGGATGCGGCAGCACGACACTGCCGGCCGCGAGATCGCCGCCTGGCTGACCACCCATCCCCGGGTGAAGCGGGTGTACTATCCCGGTCTCCCCGATCATCCGCAGCACGAGCTCGCCAAGCGGCAGATGCGCGGCTTCGGCGGGATGATTGCCATCGAGCTCGGTGACCCGGCCCTCGCCCGCCGCGTGGTGGAGGGAACCCGCATCTTCGCACTGGCCGAGTCGCTGGGCGGCGTCGAGAGTCTGATTGGACACCCGGCAAGCATGACGCACGCCTCTGTCCCGATTGCCCTTCGTCAGGCGATGGGGCTGACTGACAGTCTGGTCCGTCTCTCGTGCGGAGTCGAAGAGGTCTCCGACCTGATTGCCGACCTGACCCAGGCGATGGCGTGAGGCCCGTCTCAACATGAAACCATCCTTGGTGCAGGGCGTACAGCCTCCGACCCTAGCCGCGAGTTTTGCATGACCATGCCCGCTTCGCGCCCTCGGCGCATTTTCCCTGAAATCGCTGCGGTGTCCTGGGAACACCCCGCCGACCGTGCGGCGCTGCAGACGCTTCGTGCCGTCCCTGGATTCGAGGAGATCACCCGCAGGATCCTCGGCTTCCTCGGTGGAGAACGGGGCATTCGGCTGCTCTTCCAGGCCAACGCTATCCGGGTCGGGCCGACCCAGTTCCCAAAGCTCTGGACCACGCACGTCGAGGTGTGCACGACGTTCGACTGGCCGACCGTACCCGAGCTCTACGTCTCCCAGACACCGGTCTTCAATGCGGGGGCGTACGGTGTAGACACACCATTTATCGTCCTCCATTCGGCTGCACTTGAGTTACTGAACGACGACGAGATCCGGGTCCTGCTCGCCCACGAGTTGGGCCACGTCATCAGCGGGCATGCGTTTTATCGGACGATTGCCGCAATCCTTTTCCTGGTAAGCGCTTCCGCCCTCCCCTTCCTCGCCGGCATTGCCCTCCTGCCGATTCGGCTGGCCTTCCTCGAATGGTCCCGGAAGTCCGAACTCTCCAGCGACCGGGCCGGATTGCTCGGCAGCCAGGACCCGATCGCCTCCCAGCGGCTGTTCATGAGGATGGCCGGTGGCGTCCGACCGGGGTATCAGGATGGTCAGCTTGATCTGGACACCTTCATGGCCCAGGCGCACGAGTACGCCACCAGCAACGAGGGGATGGACATCTTCTACAAGGTGCTCTCGACCCTCACCCTGACCCATCCGATGCATACCGTGCGGGCCGCCGAGCTGCAGCGGTGGATTGCGGGGGGAGACTACGACCGTATTGTGCGGGGCGAGTACCACCGGCGCGGCGGCGAGACCCAGGAACGTCCGCTGGCCGACGATCTCGCCGCAGCGCGGGAACACTACACGCAGGAAGCCAAAGAGACCTTTGGCCAGGTCGTCGATGCCGCAAAGAAGGCGGCAGAACGGGCGCGCGACGCCTTCAGGAAGGCACAGCAGACGTGAGGATCCTCGTTGTCGGCGGCGGCGGGCGCGAACATGCGATCTGCTGGGCCCTCCGCCGCGAACATCCGGACGCCGTGCTCTATTGCGCGCCCGGCAATCCCGGCACCACCGACCTCGGCACCAATCTTCCCATCGCTGCCACCGATCTCGACCGCATCGCCGACGCGGCCGATGCCTACGGTATCGACCTCACGATCATCGGTCCGGAAGCGCCGCTGGCCCTCGGCCTTGCCGACCGGCTGCGCGCGGAGGGGAAGCTGGTGTTCGGCCCGGGACGCGCCGCCGCCCAGGTGGAGTCCTCGAAGGCGTTCTCCAAGGCGGTGATGGCAATGGCCGGTGTGGCCACCGCCGCCAGCCGGACTTTCACGGATCTCACCGAGGCGCAGGCCTACATCGCCGGCCACGCCGAACCGCTGGTGGTGAAGGCGTCGGGTCTCGCGGCGGGCAAAGGCGCCGTCGTCTGCGCCACCCGGAAGGAGGCGCGCGACGCGGCAAAGGCGATGCTGGGCGATGGCGTGTTCGGCGATGCCGGTCGAGTCGTCGTGATCGAGGAGTTCATGCCGGGGGAGGAACTCTCCCTCCTGGCCATCACCAACGGCACCGGCCTCGTCCTGCTGCCCTGTGCGCAGGACCACAAGCGCCTCGGCGAAGGCGATACCGGTCCCAATACCGGCGGCATGGGCGCCTACAGTCCGGTAGCGATTGCGACCCCGGCGCTGCTTGCCCGGGCGACTCGCGAGGTGTTCGAGCCGATGCTGGCCGAGCTGGCGCGACAGGGTGCACCCTACAGCGGCGTGCTCTATGCCGGGCTGATGATCGGTCCCGACGATTCCATCAAGGTGGTGGAATTCAACTGCCGCCTGGGCGATCCCGAGGCCCAGGTCGTCCTCCCCCTGGTGCACCGCGGGCTCACCGAGTGTCTGCTCCGAGTCGCGCGGGGGGAGTCGCCCTCGTCACTGACGATCGACGAGGGTTGCGCTGTGACGACGGTGCTCGCGGCGAAGGGCTATCCCGACCACCCGGAGAAGGGCGCCGCCATCACGATCCCTGCCTCGCTCCCCGACGGAGTCACGGTCTTCCACGCCGGCACTTCGCGGGACAGCGACGGCACCCTTCGCGTGAGTGGAGGCAGAGTCCTCGCGGTCACGGCGGTCGCACCCAGCTTCGCGCTGGCCCAGGCGAGGAGCCGGGAGGCCTCCGCCGCCATCCGGTTCGAGGGGAAGATCCATCGGCGGGACATCGGATGGCGTGAGGCGGTGCGGCAGACGCTGGGCGTGTGACGCAGCTCCTGGGCGAATCGTCCCCCACCATGGAAATTGGCACCCTCCGCGTACCATCGTACGATCCCTCAGGAGACCCCGCTCATGACAGCGCAACTTTCCCGCAGTGGCCTGACCCTGCTCGTCGTTGCCCCCATGGTCCTCGCGGCGTGCGGAAGTTCGACGTCCAGCAACAATCCGAAGCCCGTTGCGGATGTCGCGATCGTTGCCAACGCCGCGACCAGGACCACTACGGCGTTCAGTCCCGATACCTTCGTGGTGAGGATCGCCAACGGCGGCAAGGTGACCTGGCGGAACGACGATTCCTTCGCCCACACGGCGACCGCCGATCTCCTCGCCGACTCCGCGGCGGGCTTCCACACCAACACGCTCGCGGGTGGCGATACCCTCACGATCGACTTCAGCGGCTTTTCAGCCAATGACACGGTGCACTATCACTGCACCTTTCACCCGACCATGGTCGGCGTCGTCATCGTCAAACCGTAGACCCCGCCGCCCCGACCGGAGCCGCGCACGCCTCACAAGTCGGCCGTCATCACCCGCGCCGGGAGCCCTCGGCCGGCAGACATCGAGGATGCGGCGCCACCGGAGTGGCACGCATCGGGCAGCATCGAGGCACTGCCGGGCTCACGCCGCTCCCCCGCGAGGCCCTGATGGCGCAACCGGGGTGCACCATTCCCCCAGGCGTGCGAGCGGCACCCCTCCCGCCCCGTTCCCGGGCATGCCATCATGCAGGGGCGTCCGCGCGGGGCGCCCTCACGCCCTGGTGCTATGCCCGAACTGCCCGAAGTCGAGACGATGGTCCGAGGTGTGCGACCGGCACTCCTCGGCCGCCGATTTGTCAGCGCGACCCTCTCGCACACCGACATGCTGCGCGGCGTCACCCGGGCGAAGCTGCTGAAGGCTCTCATCGGCGCGGTTGTCACGGACGTGACCCGGCGGGCCAAGCATGGCGTAGTACACTTCGATGGCCTGCGCTTCGTCCTGCAGCCGGGAATGACCGGCAACCTGCTGATCTATCGACGCCCGTTGACCGAGGCCGAGGCGAAGTATGCGGTCCTCCGCGCGCGGCTCGACAGTGGAGATGAGTTCGTATTCCGCGATATCCGGCGCATCGGAACTCTGCTCCTGCTCGACGAGAAGGGGTGGGAGCGCTACGACCGGGCGCTGGGTCCCGAGCCGCTCGATCCCGCACTCACCGTGGAACGCTTCATGGTCGGGCTCCGATCCTCACGTGCTGCGATCAAGAAGGTCCTGATGGATCAGCGGAAGATCGTCGGCGTGGGGAACATCTATGCCAACGAGGCGCTGTTTGCTGCAGGGCTCGACCCATCCAAGCCGGCCAACCGGGTGAGCGAGGAGAAGTACGCGCTGCTCTACCTCCATACCCGGCGCATCCTCCAGGCCGCGATCGACTCCGAGGGCACGACACTCAGGGACTACCGCACCGGCACCGGAGAGCCCGGCAACTTCCAGCTGGAGCTGCTGGTGTACGATCGTCAGGGTCAGGCCTGCGCCCAGTGCGGCACGACCCTGTCCAGCACCCATGAGATCGACGCGCGCATGACGGTGTTCTGCCACCGCTGCCAGTGGTAAGCCGGCGCTGAGCGCTGGTCCTCCGCCGACTTTCCGCGTACCGTTCTGCCATGGTGTCCACCGCCCTCCGGCTCTCCCTCCCCACCGCCGACCTTCCCGCGCTGCGCGAGCGGGTGCGTCGTCTCGCCGAAGCCAGGCCGGGCGTCTACCGGATGATCGATCCACTGGGCCGGGTGCTGTACGTCGGCAAGGCGAAGCGGGTGAAGCAGCGCCTGCTCTCGTACTTCCGCGCGAGTTTTCCGGAGGACAAGGCCGCCCGCATCCTCCACGCGGCGGCGGACATCACCTGGGATTACGTCCCGAGCGAGTTCGCGGCGCACCTGACTGAGCTCCGGCAGATCGCCCGGTATCGACCCGCGTTCAACCATCATATGAACCGGGCACGACGCACCCTGTTCATCAAGATGGCGGGAGGCCCCGCGCCGAGGCTCTCCACCGGTGGCGCCACCGGGCGGGAGGACCAGCGCTGGTACGGCCCGTTCGCCGTCCCTCGGCGGGTGAACGACGGGGTCCGCGCCCTCAACGATCTGCTGGGCCTTCGCGACTGCGCCCCCACCATGCCGATCGTCTTCGCCGGCCAGATGGACCTCTTCGCCCCGGCGCTGCGCGCTGCCTGCATGCGCCACGAGTTCGGCTTCTGCGCCGGTCCCTGCGCAGGTCTGGTGACGGAGCAGGACTACCATCACAAGGCCGAGACCGCGATCGCGTTCCTGGAGGGCCGCACCATCCAGCCGGTGGACCGGGTCGTCCGCGAGATGCAGGCCGCCGCCAGCGCCTCGGAGTTCGAGCGGGCAGCCAGGTGGCGAGAGCGGTTCGAGCAGCTGGAGTGGCTGCTGGCCGCGACCAGCCGGGCGCGCGCCGCCGTCGCGGGGCTCACATTCGTGTACCGCGATCCCGGCACCTACGGCGACGACCGCGCCTATCTCATCCGGCAGGGAATCGTCCGGGCGAGCTACCCCTGGCCCGGAACGCCGATCGAGGACGAAGCGTTCCGCGCCGTCGTGGGGGCCGAGCTGGCGACGTCACCCCCGGTCCCCGGCCCGCTGCCGTTCCAGCACCTCGACGAGATCCTGCTGGTGATGGCCTGGTTTCGGCGGCACCCCGACGCCTTTCGCCGGACGACGCGGCTCGAGAGCTGGCTCGCCTGACCAGGAGGGTGGCCCGGATGCCGACCGCCGCCGTTCGCCGAAACGCTGCCCTCATCGCCCTCACGCTCCGCCTGGTCTCGCCCGTCTCGGCGCAGTCCGTTCCCGTCCGCGACAGCTTGCACAGCTTCGCGACTGCTGTCGCCCTCCTCACCGATACCAGCGCGCTGCGGCGACTCGACCGCCAGTTCGGCCGGGCGGACAGCACCCCGGACGGCGAAGCGGGACGGCGGATGCGGCGCGGCTTCGTCCGGCTGCGGATCGGCGAGTTGGGCGACGGGTGGAGCTTCGGGCGCGCCGTGCACGACTTCGACCGCGCCAGCGAGCTGCGGCCCTCGTGGACCGAAGCCTGGTACGCACGAGGGGTCGCCCAGCGCAGCGAAGGCGAGTGGCAGGCCCGCAATCCGCTCAATCTCGGCAAACGGGTCGGGCTTGGCTCGATCGAGGACGCCGTGGGGAGCTTCGTCCGCGCGATCGCCGCCGACTCCACCAACACTGCCGCGGGCCGGGCCCTCTACGATGCGGCCGTCGCGGTGCGCGACACCGCGGCGTTGAAGATCCGGGCGCTCCCCGCCCTGCGACAGCTCGCCGCGATCGGCTCCGCCGACACGGGGGCCCTGCTCGCGTTAGGCAGGGTCGAGCGGCTGATGGGCGACTCGGCGGCTTCGCTGGCGGCCGTGCGGGGGTATCTGGCGCGTGGCGGGGCGCGCGGCCTCGGATTCCGCGAGCTGGCGTGGAGCAGGTTCGTGGCCGGCGAACCCGGCGGGGATTCGGCCTATTTCGCCGGAGCCGCCATGGAGGACAGCGCCGGGGTGGCGGCGTACCGCGAGGATCTCGCGCTCATCGCCGACAGCGCCGAACTCGGGGCGCTCGACCGGCTGCGCGGGGAACCACGCGCGGTCTGGCTGCGCGGCTTCTGGACCGAGCGGGCCCGGCTGTCCCTCCGATCGTGCGAAGAGCGTCTGGCCGAGCACTACCGGCGCCTCACGTACGCGGAGCGGTCCTTCGGTCTGGAAGTGAATCGGCGCTACTTCGCCATGAAGTGGACCGACATGTACCGGTCGGGCAGCACCCGGTTCGACGATCGCGGAATCGTCTACCTGCGGTACGGCCCGCCCGACCAGCGCGCCGCGACTGTCACCTTCGACATCATGCCGAACGAGACCTGGCGCTATCACCGGGCCGACGGCGATCTGCTGCTGCACTTCGCCGCAAACCCGGGCGGCGACATCCGCGACTACCGGCTGATTCCCTCCCTGGCGGATGTGGAGGGGGTCGAAATCCGCGACGCCGACAAGGCAGCAACCTGGTTCGCCTTCGAGGATCGCTGCCCGCTCTATCCCCCCTACTGCAAGGCTCTCGCCTGGGGGCCCTTTGGCCGCAAGCGGATCATGGACGAGGAGCGCGCGCTGGTGACGACCAGCGCGGCGATCGCCGTGACCAGCGATGCGGATGAGATGCACTTCATCCGGCCGCTCGATGCCGCGGGGGCTGCGTTCGCGGTGGGGAGGGCGCCGGAGGGCCAGCTCGTGCACGTGGTCTACCGGGTCGCGCTGAACGCGCCGCCGACGCTCGGCGCGGACGCAGAGTTCCGGTTTCCGCTGCGGATCCGCACCAATCTCTTCGATGCGTCGGGGCGCAGCGGCGGCTGGATCGATACCGCGACGACCATCCTCCTGCAGGGGTCGGATATTGCGCGGGGCGCGGTCGATGGCGTCGGTCGAGTCACGATCGTCCTGCCGGCCGGCCGGTGGCGCTACCGGATGGCGCTCAGCAGCGGCGAATCCACGGGAGTGGTGCTGCCGCTGGACTCCCTCGTGGTCCCGGCCTTCGATGGCGCGCTCGCCGTGAGCGATCTGGTCCTGTCGAAGAGCGGGCGCGGTGCCCGGTGGATCCCCGAGGCAGGCGACACCGCGTATTTCAATCCGCGCCGCGTCTGGCTCCGGAGTGATACCATCGCGCTCTACCACGAGATCTATGGCCTGGTGGCGGGGACGCGCTACGTGGCACGGCTCGCGGTGCGGAAGGGGCGGCGCACCGCTCTGACACTTGAATGGGAAGGGGTGGCGACGGGGGAGATCGCCCGCGTCAGCCGCACGCTCTCCTTTGCGAGAGTGCCTTCCGGCGACTACGAGCTGGTCGTCGAGGTGCATGACGCTTCCGGCCGGAGGGCGGTCTCCTCCCGCCGGATTCGCATCACGGAGTAACTACCGCCCACAGGGCAGGATGCCGCTCCACCTCGGCCGGTTGCCTGATAGAGGCCGGGAGCGGCCAGGCGTACCAACCCTGCGGGGCGTCGTTGTAGCTGCGCACCGCGAGCCCGCTCGACCGCCCGTCTGGCGGACGGAAATACTCCGGGTCGAAACGGACTTCGAGCGTCCAGCCTGTGGCGACGCTCTGCGAGCGCACCTCCCATCCGCCCCCCTCCCGTGCCGGGCCGAGTCGCCAGTCGGGATCGTCCTGCGGCACACGCCAGTGTCCGCCGTCCCCGCGATAGACCACGCTGCTGTCGAGCACGCGACGAAAGCACCACTGGAAATCGAAGTGGCCTGGAGCAGGGTCGCGATCGCCCTGCACGTCGAGACTGACCACCAGGTCGTCACCCCAGTAGAACGAGGTATCAGGCAGGGCCGCGGCGAGGTAGATGAACGTGGAGTCCCGCCGCAGCCAGATCCGGATGCCCCCGCCGGTGCTCGCGATCTCGATGCTGGGTGCGCCGTACTCCTCCGTGCTCGCCCGCCCATCGAAGACGGGCGGACGCAGCGTGGGTACGAGTCGAACGGTATCGAGGGACACTGCAATGAGGAGTGCCAGCACGGCTACAGGTCCATCAGCGGGACCAGACGGGCGCGCGGCGGAAGTCCCGATTCCAGCTCCATGATGCCGACGGAGGGCGGCAGGTCGAAGCGGCGACGACCCGCGCCGCCAGGGTTCATCACGGTGACGACCCGGTCGAGCAGGGTGAGCAGCGGCCGGTGGGTGTGGCCGTAGATGATGACCTCTGCGTCGGGGTACACGGCGTAGAGGCCGTCGGGCGTCGGCGATCCGAGATGGTCGCCGTGAGTGAGCACGAAGTCGAGACCCTCGAAGCGCTGTCGCACCACGGCGGGTACTCTGGCACGAACCTCGAAATCATCGCAATTGCCGTACACGGCCGTGACCGGCGCGATCGCCTCGAGCGCATTGAGCACTTCGAGCGAGCCGATATCGCCGGCGTGGAGGATCTGGTCGACTTCCGCGAAGACGTCGAAGACCTCGGGGCGGAGGAGGCCGTGGGTGTCCGCAATGATTCCAAGGCGCATGAGGAGATCAGCGTGGCGCTGGCTGGCGGCGCGGAGGCGCTACCCCTGCCACCGCAGCGCGATATCGATTTCGAGGCCGAGCTGGTCGAGGATGCGCTGGACGATGAAGTCCACGAGTTCACCAACCTGCGTGGGCCGGTGGTAGAAGCCGGGGGCCGCGGGCAGCACGATCGCGCCTGCCTCGGTGACCGCGGTCAGGTTGCGGAGGTGTACCAGCGAGAGGGGGGTCTCCCGCGGCACGAGGATCAGGGCGCGCCGCTCCTTGAGCACCACGTCCGCTGCCCGCTCCACCAGCGAGCGACTGGTCCCCGCCGCAATCGCGGCGACGGTTCCCATGGAGCAGGGGCAGATCACCATCCCGGTGGACCTCGTCGAGCCGGAGGCGGGCAGGGCGCCCCGATCGCCGTCGGGAAAGCAGCGGATGCTGGACCAGTCGCCACCGGTGGCGGCCTGCAGTGCGGCCTCGTCGGGGATGCCGCACTCCGCCGTGAGCAGGCGCCAGCCGTGGCCGGAGACGATCAGCCAGACCGGCACCCGATGGCGCGCCAGGACGTCGAGAAGACGCACCGCGTACGGGGCCCCCGATGCCCCGGTGATCGCGACCACGACGGGCAACACGCTCAGCGTCCGCGGCGGTTGGCGGTCGGGGTGCGTGCCGGCTGACGCTCGGGCGGCGGTGGTGGCACTTTCGGTTGCACGGCGCCCTTTTCCGGGTGCGGCTTGCCGCGGCCCCGCTGCGGGATCAGGGATTCCTTCGGTCGCTTGCTCATCCGGTCTCCAGTCTGCTGTATGCGTTCATCCTGAGCTGGCGGGGGTGTCTGCCCCTACCCGTGCTTCACCAGCCGGTCCACCAGTGCAAATGCGAACACCGTGACACTCATCACACCGTTCATCGTGAAGAACGCCGCATCCAGTTTCGAGAGGTCGCCCGGCTTCACCAGCCGGTGCTCGTAGGCGAGGATGCAGGCGGCCGCGGCAACACCCACGACATACCACGTCCCGAAACCGGCTCCCCAGCCGAACAGCAGCAGCGCGGGAATCGTGACCCCATGCAGCAGCTTGGCGAGCAGGATGCTGTTCCGTTCCCCCAGCCGGACCACCGCACTCCCGAGCCCCGCCCCACGATCGAACGTCGCATCGGGCAGCGCGTAAAAGATGTCGAACCCTGCCACCCAGGTCGCGACGGCAACGGTGATCGCGATCAGGACCCACCAGGGGTCGCTCCACCGTCCGGTGACCGCGAGGTACCCGCCGACCGGCGCCATCGCGAGGGAGAGGCCGAGCCAGAGATGCGGCCACCAGGTGAAGCGTTTGCTGAGGCTGTACATCATGATCCAGCCCAGCGCCACCGGACTGAGGGAAAAGCATAGCGGGTTGAGCAGCCATGACGCCGTCAGAAAGAGGCTGCCCGCCACGACCACCGAGACCCAGGCCTGGCGGAGTGTGAGCGCGCCGCGGGGCAGCTCGCGATGCATGGTGCGAGGATTCCTCGCGTCGAACTCCCGATCCGCAATCCGATTGAATCCCATCGCCACCCAGCGCGCAGCGCTGAAGGCGATCACGACCACCACGATGGTCCGCCAGGTCACGCCGGTGCGCAGCGAACCCTCGAGGACACCGAGCAGTGCGAAGGGCAGCGCGAACAGGGTGTGCGCCAGCTTCACGAAACTCACGTAGCGGGCCAGCAGCGAGTCGCCCGCCATCGTCTGGCCCTCCTTCGGGGGAAGGGGGAACGGCGGGGAGGGCACCGGTGCACTCATCGGCCGTGCCCGCGCCGCGCGTCCCGCGTCCTCAACGCAATCCCCAGCCTCGGCCAGAGCGCGTCCACCTGCGCGCGCGTGGCCTCGTCCATCGTGATGAGTTCCGGCCACTCGCGATCGAAGCCTTCGTCCTTCCACTTGCGGGTGCCGTCGATGCCCATCTTGCTGCCGAAGGTAAAGTGCTGACTCGAGTGGTCGAGCACGTCCACCGGTCCCTTGGTGAAGCGCACGTCCCGCTCGGGGTCGATGTTATTGAGCGCGATCCACCACGCCTCGTCCGGGTCCTGCACATGGACGTCCTTGTCCAGGATGACGATCACCTTGGCCAGCGACATCAGTCCCGCCCCCCACAGGGCATTCATGACCTTGTAGGCCTGACCGGGATACTGCTTGTCGATCGAGACGAAGATCAGGTTGTGGAAGATCCCGTACGCCGGCATGTGATAGTCCACGACTTCCGGCACCGTCAGGCGGAGCAGCGGCAGAAAGATCCGCTCCGTCGCATGGCCGAGGTAATAGTCCTCCATGGGCGGTTTGCCCACGAGCGTCGCGGCGTAGACCGGGTGCTTCCGCATGGTAACCGCGGTGACGTGCACCCGCGGATAATCGTCCGCCAGCGAATAGAAGCCGGTGTGATCGCCGAACGGTCCCTCGACCACCAGTGGCTCCGACGGGTCGATGTATCCCTCGATGACGAACTCCGCTTCCGCGGGTACCTCGAGGTCGCAGGTGAGCGCCTTGGCCAGCTCCACGGGAGACTTCCGGAGAAATCCCGCGAAGATGAATTCGTCGATCGTCGGCGGCAGCGGCGCGGAGGCCGAGTAGACGCTGGCGGGATCGGCGCCGATCGCGATGACCACCGGCATCCGCTCCCCCCGCGCCGCCAGCTCTCGCCAGTGGGCCGCGCCCACCTTGTGGCGCTGCCAGTGCATTGCGAGGAGGTTCTTTCCCTGCACCTGCACCCGGTACATCCCCACATTCCGCACCCCGGTCTTGGGATCCGCCGTGATGACCATCGGCAGCGTGATGTAGCGGCCACCATCCTTGGGCCAGGTCGTCAGGAACGGTATCCGGTCCAGGTCGATCTGCTCCCCGGTCCACACGATCTCCTGGCAGCTCGGCTTGCCGCTCCGGGTCCGCGGCGGGAACTTCGCCACCTCGGCCAGCTTCGGGAGCATCGAGAGTTTGCCGAAGATGCCGTCCGGTACCTTGAGGTTCAGGAGCTCCGTGATGCGGGCACCGACCTCGTCGAGATGGGCAACGCCGAGGGCGAGGCACATGCGCTGCATGGAGCCGAAGAGGTTGATGGCGACGGAGAACTCGCTCGGCCGCCCATCATCGAGGATCGGGTGCTCGAACAGCAGTGCCGGTCCGCCGCCGGGACTCTTCATGCACCGGTCGGCGATCTCCGCAATCTCCAGTCGGGTGCGCACCGGCTCCCTGATGCGGACGAGCTCACCCAGCTTCTCGATGGCGGCAATGAACTCCTGGAGTGAGTCGAGGGTCATGGTGGCGGTGTCCGGGCTTTCGTGCCGACGTGAATGGCGCAGATTCCGCCGAACAACAGCGTATACCCCACATCCCGGAAGCCATGTTCCCGCATCCGCTCGGCCAGGGCGTCTGGCTCGGGAAAGGTCAGCACCGACTCCGGGAGATAGTCATACGCATCGCTGTGCCGGGAGACGAGCCGGCCGATCAGGGGCAGCATCCGCTTGAAATAGAGGAAGTACGCCGCCCGCATCGGCTGGCGCGGTGGTGTGGTGAATTCGAGGATCACCAGCCGTGCCCCGGGGATCAGGACGCGGGAGGCCTCGATCAGGCCGGCATCCAGATCCGCTACGTTGCGAATGCCGAAGCCGACGGTCGCCCCATCAAAGGTCGCATCCCCGAAAGGCAACTCCAGCGCATCGGCGTTCACGGCCCGGACGCGGACGGACTTCCCCTGCCCAAGAACGAGCATCGGCAGCACGAAGTCCGCACCGATCACCCGGCCGGCAAACCCCGGTTGGGCAGAGAGCGTGGCCGCCATATCCAGGGTGCCGGCGCAGAGGTCGAGGTAGCGGCCCTCGGGGGTACGTTCCCAGTTGAGCCGAGCCACGGCCTGGCGCCGCCACCGGCGGTCGACGTTCAGGCTCAACAGGTGATTGAGGAAATCGTACCGGGGAGCAATGGCCGTAAACATCGCCCGGACGTATGACCGCTTCTCCCGGCCGCCGGAGAGCGCTAACTTCCTATCCGTGGCGAACATAGGCGCGCAATGTAGTGCTCTCGACGGCGGCGAGGCAAGCCGCGGGTCTGCCCATGGCTGAGCGGCTCGATCTGGCATCCGCAACGGACCAGGAGATCGTCGTCCTCGCTGTCGAGGGCAAGGAGGCCGCGTACCGCGAGTTGATTCGCCGGTACGAGCGGCCCGTCTTCTCGCTTGTGCTCAGGATGGTCCGCGATCGCCAGCTGGCCGAGGATCTCTCGCAGGAGACCTTCATCAAGGCGCTGAATGCGATCGCCAGCTACCGGCCAGAGTACAAATTCTCCAGCTGGATATTCAAGATCGCAAACAACGCCGCCATCGATCATCTCCGGCGCCGCGAACTCAACACCCTGTCGATCGACGGCTCCCCCAACGCGACCAGCGCCGAGGACATCGAAGCCACTGCCCTGCAAGTGGGCGACAGGAGCGAGACGCCGCTGGCGGAGCTGGAGGCTCGGGAGTTGGGGACGGCGATCGAGCGCGCCATCGGGCAGCTCCGCCCGGAGTACCGCTCCTGCATCATGCTGCGGCACGTTGAGGGATTGGCCTACGAGGAGATCGCCCAGCTGCTCGACCTGCCACTCGGCACGGTGAAGACGTATATCCACCGCGCACGTCACGAACTGCGCGACATGCTGATCCACCTGCGGGACTGAAACCCGTTCCCTGACGAGGCCGTAAGAGGCGCCGTATGCACGACGACACCTTCCACCTGGGTCCCGAAGAGCTGGATCTTCTGCTGGACGGACGTCTCCCCGCCACTCCTACGTCGCACCTCGAAACGTGTGAAGCCTGCCGCACCGCCGCCGACGAGATCCGCGAAATTGTGCAGCAGCTGTCCCAGCTTCCCAAGGTTTCACCGAGCGTCTCCTTTGCCGACCGGGTGATGGCGCGCGTCAGCCCCGGGCTCGTGGTCCCGCACCTGTCCGATGAGGATCTCGACGCCTGGGTCAGCGGCGCCCTGCCGTTCGCCCGGGAATCCCACCTCCGGGGCTGCGCCGAATGTCAGGCGCTGGCCGATCGGGAGCGGGTGCTAGTCATGCGCCTCGAGGCGCTGCCCCTGTTCGACCCCCGACCCGGATTCGCAGAGCGAGTGATGGGCCGGGTGGATGTCCCGGTCTCATCGATCGCCGATGCGTGGCGTCTCTGGCGGGGCCGGGTCTTTGCCAACCCGATGGGCGTCGGCGCCGCGGCCGGAGTGGCCGTGCTCCTCGGAGGCTCGGTCGCCGCAAGCGCCGCGTGGGCCGCAAGCAATCAAGAGGTGATTACCGGCGCAGGGAGCTGGTTGATGTCGCACGGCCAGCAGTGGTTCTGGCAGAGTGTGGGGTTGGCAACTGGCCTGCTCGACCAGCAGACCTGGTACCGCTCGATGCGCGGCACGCTTACTCCGGTCCGGCTCGGCGCGCTTGCTGCACTTTCCCTGGCGCTCTACGGCGTCGGCCTGGTCGCGCTCCGCCGCCTGCTTTCACTGCCCCGGTCCCAGGTCGCTCGTGCGCTGCCGTAGGCCGACCGCGCTGCTCGTCGCCCTGGCAGCGCTGGCGGCCCCGGCGGCCTACGCGACGGACCGGCCTGACGGCACCGAATTCTCCTGGAAGACCCGCCTTGAATTTCTGACCCATCTACTGCAGGACAACCCCAGCCGAGTCGTCCATGATCATGTGGTGGCGCTGGCGAGCGGCGTGGCGTCACTGACTTTCGACTACACTGACGGCGGCGCGCTCACTCTCTCCCTCGAGCATGGTGAGTTCCGGCTGGATGGGCGGGTGGCTGGCCGGTACCCGGAGGGCGGCGCACTGGAGGCCGCCTGGCGCCAGCTGATGCTCGACCTCTCGCGCGATGATACGCCAGCCGCGCTCACGGCAATCCGCACCTGGCGCCCCGAGGGTCTCTCGAGTGAGGAAGAGGTGTATGTCGGCCTGCTGCGCACCAAGGCGGCGTCCCTGAGTGCCCCGCGCGGTGCGCTCACCTTGCCACAGGTGGTGGAACCGGCGGCTTCTGGCGGCCTGTCCATCGACCTCAGTGACCTGACGAATCCGGCCCGACTCGCGCCAATGCTGCGCGCCGCCGCGGAGCTCCGCGGTTCGGCATTGCGCATCACGGTCCCCGGAGGGCAGGCCCACGTCGGCCATTTCGGCGTCGGTTCGAGCGAGCGATTCCACGGGCCGCTCCTCGTCATCCGCGGCGACGCGGACATTTACGGCACGATCGAGGGCAACCTCACCGTGGTCGAAGGCAACGCGGTGGTCCATCCGGGTGCGGTGGTGACCGGGGACGTCCTGGCCGTTGCGGGACAGGTCCGCGATCTGGGTGGCGACATCCAGGGCGCAATCCGCACCCTCGACCCGCCGCGTCACACCGCTGCGGAGCGGAGCCTTGAGGAGACCGATACAGCGATCCCGGCCTGGCAGCGCGTCGCGCGGAATGGCGCCGGCGTCCTCGGTGTGTTCCTGACGCTGATCCTGGTCGGAACTGGGCTGGTGCTGTTCGCACGGACCCCGCTCGAGGTCGTGAGCGATACCGTGTTGCACTCCTTCAGCCGGTCGCTCCTGGTCGGGCTGCTCGGACAGGTGCTCATCCTGCCGACCTTCGGCATGCTGGTCGTCGGGCTGGTGCTGAGTGTCGCGGGCATCCTGCTGGTGCCCTTCGCGGTGATCGTCTTCGCCCTGCTGCTCGTGGTCGCAGTGCTGGGTGGCTTCCTGGCGATCGCCCATGCGATGGGAGAAACCCTCACCCGCCGGCAGCTTGCGCTGGGCCGCACGATGACCTCCGCCAACAGCTATCGCTACGTCACGGTCGGCTTGAGCGGCGTGATGGCGCTGTGGTTCGCGTGGGTGGTGTTCGAGTGGGTACCGGTCGCCGGGGTGATGATCTTCGCCACCGCGGTGCTGGTGACCTGGCTCCTCGGCACGGTGGGTTTCGGTGCGGCGCTGCTCTCGCGCGCGGGCTTCAAGGAGCACTTCGCTGGGCGACTGCTACCGGCCGAGGCGCTCACCGATGAATACCTGTGGGCAACGCCGCAATTCGGCGTGCCCGCCGTCAAGCGTCCGCCGCGGAACAATCGCACGCCGCCACCGCTGCCCTAGCCCCGACGGACCTTTCCGGACCTGGCGACGGATCCCCTGACCCGGCCCAGCGCTTCCGGGATCGCCGAGCCTCCTCGAGCGGATGGCGTTGCCGTCACCCCAGCCGAGCCTTCACTCTCCCGCCGACTCCGAGCCCGAGCCGGCGCGCTGCGGAGCCATCGCGCACCGCGATCTCCACCTGACCGCCGGATCCGATGTAGGCGATCAGGCTCCCGGGCGGGACGTCGCCAAAGGTGGAGTGGAGCGGGCCGATCGCGAGCGACTCCGCCTCCAACACGGCGTAGTGCGGCACGAACTCCGCCGTGAGATTCGTGACCAGATTGCCGAAGCGGTCAACGTAAATCACCTCGCCTACCACGACCTTTCCCTCGTATTGCGGACTCGAACCGGTCATCCGGCGCGGGATGCCCGCGAAGCGTTCTCCCAGCGAGGCGAGGGACTCTCCCCGCGCCAGCGCGGCGGCGGCTGGGGCGAAGAGGTCCCGCCCAAGGAAGGTCGGCGAGGCCGAGACCGGGGTCGGCAGGCTAACGGCTTCGATCTCGGCTGCGCGGAGCAGCATCGTGAACAGACCGCTGTCGGGCCCGACGAAAAACTGCTCCCTGGTCCGGAAGGCGAGCGCGGCGCGTGCCACGCCGCCCCGGGCATCGACGACGGCGAGGTGGACGGTCCCCGCAGGGAAGTGACTCCACGCGCGACCCAGGACATAGGCGGCGGCGGCCACATCGCCGGGGGCGATTTCGTGGGTCAGATCGACCAGGGTCGCGCCGGGGGCGAGCGAGAGCAGAACTCCCTTCATCTCCCCGACGTAGGAGTCGGCGATGCCGTAGTCGGTCAGCAGCGTTATGATGGCCATGATGAATACTACATTCGAGAGCCTGCAAATCGCCCTGCGGGGGCGCTATCTCCTGGACCGCGAGCTGGGGCGCGGGGGGATGGGTGTTGTCTTCCTTGCCCGGGACCTGGCGCTGGAGCGCCCGGTGGCGATCAAGCTGCTGCCGCCCGAACTGGCCTCCAACCGCGGCCTTCGGACCCGCTTCCTGCAGGAGGCTCGCACCGCCGCCCGGCTGTCCCATCCGCACATCGTCCCGATCCATGCCGTCGAGGAGCACGCCGACCTGGCCTGCTTCATCATGGGCTACGTACCCGGTCAGACCCTTGCCGCCTGGGTGAGGCAGGCGGGGCCGCTCCCGCCAGCGAGCGTGACCCGGCTGGTGCAGGAGGTCGCGTGGGCCCTGGCCTACGCGCATCAGCATGGAGTGATCCACCGTGACGTCAAGCCGGAAAACATTCTGATCGAACGGGGCAGCGGGCGGGCACTGGTCACCGACTTCGGCATCGCACGGCTGGCGGAGACCGCGACGATGACACCGAGCGGTGACCTCCTGGGCACGCCACGGATGGTGAGCCCGGAGCAGGCGGCCGGCGAGGCTCTCGATGGCCGGAGCGATCTCTACTCGCTCGGCGTCACTGCCTTCTTCGCTCTGACGGGCCGGTATCCCTTCGAGGGGGACACCGCTGGCCAGCTCCTCGCGCAGCACCTGGCGGTTCCTGCGCCAGGCGTAGCGACACTCCGGCCCGGGCTGCCGCGGGCATTGGCCACGGCGGTGGATCGATGCCTCGCCAAGGTACCGTCTGACCGATTCGACTCCGGAGAGGCGCTTGCGGCGGCCATTGCGACCGCTGGCGGCGCGGACGCGACCCCGCGCGTACTGCAGCAAATCTCCCGTGAAGTCTCGGCCTTCGGGGTCGACCTCGCCGGATTCGGGACACTCGCCGGGATCGCGATTCTGACCCAGATCCTGACGCGCGACTTCCTCGGCTTCGGATTCGCCTACACCGCCGGGCTCATGGCGCTGCTGGTGAGCCTGATCGCGCTGCGCGGCGTGCACGCGAGTCGACTCCTCCGTGACGCGATTCGCGAGGGGTGGTCCGTCACCGACCTCACGGCGGCCGCCGAGCGCGAGGCCCGCGAGCACCAGTCCAGGGGAGCCGCGCCGGCAGCGATACCCCGGCGCATCGGGCTTTACCTTGCCGGAGTGGTGACGCTCGCGCTCTTCTGGCTCGGGCCGAAGCAGTGGGCGAGCGACGGCAGCAGCCTTCCGCTGGCGCTGCTGACCGAGCTCGTAAGCCTCGCGCTGCCCATCGCGCTCGGGCGCTGGATGGGGCAGGCGCTCGAGGCCCCCCGACAGGGACGGCTGGGGCTGTTCAGCCGTTTCTTTCTGCGGGCCAAGGCCAGATCGTTGTTCACGGTACTCCGCTGGCGGTTGCCGCAGCCTGTCCCGGCCGCGGCCATCGCCGATCAGCCGACGGAGCTGGCGCTTGCGGGGGTGGTCCGTGGGCTGCTCCTGTCGCTGCCCGATCGCGACCGCCGCCAGCTGGATGGTGCCGAGGAGCTGTTAGGGAGACTGGAGCGGGAGGCCACATCGCTGCGCCGGAAGGTGGGGGATCTCGACGACGCGGCCGCGCAGGTCGGAGGTGGTGGCTCGGCGGACCAGCGCCAGCTGCTGGCCGAGCTCGATGCCGCGAAGCAGGCCGCGGCGGACAGGCTTGGCGAGACGCTGAGTGCGCTGGAATCGTTGCGACTCGACCTCCTTCGCCTTCGCTCGCGGCAGGTGACCGGCGGCAGCCTGACCGCGGACCTCGATGTGCTGCGACGCCTCTCCGAGCGCATCGACGCGGCGAACATCACCTGACGCTCTGTCGGGTCAGGCCCGGGCAGCCTCCCACCTCCCCCAGCGCCACAGCCCCAGCATCGCGGCTCCACGTCCGATGGCCGTCACGGAGAGAATCAGCCAGACGCCACCGAGCCCGCCTCGGAGCGCGGCCCAGTGCGCCAGAGGAACCCGGATCAGCGAGAACACCACGATCCAGACCATGGGCCAGATGGTGTAGCCGGCGCCTGACAAACCGCCGAAGAGCGCTTCCTCGAAGGCGATGAACGGCTGCGCTACGGCGAAGGCCACCAGATAGAGCGCCGCCGCGCAGGCGGTGGCCTCGTCCCGGGTGAAGATCCCGGCGAGCACTTCCGGCCACAGTGCGAAGACGATACCCAGGAGACCCACCGGGACCACGGCGAGCATGGCGGTCAGCCACCCTGCCGCGCGGGCGCGGACCGGCTCACCGGCGCCGAGATTCTGTCCGACCAGGGTGCTCGCCGCGAGCCCGAAGCCGACGGCGATCATGTAGCTCACCCCCTCGACCTTGTGGCCGATTCCCAGGGCCGCGAGCGCCGGCGTGCCGAACCGCCCGACGATCGGGACGAGCAGAATGTACGAGATGCTGAACAGGGAGCCGGCGAGCATGACCGGCGTCCCGATGCGGAGGATGCTCCAGGCGGCGCTCGCGTCAAAGGCGGGCCGGACGTGTCCGCGACGCACCAGCAGCACCAGCCCCGCAAGGCAGCCGAGACCCCGGGTCAGCACCGTTGCGAGCGCCGCGCCGTAGACGCCCATCGCGGGGAAGGGCCCGATCCCGATGATCATGAGCGGGTCGAGCACCAGGTTGAGCAGCACCGACCCGGCGAGCAGGACGAAGGGCGTGCGGGTGTCGCCGGCGCTGCGAAAGGCGGCCTCGACGACGAAGTACCCGTAGATCAGGGCCGCACCGATGCACTGGACCACGAGGAACCGCCGTGCTTCGATGTCCGCCTCGTGCGGGAGCGCCATGAGATGAAAGAGCGGGTCGAGTCCGGTCAGCCCGATGAGCGCGACAGCGAGGCCGAGAATCACGGCGAGCACCAGGGCCGTTCCGGTCGCGCGGCCTGCGAGGTCGGGGCGCTGCTCCCCGTGGCGGCGGGCGGCGACGGCGGTGAGTCCGGCGCCGAGCAGCTCGCCGGTCGTGATGATGATCCAGAGCGAATAGCTGGCCGAGGAGACCCCCGCGAGTGCGGCGGGTCCGAGGGTGCGACCGACCCAGAAGGTGTCGGTGATATTGAAGAGGACCTGCAAGAGCGTGGTGCCCACCGCCGGCAGCGCGAGGCGCCAGACGATACGGCGGAGGGGGGCGGTGGTGATGCCGGAGGGACGCGCCTCGGGCGCGCGCCGCTCGCCGGCGGCGGTCACCCGCGCATGATCGGCAGCGCGACCGACGCCTTGCCCGCCGCCAGCACCAGCGCGTCCGCGATCGCGACCAGCATCTGTGCCGCGGGGCTCGTGGGATCCACGGCGACGATCGGCTTGCCCCGGTCGGCAAGGTCCGCGAGCCCGGGCGTCAGCGGCACGCTCCCGAGCAGCGGCACCTTGAGTTCGTCCGCGAGGCGCTGGCCGCCGCCCGCACCGAACATCTCGAGCCGGACGCCGGTGGCTGGGTCGGTGAACGCACTCATGTTCTCCACGATCCCGGCGACCGGCACGCCCACCTTCTCGAACATCTTCGCGCCCCTGAGGGCATCGCCCACCGCGACTTCCTGCGGCGTGGTGACGATGACCGAAGTCGCCACCTGGCAGGACTGCACCAGGGAAAGTTGCGCATCACCGGTCCCGGGCGGCAGGTCGACGAGGAAGTAGTCGAGATCGCCCCACTGCACGTCCCGCAGGAACTGCTGCACGATTTTCATGATGATCGGCCCGCGCCAGATGGCGGCCGCATCGCGGTCCACCAGGAAGCCGAGGGACATCAGCTTGACGCCCCACGCGATGAGCGGCTGAATCTTGCCTTCGAGGACCGGCGGCTTCTCGAAGATGCCGAACATCCGCGGAATGTTGGGACCGTAGATGTCGCCGTCCATGAGCCCCACGCGAAAGCCCTTCTGCACCAGGGCCACGGCGAGGTTGCTGGTCACCGTTGACTTGCCGACGCCCCCCTTGCCGGACGAGATCGCGATGATCCGCCCCAGGTTCGGATAGTCCGACGGCTGGGGCGGCGGTGTCACGAGCCCTGCCTCGCCGTGGGTCTGTCCCGGCGCGGGCGCCCCGGGGGGCGCGTGGGTGCTCTTGGCCGGGCCGCCCGGATCGACGACGCTGATGCGCATCTCCTGCGGATTGACGCCGTCGATCGCGCGGATGGCCGCCCGGGCCTCGCGGACGAGGGTGGCGGGGTCGTCGCGGGTGAGCAGGAAGGTGAACGAGACCTGGCCGGCATCGGTGACGACGAGATCGCGCACCATGCCGGCGGCGATGAGGTCCTTCTCGAGCCGGGGATTCCGGATGCGGCCGAGCGCGGCGGTCACCTGGGTGGAAAGCGTCTTCGCCATGTCAGATCGCTTCGACGTTTTTCACTTCAGGCACCAGCGCGCGCAACCGGGTCTCGATCCCCTGCTTGAGCGTGATGGTGGAGGCGGAGCAGCCGTGGCAGGTCCCGCCGAGCCGGAGGAGGAGCAACCCCACGGTGTCGTCGAAATCCACGACTTCCACACTGCCCTTGTGTGAGGCGATATAGGGGCGGAGCGAGTCGAGGGTCTGCTCGATCCGCTGGAGAATCTCGGGTTCCTGAAAGGCTGCCATACCGTCCCTGTCCTGTTCTGCGTTAGCGGATACCGTCGACAGAAAGATACTCTCTCGCCGCCCCCAGCACGCGGGCCTGCACCTCCGCGAGCGATCCCTCCATCGACAGCCCGGAGGCCTTGGTGTGCCCTCCCCCGCCGAAGGGCCGCGAGAACTCCGCCACATCCACCGACCCGACCGACCGCAGGGAGACCTTCACCCGTCCCGCGGCGATCTCCCGGAAGAGCAGCGCCATGCGGATCCCGCTGATGCTGCGTGGAACCTCCACGATGCCGTCGAGGTCGTCGGCAGTCGCGCCGAGGCGCTCGAGGGCGCCCGGCGGCACCGTCACCCACGCGAGCCCCCGGTCCGCCTCCACCACCAGGGTCTGCAGCGTCTCGGCGAGCAGGCGGGCCCGTCCCTCGGGCGCACTCGCGTAGACGTCGAGATAGATCTGCTCCGGGTCGAGGCCGGCTTCCAGCAGCGCCGCGGCGGCCCGGAGCACCGCCGGCGTCGTGTTGCTGAACCGGAATCCGCCGGTGTCGGTCAGGATGGCGACGTACAGCGCCCGGGCGGCGAGCGGCGTCAGCGGCCAGTCGTTGGCCACGGCGAGCTGATAGATCAGTTGTCCGGTGGCCGAGGCACCGGGATCGACATAGCGCGCACCGTCGGGCAGATGGCCCTGGCTCACGTGATGATCGACACAGGCCACCGGGACGCCGCGATCGAGCACCGTCTGACTGAGCATGCCGAGGCGGCTGACCTCCGCGATGTCGAGCACCAGAATCTGGTCAGCCTTGCGGAGCTCCTTCACCGCCTCCTGGCTGCGGTCGACGCCCGGAAGTTCGCGGAAGAGGAACTTGAACCGCTCCGGTGTCGGGGAGGGGTTGGTGACAACGGCATCGATGCCGCGCGCCTTGAGCAGATGGATGAGCCCGACTTCGCTGCCCAGTCCATCGCCATCCGGATTGACGTGGGTGGTGATGCAGAGGCGCTGGCCGGGCTTGAAGATCGTGGCAAAGGCGCGTGCGGCGGTGAGGCGGTCGGGCGGGAGGGGGATCATGGGGCGGGAAAGTAAGGCCCCTGCGGGGAGGGCGGTAGACAGTTCCGCGCTCCGGACTCCGGGCGGCGTCCTGCCACCCGGAGCCGGTAGCGCTCAGCTCCGATTCAGCTTGCTGTGCTGCTTGCCATACGCAAAGTAGATGACCAGCCCGAGCGCCATCCAGACCGCGAGCCGGATCCACGTGTCGGTGGGGAGCCCGTACATCATGTAGCCGCAGATCAGGATGCCCAGCGCCGGGACGACCGGAACGAGGGGTGTCCGGAAGGGCCGGGGCAGGTCGGGCTGCACCCGCCGCAGCACAATGATGCCGCCGCAGACGATCACGAAGGCGAGCAGCGTACCGATGGAGACCAGCTCGCCCAGGAGGCCGATGGGGAAGATCCCCGCGATCACCATGGCGACCACGCCCGTGACGATGGTCGAGACGTAGGGTGTGCGAAACTTCGGATGCACCTTGCCGAAGATCGGCGGCAGCAGACCATCCCGCGCCATGGAGAAGAAGATGCGCGGCTGTCCCATGAGCATGACCAGCACCACCGAGGCCAGACCCGCGATCGCACCGATGTTGATCAGGTAGCCCAGCCAGTGGAGCGAGGGGCCGGCCTTTTCGATCGCCACGAACACCGGGTGCGGCACATTGAGCTCGGAGTAGTGCGCGATCCCGGTCATCACCAGCGCCATCAGGATATACAGCACGGTGCACACGGCCAGCGAGCCCAGGATGCCGATCGGAAGATCCCGCTGCGGATTCTTCGCCTCCTGCGCCGCCGTGGACACCGCATCGAACCCGATATATGCGAAGAAGATCACGCCCGCGCCGCGGACGATCCCGCTCACGCCGAAGTGGCCGAACTCGCCGAGGTTGGGAGGAATGAAGGGGTGCCAGTTGGCGCTATTGACGTGCTGAAAGCCGAAGACGATCACCAGCAGGACGATCGCCAGCTTGACGAAGACGACGATATTGTTGAACCGCGCCGACTCGCGGATACCGACCACCAGCAGCACCGTCACGAGCAGGATCAGAACCATCGCGGGGACATTGAGGATCCCCTGGGTGATGGTGAAGCCCTTTGCGGCGCAGTCGGCGATCGTGACGAAAGTCCGGCTGGCCACGTCGTAGGCGACGCCGCCCGTGGCCGGATCGACGCAGATCTGCGCCGGAACGAGGGTGTGGGTTCCCTGGACGGTGAACGGGGCGCCGGTCAGCGCCGGCGGCAGGACGATCCCCAGCTCCGCCATGAATGCGGTGAAGTAGCCCGACCAGCCGACCGCCACGGTGGAAGCGGCGAAGAGATATTCCAGAATCAGGTCCCAGCCGATGATCCAGGCGATCAGCTCGCCGAGCGTCGCGTACCCATAGGTATAGGCGCTCCCAGCGACCGGAATCATCGAGGCGAACTCGGCGTAGCAGAGGCCGGCGAAGAGGCAGCCAGCGCCGGCCAGCACGAACGAGAGCACAATCGCGGGCCCGGCGTACTGGGCGGCGGCGGTGCCGGTCAGGACAAAGATGCCGGCGCCGATGATCGCGCCAATGCCGAGCAGGACCAGATTGGTCGCCGTGAGGGCGCGCCTGAGTCCGTGCTCATCCTCCTCGGGCATGAGTTCGGCCAGCGACTTGGTGCGGAACAGGGACATGGCGACTCCGGGCGAAAGTGAGGGGAACGGCGATCAGCGTCTCAGAGACTTCACCTGTGACATGGATGCCCGGCTCGGACCGCCGGGGACAGAGGGCCGGACGGTCGGATGCGCCCCCAGCTAGGGGGCCTTGTCCGCGAGCTGCCGCTGCAGCACGCTGTGCCTGCGTCCGTACCCGAAGTAGATGACGAATCCGATCAGCAGCCACACCAGCAGCCGGATCCAGGTGTCGGCGGGCAGGGTGAGCATCAGGCCGGCACAGCAGAGGATCCCCATGATCGGCACGAAGGGCATCAGCGGGGTCCGGAACGGCCGCTCCAGGTCGGGGCGCGTCTTCCTCAGGATCCACACCCCCGCGCAGACGAGGATGAACGCCAGCAGCGTCCCGATGTTCACCAGCTGGCCGAGGAGCTGCAGCGGCAGGGCGCCGGCGGCAATCGCCACCACGATCCCGGTGTAGATCGAAGAGAGGTACGGGGTGCGGAACTTCGGATGCACCTTGCCGGCCCACAACCCGAGCAGGCCGTCGCGTGACATCGAGTAGAAGACCCGCGACTGGCCGAGGAGCATGACCAGGACGACCGAGGCGAGGCCCAGGACGGCACCGACGTCGACCAGCAGGCGGATGAGATACGGAGCCCCGACCTTCTCGAGAGCGTAGGAGGTCGGCGCGGCGTTGTTGAGCTCGCCATAGGGCACCATGCCCGTCAGCACCGCCGAGACAACCACGTACAGCACGGTGCAGATGGCCAGGGAGCCGAGGATGCCGAACGGCATGTCGCGCTGCGGATCCTTTGCTTCCTGGGCGGCGGTGCTCACGGCATCGAACCCGATGTACGCAAAGAAGACCAGGCCGGCGCCGCGCAGCACCCCCGACCAGCCGTAGGTGCCCCACTCGCCGGTGTTGGGAGCGATGAACGGAGTCCAGTTGGCGGGCTTCACATAGAAGAGACCGGTGGCCGCCACGAGGATGACGATCGTGACCTTGATGATCACGATTACGTTGTTCACCCTGGAGGACTCCTTGATCCCGATCACCAGAATGGTTGAGATGATCGCGACGATCAGCACGGCGGGCAGATTCACCAGTCCGCCGGTGAAGTTGAGCCCGCTATGGGTGCAGCCCGTCATGCCATCCGACACATTGGCCGCGGTACACCAGAGGGTCGGCGAGGTGGTGAGGCCTGCCGGGAGTTCGACGCCGAACAGCCGGAGCAGCGAGACGAAGTGCCCCGACCAGCCGACGGCGACGGTGGAAGCGCCTGCGGCGTATTCGAGCACCAGATCCCACCCGATGATCCAGGCGACCAGCTCGCCCATCGTGGCGTAGCTGTAGGTATAGGCGCTCCCCGCCACCGGCACCGCGCTCGCCATTTCCGCGTAGCAGAGACCGGCAAAGGCGCAGGCGATGCCGACGAGAATCATCGAGATCGGCACCGCGGGACCGGCGTGCAGCGCTGCGGCCTGCCCCGTGAGCACAAAGATGCCGGCCCCGATGATGCCGCCAATCCCGATCGCGAGGAGCCCGCCACGACCGAGGGTGCGCTGCAGGCCGCCCTCGCCTGACCCGTCCGCCTCGGCGCGAAGTGCTGTAATTGATTTCGTTGCCCAGAGGTTCATGACGACCCCATGCTTGGTGCGGAGAGGGAGTGCGATTCACGGGACAGCCGTGGACCGTGCCCGATCGGCTGCTGCGACAGGCAGCGGCCGAGGGCGGCCAACCTGCGGCTGTGGTTCAGACGTTGTAGTTCGGTGCTTCCCGGGTGATGTGCACGTCGTGCGGATGCGATTCGCGCAGGCCCGCGCTGGTGATCTGCACCATTTCGACGTCCCGACCGAGGGCGTCGACACTGGCCACACCACAGTAGCCCATTCCGCTGCGCAGGCCGCCGACCATCTGGAAGAGGACATCGCCGACCGGCCCCCGGTACGGGACGCGCCCCTCGATTCCCTCCGGCACCATCTTGGAGCTGGAGAGCTCCCCTTCCTGGAAGTAGCGGTCAGCGGAGCCTTCCTGCATGGCGGCGAGGCTGCCCATCCCGCGGATCGATTTGAACCGTCGCCCTTCGGCGAGAATCGATTCGCCCGGACTCTCATCGGTGCCCGCGAGCATCGAGCCCATCATCACCGACGAGGCGCCGGCCGCGAGCGCCTTGACCACGTCACCCGAATACTTGATCCCGCCATCCGCGATGACCGGCACGTCTCCGGCACCGCGCACCGCGTCGACGATCGCTGTCACCTGCGGCACGCCGACGCCGGTGACCACCCGCGTCGTGCAGATGCTGCCCGGTCCGACGCCGACCTTCACGGCGTCCACTCCACGCCGTACCAGCTCCCGCGCCGCCGACTCCGTCGCCACGTTCCCCGCGATCAGCTGCGCGTCGGGGAACGCCTCCCGCAGAATCGAGACGGTCTGCAGCACGCCGTCGCTGTGGCCATGCGCCGAGTCGATGATGATCGCATCGGCGCCGGCATCGAGCAGCGCCTTGGCCCGGATCTTCGCCTCCGGCGTGCCGCCCACCGCGGCCGCGACCCGGAGTCGGCCGTGCTGGTCCTTGTTCGCGTCGGGGAACTGCTTCCGCTTGAAGATGTCCTTCACGGTGATCAGCCCCCGGAGGAGGCCGGCCCCGTCCACCACGGGCAGCTTCTCGATGCGATGCTTCGCCAGGATCCGTTCGGCTTCGTCGAGGCCGGTGCCGACCGGCGCGGTGATGAGCTTCTCCTTGGTCATCACCTCGCGGATCGGCTGATCGAGATTGCGCTCGAACTGCAGGTCGCGATTGGTGATGATCCCGACCAGCCGGCCCGCCTGGTCCACGATCGGCACCCCGGAGATGCGGAAGCGGGCCATCGCCGCTGCCGCCTCACGGAGCGGACGATCGGCGGTCAGCGTGATCGGATTGAGGATCATGCCGCTTTCGCTGCGCTTCACCCGATCGACCTCGCCGGCCTGTTTCTCGATCGACATGTTCTTGTGCACCACGCCGATGCCACCATGGCGGGCCATGGCGATGGCCATCTCCGCCTCCGTGACCGTGTCCATCGCGGCCGAGACCAGAGGGATGTTGAGCGTGATGGCGCGACTCAGACGGGTCTGGACGGACACCAGGCGCGGATGGACAGTCGAGTGACGTGGGACCAGCAGGACGTCGTCAAAGGTGAGCGCCAGTCCGGGGCGGATGGTGCTCATGACGCGGTTGTTCCGATTTGAATTGGGAGTTCCATCCATAAGTCTACGGCCCGCTGCCAGCGGGGCGCAAGCTCAACCCCACCAGCCGATCGTCATGCCGGCGCTCCGTGGTCTCAGGCCGCACGCCTCCGCCAGAGGTAGAACACCGGCACCCCCAGCGCCACGATCAGCAGACCCGGCCAGGTATAGAGTGGCTTCTCGAACAGCAGGATCACCATCAGCGCCAGCACCGCGAGCATGTAGAGGCCCGGAATCAGTGGATACCCGAAGGCCTTGACCGGCCGGGGCACATCCGGCCGGATGCGCCGGAGCCGGAAGAGCGCCAGCACGGTGAAAAAATAGAAGAGCAGTGACGCAAAGATCACGTAGTCGAGCAGATTGCCGTAGCTGCCGCTCAGACAGAGCACCATCGCCCACACCGCCTGCGTCACCAGCCCGAACACCGGGGTCTTGAAGGTCGGGTGCAGCTGCCCGGCGCGAGAGAAGAAGAGCCCGTCCTCCGCCATCGCGTAGTACACCCGGGGCCCCGCGAGGACGAGGCCGTTCACACAGCCAAAGGTCGAGAGCATGATGGCGACGGCCATCAGCACCCCGCCGACCGGCCCGAACATCACCGCCGCCGCCGCGACGCCGACTCGATCCTGTGCCGCGTGCTGGATGCCGCGGGCGAGTGCGTCGGCGCCGGCCGGATCTCCGGCGAACGGAAGCACCCGGAGATAGGCGAGGTTGGCGAGCAGGTAGAGCGTGCACACGGTGGCGGTGCCTACCCCGAGCGCGAGCGGCAGATTGCGCTTGGGATCACGCACCTCGGCCGCGGCGAAGGTCACGTTGTTCCAGGCATCCGCAGAGAAGAGCGAGCCGACCATCGCGGCGCCGAAGAGCGGGATGATGCCGAGGCTCCAGGGCACGGAGCCCCAGAAGCTCTGCCCCGCGACCGGTGGTGCCGGGTGCGCAAGGGTGAGCCCGAACAGTACCAGTGCTCCGAGCGCGCCGACCTTGGCGACGGCGAAGACGGTCTGGATCGAGGCCCCGAGTCGTACGCCCCGCACGTTGAGCCCGGTGAGGAGCGCCACGATGCCGAGCGCCACCACCCGCTGCCACGAGACCCCAAGCTCGATCGCGCCGCCCGGCATGGGCAGATGACCGAGCGAGAGAAAGACGTCGGGCGTTACCCCGGGGACCAGCACGCTCAGGAACTTGCCGAAGGCGACAGCGACGGCGGCGATCGTGCCGGTCTGGATGACCGTGAAGAGCGTCCAGCCGAACAGGAAGCCGAGCAGCGGCGAGAGGCCCTCGCGGAGGAAGACGTACTGGCCGCCGGCCGTCGGCATCATGGCCGCGAGCTCGGCGTAGGCGAGGGCGCCGGTGATCGTCATGAGGCCGGTGACCAGCCAGACGACGAGCAGCGCGCCGGGGCCCCAGTCGTTCACCTGTCGGCCGATGTCGGCCGAGACGATGAAAATGCCCGAACCGATCATGGTGCCAACGACCATGGAGATCGCCGCGACCGGGCCAATCCCGCGGACGAACTCGGTCGCGGGCGTCGAGTGGGAATCAGCCATCAGCGATGAGCCTTCAGCCGTCGGCCTTGAGCGGCTTGGGGGGGAAGGCGGTGAGACCTGCGTCTCGGGACGGGTTGCGGAGGGGGGCGCGGCGGCCTTGACGGCTTCGTCGACCACAGCCTGCCCCGCCGCGGCGAGGCCTTTCATGAGCCGGCTCGCGCTGTCCATGACGCCCACGGTGCCGCTGATCGCCTGCACCGGCAGCTTGGCGGCACGCATGGTGTCCTCCACCGTGTCGGTGATCCGGGCGAGGATGCCGGTGGGTGCGGCGCGCTCGGCGTACTTGCTCTCCAGAAATTCGACGAAGTCGAGTATCTGGTAGGCCCGATCGTCCGGGAGATTCTCCAGCCGGCGGAGTATGCGCTGCTTGAGGAGATCGTTCATGGGGAAAATGTACGCCGCCGTCGCCGAATAGTTACCCGCCGGCTACTGCCCCAGCCCCGCGACGACGTCCACCAGCTCCAGCACCGAGATGGGGAGGTACTTGGTCGTCGCGGAACGGATGGTGCCCCGGATCGTCAGCTCCCGCAATGCCGGCAGCGCCTGGAACTGGGCCAGCTTGCCCGGGGGCACGATACTCTCGACGAAGTGCACGTTCACCTGCACCGGCGCGTCGTTCATGCGCGCCACCTGGAAGTCGTTGAAGTTGCTCTGCTGGATGCGGCCGTTCGCCGCGGTGATCTCGCCCGTCAGCGCCAGGCCGACCGCCATCACCGCCGCGCCTTCCATCTGCGATCGCACGCGATCGGGATTGACGATCGACGCCGGCGTCGACGACCTGCTCGATCGCGCGGGACCGCGCACGTCGCCGCGGCCGTCGACCTCGACCTCGACGACCGAGGCGACGTACGTGTTGAAGCTGCGGTGCGCGGCGATGCCGAGGCCCCAGCCGTTGCCCGGCTTCCGCTTGCCCCATCCGGACTTCTCGCCGGCGACCTCGAGCACGCGGCGCAGCCGGCGGGTGTCGATCGGGTACTTGTCGATGCGGCGCGCCGTAGTTCGAGTAGTCGACGCCCTGCGCCTTGAGATCGATCACCTTGCCCGGGCCCGATCATGTCGAGCAGGAACTCGAGCGAATCGCGGCCGGCCGCGTGCGCCATCTCGTCGGCGAAGCTGTGGGCCGCGAACGCGTGGAAGTTGTTGCGACGGCGCGGAACCAGCCGATGCGGACGTGCGCGTCGGCGCGCCGGCGTTCTCCGCGCGGATGTTCGGCGACGTCGAACGGCAGAGTCCGTCGAGCCCGAGGTCGAGCTCGAAGCTGAGCGGCTCGCGCGCGTCGGCGCGAACGTCGACGCGATCGGCGGAAACGCCGAGCGCTGCAGCCACGCCGTCGGCCGGCCGCGGCCGTCGACCGCGGCCTTGTGATAGACCGCCGCCGTCGTGTGGTAGAAGTCGAAGTGGATGTCGTCTTCGCGCGTCCAGATCACCTTGACCGGCTTGCCGAGCTTCTTCGACAGCACCGCCGCCTCGGCCGCGTAGTCGGGCTTCGACTTGCGGCCGAAGCCGCCGCCGAGCAGCGTCACGTGGCAGGTGACGTCCTTCTTGTCGATGCCGACGGCCGCGGCGACGGTGTCCTGCACGGCCTGCGGATTCTGCGTCGGGCGTCCAGACCGTCGACCTTGCCGTCCCGGAACTCGGCGACCGCCGCCGGCGGCTCCATCGACGCGTGCGCCGCCATCGGCGTGTAGTAGGTCGCCTCGATCACCTTGCCGCCTTTGGCGAACTCGGCGTCGACGTTGCCGAGATTGCGCGCGACCTTGCGCCGGCTGCTGCACCGTCGCGATCAGCTGCTGCTTGAACGCCTCGGACTCGAAGCTCGCGTGCGGCGCCGTCGTTCCAGTCGATCTTCAGCTTCTTGCGGCCCTGCAGCGCGGCCCACGTGTTGTCGGCGATCACCGCCACGCCGCCGAGCGGCTGGAACAGCAGCGGCGGCTTGACGGTGTCGAGCGTCACCGTCTGCTGCACGCCCTTCACCGTCGAGCGCGTCCTTGTCGTCGAGCGTCTTGACCGTGCCGCCGAGCACCGGCGGGTGCTCGATCGACGCGTACACCATGCCGTCGCGATAGATGTCGAGGCCGAACTGCGCCTTGCCGGTCGTGATGTCCGTTGAGGTCGTAGATCTGCCGTTCCTTGCCGACGAACTTCCACGCGCGTCTTCGGCTTGAACTTCAGCGTCGTCCTTCGCCGGCACGGGCAGCTTCGCCGCGGCCGGCACGAGCGCGCCGTAGCCGAGCTTCCTGCCGCTCTTGCGCGTGCACGACTTCGTGATTCTCCGCCGTGCACTCCGACGCCGGCACGTTCCACTGCGCGGCCGCCGCGCTGACCAGCATCGACTGCGCCGAGGCGCCGGCGTGGCGGAACGCGTCGTAGAAATCGCGGATCGATCGCGAGCCGTCGGTGTTCTGGTCGCCGTAGCGCGTGTCGCCGATGCCCTGCTCGATGCGGCACGCGGCTCCAGTCGGCGTCGAGCTCGTCGGCGGCGACCAGCGGCAGCGACGTGCGGATGCCGGTGCCCATTTCCGACCGGTGCGTGACGATGAAGACCGTGCCGTCGGGCTCGATGCCGAGGTAGACGCTCGGGTGGAGCGCCGCGGCGTCCGCCTGCGTGCGGAAGACCGGCTGTCCTGCGCGCAGAGCTCGTCGGGCACGACGCGCGAGGCGACGACGAACGCGCCGGTCGAGAGCACGCCGCCGAGGAACTGGCGCCGGCTCGACGTTTTCGATGGCGCTCATGCCCGCTCCTTCGCCGCCGTCTTGATCGCGGCGCGGATGCGCTGATAGGTGCCGCATCGGCAGATGTTGCCCGCCATGGCGCGGTCGATGTCCGCGTCGGTCGGGTTGGGCGTCGTCTTGAGCAGCGCCGCGGCCGACATGATCTGGCCGGTCTGGCAGTAGCCGCACTGCGGCACGTTGTGCGCGACCCACGCGCGCTGCACCGGTGCATGGCTGCCGTCGGCGCTCAGGCCCGTCGATGGTCACGACCGCTTGCCCTCGAGCGTGCGCATCGGCGTCTGGCACGACGCGGACGGCCTGGCCGTTCGACGTGCACCGTGCACGCGCCGCACAGGCCGGCGCCGCAGCCGAACCGCGTGCCGGTCAGGCGCAGATCGTCGCGGAGATACCAGAGCAGCGGCATGTCCGGATCGCCGTCGATACGACCGGGTCTTTCCGTTGACTGTCAGGTTGACCATCGGCAGGACCTCGCTAGCCGTGCATTATCACACGTAGAGGACAAGCCGCGTTCCGACGGTGGCGGCGGTTTGTAATACACTGCGTCGCTGAGCGCATTCCTTATGAAGAAACGACTCCACATCCTCATGATCGCCGCGGCCGGTGTCGGCGTCCTCGCCTGGGCTGGCGCCTTCACGCCGCAGGCCGCGGGACAGGCCCCCGCGCCGCCGCCGGCCTTCGTGCCCGGCACCGAAAGCGGGTTCGCCACGTTCCAGACGCAGTGCGCGCAGTGCCACGGCAACCCGAACGTCGACCGTGCGCCGACGCCCGACGGCGCTGCGGGAGATGACGCCGGAGAAGATCTACGCCGCGCTGACGACCGGCGCTGATGCAGCAGCAGGCGTCCGCGTTGAACGACGTCCAGAAGAAGGCGCTCGCGGAGTTCATGGCAGGCCGGCCGATCGGCAGCGCCGCATCCTCGGGCGGCGCCGCAAACATGGGCTTCCAGTGCCGCACCAATCCGCCGCTCACCGATCCGGCCGCCGGGCCGTCGTGGAACGGCTGGAGTCCCGACCTGTCGAACACCCGGTTTCAGCCGGCGCGCGGTCGCGCGCCTGACCGCCGCGCAGGTGCCGCGGCTGAAGCTGAAATGGGCGTTCGGCTTTCCCTCCGGCGTCTCCGCCAACGCGCAGCCGACGGTCGCATCGGGCCGCGTGTTCGTCGGCAGCGACAACGGCTTCGTCTACTCGATCGACGCGAAGACCGGCTGCGTCTACTGGTCGTTTGAAACCGGATCGATCATCCGCAACGCGATCACGGTCGGCGCGGTGACCGGGGCGGGCAGACGCGAAGTACGCCGTGTTCGTCGGCGACGGCCACGCCAACGTCTTCGCGATCAACGCGCAGGACGGCAAGCTGCTCTGGAAGACGAAGGTCGATCCGCACTTCGTCGCGCGCATCACGGCCGGCATCCGCTACTACGACGGCAAGCTCATCGTCCCGGTCTCCTCGTCCGAGGAATTCAGCAGCGGCAATCCCGGCTACCCGTGCTGCACCTCCCGCGGCAGCGTCGTCGCGCTCGACGCCAGCACCGGCAAGCAGATCTGGAAGGCCTGGGTCGTGCCCGACGAGCCGAAGCCGTACAAGACGATGGCGAACGGCGTCACGCTCTACGCGCCGGCGGGCGGAGCGGTGTGGAACTCGCCGACGATCGATCCCGTGAAGCGCGCGGTCTACTTCGGCACCGGCGACGCGACGACCGCGCCGTCGCCGAAGACGACGGACGCGATCATGGCCGTCGATCTCGACACCGGCAAGCTGCTGTGGTCGTTTCAGGCGACCGAGAACGACGTCTTCATGGGCGGCTGCAACGGCGCCGAACGTCAGCGACGCGTGCCCGAAGCCGATGGGCCCCGACATGGACATCGGCAACTCGCCGATCCTGAAGACGCTGCCGAACGGCAAGCGCGTGCTGATCGCCGGCACGAAGTCGGCGGACATCTTCGCGCTCGATCCCGACGACAACGGCAAGCTGCTCTACCGCATTCATCCGCTCGGCCTGCCGCTCAACGGCAACGGGCGCGGGCGCGCGTCGATCGTCTGGGGCGGCGCGGCCGACGACCAGCACGTCTACTACGGCATCGGCGGCGGCGGGCTCGCGGCCGTGCAGCCGGCGACCGGCGAGCGCGCGTGGCTGTTCACGCCTCCGCCGCCGGCGCGGCGGCGGCCGCGGCGTGCATCGCTCGGCGCGGCGGCGACGGCGATCCCCGGCGTCGTGTTCGAGGGCGCGTCCGACGGCACGCTCTACGCCGTCGGCGGCGGCCGACGGCGCGAAGCTGTGGGAGTACCCGACCGCGAAGGAATTCGAGACGATCAACCGCGTCCGCCGGCGCACGGCGGCGCGATCGCGACGTCGGGCGCCGTCGTCGTCGACGGCATGGTGTACGTCGGCTCGGGCTACGCCGTCGGCTCAGGCGCGAGCGGCGGCAACGTGCTGCTGGCGTTCGGAGTGGA
>CAVSEC010000009.1:0-186232 GCA_963726955.1 uncultured Gemmatimonadales bacterium | reverse complement strand
TCCAAGTCGTCCCGGCAATGGAGGCCCCGCGCACGATGGCGACGCGTTCGTTGGAGACCGACTATCTCGTCATAGGTGCGGGCGCGATGGGGATGGCGTTCACGGATGCCCTGATCGACAACGCCGACGTGCATGTCACGCTCGTCGACCGACGCCACGCCGCCGGCGGTCACTGGCAGGACGCATATCCATTCGTCCAGCTGCATCAGGCGTCGGTGTTCTATGGCGTCGCGTCGACGGTGCTCGGCACCGGTGCCACGCAGCGCGAGGGCCCGGAGTCGGGGCTCCAGGAGCGTGCTCGACGGTCGGAGATCCAGAACTACTACGACGAGATCTTGTATCGCAGGTTCGTAGGTTCCGGCCGCGTCACCTTCTTGGGAGGGAACGAGTACCAGACTGACGGGTCTACACATCGCGTCACGTCACTGGTGTCTGGTGACATCACACGGGTCGAGGTGCGCCGCCGCGTCGTCGATGCCACCTACTTGTCGCCGACGATTCCCGCGACAACACCCCCGCCGTTCGGCGTTGCCGACGACGTCGACATCGTCGCCGTCAACGAACTCGCCCGGTTGGTAGAGGCACCGACGAACTACGTCATCGTCGGAGCGGGAAAGACGGCGACCGACGGGATCGTGTGGTTGTTGGCCAACGGCGTGGACCCAGACCGAATCACGTGGGTGAGGCCGCGTGAGCCATGGATGCTGAACCGCGCCATGGTCCAGCCCGACCCGTCGGTGGCATTTCGGCTCGCTGCGGACACCATGGCCGCGGCTGCGGCGGCCGAATCACTCGATGATCTCTTCCTGCGGCTCGAGGCCGCGGGCGTGATGCTTCGGATCGACACCGACATCGTTCCGACGATGGCCAAGACACCAACGCTTGGCATGTGGGAGCTCGATCTGCTCCGCACCATCGAGAACGTCGTTCGGCTCGGACACATCAAGCATGTGGCCGCGCGGGAGATCGTCCTCGACGACGGCGTCGTTCCGCTCGCGCCGGGGTCGCTCGTGGTGCACTGCGCCGCTTCGGGACTGCAGTACCCACCGCTGGTTCCTCTGTGGGGTCCGGACAAGATCCGGCTTCAGACCATCCGCGTCGGGTTTCCGTGTTTCTGCGCGGCACTAGCCGGCTTCGTGGAAGCGACCCGGGACGATGACCGCGAGCGAAACCGACTGTGTCCTCCCAACACGCTCCCTGACAACCTGACGAACTGGGCGCAGATGCAGGTTCGGGGAACTCTGGCGGCGCGCACGTACGGCGCAGAGCCAGACATCGCTGAGTGGGCGAACGGTTGCGCCCTCAATCCTGCTCGGGTCCTGCCGTCCCAACGCGACGATCCCAACCTTCAGGCGGCGGCCGCACGTCTGGCGGCCGTAGCCGAGCAAGGGCTCGCAGGATGGCGGACCTTGCCCACGAACCGTTGTGAGCGACACCGTGGCCTGAGCGTCCCCAACAGTGTCCTCGGCCATGCAGTTTCGTTGAGTTCTCTACGTCATCCTCAGTACCTCTGACCGATCTCGAGGTCATGCCGCAGCTCGAGTCAGCGTGGGGCAAACTGCCAGCGTGGCCGAGCAGGAGTTGCAAGGCGGGATCGACGCCGGGGCCAGGTCGTCCGCGTCGGTGCGCATGTGCTTCGCCCCTCGAGTCCGCACTCGGCTTCGATCCACGCCTTCCTGCCGCACGGTGAGGCACGCCGGATTCGCGGGCGCCTCGACACCCGTCGGCATCGACGAGGACGGACGCGAGCGCCTCGTATTCATCGAGGGTGACGTCCCCGTTCCGCCGTATCCCGATTGGAGTCAGTCCGACCACGCGCTGGCCTCCATCGCCACGCTGCTGCGCGGGCTGCACGACGCCGCCCAGGCGTTCGATCCTCGCGGTCTCACCTGGGACGAGAGTCTGGCTGACCCCGCGGGCGGGACGCTCGTGTGCCACAACGACGTGTGCCCCGAGAACGTCGTCTTCCGTGACGGTGTCGCCGTTGCGCTCCTCGACTTCGAGTTCGCCGCGCCGGGTCGACCGGTCTACGACGTCGCCCACCTCGCCCGACTCTGTGTCCCGATCGAGGACGACTTCGACCAGGCCCGGCTCGGCTGGCGGCCCGCCGATCGGCCGGCACGGCTCCGACTCGTCGCCGACACCTATGGACTGGACCGCGACGGCAGGGCCGCCCTGCTCGCAGCCATCGACGATGCCATCGACCGCCTCGAAGCGGCCGTCCGGCGCAGCGTCGATGCCGGCGACCCGAACGCCGTCGAGCTGTGGAACCGGACCGGTGGCGGCGAGCGTTACGACCGCCGGCGTCGCTGGTGGAACAGCCACCACGACGAGTTCGCGGCCGCCCTCCGCTGACGCAGCTCCAAGGTGCTATCCCGCTGGGCGGTGCGGCGTTCACGCCCAAGGTGACGAGTTCGATGCTCACGAAGGGGCATCGGGTGCTCTACAACGGCTTCGACGTGCTGATGCTCAAGGAGCGCGTGCAGGCCTTCAAGAGCTGGAGCTGATGACGCGCGCGACATCGTTCCGTTGGTATCCAGACGTACCGATGCGCAGGCGATCGTCCATTCACGATGCGATGGCGACGAGCATGCCGGCCAGCGGGGCCGGTTCGAGAAGATCGATGTTCCGGAAGCCGGCGGTCCGCAGCGCGTCGGCCAACTCCCGCTCAGTCGGTAGCCGCCAGCTGCCCTTGGTGACCCGCAGCACGAGGTCGAGATGCCGGTTGAACGGCAGGTTGCCCGCGACCGCGGTCGACACGACGACCGTGCCGTTCGGGGCGAGAGCCCGCACCATCTCGAGCACCAGGGGACGATCGGCCGGCGGCCAGTAGTAGATGTTGTTGAGGAGCAGGACCAGATCGAACGGCTCGCGGTGGCTTGCTACAGCGTGTCCAGGTCCATGACCTCGACCGTGCACCGACCGCGCCGCGTCTGCGCAGCGAGGTTCTGTCGGGCCACTTCCACAACGGCCTCGTCGAGATCGATGCCGAGCGCGGTGGCGTTGGCGGCAACGTCGAGTACGTGTCCGAGGTACACGCCGGACCCGCAGCCGATGTCGACCACCTGCTGTGGATCGACGTCACGCGCCACGGCGCGAACGGTCGGTCCGAGCACTGGCTCTGCGAGGCGGGATGCCTGGGCGATCGCATCGCTGGTCCCTGCGAGGTAGTCGCCCACGGGTGCCCCTCGAAGGTGGTCACCGAGGTGGGTGTAGATGGGGCTGTCGTACCCGACGATCTCCTCGACGAGCCCGGCCAGGTCCGAGGAACGTCCCACGATGGCGCGAGTCGTCTGCCCCTGATCTCGTACCGATCGCCGCGGTGGCGCAGCTCACCCAGGGCCACACCGACTTGCAGCAACGCCGTCAGGAGTTCGAGGTCCGCGACCCCCGCCTGAGTGGCGATCCCGTCCACCGCTGCGGTATCTCGAAGCGCCGACGCGATGCCGGTCCGAGACACGACTCCTAGGAACTGCAACCGCAACCAGTGATCGATGTCGCGGAGGGATCAGGGCATGTGCAGCGCCGCGACCGGGAACCGCGACGGCCTGCCGCGCGATCGCAGCGAGCAACGACACACGGCTTTTCGGAGTTGGAGGCACGCGTGCTCCCGTGGGTTGAGCCGGTGGGGAGCGACGCTCGGGCGGGTGGTCAGGACCCCGATACGGCTTCGAAGCGGCCGAGGCCGTAGTCACCTTGGATGGTCGTGCGGTGCATGCACCGCGCATGTTCCGGTGCCATCCCCGACACGGAGTGGAGCACGCGCCAGTTGTCCCAGATGACCATGTCCGTCGGCTCCCAGCGGTGGAAGTAGCTGAGGTCCTTCGCCGCCTCGACGATCTCGTCGCACACCGCGTACCAGCAGGGCGTCGCCTTCGTGGTCCGGGAGGCCTTCGATGCCCTTCGCCATCCAAGGGGAGACGTGGAGAACCTTCTCCCCTGAGCGACGAGTCCAGACCGCAGGGTGGAGTGCCCGCGGCCGGCCCTCGTATTCGATCATCACGTCGACAGCACTCGGAGCCGCCTCGACGTCCACGAAACCATCGGGCCGGCCGAATCGAAGGTTGTCCATGATCACGTCCATGGCGTAGATCACGGTCTTGCCTTCGATCTGGTCCCGAAGCGCGGGGGAGATCGCGTCGTAGAGCGCGACGCCGTCGACGAACCCGGTCAGCCCCCCTTCCGGTGGGGCGACGACGGAACGGAGCACACCCGCGGCGGTTGAGCTCGTCGTTGTAGCAGTGGTCGAAGTGCCACGGGAGCCACTGCGACAGCAGCTCACCGCCGACGAGTACGGCGCCGGGCTGGTTTGGTTCGTGGCGGAGCTCGATGACGCCGAGCATGTCCTCGCCTCCGGCCCGACTCACCGCTTTGCTGGGGTGGTCCCTCGAGCGCGCCGAACACATTGCTGAGCGCGACGTGCATCTTCGGCGTCGGCTCGACGTCCTCGAACACCAGCATTCCGTACCGCTCGAAGACCTCATTGATCTGCGCGCGAACCGCAGGCTCGAGGATGTTGTCGCGTTGACACCTCCGACCCGGGCGCCGAACTCAGATCGGTCCTGGATGGGTTGCACGGTCAAGGTGCTCATGAAGTTCCTCCGTAAGTCATCTCGTCGGCTCGAGCGTCTTGTCGGCCCACGCAACGAGCTGCGGTACGAGAAGCGGCCAGCGAACGAAGAGCGAACCGACCTGCTCGATCGCGGCGCGAACGTTCGTTCCACTCGTCGTCGCCCCACGGTGGCTCGACCAGCTCCGCGCCGGGGAGCCCCGCGGCGAGCGACTCGGAGGTGGCGCGGGTGTGCGACATGTCGGAGGCTCCGCTGCGGAACACGAGAATCGGTACGTTCAGGCGGGCCACGTCGGCCTCGCTGAGTCCGGGTACGAGCGCGTCGTCGCAGGGGCAGTAGGCGACCATCCATCGGTCCATCACGTCGACGAACTCCTGGCGATCCATGGAGAGGAAGCGGTCTCGGTTTCCCGGGTTGCGCTCCAGCACCTCTTGCCACTGGTCGAGCTCGACAACGGCTTCATCCCCCCGTGCCACGCCGCGTCGATCGATGGCATGCAATAGTAGTTGGCTAATCAAATGCCCGGAAACGACGACGCATCGGCCATCTCATCCACGTCCTCCGCGGCGTCCTGGGCGAGGTCCTGGGATTGAATGGTGCTGAGAGTATTGAGGGTGGTGGTGGAGGGCCCGCTGCCGTTACTGCAGGCGCCGAGAGCGAGGGTCAGCGCCGCGAACAGCGCCGCGCCGAGCTTGGTCGGGGTGGTCGACATACCGGGTACTCCTTCTGAGGGTGACTGAGGCGGCCAGGTTCCACCCCGTAGATGCCCGGCCACCCCCGAAGTTAAGTCGTGACCTGGCTCACACCCAGCGGCGCGGGGGCGCGGGGGCGGTCGCCGCGCGGTGGCGACCGCCCATGCACCATTACGGCATCGTGCCGTTCGCCCTGCAGCCGCACAGTCCGAAGTGACCGAGGATCCGCTCCAGCGGGCAGAAACCGGTGACGCTGGACTGGAGAAGGTTCACGCCGACGAAAGCGGTGAAGAGAAACCAGTACGGACTCACCCACCACCCCAGCGCGAGCGACAACAGGATGAACGTTCCGGCGAAGCGCCGGACGACGGCTTCGTTACACATCGCTGACTCCTTCAGGTTGTGACTCCCGACTCCGCTTCAACTCCCAGTACAGCACCGGCACCACGACCATGGTCAGCAGGGTGGCGACGATCGCTCCACTCATCAGCGCCACCGCGAGCCCCTGGAAGATGGGATCGAGCACCATCACCAGCCCACCAATCACCACCGCCGCCGCCGTCAGCGCGATCGGCCGGAACCGCACCGCACCCGCTTCGATCACCGCCTCACGGAGCGGCGTCCCCCGGCGCTCGGCGAGCTGAATGAAATCGACCAGCAGAATCGAATTCCGCACGATGATCCCCGCCAGCGCGATCATGCCGATCATGCTCGTGGCGGTGAAGAAGGCCCCCGTCAGGGCGTGCCCCGGCAGGATGCCGACCAGCGTCAGCGGAATCGGCGCCATGATGACCAGGGGTATCGTGAACGACTCGAACCACCATACGACCAGGACGTAGATGAGGAGCAGCACCGCCGCAAACGCGAGTCCGAGGTCGCGGAACACCTCGATCGTGATCTGCCACTCACCATCCCATTTGATCGCTGTTTCGTTCAGCCGGTCCGGCTGCACGGCGTTGTAGCGTCGGATCTCGGCCCCGTTGACCCGGACCGTGTCGAGCGCCTGGTTCATCGCGAGGATCGCGTAGACCGGGCTCTCGATCGTGCCGGCGACATCGCCGGTCACGTAGATCACGGGTCGGAGATCGCGCCGGTACCGCGACGGATCCCGCAGCGTGGAGTCCACCGTGACGAATCGTCCCAGCGGCACCGGTCCCGATGCGGTTGGCATCGAAAGCGCGAGCAACGCCTCGGCGCTCGACCGCCCCCCGAGCGGGAGCCTCGGTACGATCGCAACGCCCTCCCGTGCCGTCGCCGACGACGTCAGACCGACGACGGTCCCCGATTGCGCCAGGCTCACCGTCTGCACGATTTCCTCCACGCTCACCCCAGCCGCCGCGGCCCGCACCCGATCCACGCGGAAGCTGAGCCGGGTCTCCGGCGCTTCGACCGTCCAGTCGACGTCCACCACACCCGGTGTGCTCTCGAAGACCCGCTTCACCCGCCCGGCAGTTGCGAGACGCACGCTATCGCTGCCAGCGTAGATCTCCGCGACCAGGGTGGAGAGCACCGGCGGCCCCGGTGGGATCTCGGCGATCTTGGCGCTGGCGCCGTACCGCCGAGCGATGGAATCGATCGCCGGCCGCACGGCGACGGCGATGGCGTGACTCTGCCGCGAACGCTCTCCCTTCGCGAGCAGGTTCACCTGCACGTCGGCGACGTTGGCGCCGCTCCGCATGAAGTAGTGCCGCACCAGCCCATTGAAATTGAACGGCGCCGATGTGCCGGCGTAGACCTCCGTGCTTCGTACCTCCGGCACCGTCCGCAGATAGGCCGCCACTTCGCTACCCAGCGCCGCGCTCCGTTCCAGCGTCGTGTGCTCCGGCTGATCCAGGATCACCTGGAATTCCGATTTGTTGTCGAAGGGGAGCATCTTCACCTGGACGACCCGCCCCGCCACCAGACCCATGGAGAGAAAGAGCAGCAGGATGACCCCCCCATAGAAGTACATTCGCTGGCGAGGATGATCCATCAATCGCGACATGAGGCGGGCGTAGAACGCGCCCCGGGCGGGTGCCACTGCAGGTGCGGAGGGTTCGGTCGCGTCCGCGGAGCGGGGTGCGATGGTCTCGGCAGGCGTGTGCCCCGTATGCCCCCGCAGGAGCCGGTAGGCGAGGTACGGCGTCACGATGAACGCCACCGCAAGACTCGCGAGCATGGCGACGCTGGCCCCGACTGGAATCGGCCGCATGTAGGGGCCCATCAGCCCGCGGACGAACGCCATGGGGAGGATCGCGGCGATCACCGTGAAGGTGGCAAGAATCGTCGGGTTGCCCACTTCGTCCACCGCTCTGATCGCCGCTTCGGCCGGCTCGACTCCTCCCGCGGCGATGTGCCGGTAGATGTTCTCCACCACCACGATCGCATCGTCGACCAGAATGCCGATCGAGAAGATCAGCGCGAAGAGAGTGATCCGATTGAGGGTGTAGCCCAGCGCGTAGTAGCTGAACAGCGTGAGAGCGAGCGTGACCGGGACGGCCACCAGCACCACGACCGCCTCGCGCCAGCCGAGAAAGAGCCAGATCAGCAGAGTCACCGACAGCGTCGCGAGGCCGAGATGCAGGATCAGCTCGCTCGCCTTGTCGCTCGCGGTCTCGCCATAGTTGCGCGTTACGGTGACCGTCACCTCAGGAGGCAGCAGCCGTCCCCGCACCTCAGCGACCCGCGCCAGGACCTGGCGCGCGATGTCCGTCGCGTTGGCGCCCTTCCGTTTGGCGATGGCAATGGTCACGGCACTCGCGGAGCCGGAATCTCTGGTGGCGTGGGTGACGTAGCTGCTGCGTTCGCCGAAGTCCTCGCGCACCCGGGCCACGTTTCGCAGATAGACCGGCGACCCACGGCGTGAGCTCACCACCACCCCGGCGACGTCGCCGGCACTGGTGAGCGCCGCTCCCACCTCGATCCGGTACATCGAGCCAGCACTGGCGAACTCGCCCGCCTCGAGCCGGGCATTCGCACCCCTGAGCGCGCGTGCGACCTCGCCCGGGCTCACCCCAGCGGCAGCCATCCTCGCTGCATCGAGATCCACGCTGATCTGCTTCGGCTGCCCGCCGATCACCGAGGTCTCGGCCACATCCGGGATCGTGCGGATGTCGTCTTCGAGCTGGGTGCCGAGCTGCCGGAGTTCGCTGGAGCCATAGCGGGTGGAGGAGAGCGTCAGCGTGAGGATCGGCACGTCGTCGATCGAATGCGGTTTCACGACGGGAGGTAACGCCCCCGGCGGCATCCGGTCCGTCGCCGAGAGAAGCTTCGCGTGCACCCGGGTGACGCTGCGCTCCTGATCCTCGCCCACCTTGAATCGGACCGTGACGAGCGTGTAACCCTCGCCCGCCATCGAGTAGACATGCTCGACCGCCGGGAGCTCCCACATGCGCTGCTCGATGGGGCGGGTGAGAAGATTCTCGACCTCCGCCGGGGTCGCGCCTGGCAGCGCAGCGATCACGTCGATCATCGGCACCGAGATCTGCGGCTCCTCCTCCCGCGGCGTCGCGAGAATGCCGATCAGGCCCACCGCGAGCGATGCGATGATCAGCAGCGGCGTGAGCCTGGAGTGGAGGAAGCGACGCGCCAGCGTTCCCGCGAAGCCCATGCTCAGGTGCCTCCGGTGGCGATGACGTCCCCGTCGACCAGCCCGGAAAGGACTTCGATGCATCCGCCCGTTGAACAGGGCGCGCCGAGCGTCACCCAGCGGAGCATCATGGCGCTGCCGGTCTGGACCCTCACACCGGTGAGGTCCCCCTCGCGCACCACCGCGGAGAGCGGAACGAGGATCGCCCTTCGGGTACCGTCGGGGAGATGGAGTGTGGCCGCGCTGCCGGACAAGAGGGAGCCGTTCGGATTCTCCACCAGCGCATTGATGATGTACACCGCTCCCGAGGGCGAAGGCACCGCGCCTTCGATGACGGCGCGCACCTCCAGAGTCTCTATCTCCGCCCCGAGCGATCGTCCCTTCCGGAGCGCGATAGCCAGATGGGGAGACACCGTGACACTCACCCGGAGGCGCGCCACATCCTGGACCTCGACGATCGCCGCGCCTGGCGTCGCGAATGCCCCCGGATCCACGAACCGCCGTGTCACCACCCCGCTGAAGGGCGCCCGGATCTCGGCGTAGTCACCGATGGCGTCGAGCTCCTCCCGGGAGGCGCGGGAGGCGCGGAGCCCCGCCTCGGCCCGCGCGAGTCCGGTCTCCACCTGGTCGAGCTGGTAGCGCGTCGCCGCGCTGTCCGCGAACAACGCCCTGAAGCGCGCCGCCTGGGTCTGTGCGTCCAGATACATCGCCTCCGCTCCCGCGGTCGCGGCGTCCACCTGGGCGCGTCTGGCTTCGACATCGCGCGCATCGATCCGCGCCAGCACCTGCCCCTTCCGAACCAGATCGCCTTCCTGCACCAGCATCTGCGTGATGCTGCCCATCAGCCTGGTGCTGAGCGTGGCATGCTGCATCGGCTCGGCGATGCCGGCCGCCTCGAATGTCCCGGCAATCATCGTGTCCCGCACGAGTAGCGTTCCGCCGCGAGAGGGCGCCGCCACACGACCGCTGGTGGACTCCGCGGACTCCCGCCCGCACGCCGTCACCAGTCCGAGTATCAGGACGCTCAGCACCCGCTTGGTCATCGGATTCTCCTTGCCACGCTGCATCGCCGGTCCATCGTTCATTCCACCAGGTTCACCACTGGGCCGAAGTCCCTTCCCTCGGCCCTGCACTGCTCTGCCACCGCGACAATCACCTCATACCGCGCCAGGACGTCACCCAGCTCCGATGCGGTTTCGATGGCGGCCGCATCAAACAACTCGGTGATCGTGGCGAGTCCCCCAGCATACTTCCGTCCCACGATCCGGTGCGCCTCCTTGGACTGCGCGACGGCCCGCCCAGCGATATCCAGTCGCGCAAGCGCCAGCCCCACACCGTCGTTGGCCCGGGCACGTTCCAGCTCCGCCTGCGCGGCTGCCGCCTCCGCCATCGCGCGTGCCACATCCCGACGCCCCTTCGCCACGCGGACCTCGGCCAGCTCGGACCCTCCAGTGAAGGGGGCCCAGCTCAAGAGCACGCCCACCGTCCAGGCACGGTGGCCGCCGAACAGACTGTTCGGCGTGTTCCAGTCGATCCGGGCGAACCCGTTGAGCCTGGGGAGGTAGAGCGCGGTCGCCCGGCGGAGACCGGTGATGGCCGCGTCCCGTGCATGGAAAGCCGCCTCGACGTCGGCACGGACCCCGGGAGGCTCGGCGCCGGCAGGCGCAGGGGCCATCATTCCGGTGATCGCTACCGCAGCGGGGAGCGAGTCGGGAAGGGAGAACGCGGTGTCGGCCGGATCGCCGAGCAGGACTGCGAGTCCCCGTTGCGCCAGTCGGGTTTGACTTTCGGCGCCGAGCAGCAGCGCTTCGATCTCGCCAGCCTTGACCGAGGCAAGCAGGGCGTCGGAACGCGTCGCCAACCCCTGCCCGACCATCGATTCCGCCTGTCGGGCATGTGAATGCGCCGCATCGAGCGCGGCACGGAGGGTCCGCACCTGATGGCGCGCCAGCACTGCGCCCCAGTACGCCCGCACCACGTCCACGGCAGTCCCGGTCCGCGTCCATCGCTCCGATGCGTCGGAGGCCCGGCGGGCATCCTGGGCCGCCGCTCGGCCCAGCCAGGCATCGGCATTGAGCAGTGGCTGCTCGACGATCACGCCAGTCATCAGGTTGCCAGTCGCACTCGGATCGTTGAGTCGCCCGGGCGCAAAGGCGGCAGCCGTTACCGCCCGCTGCCGCAGCGTGAACCCAAAGGCGTTGAGCGGATCGGTGGTCCGCAGATAGCCGCCCTCGAGCCGGAGGGTCGGCAGGATGCCGCGGTAGGGCGCCAGCGCCTGGCCGGCCTGCGCCGCGCTCTGCCCGGCCGCGATACGATTGGCGTAGGCCGAATGCTCCGCCCGTTCGAGGGCCTGCCTCAGACTCAGCGGCGCCTGCGCGGCGAGGGGGCCGGCGGCGAGCGCCGACAGAAGCCACACAATCCGATGGATGACAGTCCGCATGGATGGGTCCCGGCGCGCCTCGTATCGGGCGCGCTCTTGACGAGTGATGTATAACTATATAGTAATATAGCGGCATCGTCAAGCCCGTCGCGCCGGCTGGACCACCAGGTGACGTGGCGGGCGGCCAGGACCAGGCGCATCTTTCATGTTCCACTCCACTGGAGCGATTGCCGATCGCATGGCGGGCAGACATCTCTCCCCCGAGCAGCTCCGGCACATTGCCGAGCGCTTCAAGGCCCTCAGCGAGCCCTCCCGGCTCGACATCCTCCACGCCCTCAAAGGCGGGGAACGGACCGTGACTGACATCCTCGACGCCACCGGCCTCGGGCAGGCCAACGCGTCGAAACACCTGCAGGTGCTCTATGCCTCGGGATTTGTGCTGCGGCGGAAGGACGGCGTCAGCACCTATTACAAGCTTGCCGACGCCGATGTGTTGCGGCTCTGTGAGCTGATGTGCGGACGGCTCGAACGGGAAACCGCCGCCCGGAAAAAAGTGTTCGGCTAGCGCCGACCGGCCGGTCGCCCTCTCCGCTCAACGGAGTCCAGCGATGATTCCGTTGATGCGACCCTTCTGTCCCTCCGGCGCCAGGCTCAGCGCCTTCTGATAGTCTGCCAGTGCTTCTTTCCGATCGCCCTGCTTGGCCAGCGCTTCACCGAGGCTGTCGTAGACATTCCAGGAACGAGGGTAGTCCTTCACGTTCTTCCGGAAGAGGGCCATGGCCTCGTCCATCTTTCCCTGACCCATTAACTGATAGCCGAGCGCGTTGATGTCCGGCTCCGTCGCCAAGCCGAGGGCCTGGTCCCGCAGCGTGGCCGCCCCCGCGACATTCCCGCGGCGCTCCTGGATCGCCGCCTTGAGCCGCAGCGCGGCGAAACTCGGCTGAATCTGCAACGCCGAGTCGGCCCAGGCCTCCGCCACCTCCAGCTGGGTGCCGTGCTGCAGCGCCCACCGTGCACCCTCAATCCAGGCCTGCGGGAAGAAGCGCGGCAGGTCCCGGTACTGCTGGCGGAGGGTGTCCATCACCACCGCGTTGACGGGGACCTCGATCGGTACGGAGACCGCAAGCTTCTCCCAGTGGAGGGTCAGGGTGACGGTGGTGTCGGTCGGGTCGTCGAAGGTGTACTGCAGGTGTTCTGTGAAATCGCCTGGCGTCGGTGTGACGGTCAGCCGCAGTGCGTCCTCACTCTGCCGGTAGCTGAACGCGCCCCACGCAGCGGCCTCACGGCTGAAGATGACCGTCCACGTGGTAGCGGACGGAATCATGTGGATCCCGTAGCGCCCACCGGCCAGCGGATGTCCCCCCGCACTGAACGCCGAGGTCGACGCAAAGACCGTATTCTGGTTGGCGCCGGCGCGCCAGACCGAATCGTACGGGACCAGCCCTCCCCACACCTTCCTTCCCTTCACGGCAGGGCGGTGGTACGAGAGTGACAGGTCGGTCATCCCGATCGTCTGGCTGACGGAGGCGGCCTGACTCTCCCACGGCAGCTTCACGATCTGCGGACCCTGAGCGTTCACCGCCTGCGTCGCGGTCACGAAGAGCAGCATGAGTCCTGGGGCGATCGCACGGCACGGTGACATGGAACCTCCGGATGGCGGGGTTGGGGCGACGAGTCACGACCTACGCGAACCGCGCCTCCACGGTTCCGAACGTTCCGCCATGAACGGTTCCGAGAGCGAGACCGGTGATTACCTTCTGTTCCGTCACTTCAATCAGGAGCCGAACCATGTCTCGCCCTGTCGCTACCGCCTTCGGTCTGGCGCTTCTTCTCACCGTCCCCGCCTCCGGCCACGCGCAACTCGGCGGGCTGATCAAGAAGGCCAAGGACAGGGTCGCGCCGCCCGCCGCCACGCAGTCGACCGATCAGCCGGCGCGGCTTCCCGGGCCGGAGCTTACCAGCGGAATGGTCGACCATCTCCTGCTCGGACTCAAGGCAGAAAAGGATGCCGATGAGCGCTCGGCCGCGAGCGAGCAGGAGCGCCGTCAACAGGAGGCGGAGTCGAAGATGGATCCACAGACGCGCTATTACAGCTGTATCAGCGCCGCGCAGCAGAAGGACCCGGCGATGGCCGATCTCGAGAAGCTCGCCAAGGATGGGAATGCCGCCGCCGATAAGGGGGACCACGCCAAGGCAATGGACCTCGCCCTGCAGATGCAGCCGCTGCAGCTCCGGTTACAGGCGCGCGCCGAGTCGTCGTGTGCATCGCTCAAGCCCGGCGCCAAGTCGCCGACACGGACCCAGAAGGCGATCCAGGCCGCCCCGATCGTGCCTCCGGAGGAGGCGGGCGCCGCCGCCGCCGGTCTGACCACCGTCGAGTATGGCCAGGCGAAAGAGCTGGTCTATACCTATCTCGGCTACGGCAAGCAGGCCGGGCTCAGCGAGAGCGAGCGACGTGCGGTGGATCCGAAACGGGCTCAGCTCACGGAAGCCCTCAAGCTCATCGGCATGCAATGAATATTCGCCACGCCGTCCTGATTGCGGGGATCGCCGGCGCAACGCTCGCCGATGCGGGCGCGCGGGCGCCCGACCCGGGACCCCCATCGGCACGCAGCGTGGCGTGGACCTCGGTCCGTCCGGGGCTGGCGCTGGCCAGTTTCCGGTTCCCGGTCCCGGGGGAGGGACGCTGGACGCGGGTGGTGCTCCTGCACATCGATCCACGGCAGTATCGGCTGCGCCTCGACGCGAGGCTCAGCGAGGATCTGCGCGGCGCCGAGTGGACGGTGGATTCAGCGCCGGGCACCGCCGTGGCGGCGTGGAATGCGGGGCAGTTCAACGGCATCGCGCCATGGGGATGGGCGGTCATGGACGGGATGGAGCTGCGACCTCCAGGCGGCGGCCCCCTCTCGATGGCCCTGGCGACGGACAGCGCCGGCCGGGTACGACTGCTGCTGCCTGACAGCATCGACGCGGTGCGCGCCGCGGGTGGGGTGATGACCGCGCTGCAATCCTATCCCACCCTGCTCACCGGCCACGGCGATATCCCCGCTCCACTCCGCGTCCCGGGGCTCGGCGTGGACGTGACGCACCGGGATGCGCGGCTCGCGATCGGACAGCTCGCCGATGGAGCCCTGCTGCTTCTGCTCACCCGATTCGATGCCTTCGGAGGCGCGGGCGGCTCGATCCCCTTCGGTCTCACGCTGGCTGAAACCGCGGAGGTGCTCAGGGCACAGGGTGCGGTCCGGGCCGTTGCGCTGGACGGTGGCATCTCCTCCCAGCTCATGCTCCGGAATGCCGCGGGCAGGACCATGTGGCGGGGGTGGCGGAAGGTACCGATCGGTGTCATCCTCGAAGCAGCGCCCTGAGGCTTCCCGGAAGCTTCACGGCGATTTCATGGAGACGGCCTAGCTTCCGGTTCCCTCTGCTGAAGCCGGTGTCATGCACCGTTCGCTACTCGTCAGACAGGTCGCTCCGGCGGCGCTCGGCTATCTCGGATTGATCGCGGCGACGATCGTGCTGGATTTCGCGCTGCACAAGGCGGGATTGCTCTGGATCGGCACTTATCTCGGCCCACTCGGTACCGCACTGATCGCGCTCTCCTTCCTGTATTCGCTCCGCAAGCGCAAGAAGATCACCTTCGGGGCGCCGAAGCAGCTGCTCGAGCTGCACGAAACTCTCACCTGGATCGGGGCGTTGCTGATCCTGGTGCACAGTGGCATTCATCTGAACGCGATCATTCCGTGGCTGGCGGTGATTGCCATGCTGGTCGTGGTGGCCAGCGGATTCACCGGGAGCGTCCTTGTCAAGCAGGCGACCGAGTCGCTGAAGACACAGAAGGGGAGCGACGGCGGCGAGGACAACAGCGTCCTCGATGCGATGACCCTGGACCTTATGAAGCGGTGGCGGATCGTTCACATGCCGATTAACGCCGTATTCCTGGCGCTCTTCGGGATCCATCTCGCGGTGGTCGTGCTCTTTCGGCACTGGTAGGAGGAGCACACCATGCAGAGTCGTACTGCGCTCATCGGAACCCTGCTCCTCTCGGGCGGCCTCATCGCCTTTCTGCCGCGGCTGGCGCTCGCTCCCGGGGCAGTCACCCAGGGGCATGCGGACATCGCAGGGCAGTGCCTCGGCTGTCACACTCCGCTCCGCGGTGCCCCGGGGTCGAAGTGCATCGCCTGTCATCCGCTCGACAGCATCGGCCTGGCCCGGCGATCACTGGTGCAGCCGGCCAACGCGCGCCCTGCGCTCGCCGGGATGCACGCGGAGTTCCGGACGTCGAGCTGCCTCGACTGCCACACCGACCACGCCGGCTCGGATCCGAAGGGGGCGACCCTCCCATTCACGCATGAGCATCTCAGCGCCGCGCTCCTGCGCCGCTGCGTCGGGTGCCATGAAGGGAACCGGCCCGCGGACGATTTGCACCGCCAGGTTGCCGATGACTGCGCCTCCTGCCACGTCAGCCGGGGATGGACTCCGGCGAGCTTTCAGCACGAGCGATACTTTGTCCTCGATCGGGATCACAACGTCACCTGCAAGACCTGCCACATCGGTTCCGCCGGCTACACGCAGTACACCTGCTACGGCTGTCACGAGCACACCCCGGCCCGAATCGCCGCCGAGCATCGGGAGGAGGGGATCGGGGATCTCCGCGACTGCGTCCGCTGCCATCGGTCGGCCGACCGCGAGGGCGGCGAAGGCCGGGAGGGCGGCCGCGACGATTGAACCCGCGGTAATCCGGCGACCGGGCCGCAGTCTCTGGTCCGGGAGGGATGGATCGAGGTGACCTCCTATTCGGTCCGCAGCGGCGACGCTGAACAGGGGGTGCTGCAATTCGCTCCGGAGCATACCGTGACTGCCGGCGTCGGCGAGGCGGGCGCTCCGATCCCACCCTTCGAGTACCACATCCTCCGGAACGCGGGCGCGCCCCCCGCAGCCACCCTGCATGTTCACGGCGGAGAGCTCACCTCCCCTATTACATCTACGAGCCGGTCGAGGGCGGTTGGCGCCGCCGCTACCGGGAGCTGGCCTACACCGACTGATCGCTTCCGCCGGCCGCGGGACGACGGCTACTCCGCCGCCGTCCAGCTCCCGCCAAGCGCCTTGTAGAGCTGCACAGTGGTGGAGAGATACTGTCGCTCCACCTGCGCCATGCTGAGCTCCGCGCTGAAGAGTCCGCGCTGCGCATCCAGCACCTCGAGGTAGCTCGACACCCCGTTCTGATATCGTTTCTCCGCCAGCGCCGTAGCCCGGCGGAGCGCCCGCACCTGGGTCTCCTGTGCCACGAGCTGGTCGCGGGTGGTGCGCACCCCGACCAATGCGTCGTTCGCCTCACGCAGCGCCGAGAGCACCGCCTGCTCGTACTGCGCGCGCCCCTGCTCCGCCCGCGCCCGCGCCGCCCGCTCCTGGTTGAGCAGCTTGCCGCCGGTGAAGAGCGGAATCGAGATCCCACCCTGCAGCTGATAGACCTCCGCGGAACTGCCGAAGAGCCTGGAGAAGTCGGGTCGCTGAGTGCCGTACGAGCCGGTGATGCTCACCTTTGGCAGTCGGTTGCCGATCGCCACGCCGATCCGCGCCGTCGCCGCCGACCACGCCTGCTCCGCCCGGCGCACATCGGGGCGACGGAGGAGCAGCGACCCGGACACCGAGTCCGGCACCGAGACCGCTTCCACCGTCTCCGACAGCGGATTCCCCCGCACGATCGTCCCCGGCTCCTGCCCGAGCAGCAGGCTCAACTGATTCTCCTTCTGGACCCTGCGCCGTGAGAACTCCGCGACCTTGCCAGCCGGGTCGGCGACTTCCGCCTCGAACTGGCGCACATCCAGCTCCGAAATCACCCCCTGCTGGAAGCGCTGGCGCGCGAGGGCCAGCGTCGCCTGCCGGGAGCTGAGTGTCTGCTCGGCGATCCGCAGGTCGTCGTCCAGCTCACGGAGCTCCAGATAGGCGGTGGCCACGTCGCTCGACCAGCGACAGCACGGTCGCCCGCTGATCGGACTCCTTCGAATCGTACTCGAAGCGCGCCGCCTGGGTCTGACGGCGGAGCCTGCCCCAGAAGTCGAGCTCCCAGGAGAGATCGGCGGTGATCCGCACCGCGTCGAACTTCTGCGCCGGAAAGGCGCCGAAGATGCTCTGGTTGGTACTGGCCGTGCCGTTGGCCGTGATCTGCGGGAAGAGATCGCCGCGCGCGGCACCGAGCTGAGCGCGGTACTCCCGCACCCGCTCAACCGCGATGCGCAGGTCGCGGTTGTTGGCGACCGCAGTCCGCACCAGCGCCACCAGCTGCGGATCCTTGAGCACCGCCAGCCAGGCGAGGTCTCCGGTCGAGTCGAGCGCCAGCGCGGTGGGCCGCGCCAGCGGCAGCACAGTGGAGTCGGAGCGATCGGCCTCGCGCGCCGTGGCGAGCGAATCGAGGAAGTCCGCGCACCGATGGCGTGGTGCTGCTGTCCCGCACGGTCGACGCTGCGCCGGCGGCGGTCCCAGCCTTGACCGACGGACCGACGGCACACCCAGCGGCGACCAGGAGCAGCAGGAACGAGTAGCGAGTGACGCATGATCAATGGGCCTCCGGCGCCGGTATCGTGGTGGCGATCGCGCCGGCCGTCACCTGCTGGCTCCGTTCGCTGAATCTCCGGATCAGGGTGAAGAAGAGCGGAATGAAGAAGATGCCGACGGTGGTCGCGGTGAGCATGCCCGCAAAGACACCGGTGCCGAGCGAGCGCCGGCTGGCGGCACCGGCGCCGCCGGCGATCGCCAGCGGCAGCACGCCGAGAATGAAGGCGAACGAGGTCATCAGGATCGGGCGGAACCGCTCGCGCGCCGCCTCCATCGCCGCATCGGCGATACGATGGCCGCGGTTTCGGAGCTCGGTGGCGAACTCCACGATCAGGATCGCGTTCTTCGCCGCCAGACCCACCACCGTGATGAGCCCCACCTGGAAGTACACGTCGCTCGCCATCCCTCGGGCAAAGACGCCGACGAACGCCCCGAAGATGCCGAACGGAATGCCGAGCAGCACGGCGAAGGGAATCGACCAGCTCTCGTACTGTGCGGCGAGCACCAGAAAGACCAGCATCAGGCCCAGCGCGAAGACCAGCCCGCTGTCGCCGCTCGAGACCCGCTCCTGGAACGACTGCCCGCTGTAGCCGTAGCCGATGCCGTCGGCGGCGTACTTGTCGGCGATCAGCCGCTCCACTGCGTCGAGCACCTCGCCGGAGCTGCGTCCCGGCGCGGGGACGCCGGTGATCAGCGCCGAGGTGAAGCCGTTGAAGCGCGACTGGATGCTCGGCCCGCCCCGGAACTCGGTAGCTCGTCAGAGCCCCGACCGGCACCATCTCGCCCCGGCTGCTCCGCACGTACAGCCGGGCGATGTCCTCCGGCCGCTGCCGGAAGCGCGCCTGCGCCTCCGCCTGCACCCGGTAGGTCTTCCCGTACAGGTTGAAGTCGTTGATGTACAGCGTGGACAGCATCGCCTGCAGCGTCTGGAAGAGATCGTTGAGCGCCACCCCGCGCGCCTTGGCCGCTTCGCGGTCCACCTTGAGGTAGACCTGCGGCACGTCGGCCCGGAAGGTGGTCTGCACACCGGCCAGCTCCGGCAGCTTGTTGGCGTCCTGCACGAAGCTCTGCACCGAGCCCGCGAACTGCGCGAACGTCTGTCCGCCGCGGGCCTGCAGATTCATCTCCAGGCCGCTGGTGGTGCCGAGTCCCGGGATCTCCGGGAAGTTGAACGCAAAGGCGAGCGTCTGCTTCATGGCGAAGAGCTGGCCGTTCGCCCGGCCCACGATGGCTTCGAGCGACATGTCCGGCGCGGTGCGCTCATCCCATTTCTTGAGATTGATGAAGATGATGGCGCTGTTGGTCTGGGCCGCGAACGAGAGCGCGTCCACGCCGACCAGCGCGCCCACGTGCGCCACGCCCTTGTCCTGCATCAGCCCCTGCTCGATCTCGCTCACCACCGCCTCGGTGCGCTGCTTCGAGGCGCCATCGGGCAGCTGCACCGCGATGGCGAAGAAGCCCTTGTCCTCCGCCGGGATGAACGCCTGCGGCGTCCGCTTGTAGAGCACGAAGGTCAGCGCGAGAATCGTCGCGAAGACGGCGATCGTCGTCCGCGGGCTGCCGAGGATCCGGCCCACCCGTCCGACGTAGCGGTCGGTAACCTTGCCGAAGACCGTGTTGAACCAGCAGAAGAACCGGTTGGTCGAATGATCCGGCGTGGTCTCTTCCTTGAGCAGCAGAGCGCAGAGCGCCGGGGTCAGCGTCAGCGCGACGATGCCCGAGATCACCACCGACAGCACGATGGTCACCGCGAACTGCTTGTACATCTCCCCGGTGATGCCGCCGAGAAAGGCGACCGGGATGAATACCGCGCAGAGCACCAGCACGATCGCGATCAGCGCCCCGCCCACCTGACGGATGGCGCGGTCAGCCGCCACCCTGGCCGACACCTTCTCCTCGGCCATGATCCGTTCGACGTTCTCGATCACCACGATCGCGTCGTCCACCACGATGCCGATGGCCAGCACCAGGCCGAACAGCGTCAGCACGTTGATCGAGAAGCCGAGCATCAGCAGGCCCGAGGAAGGTCCCGATCACCGAGACCGGCACCGCCAGCACCGGGATGAGGGTCGCCCGCCAGCTCTGCAGGAACACGAAGACCACCAGCGTCACCAGCAGCATCGCCTCGGCCAGCGTCTTCACCACCTCGCGGATCGATTCGGTGATGAACGGTGTGGTGTCGTACGGCATCACCCAGCTCACCCCGCTGGGGAAGCTCTTGCTGAGCTCGTTCATCCGCTTCTCGAACAGCCTTGCGCACGTCGAGGGCATTGGCGCCGGTGCGCAGATACACCAGCAGGAAGGTGGTGGGCTTGCCGTCCACCCGGGCGACCTGGTCGTAGTTGCGGGCGCCGAGGGTGACCGTGCCGACATCCTTCACCCGCACCAGCGATCCGTCGGGCCGGGCACGGAGGATGATGTCGGCGAATTCGGACGGGCTGAGTGAGCCGGCCCTGCGTGGTCACCGGCACGGTGAACTGGGTGCCGGCCGGCGACGGTTCCCGGCCGAGCCGGCCGGCCGGATTGGTCGTGTTCTGCTCCCGCACCGCGGTGGCCACGTCACCGACGGTGAGGCCGAGCTGGGCCATCCGGTCGGGATCGAGCGACGAGCAGCATCGAGAACTCGAGCTGGCCGAAGACCCGGGCATTGCCCACGCCCGGGATCCGCTTGATCTCGTCCTCGATGTTGAGCTTGGCGTAGTTGGTCAGATACGAGGCGTCGTAGCGCGGATCTGCCGAGTAGAGGGCGGCGGCGAACAGGATGTCGCTCTGCGCCTTGGTCACCACGATGCCGTTGGTGCGCACCGCCTCAGGCAGCTGCGGCTCGGCCAGCTTCACCGCGTTCTGCACGTCCACCGCGGCGAGGTCCTGGTCGCGATGGATGTCGAAGTAGACCTGCAGGTTGAGTGCGCCGTCCGAAGAGTTGGCACGACTTGAAGTACAAGCAGCCCGTCGAGTCCGGAGAGCTGCTGCTCGATCGGCGCGGCCACCGCCTGCGCCACATCCTCCGCGGTGGCACCGGGGTAGACCGCCGTGACGCTCACCGCCGGCGGGGTGATCAGCGGGTAGCGGTTGACCGGCAGCCGCTGCAGCGCGAAGAGGCCGAGCAGCGTTACCGTGATGCTGAGCACCGCCGCCATGACCGGGCGGCGAATGAAGAAATACTTGATCTCTGGCGTGGAGTCGCTCACCGGGACGCGCCTCCCGTCGACGCGGCGGTGGCCGCACCCGGCACCGGAGTTCCGCGCTTCGCGCTGTCGGCCAGCACCACCGGATGCACCGGCCGGCCGGGGCCGGTCTTCTGCAGCCCGTCGACCACCACCCGGTCGCCCGCGGCCAGCCCCGACTCGATCAGCCACTGATCACCGCTCCACGCCGTCGCCTTCACCTCATGCGGCCGCACCGTATCGCCGGCCTCGACCACGTAGACGAGCTGACGACCCATCTGCTGCAGCACCGCGCGCTGGGGAACGACCAGCGCATCCTTGCGCTCCAGTCCTGCCAGGTGCGCCCGCACGAACTGCCCGGGAACCAGCAGGTGATCGGCGTTGCTGAACTCGGCCCGGAACTGCTGGGTGCCGGTCTCGGGGTTCAGTACCGGATCGATGAAGCCGAGCCGGCCGGTGCGCGGCAGCTCCACGCCGTCGGGGAGTGTGAGTTTGATCTTGAGCGGGCCGCCAGCAGTGACCAGCCGGGACGCGATGGGATCGCGCTTCCAGGCGAGGAGCTGGGTGGCAGAGGGCTCGAAGGTCACGTAGATCGGATCGAGCACGTCGATGGAAGTGAGCACGTCGTCCGCCCCCCGCACCCGCGCTCCCAGTTCGAGCAGAGCGCGCCCCACCCTGCCGCTCAGCTCGGCGCGCACCGCCGTGTCGTCCAGATTCTTCTTCGCCTCGTCGACCGCGGCGTGGGCATCATCGACCGAGGCCTTGGCCTGCTGCAGCTCCGACTCCGCGTTGTCGACATCCTGCCTGGCGACGGCGTTGTCCGCCAGCAGCGGCCGGAGCCGGGCCTCGTTGCGCTCGGCATTCGCGTAGCGAGCTTCCGCCTCCGCGAGGCGGGCGTTGGCGCTCCGCCAAGCGGCGTCATAGGTCCTCGGATCGATCCGGTAGAGCAGATCCCCCGCGCGGACCGACGAGCCTTCGGCGAAGGGGCGCTCGACGATCACCCCGGAGACCTGGGCTCGCACCTCCACGCTCCGGGAGGCGGCGATGTTGCCCACGAACTCGAAGTCCTGCGGCACGGTGCGCGGCTGGACCTGCACCACAGCTACCTCGGCGGGGGGAAAGGCGGGCGGCGCGGGCTTCTGGCAGGCGGTGCCGGACAAGGCGAGCGCGGCGACGAAGACGAGCGTGAGGCGCATCGGGAGGGCGGCTCGCTCGAGAATCGGGAGTGGGGACACGACGGCGACGTCTCCATGCATGGGGATTACCGGCTGGTGGCGGCGTCAGGGGCAGAGCCCGTGGACGGCGCCGGAGGGACAGCCAGCGAGTGTTCGATGGTGTCCAGGTACTGCGTGAAAAGTCGATCGGGGGCGGGCGGGTCGTTCTCGAACGGCGCAAAGTGATGGGCGCCCAGCATCAAACCCACGAGCCCCCCGCCGATCACCCGGGCCTGCAGGACGACGTCCACCGGCCGGAACTCGCCCCGCTGGATCCCGTCGGCGAGCACCGCCGCGACCAGGCGGCGCCACCGCTCACCGATCTCCCGGCACATCATGCTCGTGGCGCCCGGAAAGCTCTGCGCCTTGGCCAGGCCGAAGAGCATCAGGTCGATGGTCCCGGGGCGCCGCAACTGCTCCCACATTCCGGTCAGCACCCCGCCGAGCAGCTCACGGGCAGAGCCGCGATGGGTCGCGAGCAGCGCTTCACCACCTTCGAGATCGCCCAGAAATCGCTCGCTGAGGGCGGCCTCGAACAGCCCTCCCTTGGATCCGAAGTAGTGCGTGACGGTCCCGGCGCAGACTCCGGCACGCGCAGCGACATCCGCGAGTGTGGCGCCCTCGAAACCCTGATCACCGAACACGCTCACCGCGGCCTCGAGGATCTCTCTCCGGCGCTCGGCGGGGCGGCGCTGCCAGCGCGGTCCGTCGTCAGGTTTTTCTTGAGTCACTGGAGTGTTTCCTCGCGAGTGTGAAGGCAACACTAATTGAGTGGCTGACCAATTGTCAATACCAAAGTAAACCGCCACAACCGGTTACATAATTGTGAGTGATTCACTTTTAATCATATTAGATAGAACTCGGACCTAGGACTCGGCCAGGAATGTGTGGCAGCGTACGGCGGGCGAGTGGCGTAAATCGGAGCGAACTACTGCGGAGACGGGCGCTTAGCTGCGGTCGGAGTACCGGGTCCTTGCATCGAGGGAATCCTGCCGGAGCTTCGGCAGGGAGCCGCTGTAGACCTCCGAGCGGAGCCAGCCGAGTTCGGCGTCGAGCTCCTCCCGCGGCAGCTCCTTGAACCACGCCTTGGGGCGACTATCGGTCCCGGGGTTCCAGCGGTACCGCCGCGCCTTCAGCGCATCCTTCGACGCGATCGGTGCCTGCTCGGCCCAGAGCCGGACCGACTTCCGTCGAGCCGACTGCAGCAGCAGCGCGAGCGGCAACTCGCCGCTCTCGAGCGGGGTGGCCAGCAGGTGAATCAGTGCCAGACAGTCGAGGTCGGCGCGGTGCGCGCTATAAAACATCCCGCAGCGCTTGATGAGCAGGAATTCGAGCGCCCCCGACTTGCTCCCCGCTGCGCGCCACGGCACCTCCTGCTGGCTGCAGGCCCAGTGCTTCTCCCGGAACATCGGGAGGCGGCGTTCCATGAACGGCCGGTCGAAGCCGGCGTTGTGGGCGATGATCAGCGACGCTCCGTTCACCGCCGCCGTCACAGCCGCCTCATCGATGCGCCTGCCTTTCACCTCGGCGTCGGTGATGCCGGTCAGCGCCACGATCTCCGGCGGAATCGGGCGGCCGGGGTCTTCCAGGCAGGTGATCGGCTCGCGCACGCCATAGATCCGGCCGGTCTCCGGCGCAAACTCGAACGGCACCATCGCGAGCTGGATGATGGCGTCGCCTGTGGCGCTCAGGCCGGTCGTCTCGACATCGAGTGCGAGCGCGGTCGTCGTCTTGGCCCCATCGGGCGAATGATAGGACGCCACCGGTGCGAAGCGCCGCAGGACTCGATAGTCCCCCGTGGCCTCAAGGGTGCGGGCGAGTTCGTCCGGATCGGGGGTGGGAGGCATGGACGCCAAAGCTAGTCGCCTGCCGGCGCGAGGATCGCCTTGACCCGCTCGATGACCGTATCCCTGGCGCCCTCGAGCAGGGGGCGGAGGAATCCTTCGGCGTCGTCCACCAATGCGGTGCCGGTGTCGTCGGCGACCTTGCTGGCGAGTTTCTTGATCACCGCGCGGATGGCGCCGCGCAGGCTGCCATCCGGTGCACCCGCCCTGATCAGCGCCGCCTTCATCTCCTTCTGCGCCTTCGGCGCGAGATAGCTCTCCAGCAGCGCCACTGCCGCGTCGAGGCTCAGACGCACGATCGATGGCGAGAAGGAGCCATCGGTGGTGTGGCCGAGTTCGCTCAGCTTCTTGCGCAGGTGATCGACCAGCACGGGATTCTCGATCTCGAGTGCGAACAGCTCGCCCTGCCTCTGCAGCAGCGGCCGCCGCAGGGCCTCCTTGAGCAGGCCATCGAGGTCGCTGCCCGCCATCCGGCGCAGATCACGATCATACAGCAGGCTCCGCGCCCGACTGCGGGTGATACGCAGGGTGCTGATGAGGTCGTGAATGGAGGGTTCCGGCGGGAGGGTCTTCACGGCGACGAGCGCCTCGAGCATCAGCAGCTCCACCTCGCGCTTGGGGAGCACCCCGAACGCCGGCGTCAGATAGGCGCCCAGCAGCGATTCCAGGATCTTCCGGCATTCCTGGTCGGAGCTGCTCGCGAGCAGACTGGGCTTGGTCATGCGGGGACCTTCTGTCGGACCGGCGCTCATCGGCGCCGGGCAAGATAGACGTCGGCGTCGTAGCCGCCGGGGACCTGACGCCCGCCGATAACATACAGATCCCCCGCCAGCGTCAGTGACGGATCGCCGAAGCTCCCCGGCACGACCACCACGGGATCGCTCCAGGCGCCCGTGGAGTCGCGCTCGCTCCAGCGGATCCCGCCGCCCCCGCCCTTGTCGTCGTAGTAGATCGACCGGCCATCGAGACTGAACGGCGAGCCTTCAACCCCAGCGGTATTGATGGCAGGACCGAGGCTGACCGGTGCGGTCCACTGGCCGCTCACTCGGGTCGACATCCAGATGTCCTGCGCGCCGTAGCCTCCGGCGCGGGAGGATTCGAAGAAGAGCGTCGATTCGTCCAGGGTGAGATGCGGATTCTCATCGAGACTGTCAACGGGAAATCCGAGCGTGCTCGCCAGCACCGCCGGCTGCCAGACTTCGCCCACCCGCAGCGCGTAGTAGATCCCGCGCCCGCCGCGCGGTCCGCCGCTGATCCCGTTGGTGAACAGGATCCGATGGCCGTCGGCCGAGACCCACTCGTCCCCTTCGAGTTCCTCGGGGAGATTGATTGCGCCGGCCAGATGCTCGGGCTCGGTCCACACGCCGCCGACCCTGATGCTGCGATAGATCTCGGAGCCGAGCGTGTCGAACGGTGGAGTTGTGGGCCAGCCGGGGCGGAGCGGACCGCTCAGCCGGACGCGGCCCTCGGTGATGAGGGTGACCGCGTCGACCCGCAGATAGGTGAAGTAGAGAGTGTCTCCATCCGGAGAGATGAAACCGCTGTCCTCCCACCCCGAGGTGCTGACCGGAGCCCCGACCATGACCGGCGTCTGGAAACGCGGTGGCCCACCGGCGGGGGCGGCGGCGCCATCCCCGCAGCCGAGGAGCGGGACGAGCAGAAGGAGGGAGCAGACTGACCGGAGCAGCATGGTCCCAAGATAGCGGGCCCGGGAGACACCCTGACGCTGCATCATAGGCGAAAGCATTTCAACAAATTGCCGACAATGACGAGGCGGGGACCGATGGCTCACCTGGAGGGGAACGCGATTGGTCTCCTCGCTAGTCCGCCTGCGGCCTCGCCCCCCGGGACGCGTCGGGTGCACGAAGCACCGGCACCCCATCACCAGGATGGGCGCGCCCTGACCCGCCCCGGTGCGGAAAAGGCGCCACCCGAACGGGCGGCGCCTCTTGAGTTGTCTCACAGAAGGACTCAGGCGACGTCGAACCAGAGCTCCACGTCGTAGTGGATGGTGATCTCTTCCCCCTGGGCGATCGGCCGCAACGCCTCCAGCACCAGCAGCTCCCGGTCGTACTCCTGCCAGACGCCGGCATTGGCAGCCTCGGCGTGGTTGACCAGGCTGACCAGTCCGTACGCGATCGCTCCGCGCCACTCCGCTTCGTCAGCTTCGTCGCCATCCCAGTGAAAGTAGTGATGGGCGAGCGGGGTCTGTTCGAGCAGCTCCGCCTCGCGCGCCGTGATGATCGAGACCGGCGCGAGGTCGAGGATCTCTCCCTCGTCGATGGCGCGAGCCGCGAAGACGCCGCGGCCCTTGACCGGGTCCCGGCGAACGAGGATCGAATGGGTCTCGAGCAGGGGTGCGACAGGTGCGGACATGGGGGGCGCGGGTTGCTGTGGTAAGAGCTGACTGGTCTGACGGCGGGTGAATCTCGCCGGTGACACCCTGTTGGGGAAGGGGGGGCTGGCGCAGGCCGGAACATCGAGCAGATATCCTTGCAGGTGCACCGTCCAGCAGCCTGGTTCCCTCTCGCATGGAGCGCTTCATGGACGTCGTGGATTCGGTGGCGGGGGCGTTGTCGAGCGTCTGGTGGCTCGTCCTGCTCGTTCTGGTGATCCTGTTCTACAAGGTCGTGCTGCGCCTCTTTGGGGCGGTGATCATCCCCGGGACCGCGATCGGGGTGGTGCGGAAGCGCTGGGTCCTCCTCGGCACCAATCGGACCCTGCCGGACGGCAAGATCATCGCCCTGCATGGCGAAGCCGGCTTTCAGGCCGATACCCTGGCCCCGGGACTCCACTGGGGCTTCTGGCCCTGGCAGTATGACATCAGCATCGTCCCCTTCATCGACATTCCCGAGGGCAAACTCGGCGTGGTGGACACCAAGGACGGCGCGCCACTCACCAAGCGGGTATTCGGGCGCGAGGTGGATTGCGATGCCTTCCAGAACGCCCGGGGTTTCCTCATGCATGGAGGCCAGCGTGGGCCACAGATCGCCGTGATCCCGCCGGGCACCTACCGGATCAATACCGCGATGTTCGGCATCAAGCTCGTCCCGGTGCTGGAGATTCCCGAAGGGAAGCTCGGCATGGTGACGACCCAGGACGGCGCCCCGCTCAAGAGCGGAGAAATCGCGGGCCGCGAGGTAGCGGGCCACAACATGTACCAGGACGGAGAGGCCTTCGTCACCAACGGGGGGACCAAGGGGCTGCAGGCCCAAGTCATGATGGCCGGTTCCTACTACCTGAATCCCAACTTCGCCACAGTGGAGCTGGCCAACATGACCGAGGTGGCGATCGGCCACGCCGGGGTCGTGATCGCCTTTGTGGGAGACGCCGGAGCCGACGTCACCGGCGAGGGCTTCAAGCATGGCAACCTGGTCAAGTCAGGCGAGCGTGGCGTGTGGGTCGAGCCGCTCGATCCCGGCATGTACCCGATCAACCCCAAGACCAACCACGTCGTCTCGGTGCCGACTACGAACGTCGTGCTCAACTGGGCCACCGGCAAGACCGAGGCGCACAAGCTGGACGCCAAACTCTCGACCATCACGGTCCGCTCCTCGGACGGCTTCACCTTCAACCTCGATGTCTCCCAGATCATCCACATCCCGCGCTCGTCCGCCCCCAAGGTCATCGCCCGCTTCGGCAGCATGGACAATCTGGTCACCCAGGTGCTGGAGCCGACCATCGGCAACTACTTCAGGAACGCGGCACAGAAATCGGATGCGATCAGCTTCCTGAACGAGCGCACGCAACGTCAGCAGGAGGCCCGCGAGCACATCCAGAAAGCCCTGGAGCAGTATGACGTTCAGGCGGTGGACACCCTGATCGGGGACATCGTGCCGCCGGAGAGCCTGATGAAGACGCTGACCGACCGGAAGCTTGCGGAACAGGAGCGGATCACCTTCGAGACGCAGCGTGAGGCGGAAGCGACGCGGCAGGCGCTGGAGCAGTCGCGCGCGCTGGCCAACACGCAGGCCCAGGTGGTGGATGCGGAGCGGAGCGTGCAGATCGCCGACTTTCACGCCCAGTCGGCTGTCAAGAAGGCGCGGGGCGAGGCAGAGGCGAAGACCACGAACGCGGCGGCCGACGCGCAGGTCACCACGGTGAATGGCGCCGCCGAGGCAGGCAAGATCAAGGTGGTGGGCGAGGCGGAGGCCGAAGTGCTGAAAAGGAAGGTGGAGTCGGTTGACCCGCAGTACTACGCGGCGATGGACATCTTCCGGAACCTGGCGACGAGCCAGCTCAAGCTGGTGCCGGACATCGCGGTCGGGGGAGGCAGCGGGAGCGGTGGTCCGCTTGATGTCCTGCTGGCGATGGCGCTGCGGGATGCGACGAAGAAATGATCGGCTCCTCGCGCCGATGGAGGCACGCCCGCACCTCGGTGCGGGCGGCAGGAAAAGGCGGTCTCAGGGTGAGTTACTGGGCCCGGGAAAACCCACGTGCGGCGAACCGGGTCACCCGGCTCCCCCACATTGTAAGCTCCCCACCTTCGGTTTCGGTGTGTTGCTCCAGCCGCGCCCGCCCGTCTGCCCCGAGCACCAGCACGCCGTCTCCCGGTGAATCGTCCCGGTGCAGGGGAAGCCGCGCGGCGGGATCGCAGAGAGCAGGCTCGTGGCGCCGTCTGGCGGATTCATTCGCGAGGTTGGGATCTGTCAGGCAGGTCAGCTCCAGCCGCTCACGCCGCTGATACAGTCGGAGCAGTGCGAGGCTCAGTCGCGACGCCCCACTGCCTCCGGTGGTATCTGTACCGGCGAGGATGGTCACCCACCAGCGGGTGCCGGCGCCACCCGGTGCGCCTTCGGGGACCGCGATCATATACCCGCTGGCGGGCCGGTCGGTCCCACTTGCCGGAAGCAGCGCGGCGCTGTCGGTTCCGACGAACACCCCCATGACCAGGCCGGCGAATGGCGCTGGCAGTGTCTGCTCGCCCTTGGCGCGGACCCGTGCAGCCAGCGGGCGGAATTCCGCCTGGGCCGGAATGCCGATGAACAGGTGCACGGTATCGCCACCCATCGCCATCGTCACGGCGTAGACCCCCGCGAACGGGACCGCGCTCCGCTCGTCAGGCAGTTCCGCACTCACCCCCGCACCAAGACCGTCCGAGTGGGGGCCCACTGCCGCCACGCTGTCGGATCCTGGTGCGGCGCTGCCGCCAGCCTCCTGTGCTGCGGCAGGTACATGTAGCAGCGATGCACCGAGGCAGGAAAGAACCACCCGGACACAGCCAAGACGCGCCCCTCTGCTCATACCAACTCCATGCCGTTATTGGGCTTCGAGTTCCCTGCAGGCATCCGCGGATTGGCCCCGCGACCCCAGATTCAGCGCTCGATCCAAGCGGAGGTCGCGGTGGCGAGGTGGGAAAATCGCATACCGCGTGCCTCTCTCTCCCTGCGTGGAGTGACCGCCCCCTGGCCGGCTGGTGCGACCACCTGACGCCGTTGGGCAAGGCACCAGGGACGCACTGGAACTCGCTCTCGGCTCGACCGCCAGAGAACGAAAAATCCGACCCGGGAGGCCTGGCTAAGCCGCTCATATGGAGTGAGATGGCTGGGGATCGGTAGCTCCCCGCTGCTTGTGAGGGTGAATGCCCCAATGGAGGCAACAACCCTGGATCGCCAAGGGCGCTGCAGCGAACAGTGGCCGGGGGGGAATTGACCCGAGCCGCTCGCGGCGAGGGCTGCTCCGCCGAACGGCGGAACTGCCAGGTCAACCAGCAATCCGCACAACAGAGTGGCTGGGGAGGGAATTGACCCGAGCCGCTTGCGGCGAGGGCTGCTCCGCCCAACACCGCAACTACTAGGTCGACGAGCGATCCGCACCACAGAGTGGCTGGGGAGGGAATTGAACCCCCGACACGCGGATTTTCAGTCCGCTGCTCTACCAACTGAGCTACCCAGCCTGATCCCGATCCCGCACCCACAGCCGGGGAGAGGGGAAGGGGCGGCAATATAAGAAGAACCGGCAGGGAGGCAAAGCCCGGGCAGCAGGCTCCGACTACCAGGGGCGGAGTCTTGGAACACCAATCCACCACGGCTTCGGCACTCGAATCTCGCAGCGCGCCGCAACCGCCTTGTCCGCCGCCTGCGCGTCCGGCATCTTCTGGCCATGCCCGCTCCAGGCCTCCCCAATCTCACGGTGCTCGATCATCCACTGATCCAGCACAAGCTGACGCTGCTCCGCGAGCAGGCCACCAGCATCCGCGACTTCAAGCAGCTGGTCAGCGAAATCGCCATGCTCATGGCGTACGAAGTGACCAAGGACCTGCCGATGGTCGCAGTGGAGATCGAAACGCCGCTCGAACGGATGACCGGGCGCATGGTCTCGGACAAGAAGCTCACCCTGGTGCCGATCCTCCGTGCCGGGCTCGGCATGGTCAACGGCATCTCCGAGCTGCTGCCGACCGCGCGGGTGGGACACATCGGCGTCTCGCGTGACGAGGATTCGCTGCAGCCCACGCGCTACTACGCCAAACTCCCCTCCGATGAAGGGGATCGCGACTACTTCGTGCTCGATCCGATGCTGGCCACCGGCGGCTCCGCAACCGCCGCCGTGACGACCCTCAAGGCCGCGGGGGCCCGCCGCATCAAGTTCCTCTGTATCGTCGCCGCGCCGGAGGGGGTGCGCCGCATGCTCGAAGGTCACCCCGACGTCCCGGTCTACGCGGCGGCGCTCGACCGTGCGCTGAACGAGCACGGCTACATCGTGCCGGGACTCGGCGATGCCGGCGACCGGCTCTTCGGGACGAAGTAGCCTCGACCCGATGACCATCCGTCTCACCTTCCACGGGGCCGCCGGCCAGGTCACCGGCTCCATGCACCTCCTCGAGGCGGCGGGTGCCCGCATCCTGCTCGACTCCGGGCTCTTCCAGGGCAAACGCTCCGAAACCCGCGCGCTCAACGCCGTCCTCCCGATCGATCCCCGCCGCATCGACGCCGTGATTCTCAGCCACGCCCACATCGACCATGCAGGACGACTGCCACTGCTGGTGAGCCGGGGATTGCACAGCCCGATCTACGCCACGGCGGCCACCCGCGACCTCTGCGCGGTCATGCTCCCCGATTCGGCCCATATCCAGGAGAAAGACGCCGAATACCTGCAGCGCCACGGACGGGCGGGGCCGGAGTGCGCCCCGCTCTATACCATGGCGGACGCGGTCGCAGTCCAGGACCTCATGGTCGGAGTGCCATACCGGCGGGCGCAGTATCTCCGCAAGCATCTCGCCTTCGAGTTCACCGACGCCGGCCATATTCTCGGTTCCGCATCGGTTGACCTCCGCCTGTCGGAGGGTGCCGGGCACCGTCTGGTCTTCTCCGGCGATATCGGCCGCCCAGGGTTGCCGATCATTCGCGACCCTGACCCACCATCAGGACCCATCGACACGCTCATCATCGAGTCGACCTACGGCAACCGCGATCACGAAACCATCGGCGACGCGGAGGAACGTCTGGGCGCACTGGTGCGACGGGTGGCGGGACGCGGCGGCAAGATTCTGATCCCTTCATTCGCGGTAGGGCGGACGCAGGAGCTCGTCTACAGCCTGCACCAGCTCTTCCGCGCGGGGAAAATCCCGGGCATCCCGATCTACGTCGACAGCCCACTCGCGGTGGACGCGACCGCCGTGTTCCGGCTGCACCCCGATCTCTTCGACCGGGGCGAGCAGATGATCGAGAAGACCACCGCGCTCTTCGATTTCCCGCTGGTCCGCTACGTGCGCGACGTGCAGGACTCCAAGAACCTCAACGGCCTGGTGGGTCCTGCGGTGATCATCGCGGCGAGCGGCATGGCGGAGTCGGGGCGAATCGTGCACCATCTCGCCAACCACGCAGGCGATCACAGGACGCTGGTGCTCTTCGTCGGGTACCAGGGGGAGCATACGCTCGGGCGTCGGATCCAGGATGGCGCGAAACTCGTGAGGCTGATGGGTCAGGAGGTCACACTGCGCTGCGAGGTGGAGACCATCGGCGGCTACTCGGCCCACGCGGACCGCACCGAACTTCGTGCCTGGGTACGGAAGCTCGGCGGCCCGGTCCGCCGCGCCTTTGTGGTGCACGGCGAGTCCGAGGCAGCGCTGGCGATGGCGCAAACGCTCCGGGAGGAGGGGGTCCGCAAGGTCGACATCCCCCGCCAGGGTGAGACCTTCGAGCTCGGGTAGGCGATGCCAGTGGGCGGAGGGGCCCTCCCCCGGCCCCCCTCCCTCCATACTATTTTCCCCCAGTGAAGTCCACCTCCCGCCGGCTGCTCCTGGCAACACTGTTCGCGCTCGCGCTCGCATATCTCGCGTGCTTTGTCGGCGTCCTGCTCGCCAGTCGAGAGGACCAGCGCCACCCCGCCGGGGCGATCGTCGTCCTCGGCGCCGCCCAGTACAACGGCAGGCCGTCGCCGGTACTGCGAGCCCGGCTGGACCACGCCCTTACCCTGTATCGCGAGGGGCTCGCGCCGACGGTGGTCGTCACCGGCGGCATCGGTGAGGGGGATCGCGTCAGCGAGGCCACGGTGGGCCGCCAGTATCTGGTGGCCCGCGGCGTCCCCGATACGGCGGTCGTGGTGCGTCCCGAAGGCCGTTCCACCGAGGCCTCGATCCGTGCCGTCGCGGAGTGGGCGCACGAACATGGCGTGGGCCGAGTCCTGCTGGTGAGTGATCCGTTCCACATGCTGCGGCTGCGACTCGAGTCGTCGCGCGCGGGACTACCCGCCTGGACCTCGCCAACCACCACCAGCCCGATCTCTGCGAGTCGACGTGAAGAGGCCCTCTTCCTCGCCGCGGAAGCGTGGAAGATTCCGATTGTGCTGCTGCGCCTGTGGTAGAGCCAACGGCTCAGAGCGGGCGGGCGCCGATGGGGAGATAGAGGCGCACCGTCGTGCCCTGCCCGGGCGCGCTGTCGACGGCGATCGCTCCGTCGTGGGCCGCGACGATCCCGTACACGGCGGCGAGGCCGAGACCCGCAGCGGCGTGCATCGGCCGGGTGGAGAAGAAGGGGTCGAAGATCCGGGGCAGGTCCGCGGGGGGAATGCCGGTGCCGGTGTCGGTCACGACAAGCACGGCGTAATCGCCCGCGGGAGCCGAGAGGTACGGCGTGTCGATCGGTGTGGTGCGCCGGTCGCGTTCCAGCCCGAGTCGGAGCAGGCCGCCGGTGGGCATCGCGGCCAGTGCATTGGCGATGAGCTGCTCCTGGGCCAGGCTGATCTGGGCCGGATCCACCAGCACCATCGGGATCCCCGGATCTGCGGCGACCTCCATCGTCACGCCGTGGGGCCCCGGGAGTGTGATGCGCTCCCGCAGGAGCCTCGCCAGATCGACCGGCACCGGCTGGCTCTGCTGCTGACCGCTGAACGCGAGCAGCTGTCCGGTGAGCACCGCCGCCCGGGATCCCGCCTCGCGGATTCGGGCAAAGTCCGCGCGGGCCGGGGCGTCCTCGGGAAGGTCCTCCGCACCCAGCTCCGCGTAGCCGATCACGGTAGTCATGAGATTGTTGAACTCGTGGGCGATTCCCCCCGCCAGTCGGCTGATCGCTCCCATCTTTTCCGACTGCCGGCGCCGCTCCTCCGCCGCCTCCGCCCGGAGCAGCAGGAGATTCTCCCACGCCGTTGCTGTCAGGCGCACCACCAGCAGAATGACGAGCCCCACCAGCCCGACCGCGACGATGCCCATCATGCGCGGATCGCCACCCCGGCTTTCGTGCAGCACCAGCGCGGCGATGCCCGCGATGGCCAACAGCGGCAGCGGATTGAAGGTGTGCATCCACACCGGCACCGGCGAGGGGGCTCCCCCCCGATGCGGATCCCGCAGGAGCAGCACCCCCGACTGGATGTAGAGAAGCTGCACCAGCACGTAGATCGCGTCGGATGCCCCCCCGGTGGTCTCGAGAGGATGGGCGTACTCGAGATACTGCGAGACGACGAGACTCACGATCTCGAGCACCAGCGCCGACATGTACAACCAGAAGGCGCGACGGCTGGGCAGCGCCAGTCCGCGCAGCACCAGGACGTTGAGCGCGAGGAGATCGAGCAGCAGCGCGGTGCCATAGGTGAGCACCCAGCGCCGGTGCTCCTCGGGGACGGTGCCTGCCGTCCCCGGCAGGGTGATGAGCACGGAGAAGAAGAGCACCATGCCACCCATGCCGATCGTGGCATCCAGCCCGAACTGCCACCAGCGGGTCCGCGACAGCGGTCGCATCGGCCAGCGGACCAGCCCCCACACGCCGATGACGTAGGTGAGCACCGTCGTGATCGCATCCGCAGAGTCGGAGACCGGTGGCAGTCCCAGGACCGGCGTCAGCACGCCGTAGAAGTAGCTGCCCGCCGTGAGCGCGAAGGCTGCGGCGATGATCGCGAGCGACTGCTGCAGCCTCCGACCCAGTTCCCGCCGGCGCGCCGCGGCGATGAAGAGCCCGCACTCGATCGAGGAACTCACGCCGAAACAGAGCCAGCGCTGGTCGTGCGACCAGCGGTCCGCCGATGACCAAAGGAACACCAGCGCCACACTCCCCCAGATCAGCGCAGTGACGCCGAGCCAGGCTCCCGTCGACAGGCCGCGGCGGGGTGCGGAGGGTGGAGCGAGTGCTGGTGCGGTCATGGACGCGTCGCCGGTGGCGGGGGACCCCGGAAGGCAGCGGAGTGCCTCCGCCATAATTCTCCACCCTCCGGTAGCGGGACGCCAGCGGACGACTCAACTTCGAAGGATCGTGCCAGGGCCCTTGCCGCCGAACTTGCAGCTATTCTGCCATCTTCCTACCCTTGTCTCCGGGGTACAGGCGTCCCATGTTGAGCCCATGACGCTCCTCTCCAGCGAGCGCCGCTACGACGGGCGGGTGCTCAACCTCGACCTCGATACGGTGCAGTTCCCCGATGGCTCCAGCGGTACCCTGGAGATGATCCGCCATCCCGGCGCCTCGGCGGTCGTCCCCTGGCTCGATGACCCGTCGGGACCCGACCCGCGGGTGCTGCTGATTCGCCAGTTCCGGCACGCCGCGGATGGGGTGATCTGGGAGATCCCGGCGGGACGGCTCGATCCGGGCGAGAGCCCGGAGCAGTGCGCCACCCGGGAGCTGGCAGAAGAAACCGGGATGCGGGCGACACGACTGGAGCGGCTGACGACGATCTACACCACGCCCGGCTTTACCGATGAACGTATCCATCTCTTCTCGGCAACCGGGCTGGCGGAAGGGCCACATCATCGGGAAGCCGATGAGTTCCTCGAACTCCGTCCCACGCGCTGGTCCGTGCTGATGGCGCTGATCGAGCGAGGCGAGATCATCGACGGGAAGACACTGGTCGCCCTGCTCTATCTCGGGGCGTTTCGCGCCCTCGGGCGCGGCTAGGGGCAGGAGGCTGCGATGGCGCTGATTCGGCTGCTGAAGGCGGTACTGTCGGGCGGGAATCCGCCCGCGCCCCTGGCGCCCGCGCCTGTAGCGCAAACCGACGTCAATGCGCTCATCGAGGCCCACCTCGCTGGAGACCCCAGCGCCTTTGGCCGGATCGTTGCCCGCTTCCAGCTGCGCCTGCTCAACTTCGTCTATCGAATGATCGGCGACCGGGAGCGTGCCGAGGACCTGGTGCAGGAGGCGTTTCTCCGGGTGCATCGGCATCTCGACCGGTTCGATCGCGGCCGGAAATTCTCGACCTGGCTCTACACGATCGCCTCCAACCTCGCCAAGAACGAGCTGCGCAACCGGCGTCGCTCGCCGCTGGTCAGCTTCGACCAGGCGCAGCCCCGCGACGAGGAGGACCACCGCCCGGTCGACTTCGAGGACAAGGAGAATCGTCCCGACGACCTCTTCGAGCGGCGGACCCTCAAGGCGCTGGTCGAGGACACCGTCGCCAAGCTCGCCTCCCACCACCGCGAGGTCTTCGTCCTCCGGGAGCTGGAGGGCAAGAGTTACGAGGAGATCGCGGACATCATGCACTGTAACCTTGGAACGGTGAAGAGCCGCCTGAACCGGGCCCGCCAGAGCTTCGCCGAACTGATCCAGCCCCACCTGGACTGACGGCATCGGGCCGGTGGCGGAACCTTCGACAATTTCCGCGGTATAATCCGGGAACGATGGCCGTTCGACTTGCCGCAATCGGTCCATCCACCCCATACATCGAACCGGTTTCGCTCCATGGATTGCCGCGAATTCCGTCGCCGGTACTCCGCCTATCGCGACGCACACGATCCGGCGCTGGCCGCGGAGATGGATGACCACCTCGAAGGCTGCCCCGACTGTTCCGCCTACGATCGCGCGGTGCAGCAGGGGGTGGCGGCGCTGCGCGGCGAGCAGATCGTCCCCTCCCCGGATTTCTTCCTCCGCCTTGAGGCTCGACTCCAGGGCGGGGAAGCGGTGCCGGAGCCACTTCCCCCACGGGTCTCGCCCTGGGCGGCCACGGTGGCGGCGGCGTTCTTCATCACCCTCGTCGCCCTCACGCTGAAGGGGGCCCTCGTGCTCCCACCTCCCGTTGCCGCGGAGAGCCTCCCGCTGGTGCTTGCCCGGCCAAAGCTGCTGCCGGGAATTCCGTTCGTCACCTTCGAACGCATCCGCCCCTAGTCCGCCGGTACAAGAGGTGGAATATCGGGCGCCCCTCTGCCATCCTGCCGGATAGCTGACGACCGACGGCGGACGGCTTATGTTCCCGTCATGTCCCGCCATAGTTACGACGATCTTCTCCGCGCGCTGGGCCGCCGTGAGCTGTCGCCCGTCTACTACCTCTTTGGTGTCGAAGACATCCTCAAGGAGGAGGCGTTTCGCGCCATCGTGGAAATTGCGCTGCAGCCCCACGAGCGCGACTTCAACTTCGATCAGCGCGGCGCCGCGGGGCTGAGCCCTGAAGATCTCCACGCCCTCGTCAACACCCTGCCGATGATGGCCGATCGTCGCGTCGTCGTCATCCGGGATACCGAGGTGTGGAAAAAGAAGGCAGCGGCCCGCGACGGGCTCCTCACCTATCTGGGCAATCCCTCGAACGACACCGTCCTGATCCTGGTGGAGAATGCCCCGGCCAGCGAGGAGAAGCGGCGCGAGTACGAGCCGGACGACGCCATCGTCGCACGCACCTACGCGGTCGATTTCGAGCCGCTGCCGACGGACCGGGTGACCCGCTGGCTCGAGTCACCATGCCAAGCGACTGGGCATCCTCTTCGGCGAGGGAGCCGCCGAGCATCTGGCCGCGGCCTGCGGCTATCACCTCGGCGCACTCCGCTCGGAGCTGGAGAAGCTCACCGGTCTCGGCGGCACCGGCCCCATCAGTCGGGAGCAGGTGGGAGAGCTGGTCGGGGTACGGCACGGCGAGACGCTGGAGGACTGGGTCGCCGCCGTGCTTGCCGACGATACGGCCCGCGCCATCAGTCTGGCGGGGCGGGTGCTGGAGCAGACCGGGATGTCGGGAGTGAAAATGGTCACCTCGCTCGGCGGTGCGCTGATCGGACTCCGGCTGGCGCGCGCCCACTACGACAAGGGAAGCCGCGGCGCCGCACTCGAGCGGGTGCTGTTCGAGCGCCTGCGGGCCATCCGTGCCTTCGGCATCGGCGACTGGAAGCTCCTCACCCGGGCGTGGAGCCGCGCGGCCGAAGCCTGGCCTGCCACGCGCCTGCGGAGCGGCGATCCGCATCACCCTCGAGGCTGACATGGCGCTCAAGGGCACCCGGGTATCGAACGATGCCGGCGTGCTGACCGACCTGGTGCTGCGACTGCGCGGCGCGGGGGCCGGGCGACCCGGTCGGCATGGCACGACAGACTCTCGGAGCATCCTCATGATGACCGTCGTACCTGTCGCCCCCGCGCCCGCTGCATGATCCTCGGGGCGGTGCTCGCGCTGCTCTGCGCCCCTCGCCTCAGCAAGGGCCCAGACCGACCCTCGCCTCGTCGATGCGCTGCGGATCGCGCAGGACGGTGGCAGTGATTCCGCCCGCGGCATGGTCAACCGGCTGCTGCAGGCAGACCGCCAGCCGACCGATTCGAACTACCCGCAGATGCTCTACACCATGGGCCTCGTCTCGCGGAGCGTCGACGAGATGCGGCGGAACTACACCCGTGTCGCGGTCGAGTATCGCCAACTCCGAGCTGGGCCGACGACGCGCATCTACCGCCTCGCGCTGCTCGACTACGCCGCCGGCAATCTCGCCGGCGCCGCGCGGCAGCTCGACCGCATCCGCAACGACTACCCCGAATCGCCGCTGCTGGCCACCGCCGCCGAGTGGGCCGCACGGGCGTTCTTCGAGCAGAAAAAGGTCCGCGGAGGGGTGCGGCTGGCTCGCGCTCGGCATCGAACACGCCGGCGACGATGTCGAACTCAAGAATCGACTCGAATACCTGAACGGCCGCTGCTCGGTCGAGCCGCTGGCCGCGCAGGCGCCGCGCCGGCGGCGACTACCGCGAGCCAGCCCCTGCACCGACGCCGCTCCGGATTCGGCGGTGCAGGTCGGCGCGGTGAACAGCCAGGCCGCCGCGGACAAGCTGGCGAAGGATCTCAAGGACGCCGGCTTCACTCCCTACATCGTGAAGGAAGGTCCGCTCTTCAAGGTGCGTACCGGCCCCTACCCCGATCGCGCCAAGGCGCTGCAGGCGGCGGAGCAGGTCCGCCTGCAAGCTCAACCGCTCGCCCTTCGTGGTGAAAGAGCCGTGACCGGTCGCCCGGCCGAACCGGCCGGCACTCCGCTCATGCAGCAGTATCGCGAGATCAAGTCCCGCCATCGGGACTCGATTCTCTTTTTCCGCATGGGCGATTTCTACGAGATGTTCTTCGAGGACGCCCACCTCGCCGCGCGGATTCTCAATATCACCCTCACCGCGCGCGGCGACGGCGTGCCCCTCGCCGGCGTGCCGGTCAAGGCCGCCGCCGACTACCTGCGCCAGCTCATCGCCGCCGGACATCGGGTCGCGATCTGCGAGCAGGTGGAGGACCCGAAGCTCGCCAAGGGAATCGTCAAGCGCGAGGTGATCGAGACCATCACCCCGGGTGCGGTCCTGGAGGAGAACTGTCTTCCGGGCGTACGCAACAACTTTCTCGTCGCGGTATGGGCCGGCGCGGAGGCCGGTGCAGCCGGGAAGGAGGGAAGCAGGAGCGCCGGCATCGCCGCGATCGATCTCTCCACCGGTGAATTCCTCCTCGAAACGATTGCCGAGGACGATCTCGCCGAGGCCGTCGGCCGTCTGGCACCCGCCGAGGTGGTGATGCCGGCCGAGCTCGAGGTGCGCCTCGAGGATGGCGTGCTGCGGACGCCGAGGGAGAAGTGGGAGTTCGACGCCGAGCTCGCCCGCGCGGAACTGGCCCGCCGCTTCCAGCTCGCCAGCCTCGACGGGCTGGGGCTCGGTCCCGAGGATGGCGCCGCGATCGGCGCCGCCGGTGCCCTGCTGCGCTACATCGGCGAATTGCAGCCCGCCGGGCTGCCCCACCTGCATCGTCCGAGCGGTGCGTCGGTCGGCGCGGCACCTGTGGATCGACGAGATGACCCGGCGCAACCTCGAGCTGGTCGAACCGCTCCGCGCCGGCGCGCGCGGCACCACGCTCCTCGAAGTGCTCGACACGCACCATGACGCCGATGGGCGCCCGGCTGCTGCGCCGCTGGGTGCTCTCGCCGCTCAGCGAGCCGGCCGCGATCGATGAGCGGCTCGACGCCGTGCAGGTCCTGCTCGACGACAGCCGCGGCCGGGGTCGCATCCGCGAGGCGCTCGACGGCGTCCGCGATCTCGAGCGACTCGCCGGCCGCGCCGCCGCCGGACGGGCGACGCCACGCGAACTCGGCGCGCTCCGCGACTCCTTCCAGCGACTCCCCGACGTCCTCGAGTCCCTCACCGGCCTCGGCGAGCGGGATCGGAGCACCGCGTTAGGCGCCGTCGTCGACGACTTCGACCTCCTCGCCGACCTGGCCGAGGAACTCGGACAGGCGCTGAGTGACCGGCCGCCGGCGGTCCTCGCCGACGGCGACGTGATCCGCCCCGGTTTCGATGCCGAACTCGATGAGCTGCGCGACCTGCGCGACGGCGGCAAGCAGTACATCGCCACGCTGCAGCAGCGGGAGCGCGAACGCACCGGCATTGCCTCGCTCAAGGTCGGATACAACAAGGTCTTCGGCTACTTCCTGGAGATCACCAACGCGCACGCGGACAAGGTGCCCGCCGACTACGAGCGGCGGCAGACGCTCACCGGTGCGGAGCGCTACGTCACCCCGGAACTCAAGGCCTACGAGGCGAAGGTCCTCAGCGCCGAGGAGAAGATCGGGCAGCGGGAGACCACGCTGTTCACTCAACTTCGCGACCGTGTCGGTCAGGCGACGGGCAGGGTGCAACGGACGGCATCGGCGCTGGCGCGACTCGACGTCTGGGCCTCGCTCGCGGACACCGCCTCGCTGCACCGCTACGTCCGCCCCGCGATCCACGAAGGACTCTCGCTGACGCTCAGGCAATCGCGCCACCCGGTCATCGAACGGCTGATGCCGCGCGAGTCGTTCATGCCGAACGACGCGAAGTTCGATCCCGCCGAGCGGGTGCTGCTGATCACCGGCCCGAACATGGCCGGCAAGAGCACCATTCTCCGGCAGATCGGGCTGTGCGTGATCCTGGCGCAGATGGGGAGCTTCGTACCGGCCGATGCGGCGGAGATCGGCGTGGTAGACCGGCTCTTCACGCGGGTCGGCGCCAGCGACAACCTCACGCGCGGCCAGTCCACCTTCATGGTGGAGATGAGCGAGACCAGCGCCATCCTCCACAACGCCACCAGTCGCAGTCTGGTGCTGCTCGACGAGATCGGCCGGGGCACCTCAACCTATGATGGCGTGGCGATCGCGTGGGCCGTCTCCGAACACCTGCATGACACGATCGGCTGCCGGACGATGTTCGCGACGCACTACCATGAGCTCATGCAGCTCCCCGAAAAGCTGGCGCACGCCCGCAATCTCAACGTCGCCGTCCGCGAGACCGGAGACCAGATCGTCTTCCTGCACCGGCTCGAGGCTGGAGGGACTGACCGGAGCTACGGGATCCACGTCGCCCAGCTCGCCGGGTTGCCGGCCGACGTCGTGAAGCGCGCCCGGGAGGTCCTGCGCACGCTGGAGGGGGACCATCGCGTCGTGCCTGGCACGCCGCCCATTGCTGATCCGTCGCAGCTCGCGCTGTTCGGAGAGGGCCGCCCACACCCCGTCATGGAAGAGCTCAAGGCGCTCGACCTCGACCGCATGACGCCACTGGAAGCCCTCACCCGACTGGCCGATCTCAAGCGGCGGTCGGAGGGATAGCGGGAGTGTCATCTCCGCAGCTCGGAATGAGACCGGGGGCCCTCGCATGGAGCTGATCGACCATCTCGCCGCCGACATCAACCTGCCCGCGATGTTCGTCGCGGCCTGTCTCGTGCTGGCCGCGATCATCGTGATCCGGATCGGCAAGGCACTGGTGATGGCCGCCATCTTCGGTTCCATCGCCGGCGCCGCGTCGCTCGGCCAGGGCAATCCGCCCATGACCGCCGGGGCCCACGCCGCGATCGGCTTCGGAGTCGCCGCCGTCACGCTCCTCCTGGTGCGGATGGCGAGGAGTTTCCTGCTGTGGACGGCGATCACCGGCCTCGCGGTGGCGGCGCTCTTCCTGTGGGGGTTCAGACGATGAGCGCTCGCAGCCTGGCCGCGCTCGGCGTGACAGCGTGCCTCGCCGCCGCCTGCGGCCGCTCGGACGCCGACACGGTGCGCCTACCCGACGAGTCCACCGCCCGCCGGGGCGACAACCCTCCCGTCGCGATCAATCCGGAATCGCCGGTGGAGTATCCGGCCGCCCTCTATGCGCGCGGCATCGAGGGAAAGGTCGTCCTCCGCCTCTACGTGACTGTGGCCGGCGCGATCGTGCCCGAATCCACCAGCATCGCGGAGTCGAGCGGCTACCCCGCGCTCGATTCCGCCGCGCTCGCCGGAGTGGGCGCGATGCGCTTCATCCCCGCGCTCAAGAACGGGGTCCCTGCCGCATCGACCTTCCTGCAGCCGGTCCACTTCCGGCATCCGCAGGCGGGGGGAACCACACCCTGAGGCAGGCCTCGCCGGTGTAACAGGCGCCGCCGCCGGTGTAAGATTCTCGCTCCCGAAGGCGCCACATTCCGCCGAGGTTCGCGATCGTGACACCCCCGCATCTGAAACCCTACGACTCCGTCCTCGCCACCATCGGCTGGACTCCGCTGATCCGCCTCTCCCGCATCGGTGCCGGGCTGCGGACGCCGATCTACGGCAAGGCGGAGTATGCCAATCCGGGCGGCTCCGTGAAGGACCGGATCGGTCTCCGGATCATCGAGGACGCGGAGCGGCGGGGCGAGCTCAGGCCGGGCGGGGTGATCGTCGAGGGCACCAGCGGGAACACCGGTGTCGGTCTCGCAGTGGCGGCGGCCATCAAGGGGTACCGCTGCATCTTCACGATGCCTGACAAGATGTCGCAGGAAAAGGTGCGGCTGCTCAAGGCCTACGGCGCCGAGGTGGTCATCACCCCGACCGCCGTGCCCCCCGATCACCCCGACAACTACGTCAACAAGGCCAAGCAGATCGTCAAGGAGACGCCCGGCGCCATCCTGGCGAACCAGTTCTACAATCAGGTGAATCCGCAGGCCCACTACGAGACCACCGGCCCCGAGATCTGGACCCAGACCGAGGGCAGGGTGACGCACTTCGTGGCGGGAGCGGGCACCGGCGGCACCGTGAGCGGCACCGGCAAGTATCTGAAGGAGAAGAATCCGAGAGTCCGGATCATCGCCGGCGACCCGCAGGGCTCGCTCTACACCGGCTTCTCCAGGACTCAGAGCCTGGGCGAAGGCTCTCCCTACAAGGTCGAAGGGATCGGCGGCGACAAGATCCCCAGCACCATCTGGTTCGATATCATCGACGAGTTCCGCCAGGTCTCCGATCGCGAGGCCTTCGTGATGGCCCGCCGCTGCGCCCGCGAGGAGGGGATGCTCCTCGGCGGCTCCGCCGGGCTGAATGTCGCCCTGGCGGTGGAGATCGCCCGGGAGCTGGACGATCCCTCGGCCTGCGTCGTCACCATCCTCTGCGACACCGGCGAGCGCTACCTCTCCAAGGTCTTCAACGACGAGTGGATGCAGGAGAACCAGCTGCTGGATGTCCCCCGGGTCACCGTCGAACAGCTGCTGCAGCGCCGCGACGCGAACGCTCCCGCCCTGGTGAGTGTCGCGCCGGCCGCGGCGGTGCGTCAGGCGCTCACCCTCATGAGCACCTGGGGCGTCAGCCAGATTCCGGTGCTCGAGGCCGGGCAGTGCGTCGGCAGCCTGACCGAGAACACCCTCATGACTCGCGCGCTGGCGCAGCCGTCGCTGCTCGACCGCCCGGTGCGGGAGCTGATGGATGCCGCCTTTCCGGTTGTCGATGCGCTCACGCCGACCGAGCGCCTCGCCCCGATCCTCACCCGGGAGAGCCCCGCGGCGCTGATCCAGAAGGACGGCAAGCTCATCGGCATCGTGAGCCGGTACGACGTGCTGCAGCAGCTCATCGGAACGAGGTGATGGAAGCGGCGGAGCGAGCGCTCGGCCACCGAATCTCTTCTGCCTGGCAATCTGCGCCGGAGTTCAGGCGTCCGTCGCCGGCCGCAGGTATCAATTGACAACGATTTTGGAGGCCGTCGCAGGAATCGGTGATACCCCTTCGATCCCGTTGACCGCGCCCACTCGCGCGAGCAGGGAATCGAAGGCCGCCTCCGAATTGCCCGGATCGGCAAAGCGAACAAAGTAGCTTGCCTTGCCAGGAGTGACGCCGAGCACGGTTCCTCCGGCCGAAGTCAGAATCGTCGCTTTTTCTGCGTCGCTCAGGCCCGCGGTGAAGCTGAGCCAAAGGTCAGTCCGAAAGACTCGGTCCGGTCCCCCACCGAGTACAACGGTCCGGGTGGCGTCCAGGAGCGGCAGGTTGGTTGTCAGCTGAGGCCATGAGCCCGCGCCATCCCCACCAGGAGGATTCGTCGGCGCTACCTCGAGATCCAACTGCGGCGGGCCCTCATATCGCGCAAACGGAGTTGCCCGTTCAACCCCCGGCTCGGCGTCTAACAACTGCAGCTTCGCCTTCACATCGTCCCAGGTGGGTCCGGGGTCTGCGTAAAGAATGATGTAGGTGTTCGTCCAGGTGTCCCCGCCGACCACCTGGGCGTGGTACTTGGTGAGCAGCGCCGAGATCTGTGCGGGGGTTGCGTCGTCGCGGAAGTTGACTCGCGCGATCGTGCGGTAGTACTGGGCGATGGTGTCGCCCGGCACGTATACAATGTGCAGGGAATCGTCCGGCACATTGGTGGTGGAGTTGGGCAGCGGTGGCGGTGTACCGCCTCGTCCAGAGGTGTCGGCCGTCGCCAGAAGCCCGTCATCGTTCCGGTACGAGCCCCTGAGGTCCATGTGCGACGGGCGTTCGAGCGTCAGCAGTTCGAGGACCCCTGGCTCTCGCACAAGCCTGTGCAACAGCGAATCCAGGGCGGCGTAGGTCGGCCCGGGGTCAGGGAACTGAATTATGTAGTACAGATACGGCGTTCCGCCTCCGATGCCCCCGATCAGCACTCCCCCATATCGCGCCAGGAGGCTGTTGTAGGCCGCGCCGGTCATCGTCGCGGAGAACTGGAGACCTATGACATTCCGATACTCCTTCGTGGAGGTGTCCAGCGGCAGCGCTGCCAGGGCCAGGTTCGTCTGGGGCCAACTGACGCTGGTTGGTAGCGGCGGAAGCCCCCCACCTCCCCCCGCGCTGCTGGCCGTCGCCACGAACGACAGCCGAGCCTGGCTGGTCGGCGACTGCACCATGAAGGCGACGGTGTCCTGCACCGTCGACCCGTTGTTGGCCAGCGTCCCCGTCCCCCCGATGAACCAGATGCGCCCGCCCCCCACCTCGCTGCTGTCGGGGTTCTGCGCCACCACCGTGCTCGCCGGTGTTCCCGCCGGGGTGAGCACGATAGTGCCGATGGTGGGGAGGTAGAGCCGCACCGGCAGTTGGAGCGTTCCCCCGCTCCTGTTGGTCAGCTTCACGAACAGGCTCAACTTCCGGGTCGAGCTGCTCCACCTGGCATTGGTCCCCTTGATCAGCACCAGGTGGGTGGTACAGCTCGACGCACTCGGAAAGGTGGTGCTCACGGTGCTGGTGCCGGAGACCGCAACGGTGACCCGGGCGCAGAGCGAATCCGAGGTGACCAGAGACGAAGCCTGTTGGTGAAATGGCGGGGCCATGAGCTCCTCGTCCCGGCACCCTCCGGTACAGAGGCTCACGCCGATCGCCATGCGGATGATCATGAGAGACAGCATGGTCGGTCTCCTGGCAGGTTCCGGGCACAGTCCCGATATGGCCGATCGGCACCGCGTTGAGGATCGCTCACGGTTCTCCAGAAGTCGAGAGGAGCACCCCCGCCGTAGCGCAGCCCCCCACGGCTCCGCTACGATTAGGCATCCGCCGAGAGGAGCACCCGATCCGCATCACCGTACTGACCGGCGGCGCCTCCGCCGAACGCGATGTCGCCCTCGCCTCCGCCCGCCAGGTGGTACCCGCCCTCCGCGCGGGAGGACACTGCGTGGTTGTGGTCGACACCGTCACCGGCTTCGTCCCCGAATCACGGGAGTTGGAACATCTGCTCGGCGCCGTCGGGGCGACCTGGCCCTCGGTCGCCGAGCTGCAGCAGCGCGAACGGACCTTCCTGCTCACCGCGCTCGGTGCCCTGCCCGAGGTGCGTGAGGCGGACGTCGTCTTCCTGGCCCTGCACGGCGGCCGCGGCGAGGACGGCACCATTCAGACGATGCTGGAAACGATCGGCGTTCCCTATACCGGCAGCGGGCCGCTGGGGAGCGCCATGGCGATGGACAAGGACATATCCAAGCGCCTCTTCCGGGATGCTGGGGTCCCCACTGCCCGCTGGTGCATGACCCCCGTCACCGCGGGAGAGGCCGGCAAGGCGTTGGGCTGGCCCGTGGTGGTGAAGCCCTCCAAGCAGGGGTCGACGGTCGGGCTTACCATCGTGAAGCAGCCCGAGGATTTCGAGCGGGCGGTCTGGTACGCACGGGAGTTCGACGACGAGGTGATGGTCGAGAGCTTCGTGCCAGGGCGGGAACTCACCGTCGGGGTGCTCGAAGATCGGTGCGCTGACGGTGGGCGAAATCATCCCCCAGCATGAGATCTTCGACTACGAATGCAAGTACACGCCGGGGATGTCGGAGGAGATCTTTCCGGCCGGCCTCTCCTCCGCGGTGACCGCCGAGTGCCAGCGATTGGGCCTGCTCGCCCATCGGGCCCTCAAGCTCGGCGGGTACTCCAGGGTCGACTTTCGCTTGACACCAACCGGGGAACTCTTCTGTTTAGAGGTGAATACGCTTCCCGGCATGACCGCAACGAGCCTGCTGCCCCAGTCGGCGAAAGCGCTGGGCATCGAGTTTGCGGAACTATGCGACCGGATTTGCCGTACCGCCCGGGTAGTCGGCGGTCGGGAACCACCTGCCGACCCCAAGGGTTTAAGTAGTTGAGCACCTTATGTCATTCAGCAGCCCGACCTTTCCTCGCCTGACGCCTTCGGTTGGCCGCCTCATCGCGGTCACCGCAGTCGCGCAGCTGTTACTGGAGACGGTGTTTACGTCGCCTGAAATTCGTGCCGCCCTGGCGATGAACCCGGCCGCCTTTGCCACCCACCCCTGGGGCGCCGGGAGCTACCTGTTTGTCCACGCGAGCATTCTGCATCTGGCGACGAACATGTTGGGTCTGTACCTGTTCGGGACGGCTGTCGAAAGCCGGATGGGTTCCCGCCCGTTCCTGTTCTACTACATCTATTGTGGCATCGGGGCGGCACTCTTCTCTCTGCTACTCACCACCATCATGCCGCAGAGCCCGATTATCGGTGCTTCGGGTGCGGTCTTGGGCATTGCTGTCGCCTTTGCGATGTATTGGCCGGATGCCGAAATCATGGTCTTCCCGATCCCGGTTCCGATCCGGGCGCGGACCCTGGTGATCGGGCTCGCGATGCTGGATCTGGTGTTCGCCAAGTGGATCCAGGACGGCGTGGCCCACGAGGCTCACCTCGGCGGGATGCTCGCAGGATGGATGTTCTTCAAGGTCCAGTCGTTCTACCCGCGGCGTCCCGCGCGTGCCATACGGCAGCAGCCCGAGCGGGTGGTCATGGTCCAGCAGAGCGCGGTGAGCCGAGATTCCGATCCCCACGCCGCGGCGCCTTCGCGGCCGCTGACCCCGCGCCCCGGCAATGATCCGGTGGCGAGCGAGGTCGACCGGGTGCTCGACAAGATCAGTGCCAACGGCATCGCGAGCCTCACCTCCGAGGAGCGCCGATTCCTGGACGAGGTGAGCAAGCGCAAGCAGCGGGAGATCAACTAGCGTTGTGAGAGCGTAGCCTCGCCACGACCGCACGGCCCCCCGTCTCCCCGGGGGGTCGATTCGTTGGGGTGGTGGTTCTACCTCGAGCGGGTGAAGTCGCTGCGCGCCGCCGTGGAGGACTCGTCCCATGACCATCGCAAAGACCGCCCGCCACCTGCCGCTCCTCCTTTTCACCACGGCAGGCGCCTGCGCCTATCACTGCAGCAATCCCCCCTCGATGGTCGGTGCGGTAATCGTGACGCCCTGATTTACTGTGCGGCGGCATGCCGCGCTGACGAGGCCGCCTGCGCGACCCGGACCGCGGTTCCGCAGCTCCCACCGCACGCAGGCCCTTCGATCTCATTCTCAGCGGCGCGGCGCATCCCGTTCTGCAATTGGGTGCTTGCTCGTCTGTCCGGCGGCGAATACAATAGTTCCGTCGTTCACCTGTGCCTGGCCCGACGGCATTCCCGCGACGACCTCCCACTCACTTCCAACGCAGGCGTTGCTGCGCATGACCCTGAATCGGGATTCCCGATGGGACGCTGCCTGGGGACTGCTGGGATGCCGGATGCCGAGTCCCGACGTCCACACCAATCTGCTGATGAAGTACGGCGAACCGGATCGATTCTACCATACGCTGCAGCACCTTGGTGAGTGCCTGGACCACTTCGATGACTCGTCCGACCTGGCGGAGCGACCGGGCGAGGTTATCATCGCGCTCTGGTTTCACGATGTGATTTACGACACCCGGCGATCGGACAACGAATCCCGGAGCGCCGACTGGGCGGGAGAGGTCCTTCGGCACGCTGGAGCGGGGCCGGAGGTCGTCGGTCGGGTGCGCGAGCTGATTCTCGCCACGCGGCACACCGAGGCGGTGGCCCGCGGTGATGCCGCACTGATGGTCGACATCGATCTGGCGATTCTCGGGGCGCCGGAAGAGCGCTTCGAGGAGTACGAGGAGCAGATCTCCCTGGAGTACGCCTGGGTGCCCGAGTCGGTCTTCCGTCCCGCGCGAGCCCGGATTCTCCAGGGCTTTCTGGAGCGGGAGCGGATCTATGCGACGGCGAAATTTGCCGCACGATTCGAGGCCAGGGCCCGCTCGAACCTGCTGCACGCGCTGATGCGACTGACCGTGTGACCCCGCGCGATGACACCCTCGCCTCGCACGCCGCACCACCGCCATCTCCTGCGCCGGGTGTGCTTGGGGCGTTCAGACAGGGCCGCGACGACGCGGCTTACGTCGCGCTCGACACCGGCGGTGACGCTATGCTGCTGCGCGACTTCGCCGACAGTGTCGGAGCGATCGTCGGGCCGTCGTTCCGGGAGAGCGGCGAGCGGCCCGGGCCGGACGCCGCCCAACTGCGCGAGTCACGGTGATCCGGGCCACGCACCGGCACCGGGATGCAGCACATTGCTGCCGGTGTCAAGATCGCTGTCCTATGATTGATCGAACCGTTCCGCGCAAGAGGGCTTGCGCGATGAATTGAACCTCCGATATTCCCGAACGTGCTGATCAATCTCGTTCCGGAGTTTCTCTCCGTTCTCCAGGCCGCCAACAAAGAAGCGGCGTTCGAGCAGTACCTCAATGCGCATCGCGCCGTGCTCGCCGCGTACTGGCACAACTACGTGCTGGACCTCGAGAGCCCGCAGGCCCAGGCCGTCATTGCGCACGCGCTGAACGCCGACCGCAGCGACCTCAGGGAACTGATCGAGTCGACTGACATCGAGGGGATCGTGGAGGACGCGATCGCCCAAGCGACCGACCTCCTGCAGGTCGACCGCCCGACCGACGTCTATCTCATGGTCGGCATGGGAGCCGCGAACGCGGGCGAACTGATCGTCAGCGGCCGCGGCGTGGCGTTCATCTGCATCGAACACTTCACCGGTCGGGCCAATCCCGAGACGTACGGCATGGGGCTTCCGCCCGAGCTGATTCCGCTCTGGGTCGGGCACGAGCTGGCACACACCGTCCGATACACCTCGCCCGCCAGTCAGAGCGAGCTCAAGCGCCTGGTGAGCGATCAGGGCGGCTACTACGACTACTGGGTCACCGGCAGTCGGGCCACCTTGCGCGAGCTGCTGGTGAATGAAGGTCTCGCGGTACACGCCGCGGAGGCGGTTGCTCCGGGCCTCGACGCCGCCAACTATTTCGGCTACCCCCGGCGGCAGTTTCGCAGGCTGCGCGAGCTGGAGTCCTTCCTGCGCCGGGTGGTAGAGCCGGAGCTGGAGGGACGGGGCATCGGGCTCCGCCTGCGCTACCTTTCCGGCGGCATGAGCCCCTCCGCGCGCCTGGTCGGCGGTCGCGTGCTCCCCGAGCGTTCCGGCTACTACCTCGGCCACCGCATGACGGAGGCGCTGGTCCAGCAGCGTGGGGTCGCCGCGGCGCTCCGCGCGGGCGCGGCGGAGTTCCAGGCCGCCGAGGAAGTCGCCCGCGGCGTCCAGACGGCTTGACCGTTGCACCGATCCTCGGCCTGTCGCAGGGGCGGCTCTCGAGGTCGCCCCTCTCCGCATCCGGAGTCCTAGAATGTCCGCCAATCCCATCACGATCGTCTTCAAGAAAAAAGGCACCATCCTCATCGAGGGTGCCGTGATCGTCCGGGACGAGGATGGCAATACGATCACTCTGCCGCCGAAGCACATCGGACTTCTCAAGCTCTGCGGCTGCGGCAAGTCGCTGGAAAAGCCGTTCTGCGATGGCAGCCACAAGAGTGCAGTGGCGGGCCAATAGATCCGACCCCGCCCCACTATCCGATCATCCGCCCGACAATCTCCTTCACCAGCTTCGCGCCGACCCGCGCCGTCAGGTCGCGCAGATCGTTCACCGGGTTGAGCTCCACCAGATCGGCAGCGACGAGACGGCCGCGCGGTATCGCCTGCACGATCCGGATCACTTCACGGGTCGAGAGCCCACCAGGCTCGGGGTGGCTGAGGCCGGGGGCACACGCCGGGTCCAGCACGTCGAGGTCCACCGAGAGATAGACCGGCCCCTCCACTCGGCGCGCGGCGGTGATCATCGCTTCGACGCCGGAGCGCATCGTCACGATTTCCGCGCCGAACCGCTGCGCCTGCTCCCGCTGATGCCGGTTGATGGTCCGGATGCCGCACTGAATCAGGTGATTGGCGAGCCCCTCCTCCATGATCCGCGCGAACGGCGAGCCGTGCGAGCCGCGGTCGCCGTCAAGCGCGTCGTAGAGGTCGGGGTGGGCGTCGAGATGGAGAATCGTCAGGCGCGGGACATGCCGCCGTACCCCGCGGACGATCGGCCAGGTGATCGAGTGGTCACCACCGAGGAGGAGCGGCGTGGCCCCGGCGGCCATCAGGGCATCGACCCGCGCCTCGATCAGCGGGCGGGGATCGGCAACGCCGGTGAGCGCGAGATCACCGGCATCGGTGAGCAGCGGCAGCACGTCCTGCTCATCCTCGTTCCAGCTGTTGCTCCCGTCGAAGCGCAGCGCGGTCCGCAGCGCCGCGGGCCCGCCGGCGGAGCCGCGGGTGAATGACGAGCTCCCATCGTAGGGGATCCCGAGGAGGGTGATGCGCCGGTACGGGCCGTCGGAGCCCGGTTCAGCGGTCGTTGCCACGATCGACCTCCTCTCGGGATACCGTCAGCCCATCCCCTACCCGCAGCATCCCCGTCCCGTAGTGCACCACGTTATGTCCGAACATCACCTGCTGATCCTGACGACGAAACGTGGCGAGCGTGCGGAGAGGCTCCTGCCCCCGCTCCAGCGTCTCCTGGTCGGTGGTCGTGACCACGCAGCGGGCGCAGGGCTTCACCACCTCCATCGGAATGCCGCCGACGACGATCTGCCGCCAGCCATCCTCCGCAAAAGCAGAACTGCCTGACACGACCAGATTGGGCCGGAAGCGGTTCATCGGCACCGGCGTCGGGAGTCGCCCGTTGAGGTCGGCAAGCGAGGCCTCGCCCACCAGCAGGAACGGGAATCCGTCCGCGAAGCTGGCGCGGCCCCCGTTGGGAGCATACGCCGGGTCCACCGGACGCCTTGTGCTCGGTGGCATGTACGCCAGCATCACTTCGTAACCGAGGTAGTCGGAGAACCAGGCGTCAGCGGTGTGATCCGGCGCTACGACCGCGACAGCATCGTCCCAGACCTGGGTTGCGATCGGCCGCCCGCCCATCGGGTCCAGTGCGAGGATCAGCTCCCGCTGGCCCGGCGCCGAGACCCTGAGATGCGGCGACGCGACGGTCACCCGCACCTGCGCCAGGGCGGGCAGCTCACGCTGCGTCAGGAACTGGCCCCGGGGCGTGACGAGCATCCAGCGCCGGTCGTATCTCAGGCCGAAGTCGTCCACCTCCCACGTGGTGACCGCGATCCCGGCGCATGACTTGATCGGGTAGATGTGCAGCGCGGAGAGATGCATGGGCTGACAGGATAATGGGGACCGGGGCGCGGCAGAAACCTGGAGATCGCTCGCTACGCTCGGCAAGAGCCATGCAGATGTTCGGTCACTTCCCGACACAGAAAGAGGCGAAGAGCCGATCGAGCACTTCCTCGATGTCGATCGCGCCAACCAGCGCATCGAGGGCGTACACCGCCTCCTGCACATGATGGGCCGCGAGCACCGCATCTCCGTGCAAGGCCAAGTGCGGCCGGGCACCGTCGAGTGCCTCCGCTGCGCGCACCAGGGCGACACGATGCCGTTCGCGCGTCAACGCGGGGGCGAGATCCCCCAGAGTGCTGCCGGAGGCGAAGAGTCGGTCGGCCACCCGGCGGCGGAGCTCCCCGATGCCCGCTCCACTGACCACCGAGACCGCGAGGCCGGTGTCTGCCGTCGGAACGAGGTCGGCCTTGGTACGCACCTCGATGGTGCGAGCATCATCCGATCCGCGCGACTCGGCACTGCGGTCCGTCGCCTCGGTGCAGCGGAGTACCAGATCGGCTGCGTCCAAGTAGCGCCGGCTCATCGCCTGACCCAGCACCTCGATCCGGTCCTCGGTGGTGCCGAGTCCGGCGGTGTCCACCAGCCGGATGGGCCAGCCGAGGAAGTCGGCGGGCGACTCGATCGCGTCGCGCGTAGTCCCGGCCAGGTCAGTGACCAGGGCCCGTTCACTACCTAACAGGGCATTGAAGAGCGAGGACTTCCCGGCGTTGGGCGGGCCCGTGAGCACGACCAGGGCGCCGCGCCGGATCCGTTCCGCCCGCGGGGCGCTTACCAGCAACTGGTCGATCTGCGTCGCGACACCGGCCCGACTCAACTCCAGCCGACTCAGCGGAATCGGTCCGTCATCTTCTTCGGGGAAATCCACCGCGTAGGCCAGCAGCGCCAGCAGCTCCACCAGGGCGCCGCGGAGCGCCGCGATCCGCCTCGACAGCCCGCCCTCGAGCTGCAGCAGGGCGGCACGACCCTGGGCCGGCGCTTCAGCATCGATCAGGTCCCCGAGTGCCTCGGCCTGCAGCAGATCGAGCTTGCCGTTCAGCACCGCTCGACGGGTGAATTCGCCGGGATGGGCCTGCCGCGCGCCGGCCGTCTCCAGTGCCGCGAGCACCCGCATCGGCACCAGGTGACCACCGTGACACTGCAGCTCCACCAGGTCCTCCCCGGTCTCGCTGCGCGGTGCGGGGAAGACGAGGTAGAGCCCGCGATCGATGACCGTACCCTCCCCGTCCAGGAATGAGGCGAGCCGGGCCACCCTCGGCGGCTCCGATCGGAAGCCACGCACCACGCGCGCCGCCACAGCCAATGCACCGTCGCCGCTCACTCGCACGACGGCGATAGCGGAGCGACCCGGAGGTGTGGCCAGCGCGGCGATGGGATCGGAGAGCATGGACAGGAACACTGTAGCGCCGCAGGGACCTGCGGCGCTACGGGGAGGTCATTTCTTGGTCTTGACGATGACCGCTGCCGCCGCCTTGGCCTTCATCCGCTCCTGCGCGAGGATCCACTGTTGCGGGATGCTCACCAGGTTCTGGATGAAATAATACAGGTTGAGCCCCGAGGCGAAATTGATGAACAGCACCGTCATCATGACCGGAAGCATGTACAGCATCATCTTCGACTGCGGGTTAGGCGGCATCCCCATCATGCCGACCTTGTTCACCCCGAACATCGATGCGCCCATGAGGAGGGGCAGGATGAAGAGGGGATCCTTGAGCGAGAGGTCCGGTAGCCAGAGGAACGCCTGGCCCCGCAGCTCGATGGTATTGGCCAGCACAAAGAACAGCGCGAGTAGGATCGGCCACGGGAGCAGCATCGGCCAGCAGCCGCTGAAGGGGTTCACTCCTTCGCGTTTGTAGAGCTGCATCACTTCCTTCTGCAGCTGACTCGGATCTTCCTTGTACCGCTCCTGGATCTTCTGCATCTCCGGCTGCAGCGCCTGCATCCGGATGCTGGCCCGCATGCCCTTCTGGTTGAGCGGCCAGAGCACCAGGCGGATCATGATCCCGAACAGGATCAGCACCACACCGTACGCGATGCCCAGGTGCTCGTGCATCCAGACCAGCAGCGCCCGTGCGGCGACCGCGATCGGGCGGATCAGGGTGCGGAAGCCCGGCCAGCCGTAGGGATTGATGTCGTAGAAATCGTGCCCCACGGTGTGCAGTCGCGGATACTCCATCGGGCCGGCGTAGAGCCGGTACGCAAACGTGCCCGCCGACGGCACCGGCACATCGAAGGTGGTACCGGCGCGGATGACCTTGGCCTGCCCCGGCAGCGCCTGCACCGAGACGCCGCTGATCGGCGCGTTGCCGGCGTCGATCGCCAGCAGCGCCGCCACGAAGTATTTCGACTTCACGGCCGCCCACTCGAAGGGCCCTTCGTACGTCGCCCGCTCACCGGCCTTGAGCTTGGCGAACGGCTGAGACTTCGACTGGTCGGTCTTGGTGACGATCCCGAAGGCGTAGTAGTTCGCGTTCGAATCGGCCTCGGTCTGGCTGAATCCGCTGCCCATGCCGATGAGCAGGTGTCCGCCCACGGGTCCCAGCCCGGTCATCTTCCCCGTGACGCCGATCTGATAATCATCCGGCTGAAAGTGGTAGGTCAGGTCGACTGTTACCCCGCCGCGGCTCGCCGTCAGCGCAAGCGAGTCGCTCCCCCGCACCTCCAGCACCTTGGCCGACGGGGTGAAATCCCAGTCGGACAGACGCAGCGTGTCGTTCCCGACGCTCACCGCCAGCTGGTGGATGGGCGCGCCGTCCGGAAGCATCCGCAGGGTCTCCCCCCGGTGTCCCGGCGCGAGATTCTTGTACTGCTCCAGCGACGCCTGGACGATCGCGCCGCCCCGGGTGGCGATGGCGTAGTGGTAGAGTGGCGAACTGACCACCACGGTCTCCGCAGGCTGCGCCGATGGCAGTTCGGGCGCCGGTACGCCCGACCCGGTTTGTGTCATCGCGGGTCCGCTGCCCGGCGCGGGCGCCGGCGTGGTGGGCAGAGCGGTGTCGCGGGCCGCTGCGCTGGTGGGCTTCGGCGCGGGCACGGGTGGCTTGAAGAGAATCGAGGGCACGATGGCGATGACCATCATCAGCGCTATCGCCCAGAGGACGCGACGATCCATGGAGTCTAGGAACCGAGGTCAGGGAACTGGATCATGGCCGCCCGGATGCCAGGGGTGGCATCGACCGAGACGGCGGACGCCGAGCCACGCGCCCTTGAGGGGGCCATGACGCCGGACGGCATCCATTGTGAATTGGGAGCAGCTGGGGGTGAACCGGCAACTCGGCGGCAGCCCCGGGGAGATGAACAGCTGGTAGAATCGGATCAGGGCGATCAGCGTCCAGGTCAGTGGAGCGAGGACCCAGCCGGCAATCGAACGCGGCCTCGGGAAGAGCGGCGCCGCACCGCTGCGGAGCTCCGGTGGCGTGGTAATGCGCGCCTCGCTCGCGATTCGGACTTCGGACCTCGGACCGACTTGGTTCACAGCCCCCCCACCCACGCGACCAGCTCCGTCCGCAGCTCATCGAACGAAGCTGAGTAAGCGTCCTTCCGGGCCCGGATGATGAGATCGCGATCACCTTGCCGGCCCTGGATCTCGCGCCGCCAGAGTTCGCTAAGGCGGCGCCGTAAACGATTGCGGGCCACCGCGGAGGACTGGAACCTGGGTACGATCAGTCCCATCCGTGGGTGGCCCGCCGTGTTGTTCAGCCAGACAAATTCCAGCAACCGCAACCGCCGCCGCCGACCTGCCGCTAGACACTGCGTCCGCTCAGCCTGGGCCGCGAGGCGGCTCGACCGGGGACGGGCTTCGCCAGCCGTCAGCGGGTCCCGTGCTTGGAGCCGATCGAGACGACCAGCTGCCTGCGACCCTTCTTGCGCCGACGCGACAGCGTGGCACGCCCCCACCGGTTCTCCATCCGGGCGCGAAAACCATGCTTGGCGATGCGGCGCTTGTTGCGCGGACGATATGACGGATTCATCGAAATATCCCTTCAAATGAGCCCGCAAACCTAGCCAGTGAACCCCACACAGGTCAAGGTTGACTTTTCCACATCCGGCCCGTACAATCGGCTGCCCTAGCGAACGCCCCACCCGCCCTGAAGCAGAATGCCTCAGTCCGCCAAAGAACTCTGGAAGCTCATCCTCGACGAAGCCGGTCGGCAGCTTCCGGACAAGGTGGTTCGAGCCTGGCTCGAGCCAACCGAAGCCGTCGCCCTCGAGGCGGACCGGTTGGTTATCGCCGCGCCCGATGAGTTTGCCGCCAAGTGGAATGAGACCAACCACGGGGTGCTGCTCTCCAAGATCGCCGAGACGGTGGCCGGCAAGCCGATTGGGGTGACGTTCCGGGTCCAGGAGGATCGCCAGCGTCGGCCGCAGATGGATTTCTTCGTGAGCGCGCCTGCGGCGGGACAGGGAGGACAACCCTCCAACCCTAGCAACCAGCCGCTCAACGAGCGCTACACCTTCGAGACGTTCGTCATCGGCAAGTCGAACCAGCTCGCGGCCGCGGCCGCCCACGCGGCCGTCGAGGCGCCGGGCAAGACCTACAACCCGCTGTTCATCTACGGCGCCACCGGCCTCGGCAAGACCCACCTGATGCAGGCCATCGCCCATGCGATGCTGCGTCGGGGGCCGGGCACCCGGGTGCTGTACGTGAGCGCCGAACAGTTCATCAACGAAGTCATCGAAGGGATCTCCCGGCGCACGATGCCGGAGCTCCGCAAGCGCTACCGTCACGATATCGACCTGTTCCTGGTGGACGACGTGCACTTCCTCGAGGGCAAGGAAGCCACGCAGGAGGAGTTCTTTCACACCTTCAACGCACTGTACGAGGCCGGAAAGCAGATCGTCCTGACCTCGGACCGCCCGCCCAAGGAAATCCCCGGGCTCGAGGCGCGGCTGGTCAGCCGGTTCGAGTGGGGCATGGTGGCCGACATCGGCCAGCCGGACCTCGAGCACCGGATCGCGATCCTGCGCAAGAAGCAGGAGCTCGATCACCTCGAGATGACCATTCCGGACGACGTGCTGCGGTTCATCGCGGAGCATGTGCGGTCCAACGTGCGGGAGCTGGAAGGCTCGATCATCAAGCTCCTGCTCTATGCCTCCCTGAAGCATCGCGAAGTATCGATCGATCTGGCCCGCGAGGCCCTGGCCGACAAGATTCGTCCGGGCGAGGACGGCCCCATGACCCCGAGGACGCTGCCGACCATCGACCGAATCCAGGACGTGGTGGCTCGACGCTGGGGCGTGACGGCGGAACAGCTTCGGTCCAAGGCGCGGATCAAGACGCTGGTGGTGCCGCGGCAGATCGCGATGTACCTCGCCCGCGACCTGTTGCAGATGCAGCTGATCGAGATCGGACAGGCGTTCGGCGGCCGGGATCACTCGACCGTGATTCACAGCGTCGACAAGGTGCAGCGCCAGATGACGCGCGATCGGACGTTCAAGGATCGCATCGAAAGCGCCCGTGCCGAGCTTGTTGCACAGTGATGATCCACGAACACTGTGGGTGATGTGGGTAACGCGGACAACCGGGGCAATCACCCCCAGTGTCTCCCCGCCCTCCACACCACGTCCACAGCAAGATTCTCCGCAAGCGCCTGTCGGGGCAGTCGGTTGGGGGTTCTGTCCACATATCCAGACCCCCTACTACTACGACTAGGTTCAGTTAACTGAGAACTAGTAGTTTCTTCTTGCACGCCGAGGGACGGGATGAAGTTCACGATCACGCGGGAGCAGTTCCAGGAAGGACTGCAGGCCGTCAGCGCCTCGATTCCCACCAAGACGACGCTCCCGGTGCTCTCGAATGTGTCTGCTCGAGGCGACCGCCGACGGGCTGCGGCTGTCGGGGACCGACCTCGACATCGCGGTGAGCACCACGGTGCCCGCCTCGGTCGACCAGGAGGGAGCGATCACGCTCCCGGCCAAGAAACTCTCGGACATCGTCCGCGAGCTGCCGAGTGCAGCGATCCGGCTCACCACCTCCGGCGAACAACGGGCGACCATCGAGTGTGGACGTTCGAAGTTCCGGCTGCTCGGATTGCCGCGGGAGGAGTTCCCTGCCTTTCCGTCGGTGAAATTCGACGCCGCCTGGCGTTCCCGTGCCGGGGATGTGCAGAAGCTGGTCTCGCACGTTGCCTTCGCCGCGAGCACCGAGGAGAGTCGCCCGATTCTCAACGGTGTGCTGTGGGAGCTCCGTCCGGAGCGGATGCGGATGGTCGCGACCAACGGTCACCGGCTGGCGCGCATGGACGTGCCGGTCACCGCCGGCATCGGCAAGGGCCAGGCCGACTTGATCATACCGCCCAAGGCGCTGGATCAGATCCGGCGGCTCTTCTCGGACTCCGATGAGCTCGAGATCGCCAAGAGCGACAATCATCTCGGCTTCCGTTCCGCGACGACCCAGGTCTTCACCCGGCTCATCGAGGGACCGTACCCGAACTACGAGCAGGTCATTCCGCGAGAGAACGACAAGACGATGACCGCGGACAAGGCAGCGCTCACCTCCGCGCTCCGCCGCATGAGCATCGTCGCCAGCGACCAGACCCACCGGATCCGGATGGGTCTGGCCAGCGGCTCCTGCAAGCTCTCGGTGCAGACGCCGGATCTGGGTGAGGCGCAGGAGGAGATGTCGGTGGGGTACGACGGCGAGACGATGGAGATCGGCTTCAACGCCGCCTACCTGCTCGAGATCATGAAGTACATGCCGACCGACGAGGTGCGGATGACGTTCAAGGGGCCGGAGCGCGCCGCCACCTGCGAACCGGTGGGCTGGAACGACCCCGCCGCCTATCTGACGCTGGTGATGCCGCTCCGCCTGGTGGACTGATGGCCCGCAGGCGGTCCTCGGGGCGCTCGGTTCACGTCATCGGCGTTCCCATGGACCTGGGCTCCGGCCGCCGCGGAGTGGACATGGGGCCATCCGCCATCCGCATCGCCGGACTCGCCGCCAGTCTCCGCGAGCTGGGCCACACCGTGATCGACGAGGGAGACCTCGAGATCCGGAACATGGAGCAGCTCCGCGTCGGTGAGGTCAGCGCCCGCTACCTCGCCGAAATCGCCCTCGCCAACCGTCGTCTGGCCGACAAGGTGGAGCGGGTCATGCGCCGGGGACACTTCCCTCTCGTGTTAGGCGGCGATCACTCGATTGCCGTCGGCACCGTCTCCGGCGTGGCGCGCTGGGGCCGAAAGAAAGGGAGAAAAGTGGGTGTGCTCTGGGTGGACGCACACAGTGACATCAATACGCCCTCCACCTCCCCGTCAGGCAACGTGCACGGCATGCCCCTCGCCGCACTGCTCGGCCTCGGACCCCGCAGCCTCGGCGCCATCGGCGGGCGCTTTCGCAAGGTGGAACCCGGCAACGTCGCGCTGGTCGGGATCCGCAGCGTCGACGAGGGCGAGCGTGCCCACCTCCGCCGCCTCGGGGTCCATGTCTACACCATGGCAGATGTCGATCGTCACGGCATTCACATCGTCATGGAAAAGGCCATCGCCAATGTCACTGACGGGACCGACCTGGTGCACGTGAGCTTCGACCTGGACGCCGTCGATCCCAGCCTCGCACCCGGGGTCGGGACTCCGGTGAAGGGCGGCCTCGACTGGCGCGAGGCCCAGCTGGTGATGGAATCACTGCATGCCGCCGGCGTCATGACCTCGCTCGAGATCGTCGAAGTGAATCCCATCCTCGACGACCGCAACCGCTCCGCCGAGTTCGCAGTGGAGCTGGTACAGTCTGCCTTCGGCAAGAAGATCCTCTAGGCTGCTCCCCCCGGATGCCGAAGAGCGGCCCAGCGGTGCGTCACCGTGCGCTGTCGGAGGGGGTGGTTGCGGTGATCGAATCCGAGGCGAGCGAATCCGCCGGCGGAAGACTGGTCTCCACCGAGTCCGCGGTTGCATCCGCCCCCGCGGGAGCGGCGCCAGCGTCCGAAGAGTCCGCTTCCTCGGTCCTGGGAATCTCGATCTCCTCGCCGCGCATCCGGCGGAGGATCAGATCCTGCCGCCACCGCATCCGCCCCGGCCGATGGCCCGGATTGGAGCTGCGCGGGAAGGGCAGCGTGCCGGCGAGAGCGGCAGCCTCCTCCCGGGACAGGTTCTTCGCGGATCGCTTGAAGTAGAGATGACTCGCCGGCTCCACCCCCCAGACCCCCTCCCCCAATTCGACGATGTTGAGATAGAGCTCCATGATCCGCCGCTTGCCGAGCGCACTTTCCAGTCGCCAGGTAATCACCGCTTCCTTCACCTTCCGGAGGGGATTGCGGGAGGCGGAGAGGTAGAGGTTCTTCGCCAGCTGCTGGCTGATCGTGCTTGCGCCGCGCAGCTTCGCTCGCTGGCTCCACGCCCGGGGTAATACCGCACGCAGTGCCGCGCGGTCGCCCGGATCCTCCCATGAAAAATCGGGGCGACCGTAGCCGAGGGCCTGCGCCATGGCCAGGTAATCGATGCCGCCGTGAGTGCGGAACTTGTTGTCCTCGCCGGTGATGACCGCGTCCTGCATCACCGGTGCGATCGAATCGAGCGGAACCGGGCGGTACAGGCGGTGGGAGTGCGCCGCAGGGCTGGTGTCGGGATGCATCGCCATGAACGCCGTCTCCCGGGGCCAGTGCGTGCGGTACCACGACGGCGGTGGCCAGACGGCGAAGAGCCAGAACACGAAGGCGCCCGTCAGCAGGCCGAACAGTAGCAGTGCTCGCCGCATGGGTGACGCTTAGGGAAGGAGGGTCATCCGCAGGAAGGACGCTTCATGGGCGGGTACGCTCTGACCGATCGACGGCAGCTGGACGACGAGATCGGTACTGCGGTGACCTACCACCTCCATGACCCGGCCGTCGACCGCCAGCCGGTAGGTGAGGCTGTCGAGTCCCGAGGCCTGGACGGTCATCGGCTGGCCGAACTGGGTGCCTTCTCCGGTTGCGCGGCGCACCCGGGTGACGGAAAGCTCCAGCGCGTTCCGCCCGTCCGCAGGCATCGCGGCCGAGCTCGACGAGAGGGCGGTCTCCGTCGCCTCGAACGCGCTGACCCGGGTCGGCAAGGAGGTGGAGTCGCTCCACGATGCACCCGGTTGGGCACCACTCGGGGGCAGGATCGGGAAGAGCAGCTGAAGCTGATCCCGAAGCTGGTCTCCGACCAGCGAGCCTCGCCCGGAATTCAGCCCGGTCAGGCGACCGCTGGCCAGGCGGAGCGCGGTCCACCGGAGGCCCCGGGCACTATCGAGCGAAGTGGCAAAATTGGTCAGGCCTGTGTCGGCGACGAGCGAATCGACCTGGGTGGTGATCCGGGCGCCGGAATCGGCGGCGACCCAGGTAAGAGTGACGTAGGCAGTCCGGCCGACGACCTGCACCTGGGACTCGCCGGTCGGCATCGTTGCGATCACCGAGTCGCGCCGGATGAGTGCGTAGTGATGGATGCCGCCGCCGGCGCGCGGATACTGCACCGCGATGGCGGGACCGGGCTGCATTCGCCCGGGATCCATGGTCGGGCCTGGCGCTGGCGTGGGGCCAACGGGCGGGGCGGCTGCCGGGGTCGACGCGCAGCCCGCGCCGAACAGGAGCAACGCGACCCTCCAGGGAGCAGTCATCGGGTTCAGTTGAGCAGCGTCACGGTGCCTTCGGCGGTCACCTCGACCGGCAACGGCTCCGGTGACACGGCAGCCGTGATCGCGAGCGACTGCTTGCTGCTGTAGGTCGCACCGAGCGCCGTCCCGTCAGCACCGACAAACCAGGTCGCGGTGCCGCTCCCCGTACCCTCGAAGGACATCGAGCCCTGGGGCCCCTCCTGGCTCCCGGAGATGGCGCTGCTGGAGGCCCCGGCCAGCTTGAGGACCTTGGCGCCGTTGTACGAGTCGCTCGAGGTCTGGAAGTTGGTCACCGTTCGGACCATGACGCCGGCCGCGCCGGCATCGGTGTCCGTGGTGTCGGTCCAGCTCGCCCCTTCGCGGGTCCCCGCCTTGAGGGGCGGAAAGATCTGCGCCAGGATTCCGCCGACCGTGGCCGCGACTGGATTTTCACCATCCAGCTTCAGATTGTTCACACGGCCGCTGGGCTGGCGGAAGCCGTGCCAGGTGGCCCCGGCCGCGGCCTTCACGGCGTCGGGCGGAATGGGGGCGCCCGGCGCCAGCTGCAGCGAATCGAGGATAACGGTCACTGCCTGACCGCCACCGCTGTCCGTGGACGTGATCGTGACGTACCCGGTCGCGGTGACCTCGACCCGCTGCTCAGGCTGGCCCATCGCGGTGAGATTGACGACCTGCAGGGTCTTGAGTTCGACCCTGTAGTGTTTCGGGGTCGGGGCTGTGGACGGGGACCACGCGGTGAGTGTGCCGAGGCTGAGCGCCGCGACGATCCAGGGACGAGCAATCATGACTTCCTCTAATGGGGGAGTGGTTTCAGGGGAGGGGGCGCAGATCCGTCTTGGTCTTTCCGAAGACAGCCACGAGCTCCACCTCGTCACTGGTGACCTTGAGCAGTTTCCACCCGTGCTTGCGCATGTCCTGGCGCCATGTGATCAGACGGTCCCAGTCCTTCGCGCTGGTGCGGAACACGCGAAGATCGGCGACCTGTTCCCATGACTCCGGGTAGGGCTTCGTCTGGTCATGCGAGGCTGGTGGACGTGCCATACCGTGCATCCTGCTGTCCGCGAATCGAAACCTAGCTCCCGCGAGCGGGAGGACGGGAGGGGCCGGGGCCGGCGGGTGCGGATCGGAGCCAGGTGGCCCTCTTCCTGCTCCCGCCGGACCCGGCCCCAGGCTGGACCGTAAGCCGAGTTCTGTTTGGTTGCGCACCAAGGCGAGCCTTGGTGCGACAGCCAGATGGTCATCTGTCTAGGGCGGCCGTCGCCGGCCGTCTCAAGCAGCCTACCCGCGGCTCCCCTCGCTTGCGCTCGGGCTGGTCGGTGCGGGTCGCACCTCGCCGCTTATTTGGCCTTGCTCCGACTGGGGGTTACCGTGCCACCGCTGTTACCAGCGGCGCGGTGGGCTCTTACCCCACCATTTCACCCTTACCCACCTTGCGGCGGGCGGTCTGTTTTCTGTTGCCCTGTCCGTCGCCTCGCGGCGCCCAGGCGTTACCTGGCAGTCTACCCTGTGGAGCTCGGACTTTCCTCGGGCCGGTCTCCCGGCTCGCGACCATCGCATCCAGCCTGTACCCAACAAGATACGCCGGGGGACGGGAATCGGCTATTCGCCCCAGGCGAACATGGTCGGGGGGCCGCTACCCGACCCGGCTCAGCCGCAAACGGAGTTCGGCGACCAGTCCGTCGAGTTGGGTATCGGCGCCATCCCACTGGGCCAGGGCCTGTTGGTACTCGGTGCGTGCCAACTCGCGCTTGCCCTGATGTTCGTAGATCTCACCGCGGAGCATGCGTGCCTGTCCGGCCAGCAACCACCGGAGATCGACGGTCCCGCTGTACAGCCCGTCGGTCTGGAAGACGTCGAGCGCCTGCAGGGCGCGCCGATCATCGCCCAGGTCGCGCCAGGCGTTGGCGGCGATCATGTGCTTGTAGGCCCACCACTGGGGCCGATTGCGGTAGGTCGGTGCGGTCATCGAATCGGGCAGCGAGAGCTGGCGGCGCGCTTCGGTGGAATCTCCCCGTTCAATCGCCTGTAGCGCCATGAGCTCCGGCGGGGTCGCTCCGCCGCCGAGCGCTTGCAGCTCGTTGAGCGGCGTCGGGTCGGCACGGTTCTGCAGATAGAGGCCGAGCGCCGCGACCCACCCGAAATTCACCACGCCCTCGCGGGTCAGCCGGGGCGCCCGGCGGGCGCTGTCGGCCACCTGCTCCCAGATTGGGCGGAGCTTCGCGGCAGGAGCGCCGAGGACGGTGTAGATGTGACTGTGCCAGAGATGACCCAGCAGCGTGTATTCGCCCAGCCGCTGTGAGCCGGGTGACTCGGGGTAGAGCGTCGCGCTGATCTCGGAAAAGAGATCCAGCGCGCGGGTGGTCACCGCCACCCGCCCGAGATAGCCGGCGGCGTTTGCCCCATTGCCGACGGCCCCCAGCGCATCGACGCCCGACAGCCGGCCATCGCTCAGCGCGGTGGTCGTGGCGGAGTCAAGTGCGCGCGCCACGGTCCGCACGGCTTCCTCGAGCTCACGCTGCTCGGTGAGCACCTGCGCCCGGACGAAGGGGAGGTCGGCGCGCCACCGGCTCGCCGGGTCCTGCGCCAGGCGGTCCACGGTGGCGAGCGCGGCGTCGAACTGCCTGGCGGCAGCGAGCGCGAAAATCAGCGCATTCTGGGCGTGGACGTTCTCCGGCTGATGGGCCAGCCAGGCCCGGGCAGACGCAATGCCTTCCGCGCGGGCGCGTTGCACCGCCGCGGCGATCTGGCCGGACTCGAGGCCGGCGCGGCCGCCATCGGATTTCACCGAGACCAGGGAGTCCCCGGGAAGCAGGGCCACCATCGGCGAGTCCGCCGCGGCGGAACGATAGATGGCCGCCAGATGCTCGAACGCGAGGTAGTAATCCGCGTCCAGGGCGATCGCCTTCTTGAAGGCCCGCAGCGACGCACCGAGGAGCGCCGCGTCGCTGCGGGCGCGGGGATCGTGGAAATCGACGTCGCCGAGGGCATACCAGGCGTCCGCGTCGGTGGAATCTCGGGCGAGCAGCGCCTGATACCCGGCGCGACCCTTGGTGAAGTCCCCCTCGAGGAAGTTGCGATAGGCCTCGATCATGGCGCGATCGTGTGCCGGAAGCCGGTCGGCGTGCTGGGTGGCACGATGGATCGCGTCGAGCCCGGCGGGGTCGAACTGGCCGGCGATCCAGCCGCGGGTGAGCGACAGCTTGTAATAGGCGAGCCCGAAGCTCGAGTCGAGCTGGACCGCGTGGCGGAGCGACCGGTCTGCGGCGGCGAGGTTCCAGCGATTGAGCTCGTCGATCCCCGCCAGATAGGCGCGGTAGGCCTCGAGCGAGGTCGTCGTGGCGTGGGCCAGATCGGTCGTCAGGCCGGTGGGCGCCCCCGACAGGTTCAGGAGCTTGGCGGCGAGCGCGTCGAACAGGGGCCGCACATCCTGGCCGGGCGTCCCCGCCGCCTGCGCCACATCGAGCCGGGCGCCGCTGGTGACGTCGTACACCCGGGCGACCAGCTGGAGCGAATCGCCCGCCCTGGTGAATTCGCCTAACACGACAGTCCAGACCCCCGCGTCGCGTGCCAGCTGCCGCGCCATGGCGAGTCCGATCGGCTGGCCGATATCCAGCGTGCGCCGCTCCAGCAGATCGTGCAGTCGCTCGTGGTCCACCACGGTGAGATCATTCCACTGCGACAGATTGAGCGTCAGCATGCTCACACTGCCGTCCCGCAGCCAGTCCACCGCTGGATCCCGGCGCAGGTTGTCGAAGGGCAGCACCAGGATCGAATGCCGTGGATTGACCCCCGATGGGGGCCCGCCTGGCCGAAGCATCGCGAACGTCGCTGCCGCCACCAGCGCAAGCCCGACCAACACCAGCGCGACCCGTCGCCCCTGCCGTGTCGCCGCCGTGGCTGGCACCGGGGATTGGCCCAGCACCGCCCGACGGAGGTCGGCCCCGGTCTGCCAGCGGGCGCCGGGATCCTTCTCCAACGCCCGGGTGATCGCATGCGCCAGCGCAGGCGGTGTCTCCGTGCGGATACTCGCGATCGGGGTCGCCCGTTCCGCCAGATGCTTGGAGGCGACGACCGCTCCGGTCAGGCCTCGGAAGGGGGGCTGACCCGCCAGCATCTCGTAGGCGACGACGCCGAGCGCATAGAGGTCGCTGCGCGCGTCCACCACATCGCCGGCGGCCTGCTCGGGGCTCATGTACGTCGGGGTGCCGACGGCCACCCCCTGGGCAGTGCGGGCGCCGTCCACCTCGCCCGCCATCACCCGGGCGATGCCGAAGTCGGCCAGCATCGCCCGGCCGCTCGCGCTGTCCAGCAGGATATTCTCCGGCTTCACATCACGGTGTACCAGACCCGCCTCACCGGCGGCATGCAGCGCATCCGCCAGGTCGGCGACGATCGCCGTGGTCGCCGTGATGGACAGTTTGCCCTCGCGCAGCAGCCGCTGCCGCAGGCTCTCCCCCGCCACATAGTCCATGACATAGTAGACCAGCCCGGTCGCCTCCCCGGCGGTATGGACTGCGACGATGCCCGGGTGCCGGAGCCGAGCAATCATCCGGGCCTCGGCGAGAAATCGCTGGGTGATTGCGCTATGGACGGCCAGCTCGGGGTGCACAACCTTCACCGCCACGGGGCGATCCAGCGTGGTATCGCGCGCCAGGAACACCACCCCCATCCCGCCATGACCAAGCTCCCGCTCGAGCCGGTAGAGGCTCCCGAGTGCCGCCTGAAGGCGGTCCATCAATTCGGAGGGCGAGGTCACGCTATGCAAGTTAGGGCTGCTGTCTGGAGACGGCCAATCGACCCACCTCGGGGACGAGGAGTGTCCTACTCTGACGCACGAGGCGCCTTGTGGGTTGCAACCTGCGCCACGAGTCGATTGACCGGCGGTTGAGCCTGCGAGGCTACCCTGCGGGACCTTCCTTCCTCGAGGCCGCCCGTGACGCTCGTGACTTCCCGGGGTGATGCCGCCCCGCCCCTGATTGCGGCAGTGCTCCGCCCTGAGGAGCGGACCCGCGTGGATGCCGCGGGGACTGGCTGGTTCTCGGTCGTGCACCGGGAGACCATCCCCGACGCCATCCGGGCGGTGCGGGAGCGGCCCGTCGACGCGATCCTCCTCTCCGTCCATCAGTGCCCTGAGCCGCAGATGGATCTGCTTGGCACCCTGGTGCGTGGCTTTCCCGGCATTCCCACAGTTGCCCTGGTCAGCCGCCACGATCCCCACGGCTCCGAAGTGCTCCTGCACCTCGGCGCGAGCGGGGTTCGGCAGGTCATCGATGTCACCGGTCCGGAGGGATGGCATCGACTCCGGCAGGTGCTCGGCCAGCCGGTCAGCCGCGACGCGGCCCGGCTGCAGGGACCGGTCCTCATCGCCCTGGGCGACGTGCCGCCCGACACCCGGCTCTTCTTCGAGGCACTCGTCCGGCTGGCGCCGGAAGTACCGACCGCACGCCAGCTGGCCGATCGCCTCGGCGTGCGCTGCACGACGCTCATGTCACGCTTTGCGCGCGCGGGCCTTCCGTCACCCAAGAGCTACCTCGCGGCGATCCGCCTGGTGCACGCCACGCTGCTCTTCGAACGGCCGGGCTACACGGTCGCCGACGTCGCCTATCGGCTCGACTACTCTTCGCCGCAGAGCTTCGGACGCCATGTGCGCGCCTTGCTCGGCATCACCAGTTCCGAGCTGCGTCGACGGTACAGCTTCGACCTTGCCGTCGAGCGGTTCGTCACCCTGATGGTGAAGCCCTACCACGAGATCTGGGCCGGATTCCGGCCGCTGGCGCGGCGCGAAGCCTAGCGCGACAAAGGGCGGCCCCCTGGGCCGCCCCATTCATCGCCACCGTGGTGGCATGCCCCGGCGCGTCCAAGGGACCCACCGGGTCGCCCGGCCGGCGCGTTCCTACGCCTTGAGACCCAATCGCGTCGCGGATGTCAGCGCGACGACTCGCCACCCTGCCGCCTCGAGAGTCGTCCGTCCTCCCTCCTCCCGGTCGACCACGGCCAGGATGCCGAGGACCTGTCCCCCCTCCGCCCGGATGGCCTCGATCGCCTTGAGCGCAGAGCCGCCGGTGGTGATGACATCTTCGACCACGACGACGGAGTCGCCGGCGGCGAAGTTGCCCTCCACCCGCCGCCCGGTTCCATGCGCTTTCGCCTCCTTGCGGACGCTGAAGGCGTCCACGATCGGCGTCGCCGCGACGCTGGCGCCGGCAATGGCATAGGCGACCGGATCGGCGCCCATCGTCAGGCCGCCCACGGAGCGGGGTGCCCAGCCCTCGGCGCGCAGGGCGGAGAGACCCAGCCGCCCGATGAGCGCGAGCCCTTCCGCGGACATCGTGCTACGCCGGCAATCGATGTAGAAGCTCGAGGTCCGGCCGGAGGCGAGGACAAAGTGGCCGTGCGTGACTGACCGCTCCAGGACGAGCCGGTCGAGCGCCGCGAGATCCGCCGCGTTCATTTGCCGAACAGGCTCTGAAGGAAACTCTTGCGTTCGCCGCCGTCGCGCAGGGCAGTGCAAAGTTGGGAGCTGAAGTCGTCCACCGTCTTGCTGCGCCTCGTCAGATCCCGTTCCAGACCGGCGCCGATGGCATCCTCGACTGCGGTGGGAAACTTGAGTCCCTTGACCGCCTGATTGAGGGGGATCGGCGGCTGAGTGAGCAGTTGCTGAAAGAGTTCCCGGGGCGAGCGACCGCTGTACGGCAGGGCGCCGGTGAGCAGATAGTACGCGATCGTGGCCAGGCTGTACACGTCAGCCTGACCGTTGACCAGTTCCCCTGACAGCGCCTCCGGCGCCACATACTGCAGCGTCCCGACAAAGAATCCCGTGCGGGTCAGCCGCTCCTCGGGTTTCAGGTCCGCGTCCCGTGCGATCCCGAAGTCCAGCAGCACCGCCCGCTGGGTTTCGGGGTTATACATGATGTTCGCGGGTTTCAGGTCCCGGTGGATGATTCCGCCCGCGTGTGCGGCGGAGAGTGCGGCGCCGATCTGCTGGATGATCGTCGCCACCAGAGTAGGCGCGAGCCGGCCGGATCGGATGGCGAACTTCTCGAGCGCCTCACCGTCCACCCACTCCATTGCCAGATAGTACAGGCCCTCGGTCTGGCCGTACTCGTAGGTCTTGACGATGTTGGGGTGGCTGATGCGTTCGCCGAACTCGGCTTCGCGGAGAAAGCGCTTGATGGCCACCGGGTCCTGCGCAAGGCGGGCGCGCAGGACTTTCAGGGCGACGGCGCCGCGCTCGGGATGCTGGGCCTTGTAGACCGTGGCCGTACCGCCCTCACCAACGTGTTGTTCGAGGCGGTAGCCGGCCACGGTGCGGCCGAGGAGGCTGTCTTGGCTCATGGGATGGGTAGAAGCTAGTCCGCACTCGGAGCGCGAGCAAGCATGCGCACTCGACGCTTTTCGTTCACGACCACCAGGCCAGGTCACGATGCCTCGACCCCTGCTCGCCCTCGTACTGCTCCTCGCCGCGTGCGGCTCGTGGGGACGCGCCGGCAATCACCCGGCACCTCGTCAGGCCGAGGCGCTTGCCCAGATCCTCAACCTGAATTCGGTCTACCAGAGACTCGGTCGCCTGACAGCTGGTGATCCCCTCCCCTTCGTGGCGGATGTGGCCTTCTACGGCGGCCCGGCGGACTCCACGGTGGCGGTGGTCGGCGTCTCTCTCGAGAACCGCAATTTCGCCTTTCAGCGCGAGGGAGATGCGTTCGTCGCGCGCTACCGGGTGGAGATCTCTGCCCAGCCCGCCGCGGGCGGACAGGCGATCGTGGTGGCCAAGGAACAGGCGATCCGGGTCGCCACCTTCGCGGAGACTCAGCGCAACGACGAGAGCATCCTCTACCAGGACGGCTTGACACTCGCTCCCGGCCAATGGCGTATCGCGCTGCAGATCACCGACCGGACCGGGGCCAAGGCCAACCGGGCGGAGGCCACCTACGCGGTGCCGACCCTCGGGCCGGGGAGCGTGAGTCCGCCTCGCCTGGTGTACCAGGCCAGGGCGCGCGCCTCGCGCAGCGCTCCGGTCTCGGTGATTCTCAACCCGCGCGGCACCCTCGCCTATGGGGGCGACACGACGACCGCCTTTGTCGAGGGGTACGCCTTTCCCGGCCCGGCCAGCATCCCCGTGAGGCTGGTCGACTCCCGCGACAGCGTGATCCTGCAGGACTCTCTCCGGTTTGCGGGGGGTCTCCCCGTGGAGACGGCGGTGCTGCGCTTCAGCCCCGACTCCGCCCCGCTCGGCGAACTGCACATCGTGGTCGGGACCGGCGCGGCGGCAGAGAGCACAATGGCGATCGTTTCCTTCTCCCAGGGGTGGGTCGTCACCAACTTCGAGGACATGCTCGCGCTGCTGCGCTACTATCCCGCCTCCGAGCAGCTTGATTCGCTCCGCAAGGCATCGCCGGCCGAGCGCGGCCGTCTCTGGAAGGCGTTCTGGCATGCGACCGATCCCAACACGGCGACACCGAACCACGAGGACCTCGATCTCTACTTCGCGCGGATCGCGCTTGCCAACTCCCGGTTTCGCGGTGAGGGGATGCCCGGTTGGCGCACCGATCGTGGCGAGACCCTTGTCCGCCTCGGCGAGCCGGACGAAGTCTTCGATGCGAGCCCCGCGAGCGAGGGCCGCCTCATCCGCTGGGGATACACCCAGTTCCAGCTCGCGCTCTATTTTGTGGATGAGACCGGATTCGGGCGATTTCGCCTGACACCCGCGTCGCGAGCTGAGCTGGAGCGCGTCGCCGCTCGCCTGAGTCGCCGGGGGGAGTAGGGCCTGCCGTTGCCCCCACCCCCTCCCGGCGGCCCTCCTGGTCGCCGGCCGACCGGCCCGGTCGCGAGCGCCGCCGCTGGTCCCTATCTTGTCCCTCATGTCTCGTCACACCCCCCCACAGCTGTTCCTGATCGACGGCTACGCGCTGATCTATCGCGCGTTCTTCGCGCTGATCTCCCGGCCGCTCCGCACCGCCAAGGCGAAAACACCTCGGCGGCGTGGGGCGTGGTCAATTTCCTGTTGCGGCTCCGCGAGAAATATCAGCCGGACTACCTCGCCTGGGTGCACGACGCGGGCGATTCCTTCCGCACCGCGCTCTACCCCGAGTACAAGTCCACCCGTGAGAAGCTCGACGACGAACTGCAGGCGGAGTTCGACCGCTCGGTCGAGCGGATCGAGCAGCTGCTCACCGCCTTTCACGTGCCGGTGGTCAGTGTCCCCGGCTACGAGGCCGACGACGTGATCGGGTCCCTCGCGCGGCTGCGGGGTGGAACGCGGCTGGCAGGTGGTGATCGTCTCGGGCGACAAGGACTTCTATCAGCTGATCGGGCCCGGCGTTTCGCTGCTCAACCCCGGGCGGGGCGGGCCCGCCGGCGTCGACGAGCTCTGGGTCGACGAATCCAACGCCGTCGGACCGCCTTGGCGTCCCGCCGTCGCAGGTGATCGACTACCTGGCGCTGGTGGGCGATGTCTCCGACAACGTGCCCGGGGTCAAGGGCATCGGCGACAAGGGCGCGATCGAGCTGCTGCAGCAGTTCGGCGACTCTGGAGGACGATGCTGGCGCGCGCCGGGGAGATCAAGGGGAAGCGTGCCCGTGAGGCGCTGCAGCAGCACGCCGAGGCGGCGCGGCTTTCCAAGCAACTGGTGACGATCAAGCGCGATGTCCCCGTCACCCTCGATCGAGCGGCGGTCACGGAGCAGGAGCCCGATCGCGACGCCCTGCTTCGCCTCTGCGGTGAGCTCGAGTTCTACAGTCTCGTCGAAGCGGCTGGAGCAGGAAGACCGCCGGCAGTCCCGGCGCCAGGTCGCGGCGGCATCGGCCGAGACCGCCGACTCCGCCGTCACGATCGTGGACGATCCCGCCGAGGTGCTGGCCGCTCTCGCGGACCGGCTGCGCGCCGCACCGCTGGTCGCGCTCGACACCGAGACCTCGTCACTCGAGCCGCACGACGCCGAGCTGATCGGGCTCTCGTTCGCCATCGTCCGCCCGAGGAGGTCTGGTACCTCCCCTTCGGGCATCGGCCGTCCGGCGGGGAGCTCGCCGCTCCGGCCGCCGGTCCGGACGCTGCCCCCGATCACCGATGCCCGCTGTGCTCCGATCGCCGCGCTGCTCGCGCGATCCCGCGGTCCGCAAGGCCGGCCACAACATCAAGTACGACTGGCAGGTGCTGCGACGCGCCGGCGTCGAGCTGCAGGGGGTCGCCTACGACTCGATGCTGGCCAGCTTCGTGCTCGATCCGGGCCGGCGCTCGCACGCCATCGACACCCTGAGCGTCGAGCACCTCGGCCGGCCGATGCGGCAGTTCACCGATCTCACCGGCAAGGGCAAGGCGCAGATCCCCTTCGCCGAGGTGCCGGTGGCGGAAGCGGCCGCCTACTGCGGGGCCGACAGCGCGACCGTGCTCGCACTGCACGACTTCTTCGCGCCGTCGTTGCGCGACATGGGGCTCGAGCGCCTGCTGGCCGACGATCGAGATGCCGCTGGTCCCGGTGCTGGTCGACATGGAGTGGGACGGCATCGCGATCGATCGTGCCTCTTCGCGCGGCTCGCGGACGAGCTCACCCGGGACCTGGCGCAGCTCGAGGTGAAGATCGCCGAGGTGGCCGGCGTCTCGACTCAACCTGAACTCCCCCAGGCAGCTGGCGGCGGTGCTGTTCGAGAAGCTGCAGCTGCCGGTCCTCAAGAAGACCAAGACCGGGCCCTCCACCGACGCCGACGTCCTCGATCAGCTGGCCGCGATGGGACACGAGATCCCGGCCCTGATCCTCGAATATCGCGAAGTGCAGAAGCTCAAGTCCACCTACGTCGATGTGCTGCCGGCCCGGATCAATCGCCGCACCGGCCGAATCCACACCTGCTTCAATCAGACCGGCGCCGCGACCGGACGGCTGTGCTCCTCCGATCCGAATCTGCAGAACATCCCGGTGCGCTCGCCGCGCGGCGAAGAGATCCGCAAGGGGTTTCGTGCCCGGGGCCGGGTCGCCGGTTCGTCGTGGCGGACTACTCCCAGATCGAACTGCGGCTGATGGCGCACCTCTCCGGCGATCCGGCGTTCATCCATGCCTTCCGCTCTGGTGGGGACATCCACCGGCAGACCGCGTCGCTCATCTTCGATGTGCCGCTCGCGCAGGTGACGCCGGAGATGCGCTCGCGCGCCAAGACGATCAACTTCGGGACCATCTACGGCCAGGGCCCGTTCGCGCTCTCCCGGCAGCTCGGCATCACCCAGGAAGAGGCCAAGACGTTCATCACGCAATACTTCGAGCGCTTCGCGGGCGTGCGCGCGTATCTTGATCTGCAGGTGCGGCTGGCCCGGGAGAACGGCTACGTGGAGACACTCTTCGGCCGGCGCCGGTACATCCCGGAGATCAACGAGAAGAATTTCAACCTGCGCGCCTTCGCCGAGCGCACCGCCGCCAACTCGCCGCTGCAGGGTTCGGCCGCCGACCTGATCAAGATCGCCATGGTCCGCATCCACGCCGCGCTCGGAGCGGCCGGCTCACGCGCGGAGCTTCTGCTGCAGGTCCATGACGAACTGGTCGTCGAGGCGCCGCTTGCCGAGGTGGACGCGGATCGTGGTACTGGTGAAGGAGCACATGGAAGGTGCGGCGACGCTCAAGGTACCGCTGGTCGTGGAGGTCGGCATCGGGGAGAACTGGCTCGACGCGAAGCACTAGGAGGAGATGCTGATGCGCATACCGGCTCGGATGCCCGCTCGGCGCGAACGTCGCGGCTTCACCATCATCGAACTGCTGACCGTGATGATCATCATCGGTGTGCTGGCCACAATCGCCTTTGCGAAGCTGCAGTCCTCCAAAGATAAGGCCATCGTCGCCGGAATGGTCAGTGACCTGCACGCCGTGGCGGAGGAGCAGGAGGGCTACTACTTCCAGAACCGGTCCTACAGTCCGACCATCGATTCGCTGACCCTCAACCCCACCCAGGGGAATGTGCCGCTCATCGTGTCAGGCGATGCATCGGGGTGGTCCGGCCAGATCAGCAATCCCAAGGTCGCCAAGCAGTGCTACATCTTCGTCGGGACCGCCGCACCCCTCGGCTCTGCCACGCTGGATGGCATTATCGACTGTTCCTGACCGCGTCCCCCTTCCGGCGCCGGACCCCGGGCCACCAGTTCCATTCCCCGGCCAGGTGCATGATCGCGGGCACCAGCACCATCCGGATGATCGTCGCGTCCAGCAGCACCGCCACCGCAAGTCCGAAGCCCAGGAACTGCATCGCCAGCACCCGCGCAAAGGCGAACACCCCGAACACCAGGATCATGATCAGCGCGGCCGAGGTGATCATCGTAGCGGTGGCTGCTCAGCCCCTCCTGCGTGGCCCGGTCGTTGTCGCCGGTGCGGTCGAAGGCCTCCTTGACCCGGCTGAGCAGGAAGACCTCGTAGTCCATGCTGAGTCCGAACACCACCGCGAACACCAGCACGGGCACCACGACGAAGATCGCCGAGGTCGGGCCGTCCGAGTCCGAGGATCCGGCTGCCCGTACCCGTACTGGAAGACCAGCACGATGAGTCCGAAGGTGGCGCTCACCGACAGGGTGTTCATGATGACCGCCTTGATCGGCACCAGGACCGAGCGGAACGCGATGGCGAGCATCACTGCCGTCACGGTGAGGATCAGGGCGATCAGCATCGGGAACCGGTGCAGCAGCAGGTCCTGCACGTCCAGCGCGCCGGCGGTGTAGCCACCGACAAGAATGGTCGTCCCCTTGAGCTGCTTCGGGGGGTCGGCGGCGAGCTGCCGGTACTCCGCGGGCGACATCCATGGCCGGAGGTGAGGGACGTCGTGTCGCTGACCACCACGTCGAGCAGCGTGGTGCGCCCGTCGCCGACCCAGGTAGGCGTCGAGGAAATCGGGAAACTGCTCACGGGCCGATCGGCGAGGTCGCTGTACAGCAGCGAGTACGGCAGGATCGACGAGGTCCCCGGCTTGAGGTCCACGAGGCTCCGGACCTGGCGCCACCCGCGGATCGGCCCGCAGCGAATCGGACAGCGCGCTGCAGCCCGCGCAGCGTCGTCGCGGAGACGGCGGTCTGCCCCGCCGGCACCTCGACCACCACCCGGATCGGGATGATGACGTCCGGCGACCCCCATCCGCTCGCAGTTCGAGCACTCCCTGGCCGGCCTCGGTCTGCGTCGGCCACCAGTTCCGGGCCGGCAGTCCGATCCGGATCCAGAATACCGGTGCGGTCAGGAGCGCGATGCCGGTGGTGCCGATCGTCAGCGCCCGCCACGGATGGCGGCCCAGGCTCCGGGCCCACTTCTCCCAGACGCCGGGCGCGTGGTACCAGGTGAGCCGGCGGGCCAGCCAGCGGGGCCGGTCGATCTGGCGGCCGAGCACCGCGAGCAGCGCCGGGAGCAGCGTGGTCGAGAGCAGCGACCGCCATCGCCACGACCACCAGTCCGCCGATGCCGACGCTCCGGGTATCTGTCAGCGGCGTCAGCAGCAGCGCGGCGAAGCCGACCACCACGGTCAACCCCGAGGTCACCACCGCGACTCCCGCCGTGGTCAGCGTGCGGAGCGCCGCCTCCCGTCGCCGCAGTCCCTTGTTGAGCTCCTCGCGGAACCGGGTCACGATGAGCAGCGAGTAGTCGATGCCCACGCCCAGTCCGAGCATCGTCGTCATGTTGAGGACGAACACCGACATCGGGGTGTACTGCGGCCACCACGCTGACGATCGCCATGCGTCGTCCAGATCGCCAGGAACCCGATCATGAGCGGCAGGATCGCCGCGACCAGCGCGCCGAATGCCAGCAGCAGAACCCCCATCGTGAGCGGCAGCAGCCGGATCTCGCCGCGCTTGCTGTCCGCGGCGACGATGGTGCGGATGTCGAGATCGAGCGGGAGCCCGGCCGGTGACCCGGAGCCGGAACTGGGTGGTGTCGACTCCGGTGGCCCGGATTGCCGACTGCACCACGGCCCGCACCGGTGCCACCAGCTTGCTCACGCTGTCGCCCTTGTCGGCATTCATCGCGAGGATGAGAAAGGTGCGCCTGCCGTCCGCGCTGACCAGCGTGGAGTCATGGGTGGAGCGGAAGGAGGCGACCGTACTGATATATGATTGGCGGCCGAACTGCGCGATCAGGCTGTCGAGCAGCTGGCGGGCCGGGGCGCTGTCGATCGGAACCGGCGTCTCGAGGGTGACGGCGAAGAAGTCGTTGAGCGGCTTGGTGAACCGATCGCGCAGCAGCTGGTCCGCACGGGAGGCCTCGGTCGGCACCCGGCTGCCGCCACGCACGTTGAGCGCCTGCACCACCTGCGGAGATTTCGCCGCGGCCAGGTAACCGATCACCGCCCAGCAGACGATGACCGCCCAGCGCCAGCGGATCAGGGTCCGCGAGAGAGCAGAAGCCACGAGCGTGGGGACTCCACGAGACAGAGAAGAGCGGCGGGGACACTGTGCGGCTGCGAAATTCTAGAGGCGCACCCCCACCCGCGCCAGCGGTGGCAGGCTTCGCCGGAGCCCGCGATATTGCGGGCACCATGCTGCGCCGGTTCCTTCTCGCTCTCCTCGTCCTCCTCCTGGGCTTCGCGATTGTCGCGAAGGCCCGCGCGCGCTGGCATCCGGCAGCGCCCGCCCGCAGCGGAACCACCGACCCGACCCGTTCCCCAGCCGCCCGGCGGCGCAACGGCTCCCTGCTCCTTCCCTCGGGCCCGGCGCCCCTTCTCGAGCCATCCACCCGGGCCAGTGCGCGGGTCCGGCTGGCCGCGGAGCCTGACCGCCAATACCTCGACTCGCTCTTCATCGAGACCGATTCGATCGTGCGCCACTGGCCAGTGGGAGGGGCGATCATCGGCTACGCTATCGTGCCCGGTGGCGCGCCTGGCTTCGAGCCTGAAATGGTGACGGAAGTCCGCTCCGCGCTCGATACCTGGAGCCCGGCCTCGGTGGGCCTTCGCTTCCGCGAGAATCTCGATACCGCCGGCGCGACCCTGGTGGTGCGCTGGTGCGATACCCTGGACGCCAACCGCGCCGGCCTCACCGATGTGACATGGGACAGGGCGGGACGAATTCGCCGCGCGGATGTCTACCTCGCGACGCGCTCACCAAGTACGGGAAGGCCGCTTGCCGTCGAAGTGCGTCAGGCCGTCGCCCTCCATGAACTCGGACACGCCCTCGGCCTGCCACACTCCAGCCGGACCGGCGATGTCATGTTCCCGTTTGCCGCGGAGACGACACTCTCTGATCGGGACCGCTTCTCCCTCCGGCTCCTGTACGAACTCCCCGCAGGGTGGATCGGCACCGGCGGGCCCGCGTCGGCACCATGACGCGTCCAGTGCTGGGCCTCCTTGTGGTGATGTGCGGCGCCGGCCACACCACCGCGCGCGCCCAGGATTTCGGCACCGCGGACTCCATAGTGGCCTCGGGGATCCGCCGAGGGATCTATCCCGGAGCCGTGCTCCTGATCGGTCGGAAGGATCGAGTGCTGCATCAGCAGGGTTTCGGCCATTTCACCTGGCGAACGTCCTCGCCGGCCCCCTCCCCGGATTCCACCTGGTGGGACTTGGCCTCTCTCACCAAGGTGGTCGGAACGACCGGGGCGGTCATGCGGCTGCTGGAAGAGCGGCAGCTCGAACTCGATCAACCGGTTGTGCACTACCTGCCCCGTTTTACCGGCGGCGCACGGGACGTCGTGACGGTACGCATGCTCCTCGACCATACCAGCGGCCTGCCGGCGTACGTCGCGTTCTTCCGGCTGGCCACGACCCGAGACAGCGCCATCGCGCTGCTCTACACCACTCCGCTTCGTCACGCACCCGGCAGCGTCACCAACTACAGCGACCTGAACTTCCTCCTCCTCGGGCTCCTGGTAGAACAGCTCTCCCACGAACCACTCGATCGTTTCGTCATTCGTAGTGTGCTGGAACCGGCTGGCATGCGCCACTCGGGCTATCGACTCGGCGACTCCCTCGCCGCGCGCACCGCCCCGACCGGTCTCTGGCATGGACGTCCGCTCTGTTGCGCCGTGAATGATCAGAATGCCGCGCTCATGGGCGGCGTCGCCGGGCACGCAGGCCTGTTCAGCACCGGGACCGACCTCGTGCGCTTCGCGCGCCTCTGGATGAACGAGGGGCTACTCGACGGGCGGAGAGTCTATGATTCGGCCACCATCCGCACGTTCCTGCGCACCGATTCGACCGGTCGACTGCCCCCCGCCGACGAGGTGCCCCGGCTCCTCGGCTGGGAGCGCGGCCCGCCGACCACGGTACCGAAGCCCGTCGACTCCGCCTATGGCTCCCTGCTTTCCCGCCGCGCCTACGGGCACACCGGGTGGACCGGAACACTCATCTGGATCGACCCCCAGCTGGATCTCTTCCTGATTCTGCTGACCAACCGCAGCTTCGGTCCCCGGATCGGCCACTCCATCCGTGCCCTGCGTGAAATCCGCGGAGCCCTGGCCGATGCCATCGTCCAATCGGCGGCTCGACCCTGAGCACCCGCCGATACGCAAACCGGACTGCCACGCTCCCCTTTCCAGGTTCAGGCTGCTAGCTTTGCCTCCTATGGAGACCAGCGCACAGACCCCCGAGAGCGTCCGGAAGGCACTTCGCGGAGTCAAGGACCCGGAGCTGAATCTGAACATCGTCGATATCGGATTGGTGTACGATATCTTCGTCGGTGAGGCGGGGGACGTGAAGGTGAACATGACGCTCACCTCCCCCGGATGCCCCGCCGGAGCCGAGATCGTGGGCGACGTGAAGCGGACTGTCGAGGAGCTGGAAGGGGTGACTTCGACAGAGGTCGAAATCGTATGGGAACCGTACTGGACGCCGGAGCGGATGGACCCGCGAATCCGTGCCTTCCTCGGCGGCTGAGGGTGCTAGCACTAGCTACTTTTCAAACTCGCCTCCACCAGCTCCTCCCCCAGGACCTGACGCTGCCACCGCCGCATCCCCTCCACCCTCGCCAGCGCCTCGACTGTCGCGGGCTCCATTCGGGCAATCGCTTCCAGAATCCCGTTCGCGCAGAGCACTCCTGGTGCAAGCGGAATCCGCTCGGCCGCCGCGTTGCGGACCGCCTTCAGTCGTTCGAGCCGGGCTTCGTAGGCGGGGTCCGGGGGCGCCCGGCGAGTCCGCTCGAAGACCGGGATGCTCTCCGCCGCCGCCCGCGCTCCACGTGCCACGGCCTCGAGCAACTCCGGTCCGCGCCGGCGCAGCTGGTCGGGCGAGAGCGCCTTGAGGTCCTTGAGCGCCGCCTCGTCCGGGGGCATCGCCTTGGCAATCGCCACCATCGATTCGTTCATCAGCACGCGGAACGGCGCGCGATCCAGCTGGCTCGCAGCCGCCTCGCGCCAGGCGTACAGCTCGCGCAGCACCGCGAGCTGATGACCCCGCAGGATTTTCGCACCCTTGATGCGCAGGTAGGCTTCCTCCGCCAGGCCCGACGGCCCCCACCGCGTCTGCTCCAGTAACTCGAATTCCTCCTCCGCCCAGTGCCACCTGTCCAGTGCTACCAGCTGTTCCTTCAGGATATCGCGGAGCGGGGCCAGGTAGCGGGTGTCTCCCGCGGCGTATTCCAGCATCCCCGGAGCGAGCGGACGCAGCGACCAGTCGGCGCGCTGAAATTTCTTGTCGAGCGTGACTCTGAAATACTTCTCCAGCAGCGCGGCCAGCCCGATGCCGGGTTCGTTGAGGAGCTGCGCGGCGATCCGGGTATCGAACAGATTCGTCGCCGTGAACCCGTAGTCCCGGTTGAGAATGCGGAGATCGTAGTCGGCGTCGTGAAAGATGACTTCGACGTCCCGGTCCTGCAGGAGTCCGCCCAGCGCACCGAGATCCGTGACCGCGAGCGGATCCACGACGGCGGTGCCTCCCTGGTCGACAGCTGTACCAGGTAGATCCGGTCGTGGTAGCGATGGAAGCTCGCCGCCTCCGTGTCCACCGCGAGCAGTGGCACGCCGGTCAGGGTGGCCATGAACCGATCGAAGTGTACCTGCGACTCGAGGTAGAGGATGTCGCGTCCCGACGCGGCTTCACTACTCACGCGGGCTCACCATCTCGAGACCGGCCGCGATTTCGTCCAGCGCCTTGGAGAGTGTCTTGTAGAACTCCGCATCCGGCTCGGGCTTGCCGCCCATGGCGGCGTCCATCTGCAGCTTCCGCGCGAGCCGGGCGGCGTGGCGGATGTAATCGGTGGCTGGTTTCATGGCGGGCGGTCGTCGATCAGGGTTGAACGTTTGGAGGAGCGGCACTACAGACCACAATCTAGTCGGGTGGGCCGCCCGTCCCCCCCCCGGACTGTTCATTCAACGCTCGTCGCAGTAGCCTGTCTCATGTGACCCTTCCCCTCCTTCGACTGCTCCCTTCCCCGCCCCCGCGCCTCGTGCTTGGCATGTTCCCGTCGCCGATCGAGGATCACCCCGTCCTGGCCCACCTCCTCGGCCTCGAGCGGCTGCTCGTCAAGCGGGATGATCTGAACGGCACGCCCTTCGGTGGTAACAAGCTGCGTGCGCTGGAGTGGCTGTTGCCCGGTGCGAGCTCGGAGTTGGTGACCATGGGTGGCTACGGCTCAACCTGGTGCGCGGCGCTGGCCAGCATCGCGGCGGGGCATGGCCACCGCGTCTATCCCGCGCTGTTTCCCCAGCCATGGACCGAGACAGTGGCGGATACACTGATGACGACTCTCGCGACCGGACGGGTGCTGTTGGCCCGCTCACGCTGGAGTCTCCCACTCGCGATCGCCCGCAACTGGAGGACCGCACGTCGAGAAGGCGCGGTCTTATGGATTCCTGCCGGCGGCGCTACTCCGCTCGGAATCCTTGGCAGCGTCAACGCCGGGCTCGAATTCGCCCACCAGCTGGAGACGCTTGTCGGTCCCTCTCCCCAGGCGATCGTCGTGCCGTTCGGCTCCGGTGGTACTGCTGCCGGCCTGCTCGTGGGCGCCTGGCTCGCCGGATGGGAGGGAGAGATTTGTGCCGTGTGCGTTACCGATCCGTGGTTCGCCACCCGGCGACGGGTCCTGTCGCTGGTGCAACGGACGCTTGGGCTCCTCCGCAGCTTTGGCCTCGCGGCTCATCCCGGCCGAGCTGCCCTCCGAGTCGTGAACGGGCATCTCGGTCCGGGCTATGGCCATCCGACGCGGGAGGGCACGGCTGCGTGCATCACCACGGCCGCGGCAGGGATCACGCTTGAAACGACCTACGGCGCCAAGACGTTCGCCGCGCTCGGAGGGCTCGCGGCTTCCTTCCGGCGTCTCTGTTTCTGGCATACCTTTGACCGGCGGCTCCTGCGTGAGGCCGCCGATGAGCATCCTCTCCTGCGCGAAGCACGCGCGCACGCGGAGTCGCTGTGGCCCCAGCCGAAATCGACCTGACGGTATACCCCGACGAGTGCGATGCCTACGGTCATCTCAACCAGGCTTCGTTTCTCGCACTCTTCGAGCGCGCCCGCTGGGAGATGCTCGCCCGCGGGCCCGGGATCGACTTCTTCACGCGGCAGTCCGCCTGGCCCGCCGTGCGCAAGTCGGTCGTCGAGTACCACGCCCCCGCCTTTCCCGGCGATGTGCTTCGCTTCGCCCAGGTGCTGGTACATCTCGGCCGCACCAGCTTTACTCTCCGTCAGACCGCCCGTCGCCTGCGCGACGATTTGCTGATGGCCACCGCCGAGCTGGTTTTCGTGTGCGTCGATCCACAGGGGATACCCGTACCCGTACCCGACGCGCTGGCGCAGGTGATGGCCGATCGGCCCCTCACTGGAAACCTCCGCCGCATCGCGGTAAATGGAGTGAACCTCGCGGTAGATGTGCGAGGGCAGGGGTCGGCGGTGCTCTTCATCCACGGCTACCCGCTCGACCACACCATCTGGGATCACCAGGTGACCCATCTCGACGGCTGGATGCGCATCGCACCGGACCTGCGCGGGATGGGCCAGTCGGACGCTCCGGACCTCGGCTACAGCATGGCGACGTATGCCGAGGACCTGCTGGCCCTTCTCACGACCCTGGGCGTCGATCGGGTGGTCCTGTGCGGTCTCTCGATGGGGGGGTACGTTGCGTTCGAAATGCTGCGACGGGCCCGGGAGCGGGTGCGCGGTCTGATTCTCATGGATACACGGGCCGAGGGGGACACATCTGAAATCCGCAGAATTCGTGACGCATCAGCCGGGCTGGCGCGGGAGGGTGGGGCAGCCGCCATCGCTGCATCGATGCTGCCCAGGATATTGGCACAGGCCACCCCGACCGAGAATCCCGCGTTGGTCGACCGTGTCCGGCGCATGATGGAGGCAACACCCCTCGCCGGCATGCTCGGCGCCATCTCGGCGCTCCGCGATCGTCCGGACAGCACCTCCCTGCTCCAGACGTTGACCGATCTGCCTTCACTTGTCGTCGTGGGCGAGGACGATCAGCTCACTCCGCCGGCTCTCGCACAGACGATCGTAGACCTGCTGCCCGACGCCCGGCTCGCGATCGTGCCCGGCGCCGGCCATTTGCCGTCGCTCGAACGCCCTGACGTGGTCACCCACATGGTGGCTGAGTTTCTGGCCTGCATGAGTCCCGCCGACTAGGCGTGCAACTTTTTCAGGGGGCCAGGCGTCTATGCCTGTGAGCGGTGCACCGCCCACTTCGGTGGCATCACCGTTCGTGATACATCCTCCCTCAACGCCCCGGAACCGCGGCCAGGCAGTACGGTTCCGGGGCGTCTCCCCTTAAGTCCGGTCGGATCTCTCTCCACACCCCTGATGTATCGGTGAAGTATCGGTGTGGTAGGCCCGCCCTATCGTCTGGTCGTCTGGGTCGATCGGCACGAAGGAGACGACCCTCCCGGCGCCGGGCCGGGAGGGTCGTTCAACTCGATCACGACTACCTGCGGTGCTGGCGACTACTTCTTCGGTCGGCCAGGCGGCGTGTCACTGTTGAAAGCTTCCTTGTTCTTTTCGATGAACGCCTGCTGAGCCGCCGGGACATCCTCTTCAGGATAGATCGCGTTGACGGGACACTCCGGTTCGCAGGCTCCGCAATCGATGCACTCGTCCGGATGAATGTAAAGTTGGTCTTCGCCCTCGTAGATGCAATCGACTGGGCAGACATCGACGCAGGCGCGGTCCTTGACCCCGATACAGGCTTCGACAATCACGTACGTCATACCACACATCCTCCGGGTAGTCACCGGCGCTGGGCGCGCTCGCCTGCACATGCTGGGCTAAGGGTGCCAAGTATTACGAAGCACGCGGGCTCGGCGCAAGGGGGCCGATTATCTTTGCCGCATGCGACCAGTTCCGTTCATACTCTTGCTTGCGGCCACACTGCTCGGCGTCGACCGGCGACCTGTCGCCGGCCAGGCATGCCCCAGCGGCCCACTTGCCCTGGTACTCTCAGGAGGTGGAGCGAAGGGATTGGCGCATATCGGCGTTCTGCGAGTGCTCGACAGTCTCGGAATACGGCCGGACCTCGTTGTCGGCACCAGCATGGGATCGATCGTCGGGGCGATGTACGCGAGCGGATACACCGGTCGCGAGATCGACTCTCTCGCTCGCACCCTCACCCTCTCCGATCTCTTTCGCAAATACGAGCCGCGGGTTCCCCGCTCTCTCGGCTCTCGCCCTCCCCTCATCGCCTGGGAGGATGGCGAGGGCGGCTTCTCTCTGCAGCGGGCGGCAGTGGACGAACCGGGAGTGAACGCTCTGATCAATGCAGCGATGCTCCGTGGCAATCTCCGCGCCCGGGGCGACTTCGACTCGCTTCCCATGCACTTCAGGGCCATCGCCACCGATCTCGCGCTGCGCCAGCAAGTCACCCTCGAACGCGGTGACCTTGCCCAGGCGGTCCGTGCGAGCATGTCGATTCCACTGGTTTTCGCTCCGGAGCGCATCCGGGGGCGGTATCTCGGTGACGGTGCGTTCGTAGACAACATTCCCGTGCGGTCGGCTCGCGCTCAGGGCGCGCAACGAATCATCGTGTCCGACGCCACCGAACATCTCGTCGACACGCTGAACCTCGCAAACCCCGTTGTACTGGCCGACCAGATCATCGGATATCTGGTGCAGCAGGCACCGGAACCTCTCGGCCCGGGGGATCGGTTGGTGCGTCCCGATATTGTCGGCTACAAGAGCCTCAATTTCTCCCAGGCGGCCGTGATCGAACTCATCGATCGCGGATATCGCGCCGCCCGCATCGCGCTGGCGAACTACCCTTGCACCGGCTCGCCAGCGTCGCGGCCTCCTGGCGTGCCATCGGCCATGAAGATCGTCGCCCTCACCGTGACGGGAATACAGCCACGGGAGGAGATGTATCTCGAGCGCACTTTGCGGGTCGCCGAGGGTGATTCGCTCAGCACGACTGCTCTCCGGAATGGCTTCCGCTCGCTCGCCGGAAGCGAAGCGATTCGCAGCGTCTGGCTGCACCCGTCAGGGCGACCCGATTCCCTCGTCCTGGCCATTCAGGTGCAGCCTGGTCCGCATCGCCTGGCCGCGCTCGGCCTGGCATACGACAACGATCTTGGCGGCCGGATGTGGGGGGGGGGAGTCGATCGCGCCCTGCTGAATGGGCGACTGGAGGGGTCCATCGCAACCGCCCTCGGCGAACTGCGCCAGGATGCCGACGTCGGGCTGCGGATGGTGACCGTTGGAGATCGCCGCCCTCGCCTCGCGGTCACGGGCCAGGTCGTGCGTGAGCAGATCCGTCGATTCGACGCAGGCGGCCTGCCGCTCAAGCCGGCACGGGTGAGGGAATTTGTCGGATTTGCGGGCATCGAACAGGCGATTGGCAGCCGCTGGCGGGTCTCGGGCGGTTTGCGGTACCACGCCTGGCACGACCCGACCAGCGTAGGTCAGGGGTCTGGCGTGGGAGGAGTGGTGTCCATTGCTTCGGGCGGCCGTCTATCCGATGCCGGCCTCGAAGCGGATGCGTTCGTTTCGAAGGAATACACCCGCCTGGCGTTTGCAGCATCGACCCGCCTCCAGCTGTCAGCGCGGGTCGCCCTGCATCCTGCCGTCCGGTACGGGTGGGGCAGGAACCTGCCGCTGTCTGCCACCTTCATGCTTGGCGGGTTCGACGGGTTTCCAGGCCTTCATATCGGGGAGAGACGCGGTGATAGAGAGGCCTACGCCTCCCTGACAGCGACAGTGGCACTCGCCGGTCCGATCGAATTGCGATTGTCGGGGGCCGGGGGCAGGGCCGCGCTCGGCGGTCCGGCTCTACCCGGTGGTACGTGGGAGTTCGGAGGCCGCACGGGGCTCGGCGTCAAGACGCCGATTGGCTCCATCCGGGTCGAGTATGGTCGCGCGCGGGGCGGGCGTGACGGAATGTTTGTCCGCCTGGGAGAGTGGTTCTAGGCCCCCAGAACGCCCTTCTTGAACCCGTCACCAGGCCCCGGCTTCGGTCCAATCCAGCAGCGGAGCACCGCGTCCGCGAACCCTTTGCCCGGGATCTGCCCCCGTTCCAGGCCGGCGATCTCGATCGTGCTGCCCCCCTCAGGCAGGTAGGTCAGTACCAGGCTCTCCCCATCCTTGATGTCGACCATCATTCCACAGAGCTCCGTGAACTGCTGCTTCAGTTCGGTCGACGCATCGGGGGTGTTCGACTCCAACCCGTCATTCCAGGCGCCGCACATCTTGCCCTTCGTCCCATGGCCGGAGATGAAGTGCATCACCATGCGCCTCGGCGCGTCCGCGTCGAGGATCTCCTGCGCACTCGATGATTTCGTCGACAGGTAAAGGCCCGCTACATACACTTTGATGATGAACTTCTTGCGCAGCGCCATGCCGTTGAGGTGCAGCGTGCTTCCGCCCACGTCGATCGCTTCGGGCATCGTGACGCCATTCATGGTGCGCCCTGTATCGGCGGACGCAACGCCATACGGCGCGGTGAGCAGACTTGCGAGCAGGATCAGCATCCGTGACCTCGTCGGGCAGGTGGGAACTCTGGTCTAGGCATGGCAACTTGCGCCTCGGCCGGATCGGGCGCAACCCGCCGGTCAGGGACCGATCAACTCTACTCCGGCTGGAGTCAGTGAAATCGTCGCCCCCGCCGGGACCTGCACGTACAGATCGCGCCCCGAGGCCGTCAGCGCTGGATACCGCTGCCCGACATTGGCCATCACCGGCGCAAGAAAGGCCTCGGGGATCGGCACGCCCTGGACCACCGCGGTCCGGAGGTGAAATCGGATCGCCTCCCTTCCGGCACGCGCGACTTCAACCTGCGCCTCCAGTCTGGCGTTCTGTGGCAGTAGTAGCAAGAGCTGCGACAGCGATTCCCTGGCCTCCCGGGGCAATTGGCCGATGGTCCCGCCAATCCGGATAAGACTCGAGTCCAGTGAGACCGTAAATGCGAAATCGGGTGGGAGGTTTCTGGCACCAAGTCGAGCCATGAGGTATGCCGCAAAGTCACCGGCGTCGACGGTGGCCCTGGGAAGCTTTCGGTCGATGAAGACGGAATCGACCATCACCGAGACCCGGAGGACTCCTTCGGGAGAGATCGGGCGAGGCTCGGCCTCCGGGGTGGCCTGCGCCGCGAGCGCGGTGGCGGTGATGACGCAGCAAAGCAGGGGTGCCACAATTGCGCGGAAAATCATGTCGGGAATCCTGATTGTGACACATATTGTGGACGACCATCTAGTTCGACCAGCGCACCATTCAATGCAATGTCAATGGAGGTCTCATGGAATGGAATATCGTCGGGATGAACTTCCTGTATGCCGTACTCGGTGTCATCCTCATGTTCATCTCCTACCGTGCACTTGATCGGCTGACCCCGGAGGTCAACTTCGCAGATGAACTGAGGAAGGGAAACGTCGCGGTGGCGATCTTCATAGCAGCCATCTTCCTGGCGATTGCGATCATCATCGGGGGCGCGCTCAACTGATGTTCGATGTCAAGTCGCGCTGGTCCACCACCGCCTATCTCCCCGCATGAGGCCGATCTGGCGCGCCCGCCAGCTGGCGTTCCTCGTCCTGATTCTGCCTGCGACGCTGCATGCCCAGCAGGTGACCGCGCGGTACGATCCAGCATTTCGGAAATATTCCAAGCGCTTCTTCGGTGTCGGGTTCGACTGGCGCCTGTTCAAAGCGCAGGGGATGACGGAGAGCCATCTCGATCCCGCTGCACTCAGCTGGGTTGGGGCGCGGGGCATCATGCAGCTGATGCCGTCCACCTTTCTCGAGATCCAGACCCGCAATCCGGAGTGGGGCTCGATCGACGACGTGGAGTGGAATATCGCGGCGGGCATCTACCACGATAGGCGGCTCTGGCGGCTCTGGGGGGATTCGGTCGACACGACAGACCATCAATACTTCATGTTCGGCAGCTACAACGCGGGGCGGACACCGATTCTGCGAGCGCAGGGTGTCGCTCGGCTGAAGACGTTGGATCCTCGTTTCTGGGCGACCATCGAGGTGGTCGCGCCCGCGGTTCCGGGATGGCGTCACGCCGAGACTATCGGCTACGTCCGCAGAATCAGGGAGGATCTCGACCGCCTGGACTCCCGCGGACGCGTCATTCGTCCCGGTGGTACGCCCTGAGCAGCCACTCTCTCAGCTGGTCATCGAGGTCCCCCGGTTCCGTAATCGCGACGCAGTGAGTGATGCGATCCCGCTTCGCATACCCCCCGGTCTCAACCAGTCTGCCCTTCCCCTTCCGATCGCCAAGTGCCAGGCCGAAATCGATCCGCGTCCGGGTGGCGGGTCGGATCTGCGCGATGACGTGGCGGCGGTAGACCGGTACGATGGTCTTTCCCGGACACAGCCGGATGTCGGTGGCGATACCCAGAGCGAGCTCCTCCAGCGCGTCATGCAGCGGACGCAGGGCGGCTCGAGCGCCTGCATACATCGCGGCCACATATCGAGGCGCCTCGCTGAGGTAGGCGTCGGGAGTCGTCTCCTTCCGCCCCATACCGAGCGCGATTGTGGGGTGGACTGCGTACCGACCGGTAGGAGTCACAGCAGTCCGCTGAGGGGGGTGGCGTAGCTCGCAGAGCGCACTTCGGGCTCCCCGTAGCGACCCTCGTGGGCGTGCTGTCGATTCCATTCCTCGCGGAGGCAGAATGGGTCGAGACCGTGCGGGCGGTCGACGGCCAGGACTCCATCGAGATGGTCGATCTCGTGCTGCAGTAGTTCAGCTCTGTCGCCCTCGAGGTCCTCCGTGTGCACCTGCCCTTTCATGTCTTGATAGCGCACTGTGATTCGAGACGCTCGTGAGACACGGACCAGCAGTGCCGGGAAGGAGAAACAGTCGTCCCAGACGGTGAAGTCCTCGTTGCCCACATCGATGATCTCGGGATTGATGAGGGGCCAGGGCTTGTCCATCTCCACGTAGACAATCCGTACCGGTGCCCCAATCTGAGGTGCCGAGATGCCTCGACCATGGCCGAATCGCGACTGGAAGTCCCGAAGGGTTTCCCGCAAGTCGTCGATGATGACCCTGACGGCGGTCGACCCTGGCTTGGCGATCGGCTCACACCGGGTGCGAAGCACCGGGTCCCCCAGCATGCGAATGCGATGAATGGTCATTGAACGGTCCGAAGCAGAAGGGCGGGACGCGATGTCCAATCTTGTAATTGTCTCGTGGGATCACAATAGGGGGCCTGATTGGGCTCGTGCATGACGCTGGCGCGGGAGCACTAGTCACAACTACTCTGCCAGCTGCGACATCGCCCGATCGATGTCATCGAGATTATGGATTCATCTGGGTCGATTGGTGCCAGAGAAGTCATTCATGAACAACGAGATACAGCGTTAAACCCATTGATTTGGTTTTTAGTTGACAAACTCGATGTTGGTTCATAAGATTTCCCCGGCCCATGGGAACCTCGATCGCTGCTCAGCTCGCTGAACACCCCCTGCCCCCTGCCTACAAGGGGCCACGCGGGATGCTGCTCGTGGCTCTCAAGCGACTGGGTTCGCTGACCGCCCGGGAACTCTCGGAGCACCTCAGTCTCTCCCCGAATGCGATCCGGCATCACCTGAAGGAGCTCGAAGGCGAGACGGTCATCGACTATCGCCGCGAGCAGCGCGGTGTGGGCGCCCCGACCTATGCCTGGTATCTGACCCCTGCGGGCGAAGCGCTCTTTCCGCAGCGCTATAAGGAAGTGCTCACCGAACTCCTCGACCGTGTGATGGAGCAGACGGGGCGGGAGGCGGTCGTGGCCGCGCTGGAAACGCGATTCGCGGATCTCGCGCGCAAACTGCAGGGCGAACTGGCCGATGCCTCTCCCGAGCGGCGCATGGAGGTCGTCATCCGAGCGCTGGTCGAGGGCGGCTTCATGGCCGAGTGGCAGGTGAGTGAGGGAGAGGGAGGGTTCCGGCTTACCGAGCATCACTGCGCGATCCGCGCGGTGGCGGAGCGGTTTCCCGAGATCTGTGCGGCGGAGGTGCGCTTTCTCGAGGCGGTGCTCTCGGCCGCCGTCCAGCGGGAAACGCACATGCTGGACGGATGCACGGCCTGTGAGTATCACGTCCAGTTCGCCACGCCGGCGGGGCCGGCCATTACGGTGTTGCAGGGGTCGGCTGGCCCGGCCCGTAAGGAGCAGCGATGAGCGCATCTACCGAGTCCGCGGTCGAGTCCCTCGTCAACCGCGAGTACCAGTACGGATTCGTCACCGACATCGAGGCTGATTCAATCCCGCGCGGGTTGAGTGAAGGTGTCGTACGTCTCATTTCGGCCAAGAAGCAGGAGCCGGTCTGGATGCTGGACTGGCGCCTCAAAGGCTATCGCCGTTGGCTGGAGATGAAGGAGCCGCATCACTGGGCCAATGTCACCTATCCAGCGATCAACTACCAGGACATCATCTACTACTCGGCGCCGAAGACCACGAAGCCGCTCGGGAGCCTCGAGGAGGTCGACCCCGAGCTGCTCCGCACGTATGAAAAGCTCGGTATCCCACTCTCCGAGCAGAAGTTGCTCGCGGGTGTCGCCGTGGACGCCATCTTCGACAGCGTCTCGGTCGCGACGACATTCAAGGCCACCCTCGCCAAGTCTGGTGTGATCTTCTGCTCCATGAGCGAGGCAGTGCGCGAGCACCCCGAGCTGGTCCAGAAATACCTCGGCTCCGTCGTACCGTATAACGACAACTTTTTCGCCGCCTTGAACACGGCCGTCTTCAGCGACGGCTCCTTCGTGTACATCCCGAAGGGCGTCCGCTGTCCGATGGAGCTCAGCACTTACTTCCGCATCAATAGCGCGGACACGGGTCAGTTCGAGCGGACTCTGATTGTCGCCGATGAGGGGGCCTCGGTGAGCTACCTCGAAGGCTGCACGGCCCCGAAACGCGACACCAATCAGCTGCACGCGGCGGTCGTTGAGCTGATCGCGATGAAGGGCGCCTCCATCAAGTACTCAACCGTGCAGAATTGGTATGCCGGAGACGCGGATGGCAAGGGCGGCATTTACAATTTCGTCACCAAGCGCGGGAAGTGCGCCGGCGACGACAGCAAGATTTCCTGGACCCAGGTCGAGACCGGCTCCGCCATCACCTGGAAGTACCCCAGTGTGATTCTGCAGGGCGATCGCTCGATCGGTGAGTTCTACTCGGTTGCCGTGGTGAACGGACGCCAGCAGGCAGATACCGGCACGAAAATGATCCACGTCGGCCGCGACACCCGGAGCACGATTGTGTCGAAGGGGATCTCCGCCGGCCGCGGCAACAACAGCTACCGTGGACAGGTGAAAGTACTCGCCAAGGCGTCGGGGGCACGGAACTACACGCAGTGCGACTCGATGCTCATCGGAGATCGCTGTGGCGCCCATACCTTTCCGTACATCGACGTGCAGAATCCGACCTCGGCTGTAGAGCACGAGGCCTCCACCTCCAAGATCGGGGAGGATCAGATCTTCTACCTGAAGCAGCGCGGACTCAATACCGAGAACGCCATCAGCATGATCGTCAACGGCTTCTGCAAGGAAGTATTCAAAGAACTCCCCATGGAGTTCGCGGTCGAGGCGCAGAAGCTCCTCGGCGTGAGCCTTGAAGGCAGCGTGGGCTAAGGAACCCGACCAATGCTCGACATCATCAACCTGCACGCCAAGGCAGGCGACAAGCAGATCCTCAACGGCATCAACCTCTCCGTCAAGCCGGGAGAGGTACACGCCATTATGGGGCCCAATGGATCCGGCAAGAGCACGCTCGCCCAGGTGCTCGCCGGGCACCCGGCCTATGAAGTCACCGGGGGTCAGGTGCTCTATCAGGGCCAGGACCTTCTCGACATGGAACCCGAACTTCGGGCCCAGGCTGGCGTGTTTCTCGCCTTTCAGTATCCGGTCGAGATCCCTGGGGTCTCGAATGCCTACTTTCTTCGGGCGGCACTGAATGAAGTGCGGAAGGCACGCGGCGAAGAGGAGATCGATCCGATCGACTTCATGGACCTGGTCGAGGAACGTCTGAAGGTCGTGGAATGGGGCACGGAGATCATGTCCCGCGCCGTCAACCACGGATTCTCCGGCGGCGAAAAGAAGCGGAACGAGATTCTGCAGATGGCCGTGCTGGAACCCCGGCTCGCCATTCTTGACGAGACTGATTCCGGTCTCGACATCGATGCGCTCCGGATCGTAGCCGGTGGCGTCAACCAACTCCGCCGGCCCGACAACGCCACGATTGTCGTCACGCACTACCAGCGGCTGCTCAACTACATCGTTCCCGATTTCGTCCATGTGCTGGCGGGCGGCCGAATCGTGAAGTCGGGTGGGAAGGACCTCGCCCTCGAGCTCGAGGCCAAGGGGTACGAGTGGCTGTCGGAAGCGGTTGGGGCGGCGTGACCACTGCCTATTTGAAGGACTTCAGCACCTTCGCTGAGAATGGTAGCGCCAAGGCGCCCTGGCTGACCGGCCTGCGCCAGTCGGGCTTGGACCGCTTCCAGGCGGAAGGTTTTCCGACCGGGCGGGACGAGGATTGGCGCTTCGTGAATCTCGCCCCTCTCACCGGCACGAGCTTTCAGCTGGCTCCCGCTGACGTCACCGGGGTTCGCCTCGACGACCTCGCCCCATTCCTGTATGCCATTCCCGGCGTGAGCACCCTGGTGTTCGTGAACGGCCGCTTCGTTCCGGCGCTGTCGACCATTGCCGCACACCCCGCCGGCGTCACTGTGGGGCATCTTGCAGGCGCAATCCGCGTTGGAACTCCGATCCTCGGCCAGCACCTCGGCAACTACGCGAAGCTGGAACAGGACGGTTTCACCGCGCTCAACACCGCATTCGTACGCGATGGGCTCTTCGTGCATGTGCCTCGGGGTGCTGATGCGGGCGCGCCCGTGCACGCCGTGTTCGTATCAGACAGCCGCTCCGAGGGCGCAGTGAGCTATCCGCGTAATTTCATCATGGTGGAGCCGGGGGGCCGTGCCGCCGTGATCGAGAGTTACGTCGGCCTGACGGACGGCACCTACTTTACCAACGCGGTGACGGAAGCCATCGTCGGAGAGGGCGCCCACCTCGAGCACACCAAGATCCAGCGGGAGAGCGAGAGCGCCTATCACATCGGTACGACGCACATCAGGATGGGGAAAGACAGCCGGGGCTTCTCGCATTCGGTGAGCTTTGGCGCGGCCCTCTGCCGGAACAACCTCGATGTGGTCCTCGACGGTCCGGGGATCGAGGCGCAGATGCTGGGGCTCTACATGGCCCGTGGGAAACAGGAGGTCGACAACCATACGTCCCTGCTCCACGCTCACCCCAACTGCTCTACCCGCGAAGTCTACAAGGGGATCCTGGATGGGCGGTCGCACGGCGTCTTCAATGGCAAGATCTATGTAACGCCGCTTGCGCAGAAGACGGACGCAAAGCAGACCAATCGAGCTCTGCTCCTTTCGGAGACCGCACGCATTGATACCAAGCCACAGCTCGAGATCTTCGCCGATGACGTCAAGTGCACTCACGGTGCCACTATCGGCAACCTCGACGAAGCATCGGCGTTCTACCTGAAGAGCCGCGGCATCGGCGGCGAACTGGGACGGAAGATTCTGATCTACGCCTTTGCGGCGGATGTTCTGGAAGAGCTTCCGTACGAACCGATTCGCGCCGCGCTCGAGGCGGTGGTCATGGATCGACTCGAGACCCGGGCCGCGGACTGAGTTCGCGATGACGGCACCACCGGAAACCCGTGAGCTGGATGTCGCCCGCCTGCGGCGCGACTTCCCCATTCTCCGGACGGCCGTGCAGGGCAAGCCGCTCGTTTACCTCGACAATGCCTCCACGAGCCAGAAACCGCGCGCGGTCGTCGAGGCCGAGAGCGACTTCGCGCTGCTCCACTACGCAAACGTCCATCGCGGCGTGCATTCGTTGAGCCAGCAGGCGACCCAGGCCTACGATCAGGTGCGCGCCGACCTCGCCCGCTTCGTCGGTGCGGCAGAACCAGCCGAGATCATCATCACTGCGGGCACCACGGCGGGGCTCAACCTCATCGCCCAGAGCTATGGTCGTCAGATGCTCCGCGCCGGTGATGAGGTGCTGCTGACCGCGATGGAGCACCACTCGAACATCGTGCCCTGGCAGCTCATGGCGCAGGCCACTGGCGCCAGTATCCGGGTGATCCCCGTAACGGACACCGGCGAACTGGACCTGGTCGCTGCCCGGGCCCTCTGCTCCCCCCGCACCCGTATCGTCGCGCTGGCTCACGTCTCCAACGTGCTCGGCACCGTGAACGATGTGCGTGCAGTCGCCGACCTGGCCCATGGCGTCGACGCCGTGGTCGTCGTGGACGGTGCTCAGGCGGTGGCCCATCTACCGGTGGAGGTCGCCTCGCTGGGTTGCGATTTCTACGTCGGGTCCGCGCACAAGATGTACGGTCCGACTGGGGTGGGATTCCTCTACGGACGCCGCGCCTTGCTGGATGCGATGCCGCCCTGGCAGGGTGGGGGCGGGATGATCCAGAGCGTTAGTTTCGAGGAGACGACGTTCGCCCCTGTCCCGGCTCGCTTCGAGGCTGGGACGCCACCGATCATCCAGGCGATCGGGCTCGGGGCTGCCGTGCGCTTTCTCGGTGGGCTGGACTGGTCCGCGATCGCGGCCTACGAGGCCGATCTGATGGAATATGCAACCGGTCATGTGGCCAGCGTGCCGGGCGTGCGACTGATTGGCACGGCCCGCGAGAAGGTGGGCGTCCTTTCCTTTGTGCTCGATGGCATACACCCGCACGATGTCGGTACCGTCCTCGATCTGTACGGCGTGGCGGTACGCGCCAGCCACCACTGCGCCCAGCCCCTGATGCGTCGCTTCGGAGTCCCGGGAACGGTGCGGGCCTCCTTTGCACTGTATAATACGCGGGACGATATCGACGCCCTGGTGAGCGGGCTGCACAACGTGCGGAAAGTGTTCGGTGTATGACCGATGCCAGCGAGCTCTACCAGAGCATCATCCTGGATCACAATCGTGCGCCCAGGAACTTCCGGGTCATCGAGGCCGCTGACCGGTCGGCTGAGGGCATCAACCCGCTGTGCGGCGATCAGCTCAAGGTCTGGGTCAAGCTCGATGGCGACCGGATCGTCGACGTAGCCTTCCAGGGATCGGGGTGCGCCATCTCCAAGGCTTCCGCCTCGCTCATGACGACGGTGGTCAAGGGGAAAACCGTCCTGGAAGCGGAGCAGATGTTCACGAGTTTCCACCGCATGGTCACCGGTCAGGGTGCCGCGGACGATACTCTCCCATTGAAGCTCGAGGTCTTTGCCGGAGTGCGGGAATTTCCAGCTCGAGTCAAGTGTGCGAGCCTTTCCTGGCACGCGCTCAAGGCCGCGCTTGATGGGCCAAGTGTTCAACAGCTATCCACCGATACTGGAGCCTGAGATGCCATACGATCCTCGTCTGGTGCAACCGATGCGGGACGAAATGGTCCGCATGGGGGCCAGAGAACTTGTGACCGTCTCCGATGTGGACACGACCCTCGGCGACAGCAGGGGGACGATGCTCGTCTTCGTGAATTCGGTCTGCGGGTGCGCCGCGGGCGGCGCTCGGCCGGCGCTCAATCTGGCCCTGCAGCATCCACACCGTCCGCAGCAGGTGGTAACGGTATTTGCGGGGCAGGATACCGATGCAACAGGGCGCGCTCGGCAGTATTTCGCCGATTACGCTCCGAGCAGCCCGTCAATGGCGCTGCTGCGTGACGGCGAAGTCGTGTACTTCGTCCACCGGCACATGATCGAGGGCCACAGCCCGCAGGAGGTCGCGAAGGATCTCACTGCAGCATTCGATCGTTTCTGCGCGACGACCTCGGTCTGATGTCGGGGCACGTCTTTCACCCAGGCCACTCGGACCTCCACGGCATCACCGTGGTGCTCGAGACCAGCGGCGACACCCTCTATGTCGGCCGTTATCACGAGGAGACTCCTGGCGGCGTCCTGCTCCACGATGTCGCGGAACACCAGGCAGCCGCCGGCGGACCGAGTCGCGAGGAGTTTCTCGCGAAGACACTGAAATTCGGGGTGCGTGCCCAGCACCGGAATCTCCTGGTGCCGGGAGCGGAGGTGCGGCGTATCACGCGACTGGTGGACTGGCCGCCGGGCTGAGAGGCGTTTTCGCGCGGCAGATTCCGGAGGGTATGGCATCGGGTCGTGACTGCGATCGAACGTCGTGCCCTCTGCTGGCGTCAGGGCCACACCTGCTCGCCTTGGGAGTCAACGAGTGTGATGGCATCGACCGGGCAGGCCCGCGCCGCGAGGAGTATGCGCTTATCCTTTGCGCTCTCCGGGTCGAGGACGATACAGAGATCCTCGTCATCCAGGCCGAAGACGCCCGGCGCAAGCGAAACACATTCCGCGTTGCTCCTGCAGAGCTGTCGGTCAACGCTGATGCGGTAGGGCATGGCCGCAAGATAGGAGCTGGCCGCCGGTGTGGCCAGAGTCCCTTCCCCCTCACCGTCCCAGGTTCTCCTGGCCACTTCCCTCTGGCGCCTGGCCGCCCCGAAACATCCCTCAGCGGGCGAGCGTACGTGCCCCCCTCCACACAACTCAGGAAACTCATGAGCACGTCCGTCATCACCGTGAATCGGGTGACCAAGCGGTACGCGGGACACACCGCGGTCAGGGATCTCTCCCTCGCGGTCTCGCGGGGCGGAATCTTCGGGCTGCTGGGCCCGAACGGCGCCGGCAAGACGACCACGATTCGGATGCTGCTCAACATCATCACCCCCGACGAAGGGACCGTAGTGCTCCTCGGCCAGGCCGGGACCGGCCGGGACCTCTCCAGTCGGATCGGGTATCTCCCCGAGGAGCGCGGCCTCTATCCCAAGATGCGGGTGCTGGACCAGCTCGCCTTTCTGGCGGAGGCGAAGGGCATCTCGCGCTGGGACGCGCGCAAGCGCGCCAAGACGTGGCTGGCACGCCTCGGCATCGAAGAGTGGGCGACGAAAAAGGTCTCCGATCTGAGCAAGGGCATGCAGCAGAAGGTGCAGTTCGCCGGGGCGTTGCAGCACGATCCCGAACTCCTGATCCTGGACGAGCCGTTCAGCGGCCTCGATCCTGTCAACAGCCAGGTAATGCGCGATGTCGTGGTCGACGTGGCCCGGAGCGGCCGAACCGTGCTCTTCTCCACGCACATCATGGAACATGCCGAGAAGATGTGCGATCACATCGTGATCATTGCGCGGGGCGAAAAGGTCGTCGATGGCTCCATGGCGGAGGTGAAGCGGTCGGACGGAAGGATCCACGTTGCCCTGAGTTTCAGCCGCAACGCCCACCTCGCAAGACCGGTCCTCGCCGATCGTGCACTCGTCGCGCGGGTGGATGATTCCGGCGCCAGCGCCGAGGTGGAACTGGTGCCGGGCGCTGATCCGGAACGGCTGCTCAAGACGCTGATCGCGCAGGATGTTGGTCTGTCGCGATTCGAGCTGGTCGAGCCATCGCTGCAGTCGATCTTCATCGCCAAGGCGGGTGCTGAAGCCGCCCACCCCGTGGCCCGTCCGGAGGTCGCATGAACAAGATCCTCGCGGTCATCAGGCGGGAGTTCATCGAGCGGGTACGTACCAAGGCGTTCATCATCGGCACCATTCTCGTTCCGGCCCTTTGGATCGGGTTTGGCCTCCTCCCCCGCCTGCTCCTGGAACGGGAGACGGGTGCACAGCGCATCGTTGTTCTTGACCGCACCCATGGCGCCGTCGGCCAGCGGGTTGCCGCCGCGCTTGAAGCAGTGAAGGCCGGGGAGGGCGATGCGGCGCAATTTACCGTGGAACGAATGGAGGTCGGTGCCGGCTGGGAGAGCGTTCGGGATTCGCTCGTTCGACTCATTGGACTCTCCCACTCACCCGTCGCTGCGCCGCATGGCGTCCTCATCATCGACGACCGCTCCGTCGATAGCGGCACGGCGACTTATCTCGGCTCGAACGTTGCTAGCCCCCGGATCACCAATGCGATCGAACACGCCATCGACCCCGCGCTGCTTGCCGTTCGCCTCGGGCGGATGCACCTCGACTCCAGTGTCGTGGCGGCCGCGCTGGTGCGGCTTGACCTGCATACGACTCGGGTGACCGAGGGCCACGTGACCGCGCAGAGTGGGGAGCAAACCTTCCTGCTGGCGTATTTCATCGACATGCTGATGTACTTCGCGCTGCTGTTCTACGGCATTCAGGTCAGCAGCGCCGTGATGGAGGAGAAGACCAATCGCATCGTCGAGATCCTGGTCTCCAGCATGCGCCCCTTCGATCTGCTGCTTGGAAAAGTGATCGGAGTCGGCGCCGCGGGACTGATGCAGATGAGTATCTGGCTCGGGACTGGACTGTTCGTGAGTACCGTGCTCAGTCGTCCGGGCCCATCGGGCGCCGCGGCGACTGGCTTCCAGCTGCCCGAGGTCTCGGCCGCTCTTGTCAGCATCATTCTCATCTGTTTCCTGCTCGGATTCTTCTTCTACGCCAGTCTGTACGCCGCGATCGGCTCCATGTGCAATACCCAGCAGGAGGCGCAACAGACGGCCACGCCGGTCACCATGCTGGTCGTCGCGGGCATGATCCTTATGTTCGGGCTGGTGAACGATCCGAATTCCACGCTCGCTCGAGTCGTCACGTTCATTCCCTTTTTCACCTCGCTGGTGCTGCCTGTCCGATACGCTCTGACACCTCTCCCGTGGCCCGAGGTACTCGGCGCGATCCTATCGCTTGCTGTTGGCATCCTCGCCGTCGTCTGGGTGGCTGGGAGGATCTATCGGGTCGGCATACTTTCGTATGGCAAGAAGCCGAGCCTCCGGGAGCTGTGGCGCTGGGTGCGTACTGCCTGATCGGCCAGGCAACAGGGAAGCGGGGGTGTGCCCATCGGGCGCACCCCCGCGCTGCTATGGTACCCCTGGGAGCGTCCATCTTCCCGCGGGCGGTACGGCCGGAGTAGTTTCTCATGCATGGAGCGCTACGATGTCATTGTGATCGGTGGTGGGCACGCCGGGACCGAGGCGGCGAGTGCGGCTGCTCGGATGGGGGCCAGTACGCTGCTGCTTACCCAGAACCTCGAGACCATTGGACAGTTGTCCTGTAACCCTGCCATCGGCGGGATCGCCAAGGGGACCATCGTCCGTGAGGTCGATGCCCTTGGCGGAGTGATCGGCCGGGCAACGGATCAAGCGGCCATCCAGTTCCGGATGCTCAACCGTTCCAAAGGCCCCGCGGTCTGGTCCCCACGGGCGCAGTGCGACCGGGGCCTGTATCGGCGCGCGGTGCGTACCCTCCTCGAGCAGCAGCCAGGTCTCGACTTCGCTCAGGGCACCGTGACCCGGCTACTTGTCAGGCATGGCCGGGTTGAGGGTGTGGCTACCCGGGAGGGGCGGACATTCGGGGCGTCTGCGGTCGTAGTGACCGCGGGGACGTTCCTCCGCGGCAAGATTCACCTCGGCCTCGACACTCCGGTTCCGGCCGGCCGGGCGGGGGATCAGCCTTCGGTCGAGCTTTCACAAATCATTGAGCAGCTTGGAATTACAACAGAAAGATTCAAGACCGGCACGCCTCCGAGGATCGATGGTAGGAGCATCGATACCTCTCGGTTCCAGCGCCAGGATGGGGACCCGGATCCGTTCTGGTTTTCATTTCATCAACGGGCGAAGCGACTGCCGCAGCTCCCCTGTTTCCTCGGCTGGGCCGGGCCGGAGGTACGGGAGATCATCACGCGGCATATGGGGGAGTCCGCTCTGTATGGCGGGGCGATCAGCGGTTTGGGCCCGAGGTACTGCCCAAGCATCGAGGACAAGATCGTCAAGTTCCCCTCGGCCGAGCGGCATCAGGTCTTTCTGGAGCCGGAGGGGCTGGATACGGCTGAGATGTATGTGAACGGGTTGTCGACCTCGCTACCCGCCGCCGTGCAACTTGATATGCTGCATGCGGTCCCGGGGCTGGAGTCAGCCAAGATGACGCGGCCAGGTTACGCGATCGAGTATGACTATCTCCCGCCGATCCAGCTCTTGCCGAGCCTGGAACTGAGGAGTATTGAACGGCTGTTCTTCGCTGGTCAGGTCAATGGAACGACAGGGTATGAGGAGGCGGCTGGTCAGGGCCTGCTCGCCGGCATCAACGCAGCCCGTGCTGTGCTGGGAGAATCGCCGATAGTACTGCGGCGGGATGAGGCGATGATCGGAGTCCTGATCGACGATCTGGTAACGAAGGGAGTTGACGAGCCTTACCGCCTGTTCACCTCCAGGGCGGAGTATCGATTACTTCTCCGACAGGACAACGCACTGAGGCGGCTTCTCCCGCTCGCCGAGCGCCTACGACTTCTCAGTGTTGAGGGATCGGACGGGGCCATCCGGAGACTTCAGGAGGAAGAGAGCGTGCTTCGATTTGCAGAGGCGACCGTCCTTCCCCCTGAACTGGTCAATCCAACGCTTGAAGCACGCTGCAGCACGCTCATTCGATTTCCGATGCGAATCTCCGAAATCGCCCGTCGCCCTGAAGTTCACCTCTCTGAGCTTCTCCACCTCTCGAGTTGGAGCGGGATGGCTGAATCCACGGCCTGGGCGGATATTGAAATCAAGTATGCTGGCTACCTCGTACGCGAGCGGGAAAACGTAGACCGCATTCGTGGCATGGACGATTTTTCGTTGCCAGAGGGCCTCCCATTCCTGGATTTCGCAGCACTCTCGTACGAAGGCCGTCAAAAACTTGCTGCGGCTCAGCCGAGGACGTTGGGGCAGGCCGGGCGAATCCCCGGCGTTACTCCCAGCGACCTCCAGTGCCTGGTAATCGAAATCATCAAGTGGAGACGAAACCGCGAGCACTGTACGCTCTAGACTGTCGCTGTCCGCATGTCGTTGCACGTGAAACACCCCCTTGGAGTCTCGGCGGTTCCCCGTTGTTTCACGTGAAACAGCAGCCAACTTGGAGCACTCAGTACTTCCATTCGAGTGGTACCTGATTGGGCCGACGGATGGCATTTCCCTCCGGATCGTTGCGCTGTATATTGGCTTAGCCATGACGATGACGATCAATTCGGTTGTGTAAAATCTACATATTCAATTGTATGTCATTACAACATAGTGACTTATAAAATGGCCAGAATCATCGCAATTGCGAACCAGAAGGGTGGCGTCGGCAAGACGACGACCGCCGTGAATCTGGCCGCCTCGCTGGCCATCTCCGAGCGCAAGACGCTCCTCGTCGACGCCGATCCACAGGGCAATGCCACCAGCGGCGTCGGTGTCCGCCGCGAGCAACTGCACTACGCGCTGTACGATGTGTTGATCGACGGCCGCCCGGCAGCGGACGCGATCGTGAACGATCCCACGCTCCCGTACCTCGATATTCTGCCTGCGACGCAGGACCTGGTCGGGGCCGAGCTGGAGCTTGTCGAGCGCGCCGAACGGGAGGGCGTGATGCGACGAGCACTGGAGCCGGCGCGGGATGCCTACGAATTCATCCTGATTGATTGCCCGCCTTCGCTCGGGCTCATTACCCTGAATGTCCTTGCCGCTGCCGACGGGGTGATCATCCCTATTCAGTGCGAGTACTACGCACTGGAGGGTATCTCCCAGCTGCTTAACACCATCAAACTGGTCCAGCAGAATTTCAACGCACGCCTGGCCATCGATGGCGTGCTGCTCACGATGTACGATTCGCGGGTCAATCTCTGCCGGCAGGTGGCGACCGACGCCAAGGAATACTTCGGGCCCCGGGTGTTCCCCACGGTCATTCCGCGCAATGTCCGTCTTGCGGAGGCACCGAGCTTCGGCAAGCCGATCTTGCTCTACGATATCCAGTCGGTCGGTGCCAAGGGATATCTGGCCGTCGCGCAGGAGTTGATGAGGCGGGTGGAAGCGCTCGTGCCCGATGGCGACTCCGCACGGCCCGGAGTGCGCCCATGAGCGAGACCAAGCGACTCGGCCGGGGACTGGAAGCGCTGCTCGGCCCCGTCTCCCGTCAGGAAGCCATTGCGAGCGGATCGCTCCTTGAACTTCCCGTCGACAGCATTCGGCCCAACCCGTACCAGCCGCGCATCAAACTCGACGAGCCGCAGTTCACCGAACTGGTCCAGTCGATCCAGACCTCCGGCCTGCTGCAGCCAGTCGTGGTCCGCAAGCATCTCGACGGCTATCAACTCATCGCCGGGGAGCGGCGTTGGCGGGCGATCCAGAAGCTCGGATGGGCGAAAATACCGGCGGTGATCAAGGAGGCCGACGACCGGACCTTGCTCACCTTGGCGCTGGTCGAAAACCTGCAGCGTGACAACCTCTCCGCCATCGAAGAGGCGACGAGTTTTCAACGGCTCATCGATGAGTTCCAGCTCACCCAGGCAGACATCGCACGCTTGGTCGGCCGCGATCGCTCCACTATCGCCAATGGGCTCCGTCTCCTCAGGCTCCCTCCGGAAGTCGCGGAACTCGTCGATGTCGGTCGCATCTCGGAGGGGCATGGACGCACACTCCTTGGCCTGAGCGATCGAGCTCAGATGATACGGCTGGGCCAGCTGGCCGCGGAACAGGGGTGGTCGGTCCGCGACCTGGAGGCCAAGGTCCGCGGGGCGCGTCCGTCCACAGCGCGCAAGGAGCCGGTCCGGCAACTGTCACCGGCACACCGGCGAGTCGAGGAGACGCTGCGCACGCGGCTGGGCACCGATGCAAAGGTGACGGCGAAGCGACGAGGCCGGGGTCAAATCACGATCAGCTATTACTCCGAAGAGGATCTCGCGCGGGTGCTCGAGCTGATTCTCGGCGAGCCGTTCCAGGGGTGATGGGATGAGTTCCCCGGCGCGCTATGTGACGATCGTCATCCACTCCGACGGCTCTATTCCCTCGCGGACCTATCGCCTGCCACGATGGGCGGCTCGAAGCCTGCTTGGCGGCGCGATCGGATTGGGCGCGGCGATTCTGCTCGGGCTCGCCCTCTACCTCCCGATGGCGGCCGCCGCGGCGCGCGTGCCGGGACTCGTGCGCCAGGTAGAACGCCTCGAGGACGAAAACCGCAAAATCGGCGAGTTGGTGGCCGCGCTCAATCGGGCCGAGCGGCGGTACGATCGCATTCGCGGAATGATGGGCGCGGATATCGTTCCCGATCCGGTGCAGCTCGCCTCCTCGCTCCCGGTCGCGCCCGCGATCAGGGCGAGGCCGATCGGGCAAACCGCCCTGTACGAGACCGGGCTGTCCCAGCCAAGTCACTGGCCGCTGGAAGAACCCGGCTTCGTGACGCGCGGTCAGGCGGCAGACGGTGTGGCTGGCAGTACCGGTGGAGAGGCACACCCCGGTATCGACATCGCGGTGCCGATTGGAAGTCCCGTGCGAGCCTCCGGGGGCGGTACCGTGCTCCAGACGGGGGACGATCCAGAATACGGCATCTTCGTCCTCCTCGAGCATCCCGGTGGACTGCAGAGCATGTACGGGCACCTTTCTCGGGCGGCTGTCCTCCCGGGACAGGCGGTCGATGCGGGAGGGGTCGTCGGTTTGTCAGGCAACACCGGCCGTTCCAGCGCGCCGCATCTGCACTTTGAAATCCGGCGGGATGGGAAGCCAATCGATCCACGGACCCTGGTCAAGGAGCAATCCTGATGTCGATGTTCTCACGTCCCGCCCAGCCTGGTAGGCCGGATTCCGTGACCCGCCGCGGCGACTCCAATAGCCTGACTATCATCGCAAGTGGCGCCACCATCGTCGGTGATGTCGCAAGTGACGGCGTGGTCAAGATCGAAGGAACCGTCCAGGGTAGCGTGCGAGCAGGAACCCAGCTGCTGGTGGCCCCGGGGGCACTGATTCGAGGCGACGTCTCTGCCGCCGAGGTGGTCGCTGGAGGAGAAATTCAGGGTGGGGTGAACGCCGATCAACGGGTCGAGATCCAGGCGGGTGCCACCATCCACGGTGACATCCGGACGCCACGCATTCACATTGCTGATGGAGGTCGGGTGAATGGCCAGATCACCATGGAACCTGCCGACGGGGAACGGGGGCAAGCACCTGCGGTTATGGAGCGTGGGGAGTCGCTCAAAGTCCCACCCGGCTAATCGCTAGTATTCCCACAATCGTTGATAAGTCGGCCGAACTTGTGGATAGACATGCGACTTACCGTGTTACAATACGCCAAGTGCCAACATACTGCCAAGGCACTGTCATGATGCTCCGAGGCGTGGTGACCGCGGCCCTATTCGCGGACTTGTTCGTTGGCTGCACGACCCAACGGCCACAGTCAGACTTTCGTGTGGGGCTGGTAACCCCCGGCTCAATCGCCGATGCCGCCTGGAATTCAGGGGCCTATCAGGGCCTGCAGCAGATCCATGATTCGCTCGGTGCCGCCATCAGCCAGGTCGAGGCCCGCACTCCGTCCGAGCAGGAGGAGGCACTTCGGACCTACGCAACTCAGGGATACACCCTGGTCTTCGGTCACGGCTTCGAGTTTCAGGGAGCGGCAGAGCGGGTGTCGGCGCAATTCCCAAAGACGGTGTTCGTCGTGACGTCGGGAGAGCGAGTGGCCAACAACGTATCACCTCTCATTTTCCGGCTCAGTGAGGCGAGCTACCTGGCGGGGATCGTGGCTGGTGGTCTCACGAAGACCAATACCATCGGCTTCGTAGGGGGTATCGACCTTCCCCCGATCAAAGAGGCCGAGAACGCCTGGGTCGCCGGCGCGAAATCAACGAATCGGAAAATCGAAGCCCGCTCCGCCTACCTCAATACCTTTGACGATGTTGCGGCCGGTCGAGAGGCGGCTCTGGCGCTCTTACGGTCCGGCGTCGACATGATTCATCACAATGCTGACCAGGCGGGACTGGGGGTGTTCCAGGCCGTCAAGGAATCCCCGAACGCCTACATCTTTGGAGCAAATCTCGACCAATCCGCACTGGCCCCCGAGCGGGTCGTCGGGTCCGCGATCATCGACCTGCCTCGCGCCTTTGTCGCAGTCGCACGGGAGGTCAAGGCGGGCGGCTTCCAGCCAAGGGTCGAGAGTTTTGGCCTCAAGAGCGGGGTCATCCGCTATCAATCCAACGCTCGCTCGACCGCGAAGATCCCCAAGGCGGTTCTGGACCGGCTCTCCACCGCGAGCGATTCAATCCTCAGCGCCGACTCCGGGAACCCTTCCCGACCATGAACGCCGCGCGAGTGCCGCTCACGGAACTCGTCGGATTTCTCGACGCTCACCTTCGCATCCATGACGTCCCCGACGATCCGAAGGCGCTCAACGGCTTGCAGGTGGAAAATTCGGGCCTGGTCACGCGCATTGTCGCAGCGGTCGACGCATCCCAGGCGACGATCAACGGACTCCGCGACAGCGCGCCGGGTCCCAAGGGTGCCCCAGAGGCGGATGCACCTCTGCTGCTCGTGCACCACGGCCTCTTTTGGGACGGGAATCAGCCGGTGACTGGTCGGCGCTACCGGCGAATTCGTGCGCTGCTGCACCAGGACGCGGCACTCTATTCAGCCCACATCCCGCTGGATCTTCACCCTGAGGTGGGTAACAACGCGGTCCTCGCGACCAAGCTGGGTCTCGTGGGACTGATCCCATTTGGTGTCCACAAGGGCGTGGCGATCGGCGTGGTCGGGACACTTTCACGAGGGGCGATGCACCGCGACCAGCTTGCTGAAACGCTGGCGACCGACCTGGACATCCCTCGCGCAGCAATTCGCCTCATCCCTGGTGGAACGGAGATCGTCCACCGGATCGGCATCATCACCGGAGGGGCGGGAAGCGCGATCGCGCAGGCGCATGCCGCTGGCTGCGACGCCTATATCAGCGGGGAAGGGGCCGCACATACCTACTTCGACGCGATGGAACTCGGCATCAATGTCCTGTATGCCGGGCACTACGCCACGGAGACGGTTGGGGTGCGCGCCCTGGCGCGCACTCTGGCCGAACGATTCGACCTGCCGTGGGCGTTCCACGATCACCCGACCGGCATGTGACCCCAAGCGATCCGTCAGGCAGACCGAGCGCCCTGCGGCTGGTCGGCATCTCCAAGCGCTTTGGTGCTGTCGAGGCCCTGCGCGCAGCGACCTTCGATCTGCGAGAGGGGGAGATTCACGCGCTCCTTGGCGAAAATGGTGCGGGCAAGTCGACGCTCATGAAAATCGCCTTCGGACTGCTGCAGCCGGATCGAGGAGCGATCCAGGTCAGGGGGAGTCCGGTGGTGGTGCGTGACCCACTCGATGCGAGACAGCTGGGCATCGGGATGGTACATCAGCACTTCACCTCGATTCCAGCCTTCACGGTGGCGGAGAACATCGCCCTCGCAACCGGATGGCCCCTGCGTCGCACCGAGCTCCGCGCCCGGGTGGTCGCCCTCGGCCTGGAGACCGGACTCGCTCTCGATCCGGACGCGGTGGTCCAGGATCTCTCCGCCGGACTCAAACAGCGCCTCGAGGTGTTGAAAGCCCTGGCAGCGAACGCCAGAATTCTGCTGCTTGATGAACCATCATCGGTGCTCTCGCCCGTGGATGCGGAGGCACTCCTGGGGCTCATCAGAAAGTTGAGTGGGCAGGGCATCGCCTCCATCCTGATTACCCACAAACTCCAGGAAGTGACGTCGATGGCGGATCGGGTGACGGTCCTCCGTCGCGGTACGGTGGTCTATCAGGGCGCGGTAGCCGACACGTCGGAGGCCAACCTTGCCGAGCAGATGCTCGGCACGCCACCGGAACGGCCGGCGCGCGCTCCCCGCACGGCAGGGGCTGTCCGGATCAGCGTCACGGGTCTGCAGGTCGAACGCATCGGGCCGAGTGGGACGGGAATCCGGGATGCAACATTCACCGGGAGGGCGGGAGAGATCCTCGGGGTTGCGGCGGTGGAGGGCAATGGCCAGCGCGAATTGCTGCGCGCAATCGCAGGACTCGTCACCGCGCGGGCCGGGACCCTTCGCGTCGAGGGACCGGTCTCGTTCGTCCCTGAGGATCGAAGCTCCGAGGGCCTGATCGGGAGCTTTTCATTGACGGAAAACCTCGTGCTGTCCCAGGGAGCTTCGGCACCATGGGTCGGCTGGGGATGGGTCGACTGGGGCCAGGCACGCGCGCGCGCCTGGCAACTCATTCAGCAGTTCGAGATCAAGGCCCCGGGGCCGGATGCCCCCGCCGCCTCGCTGAGCGGAGGCAATCAGCAGCGGCAGGTAATTGCGGGCGCGCTCGAGCGCAAACCACGCGTGCTCGTCGCCGAGAATCTCACGCGCGGCCTCGATCTGCGCGCGACCGCCGATATGCACGCTCGCCTGAGAGGCGTTGCGGCCGGTGGGGCGTGCGTCCTGGTGCATCTGACTGATCTCGATGAACTTCTCGAGGTGGCGGACCGGGTTCTGGTGCTCGCCTCGGGGAAGCTTGTCGAGCCATTGCCTGGCACCTCCCGCATGGAAATCGGCCGACTCATGTTGGGAATTGTGGAGTAGTCGGTGACGGGTTCGGCGTGGTGGCGCACACTACTCCCCGGGCTGGTCGCTGTCGCCGCAGGGGTCATGGTGCTCGGAATTGGCCTCTCCCTCAGCGGATACGACGCCGTTACCGCGTTGAGTGCACTGTGGAGCGGCGGCCTCGGTTCGGAGGATGCGATCCTGTCCGCTCTGCTCCCACGGGCGGTGCCGCTCATCCTCATCGGCCTGGGAATAGGGGTGGCTTTTCGGGGTGGCGCGCTCAACGTAGGGGCCGAGGGTCAGTTCTACGCCGGGGCGATCGCCGCCACCTGGATCGGACTGGCCGTCGCGGCCTGGCCCAGATCGCTCGGAGTCGCCACCGTACTGCTCGCCTCGTGCGCGGCCGGGCTCGTCTGGGCGGTGGTGCCGGTCATTCTCCGTCGGCGCTTCGGCGTCCTGGAAGTGATCAGCACGTTGCTGATGAACTTCGTGGCCGACGCGCTCGTGAGCTGGATGGTGGTCGGGCCACTGCAGGAGTCGAGACACCTCTACCCCCAGAGCGATCCCCTTCCCGCGTCGGCGCGGCTTCCGCAGCTGCCTGGGACGCGTCTCCACCTTGGCATTGTGCTCGCACTCATCCTCGCGGCGGCGCTCTGGGTATTCGGGCGCAGGACACTCGCTGGATTCCGCCTCCGGGCGACCGGCGCGAGTCCGCTTGCCGCTCGTGTCGCCGGCGGCATCAACACCGACCGCGTGTTCGCTGCCGCTCTGCTTGCGTCAGGCGCCTTTGCGGGGCTGGCTGGTGGCTCCGAGGTATCGGGGACCAGCTACGCGCTCTTCCAAAATCTGTCTCCAGGCTATGGGTTCACGGCGATCGCCGTGGCGCTTCTCGCGCGGCTCGATCCGCTCGCGACAATTCTCACCGGCCTGCTCTTCGCCGCGCTCGAGGCGGGGGCCAGCGCCATGCAGCGAGAAGCCGGCGTCCCCGCTGTAGCCGTGGCGCTGGTGGAAGCGTCGATCATCATCACGGTGCTCCTCAGCGACGCTGCGCGCCGCCGCGAGCTGGTGCGCCCGGTGACCGTGTGATGATAGCCGATGGGGCCGTGACCTCGTTTCTGGCCGCCTCGGTTCGAGTGGCGACGCCGCTCCTTCTTGCAGCGCTGGGAGAGACGGTCACTGAACGAAGTGGGGTAATCAACCTCGGCGTCGAGGGCGCGATGCTCGCCGGGGCTCTCGCAGCCGCCCTCGGTGCGACGGCTGGCGGACCCTGGGTCGGGCTCATGGCCGCCATCACGGTGGGCATGCTGATCAGTGGACTGTTTGCCCTGATCGTCGTGCGCGGCGGAGCCGACCAGATTATCGCAGGGACGGCCATCACCCTCGGCGCGGTCGGTCTCACCGGTGCGGTGTATCGCCGAGCCTATGGGGCCACAGGCGTGGGGCTCACGCTGCCTACCTTTCCGGCGCTTGCAATCCCGGGATTCTCCTCCATTCCGGTGATCGGCGTCTCCCTGTTCCAGCAGAGTGTCGTAACCTACATCGCCTACCTGGCGGCGCCGCTGTTGTGGTGGGTGGTGTACCGGACCCGGTGGGGGCTGCAACTGCGGGCGGCAGGAGAGTCGGCAACCGATGCGAAAGCGGCTGGGGTCCAGGTCGCCCGGGTGCGGATCCTCGCCACCGTGATCGGCGGCGGATTTGCTGGACTCGCGGGCGCGAGCCTGGTGCTGGCGCAGGTCGGAACGTTCGCGGAAAAAATGACCGCCGGCCGGGGCTTCATCGCCATCGCCATCGTGGTACTTGGCGCCTGGAACCCCGCCCGCGTACTCGGAGCTGCGCTGTTCTTTGGGGCGGCAATGGCGCTGCAGTTTCTCTTCCAATCCGTCGGCTTCGGCGTGCCATATCAGCTTTTTCTGATGCTGCCTTATCTGCTCACGCTCCTGGTGCTGGCCGGTGTCGTCGGCCGGTCGCACGCGCCAGCCGATCTGGGCAAGCCACTGGAAGGCTGAACCGAGCCGGGCTGACGACCGGACTCATTCGACGGCCGATTCACTCATGGCCCGGCGCGCCTGATCGATCCGGTCGCGCACTTTCATCTTCAGGGCGTCGACGTCAGCGACCGTGAGCCCGGTGGTCTCGACAGGGTCGAGGACCCGGACCTCCGCGTCGGATCGCCCGAACCGCCATCCGTGCTTCGGCAACGCCGTCGCGGTGCCACGCACTGCAAGCGGAAGGATGGGGACCCCGGCGTCGATCGCCAGCCTGAACGCACCGTCCTTGAAGGGGAGCATCTCGGTGGTCGTCGAGCGCGTCCCCTCAGGGAAGATGACGATCGACACCCGCAGCTTGAGTATCTCGGCACAGCGGCGCATCGCCTTGACCGCGCTCTTCCTTGTCCCCCGATCCACCGGTACATCGCCGGCGAGCACCATATCCCAGCCCAGTACCGGGATCCGGAGGATCTCGATCTTGGAGAGCCACTTCATCTCCCATGGCAGGTGACTGATCAGCAGGATGTCAACAAACGATTCGTGATTGGACACGACGACGTAGGGTCGTCGCGGGTCTGGCGGCATCCTGCCGGTCACACGGAATCGCCACAGGGGGTTCAGCGTCGCGGTGACGACCCCCACCTTGCGGAAGAGGAGACCGGCCCAGTACACCCCGGCATCAAAGGGGAGAGTGAGAAACCGGACGATCGCGAGCATGGGCAACCAGAGCACAAGGCAGATGCCGAGCACCAGCCAGGTCCAGAGCGAGACGACCGTGATGTAGAGCGCGCCCATGGCTAGTGGTGGTGCTCCCCGTCCGCCGGCGAATCCGGAAGCTGATCATCCCAGAGCGCGAACACGTTGCCGTCCGGATCGGCGATCATCGCCATCACTCCGAAGGACTGGCGGGTTGGTTCGGCGAGGAAGCGCACGCTCCGATCGTGCAGGTGCTCGCAGTAATCCAGGATTCCATCGACGTGAAAGGTGATCCCGGTGTGTCGCCCGACGAGGGCCAAGGCATCGGGGTGGACGGCGGGATGTACACCGAGATGCGTCGGGCCCTCGACGAATTCGGCGCCGAACGAGCCCTCGCGGGTCAGAGTCAGGCCAAGGTCATCGCGGTAGAATCGCTTCGCGCGGTCGATGTCAGTGACGAAGATGGCGATCGAATGGAGGGCAGGCGGCATGGCGCTAACGGTAGCGACCACGAGGAGGCCGCGCCACCGGGAACCTACTGGATTGATGCCCAGGCCAGCTTCCAGTTGCGGCGCATCCGTTCCAGCCCAGTACGGGCCAGCGCAGTGTCTCCAAATCGGCGGGAAAACTCCGCCTCGGTCATGGTCTCGAATGCATCTGGGCCTGTGTCCCGTAGGTCGTTGCGGGGCCGGAACTCGGGAATACTTGAGTTCTCCGCGAACCGCAGGTTCCAGGGACAGGCTTGGTTGCAGAGGTCGCAGCCGAAGGCCCAGCCCTCCAGGCTGGTTGCGAGCTCGGGCGGTATCAGACCCTTCTGCTCGATGGTCAGATAGGAGATGCATCGCGTCGCATCGAGCACGCGAGGCTCGACGAATGCCTCGGTCGGGCAGGCCTCGAGGCACCGAGTACAGGAGCCGCAGTGGTCAGTCTCGAACGGGGTGTCGATCTCGAGTTCCACGTCGGTTAGGATCGCTCCGATGAAGCACCACGAGCCAACGCCCGGCCGAATCAGCATGGTGTTCTTGCCGATCCACCCAAGGCCGGCCCGCTGCGCCAGTTCCCGTTCGGGAATCGGTCCCGTATCGGTGTAGGATCGGGCAGCCTGCGCGCCATGCTGACGGAGAAACGCCGCCAGCCTTTCCAGGCGACGGAGTGTCACCCGGTGGTAATCCTCCCCACGCGCGTACCGAGCTATCCTCGGGCCGTCCTCTTCCGCCATTTCGTAGTAGTAGTTATCAAGGACGACTATTGCCCTGGAAGCCTCCAAGTCAGCGAGCTGAGGGTTCTTCCGCTTCTTCGCCTGGCGGTGAATGTACCGCATGTTCCCGCCGAACCCCGCCTTGAGCCAGCGCTCCAGGGCCTCACGGTGCGGCACAGGATCGAGGGAGGTGACCCCGCAGGCAATGAAACCCAGACGCGTCGCCTCGGCCTTAACCTCTGTCGCGGTCAGCGCAGTCATTCCGTGGGAATGGTCGTGGGAGGAAGCGGAAATTCACCGGTCATCCCGGTCTGCCGCCGCCCACCACCGCTCCAGGGCCAGGTGATGAGTCGAGCGCCACGGTGGTAGGTGAAGTAGGCGTAGGCCCAGTCGATCAATACGATCACCCGATTGCGAAATCCGATCAGGAAGAAGATGTGGACGAAGATCCAGATCAACCACGCGATCAATCCGCCAAAGTGCAACCGCCAGATATCCGCAACCGCTCGTCCTCGACCGATGACCGCGAGTTGCCCTTTATCCCAGTAGCGAAAGGGTCGCCGGACCCTGCTGGCGAGGTCACCGACAATGATCCTCGAGGCATACTGCCCCATTTGGATAGCGACGGGGCAGATGCCCGGGAGCGTTCCGAATCGCTCGTCCCTGAATGCGGCGGCGTCGCCCAGTACGAATACTTCCGGGTGACCGGGCACGGTGCAGTCAGGTTCAACGAAGACTCGACCCGCCCGGTCGAGCGGAGTGCCGAGGGTCCGGGTCAGCGGACTGGCAGCGTTCCCGGCGGCCCACACCACGGTCTGGGTCGGGATGGTCCATCCACCGGCAACCACGTGGCCTGGACGGATGTCGCTCACCATGGTCTCTGCCCGCACCTCCACACCGAGACGTCGGAGCTCGGTTTTGGCGCGCTCGGACAGTTCAAGGGGATAGCTCGAGAGGATCCGCGGTCCACCTTCGAGCAGCATCACCGTCGCTTCGCCCGGATCGATTCTCCGAAAATCCCGACGCAGGGCGTAGCGCCGGATTTCGGCCAGCGCGCCGGCGACCTCGACTCCCGTGGGTCCGCCTCCGACCACAACGAACGTCAGGTGGGCGTGCCGTTTGATGGGATCCGGCTCCCGCTCCGCACGCTCGAATGACAGGAGCACGCGGCGGCGAATCTCCTCTGCGTCTTCGAGGCTCTTGAGCCCGGGTGCGAATTGCTCCCAATCGTCCCGGCCGAAGTAGGAGTGGCGAGCCCCGGTGGCCAGGATGAGGTAGTCGTAGTCAACGGTGCTACCATCGTTCAGCAGGAGCTTCCGCTCGCTTACACGGATGTCCGTCACCTCACCGAGCAGGACCTCGGTGTTCTGCTGCTTACGGAGGATGGACCGAATGGGGGAGGCGATATCGCTCGGGGAAAGCGCGGCGGTCGCCACCTGGTACAACATCGGCTGGAACAGGTGATGATTCTGGCGGTCGATGATGGTGATCCGGACCGGGGCGTCGGCGAGTCCCTGCGCGACGTACAGCCCGGCGAAGCCTCCTCCAACGATGACGACGCGCGGGCTAGTCACGCAAGATTCTCCGCCTCCAGCGAGCGAATCGCAGGACATCGTCCACCGGGGGCACGGCCCGCTCCTCACCATAGGCAGTGTGGAGGCGCCATCGCACGTAATCGGGATCGGGCAGTGGCAGACAGGGGAGGCGCCGCCACCACGCCCGGCGACGGAAGGCCCAGGAGAGCATGACGAGATCCAGGGCGGCGGCGGGATTGCCAAGGGCACGCAGGACAAGTCGCCCCGCCAATCCGGACATGCTGCGTGGTTCGGCCATGCGGAGCAAGATAACCACTGTATATTCCCCTCTCCATGACCGCCACCGCGGCTGCGCCTTCGCTGGCGCGCTATCGGGACGAGTTCCCGATCTTCCGCCACACGACGTACCTCAACAGCTGCTCGCTCGGCGCGCTCTCGGTGCGCGCCCGGGCGGCCACGCTGGACTACCTCGACGCCTGGGAGCGGCGGGGCGCGTCCGCGTGGTATGACACCTGGCTCCCCGCAGTCGAGCGCCTGCGGGCAGGATACGCGAGAGTGCTCGCCGCCGCCGCGGCCACAGTCTCCCTGCACCCCTCGATCTCCTCGGCGCTCTCGGTGGTGGCGGAATCGCTCGATTATTCCGCCCGCCCGAAAGTGGTGACGACGAGCCTGGACTTTCCGACCGTCGCCTATCAATGGCTCGCGAAGCAGCCGCGGGGGGTGGAGGTCGTGGTCGTCGAGAGCACCGATGCGACGACGGTCCCGATCGATGCGCTGGCGCGGGCGATTGACGAGCGGACCGCGCTGGTAGCGACCAGCCACGTGTTCTTCACCAGCGGTGCGATCCAGGATCTCCATGCCCTGGCGGCTGTGACGCATGCGCAGGGTGGCCTGCTGCTCGCCGACGGCTATCAGGCGGCGGGTCAGCTGCCGGTCGATGTCGGATCGCTCGGGGTCGATTTCTACTGCGCCGGCGGACTCAAATGGTTGCTTGGGGGCTCAGGAATCGCCTTTCTCTACGTTCGTCCCGAGTTGATCGACCAGTTGGCGCCGGGGGTCACCGGATGGTTCGCCCATGCCGCCCCGTTCCAGTTTGATCCCCGACGGCTCGAGCGGGCTGGGGACGCACATCGATTCGATATGGGGACGCCCTCGATGGCGGCTGTCTACGCCCAACTCGCCGGGCTCGAATTGCTGGAGGAGATCGGCTTTCCCGCTATTGGCTCGGCGACGCACGCCCTCTCGGAGGACCTGATCGCCTCTGCGCGGGATCTTGGACTGCATCCGAAGGTGGCGCCGAAGGCCGAGCAGCGCAGCGCGATCGTGATGCTTCCGCGGGAGGACCCGCACGCGGACGTCCGTCGCCTCACGGCTGCAGGGTTCATCGTCGATGCCCGCCCGGGACATGTCCGGGTCTCCCCCTATTTTTACAACCTGCCCGAGGAACATCGGGCACTCCTGGAGCACCTCGCCCGTGAGTAATCGCGAACTTCGCCACAGCAATCGTCCCAGCCGGATCACCGCGGATGAGGAACTGCTCGAGAACGTCTTCCCGCCCGAGCGCCCCGACGCGCTGCGCAAGACCGACCCGTGGCGGGTGCTCCGGATCATGGGCGAATTCGTCGAGGGGTTCGAAAAGCTCGGCGACGTCCAGGATGCCGTGGCGATTTTCGGGTCGGCGCGGACACCAAGCAGCGACCCGCACTACCAGATTGCGGTGGACACGGCCAGGCTGCTGGCCCAGGACGGTTTCCCGATCATCACGGGCGGCGGTCCCGGCATCATGGAGGCGGCGAACAAGGGCGCCGTCGATGGGGACGGCATCTCGATCGGCTGCAACATCGAGCTGCCGCACGAACAGGGCACCAACATCTACGTGCGCCGGAGCATGTTCTTCCGCTTCTTCTTTGTGCGAAAGACGATGTTCGCGAAGTACTCCATGGCGTTCGTGGTCTTTCCCGGAGGATACGGCACCCTGGACGAGCTGTTCGAGGCGCTCACGCTGATCCAGACCGGCAAAGTGAGTTCGTTTCCTGTGGTGCTCGTCGGAGTGGCGTATTGGCAGGGGCTCGTCGACTGGCTCACCCACACCCTGGCGGCGGAGCGCAAGATCGATCCGAAGGACCTCAAGCTCTTCCACGTCACCGACGACCCGCATGAAGTACTGCGCCTCATTCAGGAAGCCAAGCGCAGCGGGACGACGAACGCCGGCGACAGCAACAATCTGTAGCGTACCCTCCCGGACCCCTCGATGACACGACCGAGCGCCCACTTTCTCCGCGGCAAGCGGATCAATCCGAAGGCGATCACCGGCTGCGAGACGACCGCCGACCTGATCGATGACGCCTTTCTCGCCTACAACGCTGGCCGCCTGCGTGAAGGGTGTCTGCTGTTCACGCAGCGGATGCTGGCGCCGGACTCGACGGTCGGGATGAGTCTCACCGGGGCGATGACGCCTGCCGGACTCGGGATGAGTTCGCTGATTCCGCTGATGGAGGCGGGGTTCGTGGACTGGATCATCTCGACGGGCGCCAATCTCTATCACGACGCACACTTCGCCCTGGGACTGGCGCTCCATCAGGGCAGTCACACGGCCGATGACGTAAAGCTGCGCGAGCAGGGAGTGGTCCGGATCTACGACATCTTTTTCGACTATACCGTGCTGCTGTCCACCGACGCCTTTGTCCGCGAGGTATCCGCACGACCCGAATTCCAGCGGGCAATGAGCAGCGCCGAGTATCACTACCTGCTCGGCGGTTACCTGCGGGAGCGGGAGAAGGCACTCGGCCTCACCAGGCGCTCGGCGCTCTCGATGGCGCATGAGCTGGAGGTCCCGATCTACACCAGCTCGCCCGGGGACAGCTCCATCGGAATGAACGTCGCCGAGCAGGCGCTCTCGGGGAGCAAGCTGCGCTTCGATGTGAGCGCAGATGTCAACGAGACGGCGGCGATCGTGCTGGAGGCGAAGCGGAGCGGGGGAAAGAGTGCCGCATTCATCGTCGGCGGTGGGAGTCCCAAGAACTTCCTGCTGCAGACCGAGCCCCAGATCCAGGAGGTGCTCGGCATCGACGAGAAGGGCCACGACTTCTTCCTGCAGATGACGGATGCTCGGCCCGATACGGGAGGGCTCTCCGGGGCCACGCCGAACGAAGCCGTGAGCTGGGGGAAGATCGACCCCGAGATGCTGCCGGGGACCGTCGTCGTGTACCTCGACAACTCCGTCGCGCTCCCGCTGCTCACGGCGTACGCGCTCGCCCGGCACGCACCGCGGCCGCTCAAGCGGCTCTTTGCCAGACGGCAGGCGATGATGGACCAGCTGATCTCCGAATATCAGTCCGCGCTCGCCTTCCGGGACCGCCGGGCCGAAGAGGCGAAGCGCTAGCGCACGCCCCGGAACAGCAGATCGAGCAGCTCATCGTAGACCGCTTCCGCCGCTGCAGGGTCGTCCGCCCGAATCGCGGCGGCGGCGCAATGCCTCAAGTGATTGCGCAGGAGCTCCCGCCCGACGCCGCGTAGCGCTTCCTGGACCGAAGTGATCTGGGTGATGACGTCGGTGCAGTAGCGTTCCTCCTCCACCATCTTCTGCAGGCCCCGTGTCTGCCCCTCGATCCTCCGCAGGCGGGTGAGCACACTCGTCTTCATCTCGGGGTCGACGGCAAGGGCGTGCCGACTCTGGTCGTCGGTGCCGCAGCCGCAGGGCGCGTGATGAGATTCGGGCATCGTGGGGAGCTCCCTGCTCAGGGCGGGCGACGACGAGAGTCGCCGTTATGGTTCGTCGGGCTGGCTCTGCAAGTCAGGCCGGGCGCCCGCGGAACGGACACCGGCACCGCTGGTGCGCAGACGCAGACTGTTGGTGACGACACTGACGCTGCTGAACGCCATCGCTGCCGCGGCCATTCCCGGCGACAGCCGAAGGCCGAGGAGCGGGTAGAGTGCTCCGGCAGCGACAGGGATGCCGATGATGTTGTAGCCGAACGCCCAGAAGAGATTCTGCCGGATCACACGCATCGTCTGTCTGCTGAGATCGATTGCGGTCGCGACACCCCGGAGGTCGGCCCCCAGCAGGGTGATCTGCCCCGCCTGCATCGCGACATCGGTCCCGCTCCCCATGGCGATGCCCAGATCAGCGCCGGCCAGGGCGGGGGCATCGTTCAACCCGTCTCCGACCATGACGACGACGCTCCCGGCGCGCTGAAGCCGCCGCACCTCCGCGAGCTTTTCGTCAGGCAGTACCTCGGCGATCACGCGGTGCACGCCGACCAGGCGGCCGACCGCTTCCGCCGACTGCCGATGATCCCCGCTGAGCATGATGACCTGCAGTCCGAGCCCGTTGAGTCGGCGGATCGCGTCCAGGCTCGTCGGTCGGACTGGATCGGCGATGGCGATGAGACCGGCGAAGCGATCATTCACGGCAACGAAGACTACCGTGGATCCCGCGCCTGCCAGGTCATCCCCCGCGCCGGTCAGCTCGGCTCCGGAGACGCCAGTTCGCTCCAGCAGACGGCGATTACCGACGGCAATCCGCCGGCCCCCGACTTCGCCCGTGACACCCTCACCCGGGATGACCACGAATCGGCTGACCGCGGGCAGGTTCACGCCGTCCGCTCGCGCAGCAAGGACAATCGCGGCGGCAAGGGGGTGCTCGCTCAACTGTTCCAGCGCCGCGGCATCACTGAGCAGTGACTGACGTGTCCCGGGCAGGTCCACCCCCTCGCGGGCAAGGACCGCGGTGACAACCGGCTTACCCGCGGTGATCGTGCCGGTCTTGTCGAGTACCACGACGTCCGCTTCACCGGCGCGCTGCAGTGCCGCGCCGCTCTTGATGAGCACGCCCAGTTCAGCGCCCCGCCCTGTCGCCACCATCACGGCTGTTGGCACGGCGAGGCCCATGGCGCATGGGCAGGCGATCACCAGCAGGGCCACCGCGAACATCATGGCATTGACCCCCGCGGGTTCGGGTCCCAGGTCATACCAGAGCACAAACGTCGCGATCGCCAGCGAGATCACCACGGGGACGAAGCCGGCAGAGACGCGGTCGGCGAGATGCTGTACCGGAGCCCGGGTCGCCTGCGCCTCGCGCACCAGCCGCACGATGCGGGAGAGCACGGTATCACGCCCGACATGTGTGACGCGGACGCGCAGGACGCCGACGCCGTTGATGGTTGCACCGACGACTGCGGTGCCGACGGTACGGGTGACCGGAAGTGGTTCGCCCGTCAGCATCGACTCGTCGACCGCACTGCTGCCTTCGATCACGGTGCCGTCGACCGGAACCCGCTCACCCGGGCGGACCAGCACCTCGTCGCCAACGACCAGCGCCTCGACCGGCAGGTCGATCTCCCTGTCACCGCGCCGAACCCGAGCGGTCAGCGGCCGGAGGCCCATCAACGTGCGGATCGCGCCCGAGGTACGCCCCCTGGCGCGAGCCTCGAGCAGATTGCCGAGCAGGATCAGGGCGATGATCCATGCCACGGCCTCGTAGTAGACTTCGACGGGGAGGCCACTGGTCCGCAACCGGCTGGCCGCAACCGTCGTGGCCAGACTTGCAAGAAATGCCGTGCCGGTGCCGACCGCGATGAGGGTGTTCATGTCGGCCGTGTGATGCCGGAACGCGCGCCACGCTCGGATGTAGAAATGGCGTCCGGCCCAGAGCACGACCGGGATCGTGAGGGCGAGCAGCACCCATCGCAGGGTGTCCGCCGGAATCGTATAGAGCCAGGGCATCACGTACCGCACCCCCTCACTCGCCACCTGCATGGCACGAGTCAGGGGATCGTGGAGCATGGCCGCACCGGATTCGCCGTGGCCGAGCGGCATGGAGAGCAGCATGGCGAGAGCCGCGACGACGAGGCTGACGGCGAACTTGCGGCGCAACTCGGCGACCTCCGCCTCACGAGCGGCATCCTGCGCGTCCAGCTCCGCCTCGATGGTCCGGTCCGGGGCGGGCAGCGCGGCATCGTAGCCAGCCTCCCGGATCGTCGCGATCAGCCGATCGGGGTGCACCGCGGTCTGATCGAACGTGATGTCTGCCGATGCGGTCATGAGATTGACGCTCGCGTCAGTCACGCCGGGCATCTGCACGAGCGCGCGCTGCACCCGGCCGCTGCACGCCGCACAGGTCATCCCGGTAACGTCCAACCGCAGCCGTGTCGAGGTCTCGGGTGCGACGGCTGGTTCGGACGGCATATTACGCCCGCACCTGCAGGGTGCCGTGTACCATCCCCATCCCACAGGCGAAGTCGAAAGTGCCGGGGACCATGGGAGTGAACTCCACGGTGGTCGTAGTTCCGGTGGCGAGGAAGCGCCGGATGCCGAAATCGGCCAGGACGACTTCCTCGGTGCAGTTCCCCCGATCCTTCCGCTCGAAATGGATCCGGACCAGACGTCCCGCCTGCACGGCAATGATCGACGGCGCGTAGCCTCCGTCGACGACGATCGTCGCCTCCTGCGCGCGGGAGGTCATGGCTGCCTTGACCGCCGGCTGCCGCGTCGCGACGAGGAAATACCAGTTGACCCAGAGGATCGAGGCGATTCCAGCAGCAGTGACGATGGCTTTCTCAGTGAACATGGCCGGGCCCTTCAGGCTGGCGTGACGGCGCTTACCTTGTATCCGATAGTCTCGATTGCGGCCGTTATCTGCTTGGTCTCGATCGCATCGGGCAGCCCAAGTTCGACGCGACCGATCCGGAGCGATTCCACTTTGACACCGGAAACGGCAGCGAGAGCCTTGCCGACAGCACTCAGGCAGTGCTCGCAGCTCATCCCTGAGATTGTAAACACCATATGTCTCATATGTTTACCTCGACAATTGATGCCGCGCAGAGTACGCCTTTCAGAGCATATTAGCGGTCGGATTGCTGGTATACAAGTAGGGGGAGGGGGTATCACATTTCCGAGGAAGAGCTGTTGAGGGTACCGACTCTGCCATAGAATGCAGGTATGCCGATGGGTGAAACGGATTACCGCCAATTGATTCCGCCGCTGCACCCGCTGACGCGCATTCAGGACATGGATAAACTGAAGGCGTGGTATGAGGCGGTGGCGGAGACGCTGCGACCGGAGTTCCCGGCGGAGCTGTTCGCGCTGTGGATCTACGGTCCGGACGGTGAGGCGATTCTCATCGAACCGGAGGCGCTGAAGCAGGACAACCTCGAGATCCCGGGCGCTCATCCGATCGCCAGTCAACCTCTGCTCGATCGGCTCGACGATCGGATACGTCGAGCCGGCTACGGTTCGGTGCTCGTCCGTTCGGTGCGAACCGGTGGTCAGGATGTTGCACTCCTGCTGCTCGCGGCCTTTTCGCCTCACGCCTGGGGGGTGCACGCACAGGCCTTGATTGATGCGGCTGTCGATGTGATGGCACCGATGCTGGCACGGCTGACGGGCGCGGGGCCGCACGCGGAGAAACCGCCGACTGCGCCGCACACTTCCGTGGTCGAAGCGCCACCGACCGTCGGTGCGGTGCGGGGTGAAGCACCGAATCAGGTGGGGTTGGGCGAGCTGTTCGGGGCACTTGCCGACGCGATCGGCGGCGCCGGGACACCGCGGGACCTGATGCTCGCGCTCTCCTTTGCCTTGCAGCCGCTCCTGCCGCACGATGGCTATGAGCTTCTCATCCCGGACAGCGCGGGGGAGAATTACTATCGACTGGGGCTTCATGGCCTCGGGCCGCTCTGGGCCGATCCGGCGCTCTCATTGCGCACTGCAGCACTCAACCCCTCTGCCCTGCTCGCCAACGGCAACCTGCTCTGCAACGAGACGAACGATCTGGAGGGTGCGCATCTCCCCGAACTGGTGACGGTGCGCGGACCGGAACAGGCGCCACGCTCACTACTCGGCATCCATCTCAAAGTCGTGGAGCACCTGACGGGGTATCTGCTCCTCGGGAGCACCGACCCGGGGATGTATCGCACGGAGGACCTGACCCTGCTGGACCAGGTCGGCGCCCTGCTCGCACCGCGGGTGGATGGTATCGTGACAGCGTGGCGCTCCGGGGTGCTGAAAGGTCAGTTGGAGGTGCTACGTCACCTCCCGCTGCATCTCTCGAAGGTCGCCGAACTGCTGGCCACTACCCCATTGCTCGGAGAGGCCACCAAGCTTTTTGCGCAGCAGGCGGCGACGCTGCTGCCGGTCGGTGCGATTGAATTTGCGGTTCGGATGACCGACGAGCACCGAGTGGCGGTGGTCAAACCGGGTGTGACCACGGCCTTGTCTGATCTGCCGCAGGAGCCGATCGAAGGGGTTGGGGTGGCGCAGGTGGTGCGTGGGGAGATGCCGTTCCTCTTGACTACGCTGGAGGGCCGGCCGGAACCCGCTGCGGTGCTCGTGGTGCCGCTCCGCACCGGCGGCCGGATCTTCGGCGCCATGGCCATGACGGCCCGAGCGGGAGCGCCGTTCGCTCGCGGCGACAGCGTGCTTGCGCAGCAGCTCGCCGACCTGATCGCGCCGCACCTGGATCTGGCGCGGCGAGCCGCTGGTCCACCGGCCCCCTTCATCCACGGGTGGAAGCGTGCGACGATCTGGCCCGAGCTGGAGAAGGGTTCGGGGAGCCGGGGTGGTTCGGCGGGGGAATGACCTGCGAGGCCTTGGCCCAACGGAAGAAGAGCACCGCAAAGGCGAACCAGATCGGCAGATCGCCAATGAGTTTCATGATCAATCCAGCCACCTGCTGGTCCTGCTGCGCCGACATCGGTGCAAAAATCCGTGGTGCCAGCTCGTAGGTGGCATACAGGGGATACTCCGCGAACGTGAGAAAGGCGGAGGGGATGATCGGCACAAGCGTGGAAGCGAAGAGATAGGCCATCTTCATCGGCCGACCCATGCGTCCGACCTCCGGCGCCGGGGCGAGGACCGGCCACCAGAGTGCCAGCCCGCCGACGAACCACCCAAGATCGATCGACATCGCGCCGAGCTGCGAGCGCATCGCGGTGTCCACGACAGCGGGCACGTGCGTCACGAGGAGGAGCACGTTGAACACGGTGAGGCCCAGCAGCGGCCGGCCGAAGTAGCGCAGGACGCCGCCGAAGACCGGCCTGGCCAGCCCTCGCCGTATCGCCGCGACTGGAATTCCTAACAGAAGGCATGGAGGGGCGACGATCGCGACCAGGATGTAGGTGATGGTGTGGAACGTGGCGAGATACCCCGCCCCGAGCGCTCCGATGGGCCAGTCGAGACCGGCCCAGATGCAGATCAGTCCGAGGGCGTACCATGTCACACCGCTCCAGGACGCGGATTCCCCGGTCCGGAGAACGGCCGTGCGATAGCTGAGACCGAGGCAGAGGACGAAGAGCCACACCCCGGGGTAGGCTTTCCACGCCCAGCTCCACGCCTGCCCCGTGGCCGAGCACCACCACTGCACGTTCAGGACCCCTTCGTGAGGATGGCCAGGTCGTTCGACCACGCCGCCTGCGGAATTCCGAAGGGGTACACCACATGGGCAAGATTATCCCGCGAAAATGCGATCACCAGCGCGGCGTGACTCACGTAGTAGGTGGTATCGCCGGCCGTTGAATCCACGCCGAACGGCGGCAGCCTCATCCCCTGCAGCAGAGTCTGCACCTCGGCTTTCCTGCCCACCAACCCGATGAAGCGGCGATCAAATTTGTCGAGCCAGGCCCGGACGACCATCGGGGTATCACGCTCCGGATCGGTCGTCACGAACACCACCTTGACCTGTGCATTCACGTCGGGCGTCGCCTTGGCGAGGGCAGCCGCGATGTTGGCGAGATGGACCGGACAGACGTCGGGGCAGTGGGTATACCCGAAGAAGAGCAGCGTGACGAAGCCCTGCGTCTCCTTCCGAAAGGCGAACGGGACCCCATCCGTGGCGGGCAGGGTGAAGTCGGGTTTGGGGATCGGGGGGGTGATCTGCGGCCCAGCGAGGCCCTCGGCGGTGAAGGCCCTGGTCGCGGAAGGCTGGCATCCGGTGGCGACGCAGGCCAGGAGTGCGATGCCGGGAGTCAGGCGTACGAACCGCAGAAGTCGTCGAGGCACGATCAGTTCTCCCTGGTCAGCAGAACGAGATCCCTGGCCCAGTCGGCCTGGCGGATCCCGAACGGATACACCACGTGGGCAAAGTTGTCCCTGGTAAAAGCCAGCACGATGGCGGCATGTCCGACCGTATAGGTGCTGTCGGTCGGGCCCGGCTCCCGAACGGTCTGGCCCAGCTTCAACTGCCGCATCGCATCCGCGATGGTCGCGGTATCGCCCGTCAGCCCGATGAAGCGACGGTCGAAGCGGTCCAGCCAGGTACGCATGACCTGCGGCGTGTCGCGGGCCGGGTCGGTAGTGACGAACACGACCTTCACTGCGTTGTTCACCTCCGGCGACAGCTTCCCGAGTGCCGCCGCGATATTCGCGAGATGCACCGGACAGACGTCGGGGCAGTGGGTGTACCCGAAGAAGAGCAGGGTGACATAACCCTCGGTCTCCTTCTGGAGATCGAAGGGCATTCCCTCCGTGCTCGTGAAAACGGCGTGCGGTTTGGCCAGGGGCGGTGAGAGCTGGGGTCCGGCCAGTCCCGCCGGATTGAAGCCGCCAGAGTCGGCCGGCTTGCAGCAGACCACGAGCATGGCGAGGCAGACGGCGCTCAGACGAATGGTGTGGCTGCTCACACGGTCACCGGCTCTTCGCGAGGATGGAGAGGTCTCTCGCCCAGTCGTCGGGACGGATCCCCGACGGATAGGCGACGTGGGCAAGATTGTCCGTCGTAAAGGCGAGTACGACGACGGTGTGATTGATGGTATATGCCGCCGAGCCGCCGAGCAGCGGGACGGGCGCCATCGGATGACCGAGGCGAAGCTGCGTGAAAGCTGACGCGATTGACGCGCTGTCTCCGGTCAGTCCGATAAACCCCGCGTCGAAGTGATTCAGCCAGGCGCGGGTCACCTGCGGGGTATCCCGCCGCGGATCGACCGTGACGAATACCACCTTGATCCGATCGGCAATCCCCGGCGCCAGCCGGTGCATCGCGGTGGCAATGTTGGCGAGCTGCACCGGGCAGAGATCGGGGCAGTGGGTGTAGCCGAAGAAGAGGAGGGTAACGTACCCCTCCGTCTCCCGCTGGAGATTGAACGGACTCCCCTCGGTCGTGCTGAGGATCAGCGCCGGTTTGGGGAGCGGCGGTACGATCATCGGCCCTGTCAGCTCCTCGCCGGCAAATGGCTTCTGCGTTGCTATGCGACAGCCGAGTGCAACGACCAGAACCAGGGGGGCGAAGTGCGCCATCGCGGCCGACGATTTCATCGGTTCATATCCTTGGCGCGGGCAGGGCAACGAGCACGGCAGTCGCAGCCAGGATCAGGCCTCCGATGATGAGTTCCACCGTGGCGGAGCGCCTCAGCTGTTCCGTGCCTTCCGCGCTGCCCAGCCGCGGGCTGACTCGGCGCCAGTTCCAGGCGCCAAGCGCCATGGTGACGGCCAGCAGCCCCAGCTTCAGCAGCAGCATCCGGCCATACGTCGTCCCCCACAGACTCGCCAGGTCCCCGACGTACGCGTAGGCCAGCAAGGCGCCGGCACCGACGGCGATCCCCGCCCCGGTCAGCGCGATGGGAGAGAAGGTCGCGATCATGCGGGCCACCGTGGCATGATCGGCAGAAGTCTTCGGTGTGCGACCTGCGAGGCCGCAGGCGGCCACGGAGAGCAGGGTGCCGAGCCAGATGCCGCCACCGATCAGATGCAATGCATGCAGGCCGAGGCCGAGGGTGACGCCCCAGGGGTGTTCGACGGCGTGGCCGGTGAGTGGTGAGGTGCAGGCGACGGCGAGGGCCGCAGTACCGAGAAGGGCCAGGCCGGAACCGGAGCGGCGTGGCGCCAGCAGCGCGATCGTGAGACTCAGCAGCGCCGTGGCGATCTGCGCGACCCATCCCCGCCCCCAGGTGGTCTGGAAGAGCACCGGTCGGACGACGTCCCAGGTGGTGGGTTCGAGCGGATCGAGAAAGGAACGGACCTGGCCGTAGGAACGGATGAGGTGAGCGAGGAACAGGAGCGCCGCCGCGCCGCCGGCCACCTGCCAGACCCGGTCCAGCGCGCGCGCGGCGAGGGCGGTCTCGTCGTCCGCGGCGTCCCGCCAGCGGGGCAGCAGCGCGGCAAAGACGCAGGCGCCGATGAGCGCGAGCGTCGCCGCATACGCGAGACCACGGCCGACGGCGTAGAGGTCGAGCGGGAGGGGGCCAGCCTCGTGATTCACGGCATGGACATCGGAGTCAATGGGTCTCGGGGGCTGACAGCAATGGCAGGATCAGCCGGGAGGGGGCGCCTGCGGAGTGGTGCACCGTGATGATGCCGGCGCGGGTGGCGCTACTCTCGAACTCCTGATTCCCGGTCTGCGGGTTCTGGGAAAAGTACGGCGCAAAGGCGGCCGAGAGCACGATGCGCAGGCGATGACCGGGGTCGAACCGGTTTGCGGTTATCGTGCGATCCAAGACCAGGGTTGTCATCCGTCCCACTCCAGGCAGGTGACGCAGTGGTCCGCCGTCGCGGTAGCTGGCGCGGACCAGGCCGTTTCCCGGACCGGCGAGATTCCACGCCGTCCCGTCGGGAAAGACGTCGTAGAGCTGCATCCAGAGATCGAAGTCGGGGACCGTGGCGCTGGCCCGCAGCTCGGCGATGACGGGACCGATGATTTCCATCTCCGTTACTAGCGGCTCGGTCTCGAAGACCAGCGCGTCGGCTCGCCCGGCGAGGGCGCGGTAGTCATGGGCGCCCGGCTCACCGTGGTACGGATCTTCAAGCGGGTGTGCGGGATCACTCCGGAAGCTGCTCGAGCGGGCGCCGGTGGACTCCGCTCGACCGGTGAGCGTCCCGGGCTCGTGCGGGCCCTGGCCGCTGTGCAGGTAGAGCGTGTCCGGCCGGGTGCCCTCTGGGGGCCAGGTTGCAAATGCATGCCAGCGGTTCTCCCCCATGACGAAGATGCGCACTGCCTGCACGGTGGCGCTGTCGGTCAGGCCTGGCTGCAGGTAGCGGTCCATCCAATCCAGGATCAGAGTCGAATAGGCGATCGCCGCGCTGTCCCCGAATTCCCGATCCCCGGCTCGGCTGCGCTGGGTGGCATCGACACCGTGGGGCCAGGGCCCGAGAATGAGCCGGGTGCGCCCGGCGTGGCCGGTCTCTGTCAGGCGAGAGAAGTTGGTGACCGCACCGAGCGGGCCGTAGGGTTCATCGAACCAGCCGGAGAGGTTCACGACGGCGGCGGAGACTTCCTGGTAGTGTCCCTCGAGGGCGGCCCAGTGCCACCACGAGTCCCGCGGCGGATGCCGCATCCATTCAAAATACCAGGGGGTGAGGCTGTCGAGCTCGGCGAGAGTCCCGAGCGGCCGGTGGGCGCGCAACCGCGCGAAGCTCGAGTCGTCGCGGCTTGGCGCGGGGCGGCCGGCGCGGTGGCGGAGATCGGGGACGATGTTGAACCAGGTCCAGTCGAGCCACGACCCGTCCCACACTCCGCCACCATACCAGAAGGTCTCCGGCGTGGCATAGGTCATGGCGGGCACCATCGCGCGGAGGTGCGGCGGCCGTTGCACCGCGGCGAGCCACTGTACCGCGCCGGGATAGGAGAGGCCGGCTGTCGCGACGTCACCGGTCGACCAGGGCTGAGCTGCGGCCCACTCGATGGTGTCGAAGCCGTCTTCGCCCTCATGACGATAGGGCTCGAAGCTGCCCTCGGAGCCGTAACGTCCCCGCACATCCTGCAGCAGCACGGCATAGCCTCGGCGAACAGCGTCTCGGGCGAAGCCCGAATCGTCCGCGGCATCGTGGCGATCGTACGGGGTGCGATAGACGAGGGTCGGAAAGGACCCGTCACGGTCGGGGCGCCAGAGATCGGCCCGCAGCACAACGCCGTCCCGCATGGGGACGGCGATGGCGGTGTCGATCCTGATGCCGGCGGCGGTCTGGGCGGCGAGCGGCGTCGCGAGCGCCAGCGTCAGCGTCAGCAACAGTACACCGAGCGAGCGCACGTCAGGGCTTGACGGCGCCTGCCGTATCATAGGTGAAGTAGTACATACCGCGGACCGCATGACCGTCATCCGAGCTGGTGCGCCACATGATCATGTACTTGCCAGGCTCGAGGCTCACGGGCACGGTGCCCGCAACGGAGAGGGTGTCGTCGGTGGCGCCGAGCTTGACGACGGCAACCGGTGAATGATCGGCCTTCATGAGGGTGGCGCCGGAGAGAGCGACCTCGGGCTTTTCATTGAACCAGAGCCGAACCGTCTTCGGCGCCTCCTTCACCGTGGCGTCGATCCCCGGCTCGGCCTTCACAAGATGGGTGTGAAGCAGCGTCGGGAGCGGCACGAGTGCGAGCGCGGCACAGGCACCGAGGATCAGGGTCGGGGTACGCATTACAGGTTCCTCCAGAACGATGAGGGCGCCCCGTCGGTCGCGCATACCGACGGGGATGGGCCGCTAATTCTAATAGGGCGTGCGCGGCGGCGCCCCATGGTGACTTGCCAGCCGATCCCGGACCGAGGCATCATTGGCCAGTGTCGAAACTCCCCATCCGTCGAGGATTCATGCGGCGTCGCCTCCAGCTTCTCACGCTTTCCCTGCTCCTCGTGATCGCCTGCAGTCCCAAGCCCCCGATCGCGCGGGTGGGGGACATCGCCCTGCTGACGGCGTATGCCCACCCCAACGCCGGCGATGCGGGGGCCGCCTACGTACGCCTGACGAATACGGGGAGCGCCGCAGACACGCTGGTCGGGGTTCAGGGTCCCGACTCCTCGACCGCGATGCTTATGGGAACGAGCGGCGGACACATGGAAGCGGCGTCGGTAATTGTCCTTCCGCCGGGGGAGACGGTCGAGATGATTCCCGGCGGGATGCATGTGATGTTCAGCGGACTCACACGGGACTACTCGATTGGCGACACGCTCCGGGTAACGCTCCGGTTCGCGCACGCGGGCACGCTCGCGGTCGCGGCGCCGGTGGTGCCGTTCGGCGAGATGCCGAAGTAGGGCGCGGGGAACCGCCACGCTTCCCGGATCTGCGGCCTGCTCTTGCGCATCATGGCGCCACCTGTACAAACTATGAGCCCAATGCGCTCCCCGGTCCAGCGTTGCTTCGGCCTCCTTCTCACGGTGCTCTTCACCGTGAACGCGGTCGCGCCCGGCCTCCTGCACGGGTGCGGTGGGGATCAGCCCAGGGATCCCGGGATGGCGATGCACGACTCCATGCCGATGGGCGGCATGGACATGGGTGTCCCGGTTGAACCAGCCGGGTCGACGGATGCCGACCATCAGCATCACCATTCGCACCACGCCGGGACCTGCGACTGCGTCGGCCATGCCTGCTGCATGTCGGTGCCGGTGGTTCCCACCGGTTCCGTGCTGCCCGCGGTCCGCATCGTTGTTCGTGATGTTGTCATCGCCGTCGTGGCGCTGGCCGCGCCGGCCGCACGCCTGAAGCACATCCTCCCACTCGCCCAAGCCCCGCCGCCGCTCGTCTGATACGCCGTCGTTCGGCGCCCCGTCAATTCCGAACTCATAGCTGCGTGGTGCACCGTGCCCGGTCGTTGACCGGGGCGAGAGGCATGCACCACCGCATCACCATCCAGCGAGGTATCTCGCATGGCGAGCATTGCGCTCCGACGGCGTGGCCCTCCGGCCGTGCTGCTCATCGCGGCTGTGCTGCCGGCAGGCTGCGGCCAGCATGCCGCGCCCACGAAGGAAGCGAGCTTCCAGCTGGAGCAGGCGTGGGTCGAAGCGGCACCGCTGGGAGGGACGGCGTCCGTCTACATCACGCTCCGCAACCAGGGCGCGATCGCATTGCCCTTTGTCGTGGCGGTGATGTCCGATGCCGAGGAGGTGCGGTTCGTCTGTGACTCCGTTCATCCGCTTCACCTCGGGCTGAACGGGTTCCAGCTCGGCGCGGGCGAAACGGTGGAAATGCGACAGGCGGGCATTCACTACGAACTGGTGGGGCTCCGGCGTGCGCTGGTCTCCGGCGGACAGGCGGGACTCACGCTGATCCTGCTGAACGGGATGCGCTTCCGCCTCGTGCTGGAGATTCGTGACACGCCGCCGCCTGCGTCGGTGCCTTCGCCTGCGATTCCCATCATTGACCACTCCTCACCATGGGCCACCACATGATCCACCTCCGTTTGCTCACCGCCACACTCTTGCTCGGCGCCTTGGCCTGTGGGGGGAAGGATGAAAAGGCCACCGTTCCTGCCGGCAATTCTTCGGCAACGGCGAACGAGGGCCAGTATGCCGTCTGTTCGACCTGCCACCAGCCGACTGGGCTTGGGCTTCCGCCGGCGTTTCCACCGCTCGCAGGGTCGGAGGTGGTCAACGGCCCGGCCGAGATCCCGATCGCAATCGTGCTGCACGGCCTGCAGGGGCCACTCAAGGTGAAGGGCGTGGACTTCAACGGGGCGATGGCGCCCTGGGGCGCCTTTTCCGACGAGGAGATCGCGGCGACGCTGACCTATGAGCGAAGCTCCTGGGGGAACAGCGCGAGCGCGGTCACCGCCACGCAGGTGGCGGTGGTACGGAAGGCGACCGCCGGCCGGACGACCCCATGGACCTGGGAAGAACTTCAGAAAGCGAAACTGCAATGAACCAGGGATTCTACGACGTCTCAGTGCGGGTCGGTGCCAGGCTGGTGCGGAGCCTCGAGCGTTTACTCGCGCGCGCCTCGCTCATTCCAAACACGCCCTTTCTCGACGCAGCCCAGTTCCCGTGGGTGCGGACGCTCGAGGTCAACGCGCCGGTCATCCGCCGTGAACTCGACGCGATCCTGCCGCGTCAGGCGGAGCTGCCGAATTTCCAGGACATCTCTCGGGACCAGATCGATATCAGCAGGGACGACGGATGGAAGACGTTCTTCTTCTATGCCTACGGCATGCGGGCCGACGGCAACTGCCGTCGCTGCCCCGAGACCATTCGGGTCCTGGAGTCACTCCCGGGAATGAAATCGGCGTTCTTCTCGATTTTGGCGCCCGGCAAGCACATCCCGCTCCATCGCGGACCCTACCGCGGGGTCATTCGCGCCCACCTCGGCCTGCTCATCCCGGAACCGCGGGAGCGGTGCCGCATCCAGGTCGGGCCGGAGTTCAGCCACTGGGAGGAGGGGAAGGTGATGGTGTTCGATGACGGCTACCCGCACCAGGTGTGGAACGACACCGATGGCACGCGGGTGGTGCTGTTTCTCGACATCGTGCGGCCACTGCGCTTCCCGGTCAATCTGCTCAACAGCTTCATCCTGAGGCTCATCGCCTGGTCCCCGTTCATCAAGGACGCGGAGACCAAGTACAAGCGATGGGAGAAGGAGTTCGATCGGCCGGTGCCTGCGCCGCCGGTTCCACCGTCGGTGGCGGCGTGATGCCTCGCATCACTCACGTCGCGCTCGGGGCGCTGGTCCTGCCGGTCCTCGCAACGGGAGTGATGGGCAGTCGGCCCGTCGCTCCCACGGTCCGGGTGCGGATTCCGTTCGCGGCGGTAGTGGGTGATCGCCCCTTTGCCTGTGGCGAGCACTACGACAGCATCGGCCGTTCGAAGACCCGGATCACACCCACCGACTTCAGGCTCTACGTCAGCAATGTACGGCTGGTGAACGGGCGCGGGCAGGAAGTCGCGGTGCGGCTCGATGCGGATGGGCGGTGGCAGTCGAGAGAGGTGGCGCTGCTCGACTTCGAGAACGGCACCGGTCCCTGCAAGAACGGCACGCCGGATCGGCGCCTGGAGGTCACTGGACGCGTTCCGGCCGGGACCTATCGCGGGGCGCGCTTTACGATCGGGGTACCGTTCGTACTCAATCACCTGGAGCTGTCCACCCAGGCTCCACCGCTCGACCTGACCGCGATGTACTGGGTCTGGACGGTGGGCTACACCTTCCTGCGCCTCGACCTCGCGGTCGACAGTCCGGTGCACCGACTGTTCCTGCACCTCGGCAGCGCCGACTGCTCCCGCAAGGATGGCGATACGGACGCCAAGCTGCCGCCTGATCGCTGCGCTCGCCCCAACCGCGCGGAGGTCGCGCTCGAGGGATTCGATCCGGGGCGGGACACGGTTCTCGCCGACATCGCTGCACTGCTGGGCGAGTCGAAGCTCGACACCAACCAGGTTAACACCGCGAACGGCTGCATGTCGGCGCCGGACGACCAGGACTGCGACCCGATGTTCGCGGCGCTGGGACTCCCCTTCGGTGACCGGGCGGCCGGGCCACAGCGGGTGTTTCGTGTGTCAGGCGGATCGATGCCGGGGGCATTCCGGGTGCCGCGCGGTTCGTTCCGGTGGCAGCTGCCCGCCGGGTTTCCGACGCCGCGGGTTCCCGCCGACAATCCGATGAACCGAGCCCGGGTGGAGCTGGGGCGCCACCTCTTCTACGACAGGCGCCTCTCCGCGGATCAGTCGACCGGCTGCTCCACCTGTCATCAGCAGGCGGTCGCGTTCTCCGATCCCCGGCCGCGTCCCGTCGGCATCACCGGGCAGGTCCATCCCCGCAGCAGCATGAGTCTGGCGAACGTCGCCTACAGCCCGGTGCTCACCTGGGCCAACCTGAAGATGGATCGGCTGGAGCAGCAGGCGCTGGTGCCGATGTTCGGCGAGGAGCCGGTCGAGATGGGACTCGCGGGACGGGAGCAGGAGCTGCTCGCGAGGATCGCCGCCGAACCCCGCTACCAGGCGCTCTTTCCCGCCGCGTTTCCGGGGGATCGCACTCCCATCACTCTGCAGAACCTCACCAAGGCGATCGCGGCGTTCGAGCGGACGCTGCTCTCCGGCGACTCGCCCTACGACCGGGCTCGTGCCGGGCAGCGCGAGGCGCTGAGTCCGGCGGCGCAGCGCGGCGAGCGACTCTTTCTCAGCGAACGGCTGGAGTGCTTCCACTGTCACGGCGGCTTCAACTTCACCGGGTCGGTCGATTTCGCCGGCAAGGCGAACCCCGAGATCGAGTTCCACAACACCGGGCTCTACAACATCGACGGCAGGGGCAGCTACCCGGCGCCGAACACCGGCCTCATGGCGGTGACGGGTGATTCCGCCGACATGGGGAGCTTCAAGGCGCCGACGCTGCGCAACGTCGCGGTGACGGCGCCGTACATGCACGACGGCAGTATCGCCACGCTGGATGAGGTCGTGGCGCACTACATGGCTGGCGGACGGACCATCGCCGAGGGTCCCAATGCCGGCATCGGCAGTGCGAGCCCGCTCAAGAGCGCGTTTGTGCCGGGGTTCCAGCTCACCGACGAAGAGCGTCACGACCTGGTGGCGTTCCTGGAGAGCCTGACCGATTCGGCGTTTCTCACCGACGAGCCCTTCAGCGATCCGTGGCCGAAGACTGTGGTGGGGGTGCGCTGATGCTCCCGCCGCTGGTCCGGCTCGGCCTGATCGGTCTGCTGTTCTCGCCTGCCGCGCGCGACTCGGTGGCCGGCGAGCTGCTGGCTGCGCGCGAGACCGCCGCCTGGCGGCTCATCGCGAGTCTGCAGAGTCCGTTCTGCCCCGGCCTCACCCTCGAAAGCTGCCCGAGCTGGTACGCCGACTCGCTCCGCACCGTGATCCGGCAGCGGATGGCCGCGGGCGAGTCTCCGGTGACGCTCCGCGAGCAACTGGCGCGCGACTTCGGCCAGCGGGTGCTGGGGGAGCCGACCTGGCGGGGCTTCGATGTCCTCGGCTGGATTGGGCCGGGCGCCGCCCTCCTCGTCGCGGGGCTCGTGCTGGCGGCCGTGCTCCGCCGGCGCGGGCGCACGCCGCCGACTGCCGCGAACACTGTCAGGCCGGACTACGTGCCGGTGCTCATCGAGATCCCGCCGGCAGAGCGGGCACGGCTGGAGCAGCAGCTGCTGGTGGAGTTGAAAGAGGAGTTGTGAGGCGGCAGGAGATTCGGGAATGGGCAAGGGCGGTCCGGAACCGTCACGTGTGGCGCGCATCCACGCTGGCGACGATGGGTCGTACATGCCCTCTCCTCTTTCTGCTCCTCGCTCTCGCCTGCCAGCCGGCGGGCCTCCGCTCGCTCGACGAGGGCTTCATCATCGAACCCGGCATTCTCAAGCCCGAACTGACGCTCACCTCCACCGATGGGCGGACCTTCCGCTTCCGGGAGGATACCGAAAGCAAGGTCGTGCTCCTCTTCTTCGGCTATACCCATTGCCCCGACGTCTGCCCGGTCCAGATGGCCAACATCGCCGCCGGCCTCGCGAAGGTCTCCCCCGACATCCGCCAGGCGGTGCGGGTGATCTTCGTGACCACCGATCCCCGCCGCGACACCGCCGAGGCACTCCGCGCGTGGCTGGATCACTTCGACTGCAGCTTCATCGGCCTGCGGGGCGATTCGGCGACGATCGCTCAGGTGATGCAAACGCTCCGTCTCGGCGAGCCGATCGTGGTGCCTGGCACCGACGACACGACGTACACTGTCTCCCACGCCGCCATGGTCCTCGGCTTCTCGAAAGACAACGTCGCGCACATCGCCTATCCCTTCGGCATCCGCCAGGAGGCGTGGACGCGCAACATTCCCGCTCTGGTGAATCCATGAACCTCGTCAAGCGGTTGACCGGTCCCATCGTCCTGGCCGTCGTCCTCGCGGCCTGTCGCGCCGAGCCCCCCAGTGCTTCCGCCACCCTCGGCCCGCTCCACCTCCGGCACGGCTTCGCCTACGAGCCGATCACCCTCGGGAGCGGCGCGGCCTACGTCGAGATCACCAACCGAGGCGCCCAGGCGGACACCCTGGTCGACGCGACGAGCCCGCTCGCCGCGATGACGATGTTCCACGGTGGCTCGATGACCAGCATGACCTCGGTGGTCATTCCCGCCGGCGGGACGGTGACCTTCGCCCCGGGAGAGGCGCACATCATGCTCACCTCACTCTCCGCGATGCCGAAGCCCGGCGACTCGCTCCAGCTCACCCTCACTTTCGCGCGCGCCGGCTCGGTGACCCTCGAGCTGCCGGTGCGGAAGTACGGTACGGACTGACCGATGACGGTGCTGCTCGGTGAGGGAATGGAGTTCGTCGGCCCGTGGCTGAGCGGCCTCGTCGGGAGTGTCCACTGCGCCGGCATGTGCGGCGGATTTGCGACGGCGTGCAGCCGCCGGACGGGAGGGCTTCCTGCCTGGCATCTCGGCCGCGTCGCCAGCTACGCGGGGCTCGGCGTGTTCGCGGGAGCCGTGGGCACCGCCCTGCCGGGACCCGCCTGGCTGCCGGGGCTCCTCGCGACCGTGCTTCTCCTGTGGTTCACGCTCGCACTCGCCGGCTGGTTCCCCGAGCCGTCGCTCGCGCTGCCCGGACTCGGGCAGCGGGGCACAGGTGCGCTCTCCCGCGGATCGCTCGGTGCGCACCTCGGCTTCGGACTGATCAACGGGTTGCTGCCGTGCGGGCTGATCTACTCGGCGCTGGCGATGTCCCTGTCGCTGGGGAGTCCCTGGCGCGGTGCGCTCGCCATCGCGGCGTTCGGCCTGGGGACGGTGCCGGTCCTTTCGATCAGCGCCTTCGGGCTCCGGCAGCTAGTGATGCGGAGTCTGTGGCGCCGGCGGGCGTTAGCGCTGCTGGTCCTGGTCACCGGCTGCTGGACGATCTGGGCGCGCGTCGCGCTCGCGAATCCGGATGGCGTGCGGGACTTCCTGCGCCACTGCACGACCCTTTTCACCTGAAAGGCCTTTCCATGTCGAAGCGCGTCGTGATGCTGGTCGCCCTCATCCTGGCGTGGGCATCCGCTCTGCATGCCCAGGCCAGTGGCGCCATCAGGGGTCACGTGCAGCTGCCGGATTCCACCCCTGCCGCCGGAGCGCGCGTTGCCCTCCGCGGGACCACCTACCTCACCACGACGGATTCCGCCGGTGACTTCGATATCGACTCCGTCGTGCCAGGGCTGTACCTGGTCGTCGCGAGCCGGGAAGGGCAGAACCCGGGGACCTCGCCGACGCGGGTCGTGGCCGGCGAGACGGTGGTGGTCCGCGTCACCCTCGGGGGGCCGGTCCAACTCCAGGAGATCACGGTCCAGGCATCGCGGGGATATGTCGCCCGTGATGCGAGTACCGGTACGAAGAGCGACACACCGATCATGGAAACGCCGCTCTCCATTCAGGTCGTTTCCCAGCAGGTGTTGCAGGATCAGAAGGCCACGACGCTCGAGCACGCCCTGACGAATGTCAGCGGGGTCAAGTCGAACAGCAACTTCGGGCTTCAAGAGTCGATCTCGCTGCGCGGCTTCCGGACATCAACCACCTTCCGCAATGGTTTCAGGATCGATGATGCGCTGGGCAATGGCCTGCGCACGATGACCAACGTGGATCAGTGTCGAAGTGCTCAAGGGACCGGCGGCCATTCTGTACGGGCGCGTCGAGCCCGGCGGCGTCGTGAACATCGTGACCAAGCAGCCACAGGCGACGCCCTACGTTGCGCTGGAGCAGGAGGTCGGTTCGTGGGATCACTTTCTCACCAACCTCGACGTCACCGGTCCGGTCGATGCACCGAAGACCTTGCTGTATCGCGTCAACGTTTCGTACGACAAGAGCAACTCATGGCGGGATAGCGTCCATGAACGAGAGAGTGTTCATTGCGCCCACGCTGCAATGGCGCGTGAGTCCCCAGACCCAGGTGACGCTGGAAGCGGAGTACAACCACAATCCTCTCACCTACGACGCCGGACAGGTCCTGCCGTATGATTCGGTGAGCAGGAAGTTCATCGCGTTGCCGCGCCATCAGAACCTGGCCGCCGGCGCTCCCATTCCTACCGACACTCGCTATCTGGGCCTCAACTGGTCACACCAGTTCAACGAACACTGGTCGATTCAGCAGCAGATCGTCCGACACGAGGTGAAGTCGAGGTATGACCCGTTCTACTACGTCGCCGGCTTCACCCAAATGAGTCCGATGTCATGGACGGTCGATCGCGCCCGCTCGTTCGGAGATGGACGGAGCACAACCACGGCGACCGTGCTCGACCTGACGGGGCATTTTGACACGGGAGGACTGAAGCACACCCTGCTGGTCGGGGCCGATTATTACCACTGGAAGACCGGAATCACCTACGGGTACGGGTCGACGGTGTCCACCACCGACGCGTTCAATCCTGCGCCACCTGCCGGCATCAGCATCGATTCGACAACCGTGACGACATATGGATCGTCGACCGACAACTACGGTGTATATGGCCAGGACCAGATTGCGCTGCCCGGTCACGTCCACGTGCTGGGCGGGATGCGCTACCAGAAAGTCACCAGCACCAGCTCGAATACAGACGCGACGGGGGTCACAACCCCCGGCGATCCGCAGTCAGACCACGCCGTGACGCCTCGCGTGGGCATGCTGTGGCAGCCGCGACCATGGCTCAGCATCTACGGCAACTACGCCAGAGAACTTCGGAGCGAATACCGGGAGAGATTTTTCCGGGAAACCCTTGCGTCCGGAAAGTGCACGGCAGTGGGAGGGCGGCATCAAGGCCGAGTCGTTCGGCGGCAAGTTGAGAGCCGGACTGACCTGGTTCGACCTGATCAAACAGAACGTCCTTACGGCAGACAAGGTTCACGATCCAACCGGTGCATTCGGTTACCAGGTGGCGATCGGTGAAGTCGAAAGCAAAGGCACGGAATTCGATCTCCAAGGTGAGATCCAGCCCGGCTGGAGTGTTATCACGAGCTACGCCCACACCAACATACGCATCACGAAGAGCAACAACGGGGATGTGGGGCTGCGTCTCCCGGACGTACCGCGGGATGTGGCGAGCGTGTGGTCCACCTATCGGTTCGGGCGGGCATTGCTGCGCGGCGTGAGGATCGGGGGGGGGGCGACCTATCGTGGTTCGACGACGGATGCGACCAACACGCTCGAGACGCCGGGTTATACCCTCGCGGACGCAATGGCGGCCTATGAATTCACAGTCGATGGTCACGAGCTTGTCGGGCAGGTGAACATCAACAACCTCTTCAACCGGACCTATAACCGCGATGCCGCGGTCTACGGCAATATGGCCATCATGCAATTCGGCACCCCCCGATCCGTCGTGGCGTCTGTGAGATTTCAGTTCTGATGCGGTCATTCTGGCTTCGGGTCCACCGCTACGCCGGGCTGTACATGGCGCTGTTCCTCGTCGTGGCGGGGCTCACGGGCAGTATCCTGGCCTTCCGCCCCGAACTCGACGAATGGCTGAATCCCCAGTTCTACCGGGTGCCGGTTGAGGACCGGCCGATGCTGGATCCCTTTGCGCTGCAGGACCGTGCCGAGGCACTCGTGCCGAACGGGCGCGCCTACGGCGTGGACCTCGACCGTCCGCCGGGCAAGGTCTTCGCCGTGTATTTCGAGCCCCGCACCGACTCCACGACGGGGCTCACCCCTGCCCTCGACTTCACCGCCATGCTACTGAACCCCTACACCGGCTCGGAAATCGAGCGCCTCCGACCAAACCTGTGGCCCCTCACGCGCAAGAACGTGATGAGCGTCGTATTGGCACTGCACTACAGCCTTGCGCTCGGTGAAGTCGGGCTATGGCTCTTCGGGAGTGCGGCGATCATCTGGACGTTGGACTGCTTCGTCGGCGTCTACCTCACTTTTCCGCTGAGGATGGCGCGGACCGCCAGAGCGCCGGGCGCGACCGGTGGCGCGGCGCGGTCGTGGTGGGCGCGCTGGAAGCATTCGTGGCGGTTCACGTGGCGCGGCTCCAGCTACCGTATCCAGTTCACCCTGCATCGCGCTGCCGGGCTGTGGGTCTGGCCCATGCTCTTCGTCTTGGCCTGGTCATCGGTGAGGCTCAACCTGTATTCCCCGGTATACGCGCCGGTCATGACAGCGCTGTTCGGCATGGCACCGGAAGTCTCGAAGCTGCCAAAGCCGCCCACCGGCCCGCCCATGGCCTGGCGTCAGGCCCGTGCGGTCGGCCAACGGTTGATGGCGGAGGAGGCGCGGTTGTACGGGTTTTCCGTGAAACGGGAGGAGGCGCTCTCCTATGACGTCGGCCAGGGCCTGTACGTCTATCAAGTGCTCAGTGACCGGGACGCTCGGACCCGCCTCGGCAATACCGCCGTCCTTTTTGATCCCACAAGCGGGGTGCTCGCTGACGTCTTCCTGCCGACGGGGGGCAATGCTGCCCAGACCTTCACCACCTGGATCACCAATTTGCACCTGGCGATCGTCTGGCGCGTCCCTATGCAGATCCTCGTCTGTTTCATGGGCCTTGTCGTCGCCATGCTCTCGGTTACCGGCGTCTACATCTGGTGGAAGAAGCGTCAGGCACGCTCCTCACACCGATCCCGACTTTCGCCGGCTGCGGCGCCGTGACCCGATCGGACTGAGGTGACGAAGACTCGGTGGTATTCCTTCTCAGGGTGGTGAACATGCGATCTCTCCTGATTTCCGCGGCACTCCTGATGGCCATCGCCTCAACGGCACGGGGTCAGGCCACCGGGGCTATTCGCGGCACCGTCCTCCTGCCCGGCGGTGCGTCGGCACCCTCCGCGGTGGTTTCTCTCCGTGGGACGATCGCCTATCGAGTCACCGCCGACAGCGCGGGGCGTTTCCTGCTCACCGCGGTGCTAGAGGGTCGCTACCTGCTTGTCGCGGCGTTGGGCGGCAACAATCCCGGAACCCGATCGGTAAAGATCCGCGCCGGCGACACCCTGGAGGTCACCATCACGCTCGGCGGTCCGGTGGAGCTCCAGGAACTTACTGTCCGCGGTCTGCGCCCTCTCAGCTACGCCGCCGACAGCGGGAGCACCGGGGCCCGAATGCCGGTCCCGATCCGCGACCTGCCCCAGACCGTCACGGTGGTGACGCGGGAGGTCGTCCACGACCGCAACATCACCACGACCCGGGCGCTGGCCGAGAACGTCAGCGGCGTGACGCCCTACGCGGGGTACGATGGCTATGGCCTCAACGAGCAGGGCTACATCATCCGCGGCATGGCCACCTCGTACACCAGCACGACCCTGCGGGATGGATTCAAGGACTTTGCCGGCGTCGGGCCCCGTGATCTTGCCAATGTCGAGCGGGTGGAGTTCCTGAAGGGCCCCTCGTCGGTGTTGTACGGGGCGACCGGCGCCCTGGGCGGCGTACCCAACACGATCACCAGGAAGCCAACACGTACACGCGTCGCGGAGGTCACGCTGTCCGATGACCGCTTCGGCTTCGGGCGCGGTACCCTGGACCTGGGCGGCCCGGTGACCCGGGATTCGTCGGTCCGATACCGGTTGATCGCTGCGGGTGAGCGGAGCCGGAACTTCCGCCCCTTCAATGCGGGCAGCTATGGTCTGTCGGTCTCGCCTTCCCTGGAATTGTCGCTGGGCGCGCGGACGGAGCTGCGGATCTCGGGTGAGTACACCCGGCGGCGTTACCGGTCGGATCCGTTCTTCCCGCACGATTCTGTCTCGCTCTCGTTGCCGGTGGATCGCTACCTCGGCGAGCCTGGTCTTGGGCTTGCGACGGCGCGGGGGTTTGTGGCCCAGGCGGTGCTCGAACACCGGTTTGCCCTGGGCATCCGGCTCCGGCAGGGTCTGTCCATCCTGGGCGGACGGCAGAATCACCAAGGCGCAGGAATCGGCAGCCTGATCGCGCCTGACACACTGGAGCGTTGGGCAAGCATCACGCGGGAACGATCGACCGACTACGCCTCGCAGACCGACCTGCTCCTGGACGGCCGTCGCCTGGGCGTCCGCCACCGGGCGCTGGTGGGAGTGGAGGTGTCACGCCAGGTGTATTCGATCTTTTTCACCAACGATGGACTCGACCCCATCAACATCCGGAACCCGACCTACGGTGCCCACCGGGTCCCCGGCGATACCGTGAACGGCAGGCACCCCGAAGACCAGCTCGGCATCTATGTCCAGGATCTGGTCGACCTCGGGTCGCGGGTGAAGCTGATGGTCGGCGCGCGGTTCGACATCAACCGCACCCGGCAGTTCGTCCAGTGGCCGGCACTCGGGCTGAGCGGTGTGGTGGCGACGCAGACCACCCGCCATGTCACACCCCGCGTGCGGGGCTGGTGTATCAGCCCTCCGGCTCCCTGTCGATCTACGGGGGGTGGTCCCGCTCCTTCTTCCCCAACCTCACCGATCCGGCAAACCCGATCTACTACCCGCCCGAGTTTGGCGAACAGTTCGAGGTGGGCGTGCGGGAGGAGGCGGCCGGGGGCCGGCTCACAGCGACCGTCGCCGTGTATCAGCTTAAGAAGCGCCATGTTCTCGAGGCGATCCCCGGAGATTCGCTCCAGCGGAGCGCGCTCAGCGGCGAACAGCGAAGTCGAGGAGTCGAGGTGGATGTCCAGGGATCTCCCGCCGCCGGGATCAATCTGGTCTTCACCTACGCGTACACCGACGCTCGGCAGACGTCGAGCGCGGACACCACCCTGCCGAACGGCCGCCTGGCGGGCGCGCCCCGGCACGCCGCGAGTCTCTGGTCCACCTACCGGGTCCGAAGCGGCGCGCTGCGGGGCCTCAAGATGGGTGGGGGCGTCTACCTCTGGGGCAACACCACCGCCACCGTCCCCGCGACGGTGGTACTACCGGCCTGGCAGCGGGTGGATCTGCTGCTGGGTTAAGAGTGGGGTCGCTGGGGCATCAACCTCAATCTCGACAACATGACCGATGAGAAATACTTCCGCGGCGACTGGCAGGGCATTGCACCCCAGGCTCCACGCACCCTGTCAGGATCGATCTCCGCTCGGCTGTAGCTTGCGGATGGGACACCCTGGCGGTTACCCAGCCATCTCGAGGAGCGGAATGTGAATCGACACCTTCTGGGAGCGTTCGTCCTCCTGCTCGCCGGCTGCGATCGCGGTCCCCGCTTCGGGCAGACGATCACCGTGGTCGCCGCAAAGGCGGCCAATCCCACCGTCGCCGTGGATCCGCGGAGTGGAGCGGTCTATGTCGCCTGGGTCCAGCGGGAGACTGACAGCACCAGCAACGCCTATCTCGCCCGCGCCGGGGGGGATGGCCGTTTCGAACCGCCGGTACGACTCAACGACCGCCCCGGCGAGGTGATGCTCGCGACCCAGAACCCCGCGCAGGTTGTCGTGGGGGAGGATGGCGAGGTGTATGTCGGCTGGGTGAGCGACCGGGCGCCGCCCAGGTCCACCATGAGCGATATCAGCGTGCGGCTGGTGCGCTCGTCCGACGGCGGCAGGACCTTTTCGCCCTCAACTTCGTTCACGGTCGGGAGCCCCCGCCGCGGGCCGGCGAACATGTATTACGACCTCGCCACCGCATCCGACGGCTCGCTCTACATCAGCTGGCTCGACCTGCACTTCTACACCGACAGCCTCGCGGCACACGCGGCGGGACACCTCCCCGACTCGATCCCGGTGCCGGAGTCCCGCGTGGACTTCCGGGTGGCCCGCTCGGTGGACGGCGGACAGACCTTCGTCGGTCAGGCCATCCTCGACAGCTCCGCCTGCATCTGTTGCCGCACCGCGATCGCAACCGGTCCGGACGGTGCCGTGCACGCGCTCTGGCGCCACGTCTTTCCCGGCAGCGTGAGGGACTTCAACACCGCGCGCTCGCGCGATCATGGCACGAGCTTCGAGGCGCCTGCAAGGGTCCACGAAGACGGCTGGGTGCTCGATGGCTGCCCCGATATCGGAGCCGACATCGCCGTCGACGCGGCTAACGAGGTGCATGCCGTCTGGTACACTGGAGCTCCCGGTCGCCTCGGGCTGTGGTACGCCCGCTCCGGCGATGGGGGCGCGCACTTCGACTCACCGATTGCGATACTCACCGACCGCTACGTCCCGCCATCGGAAGTGAAGCTCGCCGTCGCTGACGAGCGGGCGTGGGCTGTGTGGGAGGACGGGCGAACGCTTCCCGGAAAGATTCGATTCCGCCTCGCCACGGGGGGCCGGGCCGAAACGCTGGGAACCGGCGAATTCCCCACGATAGCCGCTGGCGGAGGAGTGCTTGCGGTGGCCTGGACGCGGGACGGCGCCGTCCAGGTACGCCTCGCAACCGGTGTTCACCGGTAGCCCCAGCCATCGAGTCGCCGCCTCAAACCGTTGCCCTCCAGCCACAGACCGACGCCGCACTTTTCATGAAATCGTTCAGCATGCTGGGCGTGTCGGGCGCATTCGAGCTCGTCGATGCTGGTCCGATCCCTGCTGCGTAGCCGAGCGCCGTTTCGGACAATCTCCGGCCGGCCGTGCCTGCGGGAGCCGGGCGCTGTGAGATACCATGGATGCTCAGGGGCCATCCGTTCACAATATGAAGATCTCTTCTGGCGAAACGCTCGACGATATTGAAGGCGCGGATCCGGTCGCCGGCAAGGCGACCTCGATTCTCGATGCGACGGTGCGCGTGCATCGCCATACCCCCATCGAGCGGCTCGGCACGGAGGCGCTCCGCTTCCTGCTGGACGCAGGCGACTGCTCTGGGGTGCTGCTCCGTCTGGCGATCGATCGGCTGGAACGGGACCCCTTCCAGGGGGGAGACTTCTATCCGGGAGACCTGCTGGTGGCCGTCCTGCGACAGCCATCCGCGGTCTGGCTCCCGGCACCGGATCTTCGGGCCCGCGCCTTTGCGCTCATCGAGGATGCCGGGAATCTGGTGGAGCTGCTGGAGCCCGAGGATCGGAGCATCGTCGAGCGATCCTTTCGTGACTTCAAGGCCTGCTGGATGAACGGCGGAGCCAATCGCTAGGCAATAGCTCCACCGCCCACCTGCAGAAACAGCGCTGCCTACCCCCCGAGGCTCAATCGCACCTGTACGCTCCTCGGCCGTCCCACCGACGGTCCGCTGAAGAACGCACCCTTCAGCAGATACTTGTGATTCAGGATGTTGTCCACGAAGACCTCCGGCCGGATCGCGGTGTTGCCCAAGGTGAGGCTGTAGCCGGCACTGCCATTCAGGATGAAGCTGGGCGCGACCTTGATCGACCGGTTGAAATCGAAGAGGCCGGTCCCGTAGCTGGCACCGGGGTCCGCGCCGTTGGTGAGCCCGCTGCCGTAGATCCCGGTGACGCTCGCGAAGAGCGCCCGCCCCGAGAAGGTCAGTCCCGCGGTGCCCGAGAGTCGCTGGTCGTGGTCGAGATCGAAGTAGCCTGGAGGGAAATCGGCCGGGAAGAAGCCACCGGTGACCGGCCCGCGCCCGTAGGCATGATTGAGCGCGAGATTGACGAAGCCGGTCACCGCGCCGGTGGGCCGGATCTCGATCGCGGCCTCGATGCCGTTGATGTAGACCCTGGCAAGGTTCACCGAGGTCACGATCGCCGAGCCAGGCACGGTGTTATCGTCGATGCCGGGCGTGCTGATCTTGCGATAGCCGGAGAGCTTGGTGACGACCCCGAACGGAAATCGGTGGACGTAGCCAACTTCGAAGAAATGATCCCGCTCGGGCAGCGTGGGCTGTGCGGCTACACCCGCCTGGGCCACACTGGTGATGGCGCGGAGATCCTCGACGTTGGTCGGGATGAAGAGCCGGCCGTAGTAGGCCCAGAAGGTGTTCGAAGGATCGGGGTAGAAATTGAGCCGGATGCGCGGGCTCCACTGGTGCTGGTTGCCGGCGAAGGGCGCCTCGTGATCGTCGAACCGGATTCCGGTCCGGATCTCGAACCTCTCCGAGAGTCCGAGCACCGCCTGTGCGTAGGCGCCGACATCACTTCCCTTGAGACCCGAGCTGGAAGCGGGACCGCGATTCCCGAGGGAATCGCTGGTGGAGAAATCTTCCTGCCCGCGGGTGAAGGAGGCGAGGACGCCGGTCTTCACCTCGAACCCGTGCTTCGGGCGGAGGGTGTAGTCCAGCTTGATGCCGCCGGTGTGGAATTCCCGCGTCTCGCGAAGATTGTACGGCGTCAGCGTGTCGGGGAAGAAGATGAACGATGGCTGATCGGTCGCCCCCGGAGTGTACTTGAGGCTCCCGTCCCGGAAGAACGGTCCGACGAAGAGTTCCGCGGGCGCTCCGCTCGCGCCGTTGTCTTCGCCGCCGAAGCTATGGCGCCACCCAGATTGACGAATCCGTTGATGTCCTGCTGATGGTCGTCGATCAGGCCATCCGCGGAGTCGAACGGCACCGCGAACCGGGTCCGCGAGCGGCTGAAGTCGAGATTCACGACATCATGCCCCGACGGGACATACTGGATCTTCCCGAAGCCGTAGAGATCGTTTCCGTGGTTGTGGAAGTTTGCCGGCTCGAGAGTCGACGGATCGGCGACGACCGGCTCGCTCCGCATGCCGGTCTCCTGGCGCGCGCCTGACAGGTAGAAGCCGAACTTCCCGGCATTGGTGCTCAGAGCCACGTTCTGGCCGTTGGAATGAAACGACCCCGCATATCCTGAGAGACCGTAGTGAAAGCCGCCGGTCGGGATCCGGGTCATCACGTTCACGATCGCGGCGTTCTTGTTGCCGTACTCCGCATCCCACCCGCCGGTCTGGAAATCGATCCGGTTCACCACGGCGGGGTCGAACAGTTCGTTGAGACTCCCGGAGATTCCGGCCGGCACCGGCACTCCGTCCACGTAATAGGTGTACTCGGCGTGCTGGCCCCGGATGTGGACCTCACCCGTCGGGGCCCGCACCGCTCCCGCCATGGACTGCTGCAGGATCTGCGACGTCGTGGTCGTCGGTGCACCATGAAACTCGTCCTGTTTGTAAGTCTGGTCGCCGGTGCGGGTGTCGACGCCGAGCGGCGCGGCGGCTGCCCGAACCTCGATGCCGGTCAACTCGACCGGCGCAGCGGTGAGCAGGGCGTTGACGGTAATCGAGCCGCCGTCGGGGACGGCGACGCTGCGAGTAAGCGGCCGGTAGCCGATGAACGACACCCGGAGGTCGTAGCTCCCGGATGGCAGATTGTGCACGGTGTAGCGACCGAACTCATCGGTGGACGTCGTCGCGATGATCCGGGCGCCCTGGCTTATCCGCACATCGGCGCCGGGAACCGGCTTCCCGGTGGCGGTATCGGTCACGGCGCCCACGATGTTTCCGGTCAGGTCCGTCGGGGCGATCGGCGAAGCACCGGCCGCGCGCACCAGTCCGAGCGCGAGGAGCATTGTGAGCCGGAGACGCCGGACGGCGCCTGCGGCTGCGGGGAACGGCAGAGGGAAGGACATGGATTGCTCTCGTCGGAAAGCGTGAATGCCATGGATGAATCGGCCGCAGGCTCGCCCGCTGACCGGTCACATCACTCGATGACGATTCGGGGAGAGCCGCAACTGCCCGAGACGGGCAATGGGCTCAGACGAGAGCGGGTGGTGCTCGACTCGGCGGTTGGCGGTGCTGGCCCAGCGAGGCCGGGTGCGTGGATGGGAGGACTGCGGCGGCGGTGAGTCTCGCCAGAACAAGCAGGCGAATGGCAGCGCCCACGGGCGACTGAACCCGGAGCTCGCCGAGCAACCGACCGAGGACGCAGTGTTCGAGCGGATCGTGACAGCCGCCCCGCTGCTCGACGTGCACGTGCGGGACGCGGTGGCCGGCGCCAAGCCCATGGTCGAGCAGGACATCCGCAGTCGACAGTCCAAAGCTCCCCGCGGCAAACAGCAGCGCGAGGAAGAGAGCCCGGAGCCGGCCAGCGAACCTTGTCATGCGAGGATCAGACTATTTCACGCCGGCGCCGGCATCACCCGCCGGACCAGAAAGGCGACCAGCAGCAGCAATCCGAAGACGCACACCACCAGCGGACCGGTGGGCAGATCGTACTTGAACGAGATGGCGATGCCGCCGGCCGAGGCCAGCACCCCGGCGAACCAGGAGATGATGGTGAGCCGATTGAGTTTCCGGGTGAATTGAAAGGCGATTGCGGCCGGTACCACGAGGAACGAAAAGACCAGCAGCACGCCGATGATGGGCACCGAGAAGGTGATCACGATGCCGAAGGAGAGGTAGAACCAGAAGTCCCACCACTTGAGCCGCCACCCCTCAGCCTCCGCCTTCTCCGGTTCGAAGCTGATTGTCAGGAACTTGCGCCTGAGTATCAGGTGGAAGATCCCGACGACGGCGTAGACCGCCGCCAGTCGTCCGATCGCCGGCCAGCCCACCCACAGCAGACTCCCCACCAGAATATCCTTGATCGCCTCGCCGCCCCGCGGTGACTTGTCGGCGACCAGCAGCCCTGCGGCTGAGGCCACGACGTAGACGATGCCGATGATCGCCTCCTGCGGCACCTTGCCCTTGCCGTGCGAGGAGCGGGTCGCCGCGAACATCGCCGCACCGATGGTCGTGAAGCCGAGCGCGTACACGAAGGACATCGCCGAATCGGGCTCGGCGCCCATGAAGATCGCGACGGTCGAGCCGAGCGCGGCCACCTGCGCCAGCGAGAGGTCGACGAAGATCACCTCGCGCGCCAGCACGTGCAGGCCGAGGTAGGAGTGCACCGCCACAATGACCATGCAGGCCACCAGCGGCGCGAGCCAGAGACTGTGGATGAGGGTGTCGAGCATCTACTTCGCTCCTGCCGAGAAGCCGGCGGCCAGGCCGTTCACCCAGGTGTTCATGAGGTCGAAGTAGGTCTCCACCCCGGGTGCGCCATGGGTGTTCTCTGGAACGATGACTGCCCTGGCGCCGGTCTTCTCCGCTACCTGCTGAATCTGGGTGTGATCGAAGTAGTTGGAGGCGAAGAGCACCGGAATCTTCCGCTCCTTCATCAGGGCGATGATCTCCTCGACGTGGCGCGGCGTCGGCGGGATGCCGGGCTTGGCCTCGATGTAGTCGGCGCAGGAGATGCCGTACCGATGCGTGAAGTAGGCCCACTCCTTGTGGTAGCAGGCCATCTCCCGGCCCTTGAAGGCTTCCGCCGTCTTGAGCCAGCCGCCCAGCCGGTCGGAGAGCGGCTTGCCCTGAAACTTGGTGGTGCTGAGGAAGCCGGCGAGCTTGTCCGTCTTGAGCAGATTGAGGGCGGTGGCCGGGGTGAGCACGCCGACCAGGTCGGCGCCCATCGTCGCCTCGAGAATGCGCTTCTCGAAATCGGCCTCCCGCTGGGTGAAGTACGCCGCGTCGGCGGCATCCACCCTGGTGAGGCCGGTCAGGATGTTCCGCGCAATGATGATCGCGTTCAGCGGGTCGGTGTGAATGTGCGGATTGCCGTCGGCGTGGATGTCGCCCTCGGAGCGATTGAGCGAGGTCGGAACCTCGAGCAGCGTGATGCCGGTGTAGGCCGTCACGTAGCCGGGCCCGCCCTCGGACACCTTGCGGTTGTTGGCGCGGTCGAGCAGCGCCGGCACCCAGAGCTCCAGGTCGAGACCGGTCGTGACGAAGAGGTCGGCGTCGCGCAACACCGCCACGAAGCTGGGCTTCGGCTGCACGAAGTGCGGATCCTCGTCACCCTGCGCGATCGAGGTCACGGTGCCGTGGTCGCCCACGATCTCCCGCGCGATAGCGCCGTACGTCGTCAGGCTGGTGACCACCTTCACCGGGGTGGCCGAGCCATGCGGGCCCGTCGTGGCGAGCAGCGCGAGCATCAATGTCTTCAGTACCATCTGGCTCTCCTCACTGGAGTGTCAGGGCGACCGGTCGGTCGCCCCTAGTACGTCTCATGCTTGTGCGGACCCATCGCGAACACCGCCTGCAGCAGCAGCCGGTCGTCGTCGCGCAGCCCCGGCTGATGGTGATGCTGTCCTTCCAGCCGCAGGTAGACGAACTCGCTCTGCCACCAGGTGATCGTCGGTGACACCTGCCACTCGCGACTCGACGCACCGCGCGGGGCCTCGACGTGGTCATAGCGCGCCCCGAAGCCCCAGCGCTGGGTCATCTGCCAGGTGAGATCGGCGAACATGCCGTACCGGGTCGTCGTGACCCCTGCCTCACGTCCGCGAAATCGGTACCCCTCGGCGCGCATGGTGAGATTCTGGCGCGTGCCGGAATTCGATGGGCGCCAGGTCAGACGCAGATCGACGCCGAGAACCCTGCCGCGGGTCGTGTCGGCATTGCCACCCAACGCGGTGAAGCCCACCTGTCCGTACGTGCTGCGCGAGAGCTGCCAGAAATTCTGCACCCGGCCCAGCAGCGTACCGTGCCGCCCCGCGCCATACAGCGGATCGCTCTCGGCGGTGGTGCCTTGCAGCCAGACCTCGTGGGTCCCGCCGAAGATCGAGATCGGCAGCGCGGTATACAACGACAGTCCCGCGCCGGAGAGTCCGTCAGGGCCCAGATAGCGCTGGTAGACCAGCGGATATTCCGACTCGGGGAGGGCATGCAGGTGCCAGCGGTTGAGGTCGCCCACCTGCTGCCTGACGAGCCCGAGATCTGCACGGATTCGGCCGGGCAGCCCGGTGTAATAGAGGTAGCCCTCCTCGATGCCGACCGCGTCGTTCGCGAAGGTCATGATCACCTTCGCGTTGGAGTAGGGATCGAGGGTGGACTGCAGCGCCACCTCGAACTCGTGCGCATCGCCCTGGAGGTGGTCGCCACGGCGGGACCCGACCAGCCGAATGTCTCCGGTGGCACTGATCTCCGGGTTCATCGCAGCGCCGTTCCGCTGTTTGCCGATGAACTGGGTCGGCCCGCTAGGTACCGTGTCGTTCGGGGCACCGGACGCGGTCGTCCCGCCACCCGCGACGGCCGCGGCGGCGCGCAGGGCGGCGAGATCGTCGGTGGCGGAGTCGGCCGGGGCCGCGTTCGTCTGGGCGCTGGTGCAGCGGGCGGTGATGAGCTGTTCCAGCCGCTGGTTGAGCTGCGCCAGCGCGACGCTTGCCGAATCGTGGCCGGCGGGCAGGCTGATCCCCGGGCCGGCGGGGCAACCGCCGCGTTCCAGGGAATCAAGGCGGGCGCTGAGTCGCTGAAGAGCACTCTGCAGGGTGGTCGGCTGCTGGGCTGATGCCGGGGCGGCGCAGAGCACCGCGCCTATGGCGAACAGCGCCATCGTGAGGGTCGGGTATCGCATGTCACTCCGAACGTCGATGTGATCCCCGCGCGTACACGGGGGACCTGACTGACCGGTGAGCTATGAGTGCCGCGGGTCAGCCGACGGGTGGAGCTCGCGAAGGCGGGAGGAGTGAAGTGTCAGCGGGGAGATTCGGGGCCACCGGCGCGCCCGCCAGGTGGGCGGCGGCCGGGAGAACAGCCAGCGTCTGGTGCCCAGGGGAGACGATGCTCCCCTCGAGCAGGCCGGCGTGATCGAGAATGCAGAGCGCCGTGTGCGGCGCAGGAGCCCCCTCCGGCGCCATTGTCCGTTCGGCCACAGCCAGCGGTGCACCGTGGAAGACGATCGCGTCGAACAGCGGCAGCCCCAACCCTCCGCCAAGAAGGGTGAGCAGCAGGGCCAGCGCCGGGATCCGGACGGAGGGGATGCGAGTCACGGGAGCAAAGGTAGCCTGAGGGCGCGTCCGACCGGTAGGGTGGAGAGAGCCGCCGGTTGGCTAGGCAGGCTGTTCCTCCACGGCGGCCGGCGGCCGGCTGACGTCCATGTTCGCCGACGGCTTCCGCAGCGGACCGTCGATCGGAATGATGAACCAGAAGGTGGCACCGGTGCCGTAGATCGATTCGCAGCCGATCGTGCCGCCATGCATCTCCACAAACCGGCGCGAGAGCGCCAGCCCCAGTCCGGTTCCCTGCTGCTGCCGGCTGGCCGACGGATCCACCTGACTGAATTCGTGGAACAGCTTCGGCATGTCCTCCTGCTTGATGCCGGTGCCGGTATCGCGCACCGAGACCCAGAGCGCATCGCGTGCCACGAACCGCTGCTTGTCCGTGGCGCGCTCGGCCGGCACCGGCAGCGGGCGCGCGCGTCGCCACGGCGGAGCACGGTGACCAGGCCCCCGTCCGGGCGTGAACTTGGAGGCGTTGGAGAGCAGGTTGAACAGGATCTGGCGGATCCGCACGCCGTCGGACAGGACGGGGAGCGGATCGTCGCCGATCTCGAGCCGGCACTGCTGCTGTTTGGCGGCGCGCAGCGGGGCGGTGTCGGTCACCGCGCCGAGGATCATCTCGCCGCAGGTCGGTGGCTGGCGAGGGTGAGCGTCATCCGACCGGCCTCGATCTTCGCGAGATCGAGGACGCTGTTGATCAGGCCGAGGAGGTGATTGCCGTTGCGCAGGATGGAGTCGAGGAACTCCCGCTGCGATCTCGTTGAGCGCGCCCAGCTCCTCGGTGAGCAGCAGGTCGGAGAAGCCGTTGATCGCGTTGAGCGGCGTCCGCAGCTCGTGCGACATGTTGGCGAGGAACTGGCTCTTGAGCTCGCGTCGCCCGCATCAGCTCGCGGTTCTTCGCGGCGAGGACATCCTCCTTGCGGCGGCTCTCCTCGAGGACGTGAGCCCGGTCGAGTCCGACCACGACCTGGTCGCCGAGGGTCTGCAGCAGGTGGACATCGGCGTCGTTGAAGGGCCGACCGTCCCGGCGGTTGAATGCGGCGAGGACGCCGATCACCATGCCGGAGGTGCGGAGGGGCACGGCGGCGAGGGTGGTCAGTGGCAGCTCGGCGATCGGGAAGTTGCGCGGATCGGCGTCCATGTCCGCCGAGATCAACGAGGCCTCATCGGTCACCACCGTGCCAAGAAGCGAGTGATCCACCGGCAGCAGCTGGTCACGGGTGACCACGATCGGCCCTGTCCCCGCCACGATCCTGACGAAGCGCCCCTCCTCGACCACGAAACCGATGGCCGCACTCTCGCTGGCCAGCAGATCCGGTGGCGGCGTCCGCGACGCTTTGCAGGACTTGGTCCAGCGTCTCTCCGGAGACCATTGCCCCGGCCACCCGCTGCAGCCAGGTCAGCTCCCGGTCCCGTAGCGCGGTCAGTGCGCTCTGCGTCCCGCTCGCGCGGCACTGCGCCAGGCGGAGATGCCGCATGCAGCGTCACGACCCCGTATCCGATCCCGCCGATACCGAGGAGCAGCACCATCCAGCCGGCGGGAACGCCTCGACCGGCCATCAGCCCACCCGCGACCGCAGTCACCACGCTCCCGCCATGCAGCCCGAGCACCGCCGGAGGGCCGGCAGGCGCTGAGGTCTGGCATTGGAGTGGAGGTCGGCAGGGGTCATCGGGTTCGCTCGTCCCTAAGCTGGGGTGCTGCATCCGGGTGCGTCCACACGCCGGTCTCTCTCGGGTGCCGGCCCCTCACTCGGTCAGCAGCTCGGAGAAATCGGTCTCACCGGTCTGCCAGCATCCGGCGGAGATAGGGCCGACAGAGTCCGCAACTGGTCGCCGCACCCAGTCTCCCGCATCACGTCGGCGAGGGTCCATCCCTGCGTCCCGCGCCAGCGGCAGCAGCCGATCGAACGGAAACTCGCCGGCAGACGCACATGGGTGACACTTATTCTCGGCATCGGGTTGCGGAGACTGGAGTTGGCGTCAGAAAAGGTGCAGGAGGGAAGGGGAAGGGGCGGCGGACAGGCAGTTCCTGTCCCCTCCCTCCATCTGCAGTCTACGGGTTGCTCGGCCGGATATCCAGCTCGCTCACCGTGGCGCGCTCCGGCAACTGCAGCGCGGCCAGGACCGTCTCCGCGACATCCTCCGGCTGCAGAATCGTCGCCATGTTCGGCGTGAGCGTCCCCTGATTCCGGATCAGTGGCGTGTCCACCGAGCCGGGACAGATCGTGATGACCCGGACGCCGTCCTTCCGCACCTCCATCATCAGCGCCCGGCTGAAGCCGAGGACGGCGTGCTTCGAGGCGCAGTAGGCGGTGCCGCCGGCGAAGCCGTTCCGGCCGGCCAGGCTCGCAGATGTTGACGATGGCACCGCGCTTCCGCGCCCGCATCCCCGGCAGCACCGCGCGGGTCACCAGGTACATGCTGCGCAGGTTGGTGCGCCATCGTCGCGTCCCAGTCATCCAGCGTGAGCTGCTCGAAGGGCTTGAGGATCGCGACGCCGGCGTTATTGACCAGCACATCGATCGGGCCGAGTGCGGCAGTGACCGTGGCGATCGAGCGCCAGCACGTCATTCGCGATGCCCGACATCGGCGGGGTGGCCGGCGGCGGTGATTCCCGCCGCGGCGAGATCGTCGAGCAGAGCGCGCAGTCTGGGACGGAGTGCGGGCGCAGACCCCGACGGCGTAGCCGGCGCGGCCCAGGGCGAAGGCCGTGGCGCGACCGATTCCTTCGGTGGCGCCGGTGATCAAGGCGGTAGGCATGGCCGGCAATCTAGCTCACTCGCGCCCGGAGGTCTGCCAGTTCCGTTCGAACGAGATGCAACTCCCGCATGAGCTGGTGGTGATGGATCGCATCGGCTGTCGGGCACCTTGCCGATGAAGCAGAAGGTCCCGCCGGGGTAGAGGATGGCCTGATCGACTTCCTTGAGCGACGGCGAATCCCTGCTTCCGCGCTGCCGCCTCCAGCTCCTCGATGGTGATCTTCTCGGCGCAGAGCCGCGCCTCGTTCACCTTGCCCCTTCTGGATCAGGGCGTCGGGACCGCCCTCGATGATCTCGCCCAGCGCTCCGGTTGCGATAGGCGATTACCACGACGACATAGTTGACGAGCAGCAGGGTGCTCGCCCCGACGATCCCGCCCAGCACCGAGTTGTCGTCGCCGATGATCGCGTTCTGGACCGCATTCGACAGCGTGAGCAGCACGACCAGGTCGAACGGGTTGAGCTGGGCCAGCTCCCGCTTGCCCGCCAGCCGGAGACCGACGACGAGAAAGATGTAGACCAGGATCGGCCGGACGATCTTCTCGGCGAGTGAGACGCCGGGAATCAGGAGGTCGTGCCAGAAGGGAGACATGGGCGAGGCGACCGGGTGAAGGGGCTGAATGTCGCGTATCGAGGAAGGAGTACAGGAGAGCGACGGAAGCTGTGAAGAGATCAACGGCATCAGCTCCGTTCGTCCATGCATCGCTGTACTTTCCGATCATGACCGTACCCCACTCTCCCGCCCGTCCTCCGCGTCGAGTGCCGAAGCAGGTTGACGCGCCACCGACCTGGCGGGAGCGGTTGCGGGCGACTCGGCACCTCCCCCGGCTGCTCAAACTGGTCTGGGAAACCGATCGTGGGCTCAGCGCCGCGATGGTGACCCTACGGGCACTCCGGGCGCTGCTGCCGGTGGGCGTGCTTTGGGTCGGCAAGCTCATCATCGATGCCGTGGTGGGTGCGGTCAGTGGGACGGGCGTCGCGCTCGGTACGCACCAGAGGGGAGCCTACGAGCAGCTCGCCCTGCTCGTGGCCGCGGAGTTCGGCCTTGCGGTGCTCGGCGAAATCCTCGCCCGCGGCTCCGCGCTGGTGGAATCGCTGCTCGGCGATCTGGTCGCCAATCGCACCAGCGTCGAGTTGATGGAGCACGCCGCCAATCTCGATCTCGAACAGCTCGAGAATTCCGAGATCTACGACAAGCTGGAGCGCGCTCGCCGCCAGACGGTAGGGCGCATCGGCCTCGTCACCGGCCTCCTCGCCTCGGTGCAGGATCTCGTCACCCTGATCACCCTCGCCGTGGCGCTCACGGTCTATGTGCCGTGGTTGCTGGGGCTGCTCGCGCTCGCGGTGCTCCCCTCCTTCCTCGGCGAGACCCGCTTCGCGGCGCTCGCCTACTCGCTCCTCTTTTCGTGGACGGAGGAACGGCGCCAGCTCGATTATCTCCGCTACGTCGGTGCGAGCGACATCTCCGCCAAGGAGATCAAGCTGTTCGGGCTCGCCCGCTTCCTGGTGGGTCGCTATGCCGAACTCTCGACGGATTTCTACGAGGCTAACAAGGCGCTGTCCATTCGCCGCACCATCGTCGCTTCACTCCTCGCCCTGGTCGGGACGCTCGGGTACTACGGCGCGTACGGCGCCATCATCTACCTCACGGTCACCGGACACCAGTCCCCGGCTGGGCCATTCACGATCGGGGTCCTGACCTTTCTCGCCGCCTCCTTCCGGCAGAGCCGGGACCTCATCCAGCGGACCCTGCTATCGGTATCGCAGCTGGTGGAGCAGAGCCTCTACCTGGAGGATCTCTTCTCGTTTCTGGAAGTGGAACCGCGCATCAGGTCGCGGCCCGGGGCACCGCCGGCACCGACGCCCTTCCGCGACGGCTTCACCTTCGAGAATGTGGGCTTCCGGTATCCCGGGTCGGAGCGCTGGGCGGTGCGACAGCTCTCCTTCAAGCTCGCGCCCGGCGAGCGTCTCGCACTTGTCGGAGAGAATGGCGCGGGAAAGACTACGCTGGCCAAGCTGCTGGCCCGCCTCTACGATCCGAGCGAGGGACGGATCCTGCTGGATGGTCGTGACCTGAAGGAATACGACGTCGAGAGCCTGCGGCAGCATGTGGGCGTCATCTTCCAGGACTTCTTCCGCTACGACTTCACTCTGCGTGACAACATCGCCGTGGGCGATATCGGCAGGATCGAGGATACGCCGGCCATCGAGTCCGCGGCTCAGCGGAGTCTCGCCGATACCGTGGCGGAGCGGCTCACCGGCGGATTCGACCAGCTCCTGGGCCGGCGCTTCGAGGGAGGCGTCGATCTCTCGGGAGGCGAGTGGCAGAAGGTGGCGCTCGCGCGCGCCTATCTGAGGGACTCGGAGCTGCCCATTCTCGACGAGCCGACGGCGGCGCTGGATGCCCGCGCGGAGTTCGAGGTGTTCCAGCGATTTGCGGAGCTGACGGTGGGACGGATGGCGGTGCTCATCAGCCATCGGTTCAGCACGGTGCGGATGGCGGACCGTATCCTGGTGCTCAAGGATGGGCGTCTCCTGCAGCAGGGCACGCACGAGCAGCTGCTGGCGCTGGGCGGCCTCTACTCGGAGCTGTTTCAGCTGCAGGCGGCAGGATATCGATAGGGTGCTCGGTTCGGACGTCGCCCGTTCGGTCCCGTGGCGCCCTCACATTAGATTCTGCGCGACAGACTCGCCGCTCAACCAGTCACCGGATAGTCGCTCCCCATCATGACCGACACGACGCAGGTGCCCGCTACCGCTCTCCAGCATCTCCGCGACAGTTACGACGCCTTCAAGGCCAGAGGAGTCAGGCTCGACCTCACCCGGGGCAAGCCGGCCCCCGCGCAACTCGCTCTCAGCGCGGAGCTGCTGTCGCTGCCGGGTCCCGCGGACTACACCGCCGAGGATGGCACCGACTGTCGCAACTACGGGGGGCTCCAGGGACTGCCGGAGGCGCGCAGGCTCTTCGCCGGCATGGTGGGAGCGCCCGCCGAGCAGGTGGTCGTCGCCAACAGCTCGAGCCTCGCGCTGATGCACGACAGCGTGGTTTATGCTCTCCTGAAGGGTACGGTCGATAGCCCCAGCTCCTGGTCCCAGCAGGGGGAGATCGCTTTCCTCTGTCCCGTCCCGGGCTACGACCGGCATTTCACGATCTGCAGGGACTATGGCATCCGGATGATCCCCGTCCCGCTCGGGCCCGATGGCCCCGACATGGACGAGGTCGAGCGACTGGTAGCCGGTGACCCCTCGATCAAGGGGATGTGGTGCGTCCCCAAGTACAGCAACCCGACCGGAAGCGTCTACTCCGACGTGATCATCGCCCGGCTGGCCTCGATGCAGGCCGCGGCCGCCGACTTCAGGCTCTTCTGGGACAATGCCTACGGCGTGCATCACCTCGGTGCCGAGCGGATCGAGATCGCCAACATCGTGGAGCTGTGTGCGCGCCACGGGCATCCGAATCGCCCGTTCGTCTTCGCCTCCACCTCCAAGATCACCCTTGCCGGCTCCGGGCTGGCGGTCTTCGCCTCCTCGAAGGCGAACGTGAGCTGGCTGCTGGCGCGCCTCACACCGCGGACCATCGGGCCGGACAAGATCAATCAGCTTCGGCACGTGCGGTTCCTGAAGGACGCGGAAGGCATCAGGCGCCTGATGGACCGCCACAGGGCCCTGATCGCTCCGAAATTCCAGAAGGTGCTCGACATCTTTGAACAGCGTCTTGGCCAGACACCGAACGTCTCCTGGACCAGGCCCAAGGGCGGCTATTTCATCTGCCTCCAGGTGCCCGCCGGCTGTGCCAGTCGGGTCGTGGCGCTGGCGAGGGAAGCCGGCATTCAGCTCACCCCCGCCGGCGCCACCCATCCCCTCGGCAAAGACCCGGACGACCGAATCATCCGGATCGCCCCGACCTTTCCCGACCTCCCCGAGGTGGCGCAGGCGGCGGAGGGGACGGCGCTATGCGTGCTGCTTGCCGCGGCGGAGCGCTAGCGCGGTACCACCCACTCTCATACCGAGCGAGTCGAGGGCGCGCTCTCGTCAAGACAGAATCTGTCGGGAGCGGCCCCTCCTCGGGATACGCGTACCAGCCACTGCGCCGTGCCCTGGCTGCATCGGATACCGCCATCCGGAACGCGGACCGTTGTGCTCAATCCGACCGTGCACTCGCGCCGGCCCTGAAGGCGAGTTGCCTCAGCAGGCGAGCCTCATCGGGCCGCAGCCACCCCTGGCCCTCTCCGACGAGCACCAACCGCCTGAGCGTCTCGGCCAGCTCGGTGAAGTAGATCGGGCGAATCCGCTCGGCGACGAAATGCATGGCGAAGTGTAGGAGGCAGGGGCTGCAGGCGAGGTACCAGAATGACGCGCGAGCGAGCAGGACGGCGCGGGCAAAGCAATCGGGGGAGAGCGTTCGCCTACCCAGGCGGCATTCTCCCCCGCACGGTTGTGAGGAACGCGGTGGACTACCGGTCGCTCTGCGGCGGAGCGGCCTGCATGAGGGAAGCGGCGGCCTTCGGTTCGGCCCGGCGGACGCCGGCGGTGGTTTTGGCCACCAACTTCACCAGGGGGGCGTTCTCGGTGGTGCTCTTGAGATAGGCGTTCGGGTCGTGCTCCAGCGCACCTGCCGGCAGCCACTGGTAGAGCGAGCCGAGCTCGGTGCGGATGCGGTTGTGGTAGAACTCCGGCAGTACCGTCGTTTCGCCTTCCATGTAGTCGCGGACGCTCTTGTCGGTTTCGAGCAGCGTGCGGATCGTGGTGTGGTACTTGATCCGGCCGAAGCCCTCCGACGACACCGCGCGCATCACGTTCATCCATTTCGGGATGGTGGTCGGCGTCGCCGGGATGCGACGGGCGATCGCCTTCCACGAGAACGAGTAGCGTGTCACGTCCACGACATGGTCGTAGAACTTCTTCCATGAATAGTGGAGCGGCTTCACGTTCATCGCGTGGTTGTTGTTCAGAAAATGGAAGGGGAACGGCAGCAGCCGGCCCGCCTTCTGGTAATCCAGATTCATCGGCGCCGCCCGGCCGAAGGCCGAGAGCAGCGAATAGGCCGGGAAGGCTCCCGGCGAGAGGTCGATGAACTTCTTGGTCAGCTCGAACGGTTCGTCGCCCGAGTCGCCATCCATGCCGACCACGAAATTGGTCTGGATGTACGGGATGTAGCGGAGGATCATGTTCACGTGATCGGAGACCTGCTTCACCTTGTCCATGCCGGTGCGGCTGGTCTTCGACTTGTTGCCGAGGTCGTACCACGACTCGATGCCGGGCAGGATCGCCTGGAAGCCGTTCTGCCGGAGCCGCTTGAGGTGCGGCTCGCTGAGCAGCGAGAGGCTGCTCTCCGCAATGTGCCGCATCCGCCCCTGCGGTACCACCGCCTCGATCGCCTCCATGTAATCGTCGAACCGCACTCCGAAGTTCGGGTCGTGCCAGCCGATGATCGGATTCTTGAACTTGGTCAGCACGTACGCCAGGTCGTCGCGCAGCTGCTGAAAGCTGAACGGCTGGTAATCGACGGTGGAGTCGATGCAGAAGCTGCAGGTGTAGGGACACCCGAGGCTGCCGAGCATCGGCACGATCTTGATGGTGGGAGCCTTGGCCAGCGTCGGCTGGATGAAGGTCCAGCGTTCCTCCAGCGACGGAATCTCGGCGGGCTGGTTCGCGGCGCTGAGAAACTGTCCGACCGGCCGGTGCTGGGCGCAGTCGGTCAGGATGTCGTCCACGACCTTCTTGTCGGTGAAGCCCACGACGTAGTCGAAGTACTTGACCGCATCTTCCGGATAGCACCGGGCGTGTGGCCCGCCGAGGACGGTGATCGCGCCCCGGCTCCGGAACAGCGCACTCAGTGCGTAGGAGAGCTGGGCCGACTGGGTAAAGGCGCCGATGAAGAGGAGGTCGAGGTCGCTGGGGAGCTCGGCGAGGAGGTCTTCGAGGCCGGTATAGCAGACGAAGCGGACCTCATGTCCCGCCTGCTGGCACCAGACGCCGATGGCCTGGGGCATGATGCTGGCCAGGTTCGGATTCATCACCCGCCCGTAGAGGGACGGGTTCGGGCTCTTCGTGACCAGGTCCAGAATACCGATACGGAGGCGGCGCAAACGCCCTCCTGGGAGTGAGACGATAAGTGGGAAAATGCCGCCCGGGAATCGGCGGCAAACTGGTGGGCGTCCGGTGCCGGCGAGACAGCCCGCTACACCCTGAAGATTCCCCTCCCGGACCCCCAGGGTCAAGGTCTGAACCGGTTTTCATTCGCCTCTCACGGCCCTCGAATTGACACTCCCGAGCCCGGGCTCCATCATTGCGCAATCCCTACAAGGAGGTCGGCCCTATGCGGGTCTATGGCTCGAAGGCCCTCCGCAACGTGGCGTTTGTCGGCCACGGGGCGGCCGGCAAGACAACCCTCGTGGACGCACTCGCATTTGTCGCAGGTTCCAGCAAGAGACACGGCACCATCCAGGACGGCACCACCCTCACCGATTACTCCGCCGACGAAATCGAACGCAAGCACTCCATCTCGCTCGGCCTCGCCGTTGCCGAGTGGGCCGATACCAAGCTCAACCTGCTCGATGCTCCCGGATTCCTGGATTTTCTCGGCGAAGCCACCGCGGCACTCTACTCCGCGGATGCCGCCGTCGTGGTGCTCAACGCCACCGGTGGAGTGGAAGTCGGTACCGAAAAGGTCTGGGAGATCTGCGATCACCTCCACCTGCCCCGGCTGATCTTCGTCGACCAGATGGACCGGGAGCGCGCCCACTTCGACCGGGTCTTCGAGGATGTGCGGACGCATCTCTCGCCGAAGGTGGTGCCGGTCGAGATCCCGATCGGGAACGGTCCCGAGTTCCATGGCATCGTCAGCCTGCTCACCGGTGAGGCTCTCACCTACCGGAAGGGCACCAAGACCGGCGAGTACGACACCGTGTCGCTGCCAGACGACGTGAAGGAGACCTACGCCAAATACCACGAACAGCTGGTGGAATCGATCGCCGCCACCGATGACGCCCTGCTCGAGAAGTATCTCGGCGGCCAGGAACTCACCCGGGCGGAGATCGTGGTCGGCCTCCGGAAGGGCGTCCTCGCGGGAGAGATCGTCCCCATGCTGGTTGGCAGCGCGACGCTCACCTACGGCATGCGCCAACTGCTCACCGAGATGGTGGACCTGCTCCCTTCACCGGTCGAGGCCCAGATCCCCGGCGGCACCGAGCTCGATGCCGCGAACGACCGCGTGGGGTCACCCCTGCTGGCGCACGTCTTCAAGACGATCTCCGAGCCGCATGTCGGTGATGTGACGCTGTTCCGGCTCTATCGCGGGAGCGTGAAGAGTGGCGAGGAGGTCTGGAATCACGAACACAACGTCGCCGAGAAGCTGAATCACCTCTCGGTACAGCAGGGGAAGGAGCGGATCGAGATTCCGGAGCTGCAGGCGGGGGACATCGGATCGGTCGCCAAGCTCCGCGACACCCACACCAACGACACCTTCTGCCGCAAGGATCGCTCGGTCCATCTCGCGCCCATTCCCTACCCCGAGGCGGTCGCCACCGCGGGAGTGATCGTCAAGAATCGGGGCGAGGAGGACAAGCTCGCCGCCGGTCTGCACAAGCTGCACGAGGAGGATCCGACTTTTCATTTCGAATACAGCTCCGAGCTGGGCCAGACGCTGATCCACGGCATGGGGGAGCGGCACTTCGATATCCTCCTGGGCCGCCTGGAGAAGAAGTTCGGGGTTCACGCCGAGCTGGTACGGCCGAAGGTCGCCTATCGGGAGACGCTCCGCGGCAAGGCGGAGGGCCAGGGGAAACACAAGAAGCAGAGCGGTGGCCGCGGTCAGTATGGGGACTGCTGGGTCCGGCTCGCGCCCAGAGCCCGGGGAGAGGGATACGAGTTCGTGGACGCAATCGCGGGCGGAGTGATCCCGAACAAGTTCATTCCGGCGGTGGACCGCGGGATCCAGGAGGCGGCGGCGCGCGGGGTGATTGCCGGGTTCCCGCTGGTTGATTTCCAGGCGGAGTGCTTCGATGGCTCCTATCACGATGTCGACTCGAACGAGATGTCGTTCAAGATGGCGGGCATCCAGGCCTTCCGGACCGTCGCACGCCAGGCGCGCCCCGTGCTCCTTGAGCCGTTGATGGACGTCACGGTCTGGGCACCTGCGGATATCATGGGGGATGTGATGGGTGATCTCTCTGCCCGGCGCGGCCACATTCTCGGCACAGACCAGGAGGGGCGGCTCAGCCGGATCAAGGCGATCGTGCCCGAGGCGGAGATGTACAAGTACGCGACCACGCTGCACTCGATCACCCACGGACGGGGCAGGTTTCATCTGGAACACCATGGATACGCGGAGGCGCCGCCGGAGGTCACCGCCAAGGTTGCGGCGGAACATCAGACGAACAACGGCGACGAGGCGTAAGCCGGTTCGGCATTGAGCCGTGCTCCGCCCCGGCCATTAGATTCGACTGGTCGATCCCCCTCTCGGAGAGCGCATGGCCATCGATCCCCGCTTCACCACCACCGCGTTTCAGTTCGATGGATTTCGAATTGTGCAGTCCCTCGGCGTCGTCCGCGGCATCACCGTTCGCTCCCGCTCCGTGTTCGGGACCCTGGGCGCGAAGTTCCAGACGATCTTTGGTGGCAACATCACGATGCTGACGCGCCTCTGCGAATCCGCCCGTGAGGAGGCCTACGCCATTCTCATGGAGCACGCCGAGGAGGTTGGCGCCAACGCCATCATCGGCGTCCGCTACGATGCGGGCGAGTTGATGCCGGGAGTGACCGAAGTTTTGTGCTACGGCACCGCAGTGGTCGTCGAGACTGCCTGAACGTCCCAGACGACACTCTGTCTGCCCCCGATGTGACGCGCCGAGCCACAGTGGCTCGGCGCGTTGCACATGAACTCCGGATTAACGTGGTAAGCCCTCCAGGGACATGCGTTTCCGCGACGATGCGGTGGGCCCATCGCTTGCTGTACAGGTGGGCCCAGTCTGCGGGCAGACCGTTCATTAGTTTACCGGCAGTTCATCCTGCTGGACTAGACTACCGGACGCCTTCACGCATACCGGACAAGGTTCTCATGAACGCGGTACTTCTCGCTCTTTCGCTGCTCCTGCCGCCCCCGGATACCCTCCTCGTGGCGTTGGCGGCGGATACGACGTCTCCGAGCTATGCACCGACACTCGAAAACACCGCGATGCTGGGCGGAATGGCTCCGCTGGTCCTCGAACTCCAGCTGGCGGTCGCGGACGATTCGGTGCGCCGCCGGCCAAAGGCGGTGGAATACAGTGACCTGTATTACACCCGGCTCAAGATCCATCAGTTGGCGAGCTATCTCACATTGCCGCTGTTCGTGGCTCAATACCTTAGCGGGAGCTACCTGTGGAAGCATCCCGACTCCCACGGCCTGGCCCGAGACGCCCACGGCCCCCTTGCGGCAGGCGTCGCGGGACTTTTCGCGGTCAACACAGTGACCGGGGCATGGAATATGTGGGACAGCCGCAAGGACCCGCACGGGCGGACCCGGCGGTGGGTGCACGGGCTGACCATGCTGGCGGCGGACGTCGGATTCGTGGTGGTTGGGGCGACGGCGCCGGATGATGATCGCGGCGCCAGTCAATCATCCGGCGCGAGGACGCACCGGAATGTCGCCATCGGCTCCATGAGCCTCGCGCTGGGCAGTTACCTCATGATGTTTTTCTGGAAGGACTGACATGTCGCTCATTCATCAGATGGCCACGGTGGTCGCCCCCTGGGCCGACTTCTACAACGGCAGCAAGGCCGCGCAGTCGGCGGTGACATTCGGGCACTTCGGCGGCATGATGACCGCCGGTGGCTTTGCACTCGCCGCCGATCGCTCGACCCTTCGGGCCGCTGCCGCGCCGCCGACCGAGCACCCGCGCCACCTGAAGGAGCTCGCAACCATTCATCCGATCGTCGTGAGCGCGCTCGGTGTGACGGCGCTGAGTGGTCTGCTCATGCTCGCGGCGGATCTCGAATCGCTCATCGCGACCCCCGCCTTCTGGATCAAGATGGGGCTGGTGGGGCTGCTGATGTTCAACGGCTGGGTGATGCTCAAGGCCGAGCGCCGACTCGAGTCGGGCGATCCCTCTGACGCGGGGGTGTGGAAGCGGCTGCGTGCCGCCTCCCTGGTAAGCCTGGTGCTCTGGTTCGCCGTGGTGCTGGCCGGCTCGATCCTTCCCAACGTCAGCTGAGTAGACCTCTCGTGACTGATTGTGCTGACGGCTGCGGCCTTCCGGGCCGCCGCCAGTTCCTGAAGGACGCGACGATCGCTCTCGGGGCGGTGATGGCGGCCCTCTCCGCGACCCCCCGTGAGGCCGCGGCGCTGCCGCTCAGCCTGGCGCGGGTGCTTCGAGTCGCCGGGGACGAGGTGACCTATCCCCTGCCCGACGCTGACGGGGCCACCATTGACCGGGACAACGAGGTGATCCTGGTCCGCTGGCAGGGAACCCTCTACGCCTTTGCCCTCTCCTGTCCGCACCAGAATACCGCCCTCAAGTGGCTCGGCAGCGATGGGCGGTTCCAGTGCCCCAAGCACAAGTCCAAGTATCAGCCCGATGGAACCTTCATCAGTGGCCGCGCGACCCGCAACATGGATCGCTTTGCGCTGCGGAAGGATGGCAAGACCGTTGTCGTCAACCTCGCCAAGTTGTATGAGAGCGACAAGCAGCAGGTGCTCTGGGACGAGGCGCGGCAGTCGGTGTAGCAGCCACGTGAAGAGGGTGACTCCGGTCACCTGACAATACGGGCCTGTCAGGCTACTCTGGGGTGATCATTCAGCCCCAACCGGAGCCGCGATGGGCCTTCCCGCTGTTGTGCTCGCGCAGGCGTTGGTCAGTCTTGCGCCCACGATGCAGAACGTGCGGACCCTGGAGTACAGCCAATTCCGGGTTCCAAGCTCCCAGTTCGTGGCCCTCGGGAACGGGAATCCGGACCTCGGCATGGCTGCGGGCGTTCCCGACTCGATTCGCCGCCACAGGGCGATCTCCCTCTCCGACGGGTACTACACCCGGCTCGACATCCACCGCTACGCAGGATATGCGACGCTGCCGCTCATCGCGATCAGCTACCTCTCGGGCCAGCAGGAGCTGACCCGAGGAAGCGCGGCGCCGCTCTGGGCCGACAAGGCACACAAGCCGGCCGCCTACCTGCTGGCGGGGCTGCTGGCGCTGAACACCGTGACCGGGGTGGCGAATCTGGCGGAGGCGAGCAGGGTGAAGCAGGGGAAGACACGCCGGTGGGTACACTCGATCATCATGCTCGCTTCGGATGCGGCGATGATCTACGGCATCGCCAAGGCGCCGACACTCGACCAGATCGACGCCCGCATCGCGGCAGGCAAGCGCGGCGGCTGGACGCCGCATAAATCCTTCACGGCGGCTTCGCTGAGCCTCGCGACGGCGGGATACCTGATGATGTTCATCTGGAAGGGGTAGGCTGCTCCGATCGTCGTTTTCGGAGCGCTGCGCTAGCGCTCTCCCAGCAATTTCTCCATCTCCGATTTCAGCTTCTCTGCCCCGAGCCGCTCGAACAGGCGCGTGGCCTCTTCGCGGAAGCCGTCTGACTCCTCCTGCCGCCCGAGATGACGCAGCGCGTGTGCCGCGGCGCTGGCGCTTTCGGCCTGGAGCTGCACAATGCCCAACCGAGCCGCCACCTCGCGCGCTGCGATCGCGAGATCGGCAGCCACCGCGTACTTCCCCTCTTTCAGCGCCAGCAGAGCACGGAGCCGGGCCACCTCGGCCAGGCCGACCTCATCATCCGCCTCGCGACTCAGGCGCTCCGCGCGACTGAGCTCCAACCGGGCCAGGTCGGGCTCGCCGCGATCGAGGTGGATCTCCGCACGCCCCATCACCGCCAGCGCCATGAGGCTGCGCTCGCCGACCTCCTCTGCGTGGCGCACCGCCTGAAGCGCGGCCTGTTCCGCATCCTCCCACTCGTGCTGCTGCCGGAAGGTGAGACCGAGATTGTGGTAGGTCTGCGCCGTCCCGCGGCGATCCCCCAGGCGCTGGTAGGACAGGAGCGCCGCGCGGTAAAGACTGAGCGCGAGGTCGGAGCGATTCCGCAGGTGCGCCACGGACGCCAGGTTGTTGGACGCATTTGCTGCCATGCGGGTGTCGTCGACGACCCGCGAGAGCTCGAGCGCCTCACCGAAGCAGCGTTCCGCGTCCTCGAGGCGGCCCTGCTCGAAGGCGACGATGCCGAGCAGATTCACGGCGCGCATGCGACCATCGGAATCGGCGCGGGCGCGAAAGTGTTCGAGCGCCGACTCGGCAAGGCTCACCGAGGTGCCGAAGTCTCCGAGCCGAGTGGCCGCCGTCGCCGCGAGCATCTCCCCCTCCGGGCGCCACGCGGCCGGATCGATGCGCTGATGCGCATCGAGGGCGTCGCGGAAGCGTCCCGACTCCACGAGTTGGCGGAGCTCGCGGGTGGGATCTTCGGAGGAGGAGGTCGACTCGGTCATGGTGTCCGGTCCCGCAGGCAGGTGACCACGAGGGGTCTCCCGCCCGCAGGCTCAGGAATCGTCAGTATGCCAACGCGTAACGGCTGAAGCCGTTCAGATTCACCTCGAAATCTTCTTCCAGGTCGAGCTTCATAGTGGACAGCCTGGTGAAGTCGTCCGTCGGCGCCGCCTGACGCCAGATCGCGAGCTGGTTGAGGATCGTCGGATTGGCGGCTTCTTCCGTCTCGCCAAAGTCGATCTTGAGCTCGGCCGGCTTGGCGGGGTCGAAGACGAGGCCGGTTGGCTCAAGGCTGAAGAGCATGCTGTCTCCACCGGCCCACACGATACTGATGAAGACCGAGTCACCCACGGCGATCGGGGTGCCGTTCGGCATCGTCAGGAGCGAGGCCCGGTCCAACTTGAGCCGGATCAGGTCCTTGGTATTGCCACTGCAATCCGTGGGCTCCCCCGGCTTGGGGAAGAGCAGCGGAAGCTCCTGCCCGGGGCCACTGGTCCGCTTCACGAACCAGGCCCCGGCGCTGCTGGCGCAGGGCGCAAGCGCGGTCGAGGTGCGGGTCGCGACGATGAGGGCGCCGGGTGGCTTGGTGACAGTGCCGCCGCCGGTGGAGTTGGAGCAGGCGGCGGCGCCGGCCAGGAGCATCGCGGCGAGGAGCAGGGTGCGGTTCATCTGGAGATCCTATCGCTGTTATTGGCGGGCGACCACGAGGGTCGCCCGGACGACGGTTCGGTGTTCACGAGGTGGCCTACTCCTCGTCGGCCTGTCCATCGAGAATCCGCTGCAGCCGCGGGCGGGAGATACCCAGCCGGCGCGCCGCTTCACTCTTGTTGCCGAGCGCCAGCTCCAGCATCGCGTGTGCGGCCGCCTGGGTGATCGCCCTGATCGTCGCCGGGAAGGGGAGCAGCCCGTCCTTCGGGGCGGCAACCGCCTGACGTTTCGTCGGCAATTCGGCCAGGTCGAGCGTGCCAGGGGCGCTGAGTACCAGCGCCCGCTCGATCGCATTACGCAGCTCCCGCACGTTGCCGGGCCAGTTGTGCGCCCGGATCGCCTCCCGCACCGCCGGAGAGAGCACCGGGTTCGCCAGCCCATACTGGGCCGAGAGCCGGGTGGCGAAGGTCTCCGCCAGAATCTCGATGTCCTCGCCCCGGTCCCTGAGTGGTGGCAATACCAGGGCCACAACGTTCAGCCGGTAGAAGAGATCCTCCCGGAACTCCCCCCGGCCGACCGCGGCGCGGAGGTCCAGGTGGGTGGCGCCGACCACCCGGACATCGATCTTCCGCGTCGTCTGGCCTCCGATCCGGCGGATCTCCCGCGCCTCGAGGGCGCGCAGCAGCTTGGGCTGCAGATCCATCGGCAGATTGCCGATCTCATCCAGAAACACGGTGCCGCCGTCGGCCAGTTCCATCAGGCCGGGCTTGGCGCCGACGGCGCCGGTAAAGGCACCCTTCTCATGCCCGAAGAGCTCGCTCTCGAGCAGGTTCGCCGGGATCGCCGAGCAGTTGATCTCGACGAAAGGTGCGGCGGCACGTGGGCTGTCGTAGTGCAGCGCCCGCGCGACCAGCTCCTTGCCGGTGCCGGTCTCGCCACCAATCAGCACCGTCACATCGCGGTGCTGGGCCACCCGCCTGGCCTGGTCCAGCGATCGTTTCAGCGCCGCGCTTCGGCCGATGATCGCCTCGAAGCCGGAGAGGCGGCGCTCATCCGCGGCGAACTGGACGGCATTGACCCGCCCCGCCGCTTCATCCCGTTCCCGCTGCAGCGTCCGTCGCAGCAGGCCGATGTCCTCGGGGAGCGCGAAGTAGTCCCGTGCTCCCCGCTGCAGCGCGGCCGCCGCGATGCGATGGTCCGCTGCGGCCCCCACGACGTACTTCGGCGTGCCCGCCGGCAGGGTGCCGAGGAGATCGAGTGCCGCGCCCTCCATGCCTCCGGCCAGCAGCAGGGCGCAGGTGGTCCCGGTCGGGAGGGATTCCCCCTCACCGGGCTTCCACTCACGCAGCCCGCCGCCGAGGTCGCTCGCCATTTCGGCGATCGTGGTGCGGAAGCTGTCCGAGAGTCGCACGATGGCGATCTTCCAGGTCGGTTCGCTCAGGACTCTGCTCCTTGGGGCACGGTGTGCAGGGACGATCACCGCGATCGCCCCTGCCCGCCGGCCCCGTCTCAGCGGCTAGCTGTCGTCGCTGCCGTCGTCGTCGTGGCCATCGTGGTTGCCGTCGCGAAAGGCGTGAAAGGACGCCTTGATGTTGTCGCGAACCAGGTTGTCGTTCACGCCGCCCTTCAGGCCGCTGGTCGGGTCGACGAATCCGCCGGCGCCATCCGCGAACCAGGTGGATACGTCCACCTTGATCGTCACATCCACGTTGCTGGCAGCGCCAGCCACCGTGATCGGCGGCACCAGCGCGATGCGCTGTTCGGCATTCAGGTCGGAGAGGAAGACGAAGGGAGTGCCGTTGTAGCTGCCGACCACGCGGATGCTCACCTTGTCGAACTCCGGGTGCGCGGCGAGGAACGCCACATCCGCGGCGTCGGCGCTGTCGCTGCTCGGCTTGTGGATCCTGATGCGCAGCTGGTCGAAGGTGCCGGTGTCGACCGTGACACCAAAGGCGCGGTCCACTCCACCGCCGAGGGGCACGTCGAGGAGGAGGGGCCCGGCGTTGAAGGCCTCGCAGGTATCCTCGTGGCCGTCGCTGCCGTTGTGATCGCCCTCGTGGCCGGAGCTGTCACTGACGCCATCGTGGCGAATCGACGCCGAGGTGCTGTCATCGTCGGGGCAGGCGGTGCCTTCCACCCGCTTGAATCGAATATCGCGCAGCACCAGCTGCACGGTATCCAGAACGACGGTCGAGCCGCCACCGGTCAGCGTATCGGAAAGGAAGGCCGCATGCGAGGCGGCTGACGTGGGTCGGGCAGACAGGCTGAACGTCACCTGCGACTTGGCGGTCGGTGAGGTGCCACCGCCGCTGCACGCGGCAAGCGAGCTCGCAACAGTCAGCAGCGCCAGCCGGCGCAGAGTCGTCGAGATCATTGATGCCTCCAGATGGGGTCGGATACTACGCGGTTCACGGCCTCATGAAAGGCAATCGAGGTGCCACCAGCCCTGAACAACTAAGCCGATGCTGGTAAACGACTTGCTTGTCTGTTGCAGAGCACTCAACCTTCATCGAAACGATCAAGATGGATCGGAATGTTACACCTCATGAGGCTCCATGTGAATGAGTACGCCGGCGACTTCAGGCACGGCGGTCCGGATCGCCGACTTGACCCGGCCACTCAGGATGTGCGCCTCACGGAGGGTCATCGTCGGTTCGGCCTGCACGTGCAGGTCGACGTAGTAGCCGAAGCCGACCTTTCGCACCTTCAGCTTCTCGATGTAGCGGACATCCGCGGTGCCGCAGGCGGCCGCGGCGATCCGCTCGAGCAGGTGGGTGCCGGGGCTCCGATCCATGAGGTCGTCGATTGCGGGGCGGAGCAGGATGACGGCGTTGACGACGATGACGATGGAGGCGACAAGAGCGGCCCAATCATCGGCTGACTCCCATCCTCGCCCGCCGATGAGCGAGATCGAAATGCCGATGAAGGCCGCCGCGGAGGTGATGGCGTCGCTGCGGTGATGCCAGGCGTCGGCGGTGACCGCCGTGCTGGAGACCTCTTTTCCGACGGCGCTGACCCGGCGAAAGAGAATTTCCTTGACGATGATGACGCCGACGAGGACGGCAAGGGTGAAGGGAGCGGGTGCGTGATGCGGCAGGCGAATCTCGCGGATCGCCTGCAGCGCGATGCCGGCGGCCGCCCCGATCAGCATGATGGAGACGACCGCTGCGGCGAGCGGCTCCGCCTTACCATAGCCGAACGGGTACTCGTCGTCCGCCTGCTTGGACGCGATCCGCAGCCCTCCCCAGACGATCAGCGAGGAGAAGATGTCGGCCGAGGACTCCACCGCATCGGCGATGAGTGCATAGGCATTGCCGAGCACGCCCGCGAACAGCTTGATGATGGCCAGGACGGTATTGACCAGCAGACCGACCTGCGCGGACTGGATGCCGCGGCGAGCGGGGGAGGGCATGGCGGGTAAGATACGCCTCGACAGCGGGGAGCGCACAACGGGTCCTCCCGGCGTCGCCGGAAGGACCCGTCGTCCATCACCAGGTGCTGCGCGCGCCCCCCGGGCGCGCTACCGGCTCAATGCGCGCCGTGATCGTCCTGGCCGTCGTGGTTGTCATCTTCAAAGGCGTTCAGCGAGCCCTCGATGTTGTTCTTGACCGCGCTTTCATTGGCCTGGCCGCTGAGGGCGGTGGCCGGATCGATCAGACCGTCGGCGGACTGATTCAGGAACCAGCCATTGAGGTCGATGAACAGCGTCAGGTTGGCACCGGTCGAATCGGTGACCGTGATCGGCGGCACGAAGCTGTGCTCCTGCTCTACTTCGAGGTCGGAGGTGTAGGTGAATGCGGTGCCGTTGTAGGTCCCCGTCATCTTCACGCTGACGCCGTCAAAGCCGGGGTTGGCCGCGAGGAAGGCGGCATCCTTGTTGGCCTTGGGGACGTGGATTTCGAACTTCACCTTGCCGTATGAGCCGGTGTCGATCGCCACATTGAAGTCGCGCTGGGCGCCGGCGCCGAGGGGCAGGTCGAGGAGCACCGGGCCGGCCTTGAGCTCTTCGCAGTCGTCGCTGGAGGAGGCGACGGTGTCACACACCGCCGACGGGACGGCGCGTTCGAGCTCGATCTTGCGCAGGACGAGCTGGACTCCGGTCACGACGATCGTATCGCTGCCAGCGGCGATGATTTCCTGCCCGGTCAGCGCCGCGCCACGGATCGCGGCGGGGGCACCGGGCTTGGTGGCGAGCTGAAAGGCCACGGTGCGGCCGGTGCCGCTGGGGCCACTGGAGTTGCCGCCGCAGGCCGCCAGGAACAGGGCCGCGGTGAGGGCGGGGTATGCGAGCTTGGACGCGGACATCGGAATCTCCTGAACGGGTTGGACCTTCGTTGACTGGCTTCGGCCCGACAACAAAGCAACCGCGGTGCCGCGCCGCGTCGTTCGAGTCAGATCGTTGCTCCACATCGAGTTGGCGGGAGAGGCCGCGGCTGATTGCATCGTCAGGAGAACACTCGTGACGATCCAACTGGTACGAATCGTTCCGGATCGCTTTCTTCAAGGGGAGGGAGAGGTGCTGCTCGCGATGCCCCAGCCGCTCTCGTAGATTCGTGGGCGGGTGAAGTGGCAGCGCCGTTCTGATCCCAACTCGAACCGTTCGTGAGGTCGCATGGTCATCCCCCGTCCCGGCGCGGGCGAATACGCTCCCCATTACGGCACCTATATCGAAGCCGCCGTCGGCACCGACGCGGTAGCCATCCTGCGCGCCCAGCGGGCCACGACCGCGGCGCTGCTGGGAACGATCCCCGAGAGTCGCGCCGGATTCCGCTACGCCGAGGGGAAGTGGAGCCTCAGGGAGGTCGTGGGCCACCTGAGCGATGCGGAGCGGATCTTTTCCTACCGTCTCCTGCGCTTTGCGCGGGGGGACGATGCCGCCCTCGCCGGCTTCGACGAGAACGCGTATGTACCGGCCGGCAGGTTCGAGCAGCGAAGCCTGGCGGAGGTCGGCGCCGAATTCCTCTCGGTGCGCGACGCGACCCTGGCACTCGTGCAGGGGCTGCCCGCCGAGTCCCTGCTGCGGCAGGGTCTGGCGAGCGGAAAGTCGATCAGCGTCCGGGCGCTGGCCTGGGTGTGCGCCGGCCACGAAACGCATCACATCCGTGTGTTGAAGGAACGCTACCTCGGCGCCGGCGCGTGACCGAATCCCAACGCTCCGGGCCGCTGAGGCTCGTCGCCACCGCTCCCCGCGCTGCGATTTCCGCGCTCCGCTCACGCCCCTCGCTCCTGTTGCTCGGCTCCCTCCTGGTGTTGCCCGCCTGCGGCGGCGAGGCCACCTGCCCCCGATGCGACACCCTGGTCATCGCGGCGACGGGTGAGCCGGAGTCGGTGCTGCCACCACTGGTCGTGGAGACGGTCGGCCGGGACATCAGCGACCTCGTCTACGAACACCTTGCCGATCTCGCGCCAGGCGCCGCGCCGATCGATTCGGCTGCCTACCACCCGGCGCTGGCGGAGCGCTGGGAGCGGGTCGACAGCCTGACACTCCGGTTTCACCTGCGGCCGCACGCACGGTGGCATGACGGTCAGCCGGTGACCGCCGGGGACGTCGTGTTCTCCTTTGAGGCGTTCAGCGATTCGGTGCTCGACGCGCCGGCGCGCTCCTACCTGGAGCACCAGCTCTCCGTCACGGCCGAAGACTCCTCGACCGTGCTGGTGCGGTTCGCCCACGCATATCCCGAGCAGCTGTACGATGCGACCTGGCATGTGCGGGTGATCCCCGCGCATATCTGGCGGTGGGTCGTGCCCGGGAACTGGGCGCCCGATTCAGCGGTCGCACACATGGTGGGAAGCGGGCCGTATCGGGTCGAGTCCTGGCAGCGGGGGCAGTCGCTGACCCTGGTCGCCGATACGACCGGTGGCCGGCGCACCAGAATCGGGACGGTCGTCTGGCGCTTCAGCCCCGACCCGGAGGCGGCGCTCAACCTGGTGCTCTCGCACGAGGCGGACCTGCTGGAATCGGTGGGCGCGCCGGAGCGGGTGGCCCGAATCGAGGCCGACTCCGCGCTCCGCACCGAGCACTACCCTGCCGCGGCCTACGGCTTCCTGGGATATCAGCTCTCCACGGCGAGCCGGCGCGGCGGTGTCCTCGCGGATCGGGCGGTACGACGGGCACTCGGCATGGCCGTCAATCGGCCCGCCATTGCGGTGGGGGTCTTCGGCCCGGGCACCAAGGCGCCGCCAGGCCCGATGTCGCAGTTACTCTGGGTGTGGGATGACAGCGTGACCACCCTGCCGTACGACCCCGTGGCGGCTGGACGGGCGCTCGATGCGGCGGGCTGGGTCCGCAGCAGCGACGGGACCCGGAAGAAGGGAGCGCGCGCGCTCGGATTCGACATCCTGGTGCCCGCCACCAGCTCCTCCCGGAGGCGAATGGCCGAGACGCTCCAGGAGCAATGGCGCCTCGCCGGAGTGTCGGTCACCGTGACCGCCGTCGACTTCCCGGTGTTCCAGCAGCGGCTGGGCAAGGGAGCGTTTGATAGCTTCATCGGCGCCTGGCTGGATGAGCCGAGCCCGCGTGGGCTGGCCGATCAGTGGACCACGGCCGGCATCGGCGTGCTGAACTATGGTGGGTACAGCAATCCGGCCTTCGATCGCCTCTTCACCACCGCGGTGGCGACGGCGGATCTGCCCGCTGCCCGGCGGGCGTGGCGTGCCGCTCTCGATACCTTGAACGCCGATGCGCCGGCACTGTTCCTGTACGCCCCCGTCAATGTCGCCGCGGTGTCCCGGCGAGTGGAGGGGTTTGTGGTGAACCCCTACTCGTGGCTGAGCGGTCTGCCGACCTGGAGTGTCCGTCGTCCCTGATCCGGCGAATCCCCCCCGCGACCCTTCCCGGTGCTGACCGTGCGCTTTCGACGATTCGATGCAGTCCTGTTGCCCCTGCTGCTCTCCTGCGCCATTGAGCGCCGGGCCCCCATGGTCCCTGCGGAGCTGGTGCTGACCCACGGTGCCATCTGGACGGCGGCCCCCACTCGGCCGTGGGTCGAGGCGGTGGCAGTACGGGATGGGCACATCGTCTACGTGGGCGACGCGAGGGGGGTGGCGCGGTACATCGGCGCCGAGACGAGGGTGCTCGATCTCGCCGGGCGGATGGCGCTGCCCGGGTTCCAGGACAGTCACGCCCATCCGCTATCAGGTGGCCTAGAGCTGGGCGAATGCAACCTCTACGAGGCCAAGACGGCCGCCGAGGCCGAGGGTGCGATTCGCGCGTACGCGCAGGCGCATCCCGATCTCGCCTGGCTCAGGGGGGATGGGTGGCAGCTCCCGCTCTTTCCCGGAGCGAATCCGACCAAGGCGATCCTCGACCGGATCGCGCCGGATCGGCCGGCGCTGTTTTACGCGGCCGATGGCCACTCGGTCTGGGTCAATTCCAGGGCACTGGAGCTGGCCGGGATCACCCGGGCGACGCCGGACCCGAAGAATGGGCGGATCGAGCGCGATCCCCGGAACGGCGAGCCGAGTGGGACGCTGCGTGAGTCGGCCATCGATCTGGTCGCGTCGAAGCTGCCGCCGTACAGTGCGGAGGAGCGGATCGGGGCGGTGCGTCGGGCATTGGCGGAGGCCAATCGTTTCGGCATCACCGCCATCACCGATGCCGATGCGGGGCCGGAATACCTCGAGGCGTACGCCGCCGTCGATCGTCGGGGCGAGTTGACGGCACGGGTGACGGCCGCGATCCACAGCGAGAGCGATACTCCGGTGGTGCAGGAGACGGCGCGGCTCGTCGCGCTCCGCAAGGAGTATCGGGCCGGCAACCGGCTGGCCGTCAACACGGTGAAGCTGTACGCGGATGGGGTGATCGAAGCGCGGACCGCGGCGCTGCTCGCACCGTATCTGGACCGGCCCGGCGACCGGGGCCCGCTCAACTACGAGCCCGACGAGCTGACCGCGCGGGTCATCGCCTTTGACCGGCAGGGGTTCCAGATCCACGTCCACGCGATCGGCGACCGGGCCATCCGGGTGACGCTGGATGCACTCGCGCGCGCGCGCGAGGTGAACGGCACGCGCGATGCCCGGCCGATCATCGCGCATCTCGAACTGTTCGATCCCGTGGATATCCCGCGGTTCCGCGAGCTGGGGGTGGTCGCCAGCTTCCAGCCGTACTGGGCGCTGCCTGACGAGTATATCACGCGGCTCACCATTCCGGCGCTCGGACCGGCGCGGTCGCGCTGGATCTACCCGATCAGCAGCCTGATGGCGAGCGGAGCGGTGGTGGTGGGCGGAAGCGACTGGACCGTCTCGACGCTGAATCCGCTGGAGGCGATCCAGGTCGCGATCACCCGGCAGGTGCCGGAGACGCCGAAGGGACCGGTCCTGATCCCCGAGGAGCGAGTGGATCTGCCGCGAATGTTGGCGGCCTACACGATCAACGCCGCCTACGCGACTCGGCTCGAACGGGAGACCGGGTCACTGGAGCCGGGCAAGGCGGCGGACATCATCGTGCTCGACCGCAACCTCTTCTCGGTGCCGGCGACCGAGATCGGCCAGACCCGCGTGCTGCTGACGCTGCTGGACGGTGAGGCGGTGTGGCGGGACACGACGATTTTCAAGCCATGAGCGAGGCGGCCCGGTGAGACAGCGCTGCCCCGGGGGCAGGAGGAACCGCGCGTGACCAAACGCCTGCAGGTCTATCAGTCGAGCGAGATCACGGTCACCTTCGACCCGAACATCTGTGTCCACGCTGCGGTGTGCGTGCGCGGGCTCCCCGCCGCCTTTGACACCTCCCGCGCGGACTGGATCCATCCCGATGCGGCCCCCGCGGCCGAGGTCGCGGCGCTGGTGGCGCGCTGCCCGAGCGGGGCGCTGCAGGCCATCCGTCCCGGCGTGGCGCCGGCCGGTCGTGCGGAGGCGCCGGCGGGGGTCACGGTGCGCATCGTCGCCGATGGACCGGCGCAGATCCGTGGTCCGGTCCACCTGGAGCTGCCCTCCGGCACGGAGTCCGACCGGAGCTCCTTCGCGATCTGCCGCTGCGGCGGCACCCGGGAACCCCCCTTCTGCGACGGGAGCCACCAGCGATCCGGCTTCCGGTCGCGCCCCTGATGCCAGTGCCTGACTCGGCAGCGCTGCAGGGCATCGGCCAGATCGCGATCACCGTCCGCGATCTGCCCCGTGCCGTGCGCTTCTACCGCGATGTGCTCCGCCTGCCTCTCCTCTTCGAGGTGCCCACGCTCGCCTTTTTCGATGCGGACGGTGTGCGCCTGATGCTCGCGGTGCCGGAAGACCCGCAATTCGATCACCCCGCTTCCATCCTCTACTATCGCGTCGGTGACATTCACGCGGCGGCGGCCCGGCTCCGCGCAGCCGGCGCCGAGGTGCAGGGAGAACCGCACCTCATCGCCAGGATGCCCGATCACGAATTGTGGATGGTGTTTCTGCTGGACAGCGAGGGGAATACAATCGGCCTTATGAGCGAGGTGCGTTAGCCCCACCAGGGCCCGAGCAGCCGGAAGAGTGCAGGCAGGTCGTAGCGCGGCCTCCGGCAGAGGTAGATCGGGACGCTCTGCTCCTCCTCCACCCCCCAGGGATTGGCGGACCGCCCCGCCTCCGTCACCTCGCCCCAGTATCGCCGCCAGTCCTCAGCCCGACCTCCGACCAATACGATGACCTCCCCGCTCCGGTCTCCCGTTCCCCACAGGTAGAAGTCGCCGTGCCGACTGATCGGATAGGGCAACCCGAATTCGGGCCCGAAGAGCGCGACCGCGCCGGCCCGGCCGTAATTGTTCGTCATGATCACCGCACTCCGCTGCTGCTCGGCGCTCAGCGAATGGAACACGCCTGCCACCACGGCGACCTGTTCGCGCCAGCCGGTCATGTCGGCGAAATCCTGCGGAAGGGGAAGCCGTCCGCCCTGGTTGGTTTCGGTCGCCCGGGTGACACCGAGCGCGGCGGCGTACCGCGCCAGCTGGGGTGGAGGGAGGATCGGGACACCGAGCGGCAGCAGCCCCGCGCCCCCCACGAGCAGCAGAGCGATAGCGCCCGCAAAGAGCGGCACCCTTCCCCTCCGGTCGAACCAGGTGCCCAGCACTGTGGCGGCAGCGGCGATCAGCAGCGGATGGATGGGGCCGAAGTAATAGTCCTTGCCGCCGAGGAGGAGGAGCAGCAGGAGGACGGTCAGCGCGAGCAGACCGACCGGACGAAAGCGTCGGAGCGATGCGGCGGCGAGCAGGGCGATCAGGCCGATGATCCAGAGCGGGGCACCGGGTCCGAGCATGAAGAACTGTCCTCCCAGAAAGCCGGCGGCGTCGACGTGACGGAGCTGGGTCGCCTGCAGCGCGCGAGCCTGGGCCAGGAAGGGCCAGTCCCAGGCGATCTGCCCTGTCAGGCTCGGCAGCGCCAGCACGGCGGCCATCCCGGCTCCGAGCCAGAGCCAGCGACTGCGGAGGTCTCGACGCAGGGGAGAAAGAGCGAGTGCGACGAGGAGCCCCGCCACGAGAAAGACGACGCTGAACTTGGTGAGGGCACTGAGGCCGATCGACGCGCCCAGGACGAGCCACCAGCGCCGGTCGCGCCCGGCGAGCAGCTCCACCAGCGCCAGCAGGGCGATGGCCCACCAGAGCTGCTCGAACACCACCGGCTGAAAGAGCGAACCGGCACGGAGGAAGAGCGGTGCTGCCAGCACCGCAACCGCCGAGCATCGCTGGGCCCGCGCACCGCCGCCCAGCACCCGGCAGATGCGGGCGGTCAGGACCGGGAGCGCGGCGGCGGCCAGCGCCGGGAGCAGATGGATCGCGGCGAGGAGATCGAGCGGCACCACCCGCGCCGCCCGGGCCAGCAGGGCGATGAGCGGCGGAAATTCCATCCGCAGCAGCGAGAGGTGATCCCCCATCGCGAGGTAGAGGAGTTCGTCCCGATGGAAGCCGTAGCCGGGGCGCGGCAGGAGGTGAAGCCCCAGCGAGGCGATCGCCGTGAACCAGATCCATCGGTCCAGGCGCGACGGCGGGTGCACCTCAGGCTCGATCATGCCGCAGGTCTCCGGCCACGGCGCCAGGCTAGGCGCGCGGGCAGGCCTCGAGCTCGAAGAGGAGGATTCCCACGACCCGTCGCGGGCCGAGTCCGGGGCCAGCGTCAGACACCGGGCGAGGCTGCGCCGCGCGCCGCGAGGAGCTGGGCGCTGAGGACCGGGGCGGTGATCCGCTGATGCGAGGTATGCCAGAGGGGAGCGGCGCCGCGGAGCAGAATGACCTGGGGCGAGGCGTGCCTGATCCCCAGGACGTTCGCGAGATCCTGCGAGAGGGAGCGCTGCCGGACCACGTCGATCTCGACGATCGGCAGGGTCGGCTCCTGCCGGGCGAAGCGTTCGATCTCCTCACCGGCGACGAGCGAGATGCCACAGCGAGGGCTGTGCTTGTAGAGCAGTACCAGCTCCTGGTCAGGCAGGGCGTGAAGCCACGCGAGCGCGCTGTCCGCCTGGAACGTGGTCTGGACCATCAGAACGGGTCGGTGGTGATGACCTGCGTGCCGATCAGGCTTGTCCTGCAGTGCGACTGACCGGGCGAGACTGCGCAGTATCCCAGCGAGTAGACCGTTCCCGGCGTCTGTTCCACAGTGTCGATGCTCCAGACCACGACCGTCTGGCCATTGGGGCCGGTGATATTGGGGAGCGGCGAGGTGATCTGGCCGCCGTCCACCTGCAGCGTCACCCCGACCCCCGGATGCGGGTTGCTGGTGCCGGTATCGACCACCAGGAGCGTGATGCTGGTGACGTAGGGGGTGCCGTGGCCCCCGCTGTGCGGGCTGCTGAGGACCGAGATCCGGTAGGGAGAAGCCGCCGAGGAAGGGTCGGTGGATCCCTTGCAGGCCAGGATGACGATGGCGGCGGCGAATAGAGTCAGGCGACGCATGGGGTCCTCGCTGGGGAGAGCGGTGCTCCGGCCTCGCGCGCGCAAGGCACCGGCAAACAATGCGCGGAACGGCCCGGGTTGGGAAGTGGCACCCCGTGGACGAATTCCGTTCCCGACGCGGGCACAGCGTGGCTACGGGCTCGGCCGCTTGCGCTTCTTCCGGCGAGCCACCTCGATCGCCTTTTCTGCCCAGGGGCGGAGCGTCTCCGGATCATCGAGGAGTTCGTCGGGCACCCGGTAGTACTGCATGACCTCGCCCCCTTCGCCGAACGGCTGGAACGGGCCCATCCCCCGCGCCTCGAAGTCGGGCCGGTTGCTGTCGTCGACCTTGAAGTAGAGCTGATCGTCGTCGGCCAGCGCGAAGAAATGCGCGCCGGAGTAGATCCCCAGTCCTCCGAACATGCTCCGGCCGCGTATGCCGGTGGCCACCCGCCCGAGTTGCTCGAGCACCCAGGTGCGATAGCTGTCGCTGACTGGCATCAGTCGACCTTCGTCGGCGACAGGGACTTGTGGTAATGCACCGTTTCCTCGCCATAGCCCAGCCGGCTGTAGAGTCCGCGCGCACGGATGTTGGTGGCGAAGACGTTGAGCGTCATGCGCCGGAACCCCTGCGTTCGCGCCCACGCTTCGGCGGCATCCATCAGCCTGCGAGCGAGCCCCTGCCCCTCGGCCTCGGCCCGCAGGGCCAGCACCTCGACATGCCCATGCGGTTCCCCGGTGAAGTAGTCGGTCCTGGTCGAGGAGAAGACGCAGCCGAGGACGTCACCGGTCGCTGTGGTAGCGACGAGAATGCTGGTGTCGGCGGCCGAGTGGTGCAGGGCATCGAACAGGATCTGGTGATCGGCGCCGGTGATCTCCGCGGCGGTTCTCCACGCCGGCACCGGAAAATCGGCGAGCCGCCCGGTCAGGTCGCGCAGGGCGGCTTCGTCGGTGGGGCGGGCGGGACGGATGGTCGGCATGGAGGGGCGCAGGGTGGGCTCCCGGTTGGGAGCTTCAGGGTCCGAATCCGCTCAACCCCAGCCCCGCACTCGTCAGCCATCCGAGGGAGGTGCCAGCGACCGTGATGCCGGCGGAGGCCTGGGCGAGCGCCTCTGGCGGCACCCACGCGACCAGGTAGCTGCGTTCCGCCTCTTCGATGTAGGCGGCCCAGGAATCCCACGGTGGCGCATCGCGGAGGTCGAAGTAACCGTCGCTGGCTGCGCGAGCGGCACCGTGAGAATGGGGGGGTGTAGGAAAGTGGACCAGGAGGAGCCCTCCGCCAAGAGGGTCGATGGTGCGGCGCCAGCTTCGGCCGAGTGCGTGCAGCCGCGCGGTGGCCACGGCCCGGACGGTGTCGGGCCAAGAGGCGGCCGTCGGCGGGGCCAGGCCCGGACTCCGCAGGGCATCGCCGAGGGGGACCGTGCCCGAGCGGCGCACACACCACGACACCGTTTCGGCCAGCCGTTCGCGGAATGGCTCCAGGGAGCCCGACATATCCGGTTCGCTGCGGAGGATCTCCGGCACCGTCATCGCTTCACCCTCGGGCCTCCTGTCCGGCGTGGTGAGCGCGCCGATGGCGCGCCCGGGCGGGTCACTACTTCTTCACCGCGGGCGACGCCGGCGGCGGATAGTCGCTGTTCCAGATGTCCTTCACCGCGTGCCACTTGCCGTCGGCCTTGTGCCAGCTCACGAGGAACTTGCCCGCGTCCCTGGTCTCGCCGGCGGGGGCGGGGATGGTCATGCTGTAGTTGCCCTCCTCGAGGGCCCAGTCGCCGTTGACCCGGATAGTCACCGGCGCCAACACCAGCGTCGCCTTGAGGGGCCAGAGTCCGGCCCAGAAGGAGCGGATGCCGACGGCACCCGTCACGCGCGGCATGTTGGGCGGGAGCAGGACCGCGTCGGCGGCGTAGATCGCCCCGATGGCGGAGTCGTTATGCTCGCCCAGCCAGTTGTTCCAGCTGGCGTCGATCGCCCGGATCGCGGCCTCGTCGGCAGTGGTGTCGACCGGCGCCTTGGCACTGGTCCCGCACGCCAGGGTGAAGCCGAGCAGGGAAACGCTGATGACGCGTACTGCGTTGTTCATGAGATCACCTGGGGAGGGTTGCGATCCGCGCGGACGCGTGCGGGTCCGGGGTTGGGGCGAGATTGGGACGTCGCCCCGCTGCAGTACCGCCGGCGGGGGTGAGTTACCCAGCTCCGGCGCGAACCAGGGCAGTGCGCGCACGGACCTCCACATCCTGGGGTCGAGGTGCCGGAAGGCCGGCGCGGTATGACCGAGGGGTGACGGGGGTCACACCCGGACAGCCCTACTTCTTCGCGGGCGCCTTGCCGGTCTTCTCGAGCGTCTTGAGCCACTTCACCGCCGCGGCGAGCGCATTCTTCTTGCCGCCATTGCTGAAGTCGCCGAAATACGCCTTGAACTTCGGGCGCCACCCCTTTGCGGACTGCCGGTGCCCGACGCGGACCACGTACCCGAAGGTGCGGGTGCTGGCCTGCTCCACTCGGCAGATGCCGGGGGGAAGGTTGCGGTTGACGCTGCGGACGCGGGGCGCGGGCAGCACGACCTTCTTCGGTGCGCGGGCGGACGCAGCAGATTTCCGCGTCGCGGCCTTCTTCTTGACTGCCATGGGTTCCTCTCCTAAAGACCGCCGTCAGGGATCAGGTGCAGCAACACCGGGCGGGCCGTAAGATAGGCGGGCCGCGCATGGTAATGGAAGAGCCACAACCCTTCATGATTGGTCCATCCTCGCTCGTCCGATGGATTCACCGCCCCGCCTCCTGCAGCAGGCGCACGTAGAACTTGACACCCCAGCCGAGGTTGGCGACTGACAGGCGCTCGTCGTTGCCGTGCACCTCGGAGCGGTTCTCCTCGATCGGGATCAAATAGGGATCGAGGCCGTAGCAGATGATCCCGGTCTGGCTGTAGGTCGGTCGGTCGCTGGCGCCGGGGCTGACGGGCGTCGCAACGGGGACGCCCGGGAGGAGCTCCCCCGCGACCCGTTCGATGGTGCGGAAGAGCTCGGTGTCGAGCGGGGCATCGTAGGGGGGTGTGATCGGGGCGATCTCCTCCAGGCGGATCAGCGAGTCGTCGATCACCTGGGTCAGCTCCCGGCGGAACGCCAGCGGGTCCTGGTCCGGCAGGAGCCGGATATCGAGTTCGGCCGAGGCGCGCTGTGGAATCGTGTTGGTCTTGTTGGACCCGGTCAGCACCGTCGGGCTGATGGTATTCCGCAGCAGGGCGTTCCGCTCGGGCTCGCGCAGCAGCCAGGCCCGCCCCGCCGGCGACTTCAAGGCGGTACGCGGGTCGGCGAGCCAGCGTTTGCCCTCGCCGGTCTGATCCTTGGACATTGCCTGGAAGAAGCGTTCGACGGCGGGGGTGAGCCGGACCGGCGTCTCCCACGCCACCACCCGGGCGAGGGCGCGTGCCAGCCTCGAGACCGGGTTCTGGTCCTCGATCGGCACCGACCCGTGGCTGGTCTTTCCAGTGGCGACCATACGGGTCCAGTACGGTCGCTTCTCCCCGACGTCGATGCCGAACCAGCGGACCCTGCCATCCTCCACCCGGGTGTCGGCTCCTTCGGTGAGCAGGTATTCGACGTCCTTGAGCAGGTCGGGGTGACGCTGGACGAAGGTGATCGCGCCAAGGCCGCCGGATTCCTCGTCGGCGTTGCCGATGAAGACGATATCCCGGTCCAGCATGATGCCCGCCCGCTTGATCGCGATCATCGCCATCAGCTGGATGATGCCGTGGCCCTTCATGTCGATCGCACCCCGGCCCCAGACGTAGCCGTCGCGGATCTCCCCGGCGAAGGGGTCGACCGTCCACTGCTCGCGCGTCACCGGCACCACATCCATATGGTGCACCAGCGCGATCGCCCGCTTCTTCCCGTTGCCGCGCAGCCGGGCGTAGAAGTTGGCCCGGCCCGGGCCGATCTCGGTGGTGTCGAGGATCTGGCCTTCGATCCCCTCCCGGGCGAGGGTCTCCTGCAGCCAGCGCGCGGTCAGGATCTCATGGCCAGGGGGATTGCTGCTGTTCACCTGGAGGTACTGGGAGAGGAGGTGGGCTCCCTCCTCCTGCAGCGCGGGCCAGTTGAAGTCGGCATCCTGGGCGGCGACGGGAGCCGCCAGCAGCGAGAGGGCAACAAGCAGGGCGGGGAGGCGCATGGGGAGAATATGGCGAACCGTCGCAGGTGGCGCACCTGCACGGAGGCCGCTCTCCAGTGGATGGTGACGCCGACGGTGGTGCATCCGCGGACCAGATCGCGATTCAGGACATCGTGCGGGAAGCCGAGCTCGACGCGGCTAGTAGCGGAGCCGCCGGAGATAGTCGAATCCGCTCCGCGCAAAGGCGAGCGGGTCCTTCGGGTCATCGTGCTCGAGGAAGTAGTGCTGCACGCCGGCGGCAGGGGCCTGGCGAAAGATCGCCTTCCAGTCGATGGCGCCGGCGCCGACGTCGACCATGGTGCCGTCCGCGGCCATGTCCTTCACGTGCAGCATGTGAAAGCGGCCGGGATAGCGGGCAAAGTAGGTCAGCGGATCACGCTGGCCCTTCCGGATCCAGAAGATGTCGAGCTCCATCACGACGAGGGCAGGATCGGTCTCGGCGAGGAGGATGTCGTAGCCGATCGGGGGGGGTGCGTCGGGGCCGCCGCCACCGGCATCGAGCGCCACGAACTCATCGGAATGATTGTGAAAGCCGAGGACAAGCCCGGCGGCCCGCAGCTTCTCTCCCGCGGTGTTGAGGGCCTGCGCTGCCTGGGCGTATCCGGCCGCGGTGTGCAGCTCCGCGGGGAATGACGCGACGACCACATAGCGGTGGCCGAGGGTGTGGGCGTTCTCGATTGTCTGATCGAGCGTGGCCGTCACCTCCGGCAGGCCGACGTGGCCGGAGGGAGCCCGCAGGCCGTACCGGTCGAGGATGGCGCGCATGTCCGCCGCCTTGCGTGCATACAGCCCCCCGAACAGCTCGACCTCCTCGATGCCGATCCGGGCGAGTGCGGCCAGGGTGCCCTCGAAGTCCTGTTTCAGAAGCTCACGCAGGGTGTAGAGCTGGATGCCGATCGTGCGGATCTGGTCGGCCATGAGCGGGAGCCGGGGCAGGGTGAGCGTGGCCAGGGCGCCGGCGGAGAGGGTCTGCAGGAAATCGCGCCGAATCACAACTCCCTCCGCTTCATGAGCTGAACCGCATGGTTGACCGCGCGCGCGGTGTCATTGGTTTCGGTGATGCTGGTGGCGCCGGCGGCCTCCAGCATCTCGGTGGCGATATGGATCATATCCTTCCGCTAGGCCTTTCCGAGGATGCGGAGGAGATCGCGACGCTCCATCGGAGACCTCGACTGGTGGGGAGGGCAACGTGAAGCTACGGCATGGCCCCGGGTGCGTCTAGCGGCGCATGGCTGCCCGCCGTATCGTTGAGATGGCTTCCCTCCCGACTTCGAGAACTTGCATGCGACTTCCCCTGCTCCTCCTGGGCCTCTCCACCCTCTCCGGCTTGCGGGTCGCGCGAGCCCAGGACACCGCGCCACTCAACATGCTCACCGACGCCGAAAAGCACGCGGACTGGAAACTGCTCTTCGATGGCACCACGCTCACCGGCTGGCGCGGCTTCCAGAAGAAGACGGCGCCGAACGGGTGGGCCGTGCAGTCGGGGGCGATCACCCGGATCGGTGAAGGGGGCGACCTGATCACGGACAAGCAGTATCGCGATTTCGAGTTGTCGCTCGAATGGAACATCTCCGAAGGCGGGAACAGCGGCATCATGTTCCGCGTCACCGAGGGGAGCGAGGCGACGTACGAGACCGGACCCGAGATGCAGGTCCTCGATGACGCGCGGCACTCCGACGGGCAGAATCGGCTCACCTCGGCGGGATCGGCGTACGGCCTCTACGCGGCGCCGGCCGGCATCGTGAAGCCGGCAGGGGAATGGAATCAGGTGCGACTCCTCGTGAAGGGCAAGCATGTGGAGCAGTGGCTGAACGGCGTCAAGGTGGTCGAGTACGAGCTGCAGAGCCCGGAGTGGGAGGCGAAGGTGGCGGCGAGCAAGTTCAGGCAGTGGCCCGGCTACGGCCGGGCGCCGCACGGATATATCGCGCTGCAGGACCACGGGAACTGGGTGGCCTACCGGAACATCAAGCTCAGGGAACTGCGATGATCCGCTTCAAGCTGTCGGCGATGATGTTCCTCCAGTATTTCATCTGGGGGGCGTGGTTCGTCACGATGGGGACCTACCTCGGCACGACGCTGCACTTCGACGGCCCGCAGATCGGCGCCGCCTATGGCAGCATGGCGATCGGGGCGATCATCGCGCCGTTCTTCGTGGGGATGATCGCCGACCGCTTCTTCCCGACCCAGAAGATCCTCGCCCTGCTGCACCTCGTCGGTGCGGTGCTCCTCTACTGGGCCGCCAACGAGCCCACCTTCGGCACCTTCTATCCGGTGCTGATCGGCTATGCGCTCTGCTATGCGCCGACCCTGGCGCTGACCAATTCGCTCGCCTTTGACAACATGAAGGATCCGGCCAAGGAGTTTCCGCTGGTCCGGGTGCTCGGCACCATCGGCTGGATCGTGGCGGGTCAGGCGATCGGCCGGCTGGGCCTCGAGGCCACCGCGATGCCGATGCAGATCGCGGCGGGCGCGTCGGTCGTGCTGGCGGGCTTCTGCCTGCTGCTGCCTGACACCCCGCCGCACGCCGCCGGCAAGCCGCTGAGTGTCCGGGACATGCTCGGGCTCGACGCGCTCTCGCTCATGAAGGACCGCTCCTTCGCCGCCTTTGTCGTCGGCAGCTTCCTGCTCTGCATCCCGCTGCAGTTCTACTACAGCTTCACCAATCTCTTTCTCAACGAGATCGGCATGGTGGCCCCCGCCAGCAAGATGACGCTGGGGCAGATGTCGGAGATCCTCTTCATGGTGCTGCTGCCGGTGTTCCTGGTCCGCTGGGGCACCAAGAGGATCATGCTGCTCGGCATGGCAGCCTGGGCGGTGCGCTACCTGCTGTTCGCCAACGGCAACGTCGGGGCGGGGGCGTGGATGCTCTACCTGGGGATCCTGCTGCACGGCGTCTGCTACGACTTCTTCTTCGTGACGGGGCAGATCTACGTCGACCAGCGGGCCGGGCTCAAGATCCGCGCAGCCGCACAGGGGTTCCTGACCTTCATCACCCAGGGGCTCGGCAACCTGATCGGCAGCGTGGCCTCCGGGGTCGTGGTGCAGCAGTTCGTGCTCCCTGCCGGTGGCCACGACTGGCACGCCATCTGGGTCCGGCCCGCGCTCGGTGCGGTGGTGATCCTGGTGATCTTCGCGGTGGTGTTCCGGCCCGGGGTGGGGCGGAAGCTGGAGGCGTAGGGGGGCGGTGCAGCGGCTGAAGCCTCGGCAACCGAAGCGCCCTTGGGAGCGGCGACCCGGCGCGATGGAGTCCTTCAGGGCTCGGCATCCGAACCAGAGGCTAAAGCCTCGGCTCGGCAACAGCTGTCAGTAAACTGACCTGAGTCTACCGTGAGGACGGCTGGCGAGCCCGAGGCTAAAGCCTCGGCTCGGCACAAGCGGTCAGTAAACTGACCTGATCCCCCGATCGGGATGTTCCACCGTGCTGAGCACGCCTTAGCGAGGGTCCACCCCAGGTCGGCCCCCTTCCCTGCCGCCGAATCGCCGTGCTTCGGCGACCGCGGGCGACCGGAAAGGGGGCCTCGCAATGAGGGAGGCACCGCTCACGCCGCCGCCTCCGTGCCCGGCCTGGCAGCGGTCGGATCTGGCGTGGCGAGTGGCGCTGCTACCACGTGGGGCGATCCCACATCCTTGGCGCTGATCCAGGCGGCCAGCAGTTCCGTATCGTTCTGCCAGCGCTTCCGGTTGATGCCATCCAGGCGACGAACCAGCTTCATCAGCTGGGCGGCCACCGCCTTGAGATCGGCGCCGGCGCCTACCTTGCTCAGCGCCCCGAGCGACTTCTGATCGTCGATGGCGAGATAGGTGGTGAGGAGCGCCTGCAGCTCCGCCACGAAGGTCTCACCCATCCCTTCCTTGATGAAGAGGTCGCGGTGCTGCTCGGCCTCCTCGAGGATGGCGCTGACGGAGGCGACGAACTTCTGCTGGTTGGCGCCGCGCCGAGGCAGCCGGAAGCGGCGGCGGAGCTCGGGGTCGTTGGGGAGCGAGACCCGGGCGATCCGGACCAGGTGGGCCAGGTGTTCGTCCTGGATGATGCGACGCGTGTCTTCCTTCCGGGCGGCGGAGGCCTCCGCGACGCGCTCACCCGATTCCACCTGCACGGCGAGGGTCTTGGCCCGGGCCAGCAGGTCCCCCATCTGTTTGACCGCTTCGACGTACCCGGCGATGGTGGCCTGGTGCGCCTGGCTGAAGACGTAGACCCGATTGACGGTGTCCAGTCTTACCCGCGTACGACGAGTCATAAATCACCTGTGTGGAGCGGGCGGCCCGGATCGAGACGAGGCGCCGGTTCACTGCGATGAGCTCCGCACCGGTCGAGTGTCTCGCCCACTCGCCGGCCGAGGTGCCCTAACGCGAGGGTTGTGCCAGCGGATGGGCGGGTAGGTTGTCAGGCACGGCAATCGACGCGGACGGGCGGGCAATCGTGTCGGCCGCGTGGGCAATCGACGCGGACGGGCGGGCAATCGCATCGGCCGCGTGGGCAATCGACACGGACGCGTGGGCGATCGGCCCGTCCTCCACAGCAATCCACAGTGCATCCACAGCCGGTGGGGCGGACGGGAATGCCGTCGCGCCGGCCGCAGGTGCAGTCGCGTAAGTCGTGCAGGCAATGGACGCTGGCGCACTGACGATCGGCGCGGACGGGGCGACGGGACGATGGGGCGGGCGGGACGGGCGGGGCGGACGGGAGGATGATCGGGGCGGACGGGCGGGCGGACGGACGGGCGGGCGGACGGACGGGCGGACAGGCGGACAGGCGGACAGGCGGACGGGCGGGCGGGCGGACGGGCGGACGGGCGGACAGGCGGGCAGGCGGACGGGCGGACGGGCGGACGGGCGGACGGGCGGACGGGCGGACAGGCGGGCGGGCGGACAGGCGGGCGGACGGGGCGACGGGAACGGGGGTGTCGACTGAGTGTCTCCATCGGGGAGACAGTTGGTTTCGCTCCCGCGGCGACTCAAGCCGCTGCCGAATCGGTTGTTAGGTGAGTTTCCGGTACGATCGTACGGGTGATGACAGAGGGTGCACGCCGGGAGACAGATGGGTCTCGGCGCCGCGACCGAGTGGCTTGCAATCGAAGGAGTTATCCCGGATTCCGGTACGATCGTACGGGTGGCCCGAATCTTCCATGTAGACCCGCATTTCTCTCCCGCGCGTGACACATCTGCCTGACGGGCGCCCCCGGGAGAATCGCCGCAACTCCGTGCCGAGCAATCGTTTGCCGCCTTACGAGTGACGCCCCGGTCCGCCCGAGAGTGTCTTTCGCCGGAGAGATGACATGTCCAGAGCACTGTACCGCCGAGATCTGATTCTCGAACGCGCGGGGGAGCTGGCGAGCCTGGTGGGGCTCACCGGCCTGACGGTGGGGCTGCTCGCGGGTCGACTGGACCGGCCGAAGAGCTCGGTGGCGTGGTACTTCCGGGCCAAGGAGCGGTTGCAACTGCAGGTGCTCACCAATGCGGGCCGGGAGTTCATCCGCGATGTGCTCCGTCCCGCCTGTGAGGCGCCGGCCGGCCTGACTCGGCTCCGGCGGCTGCTCGAGGGGTGGCTCCAGTGGGACAGGCGGGGGGTGTACCCGGGGGGCTGCCTGTTCGTGGCGACGGCGGCGGAATTCGACGACCAGCCGGGCCCGGTCCGCGACCGGCTGCTGCGCTACCACCTGGCCTGGCACCGGCTGCTCCGGGAGCAGGTGCGGGCGGCGATCGCGGCGGGCGAACTCCCCGGCGACACCGACCCGGAGCAGTTCCTGCAGGATTTCCACGGGATCATGCTGTCGTTCCACCACTCGGCGCGGCTGCTCCGGGATCCGGCGGCGGAACGGCGGGCGATGCGGGCGTTCGAGGGGATGGTGGGGTAGGCGGGGAGGGGCGGGAACGGTGAAAGGGGGCACGCGGAGACGCGGAGGGCGCGGAGATGGGGAAGAGGGAACGGGGGCACGCGGAGACGCGGAGGGAAAAGGGAAGAGGGAACGGGGGCACGCGGAGACGCGGAGACGCGGAGATGGGGGAGAGGGAACGGGGGCACGCGGAGACGCGGAGGGCGCGGAGATGGGGGGAGAGGGAACGGGGGCACGCGGAGGCGCGGAGACGCGGAGACGCGGAGATGGGGGAGAGGGAACGGGGGCACGCGGAGACGCGGAGGCGCGGAGATGGGGGGGAGGGAACGGGGGCACGCGGAGACGCGGAGGCGCGGAGATGGGGGGAGAGGGAACGGGGGCACGCGGAGGCGCGGAGACGCGGAGATGGGGGGAGAGGGAACGGGGGCACGCGGAGGCGCGGAGGCGCGCAGATGGGGGGGAGAGGGAACGGGGGCACGCGGAGACGCGGAGACGCGGAGTGGGGACGACAGCTAAGGCTCGATGTGTACCGTCATTCCCAGGCGCCGTGCCTGATTCACCTGTACCACGCTACTGACTGGCTTCGTCGGTGCGGGAGAGCACGAAGCGGGCGAGGGGCGAGGCGGGTGCGGTCGCCACAATCGACCAGCGCAATCCGACGGCCGCCGAGTATCCGAGGCGCGCCAGAACGGGATCGCCAGCCCACCTAGAGCTTCGTCTGTACGGGGGGCGTCCCGAGGAAGCAAAGGCCGCCTGTGGGCGGCCACGATGTCAGATGTCCACACTTCGGGCACCTGTACGTGGTCACGGGAAGGCGCACCTTGCCTTTCGTCTTGACTCCCCAGAATCCCTTTTCGACGATGCCGGCGATCCAACTCGGTTGCAGCACGCCGCCGTGCGTGCCGTCCATGATCCAGCCGGTTTCCATTGCGACGCGACAGTGAGGACATTCAGGACGGCTGTGCGGCTCCCGTGCCTATTTCAGGCGCCGCTGCATGTTGTACCAGGTCATTCCGGCAAACAGCGCGAGCTGACCACCCAGGTACCCAAGCCACCCCCAATCGAGGCCCAGCCAGGTGATCAGGCCCAGAATGAGGCTCAAACCTGCCGCCGTGAAGCCGGCGCCCCATTCGTGCTGACCTAGCCGGTAGT
>CAVSEC010000008.1:0-154657 GCA_963726955.1 uncultured Gemmatimonadales bacterium | reverse complement strand
CGCCGTCTCCATCTGCCCCGCCGCCTCGCTGGTCTCCAGCGTCGCCTGGGTAACGCGCTGGATACTCCCCGAGACGCCGGTCGTCGCGGCCGCCGTCTCATGGATGTTCCGGCGATCTCGTTCGTCGCCAGCCGCTGCTCGCCGACCGCATGGGTAATCGTGGTCGCGATGTCGTCCACCTTGCGGATGCTCCCGCCGATCCCCGCATCGCCTGCATGGCGTTCGCGGTCGCCACCTGGATTGCAGTCACCTGCTGGCCGATCTTCTCGGTCGCCTCCGCCGTCTGGCTCGCCAGATTCTTGACCTCCGACGCGACCACGGCAAAGCCCTTCCCCGCCGAGCCGGCCCGCGCCGCCTCGATCGTGGCGTTGAGCGCCAGGAGTCGGGTCTGGTTGGCCACGTGGGTGATCACGGTGATCACATGCCCGATCTGCCGGGAGGCGTCATCGAGACCCTGCACGGTCTGGGTGGCGCGCTCGGTCTCCGCGACCGCGCCGCGCGCCGCCGCGCTGGTGGCCGACACCTGACGCTCGATCTCCGCGACGGTGCTGGTCAGCTCCTCCTGTGCCGTGGCGATGGAGGTGACGCTGGCGGACGCCTGCGCCGAGGACTGCGCCACCGCCGCCGCCTGCTGCGCCGTGTGCTCGGCCGAATGTGCCAGCACGGCGGCGGTACTGCGCATCTCGGTCGAGGCCCCGGCGACGGCGATTGGAGATCGACTCCATGCCCTTCAATGCATCGGCGAGCCGCACCAGCCGCTGCAACGGCGGGCGTCGACATCACCCCGGTTGCGTGGTTGATGGTCGTCGCCCCTTGGCGGAACGATCCCAGCATCCCGCGCACCAGGACCCGGCGAAAGAACTTCCCCTCGCTGGCGTAGGTGAGAGACACACCCGCTTCCCGCACAAAGGCGTCGGTCAGGTCCAACAGATGATTGATCGCGCGCCGGGCCTCGTCCACCTCGGCACCCAGGCCGAGATCCCGGACCCGCACCTCGAGGTCGCCCCGCGCCGCGGCCCGGCAGATGGTCGTGATCTGGGCCAGCCCCTCGCGATAGCGGCTCAGCTCCTCGCGCGTGGCGGCGAGCTCCGCTTCGACGCCGGAGGGCTCCGCCACCCTCTCGGTCAGCATGGCGACCCCGCCATGTTCTCGATCGACCAGACCCACTCGTCGTAGCGCATGCCGACGTCCCGCAGGCACCTCGGCGAGGATCCGGCTCGATGCGGCGAGGGCGTCCAGCTTGCCGGCGTGCTTCCGCTCCTCCGCGAGCAGACCATCATAGAGCGGCTTGACCTGGGCGATCGCCGCGCGGCTCGGTACCCGGCGGTTGGAATGATAGCCGACCGATTCTCCCGTCGAGCGTGGGCGTCACATGGGCGAACACCCAGTAGTGATCGCCATTCCGCGACATGTTGAAGACGTAGGCAAAAACCTTCCGGCCCTCCTGGATCGTGTCCCACAGCAGCTTGAACACGCCCGCGGCATGTCCGGATGGCGGATGATGCTGTGCGGCGGGCCGAGCAGGTCCCCCTGGCAGTAGCCGGCGACACGGATGAACACATCGTTGGTGTAGGCGATCAGGCCGTTCGGATCGGTCTTGCTGACGATGATCTCGTCCTCGTCGAAGAACCGCTCCACCCCGCTGGCCGCACATCCCGGACGCCCATGGCCACACCCTCCTTGTGGAACGAACCTGGCCGCGCGGAGCGTGAAGATCCCCGCGGTGCTCCGTCCCGTATCGGCGCCGACCCTGATGAATCGATGAAGCCCGGATGAGGGGCCGGGGCGCCGCGGCCCCGCCGACTCCCGCTCGACCCCTCCCGGACTATTATCCGTGACACCCTCTCCCGATTCACATGCCTCACGGCCACTCCCACCGCGCCCTGCTCCTCGGGATTCTGGCGCTGCTGGTCCTGACCCGGCTCCCCACGCTGGTCTATCGTCACAGCATCGACGACGAGGCCTACTACACCGTGGTGGCGGGGGAGATGCTGCACGGCTAGATTCCCCTACCAGGACGCGGTGGACCGGAAACCGCCGCTGTTATTCTCCACCTACTGGGCGGTGTACCGCGTCGCGGGGTATCCGGACTGGACCGCCCTGCACCTGGTCTCCCTGCTCTGGGTCCTCGCGACGATGGGGGTGCTGTACGCCGTGGCGACTCGGCTGTTCACTCCGCGCGCGCGGGGGCGGTGGCCGCGCTCCTCTACGCGGTGTTTCAGCACTCCCTCCTCTTTGCCAATGCGGCGTTCAACGGCGAACTGCTGATGAATCTCCCGGCGACCGCCGCGCTGCTCGTCGCCTTTCGCCCCTCCAGCGCCCGGTTCCGCGCCGACCTGCTGCTCGCCGGCGCGCTGGTCGCCGCGGCGTTTCTCCTCAAGCAACCCGCGGGCATTGTCCTGCTGCCGCTCGGCATCTACTGCATCCACCCCGCCTATGCCCGCGCGCGCGGGCTGCCTCGCTGGGCGGGATGGGTACACGGCGCGCTGGTCGCGGCCGGCTTCGGGTTTGCGATGGGCCTGACAGGACTGGTGCTCTGGCACTTCCAGATCCTCGACGCGGCCTGGTACTGGTCGGTAGGGAATCACGACCTGGTCCACGGACCCGGCGATCCGGTGTTCTGGCAGCGGGCGGCGCGGGGCGCGGGATTCTGGGCGCTCCCTCTCCGGCCCGCTCCCGCCGGGGGAGCATGGAGCTCCCTCCGCGCGACGGATCGCTGGGCCGGCAACGCGCCGAACGCGACGCGCTGATCGTGCTGCTCGCGGCATCGGTGATCGGTGTCTCGGCGGGAGGCGGAGGGTCTTTCGGCCACTACTTCATTCAGTCCGTCCCCCCGCCGGCGCTGCTGGCCGCGCTGTCGCTGGCGGAGAGCTGGAGCGGGATCGGGGAGCCCGCCGGCCGGCGCTGGCGCCGCCTGACACTGGGATGGAGCGGGCTCAGCCTGCTGGTCACCTTCGGCATCCACTGCGCCGCCGCCCGGTCGGCGCCGCGCCCCTCCGGGGCGGCGGACTGGCTGCGGGGCCACGTGGCCCCGGCGGACCGGCTCTTCGTCTGGGGGCAGTACCCGCACCTCTATTACCTGTCCGGCCTCCGGCCCGCCTCACGCTACATCTCCTGCTATCCGCTGACCGGCTACATCTTTGGCGCGCCGGAGAGCGACGACCCCGCGTTTGATACGTCGCGCCGGATCACCCCGGGCGCCTGGGACAGCCTCGCCGTGGATCTGGAACGGCACCCGCCACGTTTCCTGGTGGACGAGTACGCCTCACGGGCCCGGCCGCTCTATCCGATGCGCCGGTTCGAACTGCTCGATACCCTGGTCCAGGCGCACTATCGCCACGCGCACACCTCCTGGGACGGAGTGATCTATGAGCGCCTGCCCTGAGCGGATGTCCGGGATTGCCACGGGGAACCTTGCACAGCCCAGTACACATTCAGTGATGACTCCATGACCTCGATCACGCTCGCTACCTGGCTGGTTCGTATCGCCGGCCTCTATCTGGTCGCCGGCCTCCTGTTTGCGCCGCCGTTCGCCACGCGGTGGGTGAATCGACTGGATGAGGTCGCGGCCCACGGCACGCCCGGGTTCCGGCTGCTGCTCCTGCCGGGCGCGGTGCTGCTCTGGCCGCTGCTGCTGGCGCGGCTGGTGGGCCGGAGGGGCCGATGATCCGCCGCCTGCGGGTTCGCCATCGCCGGCTGGTGCCGGTCCTCGCCGTTGCGACCGCTGCCGCCCTGCTCTGGGCACTCGCGTCCTGGGGCGCGCGCCGATGAGCGCGTCCTATCAGGCCGTCACCTGGAACCGGCAGAAGTTCCGCTACGACGGGCTCCTCGCCGGGCTGGTCGTCGCCTATCTGGGACTCTATGTCGGCGTGACGCTGTCCCGCGATCCGGACGCCACGCTGGAGACGGCGCTCATCCGCGCCCTGGGAACGGGCGCCCTGCTGCTGCTCGGCATCATCCTGGTGATCGGCCCGCTCGCCCGGTTCGACCGCCGCTTCCTCCCGCTCCTCTACAATCGGCGCCATCTCGGTGTCACCATGGCGCTGCTCGCGCTGGCGCACGCGGTGTTCTCCGTCATCCAGTTTCATGCGCTGGGGAATCTGAATCCCGTCGTCAGCCTGCTCACCGGCTCGGCGGACGCGCGCCACGTCGGCACCTTTCCCTTCGAGCTGCCCGGTCTCGCGGCGCTGGCGATCCTGCTCCTCATGGCCGCCACCAGTCACGACTTCTGGCTGGCGGTGCTGGGGCCGCCGGTCTGGAAGGCGCTGCACATGCTGGTCTACGCCGCCTTCGGCCTGGTGGTGGCGCATGTGGCGCTCGGCGGCCTGCAGCAGAGCGGGAGTCCCTTCCCCGCAATCCTCCTCATGCTCGGAACTGCGACGGTCTTCGGGCTGCAGATCGCGGCGGGGAGGCGGGAGCGGCCGCTCGATGAGGCCGAACGCACGGCCGAGGGGGATGGCTGGGTCGATGTCTGCGCGGTGGAGGAGATCGCCGAGCTGCGCGCGAAGATGGCGACGGTGGGTGGCGAGCGGATCGCGGTGTTCAGGTATGCCGGCAGGATCTCCTGCGTCTCCAACGTCTGCCGGCACCAGAACGGGCCGCTGGGCGAGGGCAAGATCGTGGACGGCTGCATCACCTGTCCCTGGCATGGCTACCAGTACCTGCCTGACACCGGCCAGTCGCCGCCGCCCTTCACCGAGCAGATCGCGACCTACAGCGTGCAGGTGCGACAGGGGCGGGTGTTCGTCGATCCGCGCGCCCACCCGCCCGGCACCCGGGTGGAGCCGGCGCGATTTGCAGACGCGGTTGTCGCCGTGGGCGCCGACGGGGCCTCCGATCCGTTCTACGTCGGATATCATCCCGCCGCCCCCGCGGTCCTCGCGCGCGGAGTCCGGCGGATCGTGATCGGCCTGGGCGCCATCGCCCTGGCCAGCGGCGTGGCACTCGCCGCCACCCAGGATCGCGCCGACCCGGGTGTATTCGAGTATGGCCAGCTGCGCACGCTGCATGGCCAGATCCGGGAGTTCCCCTACCCCGCGCTTCTCGTTCCGGGCAACGGGGTGACGGGGCGGGCGGCGGCGTACACCCGCTACCTGCTGGTCGCGGAGGGCAAGCATGGCGCGCAGGGGCTCACGGCAGGACGCGATGGTCAGTGGGCCGATCTGCGCGGCACCCGCATCGCACGCGGTGGGCAGGAGATGCTGGAGCTGGTGGAGGCGGGCGTGACGATCACGCCTCCGGCGCAGGACTCCCAGTCAGGCGCTACAGCGACGCCCGCACCGGTGTCGCTGGGGAGGGTGGTGCTACGCGGCGAAGTGGTGGACGGCAAGTGCTGGCTCGGCGTCATGAAGCCGGCGACCGGCGGGGTGCACCGGGGCTGCGCCGCCCGCTGCGTGAGCGGCGGCATCCCGCCGCTGCTCATGACCAGGGATTCCGCGGGGGTTGTGAGGCACTACCTGCTCGCCGACGGCACGGGGCGGCCGGCCAGCGCATGGTTCGCGGAATTCGTGGGTCGCCGGGTGGAGCTGACGGGCGAGCTGATTCAGGATGCGGACCTGCCGGTGCTGCGGGTGACGCGGACGGTGGTGGTGTGGTGAGAGTGGGCGATTGGGCGATTGGGTGATTGGGTGATTGGGCGATTGGGCGATTAGGCGATTGGGTGATTAGGCGATTGGGTGATTGGGTGATTGGGCGATTAGGCGATTGGGTGATTGGGCGATTGGGTGATTGGGTGATTGGGCGATTGGACGATTGGGTGATTTGAATCGCCCCGGGATTGCCGGAGACTCCATTCCCTGAGAGGTTGGAGTCATGCCCAAGACAACCAGGTTTTCTCCCGAAGTACGTGAGCGGGCGGTGCGGCTCGTGCAGGAACACGCGCGGGAGCACCCGTCGCAGTGGGCGGCGATCTCCTCGATTGCCGGCAAGATCGGCTGCTCGGCGGAGACGCTCCGGCATTGGGTGCGCCGGGTCGAGCGCGATACGGGCCAGCGCCCCGGCCTGACGACGGACGAGCAGGCACGGCTCACGGCGCTCGAACGCGAGAATCGCGAGCTCCGGCGGGCCAACGAGATTCTGCGCAAGGCGTCGGCGTATTTTGCCCAGGCGGAGCTCGACCGCCGCGGGACGTGATGGTGGCGTTCGTTGACGCCCACCGGGCAGCGTACGGAGTCGAGCCGATCTGCGCGGTGTTGCCGATCGCTCCGTCGACCTACTACGAGCAGAAGGCCCGCGAGGCCGATGCGACCCGGCAGCCCGCGCGGGCCCAGCGCGACGCGCAGCTCCGACCGGAGATTGCGCGGGTATGGCAGGCGAACCGGCGGGTCTACGGGGCGAAGAAGGTGTGGAAGCAGCTCAACCGAGAGACCATTCCGGTGGCGCGCTGCACGGTCGCACGGCTCATGCGCACGCTCGGCCTCCGTGGCGTCGTGCGCGGTCGACGCATCCGGACGACGATCCCCGACGCGTTGGCTGATCGGCCGCAGGACCTAGTGCAGCGGCAGTTCACGGCGACGCGGCCGAATCAGCTGTGGGTGTCGGACTTCACCTACGTCGCGACGTGGCGGGGCGTGGTGTACGTCGCCTTCGTGATCGACGTGTTCGCGCGCCGCATCGTGGGCTGGCGCGCGTCGACTTCGATGCGGAGCGACCTGGCGCTCGACGCGCTGGAGCAGGCCCTGTATGACCGCGAGACCGACGCGACGCTCGTCCATCACAGCGACCGCGGCGGGCAATACCTGTCGATTCGCTACACCGAACGGCTCGCCGAAGCGGGGATCGAACCCTCCGTCGGCAGCCGCGGAGACGCGTACGACAACGCGCTCGCGGAAACCGTGATCGGACTCTTCAAGACCGAAGTGATCTACCGGGATGGCCCCTGGAAGGGCTTCGAGGAGGTCGAGTACGCCACACTCGAATGGGTGGCCTGGTACAACACGCAGCGCCTGCTGGAACCGCTGGGCTACGTCCCGCCCGCGGAGTACGAGGAGCAGTACCACCGTGCCCAGGCCGGCCGCTCGGCCCTGGCACTCAACTAACCGAGCCTCCGGAAAACCCGGGGCGATTCAATTGGGTGATTGGGCGATTGGGTGATTGGGTGATTGGGCGATTGGGTGATTGGGTGATTGGGTGATTGGGCGATTGGGTGATTGGGTGATTGGGCGATTAGGCGATTGGGTGATTGGGTGATTGGGTGATTCGGCGGCGCCGCTATGGCGCTACCGCCGCGACGCTGTCGACGAAGTAGGTCGTTTCGCCGAAGAGGGAGGTGGGCACCCCGCGGTGTTCGGTGTAGTGCAGTCGCACCTGCTTGCCCACCAGCGAGTCCAGCTGGCCAACGACCCGGTTATCGCGCACCGAGAAGGCCCATACCTGCGGCGCCACGTTGGCCACCACCGACTGCCACAGCTCCCCCTCGTAGGTCTTCGAGATCCAGCCCTTCTGGGAGAACTTCTGCAGCTGGCCGCTCCGGTACCCGTTGGAGTAGTCCCAGTGCAGCGCCAGCCAGGTGTAGAGTGCGAACACCAGCATCGGCAGCAGCAGGCTCAGGACCAGAACCCTGCGCCAGTGGCGACGGGGCTTCGGGGCGGGCGCAGCGGATTCGGGAGTCGTCATGGAGGACAATGTAGGGCCGGGCCGGGGGAGGTGCCAGCGGGGTGCCGGCCGCCTCCCTACTGCCTCGGCTGAGTATTGAACACCAGCCCCGAGGCGACCACGAACACCCACCCGGCCTTCTGCTGATCATTCTTGAAGCGGTAGGCGAGGTCCAGCCGAGTGGGATTGGATCCGGCGGCGCGTGACGGGGAGAGCCGCAGTCCGAAGCCGAGATCGGTTCCGGTGCGGCGCGCGTCGCCGCTGTACCAGGCGCCGCCGTGATCGAAGAACCCCGCGACGCCGAAGTTGAGCGACTTGAACACGTCCTCGCCGAAGATGAATCGATACTCGGCGCTGGTGAAATAGGTGCGGTCGCCGGTAAAGGCGTGGATCGGAAAGGCCCGTGGCCCGACCGCGAAACCCAGATCGAATTCGGTCGCGGGCAGCGGATTCTTGATCCACCCGATGTCGGCGTGTCCGATCAGCAGGTGGTGGCGCTCCGGAATGAACACCGCCGTCCCGCCGACCGTGACCGACCCGGAGTCGAGCCCCGCCGAGTTGTAGACCCCGTTGGCCCGAAAATCCAGCCACGCGAATCCCTTCCGCGCTCCGGTCCCGATGCGGGCCGAGTCCGAGCAGACCGACGCCTCCCTTCTGATACCCGAAGGTGGACGGCACGGCGAACACCCCGATGCGGGCGAGCCGGCTCACATCCACATCCTCGTCCCGCCCCAGGGTGGCGAAGCCGCGGGTCACGACGAACTTGGCGCGCTGCCATTCCATGAATGCGCCGACGGCGCCGGTGACCGTCTTGCTGGTCGCGGGGGCCGGCCACGCGGTGTAATCCTCCTGCCGGACCTGACCGTTGAGGCCGACTCGGAGATAGCCGTGGCTGTTCGCCAGGAGCGCCGTGGCCACCTCGACGCGGCCATAGACGTAGCGCCGGCGGAGAGAATCGCTCGCCGCGCCGACGCCGTCGCGGAACCGCAGCACCCGTTCGTTCCGGATGTCGAAGCTGGTGGAGACGGCGGTCTTGTCGGACAGCGAGAAGAAGGGGCGATCGATCTGGATCAGCGCCCGCTTGCCATCGGTGCGCGTCTCATAGCGAAGGCCCAGTGAGACGGTGCGCGCGATGAGCCGCGGCTGCACGAACTGGAAGCCGACCGAATTGCGGTCCGGGGTGTGGTGGTAGCGGATGGCGAAGAAGCTCGCGGTCCCCACCAGATTGCGTTCGAGGAGCGCCGCCTGCCAGTCGGCCTGCTTGCCGGCGCTCCGGAACCGGAAATCGGCCTGGGTGGACCAGCCATCCTGGGCGAACACCTTGAGCACGAAGCCGGTGTCGGTGGTGATGGTGTCGAGCCGGACCTTGCTGAAGACGCCGAGCGCCCGCAGGTGCCGCGCGGTCTCCGCCACTTTCGCCGAATCGTACGGTTCGCCCGGATGCACCAGGATCTCCCGCTCCACCACGCCGCGGGCGGTGACGATATGCAGGCCATTCACCAGGCGCGGCACCCAGTTGTGCGCCTCGGCGGAGTCGAAGACATCCGCCTGCCGGATCTCGATGTACCGGATGATGGGCCGGCCGAGGGAGTCGACCGCCGGCGGGATCAGGGGCCGGACGAAGGCGGAGTCGCGCGGCAGCTCACGATGGGTGGTGTCGGCGTGGGGCAGGCTGTCCTGGGCCCGCAGCGCGGCGGGCAGAATCAGCGTGAGGCAGAGCGCGAGGGAACGGTACGACAGAGAGAACTCCGGGGCTGTGGGGGCGAATCATACACCGGCCCGCGCGAGCGACGAAAGGGTGTGGCGGGTCGCTTCGGGCCGCGCTACTTTCGGCCGGTGATCGTGTCCGAGACCGTCGCGCTCTTCAATACCAACTTTCTCCCCTTCTCGCAGACCTTCGTCTACGAGGAGATCCGCCAGCACACGCGCTACGGCGTCGAGGTGTTCTGCCGGCACCGTGAGCTGGCGGAGCGCTTTCCCTTCTCCCCGGTGCACGTCGGCGGCCCGCTCTATGGCGTGACCTGCCGCTCCTCCGCCTTTGACGCGCGGTTCCGCGCCAGCCGCTTCTCCGTGGTCCATGCCCACTTCGGTCTCGGCGCCGTCTACGCCCGGCCCTTCGCCCGGCGGCACCGGCTGCCCCTCCTGGTGACCTTCCACGGGTACGACGTACCGCTGCTCTCCAGTCCGAAGCGCTGGCTGCCGCAGCATCTCCGGTACGCCGTGCAGGGACCCCGGGTGCTCCGCGACATGACTCTCGGCCTCTGCGCCTCCACCGAGCTCAAGCTGATGCTCGAACGGCTCGGCGTCCCCTCCGACCGGCTGCGGGTGCACCGGCTGGGCATCGACCTGCAGCAATTTGTACCGGGGACGCGGCGATCCGACCGCTGCGAGGTGGTCATGATCGGCCGCTTCGTCGCAAAGAAGGGCTTCGAGTACGGGCTCGCCGCCTATGCCGAGGTCGCGCGCGAGGAATCGTCACTGCACCTCACCCTGGTCGGGGACGGCGACCGCGGGCCCGCCCTGCGGCGGCTCGCCGCCTCACTCGGCGTAGCGGACCGAGTCAGCTTCACCGGCCCGCTCGCGCCCGATCGGGTCGCGGCGCTGCTCGCCGAGAGCCACATCCTGCTGGCGCCGAGCGTGGTCGACCGCGACGGCAATCGCGAGTCGGGGCTCATTGTGGCCAAGGAGGCGAGCGCCTGTGGCACCGTGCCGATCGGCACCATGCATGGCGGCATCCCCGACATCATCGACGACGGCAGCACCGGCTACCTGGTGCCCGAACGGGACAGCGCCGCACTGGCCGACCGGCTGCGGCGCCTGGTCCGCGACCCCGCCCTGCGTGACCGGCTCGGGGTGAACGCGCAGGAGAAGATGCGCCGCGAGTACGACAACGTCGCGCGGGTGCGCGCCCTCGAGCTGCTGTACGACGAAGCGCAGCTGCTGTACCGGGAGCGGTCGTGAACCGGCCGACCGCCGGACCGGGGCGCATCGCCGACCCGGCCGGCTGGCTGGTGCTGATCGCCGCGGCCGCGCATCTGCTGCTGCCCTGGCTCCTCGGGCACCTGCCGTACCAGGACATCGCCAATCACCTCGCCCGCTACAGCCTGATGGAGCGGGCGTGGACCGGCCGGCCGGCGCCGTGGATCCGCATCGACCTCATCGCCACGCCCTACATCGCCGTGGATTTGCTGGGCGCGGCGCTGGTGCACCTCGTCGGTCCGCATCTCGCCGTCCGGATCATCGCCACGCTGGCGCTCGCCCTGCCGCCGATCGGGATGTACCGATTGCTGCGCGCGGTCGCTCCCGCCGAACGGGTGTGGACGCTGCTTGCGGTGCTGTTGAGCGCCTCGCCGTTCTTTCTCAAGGGACTCATCAACTATCAATTCGGCATCGGCGCGATGCTGCTCTGGGCGGCCGCCTGGTGGCCGAGGCGGGACCGCGCCTCGGGCGCCGAGCGGGCGGGGCTGCTCGTCGGCATGCTGCTGCTGGTGCTGATCCATCTCGCGGCCGCCGGGGTGGCGCTCCTGCTGGTCGCCGCGGACGCCGTCCTCGAACTCTCCCGCGCGTGGCGCCCCGGCAGCCACCGCGCCGCCCTCGCGGCGCATGCCAGCCGGCTGCTTACCGCCGCGACCGTGACCGGCGCTGCGCTCCTCATGATCTGGGGCATGCGCGGCACCGGGCCCGCCGCTCAGGGCGGCGCGGCGACGATCGTCATGCACAGCGTCCCCGCCAAGCTCGCCGCACTCACCGAGCCGTTCTACACCCTCTCGCCGTGGGAGATGGGCGTCACCCTCACCGCCTATCTGCTGGCGCTCGTCTGGTATGTGCGGACGCACCGCGGTCCCTGGCGCTGGAACGCCTTTACCCTGACCACCGCATCGTTGATCCTGCTCTTCCTGATCACCCCCGAAAGCGTCGGCGGCGCCAGCCACCTCGACGTCCGCTGGCTGCTCCCGCTGATGCTGCTGGTCTTCGTCGCCGCGCCGGGCTCGGCCACGGCGCCGCGCCGGGCCATTGGCGTGGTGCTCTGTGCCGCGTGCCTGGTACACGCCGCGATCATCCTGGTGATCGGACGGCGGATCGACCTCGAGCTGAACGACATGGATGCGGTCCTCTCCCATCTTCCGGCCGGCGCGCGCCTCCTCCCGCTGGTGGGTGGACCGTCGCGGCATGGCAGGGTCGAGCCCTATCTGCACTACGCCCTGTGGCGGACGGCGGATACCGGCGATCGGGTCGGGGGGCTCTTTTCCTATATCGTGGAGCCGGCGGGGGCGGGGCGCGTCGTCTCGGCGCAGTTCGCGCACATCCGCGAACTCACGCCTCCGTTCGCGCTGTTCGATCCCTGGCGCCGCGCCGGTGCGCCGCGGCTCCCATGGGATCGGGTGCGACAGGAATACGACTACCTGCTGCAGGCCGGGGAGGACTCCGCCTTGGCTGCCATGCTCGCCGCCGGAGCCTGCCCGATCGATCGGGTGGGAGCGGTGACCCTCCTGTCGGTCGCCGCCCCCTGCGCCTCCGGCTCCAGATAGGCGGCCCCCCGGGAGAACTCCGGCGGCACGGGGGACGCGCCGCCTTCCCGCTACGCCACTCCGCCGCTTGCCTGACGCCGTGGCAGGACGTCGTCCAGGCGGAGGTGCATGACCCGGTGCAGGTAGAGCACAAAGGTCCCGAGGCCGGCCGCGATCAGCACCGGGAGCGCGAGCCAGGGCGAGCGATCGGCGGGGAGCAGGAGTGACGTCGCACCGACCGCCAGCACCATCCCGATGACGCCGAGGGCTGGCCGTGCGATCGCCCGGGCGAGCTCTCCCGCCGTCACCGGTGCACAGCGGCGCGCCATGGCGAGATGGGCCAGGAGGACCGGCGGATAGCTGAGCAGCCAGACCCACGCGACCGCGTAGGCGCCGAGGGCCGGCGGCGCGAGCCACAGGGCCAGGGAGAAGCCGAGCACCAGCGTCGCTCCCGAGAGGAGCGCGTCGACCAGCGCAAAGCGCGGATGCCCTGTGGCTTCGTAGACCAGGGGAAAGAGCTGGGCGACGCCGCGGAGCAGGCTCGCCCAGCAGAGCACCTGCACCAGCGGGACCGCGGCGCTCCAGGTGGAGCCGGAGACCAGTCGCAGGAGGTCACCACTCGCAAAGGTGAGCAGCACGACGATCGGACCGAGGAGCAGGAGCAGGGAGCGGGCGCTGCGATAGAACGCATCCCGGAGCTGGGTGAGGTCGGTGCGCAGCCGGGCGTAGATCGGGAGCTGCACCCGCGCCACCAGGTTGAGAATGATCTCGAGGGGTGTCATTCCCAGATCGAAGGCCACCCGGTAGACGCCGAGGACCTCCTTGCCGAGGACCCGGCCGATGAGGAGAAAGTCGGCGTTGCGATAGGCGTTGTAGAGGATCCCGGAGAGCGCGATCGGCAGTCCGAACCGGATGGACGAAAGCGTCGCACGGACGGCCAGGGTGGCGGCGGGCCGGAACGGCGCCACCCACCAGAGGGCGAGGAGCAGGAAGAGGCCGCGCGCCGCATTGGCGATGACCAGCCCCCAGGCGCCGAATCCGGCCACGATCAGGGTGACCTTCACCACCGCCTCTCCGAGGGTGGCGAGCGTCTGCACGGCTCCCGCCTCACGGAACTTGAGATCCCGCACCAGCAGCTGCAGCGGAACCAGCGCCGCCCCCACGAAGACCAGCTTCAGCGCGCTGACCACGATCATGGGCGCCAGCCGCGGATCGCCGTAGAACCCCGCGAGCCATGGCGAGGCCACCACCATCACCAGGACGGCGAGCACCCCGAGCAGGGTGCACATCCAGAAGAGGCCGCTCAGCGCGCGATGGGAGAGGTCGCGCCGGCGGATGACGACCACACCGACGCCCAGCCCGTTGAAGGCCTCCAGCACCACGGCGATGCTCCATGAGACGGTGGCGAGGCCGACGTCACCGCGCCCGAGATACCGCAGCAGGACCAGGGTCCCGGCGACATCGAGCAGCCGCATGACAAAGGTCGCCGCGCCCATCCACCAGAGGCCGCGCTTCAACTCGTGGCGCGCGTCGATCCCGGGCTCGGTCACGGCCTACCCTCCATCCGGTTCGCTGGCGGCACACCGGTGGCGCCGGTAGCTTGTTCCGCCGTGCGCATTCTCTACAGCTACGATACTCCGATTCCGGACACCGGCGCCGACACCGAGCAGGTGATCAACAACCTCTCGGCCCTGGCCGGGCGCGGCCTGCCGGTGGAGCTGCTGGTGCCCGGCCCCGCGGACAGCACCGATGACGGGGCCGCGATCCGGGAGTACTACCAGATCGACGCCGGCTTCCGGGTCCATCGGCTCCGCTGGCGTGGGCATGGGCTGCGCGCCCTCGAGAAGTGGTCGCATGCGGTCCGCGCCCCGCGCCATCCTGCGGTCGCCGCGGCGGATCTGGTCTACACCCGCAATCTCCCCGGCGCCTGGCGCATGCTCCGCGCGGGGCGGCGCGTGGTGTACGAGCACTTCCGACCCTGGGGCGATCAGATCCCGCCGCTGCAGCCGTTCCTGCGCGGGATCCTCCGGCATCCCAACCTAGTGGGAGCCATCTTCCATTCCCAGCACGCGCTGCAGAGTTATCGCCGCCTCGGTGTGCCGGACGACCGCATGCTCGTCGCCCACAACGGCTGGGACCCCGCGCGCATGGAGCCGCGCCTCACCCGGGTGGAGGCACGCACGCGGCTGGGCCTCGAGCCGGAGCGCTTCACCGTCATCTACAGCGGCCGGATGAACGCCCGGAAGGGACTCGACATCATCCTGGCGGCGGCGCGGGGCGCACCGGAGATCGCCTTTGTGCTGGTCGGCTCGGAGGGCGAGGGCCCGGTGGAAGCGGAGGCGCGTGCGCTCAGTAATGTGCGCATCGTTCCCTGGCAGCGGTTCCGCGAGCTCTCGCCCTGGCTGTATGCCGCCGACGTGCTGGTCGTCCCGCCCAGTCTCGAACCGCTCGAGCGTCACGGCAACACGGTGCTGCCGATCAAGCTCTTCCTGTATCTTGCCGCCGGTCGGGTGCTGCTCGCGCCGCGCGCACCCGACACCGCCGAGCTGCTGACGGAGGGGGAGAACGCGGCACTCGTCACCGCCGGCGATGTGGCCGGGACGATCGCGACGCTCCGTGAGCTGGCGGCCGATCCTGCGCGGGTCGACCGGCTGGCTGCCGGCGCGCTGGAGACCGCGAGGGCGCTCACCTGGGAGTCCCGGGCCGAACGAATCGCGGCGTTTCTGGAATCCCGGATGGCCACGCCGGCCGGCCCGCTCGGTAATGATCCCTGGTCGCCGACCGAGTGGCTTGCTGAAACGGGTCGCTGGCTCCTTGGGGGGAGATAGGCGCGGAACCTGCTCTGGGAGAGGCGCAACCGTGACCCGGCTGTAACGGGCCGGATTAACCCTGACGAGACTCGGGCCCGCAAGTCACTCCGCTGCTGTGACTTGTGGTCTGTCTTTGCCCTGCGTCATTGTCACACAACCACTGCATTGGGAGCGTGATGAAATCACACGCCGCGCTGGACAGCATGACACGCTTTCGGCGCCCGGAGGTCGATTCTGTCCGGGCCATTGTGTCCCGCCCGGTCGAGGCCGAGGCTGAACTCACCCTGCTCTGTCCGGGGCCGGTCACCACCTCCCCGCGCGTGAAACAGGCGCTGGCGCAGGCGGATATCGCGCATCGGGACCGGGCGTTCGTGGACGTCCTCGCGCGGCTGATCACGCGGCTGCGTCGGGTTGCCGGAGCCCAGGAGCACGACGTGCTGGTCGTCGGCGGCGGCGCCACGGCAGCGACGGAGGCGGCGCTGGCCACGTTCGTGTCGCCGGATGAGCGGTTGCTGGTCGTTTCGAACGGCGCATTCGGGGAGCGGATCGCGGAGATGGCCCAGTGCCTGGGCCTCCCGATGAGCCACCTGCGGTACGACTGGGGCGAGCCGGTGATGCTGGAGCAGATCCAGGGAATGCTGGATGGCGACTCCCGGATCAAGGCGGTCGCGATGGTGCACCACGAGACCAGCGTCGCCCGGGTGAATCCGGTGAACGAAGTCGGGCGGCTGCTGGCGCCGCGTCACATCCGCTACTTCGTGGATGTCGTCTCGAGCCTCGGCGCCGAGGAGTTCGACATGGTGCGGAGCCGCGCCTCGGTCGTCATCGGCAGCGCCAACAAGTGCCTGCACGGCGTGGCCGGCGCGGCCTTCGTCATCACCCGCCGCGAGGTCTGGGACGAGACGGCGCATGTGCGGCCGCGCTCGATGTTTCTCGATCTGCGCCGCTACCGCACCGCGCTCCGCGAGACCGGGCAGACCCCGTTCACGCCGGCGGTGCCGGCGGTCGCCGCGCTGGAGGCCGCGCTGCACGAGCTGGAAGACGAGGGAGGCGCGCCGGCCCGCCGGACCAGGTACCAGATGCTCAACGCCCGGCTCCGTGCCGGCCTCATCGGCCTGGGGCTCCGGATCCGCTACGACGGCCCCGGCAGCGCCGGCTCGCTCACGGTGGCCCAGCTGCCGCCGGGACTCAGCTTCGACAGCTTCTACAACGATCTGCGCGCCCGCGGCTTCCTGGTGTACCGGGGCAAGGGTCCGGTGAGCCACGATTCCTTTCTGGTCGGCAACATGGGCTTTGTGGACATCGCCACGATCGACCGCTTCCTCGAGACGGTGGCGGACATCGCCGGGCGTGCCGGTTCGATGAGGACTGATTGTTCCGCGAGTTAGGCGTTAGATTGCGAAAAGGCGACGGGAGAGTGAGGGAGCGGCTCCATTGGCCGATTACTTTTCAGTTCCGCTTTTCCCCATCGCCACCCGTCATTAATCCCATGGATCACACCGCCATCATCCTCGCCGCCGGGCTCGGCTCCCGCCTCCGGCCGCTGACGGACACGACACCGAAGTGCCTGCTCGACGTCGGCGGCCAGACCATCCTCGCGCGGCAGCTGGAGCGGATCGCCGCCGCCGGGATCCGGCGGGCCGTCGTGGTCACCGGCTACCGGTCGGAGGACGTGGAGGGGCATCTGCCAGGTCACATCGGCCGCCGATCGAGGTCGCGCCTCGCACCCAATCCCGACTACGCCACCACCGGCAACTGCATGAGCGTGCTCGCCGCCCGGCCCAGCGGTGAGCGGCAGCGGGCATCGTGCTCTGCGACGGCGACGTGGTGCTGACCGGGCGACGCGCTCGACCGGCTGGTGACCGAGGCCGGATGCCTGCCGCACTGCTGCTGGACACCGAGACCGTGCTGGCCGACGAAGAGATGAAGGCGCTGCTCGACGCGCAGGGCGGCGTGCGGCGCCTCTCCAAGCAGCTGACCGCCGGCCGAGTGCTGCCGGCGAATCGATCGGCGTACAGAAGGTGAGCGGTCTCGCGCTGCCGATTTTCTGGGCGACCCTCGAGGCGATGCGTGAGGCGGGCGACACCCAGGGCTACTACGAAGACGCCTTTCAGCGGATGATCCAGGCCGGCGTTAGCTTCCGCACCGTTCCGATCGGCCATCACGAATGGACGGAGATCGATGACCTCGCCGACCTCGAGGACGCCCGCGCCCGGTTCGCGCGCTGACGTCCGGGCGGACGCTGCGCGCGCACACGACGCCGTGCCTGCCAAGCCGGGCGAGGCGGAGGAGTGGGTCGACGAGCACATTCACCGGCCGCTCGCCCGGCGGGTCGTCGCCTGGCTGGTCCGCACCCCCATCACCCCCAATCAGGTCACCCTGCTCTCCGGCGCGGTCGGCGTCGCGGGCGGGATCGTCCTGCTTCGGCGCCGCGGGACATCCGCCCGCCCGGTGGTCGGCGGCGGATCCTGCTCTTTCTCTCCGTCGTCCTCGACTGCTGCGACGGTCAGCTCGCCCGCGCGAAGCAGATCTCCTCGACCACCGGCGCGATCCTCGACGGCCTCGCCGACTACGCCGTCGGCATCACCATCGGCATCGGCGCCGCACACTACCTCGTCGCAGCGTCTCGGCAGTCCCTGGTACTGGCTCCTCGGCCTCGTCGGGCTCGCGAGCTCGGCGGTGCAGTCGGCGATGTTCGATCACGCCAAGACCCGCTACATCGCGCGGGTCGGCGGCGGGTACTGCGAGCGTGAGGAGGATGTCGACCGAGTCGCCCGGGAGCGGGGCCGCGCCCGGGCGGAAGGCCGCTACGGCGACGCGTTCCTCTTCTGGCTGTACGAGGGGTACTCCCGGGCCCAGCACGCCGCCCTTGCGATCCCCCCGCCGCGGACCCCGTCGCCTACCGCGCGGCCAACGCGGGCCGGATGCGCGCCTGGACCGATTCTCGGGATCGGCACCCACTTCGCCCTCGGGTACGTCGCGTGTGTGGGCTCGTGGTGGTGGGCGCCGGCGCTCGCGGGCTACTTCGGCGTCTGCGCCACGGTCCTCAACCTCTTCCTTGCCACGATGATGCTGACCGAGGCGCGGCAGTCGCCGGCATGAGCGAAGCGCGCCCGCCTCACCGCGCCGGCCGCCGGCGACCCGTTCGCCCGCGTGGCCGGGATGACGATCCTGCTCCGGCAGCTGCTGTCGCTGCAGGATGCGGGGATCGACGAGGTGATCGTCGACGGCGATCGGCGCAGGAGCGTCTGCCGGTGGATGCACGGCTCCGGCTCCGGGTGCTCGCCGCTCCGGGGCCCGGCGGCGAGCCGATCCTCAGCGCGCGGCTCGGCCTCGTCTGGCAGCGGATGCTGCCCGCGCGCCTGGTGCGGTCCGGCTACGCCGGCGACCTCGAGGCCGCGCCGCTCGAGCCGGATGAGTTCGTCGTCGTGGCCGCCGATGCGGCGAGCCGGCGCGCCGCGGAGGACCGGCTGCTCCAGTCCCTGCTCAAGGCGACCGACGGGCTCATCTCACGGACCATCAACCGGCGCATCTCGCTCCGGGTCACCCGGCTCCTGCTCGACACCTCGCTCACCCCTAACCAGATGACGCTGATCGCCGCGCTCTTCGGCGTCGCGGCGATCGGCGTGGTGGTCCGGGGCGGAGCAGCCTGGCTGGTACCCGGCGCGGTGCTGCTGCAGATCCAGTCGATCCTCGACGGCTGTGACGGAGAGATCTCCCGGCTCAAGTACATCCGTTCCCGGCTGGGCGAATGGCTCGACCAGGTCCTCGACGACGTGGTCAATCTCGGCTACTTCGCGGTGGCCGGCTGGGCGCTGTATCGCGCCGGCTCGGCGATCGCGCTGCCGGTCCTGATCGTGGGCGTCGCCGCGCACCTCATCTACCAGATCTCGCTGTATACCGCGCTGCTGACCCGCGGCGGGGGCAGCGGCAGCGTGGCGAGCATCCAGCTGGTACTCCACCCGCAATCCGCACGCGGTGCGGGACCCCTCCCGCTCGCGCACCCCGTTCCAGATCGTGAAGGAATCGGTGGAGCTGGCCGGCCAGCGCGACTTCTTCACCTTCCTCTATCTCCCCGCCGCCATCGTGCACCTCACCGAGATTCCGCTCATCTGGTGCACGATCATCTTCCTGGTGAGCGGCGGTGCGACATGTGTCGAGTGGGTCGTGCGAGGGGGACCCAAGCCGGCGCCCCGGGTCTGATCCGGGGCGCCGGGCGCCGGGAGGAAACAGAACGGGCGACCCGGTGAGGGGTCGCCCGTGTGCGTTGCCAGTCGATGCCGGTCAGGCCACCGCGGCCTCGCGGTTGACGCTGCGCCGACGATGGGCGCTCAGCAGCAGCTCCGCCTTGGCGTAGTCCTCGGGGGTGTCGACATCGGTCCAGCGCACCCCGACCAGCGGCACCGCCGCAAAGGCGCCGCGGCCGAGGAGCCGGCGCATGCCGAGGGTCACCGAGGCCGGCTCGGTGCGCTGCACGTCATGCAGCGCGTCGAAGATGCGGGCATCGAGTCGGAAGCAGCCGGTGTCCACCGCGTCGTACGGGTAGACGTCCTTGCCGATCGCCGTGATGTGACTGCCGGCGACCCGCACCTTGGTCGCGTCGTCCTCATCGAGGTTGACCGGATGGAAGTCGACCAGGAGCCTGGCGCAGTTCGCCGGGGCGGCCTCGGCGCGATCGAGGAACCGCAGCACCGGATGGGCGAAGACGTGGTCGGCCATCTGCAGATAGAACGGTCCCCTCACGTACGGCTCGGCGCAGAGCAGCGACACCCCATTCGGATCGTGGTAGCGCTCGTTGTAGACGACGGTAAGCTTGAGCGGCGTCTCCAACGTCTCCAGGTGGGCCCGCATCTGGTCGGCGGCGTTCCCGGTGACGATGATCGCCTCTTCGACCCCCGCCGCGACCGCCTGATCGAGCGCGTGCTCGATGAGCGTCTGGCCGGCGACGCGGACCAGCGGCTTGGGCAGCCCGCCGCGGGCCGCGCTGAGCCGGGAGCCGTTGCCCGCCGCGAGGATGACCGTCTGGCGTGTGCCGAGGAGCCGATCGTGCATGGCCTGAGATCCGGTGCCGGAGTAATCAGCGATGGTCGGAAACTGACTCCGCGTTTGGCAACAAGCAGGCCCGGAGAGGCCTGCCACCCGACTTCAGGGATTCGAGTCGGGGCGATGCGAGCAATAATCATGTAAGCCATTGCCCTCCAACGTTTTGCCAGCAAGACCGGTGCGGGGTGAGGGGACCCGGGGCGAATTGGTCGAACCGTGCATCCCGGTCGGTCAGCCTTCCCCGTGTCACTCCATTACGTGTCACTCATACCCGGCTGGCGATTGCCCCAGCCCGCGGTCCCGATCACATTCCGCCCCATGATTCTGCTCTGGCTCGCGGCGGCGCTGGCGACGGTCCCACCTCCCCTGCAGGCTCCCCGCGATTCGGTCGATCTCATGGTGCTGACCGCACCCGGGGAGACGCTTCACGTCACGATGACCGGCCCTCCGCGGGGTCCGGCGGTCGTGATCATCCCCGGCCTCATCAGTCCGGCCTATGCCTTTCGCCATGTCCTGCCCCCGCTGGCGGACGCCGGGATCCGCGCGGTCGTGATCGAGCCGCTGGGGGTCGGCGACGCGTCGCACCCGGCCGAGGGGGACTACTCGCACACGGCGCAGGCGCACCGTATTGCGGCGGCGATGGATTCGCTGCATCTCAGCGAGGCGGTGGTGATGGGGCATGCGGTCGGCGTCCCGATCGCGCTGCGACTCGCCCTCGCCCGCCCCGACCTGGTCCACGGCCTCCTGCTGATCGATGAGGGGGCGGTGGAATCGGCAGCCGCGTCGAGCGTGAAGAACGCGGTCAAGTTCGCCTTCTTCATCCGGATCTTCGCGGGGCGGGGGCGGGTGAAGAAGGAGCTGCGCAAGGGACTCATCGCGTGTTCCGGCGACACGACCTGGGTGACCGACTCGGTGATCGACGGCTACACCCGGGGCCCCGCCGGCGACATCGGTGCGGTGCTGCGGGCGCTGAAGGGGATGCAGAACTCGGTCGAGCCGGACTCGCTGGCGCCGCGGCTCGGGCAGCTCCGGATGCCGGTGCGGCTGCTGATCGGCGGCGCGCCACACAAGAGCGGGATCTCCGCCGGACGATTGCGGCAGCTGGAGGAACATGTCCACGGACTGACGGTACAGACGGTGAACGGCGCGGGTCTCCACATCCATGAGGAGCAGCCGGAAGTGATCGTTCGCGAGCTGCTGGCCATGGTCCATCTGACCAGCAGATGACCTCCGATACCCTGGCGCTGATTGCCCGCACCCTGGAGCCGCCGCGCGGCCGCGCGTGGCATGGTGGCGTCACTCCGGTGGGCGCGCTGCGGGGCGTGAGCGCCGCGCAGGCGCGCTGGGTCCCTGCGCCCCGGCGGCACAGCATCTGGACCCTCACGCTGCACATCGCCTACTGGAAATACGCGGTGCGGCGGCACCTCGAACGGGAGCCGATCCCGCGCTTCGCCCGGAGCCCCGCGAACTGGCCGGCTCTCCCCGCGCTGCCTGACGAGCGCGCCTGGAGAGAGGACCGGGCCCTGCTGGCGGAGGAGCACCGGCGCTTCGTCGCGGCCGTCACCACCTTTGATCCGGCGAGGCTCCACCGGCGCCCCGCCGCGAAGCGGCGCTGGACCTACGGCGAGCTGATCATCGGGGTGCTGGCGCACGACATCTACCATGCCGGCCAGATCCAGTTGCTGAAACGGTTGTGGCCCCCCTCCCCCTGAGCTCCTCCCCGGCGGACGCTGCAGGATCGCACCGCCGGGTGCGCACTCCGGGATCACGCAGGGGAAGGGTCACCACGGTACTCAGGGAGGAGCCCTCCACATGCCCGTGACCGACGCGACCCTCGACTCGCCGCGCAGTCTGCCGACGCTCGAATGCGATCTGATCATGAAGGGTGGCATCACCAGCGGCGTCGTCTATCCCCCCGCGGTGCTTGAGCTCAAGGAGAAGTTCCGGTTTCGCAGCATCGGCGGGACCTCGGCCGGCGCGATCGCCGCCGCGCTGACCGCCGCCGCCGAATTCGGCCGGAGCCGCGGCGGCTTCGAGGCCCTCGCCGACGCCTCCAAGGAGCTGGGCCAGTCCGGATTTCTCCTGGGGCTGTTCCGTCCGACGGGCGGTACCGGTCCGCTCTTCAGCTTCCTGCTCCGCCTGATGGATGGCCTGAAAGGGGAGCGGGGGCCGCTGCGCATCGTGACCACGCTGCATCGCGCCCTGCTCCGCGCAGCGCCTCTCAGCTACGGCCTCGGCGTGGTCTGCAGCGCCGCGATCGGGCTGGCCCTCACCGCGGGCACCGCCGCCTACTTCCGCCCCAAAGCTCTGGCCGAGGCGCTGCCCCAGCATGGCATTCTCGCGATCTTCACCCTCCCCGGTCTCTGGGCGCTGCTCGCGGTGCTGCTGGCGCTCGCCGGCGTCGCCCTGCTCGCGCCGTTGCCGGGGCTCCTCTATCTCGCGGGGATCGTGGGGAAGCGGGTCCCCGCCAATCACCTCGGACTCTGCCGAGGCACCGGGACGAGTGGCGCGCCGGCGCTGATCGAGTGGCTGCACGCTTCGCTGCAGCGCTGTGCCGGCAGGTCGGTGACGGAGCCTCCGCTCACCTTCGGCGAGCTCTGGCACGGCCCGGCCGACATGGCGCCCGGCACCGAGGCGCAGCCGGCAATCGATCTCCGCATGGTGACGAGTTGCCTGAGTCTTGGCCAGCCGTTCGTGTTGCCGTTCGCGCGCGAGGTCTTCGCGTTCCGGATCGCGGACTTCGAACAGTTCTTTCCGCCCGGGATCGTCGCCGTGCTGCGGGCCCGGGCACCGGCGGTCCGCGCGGGCATCGAGCTGCCGCCGGGGTACTGTTTCCTCCCCGAGGGTGGCGACCTCCCGGTGCTGGTGGCGATCCGCATGAGTCTGAGCTTTCCCCTGCTGTTCAGCGCGATCCCGCTCTACTCCGTGCCCTACGATTACGCGACGGCCGAGCCATCGGCGGCTCCCCGCCGGATCGGCGAGCGCGAGCTCCAGCTGACCTGGTTCAGCGATGGGGGCATCTGCAGCAACTTCCCGATTCACTTCTTCGATCGCTGGCTGCCGCGCCGGCCCACCTTCGGCATCAGCCTGACCTCACTGCCGGCCGAGGGGTTCGTGCCCGGGAGGGGCACCGTGCGTCAGGGGTACGTCGCGCTCTCGCGGGCGCCGGTGAGCGGCGGGGCGGGCACGCCGGGGCCCAGCCGCGACAGGCTGTTCTACAACGCGGTCTACCTGCCCCGCGCCGGCGACGAGCAGGCCCCCGAGTGGGTCCCGCTCGGCGACCCGGCCGACCCGGTGAACCATCCCAGCCTGATGAAATTTCTCGGGGCGATCTTCTCGACGGCGCAGAACTATCGCGACAACACCCAGTCGCTGCTGCCCAGCTATCGGGAGCGGGTGGTGCAGATCCGGCTGCGCAACGACGAAGGGGGGCTGAACCTCGCGATGGACGCCAAGACCATCCAGGGCATCGTCACCAAGGGCGAACAGGCGGGTGCCGTGCTGCGCGGAGACTTCAACTTTCCCGAGCATCGATGGGTCCGCCTCCGGGTGCTCCTGGCGGAGCTGGAGCGCAACCTGCTCGGCATGCGGGGCGTGATCGAGGCGGAGCGGTCCTTCTGGCTGGACGAGCTCGGTCCGACGCAGTGGGGCGCCGACGAGCAGCAGCGCTTTGCCTATGCGCGCCCGGAGGAGTGGTTCCGTGAGGCGGTGGTGCGGCTGGAATCGCTGCTGGATGTCGCCTCGACCTGGTCCGAGGCCCCGCTGCTGGAACAGACGCCGCCCGAACCGAGGGCCGAGCTGCGGGTCATGCCGCCGGCCTGAGTCACCGGCCGGGGGGTGTTTGCCCTGGCGAGGCACCGTCGCCGTCGCTCCGGGCGGTGGTGCGGATCCCGGGCCGGGCACCAGTCCCGGCGTTGGCCTGGGACGCTAGTACCGCCCCAGGTAGTTGCGGGTCTCCCACTCCGTCACTTCGCGGTTGTAGCGGTCGACCTCCTCCCGCTTGGCCTCGAGGAAGCGCTCGGTGAGATGCTCGCCCAGGGCCGCCTTGATCACGTCGTCCTTCTCGAAGCGGTCCAGCGCCTCGTGCAGGTCGCGGGGCAGGTCGTCGATCTGGTACTTCCGCCGGTCGCGGAAGCTCATCCGGAAGATGTTGCGATTGACCGGCTCGCGGCACTCGAGCTTCTGCTCCACGCCGTCGAGCCCGGCGGCCAGCTGCACCGTGAGCGACAGGTAGGGATTGGCGGAGGGGTCGGGCATCCGGAGTTCGCAGCGGGTGCCCTCGCCGCGCCGCTCGGGAATGCGGACCAGCGGCGAGCGGTTGCGCATGCGACCACGCGACATTCACCGGCGCCTCGTAGCCCGGTACCAGCCGCTTGTAGCTGTTGATCAACGGATTGGTGATGGCGCAGAAACCGCGGGCGTGCTGCAGCAGCCCCTCGACGTAGGACAGGGCCATCGGCGGAGAGCCCGTGCTCGGTCTTCGGGATCGGCAGAAGGCGTTCTCCTTCCCCCGGAACAGCGCTGGTGGGTGTGCATGCCGCTGCCGTTCTGGCCCTGGATCGGCTTGGGCATGAACGAGGCGAGGAAGCCGTGGCGGTTGGCGACGTCGCGCACGACGAAGCGGAAGGTGGCGATGTTGTCGGCGGTGGTGAGGGCATCGGCGTACTGAAGTCCACCTCGTGCTGGCCCGGCGCCACCTCGTGGTGGGCCGCCTCGACCTCGAAGCCCATCAGCTCGAGGTCGGTCACGATCAGGCGGCGGATCTCCTCGCCCCGGTCGAGCGGGGTCAGGTCGAAATACGACTCCCTGGTCGTGGGTCGCGGTGGTCGGGGCTGCCGCTGCGCGTCCTTCTCGAACAGGAAGAACTCGGCCTCGCAGCCGGCCATCATCGAGTAGCCCAGGCCCTGGGCCCGGGCGATCTGGCGCTTGAGGGTCAGGCGGGGACAGCCGGCGAAGGGCTGCGTGATCGGGGGTGTAGATGTCGCAGAGCAGCCGCGCCACCCGGCCACCTTCCTCCTCGATCGGCAGCACGCGGAAGGTGTCGAGGTCGGGCACCAGGAGCATGTCGCTCTCCTCGATCCGCGTGAAGCCCTCGATCGAGGAACCGTCGAACATGATCTCGCCGTCGAGCGCCTTGTCGAACTGGCTGCGCGGCACCTCGACGTTCTTGTTGATGCCGAGGATGTCGGTGAACTGCAGGCGGAGGAAATCGGCCGAACGTCCTCCGCCAGCTTGAGGATGTCCGGCTTGCGGGCGCCGCTGAGCTGGCGGGGAAAGTCGCGGATCGGGAGGCGGGTAGCGGGCGTGGACATGGCAGGCCTCGGAAATCCGGCGGGCGACCGAGGGGTCGCCCGGACCAACGTCAGCGCGCGCCCCGGGACCGGCGGCGCGGCGGCGCTCCTGTAACCGCCTAGCCGAGGCTCTCGAGAATCTTCCAGAGCTCGATCGGGCTGAAATCGTTGAACCGCGTCGATGATTTCCTGCTCGGTCCACTCGCGGAAGATCCAGCCGGTGCACGGCTGCCGGGAGCCCTCGACGAAATGCAGCCGGCCCTGCGCCAGCGCCCCCATCGGGCCGGGTCTCCAGGTACACGCTCCAGCGGATCTGGCTCCGGGCGAGATCGCCGAGATGGCGGGCCGACGGGGCCTCGGGCAGGGGAACCGGCGGTGGCTGCTGCGGCTGGGCCATGCATCCTCCGGGTTGCCTTGACGCTAACGACGCCAGGGATGGACGACAATGGGGCCGTACCATCCCGGCCCTCTTCCCCCTAGATTCCCCGACCCATGACCAACCCCACTGCCTGTCCCGCCTGCTACGCACCGCTCGCTCCCGACGCCCGATACTGCCATCGCTGCGGCCGCGCCGTCACCGCCGGCGGCCTTGCGGAGCGGGCCCCGTGGTTCATCGCCTGGGCGGTGGTCGGGCCTCTGCGTTGCCGGTATCGTGTACTTCGTCACGCACAAGCCCGACGAGCAGGCCCGGCCGGACATGGCGAACGTCGGTGCCGCCCGGCGGAGCCGCCGCCGGGCGAGAGCCCGCCGGCCGGCGGGCCGGGCCAGCCGCCCGATATCAGCCAGATGACGCCGCGGGAGCGCTTCACCCGGCTGTACGACCGCATCATGACGCGCGGCCGGACAGGGCGACACCGCGACGGTGGAGCGGTTCTCGCCGATGGCCTTCTCCGCCTACGGCATGCTGGACACCATCGACGCCGACATGCGCTTCCGGGTGGCCGACGGTGTCACGTCCAGCTGGGCCAGTTTCCGAGCCGCGCTCGCCCTGGCCGACACCATCCAGGCCGGCGCGAAGCATCACCTCTTCGCCGACCTGCTCCGGGCCCAGGTCGCGGAGCGCAAGAAGGACGCGGCGGGGCTCGACCGGAGCCGCAAGAATTTCCTGGCGCACTACGACGCCGAGACTCGCCGCCCAAGCGTCCGGAGTACGACGAACAGCAGGCGGCGCTCGACGCGTTCAAGGCCCAGTCCGGGCCGAAATAGCGGATGCTCCGCACCATCCACGTCGCCCACTCCCCCGACTCCGACGACGCGTTCATGTTCTACGCGCTGGCCGAGGGGAAGATCGACACCGGCGACCTGCGCTACGTCCATGAACTCTCCGACATCGAGTCGCTCAATCGGCGGGCCCTCAAGGCCGAGCTCGAGGTCACCGCGGTCTCGATTCACGCGTATGCCTACCTGCGCGGACCGTACGCCCTGCTCACCAGCGGTTCCTCGATGGGCGACGGCTACGGCCCCCGCCTGGTGTCGGGCCCCGGCCGGAGCGCCGGCTCCCGCGGAGGCCGGTCGCCGCCGTGCGAGCCCTCACCGGCGGCAAGCGCATCGCGGTGCCCGGCAAGCTCACCACCGCCTACCTCGCGCTCCGGCTCTTCCAGCCCGACTTCGTCCGAAGTCGTGGTGCCCTTCGACCAGATCGACGATGCCGTCCTCGCGGCGCAGGTCGACCTCGGCCTGCTGATCCACGAGGGCCAGCTCACCTACCAGGATCAGGGGCTGCACCTCTGGGCCGACATGGGCGAATGGTGGCTCGCCGAGACCGGACTGCCCTCTGCCGCTCGGCGGCAACGTGGTGCGCCGGGACCTCGGCCCGCCGGATCGTCAAGCAGGTGGCGCGGGACCTCAAGGCCAGCATCGTCTACGCCTGGACCACCGGGCGCCGGCGCTGGACCACGCCAAGCAGTTCAACCGGGGCATCGGCGACGAAAAGACCGACCGCTTCGTGGGGATGTACGTGAACGACTGGACCGTGGACTACGGCGACACGGGGCCGCGCAGGCGGTCCGGGAGCTGCTCCGACGCGGGCCCACGCCGCGGGGCTGATTCCGGAGCCGGTCGAGGTGGAATTCGTCGAGCCCCTGATTTCTTGGGCTCCCGACGCGCGGCCCCTTCCCTCTGGCGTCCCGTCACGATTGAGTATAATCTTCCAGCGCAACAGGTTAGCACTTCCTGGCGCCCACCCCTCCCCGAAGGAGTCCCAGTGCCGCTGGCCGATGTCCCGATCAGCGTCCTCGTCGTCGACGACGAAGAGCCGATCCGGAACGCGCTCAAGAAGTTCCTCACCCAGCAGGGCTACGACGTCGTCACCGCACGCTTCCGGCGACGAGGCGATGCGAGGTCCTCCAGCGTCAGAAGATCGCCGTGCATGCTGCTGGACGTGCGGATGCCCGGGCGCAGCGGCATCGATCTGGTGCCCCAGGTCTGGAGCTGGAGCCGAGCATCGCCATCCTGATGCTCACCGCGGTCAACGACGCCACGACCGCGGCGCTCTGCATGCAGCGCGGCGCGATGGACTATCTCACCAAGCCGATCGACCTCACCGACCTCGCCCGCGCCATCCTCCGCGCCATCCGCCGGCGCGACAGCCAGCTCGAACAGGCCAACCTCAACCAGTGGCTCAAGGAAGAGGTGGCGGTCCGCACCGCCGAGCTGCGGCGGGAGCGCGCCAAGCTGGAGCGGCTCTCGGTGGCGACCCTCGAGGCGCTGGTCAACGCCCTCGAGGCCAAGGACCCTTTCATCCGGGGCCACTCGGCCCGGGTGGCCGACCTCGCGGCGATGATCGCCGCCGAGCTGGGCATGACCGACGAGCAGGTGGAGCAGGTCCGGATGGCGGGCCGGCTGCACGACATCGGCAAGATCGGCATCCGCGAGGAGATCCTCACCAAGCAGGGCCCGCTCACGGCGGACGAGTACGAGCAGGTCAAGCAGCACGTGGTCGTCGGCTCCCAGATCCTCGCGCCGCTGGCTCACCTCGGCGACATCATCGCGTTCGTGCGCAGCCACCACGAGCGCTGGGACGGCCAGGGCTATCCCGACCACCTCCGCGCCGAGGCGATCCCCCTCGGCGCCCGGATCCTCGGCGCCGCCGAGATCTTCGATGCGCTGACCACCGCGCGGCCGTACCAGGAGAAGATGCCCGCCGACGTCGCGGTGGAGCGGATGCGCGATCTGGCCGGCTCGGTGATCGACCCCGACGTCTACCGCGCCCTGGAGACCGCCGTGCGGCGGCGTCAGGCGCTCGTCTTCCTCGATGATGCCCGGACGTGAGCGGCGCGGTCGCCGCGCCACCCTGCCCCCGAAGGTCGCCTCCCCGGCGGCCTTCTGTCGTTTTTGTGATGTGGAAGAGGGCGCACTGAGCGGCGAGGCGCCCTCCTGAACCGCCTGGTCCAGGTCATCGAGGATGACCCCGATCGGCACCGTTCGCGGGACCGGATGATCACCCGGCTGACGGAGCGCCCGTGACCCTGCTGCACCTCATCCTGACCTTTGCCGCCTTTGTCCTCGCGCTCGGGGTCGTCGGAGTGGTGGCCTGGCTGGCGCACGCGGCCCTGCTCACTCGGGTCGAGCGGCATCTGGCGCTGCGCAAGGGTCTCTACCGGGACGTCGTGGCCGGGATGGCCCAGCGTGACAAGGCGCTGCTGGAGCCGGAGCTCCACAATCTTCGCACGCTGCGCGACTTCGAGGCCCTCGAGGCGCTGCTCGAGGAGCAGGCCCGCGGCCTCACGGAACGCCCCAGCTGGCTGCTCGACGCATACGACCGCCTGGGACTGGTCGACAAGTATGTCGACCGCATCCGCACCGCCAAGCGCTGGCGCGAGCGCGCCTTTGCCGCCGAACTGCTCGGCCGGGTCGGCAACGCCAAGGCGGTCCCGGTGCTCATCGAGACGATCCAGGCCACCCGCTCCGAGGATGCCGATGTCCGGGAGATCGCGCTCCGGGCGTTGGCGCGGATCGGTGATCCGCGCGCGGTGGAGCCGCTGGTGGCCGCTCTCAAGTCGGCCGAGATCTGGCTGGTGCCGCGGATCGCCGACATCCTGGTCCGCCACGGTGACGCCGTGGTCGAGCCGATGCTGAGTTTCCTCCGGGAGCACACCCGGCACCCCGCCCGGGCGTGGGCCGCCAACATCCTCGGCGAGCTGAAGGCCGAGCGGGCCTTTCCCGTGCTGGTGACGACACTCAAGGATCTGGACGATGAGGTGCGCGCCAAGTCGGCCGGCGCCCTCGGCAAGCTGGGCGACCGCCGCGCCGTCACCTACCTCCTCGACCACCTGCTGTCCGATCCCGCCCCCTTCGTCCGCGCGCGCATCGCCGGCGCCCTCGGACAGTTCGCCGACGGCGAGGTGATCGACCGCCTGGTGCGCGCCCTCGGCGATCCGGCCTGGTGGGTGCGGATGCGGAGTGTCGAGGCGCTCGAGCAGATCGGCCCGACGGCCGAAGCACCGCTGCTCGTCGCCCTCGATGACCCCGACCCCGAAATTCGCATCCGTGCGGCGGTGGGCCTGGAGCGGCTCGGCGTCCCCACCCGCATCGTCGCGGAGATCGAGCGCGGCGTGGCCACGCCCGAGTCCGAGGCGATGCTGACCAAGTTCGGCGTCGCCGGGGCGCGCGAGCTGCTCGCCGAGCACCTGCACCACCCTTCCGCCCTGGTCCGCCGCGCGATGGTGAGCGCCATTCGTCAGGCGGACCGGAAGGATCTCTCCGCCGAACTCATCGAATGCACCAGGAAAGACGCCGATGCCGGGGTGCGCGCCGACGCCTTCGAGGCGCTGCACGCGCTCGGTGCGCGCGACGCGGTGCCGGCGGCGCTCGACGCGCTCGGCGATGAAGATGAGCGGGTGCGCGCCGCCGCCACCGGACTGCTCGGCGATCTCGGCGGCCGCGAGCTCGCCGCCGTCATTCAGCCGCGCTCGACCGACCGGGAGCCGCTGGTCCGGGCCGCGGCGGCCCGCGCCCTGGGCCTGGTCCACGCCGCCGGGGCGGAGAGGGATTTCGCCCGGCTGCTGCGCGATCCGGAGGCACAGGTGCGCGCCGCCGCCGCCGATGGTGCCGCCGAGGCCGGATGGAAGGGGGCGGTGCCGCTGCTGCTGGAGCTGCTCACCGACGCGCACGAGCCGGTGCGCGCCGCGGCGGCCCACGCCCTCGGTGCGCTGGGAGATCCCCGCGCGCTGCCGCCGCTGCTCCGGGCCTTTCGCGAGGCCAGCCCTGGCTTTGCCGACGCCATCAGCGGCGCGGTGGCGCAGCTGGATCGCGACTCTCTCGCCGCGATCATCGACATCCTGCTGGAGCGGGGCGACACGGCGAGCCGGAGCCGGCTGGTCCGCACCATCGGCGGGCTCAAACCCCCGCATCCGGGCGAGCTGCTCGAATCGCTGCTCCAGGACAAGGCGCCCGAGGTCCGGACGGCCGCCGCGGAGGTAGTCGGACGGGTCGGGGGCGCGCGGGGGCTGCTCCTCCTCGAAGCGGGGCTGCCCGACCCGGAGGAGCGGGTCCGCGCGGCGTGCGTCGACGGATTGGTGCGGCTCGGCGGGGCGCGCGAAGCGCCGCGCATCCTCACCCTGCTGCGCGACGATCCCTCGCCCCTGGTGCGGGAGCGCGCCGCCCTCGCCACCGGCCTCTTCCGTCCCGCCGGCGGCGAGGTCGTGCTGCTCAGCGTCTGCCAGCAGGAGCCCTCGATCAACGTCCGCGCCGCGGCCGTCCTGGCACTCGGCGCGTACGACCAGGAGAGCCTGGTGGCGCGGATCATCGAGATGGCCGATGAAGCGGCGCTCCGCGAGCTGCTCCGCGAGCGGCTCAAGTCGGATGCCGAATTCCGGTTGCTCGGGCTCCGGCTGCGGGAGGCGCGGCATGTGGAACTGCGCGCGCTGGGCAGCACCAGCCGGGAGCAGATGGAGCAGACGCTGGCGGATGGCATGCGCGGCGTGCTGTCTCCCGAGCAGCGGATCCGGCTGATTGCGGGGCTGCGCACCTTTCAGGGTGAGCGCAGCCGGAGCGCGCTGCTCTCGGTTGTCCGCAGCGACCCCAGCCCCGAGGTGCGCGCCGTGGCCCTCACCGCCGTGGGCGGCATGCTGGATGTCTCGGAGCTGCACCTGACGGCCAGCCGAGCGCTGAGCGACCCCAACAAGATTGTCCGCCACGCGGCGGTCGCGCTGTTCCAGCGCATCGCGCCTGGCAAGGGCCTCCAGGGACTCATGCGGCTCCTGCGCGCCGACGAGGACCCCGTGGTGCTGCAGACGGTGGCGCTGCAGGCGGAGGCCGCCTTTCCCGCCTTTCTCGACCTGGCGCTCGGTCTCGATCACGGCGGCAAGGAGGCGGTGCTGCTCTGCCGAGTCGCCCGGTACATGCATCACCCCGACCTCAAGCGGGTCCTGGGCGTCGTCGGCCGGAGCACCGCCTCCCCGGTGCGGGAGGCGGTGGCGGATCTCTGGGCCGCGCGGCCGGACCTGATGGACGCCGCGGCGCTGGAGACGATGGCGATCGATCCGTCGGTCGCGGTGCGGCGGGCGGCGGTCGCCGCCTGGGGTGCGGCGAAACAGTTCGATCGCCTGACGGCGATGCTCGGCGACCCCGATCCGGGGGTGCGGCGCGACATCGCGCGCGCCTATCTGGACGGACCCGAGACCGCCGCACTCGAGCCGCTCTTCCTCGATCCCGACGAAATGGTCCGGGCCGCGCTCTTCGTCACCCGGCTGCTGCGCGGAGAATGGAACGAGACGCCTACCGCCTTCGGCATCTCGCGCGCGGCGGCGGTGGCGGCGGTGCGGCACGCCGTCTCGCTCGAGGATCTCCGCAACACCGCCCGCTCCGAGCGGGATCCGGCGCGCCGGCTCCCGGCGGCGCTCGCGCTGGCGGTCCTCGGCGACGAGGCGGCGTATACCGTCATGCGTACCGACTCGATCGGGGCGGTGCGGGACCGGGTCGGCCGCATGCTGGCCGGCTGGCGGGAGGCGCCCGACGGGCGGAGCACGGCGTGACAGGGGAGCGCATCGCGGTCGTCGCCTCCGCCATCGGCCTGGTCCTGCAGCCGCTGTTCCTGGGGTACTTCCTGCTCTACAACGGCTACATGCTGGTGCTGATCCTGCTGTCCGCCCGGCAGGTGCGGCGGCGGGTGGTGGGGCATTTCCTCGAGGACCTCGACCTCATCGACGACAACGACTACACCAAGCCGCTGACGATGGTCGTGCCGGCATTCAACGAGGAGGTCACGATCGTCGACAGCGTGACCAACCTGATCCACTGCGACTACCCGCGCTTCGAGGTGGTGGTGGTCAATGACGGGTCGAGCGATGCCACCCTCGACGTCCTGAAACAGGCCTTTCGCCTGCGCCGCACCGATCTCCCCTATCGCGACGCCATCGGCACCGCGCGGGTCCGCGCGATGTACGAAGCGACCTTTCCGCTGCCGAAGAACGTTTCCCGGCTGGTCGTCATCGACAAGGAGAATGCCGGCAAGGCGGATGCGCTCAACGCGGGCATCAATACCTCGACCGCCCCGTACTTCGTCAGTCTGGACGCCGACAGCATTCTCGATCAGCGGGCGCTCAAGGAGCTGATGCGGATGGTGCAGGAGGATCCGCGCATCGTCGCCGTGGGCGGCCAGGTCGCGATCGCCAACGGCTGCACCATCCGCGGCGGCCGGGTGGTCAGCGTGGGGCTGCCATCGCACCCCTGGTCGCGGTTCCAGATGGTGGAATACCTCCGCTCCTTCACCACCGGTCGCACCGGCCTCGACCGGCTCGACTCCATCCTCATCCTGTCAGGCGTGTTCGCGGTGTTCGAGAAGGAGACCGTCATCCGGGCCGGCGGCTATCTCACGCCGCTGGTACAGCACAAGCTGGTCGAGGAATATGTCGGTCAGCGCGCCGGGACGGTCTGCGAGGACATGGAGATCATCGTCCGGCTGCACCGCTTCATGCGGGACAAGCTCAAGCCCCGGCGGATCGCCTTTCTGCCACACCCGGTCGCGTGGACCGAGGTGCCCGAGAACCTGGAGTCGCTGCGCAAGCAGCGGGGCCGCTGGCAGCGGGGCCTCCGGGAGTCGCTCTTCTACCACCGCGACATGCTGTTCCGGACGAAGTACGGCCGCATCGGCTGGTTTGCGCTGCCGACCTTCTGGCTCTTCGAGTACTACGGCCCGATTCTCGAATTCACGGGCTATCTCTTCGTGGCCTCATTCGTCATCATGGAGCGGATCTTCGGCGTGACCATCCTCAACGAGCAGTACGCGGTGGCGTTCCTCCTCGCCTCACTCGGCTGGGGGACCCTGGTCAACGTCTTTGCGGTCCTGGTGGGGGCCTGGAGGTTCCGCTATCGGGCTTGCCGACCGGCTGCAGCGCGGGCTGCTGCCGTTCAACCGCAAGCGGGACGTGCTGATCCTGCTGGGCTATTCGGTGCTGGAGAACTTCTTCTGGCGGCCGATGACGCTCTACTGGCGGCTGCGCGGGATTGTGGGATGCGTGGCGCGGCAAGAGCGGGTGGGAGAAGTTCGCCCGGCAGGGCTTCCAGAAGCACCCGGAGTCCGCGCGTGCGGCCTGAACCGGCCCGGCTCCGGGTCCTGGTCGTCGACGACGACCCCGACTTCGCCCGCCTGATCTCCGCCATCGTCGCGGACGCCGGTTACGGCGCCCCCGGACTCGCCATCGACGGGGCGTCCGCCCTGCGCGGCGGCCGCGGAGGCGGACCTGATCCTGCTCGATCACCAGCTCCCCGACACCACCGGCCTCGACCTGCTCCCGACGCTCCGCGCTACCGTCGGACAGCCGGCAATCATCCTGGTCACGGCGCACGGCGACGAGGCCCTCGCCGCCCGGGCCCTCCGCGCCGGAGCCGATGACTATCTCATCAAGGATGGGTCGCTGCCGCGGCTGCTGCCGGAGGTCATCGAGCGGGTGCGCCGGCACCGGGCGCTGCGCGACGCCCTCGCCGCGGCCGAACGGGACCTGGTGCACGCCGAGCGACTGGCGGCGATCGGACAGCTGAACGTCACGCTGCGACACAACATCAACAATCCGCTCATGGCCGCCCTGGCCGAGACCGAGATGCTGCTCGCGGACCGGACGCTCGGCCAGGAACAGCAGACCGCCCTGGCCTCGGTGAAGCAGTCACTGCGGCGTATCGGGGAGATCCTCGAGCGTGTCAGCAGCCTCGGTCACGACCAGACCACCGATTATCTCGACGGGGTCCCGATGATCGACCTCAGTCGTCGTACCCGGCCGATACCGGCGCACGCGGGGGAGGCCGTGCTCTGGCTGCCGAACGAGGATCTGGCGCGCGTCGCCGCGTCGCTGCTGCGGCACGTCGGCTTCGCGGTGGAACGGGTGGCGGATGCCGCGGCGCTGAGCGCTCGGGCGCGCCAGCTCGGCGTCTCGATCGTGGTCACGATGGGCAGCGACGCGCTCGGCATGCATCCGCTGGGCGGCTTCGAACCCGCGGCAGGCCATGGGTACACGCTGGTCGCGCTGGTGCAGGGCGACGGGACCCGCGCACGTCAGGCGGGCGCCGATCACGTGGTGACGCTGCCCTTCGACCCCGGCACCTTCGTGAGTGACCTCTTCGCGGCGATGCGCGCCTGACGCCCGCCGCCCCTGGCCAACCAGGCAGAGGGGACCTTCCGCGCCTCACAACAGAAAATCCAGGTTCTCCATCGGCCCGAGCTCGCGTGGCGCCCGCCCCCCTTCGAACAGCCTGAGCGGGTGTGGCCCCAGCAGCGCCAGCGCCCGCCCCTCCAGCCGCAACAGACTCCCCTCGCGCAGACCGACGACCCGCACGCCCGGGTTCATCACGAGAAACTCCAGCAGCCGGTCGGCGCGGGTCTCTCCGCCGTGCTGGCTGAGCGTTGCATCGGTGTAGTGGGGGTTGATCTGGAAGGGCACCAGCCCCAGCGCGGTCAGCGAGGGCGGCTCGATGATCGGCATGTCGTTGGTCGTGCGGATCGTCGGACAGGCGAGGTTGGCACCGGCGCTCCAGCCGAGGTAGAGCATGCCGCTCCGCACCCGCTCGCGGATCGCATCGAGCAGGGCCAGGGCCGAGAGCCGCTCCAGCAGCCGGAAGGTATTGCCACCTCCGACCACGATCGTGTCCGCCCGGCGGAGGACCTCCACAGGATCGCCCGCGTGCACCGACTCCAGCGCATGCCCCAGCCCGGTGAAGAGCGGGCGCGCCCGCTCGGTGTACTCGTCGTGAGAGAATGTCACCGCGGCGTAGGGCACAAACGCGATCCGGCGGGGCGCCGCACCCAGGAATGCGGCGATCTGGTCGCGGGCGTGGGCGAGGAACTCCTCTCCCGGATTGCGGGAATTGGAGAGCAGCAGCAGACGGGACATGGAGTGGGGGGAAGGGAGTGAGGTGGGGAGTGGCGATTCCGGCTATCGGTGCTTGCCGCCGCGATTCGGCGCGACCGCCCGCTCCTTCGTCCGGCTGTCCACCTCGGCCCGAGTGGCGAGCCGGGGCAGGGTGGGATCGGCATCGCCTGCGGGCGAGTAGTTCGTCACCGGTTCCAGCGGCAGCAGGTGCCGGATGGAGTTGGCGTAGTACTCGAGCAGCGGCCGGGCCGAGGGGAGGATGACCAGGTCGTCTCCCTGCGCCAGCACCAGCCGGCGCATCGAGAACATCAGCCAGGCCCGCTCCCACACCTCCGTGGCCGGCAGCTCCGCGCGCACCAGGCGCGCGTTGAACTCGGCCAGCCGGTCGCGCAGTTCGTCCAGCCGATCGAGCAGTGCCGCGCGCGGCACCACGCTGCCACCGAAGGAGAGGAGCGCCGCCGCGGCCAGCGGGACCGGCGTCACCGGAATCACCGCCCCGATCCGTTCGAGCGCCGCCTCCGCCAGCCGCTGCACGTGCGGCAGTCGTTCCGCCTTGGGCAGGCGAAGGATGCCCGCCGGCTGTTCCGCGAGCCAGCCCCGCACCGAGATCGGTGCTCCGAACGCGATCGCCACCCGACCGTACCGCTTGAGCTGGCCGGTGACGAGCCGCGCCGTGTTCCAGCCCAGGTAGCCGAGCACGGCGCCGAGCTGTGCCGGCCGCGACGGCCGCTGCTGACCCACGATCCGCTCCCGGATCAGCGAGCGATCCTCCAGCACCCGGTCGTAGTTGATCCCGACGGGCACCAGCCAGATGTCGCGGTCGAAGGCCGGGTCCTCGAGGGTGCGGACGATGTAGTCGAGCAGCCCGATCTTCACCGGCTGGAGTGCGCCGTCCCGGGTGAGACCGCCCTCGGGGAAGATCCCCTGGGTCACCCCGTTCCGGGTGATGAGCTGCACATAGCGCTCCAGCACCGTGTGATAGAGCGGTTCGCGGTAGTGCCGCCGGATGAAGTAGCTGCCGAAACTCTTGAAGACGAATTCCAGCGGCCAGGTGCGGGCCCACTCCCCCACCGCGTAGCTGATGCTGACCACCCGGGCGAGCACATACGCCACGACGACATAGTCGGCGTTGCTGCGGTGGTTCATCAGGTAGACGACCACGTCGCGCCTGGGGATCCGGTCCAGTGCGCCGTGGTCGCGGTAGGCGATCGACGACTTGTAGAGCAGGTTGATCAGCAGCCTGGAGAGATTGTACCCGATGCGGTAGTACGACAGCACATTGAAGAACGGGACGATTTCGTCGACGTACTGGTTGACGAGGATCCGCACCTCCGACTCCGCCGTGCCCCGCTCCGCCGCACAGCGCACGATCTCCGCCTCCACCTGCGGGTCCTGCAGCAGCGCCTCACGGATCCGGTCGCGCTCGACCAGCTTGTAGCGATCGGTGCGGGCGCGGAACTGCCACAGTGCGGTCCGGGCCCAGCGCCGCAGCCGGCGGCGCAGCACGGCGCGGGTGCCGAGCAGCACACCGAGGCCGGCGATCAGGGTGAGCAGGATCAGTCCCGCGGTCAGCAGCCACACGCGACCCGTCACCCTGCCGACTCCGCCTTGGCCTGCTGGTAGGCCATGCCCTTGAGCCGGGTGATCCGCATCCGGATCGGCGGGTGACTCGAGAAGACATCACCGAGGAGCCCCTCGTGCTGGGAGAACCGGCTGGCGGCGGGATCCACGATGCAGAGATGCGCCGCGCCCCGGGTGATCGACTGGGTCGGCTCCGCGGCAGCATCCAGCTTCTCCAGCGCGGCGGCGAGCGCCATCGGATTGCGGGTGAACTGCGCCCCAGTCGCATCGGCGAGGTACTCGCGCTTGCGGCTCACCGCCATCGCCAGAAAGCGGGAGATGACCGGCGCGAGAATCAGGGTGACCACCCAGAGCACCAGGATCACGATCGCGAGGGGGTTCCCCCCCTTGTTGCTGTCCCGGCCACTGCCGCTGCTCCGGCCACCGAAGCTCCCGTAGCGGAGCATCCGGCCCATTCCATCGGACATCAGGGCGATCGCCCCGACCATCGCGGCGAGCAGTGTCATCAGCCGGGTATCGAAGTTCTGCACATGCGCCATTTCGTGCGCGACCACGCCCTGCAGCTCCTCCCGGGTGAGGGTCGCCAGCAGTCCCTCGGTCACCACGATGCACGCCCGGGCCGGCTCCATGCCGGTCGCAAAGGCGTTCGGATCGGCGTCCGGGACCAGGAAGATCCGCGGCCGCGGCAGACCCGACGCGATCGCCATCTCCTCGACGACGTTCACCAGCCGGCGTTCGGCGTCGTTCTCCGGCTCGAGAATCTCCTTGGCACCGGTGGCCCAGAGCACCCGCTCCGCCCCCTTCGTCCAGGAGTACCAGCAGGTCACTCCGGCGATGAGCGTGGTGATGATGCCGATCCATGGCAGGGTGTGCGGTGCCTGGTGGGAGCGCCCCGCAGCGTCGGGCCCGCTCGACATCAGATACCAGGCGATGTCTCCGCCGAAGCCGACCCAGGCAAAGAAGAGGACGAACCCGGTGACCAGCCAGACCGAGCGCCGGCGGTTGGATTCCTGCTGATCGAACAGGTTGGCCGGAGCAGTCAACTCAGCTCATCTTCAGATCGACGTTCGGCACCGCCCGATCGGCCGCATCGTCGATCGCCCACAGCTCGGCGGGCGCAGCCTTGGCGAGACCGGCCACGAGGTTGGTCGGGAATTGCTGCTGCGCCGTGTTGTACGAGGTGGCGGTGTCGTTGTAGAGCTGCCGCGCGAACCCGACCTTGTTCTCGGTGCTGACGAGCTCCTCCTGCAGCTGCTGGATGTTGGCGGTGGCCTTGAGCTGCGGGTAGTTCTCCGACAGCGCGAACAGCCGGCCCAGCGCCTGCGTCAACTCACCTTCGGCCTTGGCCACCTGGGCCACGCCGCCGCCGGCGACACCCACCGCCTTGTTGCGCGCCGAGATCACCGCCTCCAGCGTCGACTTCTCGAAATCCATCGCGCCCTTGACCGCATTCACGAGATTGGGGATGAGGTCGTGCCGGCGCTTGAGCTGGACGTCGATCTGTTTCCACCCGTTGGCCACCTGGTTCTTGAGTGCGATCAGCCGGTTGTACGCGCTCATGACCCAGAGCGCGACCCCGATGATGATGACCAGCAGCACGATACCCATGAATGATCCCTGCGGAGGAGGTGGCGGGAAGTGTAAAGCGAACAGCGGGAGGGGGCTACAGCTGGTCGCCGAGTCCGTCCAGCGCTTGGCGCAGCGCGTCGACGATCGCCTCGTCCTCCAGTGTGTGATAGAGCGGGTGGCGTTCGTCGAGCAACAGCTCGGCACCAGGGCCGAGCGCCACCCGGCGGCAGAGCTGCCCCCGTCCGCGGCGCTCCGGGGCGATCCCCTCGGCGAGCGCCCACGCCTGCAGTGCCCGTCCCACCTTGCCCCTGGGGGCCCCTTCGGGCACGCTGAGTGCCAGTTGATCGGGCGCCGGCAATCGCGACCCAAGCGCCGCGGCGACCCGTCGCTCGGTGACGTCTCCCGGCATCCCCCCGAGCTCCTTCACCAGCGCGTCCAGCGTCGCCCCCTCCATCTGCTGCAGCTTGATCGCCAGCACCTGCAGCAGGTGGCGATAGCCGTACGTCGCCGCCGTCCCCCGCCCTTCGGGGCGGCTCACCAGCTTCCGGGTCACATAAAACCGGATAGTCCGTTCACTCGGGCGCGCGCTTGACGCCGCGCTCACGGGGTAGACGGCGGAGGCCTCGAGGATCGCGCCCGACAGCGCCGACAGATCACGCAGGCTCCATGGGGCGAGCGCGGCGTACTGGCGCAGCGTGGCCAGCGCATCGATCGGGGCGGCAGGGGCGGACACGGCGAGAGTCACGGAGCTCGGGCGGCAAAGGAAGGGCTAGTATGCCCCAGCGCCCGGTCGAGGGCAAGCCCGCCCGCATTTCGCGGGCCCATCCTGCGTCGCGACGGTACCGGGACTGCGCACGAGCCGCGATATCCTCGCCTGATGCGTACCGGTACCACACTCCTCGAACTGCTGATCGTCGTGCTCGTCGCCGGCATGCTGGCCATCATTGTCCTGCCGGGGATCGCCGCGCTCCACAACCGGCTCGCCGTGGATGCCGCCTCCCAGGCACTCGTGGCGGCGCACACCCGGGGGCGGGTGGCGGCCCAGGCAGAACATCGCAGCATGGTCCTCACCCTCACCGCCGATTCGCTGGTGTTGCGGGCGGTCGAGTCGCCGACGGATTCCGTGGAGCGGTGGCGGGGGACGGGCCCCGCCGCCGAGGGGGTGAGCACTACCGGCATGCCGCACCTGGTCACCTTTGCGCCCAGCGGCGTGACGATGGGGTTGGCCAACGCGACCTACGCGCTCACCCGCGGCTCGGCCCAGAAGCAGGTGATTGTGTCGCGGTATGGAAGGGTGCGGGTGCAGTAGGGAGCGGCGGAGCGGGCCGTGCCGAGCACGCTGCAAACCATGCTCCGGGCGGCGTTCGGGCCTTGGCGAGCGACCAGAGGGGACTGGCGCCCTGGTCTACCTGAAGCCGAACGTCACATCGACATGCACCACGATATCCTCATGCATCTTGAGCATCCCCAGCATCTTCGTGAGCCCGCCGATCTGATACGCCTTGAGGTTGAGGGGAAAGCTGGCGCGGATGCGGGCGTGATCCGGTGTCAGGGTGAGGATCGCGGGGAGATCCACTTCACGACCGACGCCGTGCAGCAGCATCCGACCATGGAGGATGACCGGGAGGCTGTCGGGCGATCCCGATTCGGGAGCCACGCCGGTCAGCTCGAAGCGCAGCGCCGGATAGCGGTCCGATTCCATCGACTTGTTGAGGTCCCTGTCGCGTTTGCCGTTGCCGGTCACCAGCGTCTGCACCGGCGCTTCGACCCAGCCCCGGACGCCGGCCAGCGCCGCGGCGCCGTGGAGTTCTCCAGTGACCGCGGTGGTCGTTCCGGTGAAGTCGCCCATCGTCGCCCGGCCGTCGAAGCTCAGACTGCCCGCACGGAGAGCGCCATCGGCGATCGGGGATTGTTGGCCGGCCACTGGTGCGGCGGCGCCCAGGAGAAGCAGGCAGCCCATCACCCCGCGGCTCACTCGGCACCGACGCTGGCGCCATTCAGCCCGTACTTGCGCACCTTTGCCAGCAGCGTGGAACGGGCGATGCCGAGGATGTGCGCCGCCCTCCGCTTGTTGCCGCGGGTGTAGGCCAGGGTCCGGGCGATATGGCGGCGCTCCACGTCGTCGAGAGGCTCGGGCTCCGCCGGCACCGACGGGGCGACCGCCTCGCGGAGCAGGGTCTGGTCGAGCCCGGGCATGGTCAGGTCGATGACGGCTGCGTCGAGCCCGGGTACTGCCAGCGCGCGGGCCGCCTCGGCGGGGTCCGCCATCACCACGGGGAGGTGGCCGGCCCCGCGCAATGCCTGCACCACCCCTTCACGCCGAGTCGGGTCCGAGTCGAGAATGAGAAAATGGGAGGGCTTCATGGGATTGCTCCCGCCTTGGCGAACCGGCGATGGTAGTGGGTCGATCGGGGCTCCGCTGGCCGCATGGCGCGACAGGGCGCCCCACTGGCAGGTCGATAGCCCGTATGGGGGACGATCCCGTGCTCCCGGCTGACACCGCGGCGGGTTCCCTCATAAGTTTGGCGTGTCCCGGAGGCGATCTCATGACTCAACCCGTTCTGCCCGACCTTCCGGTCGGCGCCCGGGTGCAGGACCCCTTCATCGTGCTAGATGTCGAGGCCCGTGGCGGTGATTCACCGCACACGATCATCACGCTTGGCAATGCCACAGGCCGCATGCAGACCGCCCCGTTCTGGCCCTCAGACAGCCACAAGGTGGCCGGGATCGCCAAGGGCAATGTGGTCCAGGTGATCGGCACGGTCGGCAGCTACCGCGAGCGTCGCCAGCTCGCGGTGGATTCGCTCCGCGTCCTTCCCCGGGACCAGGTCGACTGGCACGCCCTCATGCCCTCGGTCGGCGATGTCACCCGCTACTGGAGGGCGGTGGACCGCTGGCGGACCGACATTCACGGCCCGCGGCTCACCGGCACGCTGGGACTCTTCTACGACGACCCCGCATTCCGCACCCGCTACGAGCAGTGTCCCGCCAGCCTCGCGGGCCATCACGCCGAGCTCGGCGGCCTGCTCAAACACACCTGCGAGGTGGCGCACATTGCGCTCGCCATCAGCAAACTCTATCCCGCGGCGGATCAGGACCTTGTCCTCGCCGGGGTGCTGCTGCACGACATCGGCAAGCTGGAGAGCTATCGCTGGGACGGCCTCTTCGAGATGACGGTTCCCGGCGCGGTCATCGGCCACGTGGTGCTCGGCGCCTTCATGCTCGACCGCCGGGTCCGGGCGGAAGCTGCCCTGCCCTGCACGGAAGAGGAGCTGCTCCTGCTCGAGCATATCGTGCTGGCGCACCACGGCAAGCTGGAATTCGGAGCGCCGGTCCCGCCGATGACGCTCGAGGCGGAGATCATCCACTATGCCGACAATGCCAGCGCCAAGACCGCGAGCATGGCCGACGCGCTCGACGATGACGAGCACTTCCCCGGCGACAGCGACATCAGCGCCCGCACCATCTGGCAGATCGACAAGCGCCGCGCCTGGCGCGGCGAGAGTGACTGGGGCGCGGAACCGGCGGAGGAGTGACGCCTCCCCAAACGCCTCGGGCGACCCGGAGGGGTCGCCCGTCGATTGTGCATCACGTGACACCGCTTGACCACGCCTGCCAGAGCCCCGCCCTTGCGCCGCACCGCACTCCGCCTGACAGAGATCTCGTGTCGGAGGGCGGACCGTCGCGACCCGGTCGAGCAGCGAGATCACCATGGGCGGATGCTACCCCATCGGTACCGCCAGCGTCAATCGCAGGTACCACAATGTGAAACGGCCGCCGGGCTCGAAGCCCGGCGGCCGTTTCCCGCACTGACTGCTGTGGAGTCCCAGGCGGGATGGCCATCCCCCTGAGCTGTCAGCGCGAGCGCTGCGAGTCGGATCGGGTCGCGGACCGGTCCTTCGCATAGCACCCCGAGGCGCTACATCGGGGCGGGCGAGGCACGCGACTGGCCTCACCCCCCTGAACCGGATCGATCACCAGGATCCCCGACCGCCAACCCCGTTGCCGAGGCGTGACAGCCTCCCCTGATTTCCCGTCCAGGCGCACCACCCGGCACCGATCGAATGTGGACTCGCGTCGGCGCCAAGCAGGTGCAGCGCTAAGATAGGGTCGTGGAAAAGGCGCGCAAGCGCCTATCTTTCTTCGGGTTACGCCACCGCAATGTGTCCAGATGTGGATACCTAACCTGTATCGCTATCGGCACCTTCGGCGACTCTCCACACCATGTGGAATTGTGGATCCACATCAATCCACACCGGTTGGCTTCAGCGGGAGGTGGGAGTTTCTCCGGCGCCGAGCAGATTCGGGGTATATCGGTCCCCCATGACCGTCGCGAAGTAGGCCTGGACCGCCGGTTCGTACTGCCGGATGGCCTGCTGCACCTTCCTCCCGCGACTGACCCCGTAATCACGGAGCTCATCGGCCTTTGCGCCGGCGGCGAAGCCCTGGAACTCGGTGGCGCAACTTCCCATCTGCCGCTTCAGCTCGGTCAGGGACCGTTCGAGGGCGGGGAGTACTTTCCCCTTGTCAGGCGACGGGCGGCCAGCGCCGACGATGGCATCCCGCGCCACGACCGACATGCGATCCACGGCCGAACAGCGTTCGGCGATCAGTCGTGCCCGGGCCTGGCGGACGGCGTCGCTGGAGCTGAGCCGGTCGCGCACCAGTCTCGACGTTGCGGCATCCACCAGTTGGAGGCTGTCGCGGAGGGCGTAGAGCGTCTTCTGGACCGCGGTCTGGACCGAATCCAGCACCACCTTCTTCACGACCTGCTGGGCCGCTACCGGGCGGGTGCCGAGCCCCGCGGCGAGCACGAGGAGGGCGACAAACTTCAGCGACTTCACGATTCGGTTCCTACTTCGATATAGCGGTAGTTGAGGTCTCCATCCGTGGCCACCATCAGGCAGCCGGCGGCGGAGGCGGCGAACCAGCCCCCGACGAGCGTCCGGGGGACGTCCAGTTCGGCGAGGATCAGACCGAGCCAGCGCCGCAGGTGGCGCACCTCCGGCGCCCGCCGACCGAGCAGGGCGAGCAGCGCCCCGGAACCGCTGGTGGCCCGCAGGAAGTGGGCGAGGGCGTGCGCCCGCTGGGAGAACTCCACCGCCTTTACGCCCGGTTCGTCGAAGAGCACCTTGCCCTCGAACACATCCATGGGTGGAGCATCAAGGCGCGGACCGAGATAGATGTATTGCCGCTGGCCGTCGACCTTGCGCTCGATGACGGCCGCCGCCGTCTCGCTCGTCAGGCGTGCCGCGTGAATCGTGTCGTCATCGGGGAGCACGCCGACGGCCTTGGTCCATTCGAGTGCCGCCAGGGCGATCTCCATCGGGCACCCCACGGCGTCGTCAAAGGCGACCAGGCGCGGTGCCTCGCCGGCGCGCAGGATGAAATGCGCCAGCGCCTCGGCCCGGTCGGTGAACGTCCGGATGGTGAGGGTCTGCGGAGTGGTCATGGCGGGGAAAGGTAGCCGTCCGGCGCGCGGCCAGACAGATCCGTCGCGGGAGCGCCGGGATCCGGCTTCCGCGCGATGCCGCTCGGCACCCGGTACCCTGATCCTGCTTACGGGACCAGCTGACTCCGGGCATCGATCCGCACGATCCACAGCCCCGAATTGATGTCCGGGACGTAGATGTAGCCGTCGCGGTAGATCGCGCCCCAGGCATTGGGCGCATTGGGCACCTGGCCCAGCTTGTCGCCCGTGACGACATGCGCGATTTCCCGCCCCTGCCGGAGCAGGTCACCCCGCAATTCCCCCGATATGTCCAGCACCCGCAGCCCGCCCTGGTAGTCGCCCAGGTAGAGTGTATCCCCCGCCACCCAGACGTTGTGCGTGCCGCCGTCTTCGGGCTCGTAGTACGCCACCGCCCTGGGATTCGCGAGGTCGGAGACGTCGATGACATGCAGGCGCCCGAAGGCCCGGCCCAGGCCGACCACGCCACCCCCGTCGGTCGGCCGGGGTTTGGCGGAGAAGACTTCGTCGCCCACGAAGACATATTTGCCTTCCCGCCAGGCAGTGTGGGTGCCGCGAATGAACCCCGGCCCGCCCAGCGCCTCGACATCCCGATAGAGCGCGTTGAGGTCGTACTTGAACTGACTGACGAGGACTGGCTGCTCGGGACTGCCGCCCTTGACCCCGTTGCCGACGTCGAGGATCACCAGTCCGTCGTTCCAGTACGACAGATAGGCCAGACCGTCCTTCACATCGATATCGTGCAACGTCCGCCCTGCGGCCGGGCGGGGTGTCTCCCACCGGGCCACCTGCCTCGGGTGGTACGGGTCACGGAGGTCGATGACCCGCATCGAACCGGTGGCGTCGTCCGTGAGGTAGACGTAGCCCCGGTAGATGTAGGTGGAATGCACCCCGCCGGTGACGGTCTCGGTGAAGTCCGCGATGGCCTTCGGGTGGGCGGGATCCTCGAACGACAACACCACGATCCCATTCTTGCGGACCGACGAACCTTCGCGGGTGAGGACCCCGAACTTGCCGTCCTCGGTGGTCATCAGGTCGTTGATCACGCGGGCATCCACCAAGATCGAGTCGGTGATGACCGGTTTCGCCGGATCGGTCAGGTCGATCGCATACGCGCGGTCGCCGATCGTCGTCAGGTATCCGTGCTTTCCGTCCGGGTGCAACCAGAACTCGGCCGCCTGTCCCTTGATGGGCAGCCGTCCCACCAGGGTGCTCGGACGCCGCACATCGCGCACTCCCACCGTCACCACCGCCTCCGCCACCTTTCCGGCGAAACTGGCGAACACCCGGTACGTCCCAGGCACGTCGGCGACGAACGTCCCGTCGTCCTCGACCTGCCCGCTGCCGGGGTTGAGCGCCCATTCTGGCATCGGGTCCGCCAGCGTGCGGCCCGCCGCGCGGGCGATGAACCTGAAGCGGAGGACGTCTCCGGTCCGGAGCTGCGCTGCAGCCGGTTCCAGCGAGACCGCGGTCACCGGATTCGGCACCACGGTCACCGGCATCCGCCGCGAGGCGTGGCCCGCGGTCGCCGTGAGGTTCGCCTGACCGGAGAGCTTCGCCGTCACCCGGCCATCGGCCGTGACGGCGACGATCGACGGCTTGTCGGAACTCCAGGTCACCTCGTCGTAGCGCCGGTCATCGTTGGCGGCGAATGGTGTCGCCCTGAGCACCAGCGATTGACCGGCGTACAGCCGGGTGGGCGTCGGCGAGATGCTCAGTCTGGCCGCCGGCTGAGGCAGTACAGTCACCCGCGCGAAGGCCGCCGTCGCCCGGCCGCCGCTGCGGGGGCGGGCCAGTCCGGTCACCGTGATGGTACCGGTCGCACCGCCGATCACGATGCCGTTGGAATCGACCGAACCCTCGAAGTGCCCGCCGGTCGCAAACCAGCTCACGGCGACATCGGTGAGTTCGCGACCGGTGGAGTCGGAGGCGGCCACCCTGAGGCGCAGACTGTCGCCCACGAGGATGGCGGCCTCGGCCGGCTGCACCACGGCCTTCGCGATCGGGGAGGGAAGCGGGACGGGCGCCGTCGGCGTCGGTGGGGGAGCGGGCTGCTGCAACGCGACGAACAGGGCGAGCACGACCATGGGAGAGCCTCGTCGAAGTTGGGGGACAATCTCCCCTCACGCCCGGGTTCTTGACAAGTTCCGGCTCGGACTGAACCTTATCGCCATGGCCGTTGCAGTCCGTGTCGCCCTCCCTCAACAGCGTCCCTGTTCACACCGGTCCCCGAGACCGGCGCGCCTGTATTGCTCTGGTCTTTCCGACCGGGGGTACGTCCGGAGCCGGTGAGCTCCCATATCCGAATTCGAGGTAGAGACCATGGCGAAGGGCACCGTGAAATGGTTCAATGACGCGAAGGGTTTTGGCTTCATCGCCCAGGAAGGTGGGAAGGACGTGTTTGTCCATCACACCGCCATCACGATGGACGGCTTCCGCTCGCTTGCCGAGGGCGACCATGTGGAGTTCGACACGGTCGAAGGGCCCAAGGGGCTGCAGGCCGCGAACGTCCGCAAGGCTTGAATCGACCCTCGCGCTGGGCACCCTTCACCGCAGCACCATCGACTCCGGCGCGCGCCGGCCAGACCGGCGCGTGACCGGAGGGATCCCCGTCGGGCAGTGAGCTTCACTCCAGCCCTCCGGGCCGCGATACTTCCCGCATGGCCTTCCCGTCACCGCTCTTCGCAGCCGTAGTCCTGCTGACTGCTGCCGCGACCGCCGCGGGCGCGCAGAGGTCCGATCTTCCACCGCTGCAATTCCTCGGCTTTGAGGCCGGGCTGCCGCTCCGGGAACTCGGCCACCAGGTCGCCTCCCTCGGCGGCCGGCGACTGCACTGCGATCGATCGACACGCGACCTCGCGGTCCGCGAGTGCCGCGGCTCGGTGGTCTGTCCCGGTTTCGGGCGGCCGCTGGCCGTCTGGGCCTCGGTCATCGACAGCGCCACCGGGATTCTCACACTCTCGGGGCCGGTGACAGGCACCCAGCTGGAAGCATGGAAGACCAGCCTCGAGGGCGAGTATGGATTGGTCGGTGCGCAGGTGCAGGGATCGCAGTGGATGATGCAGTGGGTCCGCCAGGGCCGGATGATCCGACTCACCTGGCGGATCGAGGGTGCCGAGAAGGTCGCCTCCGTCAGCCTCGTCGACGGGCGGGTACTGGATGCGTGGGGCAGGCGCAGGGCCCGCTGATCGTCACCCGGCGAGTCGGACGAGGAAGCTTCCGTCGGTGTCCTCAAGCAGATAGTCCTGCACCAGTCGCCCCTCATCCTTGAGGCGTCGCAGGAGCGAGCGGACCCGGGTGCGAATCGGCGCCCCGCCGCCGCTGCGGCCGCGACCGGTGATCAGGCGCACGGTTCCGCCACGGCGCGCACGGGCCTGCGCCGCCAGAAACTTCTCGGCATTGCTCACCGCCTCCAGCACGGTCTGGCCGTGCAGGTCAAACACCGCATCGGGTGCCCGATGAGCCCAGTCAAGCATGCTCCAAGATAGCGCGCCGGGATTGCCCACCAATTGCCCGGTGGCTAGCCTTGTGGGAGCATTACCCCTCCCCGTGGAGCGACACGTGAATCGACTTCGGCGCCGGACTCTCTCCGGCGTACGCGCACTCCCCGTGCTGCTCTCGCTGCTCCTCGCCTGTTCCTCCCCCGCCGGGCCCATCCGGATCGGTCTCGCCGGACCATTCACCGACTCCGTCGGGGCCCCGATGCGCCGGGCGGCGGAACTCGCGGTGGAGCAGGTCAACGCTGCCGGCGGCATCGCCGGACGGCCGATCGAGCTGGTCATCCGCAACGACTATGGCGATCCGGATTCGGCCGTGACCGTCGCCAGTGATCTGGTGGCTGCCGGGGTGGTCGCCGTGGTCGGGCACGTCTATTCCGGTACCACCCTTGCTTCCGCACCGGTCTACAACGCGGCCGGCGTGCTGCAGATATCGCCGTCCTCCGCCGCCACGTCGGTGACCGAGGCCGGTACCTGGACCTTCCGGGTCTGCCCGAGCGAGCTGCAGCAGGGCGCGGCGCTGGCGAGGTTCGCGGACAGTCATCTGCATCTGCATCGAGGCACGATCCTCTATCTCAACGACGACTACGGCCGCGGCCTGCGCCGGACATTCGACAACGAGTTCAGTCGAGTTGGTGGCGAAATCGACGCCAAGGTGCCCTATCTCACCTCGCATCCGGATGTGGGCGCCTACCTGGATCGGCTGATCAAGAGCGACCACAGCCAGTTTGTCTTCCTGGCCGGGAACAAGGACGATGCGATCTCGATCCTGGCACAGGCTCGAGCACGCAAGCTCACGATCCCCTTCCTTGGCGGCAATGCGCTGGAGGGCCTCGAGGAAGCCGGTTCTCTCGCGGAAGGGAGCTATATCACCAACGCCTATCTCCCGAGCCTCGACACACCCCAGAACCATCGGTTTGTCCAGGCCTACGCGCGGAAGTATCCAACGGCGCTTCCGCCCAATCAGCCTGCCGCGGCGACCTACGACATTCTGCACATGCTGACGGACGCCATGCGGCGCGCCGGGACCGACCGCGTCAAACTGCGCGATGCCGTCGCGGATATCGGCCGCGGGGCACCGCCCTATCAGGGGGTGACCGGCGAAATTGCCTTCGATGAGCACGGCGATGTGCCGAAACAACGGGTGATCATCGGCCGGGTCGAGGGCGGGCGGATACGCGCCGTGGAGGGCCTGTGAAGTACTTCCGGAGTCTGCGGCGCCTGAACGGCGCGGCGATTGCCTGCATGATCGCGCTGATCCTGGGGATGGCGGTGGTCGGGGTGTCCGCGCTCCGCACCGTCACCCGACAGACGAAGGACGACATCACGGCCCTCCAGGAGGGCACCAGCCTGGGCAGCTCGCTGGTCTCCTCGGCGCTCGGCGAAATCCGCGCGGCGGAACAGTACCTGCTCATCCCCAGCCTCGGGGTCAAGGCACAATTTCTCGCCAGCGGCGATTCGGCCTACGTCTTTCAGAGCCGGCTCCGGGACCTGCCGCATCTCGACAATAACGATCGCCGGATGATCAACCAGGTCGCGCAGAGCCAGGCCGAACTCGAGGTCGCCTACGCGACGGCACACGCCCTCGCCGACGTCGGCAACGACGCCGACGCCCGGCTCATCGCGGCGCGTGCCGGTGGAGCCACCGACAGCCTGGTGACGATCGTGCGCGCCCTGAATGACCAGCAGGCGCTGCATGCCCTCGCGCGGGCCAGGGCGCTGCAGGAACGGGCGGGGGTCTACCAGCAGACGCTGCTGCTCTGCGCTCTGCTCGCGCTGATCGTCGGCGTCAGCGCCGGTGTCGGGCTCATCCGCGTCGTCGATCGGCAACTGAGCCGGCTGATCGGGGCCGCCGACCGATTCGGTGCCGGCGACCTGCGTCCCGTCCAGCTCGGCCAGATGCCCGATGAGCTGGCCCGCCTCGCCCGCGCGATGGACGACATGGCGTCGCGGCTGCGTGAGGTGGTGGGCTCCGTCGTGCAGGAGGCCGCAGCAACTCTCCGGCAGCGCCGGCGACTTCTCCGCCATCAGCGAAGAGATCGCCGCCTCCAGCGGCGAGATCTCCGCCGCCATGCTCAAGATCTCGAGTGGCGCGGAGCACCAGGTGCAGGGGCATGAACGAGGCCGACCAGCTGCTGGTGCGGCTGCGCGAGGCGTCTGCCACCAACGCCGAATCGGCGCAGCGCGCCGTCCGGCTGGCGGAGGACATCCGCCGCACCGCGCTGCGCTATCGCGGCGACGTCGAGACCGCCCGTACCACCCTGCTCGACCTCCGCGGTGTCGTGCAAACCTCTTCACAGCAGGTGCGTGCCCTGGTGCAACGATCCGAATCGATCAACGACTTCGTCGACCTGATCAAGCAGATCTCCTCGCAGACCAATCTGCTCGCCCTCAACGCCGCCATCGAGGCCGCGCGTGCCGGTGAGCATGGCCGGGGCTTCGCGGTGGTCGCCGAGGAAGTCCGCCACCTCGCCGACTCGAGTGCCAAGGCAGCCGCAGAGGTCTCCCAGTCGGTTGAATTCATCCGGACCCAGGTGCGTCAGGTGGCGGAGACCATGCAGATCGGCACCACCAAGGTCGCCGGCATCGAGACCGTCGCGCAGGCGGTGGTCCAGGGACTGGATGCGATTGGAAGCGCCATTGGCGAGGTGCAGTCTTCCGCCACCGGGCTGGCGCGGCAGGCGGGGGAGAATCGGGATGTGGTGCGGGAGCTGTCGGAGCGCACCGCGCTCGTCGCCCGGGCCGCCGCGGAGCATGCGTCGTCCAGCGAGCAGGTGTCTGCCGCGGCGGAGGAGCAGAGCGCGTCGACTGAGGATATGGCCGCTTCGGCCAGCTCGCTGCTGGACGCGAGCACACGCCTCAGCAGGACGGTGGGCGGCTTCCGGACCTGAACCAGTCCGGCCCGCGGAGAGGCGTCCCTACTTCTTCTTCTTTGCCGACTTCTTGACCGACGCTGCCGGTCTGGGTTTGTCGACCTTGGGCTTCGCCTTGGCCTTGGCCGCCTTGTCCTTCTCCTTCTCGGCCGCCTTTTCGGCACGGCGCTGGGCAGCCTCACGCACCTCCAGCAGCACCCGATCGCCCTCTTCATTCCCCACCAACCCTCGACGGGTCGCGTACTTGATCAGCTCCTCAGCGTCCGCGATCTGAAAATCGCCGACCCGGGCGCCGGCCCGGATCACATTGAGCAGAGCGTCTGCGACCGGGCTGCGCAGGACATTGGCAATGCCGGGAAGCGCTTCCAGCAACGTCGAGATCTGGGAGGCACCGAGTTCCGAGGCCAAGCGTGCCCTCCTGGTACAGTCCGCCACCTGCAGCCGTCCGGCATCCGCCGACCCAGCGTGTGGCGCCAACGTATCACCGCGGGTGGTGGCAGTCAAGAATTCGGCACGAAAAAGGGCCGAAACCACCCCGGTTTCGGCCCCTGCTCCGGGGGTAGCGCTTGCTACTCCCCGTCCGACAACCTCCCGGTCTAGAAGCCGACCCGGATCAATGTGGAGAGCGCCCAGCTGGTGATGGAGTGACTGGAGAGGACGGTGGCTGGCGAGACGACCGACCTGATCGTGCCGAAGTCCACCCGCGCACCGGGCACCAGAGCCAGTCGCTGGCTGAGGTCGATCCGCAGCGACGTGCCGCCGCCAACGAGTACCCCGCTCCCTTCCTTTGGTGACCAGATCCGGGCTTCGAGCACCGGCTCCAGCGTCAGCTTGGGTCCGCCGATCGGGAAATTGCCGCTGGACCCGATGGTCAGGACGTTCTCCCGATTGCTGGATCCCCCCGAGCCTGGCGGTTCGGAGGTAGTTCCAGGCATAGAAGGTGACGGAGCCGGCGCCGGCGGGAGCGAGCAGACTGGCATCGACCAGGAATCGGTTGCCCGGATCGTACACGCCGTTGCCGCTGAATCCGCCCCCCCGCAACTGATCGTTGCTGAAGGTACTGAACGTCAGGCCGAGGGTCAGCCGGCTTTGTCCCAGCAGGCGATCCGCTCCGGCGCGGAAGCGCGCCTCGACGCCGGGCTTGTACGTCACGGCGCTGTTGTCGCTGAACGGATTGTACTTGGCGCTGAGTCGGACGCTCCCGGCGAGTCCGAGGTTCCAGCTTCCCACGGTGGTCGCCGCGGCGAGCCCCGGGGTGACCGAGACGCCGGAGCCATAGGAGTTCACCGGGAAGAGCAGGAAGTTGGCGGATGCTGCCGAGGCGATCCCGAACTTGCCGATGGTCGTTGTTTCCTTGCCAGTCGGCAGATTGACCATCACACTGGCGACCAGCGCATCGGTGCCGAAGACGTACGAGCCACGAATCTGGGTGTCGGTGAAGCCGGAGAAGGAGCGGCTGCCGGCATTGTCCTTCACCGACGTGATCGCGTAGCTCGAGCCGACGTCGAACGAGAACCGCGGTCCCACCGGAACGACGGCGCCGATGGGGATCGAGATCTGGCGGATCCGGTCCACGACAAAGTTGCTCCCGAAGGAGTACTGCCGGGAATCCACGCCCCCGACTACCGAGGCTTCGGGATAGAGATTCTGCTGGGCTTCGAGCGCCACGGGAGCGATGGCGAGAAGCGAGGCGAGCGCCGCGATCGTTGAGGTGCGCATCAGGGCCGCGTGATGATGATGATGATCGTGCCGCTCAACCCGACGGGCAGAGTGGGATTGTCACTCCCCAGAGCCTCCGGGAGCGGGGGACGCACCCCCGGCGGCCGAGAAATCGGGCCGTTGGATCCCCCGACGCGGGTAGTGAGGGTGGAGCCGATGGTCGGGATGGTGTAGAGCACGCCGGTACGGAGCACCGCGCCGTGGCCGGAGCTGGCCGTGGGCCCATTCTGCGAACCCTCGGGGCCGAAGCCGCCCTGGCCCTCGATGCCGGCCAATGCGCTCGGCGTGAGCACCAGCGACTGCGCGGCGCGCTGGCTGGCGGCCTGCCTGACCTTCGCTGCGCGGAAATTGGGATCGCGGACCAGCGCAGCGGATATACCCCGCTGCCGCGGCAGCATAATCTCCGCGGTCCTCCGCCTCGAGGCCCCGGCTGAAGGCGAGGAACGCCTGGAGGTCGGCGGTGGGACGCTCGCTCAGCGCCCGGCGCTCGGCGGGCGTGATCGCTACCCCCATCTGCTCGAGCAGTCGGAACAGGACCGACTTTTCCAGTGCGAAGAGCTGCTGCAGCTGGTCGCTGCCTGCGCCGGTCGCGACCACCGATGCATTGGCGGCATCGACCACGGCGGCGTCCAGGCGAAGATCGGTCTTGCCGGGCACATCCTGCACGGTACCCTGGATCACTCTCGCCGCGTGGAGCATCCGTCCCGAACGCGCCCCGGTCGCCGGATCGACGCGCCCGGCGTCGTTGAGGGCGAGTTCATCCACCAGAGCCTGGACCCGCTCACGCTCGAGCAGCGTGAGGCGAGGCAGCTTGGCGAGATCGGTGATCATCAGGTGTGTCAGGCCACGACCGAGCGGCTTGTAGTCGTCGTTCGTCCCGAGATAACGGAACGGGAAGACCGCCACCGTGTTCGGCGTGGGCGGCTGCCTGGAGAGGACCGCCTCCTGGGCGATCGCCTCCCTGGCGGACTGACGCAGCTCCTTCGCCGTCAGCAGGACGAGGCGATCCTCGATCTCGCTGCGCTGCTGGCCGGTGTGTGCCTCAGCCGCGGCGGTGGTAAAGGCGGTGCGGGCGGAGTCCAGCCGACCCAGCTCCTCATACGAAAGGCCCAGATAGACATGCGCAGCATAATTCTGCGAATTGATTGTCAGGGCGCTCCGCAGAACGTCTCGGGCACGGTCGAATCGCTTCGCCTCGAAGTACGCGATCCCCAGCCGCGTGATGATCGCGGCATCGTGCGGGTTCTGGGCTCCCGCCGCTTCGAGCGCGGGCAGGTTGCCGGGCGTGGGCGCAACCCGAGCCGACTGACCGGCACAGGCGCCCAGCAGTGCGCCGCCGATGACAGTGAACATCGGGGCACGGAGTCTCATGTGCATACAATCCCTGGGGGCACGGGGGATGATATTTCAATGTACCGGTCACTTCGTGGGTCGGGAAGAGGGGTTCAGGGAACCACCAGAACCCCGACCATTCGGTAGGCGATGTGGGTCACCGCCGCAAAGCGATACCGTCCCTTCGGCAGATCGGGGACCACCAGCTGGAACCGGCTCCCCGAGCGAGGGAGCGGCGCCGACCGGAGCGGCCCGCTCCGATCCGGTATTGCCGCATCCAGCAGGAGCAGCCCCTGGGCCGTGAGATCTGCCGGCTCGAAACCGATGACGTAGGGCCCACCGCTTTCCACCGTGAATTCCAGTCGGTCCCCCGGCCGCACCGTGATCCGGTCCGGCACGAACGCATACGCGTCGGGACCGGGATGCACCAGGCGAATCTGGTGCAACTTCTGGGCGGCGAGCGGTGCGGCCCTCGCGCCGCACAGCACCAGCAGAACGTACAGAATTCGGGCCTGCATGTTTGCGCCCTCCGGAAGTGGCCAGTACATTACGCGCGGACGGGCGGGTGCACGCACGCCCCTGTTCCCCCGTCGGAAGGAAAGTACGTGGGACGCCGAGGAATAAAGGAATACCGTGCTGCCGAAGCCCTGGTCCTGATCGCGGCCGACCGCGACCACAAGCCCCTCATGTGCCCCACCTGCAGTACCCCGACCATCGAACGCAGCCCCAAGCGGAATGAAGAGCCCGCCGGCCGGGTCACCATGACCTGCAAGAGCTGCGGGCGCGTCGCGTCCTACCTGGTGCGTGCCTCGGTCTCCACCCCGGAGGAACCGCGCAGGCAGTGATGCCTTAGATTGACGCATGCCCAGCCCTACTCTGCTCATTTTCCTCACCGTCTTCATCGACCTGATCGGCTTCGGCATCGTGCTCCCGCTGTTGCCGAGCTATGCCGCCACCTTCCACGTGAATGAGACAGCCATCGGGCTGCTGGTCGCCAGCTTCTCGGCGATGCAGTTCCTGCTGGCCCAGTGGTGGGGACGGCTCTCGGATCGCATCGGCCGGCGCCCGGTACTGCTGATCGGGCTGCTGGGCAGCGCCCTCAGCTACCTCCTCTTCGGCCTGGCGGGCAGTTTCTGGGTGCTCCTGCTCTCCCGGCTGGTTGCCGGAGGGATGGGGGCGACGGTGAATGTGGCGCAGGCCTATCTGGCGGACATCACGCCGATCGAACAGCGCCCCCGCGCCATGGGGATGATCGGTGCCGCGTTCGGGCTCGGCTTCGTCGTTGGACCAGCGCTCGGCGGCATCAGCAGTCACTGGGGGCCCGCCGCCCCGGGATTGCTGGCCTCCGCCCTGACCGCGATCAACCTCCTCCTCACCTGGCGCTGGCTCCCCGAGTCGCGGGCTACCGCGCCGACCGCGCGCACCGCGGTCCCGGTCCACTGGACGCGCTTCACGGTGGCCTTCAGCGCGGTGGTATTCTCGACCCTCGCCTTCACGGTGATGTACGTGGTCTTCCCCCTCGAGCTGGAACGAGTCCTCGGCTACAGTCGCGATCGGGCCGCCTATCTCTTCGTCCTGATCGGGGTGGTGAGCGCGGCGGTGCAGGGAGGGCTGGTGGGGAGGCTGGTGCCGCGCTTCGGCGAGCGGGCGCTGATGACGACGGGTGGATTCCTGCTGGCCGCGGGACTCGTGGCGCTCGCGGGCGCGCTCGGTCCGCTCCAGGGTTCCGGACAGGGCGCGCTGCTCTACGGCAGCCTGTTCATGCTCGCCTCCGGTTCCGCGCTTATCGGTCCGAGCGCCGCGAGCTACGTGAGCCGGCTCGCGCCGAGTGACGAGCAGGGACGGGCCTTGGGGATGATGCAGAGCGCCGGCGCGATGGCCCGGATCGGCGGACCCATCCTCGCCGGCGGCGTGGCGAGCCGATTCGGAGGTACGACGGCCTTTCTGGTTGCCGGAGGGGCGGCGGCGGTGTCGGGCCTCTCGGCGCTTTTCAATGCGGGTGGGAGAAGAGACGACTCCACCGGATCGCGGTAATCGGCCGGAGTATCTTCCACGTGATGTTCGGATCGTAGCTGTAGTAGACGATCAACGGCGTCCCGCGCACGCTGCTGCGCGGCAGGAATCCCCAGTAGCGGCCATCGTAGGAATTTTCACGATTGTCGCCCATCATGAAGAGCGAATCGGGCGGCACCACGATCGGCCCCCAGTGCTGCAGGTCGGGAGCGTAGTTCGTCGTATCCCCCACCAGATGCCGGATCTGCCACCGGCGCATCTTCAGCCGGTTAGCCCGATCTTCCGATTTGGCCAGATTTTGGTGCACGGCGTAGGGTTCGTCCAGCAGCTGGCCGTTCCGGTAGACCGCCCCCGCCTTCATCTGCAGCGTGTCGCCCGCCATCCCCATGAGTCGCTTCACCACCTTGAGGCCTTCTTCCTCGACCGAGTCGAAGACCAGCACGTCACCGCGCACCGGCTCGCGCACCGCGGGCAGGTACCTGCCGGTGAAGGGGATTTCCGCGCCGAAGACCGCCTTGTTGACGAACAGGAAATCCCCGACCAGCAGCGTATTCTCCATGCTGCCCGAAGGAATCCGGAAGGCCTCGACCAGAAAGGTCCGCAGGAAGAGCCAGACCACCAGGGCGACGAGGATCGACTTGGTCCACTCCCATGCCACCTCACCCAGCGTCGGCTCGGGCTGGGGTTCCGCAGGTAACGTCACTTCGGCACCGTGAAGAGGCGATCCCAGCGGACCGCAGTGAGGATCGGGAGGATGCGCCAACTGGCGGGATCGAAGCTGTAGTAGATCAGCACGGGGCTGCCGCGCAGGTGAGAGCGGGGCAGGAATCCCCAGAAGCGACCATCATACGAATGCTCCCGGTTGTCCCCCATCACGAACAGCGAATCGCGCGGCACCGCGACCGGTCCCCAGTTGTTGCGATCGGGGAGATAGGCGGCCGGCCGCGGACCGACGAGCCTCGCCTCCTGCCAGGCACGCATCTGGGCCCGGGACCCCGGGGGGTCGGGTTCGACTGGGGGGAGATGGGTGACATAGGGTTCCGCGAGGGCGAGCCCGTTGCGGAGGACCGTGCCACCCCGCATCGCGAGCGTATCCCCCGGCAGCCCGATCACCCGCTTCACGATGTCGAGGGGCGGGTCTTCGACCCCCTCGAAGACGACGATGTCACCGTGCCGAGGTTCGCGAATCGCCGGCAGGCGTGAGTGAAGGAACGGGATCTCGGCGCCGTACAGCGGCCGGGCGACGAACAGCACGTCGCCGGTGAGCACGGTCTTCTCCATGCTCTCCGAAGTCACATGAAACGCCTGGACCACGAAGTTGCTGAGCAGCAGCCACGCAAGCCCCGCGATGACGAGACTCCTTCCCCACTCCCACGCCCTGCTCCAGCGACCCGCGGGTGGGGTCACGGCACCCAGTCCGCAATGAAGAGATTGGTGTCGCCCGGCCGGACCCCGTTCCGGTTGGACGCCCACACCAGCTTCTTCCCATCGTAGCTGAACATCGGGAACGCGTCGAAGTCGGGATGGGTCGTGATCTTTTCCAGGCCGGTGCCGTCGGGGCTGATCAGAAAGAGATCGAAGGCCCCGCTGCGGGGATTCTCGTAGTTCGACGCGAAGATGATCTTCTTCCCGTCCGGGGTGAATACCGGGGCGAAGTTCGCACCGCCCAGGCGCGTCACCTGTCGGGGATTGCTCCCGTCCGCATTCGCCACCCAGACCTCCACCTTGGCGGGGCGTACCAGCCGCTGATGGAGGAGGTTGAGATAGTCCGCCGTATCAGCGGCGGTCACCGGGTAGGCGGCTCGCCAGACGATCTGCTTCCCATCCGGGGAGAACCAGGCCCCGCCGTCGTAGCCGATCCGGCTCGTGATGCGCCGGACATCGGTCCCGTCGGTGTTCATTGTATAGAGATCGATGTCTCCGTCCTTGGTACTCGTGAAAATCATCCGCTTGCCGTCCCACGACAGCGTTGCCTCCGCGTTGTAGGCCCCGTTGGCGGTCAACTGGCGCAGATCGCTTCCGTCGGGCTTCGAGGTGTAGATCTCGAGGTGACCGAGCGGCCAGACGTACCCGTGAGAGCGGTCGGGTGCGGGCGGGCACTCGGGCGCGTTCTTGAAGGTCGAACTGTACCAGACCCGCGCATCCCCGGCGTAGAAGAAGCCGCAGGTGGTACGCCCCAGGCCGTTGGAGATCCGGCGCACGCCGGATCCATCCACGTTCATGATGTATTCCTGGTCGCACGCGCTGTCCGATTTCTCCTGGCGCTGGAAGATCAGCTGCTTCCCGGAGCGCGAGAAATAGGATTCGGCGTTGTTGCCGCCGAAGGTGAGCTGGTGGATGTTCGCGAGGTGGCGTTCGCCTGCCTCGGGCTGGACAAGCGTCGTCGACGCGCCGGTGGTGACCGTGGCCCGGCCGCAGGCCGAGGCGAGCAGGGAAACCAGCACGAGCGTAAGGGGGGGTATGCGCATAGGGGACGAACAATAATCGCGGTGACGGTGGGGGGGAACGTGACCGGCGTGGCCAGGGGCGACTCGCTCAGACCCCTGCGGGCCCGCCAGGCGCCGGGGGCCCCTTCGGCCCGGGGGCCTTGCGGGTGACCCGGGTCACGCCGGCAGAGCGTGAAGCGCCGCGAGCACCTCGGCCGCGTGGCCCTTCGGCCTCACCCTCTCGAAGATCCGCAGCACCCTGCCGGTCGCACCAATCAGGAACGTACTGCGGAGAACGCCCTGGTACTTCCGCCCATACATGCTTTTCTCACCCCACGCGCCGTAGGCCTCGGCGACTGCGTGGTCCTCATCGACCAGCAGGGGAAAGGGAAGCTTGTACTTCGCCTTGAACCTGGCATGCGCGGCGGCGCTGTCGGGCGAGACACCGAGAACGACTGCCCCGGTGGAGCACACCGACTTCCAGGCGTCGCGGAACCCGCAGGCTTCGGTGGTGCAGCCGCCGGTGTCGTCCCTGGGATAGAAGTAGAGGACCACCAGCGTGCCGCGCAGATCGCGGAGCGCGATCCGCCGTCCGCTGTCCGACGTCAGGGTGAACGCGGGTGCCCAGGAGCCTACGGTGAGCATGGAGAATCGTTCCGAGTCGCGGGATCCGGCGCTATTCCACCAGCGCCATCGGAAGGGTCAGGGGGACACGCGTCCTGAGGATGGGCGCCTCCTCCCCTCGGCGGAGATCCCGGTCGAGGTAGTTCCAGGTGGCATAGCCATCCTCAGATCCCGGTTCCAGCAGATAGGCGGCAAAGGCGCCCAGGCGCTGATCGGTCGACACATAGAACCAGCCGGCGGCCGCCGCGGCCGGACGGGCGACCCAGCGACCGGAGACGGTAATGGTGCGGTGCCCCTCGAAGAGGAAGGGCGCCACCGCGATGCTGTCGACGGTGAAGGCTTCGGCCTCGCCCTGCCAGGCCGCGCCTAACCGGCTTACCAGCACCCCCTGGATCCGCAGCAGCGCGACCAGCGGGGCGTGCTGTGGCGGCAGCAGATACCCCGCCGGGCGCGCGACCCGCGCGGCCGCGACGAAGCGATCGAAGACCGGCATGCGGATGGTGCGGAAGACGCCGGTCCGCCGCCGGTGCGCGAAGCTGCCGCTGCCGTCGCCGTCCGCCTGGGTGAGTTCAGCGATCACCGCCTGCGTGGTCGGTGGCCCGAAGACCGAGCGAATCGTGATCGAATCGGGCCGCCACCCCGCCGAGGCCGCGACGACCCGCTTCACCGCCGTATGCTCCTCGGCGGCAAGGGACAGAATGGTGCGCAGGAAGAGGTAGGTAGCGTGAATGCGATCGGGAAAGGGATCGTTGCTGTAGCCCTCGCTCAGAATCGCGATCCGGCCGCGAAGGCCCATGGCGTTGGTACCGAAGCGGGGCCGGGCGTCATAGGTCTCCCAGCCGAGGATCAGGGAGTCGGGTTCCTGATTGCGGAAATTGCCGTAGGGAAAGGTCTCGAGGTGATCCCGCTGCCTGAGGCGCTCGCGCACAGTTGGCAGGAAGTGGTCGCGACCGTAATCCGTGGCGGGGCTCGAGTTGGGATTGAGCCCGGGAGCCCAGGTGAGGGCGTAGCCGTGGTAGCTGCCGTTCGTCGTGTGAAGATCGATGAAGAGGTCGGGTTCCCAGGCGTTGATCAGCGCATAGGAGGCACGGGTCTCGGGCGCCTCGAGCTTGACGTAGTCGCGGTTGAGGTTGAGTCCCTGCCCATTGACGCTCGGTCCCACGATTGCGGGCCCGTTCTGCCCGGGGCGATTGCGGTCCCCCGGTCCGAACCGTTCGTTGCCGTCGGCGTTGTAGATCGGCACCACCAGCAGGATCACGCTGTCGAGGAGACTGTGCAGCGGGCCGACCGCGAGGTCCCGCAGCAGCGCCTGCGCGGCCTCTTTTCCCTCGACCTCCCCGCTGTGAATATTCCCCTGGATGTAGATGATCGGCTTGCCGCTGCGCTGGGCATCGCCGGGAGAGTCGATCATGGGCCGAGCGGCGATGACATAGGGGAGTGGCCGGCCCTCGGGGCTCGTCCCCAGGATCCCCACGCGGATGGAAGAACTCAGGCTGGCGAGCGAATCCACGAAGGCCACGACATCGGCGTAGGTCGACGTTTCCGCACCGGCGGTGCGTTCCGGGCGGGTCTGCTGGGCGGCGCCGACCAGGGGATGCAGGAGCAGCAGGGCCGCAATCGGGAGGGGGGAGCGAGGCATCGGGGTTCCGGCAGGGAAGCAGGGTGATCCGCAGCACGCCCGGGGGCCCCGGGGCGCATTTCATGCTGAGGGGAAGTGCATTGAGCCGCGGGCCAACTGCCGTGCGGCCGCCCCGTCGAATGGAGGCAAACATATGCAGGACCCGCCCTTGGGGCACGTGCGCCGGCCGTCACTTCCGCTGCTCGATCGGCTCGGCGAGCTCTGTACCAGTGGCCGTGATAGTGCCGCGTATCTCTGGCAGGTGCCAATGGACCAGACTGTTCGGGCCGAGATCGGGAAGAAGCTGGCCGAAATCCGCACCGAATGCGCGAAGCAGAATCGACAGGAGATGGATCGCATCGTCGTGGAGCTGGAGACCGCGCTGCTCGCGTCGCCGAGTCCGCAGCAGGTCGAAATCCTGCAGGATGGGTTCGACCGGCTCTGCAAGTTATGGCAGTCGGCGAAGTCGGGCCTCATGTAGGGCATTGACACCGGAGGGTTGCCCCGGCCAATTGCGGCATCTCTCTGAATCAGTGGACTATGCCATCCCTGCCGCACGCGCCCCGTTCGATCGGCCGCACGCTCCGCTCCGGCGTCGCCCTCCTGATCCCGCTCCTGCTCGTCACCTGCACCGATCAGCCCACCGCGCCTGAACGAGCGGGGATCGGGACGGTGCGGATCGCGCCGGTCTTCAATGCCTACGCGCGGATCGCCCCGCTCGCCCTGGACTCGGTCCAGCTGCTGGTGGTGCGGCCTCCATCGGACACCCTGGCCCGGATCGGCAGGAAGTTCAGCGTCACCAATCCGCAGCTGCGGCTCGATGTGCCGGTGCTGCTGCAGGGTGTGGGAGATGATCTCGAGATCACCCTGCGGCTCCTCGCGGGGACCACCCTGCTGTTCGAAGGCATCGACACCATCCGCGTGGTCCCGGGCGGCAATCCGCTTCCGAGCGGGATCCCGGTGACCTACAAGGGTCCGGGCTCCTCGATCGCGTCGCTGGCGCTGGCGCCGCGGGACACCACGATCCACCCGGGGGATACCCTCGCCTTTTCACTCAACGCCCTCGACTCCCTGCAGGCCCCGGTGGCACAGTACTACGTCTCCTGGAGCCTGACGGGAAGCGCGGTGCCGACGGGTGCCAAGCTTGATGCAACTGGGCGGCTGCTGGCGCCGGCCCTCCCCGACGCGTTCTACGTCCGGGTCGTGACGCCGACGGTGTCCTCGACTCGACGGGCATCACCATCGCGCCGCGTACCCCCGCAGGGGTCGTGATCTGGACCGGCGCCGTGGACACGCCAGTGGTCGACCGCCGGGAACTGGAATGCCGGGGCGCTGCCCTCCGCATCGGACAGCGTCGTGATTCCACTCGCCACCGGGCGCCCGGTGCTGACCGCCGCCGCCGTCGGCAGGCGCGGTCCGGTGACCGGGGGAACCCTTCGGCTCAACGGGCATAGTCTGACCATCGCGCGGCCTTCCCGACCACCGGGACCGGGACGCTCACGATGACCGATCCCGCGGATTCGCTGCTGGTGGCCGGCAACGTCGTCTTCGACGGCGGGAGCACGGCCGGGTTGCTCACCGCGGGGCTGCTCACCGTCGGGGGGAACTTCACCCAGCTCGCGGGCTCCAGCCCGCTGAGCTTCGCGGCGGACACCGGGCACCACACCCGGCCTCGATGCGACGCTGCCGGTCATCTCCTTCGCGAGTCCGGGACTGACCAGCTCCCGCTACGGTGTCCTGGAGGAGGGGGTGGCGGACACCGGCTTCCAGCTGGCCAGCGATGTCGCCGTCGCGGGGTACATCACCAGCCTGCAGGACGGCTTTGGCGGATCGCTGCACGGCAGCAATGTCGCGCTCACCATTCCGAGCCTGAGCAGCATGCGGCTCGACGGCGTGCGCCTGATGATCGACGATCCGAACGCCACCCAGTTCGGGAGCATGTTCGGGGTCCAGTTCAGCAACTTGCCGACCACGGTGGCGCAGCTCACCATCCGGAGTCCGGGCAACGCGGTGTCGAACTTCACCCTCAGCAGCGTGACCTTCGAGCCGCTGACGACCGGCGATGCCGGGACGTACGTCTCCGCCCTCGACATCGACGGTGCCACTCCCGACCGGCTGATCGTGTACGTCGACTTCGACGCCAACAGCAATGGACCTGCGTTCACCCAGGTGGGCGGCGGCGCGCAGGTGTTCTGGCCCTCGGCGTCGTTCGTCTGGACCGGCGCGACGAGCGCCGACTGGCACACCAACGCCAACTGGAACACCTTCCGCGCCCCATTCCAGAACGCGGTGGTGATTCCTGCAGGGACGCCCTTCTCCCCGCAGCTGGCGAGCATCGGGGCCAATGAACAGAGTGTCGTGGTGCAGGCCGGAGCGACCCTCGACCTGACGAATCAGGCGCTGAGTGTGAGCAGCGGGCTTGATGCCTCGGCCCGATTACCGGGCTGTCCGGCGCCAGCGTGACGGTGACCGGCAATCTGCGCGGGCAGGTCGACGTCCCGGTGAACGCGTCCTCGGCGGTTCTCTCGGGCAACCTCACGATTGGCGCGGGCGCCGGACTCTCGGTGGCGGGCAACCTCGATCTGGCGGGCAACACGCTCGACATCTCCGGCAATCTCGTCGTCAACGGGCTCAGCAGCCTCACCATGACAAGCGTGGCGGGGACCGACTCCCTGCTGGTGGCCGGGAGCGCCAGCATGTGCGGCGGAACCTTCTCGACGGGTGTGGTGAGAGTGTCGGGGAACTTCGCGACCTGCCTGACTACCGCGGCCTACGCGCCGACCGGCACCCACAAGACCATCCTCGGCTCGGCCAACCGGAGCGCGATCACCATCACCAACCTGGCAGGGGTCCCGACCGGGAGCTTCCACATCCTGGATCTGTCGGGTGCGACGGGGGGGATTTCCCTGCTCAGTCCGATCGCGGTTGACAGCCTGCTGATCTCCACCCCGACCGCGGGGACGCCGGCCCTCTTCGGCGGCGGCAACGGACTGGTCACTCGCCAGGTGCAGGTCAGCCGCCTGACGCTCGATCAGGTGCCGATCACCATCGACGAGCTGGGCACGGCGCTGACGCAGCAGTTCGACAACGTGACCTTCCAGAACGACACGACCTCGACGCTGCTGACCCTGTCGTTCGTGGGAGGCGCGGCGCCGTGCGGACGGTGACGTTCAACAGTCCGACCTTCTCGCTGAACGGCAGCAACCTCTACGTCAGCCTGACCTCGAGCAACGGGCTGGGCGTCACGGTGGTGATGAACGGCTCGAACAATCCGACCGGCGGCCCGTCACGCAGCAATCCCGCCCTTCGGTCGACCGTCGGCCGGCGCGCGGATCGTGTGGCAATAGCGGGCCGCGAGGTGAGCGGGGCAGGTCGAGAGGTGATCGGGGCCGAGTAGAGCGACGCGCTCGACTCGGCCCTGTTCTCACGCCGGCGCGGCGGGGACTGTCGTCATTGACAGAGGTGCGATTTCGCTGCCAATTGGGGCACCCCTTGAGCCCGATACCCATGCCTCAGACCCCGGTCCAGTCCCTCCTGCGCCGAGCCGCCCCGCGTTGGCTCCGCTCCACGGGCGCCGCCCTCGCCGCCTTGCTGCTAGTCACCTGCAGCACCGACACCCCGCTCGGGCCGGGGCACCAGGGGATCGGCAGCCTGCGGGTCGTGCCAACCTTCAACGCCTTTGCCCGGGTCGCGCCACTCACGCTCGACAACGTCCGGATCATCGTGGTGCGGCCGCCCGCCGACACGCTGGTGAATACCGACTCGGCGTTCCGCGCCACCTCGTCGCAGCTCCAGCTCAACATCCCGGTGTTCCTGCAGGCGCTGACCGAGGATCTGCAGGTCACCCTCGAGCTCTACTCCGGCACGGTGCTGCTGTTCCGCGGGACCACCACGGTGCAAGTCTCCCAAGGGGTGCGGACGCCGCCCGCTTCGATCCCGGTGACCTACCAGGGCCCCGGGTCGCAGGTCACCACCCTCACGATCGCCCCGCGCGACACCACGCTCAGCTTCGGCGCCAAGGTCCCCTTCACCGTCGACGCGACGGACGCGAATGCAACTCCGGTGTCGCAGTACTACGTGTCGTGGAGCGTCATCGGCGCCGCTACGGGCACCACGGTGGATGGCGCCGGCACCCTCACCGCTCCTGCGGTCCGCGACACCTTCTACCTGAAGGTCGTCACCCCGACGGGCGTGGCCGATTCGACCCAGGTCTTCGTGACGGCCCCCGCCTCCGCGCTGGTGAAGTCCGGCGGGGACCAGCAGACCGCACTCGCCGGGAGCCGGCTCCCGCAGGATCTCGCGGTGCAGGTGAACGGCTCGGATGGCCTGCCGGTGCCGGGCGCGGTGGTGAGCTTCGTGGCGACCACCGGCGGTGGCAGTGTCGACAGCGCCACCGCGACGGCGGACGCATCGGGCATCGCGCGGAGCGGTGCCATCCTCGGCGCCACGGTGGGTGCCCAGACTTTCACGGCGAGCGCCACCGGGCTCACCGCGGTGGTCTTCGCCGAGACGGCGACCGGGATCGCGCCCGCGCCCGTCACACTGGACGGTGGGGGCAACCACAGCTGCGAGATCCGGGGCGCCACAACCATGTGCTGGGGCGAAAACCTGGATGGCGAGCTGGGTGATGCCACCAATACCGACCGGCCCGTCGCGGTGCCGGTGGTCACTGCGCAGACGTTCACCAGCCTGGGTCTCGGTGCGGTGCATAGCTGCGCGCTCACCGCGGCTGGAGCGGCATTCTGCTGGGGCGGCAACTTTGTGGGTGCGCTGGGTGATGGTTCCGGCGCCAGCCGCAACACGCCGGTGGCGGTGCTCGGCGGGCACACCTTCGGCCAGCTCGCGATCGGCGATGACTTCTCCTGCGGGCTCACCGCGACCGGCCAGGCCTTCTGCTGGGGCTCGAACACCGCTGGCGAGCTCGGGGACGGCACTCCGACGGATCGCTCCGCGCCGGTGGCTGTCACCGGCGGACATACCTTCGTGACCCTCGCGGCGGGAGGAAGTCACACCTGCGGCATCGACACCGGCGGTGCGGCGTGGTGCTGGGGTCTCAACACCGACGGCGAGCTGGGAGACGGCAACCTCGGCGGGTTCCAGACCGCGCCCGTCGCGGTCACCGGTGGACTGACCTTCACGACGCTCGCGGTGGGCTTCAACTCGAGCTGTGCTCTCGATGGCACCGGAGCCGGCTTCTGCTGGGGCTTCAACTTCGGCGTCCAGCTCACCAGCCCGCAGCCGGTCGCCGGCGGCTTCACCTACTCCGCGATCGCAATGGGTGACAATCACGTCTGCGGTCTCACGACGGGCGGCTGGCGCTGCGGCGGCGATAACAGCGCCGGCCAGCTCGGCGACGGCAGCATCATCGACCGGCCCTCCCCCGTCCTCCCCCTGGGCGGTCACACCTTTACGACCCTGGGACTCGGGAGCCTGCACAGCTGCGGCCACACCTCGACCGGTACCTTCTGCTGGGGCGACAACAGCCTCGGCCAGCTGGGAGACGGCACCGTCTCGCAGCGGCTGACACCCACGCTCTCGATCGGCCCGGCGAGCACGGTGGCCATGAGTGCGGGCAACCTGCAGTCGGCCACTGTCGGCACCGCGGTGAGCATTCCGCCAGCGGTCCTGGTCACAGACCTGGGCGGCCACCCGCTACCCGGCCTCGACGTGACCTTTGCCGTCGCCTCCGGCGGCGGCAGCCTCACGGGTGCCGTGACCCTGACCGATGCCTCCGGCGTCGCGGCCGTGGGGAGCTGGACGCTCGGTGCCACCGCCGGAACCAACACACTGACTGCCACCGTCTCCGGCGCCGGGATATCGGGCAACCCGGCGACGTTCTCCGCCACCGGCACCTCGGTGGGAAGTCTGGTGACCTGGACCGGCGCGGTGAGTACGGACTGGAGCGTGGCGGGGAACTGGTCGCCGGCCGGCGTTCCGAACAACACCAGGGATGTCGTGGTGCCGAGCAGCCCGAGCCGCATGCCGGCGCTCACCACCAGCTGCTCGGCGCTGACGCTCACCGTCAGCACCGGGGCCACCCTCAATCTCAACGCCGTCAACTGTCAGGTCGGGGGCAACGTGATCGCCGACGGTGCGATCACCGGCACCGGCGCGATCCAGATCGCGACGACCGCCCAGCTCCGCGGCAACATCCCGAATCTGATCGCCAGCGGGCCGGTCACCGTCGGTGGCCGCACGGTCCTCAGCGGCAATGCCACCATCAGCAACGGGAGCCTGAGCCTCGCCGGCCATACCGTCACGGTCGCCGGCAGCCTCACTACCCAGGGGACCGGCGTGATCGGCATGACGAACCCGCTCGACAGCCTGCTCGTTGCGGGCGCGGGGGCCTTTGGGGGTGGGGATGAAACCGCGCTCCTGACGGCGGGCTACCTCAGGCTCGGCGGAAGCTTCGGGCAGACCAGTGCCAGCAGCCCCGCCAGCTTTGCGGCCTCCGGCACGCATCGCACCGAGATGGGTGCGGGCGCCGTCAGGGTGATCAACTTCGCCAGCCCTGGCGCGGGCGCCGGCACCTCGCATTTCAACGATCTGATCGTGAACGGCGCGAGCGGCGGGCTCAGTCTCTCCAACAACACCTTCGTCAACGGTCAGCTCATCTCGCATCCGACGGGTACCACGCCGGTGATCGGGGTGGCCACGACGGCCAAGGTGCTGACCGCGGCCGGAGTGGACATTGCGGCCCTGGGCATCAATCAGAACGTGATGACGATCGGGGCCGGAGTCATCACCCAGTTCGACAACGTGGCATTCACCGGTCAGGCGACCGGCGTCACCCAGCTGACGATCAACAACCCCGGCGCCGTCGTGGCGCTCGATTTCACCGGGCTGTCGTTCGGGGTGACGCCGGTCGGCGGCCTCTATCTGCTGGCCAACGACAACAACGGCGCGACCTCCGGCATTCTCACCATCAACATGGTGACCGCCGCACCTGCCGCCCCGGCGGTGAATCTGTTCCTGGCAACCGGCGGTGCGGTGATCAACTGGCCGCCGACCGCGGGGATCACCTGGACCGGCGCCACCTCGGCGCTCTGGAGCGTGGCGACCAACTGGAGCACGGGCACCGTGCCCACCAGCACGGACAACGTGCTCATTCCGGCGGGCCCGTCGAACATGCCGTCGCTCTCGTCCAGCATCTCGCTCAACAACCTGACGGTGCAGTCGGGGGCAACGCTTGTCACCAATGACATCTCGCTGACCGTCAACGGCGTCTTCACCTTCGCCGGCACCTTCGTCGGCTGCTGCGGAGACATCATCACGCTCAACGGTGGCGGGAGCCTCGGCGGCAGCATCGACCAGGCCTCGATCACCGTGGCCGCCGGAACGGTGGTAGCCCTGAGCGGCAACACGACGACGACCAACACCTCCGTGGCGGTGAGCGGGGAGCTCATCCTCGCCGGCCACACACTGGACATGGGCACCGGCTCGTTCATCACCAGTAACGGCACCGGCCTGCTCACGATGACCAACGCCCAGGACCAGCTCATCGCCGGCGGCGCCGACTTCAGCGGCGGGGATGAGACCGGCCATCTGACCGCCGGTACCTTCCGGGTCGGGAGTCTCTCGGAGGGAACCGTTGGCAGTTCGAGCATCCTCGCGTATTTCGCCAGCGGCTCGCACGTGACCATGATCGAGGGATCCGGGGGCAACATCAGGTTTGCGCACCCGACCGCCTCCCGGCTCCAGGAGCTGGACCTCACCAGCCTCATCGGGACGCTGAGTCTGCAGAGCAATGTGGTGGCGGCCGGCCAGCTCAGGTCGCTGCCGGGCAGCGCCAACGGTCCGACCGTCCAGGGGACGGGCGTCACGCTCATCGCCGGCGGCGCGAACGTCGGGGCGGCGAACGGCTTCACGGCGCTCACGATGGATGGCGCGGCGCTGATGCTGTCGAGCGGGACCATCACCAGCTTCAACAACGTCAGCTTCATCAATCAGAGTCAGGTCGGTACCGCACTGACCGTGAACAATGCCGGGCAGGCCTCCCCCTACACCTTCAGCAACCTGGTCTTCACCACCGCCCTCACGGCGGGAGGGCTGCATCTGCAGGCCAACGACCTCGACGCCGTCTCGCCATTCCTGACAATCGACATGGTGGGCGCCACGCCGGCATCCGGCGCGGGCGTGAGTCAGGCGACCAACGGCGCAGTGATCAACTGGCCGCCCGTTGGCGCCACGATCACCTGGACCGGCACGGCCGGCACCGACTGGTTCACCGCCGCCAACTGGGCCAGCGGCAAGGTGCCCAGCACCGGCGACAACGCGGTGATTCCGTCAGGCGCCCCCGCTTACCCGATCATCTTCGGCAACGTCAATGTCAACAACATGGACATCGGGAGTGGCGCGTCGGTCACCAACACCGACTTCATCATCGATGTCTCCGGCGACCTCACCGGCGCCGGCTCGTTCACCGGCGTGACCCCGACCATGACCGGGACCGGTGCAACGCTCAGCCTGGCGAGCCTCTCGGGTCTGACCATCACCGGGAGCGTCCGCCTCGGGGGCCTTGTCAGCACATCGGGATCGGTGATCATCAGCGGTACGGGTGCGTCGCTCGACCTCAACGGCAATGGGCTGGTGGCCGGCAGCCTGCAGACGAGCTCGAATGGGGTGCTGGTGTCGAACAGTCCGAACGGCGTGGCGACGGTCACCGGCGACGTCATCTTCGATGGCGGCGACGAGACCGGGCTGCTGACCGACGGCGGGCTGGCGGTCGGCGGCTCCTTCACCCAGGCCAGTAGCACCAGCAAGACGAGCTTCGCGGCATCCGGCAACTTCCTGACCATTCTCAACGGCAGCGGCCTGCCGCAGCAGATCAACTTCGCGTCGCCGGGCGGAACCGGCCTGTCGCACTTCGCGCTGTTTGAACTGTTCGGGACGGTCTCGTCACCGCTGGTGAGCGATGCCGTTGTCACCGGCGATGCCATCATCAACGGCGGCGACCTGAATTTGAATACCCATCTGCTGCAGGTCGACGGTAACTTCGCGACGACCGGCACCGGCACGATCACGATGCACAACAGCACCGATCAGTTGACCGTGGTGGGGGATGCCGCCTTCACCGGCGGGAGCACCCTCGGCCTGCTGACCGCGGGCACGCTGAGCGTGAGTGGCAACTTCGCCCAGGTGCCCACACCGGCCGGCATCACCACCAACTACGCGCCGAGCGGGACGCATCGGACCCAACTGGTGGGCGGGTTGCCACAGCAGCTTACGATGGGTTCAACCGGCAGCGGCTCGGCCGGCTCCCACTTCCAGATCCTGGAGATCGCGGGCGGCAACAATCCGATTTCGCTCTCGAGCAATACCGGCGATATCATCGTGGACAGCGTTCTGATCGCCAACACTGGAGGGGCCGTCATCACGGGATTCGGGTTGACGGTGACCACTCGCCAGGTACAGGCGATCAACCTGACTCTGGACAACACGCCGATGATGATCGACGAGAGAGGGACGGCCCTCCCTCAGCAGTTCGATGGCGTGACCTTCCAGAACATGAGCACCACGAGCCAGACGCAGCTGACGGTGAAGGCCGTAGGCGGGGCGCCGCGGACGCTGACATTCAACAACACGGCGTTCACTCCGCTCAGTGGAGTCGGGACGGCAGCGCTCTACGTGAGCCTGCAGCCCAGCAGCGGCACGCTGACTCTCATCATGCAGACCTCGCCCCAGGGCGGCCCCGGCGGCAACGGCCCGATCTTCACCCAGGTGCTCGGGAACGGTGCGGTCACCTGGCCGTAGCTGCCATCGCCTGAGTGGAACACCAGCGGGGCCGAGTAGAGCGACGCGCTCGACTCGGCCCCGTTCTCACTCTTCCGCGGGGGGAAGTTCCGGCATTGACAGTCGGGTGATTTCGCTGCCAATTGGGGCACCCCTTGAGCCCGATACCCATGCCTCAGACCCCGGTCCAGCCCCTCCTGCGCCGTGCCGCACCGCGTTGGCTTCGCTCCACGTGCGCCGCACTCGCCGCCTTTCTCCTGGTCACCTGCAGCACCGACAGCCCGCTCGCGCCGGGGCGCCAGGGAATCGGCAGTCTGCGGGTCGTGCCGGCCTTCAACGCCTTTGCCCGGGTCGCGCCACTCACGCTCGACAACGTCCGGATCATCGTGGTGCGGCCGCCCGCCGACACGCTGGTGAATACCGACTCGGCCTTCAGCGCGACCTCGTCCCAGCTCCAGCTCAACATTCCGGTATTCCTGCAGGCGCTGACCGAGGATCTGCAGGTCACCCTCGAGCTCTACTCCGGCACGGTGCTGCTGTTCCGCGGGACCACCACGGTGCAGGTCTCCCAGGGAGTGCGGACGCCGCCGGATTCGATCCCGGTGACCTACCAGGGCCCCGGGTCGCAGGTCACCACCCTCACGATCGCCCCGCGGGACACCACGCTCGGCTTCGGCGCCAAGGTCCCCTTCACCGTCGATGCGACGGATGCAAACGCCCAGCCGGTCGCACAGTACTACGTCTCCTGGAGCACCGTCGGCGCCGCCACGGGCACCACGGTGGATGGCGCCGGGACCCTCACCGCCCCCTCGTCGCGCGACACCTTCTACCTGAAGGTCGTCACCCCGACGGGCGTGGCCGATTCGACCCAGGTCTTCGTGACCGCGCCCGCCTCCGCGCTGGTGAAGTCCGGCGGGGATCAGCAGACCGCCCTCGCCGGAAGCCGACTCCCGCAGGATCTCGCGGTCCAGGTGAACGGCTCGGACCGCCTGCCGGTGCCGGGCGCGGTGGTGAGCTTCGCGGCCACGACCGGCGGTGGCACCGTCGACAGCGCGACGGCCACCGCCGATGCGCAGGGCATCGCGCGGAGCGGTGCCATCCTCGGCGCCACGGTGGGCGCGCAGACCTTCACGGCGAGCGCCACCGGGCTCACTTCGGTGGTCTTCGCCGAGACGGCGACCAGCGCCTCGGGCGTCGCCACCTGGACCGGTGCCACGGGGTCGGGCTGGGACATCGCCGCCAACTGGAATCCGGCGGCGCTGCCGCTCACCACCAACGATGTGGTGATTCCGTCCGGGACCCTCAACAGCCCGATCCTCAACTCCAGCGTCTCCGTCCACAGCCTCACGGTACAGACCGGCGCCACACTCACGCTGGTCGACGTCGCCTTGGGGATCGGCGGGAATCTGGACGCCTCGGGGAGCATCGCGGGATGCTGTTCGGAAGTCGTGTCGCTGAGCAACGGCAGCGCCCTGCGGGGCAACTTCAGCCAGATCGCGCTGACCATTCCGGCGGGCGCGGTCGTGACCATGAACGGGAATGTGACGCTGACGACCGGCAGCCAGGTGTCGATCGACGGCGAGCTGGTCCTGAACGGGCACACCCTGGACGCAGGTCTCGCCGACGGCTTCGTCCTCACGAATCAGCAGACCGGGCTGGTCACCATGACCAATCCCGCCGACCTGCTGATCGCGCTGCTGGCCGGCTTCAATGGCGCCGATGAGACCGGGCATCTCACCGCCGGCATCATCCAGACGCAGAACCTGGCGAGTGGAGGGCTGGTCCCGACGTCGTTCTTCGCCAGCGGTACCAACAAGGTGAAGCTCGGCGGCCCGCAGACCAGCACCCTCTCGTTCACGGTCGCAGCCAGTGCCCGGTTGCAGGATCTCGATGTCTCCGCCGTCACCGGCACCATGCTCCTGTACTCGAACGTCACGGTCGCGGGTCAGCTGATCTCCCACCCCACCGGCGCGACCCCGATCATCGGCGCCGGCGCGCCGGGTGCGCAGGTCATCACCGCCGCCGGCGTCGATATCAGTGCCCTCGGCATCGATCAGCACACCCTGACCATCGGCGCGGGCACGATCACCCAGTTCGACAACGTGGCGTTCACCGGCCAGGCCGCGACCGCCACCGCACTCACGGTGACCAACGCCGGCGCGGCCACGCCGTACACCTTCAACGGCCTCTCGTTCGCGGTGACCCCGACCTCCGGGTTGTACCTGGCCGCGACCGACCTCGGCGGCGCCGCCCCGTTCCTGACGATCAACATGGCGACCGCCACCCCCGCCGCGCCGCCAGCCAATCTCTTCAGCGCCGCAGGCGGCGCGGTGATCAACTGGCCCGGGATTGGGGGGCTCACCTGGACCGGCGCCGCGAGCACCGATTTCGGTGCGGCCGGGAACTGGAGCCCGGCACAGACGCCGACATCTAGCAGCGATCTCCTCATTCCCGCCGTTACCAGGCAGCCATCCGTGCTGGCCAGCTCCGTGGTGCACAACGTCACTGTGCAGAGTGGTGCCACGCTCACAATCGCCGCGGGACAGCAGCTCACCGTCAACGGCAACTTCAGTCTTTCCGGCACGGCCGGCTGCCCGGCATCGAGCTGCAATCTGACCGTGGTCGGAAACGTTACGACCCTCGCGGGAAGTACCCTCAACCCCAGCGTGCTCAATGTGGCGGGCAGCCTGAGTGTTGCGGGCACCTTTGCGGTCAGCAGCAACACCCTCTTCACGGGCACCGGTCAACTCATTCCCGCGGGGCTGCCCTACACCAACATGGCGGTGACCGGCACCGCATCGCTCACCGGCCGGACGCCAGTCGGAGTCAGCGTGACTGTGGGCGGCGTCGGCAACTTGACGCTGAATGGGCACACCCTCCTGGCCGGATTGGTCCAGGTCGGCAATGCAGCCGGTGATGTGGCCGTTCTTACCATGACCAATGCGCTCGACTCGGTCATCACGACCAATATGACGTTCGACGCCGGCAGCGAAGCCGGCAGTCTGACCACCGGGGTGATTGTTGTCGCGGGCAATTTCAACGTGCTCAGCACCAACAATTCGCAGACATTCGCCGCCAGTGGCAATCACAAGACTGTCTTTACCGGCACCACGCTCAAGAACATCAACATCATGCCCCTGGGGGCCAATTCCCACTTCCAGGACCTCGATGTGTCGGCAGCCACGGGCGGCCTCGACCTCCTCACGAATGTCACAGTCCTGGGCCAGATCATCTCCACGCCGACCGGCACGGTCCCGATGCTGCAGGGGACCGGCGTCAGACTGTCGGCAGGCGGTGCCAATGTTACAGGCCTGACGCTCGACACTCTGCCCCTGCTCCTGACCAATGGCACGATCAGCGCGTTCAACAACGTTCTCTTCCAGCACCAGAACCCGACCGGAATCGCGCTGACCGTCAATAACGCCGGCACAGTCGCACCATTCGTCTTCGACGGCCTCAGCTTCACGACGGTGCTCGGCGCGGGCGGCTTCCACCTCCTGGCCAACGACCTGCTACCATCGGACGGCGTTCCGCTCACGCTCAACCTCACCAATGCCACGCCGGCATCCGGTGCGGGCGTGAGTCAGGCAACCAATGGCGCCGTGATCAACTGGCCGGCGAGCGCTCCCGCGAAGACCTGGGCCGGCACCGTCAGCACCGCCTGGAACACGGCCGGGAACTGGAGCCCGAGCGGCGTGCCGACCGCGAGCGACAACGTCGTCATTCCGGCCGGCACACCGTTCGGGCCGCTGGTCAGCTTCAACAACGACAGCACCCTCGACCTGACGGTCAACAGCGGTGCGATTCTCCAGCTCGCCGGTGGCGGCATCACCCTGACTGCTATGGGGAACGTCAATGCGGCCGGCCGGATCGACGCCATCAACACCGGCAGCGGGATCCTCAAGTTGGCGGGGAGTGGCAAGACCCTGGCAGGCACCTTCGGGCAAGGGGCGGTCTTCGGGGCAGTTCTCAGCATCCAGGGGAGCTACACCCTGGCGGGCCGCACCGTCTCCACCAATGCCGCCGAGGTCCGCGGCGCTGGCGCACACCTGACCCTCGCTGGTCATACCTTCTCGGTTGCTGGCGCCTTCAACGTCGGTATCGGCTCGAATCTCGGCCTGATCACCATGACGAACCCGCTCGACTCACTCTTGGCGAACGGTACCGCCGGCGTGCAGTTCGTCGGGTCGGACGAGACCGGCCAGCTCACCGCCGGCGTACTCGTGGTTGGCGGTCCATTCCTCCAGGGGGGGACCACCACGACGTCGTTTGTGGCGAGCGGGACCCACAAGACGGTGTTCCGCGGCGGGCAGACGCTCACCTGGACCAACCCGGGAGCTTCCCACCTGAACGATGTCGATGTCTCGAACGCCGCCGCGATCGGGACGGTGCAGTTCGGCGCCAGCACGATCGCCACCGGTCAGCTGATCTCGCTCCCCAGCGGCTCCTCGCCGTTCATCACCGGCACGCTGACCGCCGTGGGCGCCAACGTCACCGGACTGCAGTCGCAGGCCCAGCTGATTCTGAATGGAGGGACGATCACCGCGTTTGCCAATGTGACCTTTGTCTCCACGCCGGTCACGGGGGCGGCGCTCACGGTCCAGGGCACCGGCGCAGGCGGCCCGCTCACCTTCACCAACCTCTCGTTCGCCAACAGCCCGGGCGGCTTCTACATCAGCGCCACCGACGTGGATGGCGCGACCTCCGGGGTGCTCACCATCAACATGGTGACTCCGACGCCCGCCACGCCGGGAGCATTCGTGCAGACGTCAGGCGGCGCGTTGGTCAACTGGCCGATTAGCGCCCCGACCATCACATGGACGGGGAGCGTGAGCACCGACTGGAGCAATGCGAGCAACTGGACGCCGGCCCAGGTGCCGACCGCGGCCAACCCGGTCCTGATTCCGGCCACCACCAACAAGCCGGCGATCACCTCCTCCTGCGCCGCCAAGTCGATCCTGGTGAACAGCGGGGGCCGGATCGATGTCGGCATCTTCACTTGTCAGGTGTCCGGCGACGTCATCTCCACCGGTATCATCGCCGGTACCACCGGAGCGATCCAGATCGTGGCAGCAGGGCAGATTTCGGGCAACCTCCCGGGTCTCATCGCGAGCGCTCCGGTGACGGTCGCGACCGGCGGCGCCACCACCGGGAGCGGCAACGGCAATGTGACCATCAGCGGCGCCGGGGCCCAGCTGATCTTGAACGGGCAGACCCTGACGGCCCCGGGCAATCTCCTGGTGCAGACCTCTGGCGTCCTGGTGATGAACAACCCGGCCGACGTGCTCACGATATTCGGTACTGCCACGTTCAACGGCGGGAGCGAATCGGGACAGCTGACGGCCGGTACCCTTACCGTGTACGGCAACTTCAGCCAGGCGGCGACCTCGAGTCCCAGCAGCTTCCTCGCCTCCGGCAGCCATCGCACGGTGCTCGGCGGTCCCAGCCAGTCGGTTTCCTTCGCCAACCCGGCCACGTCGCACTTCCAGGATCTCGACATTACCGTCGTCACCGGCGCGCTCACCCTCGGCTCGAACGTCACGGCGGTCGGCCAGCTGGTCTCCGTTCCGGGTGGACTCGGCGGCCCAGCCGTGTCAGGCGCTGGCTTCACCCTGACCGCCGGCGGCGCCGACATCAGCGCACCGCAGGGGATCACGGCGCTGACCATGAGCGGCGTGCCCCTCGTCTTGTCGGGCGGCACGATCACCGGCGTCAGCAACGTCACCTTCACCAATCAGAACCCGGCCGGCACGGCGCTCACGGTGAACAACGTCGGACAGGCAGCGCACTTCACCTTCAGCAACCTGAACTTCACCACGACCCTGACGGCTGGTGGGCTGCACCTCAAGGCTACCGACCTCGACGGCGCCACACCGAACGCACTCACGATCGACATGATCGGGGACACTCCGGCGGCTCCGCCGGCGAGCGCCTTCAGCGCCACCGGCGGCGCGGTCATCAACTGGCCGCCCGTGGGCACTGCCATCACCTGGACGGGTGCCGTCAGTCAGAACTGGAACGTGGCGAACAACTGGAGCCCGGCGCAGGTGCCGAGCGCGATCGACGACGTGACCCTGGTCCCGATCACCAACCAGCCGGTCCTGAGCTCGAGTGTCGCCATCCACAGCCTGACCTCCACCGCCGGATCGATTCTGGACATCGGCGGCCTCGTGCTCGTCATCGGGGGAGATGCGAACCTGGCCGGCACGATCAACGGCAGTCCAGGCTCAGGGGTTTCCCTCTCCGGTACCGGCGCGCAGACGCTCCACGGCACCTTCAACACCACCGTCGCCGTCACCGGGAGCTACCAGCTCAACGGCAACCTCACCATGGCCGGCGATCTCGCCGTCGATGGCTCTCTGAACCTGTCCAGCTTCGCGGCCACCGTGACCGGCAACTTCCTCACCAACGGCTCCGGCCTGCTGGTGATGACCACGGCGGGCGGTATCCTCGACGTCTCCGGCGACGCCATCTTCACCGGCGGCAACACCAACGGGCTGCTGACCGCGGGGACCCTGCGGGTCGGGGGAAACTTCGATCAGTTCTCGACCACCAGCGCGCAGAGCTTCGCCGCGAGCCCCGGGCATCTCACCGTGCTGGGCGCCAATCCGGCGACGATTCTCTTCCAGACGCCTGGCGCGAACCTGTCCCACTTCGGCGACCTGTCGGAAGCCGGGTTTGGCGCCCAGTTCGTGCTGGGCAGCGACCTGACGATCCTGGGCTTCCTGAGCGGCGCCGACGGCTTCGGCGGCAACTTCCTCGGAACCAATTGCCCCACCACCCTCACGGTGACGCAGTGGAACAACAACTCGACGCTCGATTGCGTGAAGCTGGTCATCGATGACCCGACGGGCACCACCTTCGGCATGAGCAACGTCACCTTCCTGAACCTGCCGACGAACGTCACCCAGTTGACCATCAACCACCCCGGCCTCGCATCCGGCTTCTGGACCACCAGCAACCTGAACTTCGTCCCGCTCACCACCGGCGACGCGGGACACTACATCCACGCCACGGATACCGATGGGAGCTCCCCCTTCCTGGCGGTGAGCATCTTCGCCTCCAACGTCCTCAACGGCTCGCAGTTCACCACCAACACTCCGGGCGTCTCCGTCATCTGGCCGAACGCCACCCTGACGTGGACGGGAGCGGTCGACACCAATTGGACCAATGCCGGCAACTGGGACCTCGGCTTGATCCCGAACCCGGCATCCACCGCCGTGGTCCCGGCCGGTCCGGCCAATCAGCCGCACCTCGCCGGTACCGCGACCGTGGCCGCACTCAGCATCACCGGCGGCAACCTGACCCTCACAGGGACGATGAACGTCCTCGGCGACTTCAGCACCACGGGGACCGGCACGATCACCATGAACACCAGCGCGTCCAATGCACTCAATGTGAGTGGCAACGCGAGCTTCGCGGGCGGGAGCACGGCCGGCCTGCTGACGCAGGGCACCATCACCGTGGCGGGGAACTTCACTCAGAGCGCAGCTGGCGGCAGCACACTGAGCTTCGCGCCGAGCGGGACGCACATGACCACCGTCGGGTCGGGGAGCGCGACCACGATCGACTTTGGCTCGCCGGGGAGCGGCGGTGCCGGGTCTCACTTCCAGAATCTGGATCTGTCGAATGCGACGGGCGGGGTCAGTCTGACGGTGAACACCATCGTCGATGCCCTGTTCCAGAACAACACCAGCGGCGTGACCATCCACGGCGGCGGTGCGTCCCTCACGGCGCGGGGCTGGAGCGTGAGTACGCTGACCGTGGACAACGCCCCGATGATCCTGGACGATGGGGGAGTCGCGGGTCTCGCGACCTTCAACAATGTGAGGTTTACCGGCTTCCCGCAGACCGGTGTCACTCAGCTCACTGTCCGGGCACTTGGCGGGGGGGGCGTCCCGCGGACGCTCACCTTCAACAATACGACCCTGAGTCACCTGACGACGGTTGGAGGCGGATCTTGGTACGTCAGCCTGGAGCCCATCCTTAACTTGGACGTGATCATGTTGGGGTCGAGTGAGAACCCCCTGCCGCCGATCAACGGCAATGGGCCGACCTTCAGTCGGGTGATCACAACGAACGGTGCCGGCACAGTGACCTGGTAGCAGTACCACCGCGGGCCGTAACACCAGCGGGGCCGAGCGGCTGCTCGGCCCCGCTGGTGTTTCATGGGATTGCTTCGGGTGGAGCGGTGTGAGGCGGCGAGCGGGTGGTTCCGCGGTATGCGGGGATGACCCGGGGGATTCAGGCTGTGAGCGGGCGGTTCGGCGGTATGCGGCGACGCCCCGGGCGATTCGGGAGGCGATTGGATCGTTCCGCGTTATACGGCACGTCGTGGAACACTACTCGGCGCCACAGCTAAGAAGGCCGTCCCGCGGTATACGGCTACCTATCGCGCGGTGTCCAGCGACGAGGAGGCGGCTCCGCGGTATACGGCTGCCTTTCGCGCGATGTCCAGCCACGAGCCGGTGGGTCCGCGTTATCTGGCTGCCTTCCGCACGGTGTCCAGCGACGAGGAGGCGGTCCCGCGGTATGCGGCGACGCCCCGGGCGATTCGGGAGGCGATTGGATGGTTCCGCGTTAGACGGCACGTCGCGGAGCACCATCCGGCGCCACAGCTAAGCAGGCCGTCCCGCGGTATACGGCTACCTATCGCGCGGTGTCCAGCCACGAGCCGGTGGTTCCGCGTTATAGGGCAACGTCCGGCGCGACAGGCAACGACGAACCCACCCGCTGGTGCGTGGCGGTGCTCGACCCAAACCGACGGTGATTTGGGCTGAGCGGTCTCAGGGGCCAACGTGGCGGCTCCGCGGCATGCGGGGATTACTCGGGGGATTCTGGCGGCGAGCGGGCGGTTCCGCGTTATACGGCACGTCGTGGGGCACCATCCGGCGCCACAGCTGAGCAGGCCGTCCCGCGTTATGTGGCCACCTTCCGCGCGGTGAGCAGCGACCAGCGGGCGGTCCCGAGTATCACCGCAGCTTACCGTCGCATATCACGCGCCGGAGATCCAACCCCGGGTGATACAGCAACATCGCGCGCCATTTGGTAGTTAGGTCCCGTGCGAGTTGTTTTCCAGGATGCCCACGTCAATGCGGCGTCACGCTGGCCGATTGCACGGCCGGCACCATAGGGGATGGCCTTTGACCGACAACCCGTTCAACCCAACAACGCCCAACGTCGCCACGCCGGCGCCTCCACGCGGAGCGGCGGGGCTCCGTGCAGATCTGATCTGGGGCGTGGCCTGGGGCGTCGGGTTGTCGTCATTCCTGGCGATCATCGCCATTGTGGAGGTGATCATCGGAATGGGCTTCTCCTCGGCCGCGCTCCGGATGATCTCTCTCGCGCTCCTCATCTACTTGAGCGGTGCGGTGGCGGGTGGAATCATCGTGGGTCTGCTCCGCCCCTCGTTGCATTCCCGATTTGGTGCTGCCGTAGCAGGAGCCCTTGCCACGATTCCCGTTGCGATCGCTATCCGTATCCTCGGCAAGGGATTCGTTCCTGTCACCGGCGAGGACTACTTCGTAGTCGGGGGATACTGCCTACTTTTGGGCGTGCCTGTAGCACTGAACTTTCGCCACCGCTTCGGGCGTCGCTAGCAGCAAATGGATTTCACACCGATGTTGGCGACGCGCCCGGGGGCTAACAGGCGCATGAAGCTGTCGAAGCGCGGCCAGCCTCACCGTTACTACTGGCGCAACTGAGCCGCGCTTCGCAGCTTATGCGCAGACGTTAGACGACGGCCTTTGGCCAGAGGTACTATGCGACAGCGTGTTGCTTTCATCGGCGTTCTGCTGGTTGGCCTTGGGTGTGCTCGCTCACCTGCGGCGGATACTACCGCGGAGCATCCTGACGGTAGCAGCTTCCGCGATTGCGCCGACTGCCCCGACCTCATTGTTCTCCCGAGTGGCGCCTTCACCATGGGGTCGCCGACGAGTGAGGATGGCCATGACGCACTCGAAGGACCACAGCACATCGTCTCAGTCCCCCGCTTCGCCCTCGCCAAATATCCCGTCACGCGTCGTGCCTGGACTCAGTTTGTTACGGCCACGAAGCGACCGACCGCGATGGGGTGTGCGTGGATCAATAGCGCGACAGAATGGCGGCTGGACTCGACCGAATCGTGGGAACATCAGAACTTCCTTCAGAGCGCAGACCACCCTGTCGTCTGTGTCTCCTGGGGTGATGCCCAAGCCTATGTGCAGTGGCTGGCCCAGCGCACCGGCCAGCCCTATCGTCTGCCTTCCGAAGCCGAGTGGGAGTACGCCGCTCGCGCCGGTCACACCGGCCCCTATACCTGGGGGGACACGGCAAGCCATGCGGACGCCAACTACGGTGCTGACGAATGTTGCGCGGTCCGCCGCGCGGGGCGCGACCAGTGGGATTACACGTCGCCGGTCGACGCCTTCCCCCCCAACCCATTCGGCCTCTACGATATGAGGGGCAACATTCTCGAATGGCTGCAGGATTGCCTTGTCCTCTATGGCAGGGACTCCACCGACGCCCGCCCCGGCGAACCGGCCGGCGTCCTGCCTTCGATTCCGGCCCTTCCCGAGGACATGTACGGTCAGCCCGCCTGCAATTTTCGCATGGTTCGCGGAGGAGACTGGGCCGATCCACCTACCATGCTTCGCGCGGCGTTCCGCAACTTCGGGCCGGGACCTGGGGCAACGTTGGCGACGTATCGCAGTGGTGGTGTGGGATTTCGCGTGGCGCGGGCGCTTCCCTGAACAGCCGTCGTCTAACAACCGCATGACGTTGACAGGGCGCGGCCATCGGTCGGTGCAGGTCTGGCACCACCAGCCGTCGCCGGGTAGGTTCCCAGAACTCGCCGTTGCCCCGCAGGTGATGCGCGGTCCTTAGGCCGCACTCCCGTAGTTGCAGCTGTTTCCCGGCAAACATGGAGACATCCGATGCGGTACGTCGACGGTTTTCTACTGGCTGTTCCCAAGCGCAAGCTCCACCTGTACCGACGGATCGCGCAACGCGCCGGGCGGGTGTGGCGAGAGCATGGTGCGCTCGAGTACCGAGAATGCGCTGGCGATGACCTTAAGGTGACATTCGGGATGCCCTTTGCGCGCACGGCGAGATTGAAGGCCGGCGAGACGGCCGTCTTCTCTTGGATCGTATACAGATCGCGGGGTCATCGGGATCGCGTCAACGCAAAGGTCATGAAGGACGCCCGCATGCAGAATCTGATGAAGGACCCAATGCCATTTGACATGACACGAATGTCCTACGGAGGCTTCAAGGTGCTCGTGGATCTCTAGGCCCGGATGTGCGGTCCATCTTACCGCGCGGCTGGCCGTCGGTACTAGCACATGTGACTGGAAACGGCCCAACGAGCGCATGCACCAGACGTGGCGCGGGCATGACCTTGCCTGGCGGTGAGACTTGGCCCACCGTGGCCGACGGTTCACTGTTCCGCACCGCGCCCTGCAGGCGATGCGGGGCCGTCAGGCGGCAGAGACCATGACACGATCACTCGGTAGCGGCGTTCTACTCCTCCTGCTGGCAGCGGGCTGTCGGAGCACGCCCCCTGCCGTGGGCCGGGCAGGTTTCCGCGTTGATACCGTGGCAACGACTGCAACCCTGCCACTCGAGACACCAATCGCGGCCCTTCCCTTGCCCGCGGGCAGGGTAGCGCTGCTCGACTACAAGGCCAGTCGGCTCTACCTGCTTGACTCCACCGGCAAGGCCCTCGAAACCTTCGGAGGTCACGGAAAGGGACCCGGGGAGTTCTTGTTTCCATATGGACTGACTCTTCACGCGGACACACTTGCTGTGTTCGATATCGGCAACGGCCGCCTGGTCAACTTTCTGCCTCAGCAGGGATTTGTCGGCGTCCGGTCTCTGCCGGCCGGCTTTGCGCATCAGGCTTTCCTCTTGCTGGACGGCGACACCACACTACACTCGACCGATGGCGTGGATAGCGCCCTCGCGGTACTTCGTTCCCCTACCGGGCAGGTCTTGGCGAGGTATGGAACCCCGCTCGTGCCACCTACGACACTCTTCGACTTCGGGAGCATGAAACAGGCGGCCGCGGAGGGGCGCGTGCCAGATGAGTTCAAGAATACCGTCCTCCCGATCCTCGGCCCCAAGCGAGACGTCTGGCTGATTCAACAAGCGACCGGCCGGATCGACCACTTCAGCCCGGAAGGGCGCCTGCTCGGCGGTCTCACTCTACCGCAGGATTACGTGGCCAAACGGGTCGAGGCCTTTCTCGAGGCAAGCAGAGCGGTAGCGAAAGACCCGGGCCGGATCGGCGGGATTGCCATGGCCGGTGGAGGGGCCGCTGAGGACGGCCGCCTGTGGGTGCTCCTCGTGGCAAGCGACTCCGTTCCTCCCCAATTGGCCCTGATCGACACGTCCTACTCAATTCGCGCTACATATTCCCTCGCTGGAGCAACTGGAGCAACCACCCTCACAAGGGACCCTGCTTCTGGCTGCTTCTACCTTCTCAACATCGGCGAAGGCATACTGCTGCGAGTCACCCTACTCAAGGCTTCTGCCGCCTGACCAGCGCATGGATGCGTCAAAGCGCGGCCGTCGGTTATCTCGCCTCTGGCACGACCCGCCATCTCGGCGTAGGATTCTCAGACCTTGCCGCGCCCTGCAGGTGATGCACGGTCGTTAGGCCGCAATACCCGTATCAAACCCTCGTGCTGGTGGCCTATGTCACTTCCCCTCGCTCGGTATGTTCAACTCCTTCTCGCACTCCTCGTCGACGGCCCCAGGTCATCGGTTGGCCTCGAGGACCTCCCCCCATGTTCCGAGGGATTCGTCACGGCCTCCGACGGTGTCCGCCTCTTCTACCGCCTGGTCGGCCGCGGGCCCGACACAGTGGTCGTCCTGCATGGGGGACCGGGATTCAATATGGAGTATTTTGCCGCAGACCTGGAACCCCTGGCGGCACACCACGCACTCCTTTTCTACGACCAGCGGGGCGCCGGACGGTCCACCTTGGTCAGCGATTCGGTCGGCCTCTCGGGCGATCGCTTCGTGGACGACCTCGAGGCCATTCGCTTCCATTTCAAACTTCAGTCCCTGACCCTGCTCGGCCACTCCTGGGGCGCCGGGCTCGCCGCACTCTATGCGGCCCGCTTCCCGGCGCGCGTCAAGCGACTTCTCATTGTCGGTGGGGTGCCGTTACGCCGCAGCGAGTTCGTCGCGGGATTCACCCAGATGGACCAGGCGCGAGACAGCACCGAGCGGGCCGAGATGGACCACTGGATGGACGCGCGCCGAGCCCACCCGGAGGACGCGGCCGCGTGCCACGCCTACTACACGCTGTGGTTTCGACCCTTCTTTGCCGACCCCACCGCACTGCAGCGCAGCCGTGGTGACTTCTGCGCGGGCAGCGCCGAGGCCCGGCGCAACAAGATCCAGAGCGTCGATCGCTACACCATGGCGTCCCTCGGCGACTGGGACTGGCGGGAAGCGCTCCATGCACTGGCCGCTCCGACCCTCGTGATTCATGGCTCGGTCGACCCCCTTCCCCTGGCCGGAGCCCGCGAGTGGGCGGCGACACTCCCGCACGCACGCCTGCTCGTTCTCGCGAACGTGGGACATTTCCCCTACCTGGAGGCGCCCAAGCTGTTCTTCACGGCCGTGGATGCGTTTCTGCGCGGCGCATGGCCGGCGGGAGCAGTCCGCGTGACCCTTCGCCCTAGTTCAAGGTACCCTGCCTGATATCAAGTTTGAAGCGCAATGAATCGGCTTATGGGTCATAGCATTCCTCGGGGGTGCGGTAGCCGAGCCGCTTGCGGGGTCGTTGGTTGAGGTGGCGAGCGATGCGTACGCAGTCGCGTTGGGTGAGGCCGGCCATGCTCTGGCCTTTGGGCAGATACTGGCGGATGAGTCCATTGGTGTTTTCGTTGGTGCCGCGCTCCCACGCATGATACGGTGCGGCGAAATAGAACTGGGTGCCCGTCGCCCGCTGGATCGCCCGGTAGCCGCTGATTTCCGGCCCGTTGTCGGCCGTGATCGTCCGGACCGGGTGGACCTGAGCGCGCATCAGCGGGATCGCTCGCTCCGCAAAGGCCTGCGCCGTGTGCACCGCCAGCTTCCCGATCAGGACGTAGCCCGTCTTCCGTTCCACCAGACTCAGAATGCACTCCTGGCTCCCGCGGCCCAACACCGTATCCACTTCCCAGTGGCCGATGCGCCGGCGTCCCGCCACGCTCGCCGGCCGCGTGGTGATCGAGGGACCGAGCTGGCCACTCCCCCGGCGCGCGCTCCCCATCCGGCGCCGACGGAGCTTGCGGGCCTGGCGGAGACAGCGATACAACGTGCCCCCGGCCCGGCGGTCGCGGGCGAGGTAGCGGTAGATCGTCTCGTGGCTGATGTGGAGGGTGCCCATCCGCCGGCCCCACCCGGCGATCTGCTCCGGACTCCAGCGGGCCCGCAGGTGGGCCACCACGACCTGCCACGTGGCGCTCGTAAGGCGCTGATTGCGGCGCGAGTGACTGCGGCGCACGAGCGCCTGGCAGTGCGCGGGATGGGCCCGGTACCGGTCCTCGCCATTCCGGTTGCGCCGCAGCTCCCGCAGGATCGTGCTGGGGTGGCGGCCGAGCTCCCGGGCGATCGCGGCCGGGCAGGCCCCGACGGCGCGGAGACTGGCCACCTGATACCTTTCGGCCAGGGTGATCTGGTGATACGTCATGGTAGGCTTCGTTCTCCTGGAAGAGACGTGAAGTCTACCAGTATCGGCCAGGTCACCTTTCGCGTTGCACTTAGTATATGAATTCGCGCTGGCGCCCTAACAACCGCATGCACCCATCATGACGCGGCCGAGCGCTCGCTGCCGGCTGGCACGAGCGCTAGCGCAGAGGTAGGTTCTGCCACGCGCCGACCCCTGCAGGTGATGCGCGGTCGTTAGGCAGACTGGAGACGCGATGAAACTGAACCGCCAGTTCCAAGATCTGCATGTCGAACAACCTTCAGCGGACTGGGTTCGCAAGCAGCTTGTCGAGCGTGACATCTGCCTGCTCTATCACCAGCTCGCGAATTATTCGTTCATTATGGATGGCCTCTACTACGGCGATGTGTTCGCGCTGCCGTATTGGGATTGCCTTGAAATGCAGGGAGTCGACCTTGCCGATCAGGCGTTCATTCGCGACGGCTGCCTCGTGATGATTCTCGCCATGGCGTCGGAGTGTCTCGGCGGATCGGGCGCGTATCTGCTTCCGCACGTAGAGGCCTGCAAGAACAGCCTTGCTAGACTGACTGCGTTAGACGCCGAGACGCAGCAACTCGTCCAAACTATTCAGCAAGTTCTTCACCTCCTCGACGACAACATAGGGAGACCTCCGCCGGAGTTCGCCGATGGATTCGGCTGGGTTCATGAGCGCTATGTGCGGCGCTATTTCACGAAGCGTGCGGAGGACTTCCGTGACAAACCGTACTACCGTGGAAGCTGACACCCGGCCGCCAGCTGCCCAACAAGGCGTTGCAGCAGACGGACTTGTCGGTCGCTTCGCTCCCTCCGGCGCCCGCAGCTGAGCGCCGGTACGTTAGTCCGCCGCTGTGCGGCATTACCCTCGAACCTGGCTTGTTCCTCGCTCAGGCAGCGCCCGAGTCTTCCCGGCTGGCGCCTCACTCCCTTCCCGAGCCCGTCCTGACCAGGCTCCCTCCCCCGCCCGCCCGCCCGCCCGCCGAGGGATTGACCCTCTTCGCCCCGGTCTGCAACATTGGGCCAACTTTCCGGCCACCGGCGAGGCCCTATGGACGAATGGATGGGAGTTCTCACCCTCACGATTCCACTTCTGGTGATTGGCGGGGGGGGATACTCGCGTACTGGATGAAGCCTCGGCACGCCCGGCTCGTCCGAACCGACCAGGAGGAGATCGACGAACTCCACGCCGGGGTCGAAGCACTGCGGGGTGACCTGGAGGTGGGACTCGCCGACATAAAACGAATGGCTGGACGTCAGCGAACGGCTCCTCGCACGAAGAAACGCGATCCCGCCGGAGAAGGCTCGGCCCACGACCCCGGTGTAGCTCGCTGGACGGTTCGGCCTGACAGACACACAAATAGGCCCACCGGGTGGTTTCCGGTTCCGCGTTTTGCGGCCACCTTTCGGGCGATGTCGAATGACGAGGCGGCCGCTCAGCGTCGGGCTGCAACCTCGTGCGCCATTCAGACGGCGATTGGGTCGTCCCGCGTTATACGGGTGTCTTCTGGGGGATGGCCTGCGCCGAGCCGGCCGGTACAGGTTATGCAGCAACGCCGCGGCCCATGCCTAATTAGGCTGCTTCCTCCCGCAAGAGCATGCCGACGGCCTTCGCGCTGTGCTCCCAACAGCTCGCATGTCCTGGAACGTCTTAGTCAAGCAGAATGGCATTCCTGCCACAGGAAACCGGGGGAGGCACACGATGAATACCTTCTTGTGGGTCCTGCAAGCTCTTGCCGCACTCCTCTACGGAGCTTCGGGGATCATGAAGGTCTTCCTGTTCGAGAAGGTCCGCGAGGGCGTACGGTCCTTTGATGCACTGCCGCGGGAGGCCTGGATGGTCCTCGGCATTCTCGAACTGGTCTGCACGGTCGGCCTGATCGCTCCCGGGGCCTTCCACTGGCAGCCGGCGCTGACGGCGGTGGCCGCAGCAGTCCTGGCGATCGAGAGCCTCGTGTTCATCGGGGTCCACGCCAAGTACCGCGAGATCGCGCCCATCATCATGAGCGGCGTGCTCGGCCTCCTGATGGCGTTCATCGCGTACGGTCGGATGGTGCTGCGACCGCTCCTGTGACCGACCACCTCCGTCCGGCAGCGTCCGAAGGCAGCACCGCCTAACCAGCGCATGAAGGGGACCGGGCGACATCGGTTATCTACGCCCAGAGACTGCCCGTCCTCCCAAGACCTGTCTTGCCGAGCGCGTCGCGTCCCTGCAGCTTGTCCGGGGTCGTTGGCCGGCGCGGAATGGGGCCGCCGCACTGACCTCGATCTGGAATTGGGGCTGGCTGCCAGGACCGCGCACCGTTGACGCGGTTCCGTGAGCCGGTGTATCGGGCGGCGCAAAGCGGAACGCACATGGAGGTCAGTATGCCGCGCTGGCTGAGAGTCATCCGTGGGATGATCGGCATGGGACTGACCTTCGCCGCGGGTGTCGGCGTGCTGGGTTCGATCCTTGGGCTGGTTGGGCTGCTCCTGGGGGAGCTTTCGTGGGACGACCTGAGGATGGTGCCCAAGCTGTCCGTGCTCGCATTTCTCGTCGGCGTCGGGTTTGCTGGCCTTCTCGCAATCGCCGCCCGCGGACGAACGTTCGACAGGCTCTCGCTCCGCTACGTTACCGCATTGGGTGCTGGAGGCGGGCTGCTCTACTTTCTGTTTATCGCCGCCGCGAACGGGGCCAGGGTGTGGTCCGCCTGGAACGCCATCGGCAACCTGACGATCCTCACACTCCTGGGCGGTGGATCGGCCGCAGCCACCCTGATCCTTGCCCGAAGAGCCGGGCGGGCGCTGACGTCTCGCGAGGAATCACCCAGCCTGGGTGCGGGCAGGATCGAGGCACCCCTTGCCCGACGTGACACTGAGCATGAGTCGGGTCGTTAGGGATCGGCTGCCGGTCCGACCAGCGGGCGGATCCCGTTGCGCCTCGTGCACCGCGCCAACCAGCTGGGGGATGCAGCGGTCCAGGCGCAGCCACCGTGGCCCTGCGTTCTGGATCCGTGAGTCGCATCTTGCAGCTGATGCGCGGGCGTCAGGCCCTCGCAGGCATTCTCTATGGTTCTTCCACCGCTGGAGGCGAAGACAATGGCGCGTCGCGTAGTGCTGCTCATGGTTTGGCTCCTCGTCGCCGATTCCCCCCTTCTGGCGGCACAGGACGCATCGCCACCGCCCCCCTCCGCAGAAAACGTGGGTTTGGCTCGCCTCGTCCTCACGGCCATGGGTGTAGAGCGCCAATTGGGCGCGGGCGTCGAAAGCGCCCTGCCGGCCCAACGTCGCCTGCAGTCCGGAATTCCGGCGGTCTTCTGGGATAGCCTCCTTGCAGAGATGCATCACCGTGGCCCCGAGATCGTCGATTCCATGGCTGGGACCTATGCCACACTCTTCTCCGCGGCCCAGCTGCGAGACCTCCTCGCTTTCTACGAATCGCCCACGGGCCGCCGCCTCGCCGAGGTGCAGCCGGAACTCCTTGCGACCATGAGTGCTGTGGCTCAGCGTTGGGGCGTCCGGATGGCGGCTGACGTCATGAAGCGGCTTGTGGACCAGGGGGTCAACTTCGAGAGTCCGTAGCAATCCCGCCCCCGTACTCGGCCTAGCCGACCCGGCGCATGCACCGGCCAGGGCGCGGACGTCGGTATTCTCGGCACTAGGGCGGCCATGCGTCTCATCGAAACATTCTCAGACCTTACCGCGCCCTGCAGATGATGCGCGGTCGGTTAGGCGGCCTCCGGCGACTGTGAGACGAGGTAGCCGCAGAGTGCCTTGCAGCACCCTGCAGCCAGGGGTTACAGGTTAGTCGCCGTCACCATCGTGATCCGACCCGCTCGACGCGCGCGACACAGCGGCACTCAATTCGACGCGATCGGTCTTCGGCGCAGCGACCACAACCGCGGGCGCTGTCTTGGCAGCCGACGGGGTCGTCGCTTGCGTCCCGGCCGCGCGTGACGTGGCTACTGGGGTGATCTGCATTCAGGCTCCATTCATGAAGAGGGGAAGCGAGCAGCGGCAGGAACGGACCTTCCTTCTCGCTATCCGGTAGTATCGGCCGCAGTCCCTGAAGCCTGAGGGTCACGCTCTGCTTCGCCCGGCTGCGTTTACCGCCACTCTCCACGTGTGCAACGCCCTGCCGTCGGAGCAAGGCAGCAGTCTCCCATATGCTGGCTCGCCGACGTTACGCCGCGATTTCAACCGTGAAGTGCGACAATGGGCGATCGCGCGCATCGCACTCCTCCAGGGTCCGGTAGCCTAGCCGTCGCGACGTAGCGTTCCCTGAGGCACGCCGCCACCCCGCAGGTCATGCGCCGGCGTGAGCCCGCAGGAGCGTAGAATGACTCCTTCTGCCTGGTCCTGGAGCAGAAGCTCGGGCTCCAACTCTGTTCGCCGCCCGATGATCTCTTGACGACACCCCCCCCGAGGTTTCTGGGACGTCGCGTCACCCAGGCAACCGTCGGTGCAATCGAGTCGGTTCCTCGTCCCGCCTTTGTGAAATCCCTCATTCCCGAACGGATCGCCTCTCAGCTCTTCCGCACCCATGGCGAGCTCGCGGCCGCATGCACGGGCCTCGATTCCACCACCGGACTCCTCATTTCTGAGCCGGTCGACCTTGTCGCGGAGGCACGGTCTTTTGTACTCAGCACGATCGTTCTCGACCGCGCGTTCTATGAGGGCTCCGCCGACCACCCGGCCGCCCTGGCATTCGCCAGCGCCGTCACGACCGAGACCGCGCCTCCGCGGGCCGTGGTTCTCGATATCGGCATGTTGCGCGATGATCGATGGGTAGTCGTGGAGTTCAACCCAGCCTGGGGTGCCGGCCTGAACGGTTGTGATCCCCGTCGGGTGCTTCCGGCGATCGCTGCTGCGACGGTGCTTCCCGACTCTCCGCCCCACGCTACGGGCTGGCCAGCAGTTGCACTCGCCGTGGCGCGGCCGACCACGGGCTCGGCGCTGGCACGGCCCGTCGTCGCCACATATCGTTCCCGGACCGCGCCCCGCCCTGCTGGGCATGCGCGATCGGTATGCGGCAGACAATGCACGCTCCCTCACCACCACCCGACCTCGGAGGTTCTATGAAGCGAGTCACTGGCATTGGCGGCATCTTCTTCAAAGCCAAAGACGCTCCGGCACTACAGGCTTGGTACAAGCGGCACCTCGGAATCGATGTCCAGGAATGGGGTGGCGCGGCTTTCACCTGGACCGACGGTGAAGGCAAGCCGGTTGCCGGAACAACCGCCTGGTCGATCTGGTTCGGCGCAAAGTGACCACTTTGCGCCCAGCACGGCAACGTTCATGGTCAACTACCGGGTGGAGGATCTCCACGCCCTGGTCAAAGTCTTGCGCGAAGAAGGCTGCAACGTTCTCGAGAAGATCGACGATTCCGAGTACGGGAAGTTTGCCTGGGTCATCGATCCGGAAGGAAACAAGGTAGAACTTTGGCAACCGCCTGCCGGCCAATGACCGGGGCAGTCGGCCTCAGCACGCATCTTCGGTCTGACATGGGTCGCAAGCTGGCGCCGGCCTCGGCGCAGCTGAGCGATGACCCGGGAGTCCTGCGTATCACGGCAGCTTCCCGTGGGCTCGGAAGCGCCGGAGTGCCGACGCCGCGTGATACGCCGACGTCGCGCGCCAGTCAGTCGTTAGGCAACCAACGGTTTCCCCGGGTCGTGCCCGCCCTATGCTCTACCTGATCGTCGAGCGCTATCGTGACCGCGACCCCGTCCCGGTGTACCGCCGCTTCCGCGATCGGGGGCGCCTTGCCCCGAGCGGACTGACCTATGTCGCGAGCTGGGTCACTCCCGACCTCGCGACCTGCTACCAGATCATGGAGGCGGCCGACCCGGCTCTGATCGACGCCTGGACCGGCAACTGGTCGGACATCGTCGACTTCGAGGTGCACCCGGTCATCACCTCGGCCGAGGCACAGGCCAAAGTCGCCCCCAGGCTGTGACGGGTGTCCCCCTGACGAACATGGGCCCCGGAGGGCCGGCTTGGACACGGGGTGGCCAGTTCGGAACGGCCCAGGACCCTTCGCTACACCCTTGCGCCTCACACCGTCGGCTCCGGAGTACCCGGCAGCACGACCGGAGACGGCACCGCTGACAGCCCGCAACCCAATACCGCTAACGCACCGGCCGTGTCAGTGCCAGCCTGACTATCGCAAGACGCTGCCAGGGTGAGGCCATCGGTTTGTGAGAACCACCCCGCATCACCTGCGAGATCATGGCGAGTGCGACAATCCTGCCCGGCGACTGCTGGACGTGTCAGCCGTGCGCCAACCGACGGCCGCGCCCGGACGGCGGCGTACGCTGGTCAGGCGGCACAATTACATCCCGGAACGCACCTGGAACCAGCCGGCGAGGTCACCCGCCTCGGGAGTGTCTGATTCTTTGTGTATGAGCCCTGTTCACTGCCAGCTGCTCGGAGGTCTTCACCTGCGCCAGCAGCACCTCGAGTGCCGCGGTCTCCTGTGGATCGACCGCCGGCAGTTCCTTCCGTGCCATATCCCCACCTCGGTCGCTGGGATATGGCTCATACACGAACATTCGGACAGCCCCCCTCCCGCCTTCCCAACCGCCCCCGTACCCCGACCAACCGCCCCCGCACCCCGACCAACCGCCCCCGCGCCCTGACCAACCGCCCCCGCACCCCGACCACCCGCCCCCGCGCCCTGACCAACCGCCTCCGCACCCTGACCAACCGCCCCCGCACCCTGACTAACCGCCCCCGCGCCTTGACCAACCGCCCCCGCACCCTGACCAACCGCCCCTGCGCCCTGACCAACCGCCCCTGCGCCCTGACCAACCGCCCCTGCGCCCCGACCAACCGCCCCGGCACCCTGACCAACCGCCCCCGCACCCTGACCAACCGCCCCCGCACCTTGACCAACCGCCCCCGCACCTTGACCCGGCACTCCCGCCGCCTGACCAACCACTTCCGCGCATTTCCGGGCCGTTGTACACCCTTCGCGCCGCCTCTGGACCCCTTTCCGGCCGCGTTACGCACATCAGCGACGCGTGGCACGCCACCCGCGTCAGGCATCACCGGGCGCCCACGGCGTCGGGACGCCGTGCAGTGCGACGTCGTCGCACTCCCGCAGGGCGTCGGATTCATTCCACCGCAGTCACGGAAGTTCTCTCGGAACCGAGTAGCACCATACGTGCCGATACCCGCCGTCGACTCGGTGCGGCGCGAGGTGCCAGGCACCTCTGCGCCACGCACCCCGACCCGAACCCGTCCACCAGATCGGTCGCCGTCAAGCTCGCCGAGCCGGTGGGCACCGCCGACTCTTCTGCCCTGCGATTCAAGCGGCGCATGCACCGATCAGTCCACGGCCGTCGGTTTTCATCCGACTGGCCGGGTCGGCGGTGGCCGAGCAGGTTCTCGATGCACGCCGCGGCCCCGCGGGTGATGGGGCGGCGTTGTACGGCAACCTCCCGCGCAATATCCAGCGACGTTCGGGCCGCTCCGCGTTCTCCGGCCACAGCCCGCGCGGATTCGGGTGCTGGGCTGCCCCGGCACCGCGTACCGTTGCGCCATGCCGGCACTCCGCTTCTACCGCCGACGACTGCCCCACTGGCGACGCGACGGGGCGACCTATTTCGTGACGTGGCGGCTGCACCGGACCCAGCGCGGATTGTCCGCAGACGAACGCTCGGTGGTGCTCAGGATGCTGCGTCACTTCGACCGAACCCGGTTCCGGCTGCACGCGGTCGTCGTGATGGATGATCACGTGCACGTGGTGGTGACGCCATGGCCGGGATGGGAACTTGGCCAGATCGTGGGCTCGTGGAAGTCATTCTCGGCCAACCGACTTCAGCGATCCGAGGGGCGCCGTGGCCCGGTCTGGCAGGCAGACTCCCACGATCGGATCGTCCGAAACCGTGACGGACTGACCCGGATGATCCACTACATTCGCAACAATCCCATCCGCCGATGGCCGGGTATCTCGTCGTACCCCCCGTTGTGGATCGCCGACCCACGGAACGAATCGGGGGAGTAGGTCGGGCCTCCGTGCCCGACCTACTCCCCTAAACCTGCCCGGCCTACGATACCTACCCGGGCACGTCGGCCCGGGCTACCGCACGTCGGCCTGGGCTACGATTATCGCCCGGGCTACTCCTTCACCTGCGGCACGGTCCGCTCCACCACCGTCGCGTTCACCGGCGCGCCATCGAACAGCCGTTCCTGCCCTCCCACGACGACCTGCTCGCCGGCGTCCACCCCGCTCCTGATCTCCACGAACCCCGGCGATCGCACCCCGATCCCCACCTGGCGCCGCACCGCCTTGCCCTCCACCACCGCCCAGACATAGAACGATCCCTGGAGCGGGACGAGGGCATCCTCCGGCACCACGATCGCATTGGGCCGCACATCGGTGGCGAGTTTCGCCTCGGCGAACATCCCCGCCTGCAGCTCGCGCCGCGAATTACCGACCAGCGCCTTGATGAGAATGGTCCGCGCCGGGAGCTGCACCACCGGGTCCACGAAGTCCACCGTCCCCGTGAATTCCTTGCCCGTCAGCGCCGCGACCCGGAAGGTGACCGTCTGGCCACGGTGCAGCCGGCTCGCGAACTTCTCCGGCACCGTGAACGCCACCCGCTGAGGGTTGACGGTCTGTAGCGACATGAGGCGGCTGCTGGTGGTGACGTAGTCGCCGAGACTCACGTAGCGCTGCCCCACGGCGCCGGCGAATGGCGCCCGGACCGTCGTCCGCGCGAGCCGCAGCGCCAGCAGATCGAGCGCCGCCTGGGTGCTCCGCGCCGTCGCCTCCGCCTTTTCGAGATCCGCTGAGGACGACGCCTTCTGCGCCAGCAGCTCCCGGGTCCGCACGAGCGCCTGCCGCGCGAGATCACGATCCGCCTCTGCCCGCGCCATCTGGGCCTTGAGCTCCTGATCGTCGATGCGGACCAGGACCGCCCCCTCCTCGACCTCGGTGCCCTCGGTCGCGGGGATCTCGATGATCCGTCCCTCGATATCGGGCCGCAGCTCGATGGCCTGGATCGCCTCGATCTGCCCGGTCGCATCCAGCGCATCGATCACGGTGTCCTTCCGCGCCACCGCCACCTCCGCGGGGCTCGGCGGCATCCCGCCGCCGGGGCCACCCGCACCCGGCTTCGCGCCGCCCTTGCCGCAGGCCGAAAGGACGAGGGCACCGAGGATGAAGCTCCGCGCGAACGTCACTGACTGCCTCCCTGGGTAGAGTCGAATCGTGCACCGAGGATCGCCTCGAGCTGCGCCCGGGCGAGCCGTGACGCGTAGCGCGCCTGAATCAGGCCCGCTTCGGCATCACCCAGATTGTTCTGGGCGATGATGAGGTCCACTACGGTGGTGGCACCGGAGCGATAGCGGGCCGTCTCGACCCGGTAACTCTCCTGCGCCGCGGCAGTCGCTTCGCGTGCCAGTGCCCACGCGGCCCCGGCGGTCTGGTAGCCGTCGTACGCCTGGGTCACATCGCGCTGGGCGGACAGCTCCAGATCGGTGCGGACCGCGCGGGCGACGTTCCGGTCCGCCCGCGCCCGGAGAATCCCCAGCTCGCGCTGACCGTTGTCCCAGAGCGGCAGCGACGCGGTGAGGGTCAGCGACGAGACGTTGCTCGCACTGGGGAAGAGCGCAACATCGAATCGACTGTGCCCCGCCGAGAGTGTGAGGGTGGGGAGGTAACCACCCCGACGTCCGTGGAGGACAGCATCCGCCTGTCGCTCCGTCGCCCGCGCCACACGGTAGCCGGGCCCCTGGGCCAGCGCCTGGAGCACCGCGTCGCGCAGTCCCAGCGGCAGCGCCGCCGGCGCCAGGCTGTCGAGAGGTGCCGCGTCGACCGGACCGTCCATTCCCATCCGCCGGCCGAGGTCGAGGCGGGCAACCCGCAGATCGGTCTCCCGCACCAGCAGGTTCACCTGGGCCCGGATCAGGTCGAGCCGCACCGTGAGGGAATCGGTCTGCACCGCGTTCCCCGTCAGGACCCGCGCCCGGGCCACCTGTAACGCCTCCTCCGCCCGGGTCATCCGGTCGCGACCCACCCGCACCAGCTCGGCACCCGTCAGCACGGCGTAGTAGGACGACTCCGTCTGCAGCGCCGCAATGAATCGCTGCTGCACCTCCGTCGCGGTGGCTCCGTCCAGCTCGGCGGCGGTCCGCCCGAGCTCGGCGAACTTGCGGGCGCTGAAGATGTCGTAGCTCGCGCCTAACTGGAATACGGACGACGTGCTCGACTGATTGAAGGTGCCGATGTTGAAAAAGGCCTTGGAGTACTTGGTGTAGTCCAGGCTCACCGTGGCCGACGGCACGAAGAACGCCAGTCGCGCCGCCTTTCGGCTCCATTCGGCCTCGGCGACCGAACCGAGCGCACGCACGTAGTCGGGGCGCAGCTGGACCGCGCGCTGGAGCGCGTCGGCGAGCGTCACGACGGGGAGGGTATCGAGCCCCGCGTCCGTGGAGAGCGCTGGAAGGGGGGAGGGGCTGGAAGCGCCCGCCAGCTGCAGCAGCAGCGCGATCATCGGGCCTCCACGGTCGGCTCGGCGGGCACCGGGGTTGGCAGCTCGAGGTCCCGCTGCTCGTGCCGGACGAGCCGGTCCATGAGCGTGTACACCACGGGGACGAGGTAGAGGGTGAGCAGGGTGGAGACGAAGACCCCGCCCACGATCGCGTACCCCAGCGGCCGGCGGCTCATCGAGCCGGCGCCCAGACCGAGCGCGACCGGGAGCGCGCTGGTGATCGTCGCGACCGAGGTCATGAGAATCGGGCGGAGCCGGATGCGCCCGGCCTCCTTCATCGCCTCGAACGCATCCTTGCCCCTGTCGCGCAGCTGGTTGGCATACTCCACCAGCAGGATCGAGTTCTTGGTCACCAGGCCGATCAGCAGGATCATCCCGATCTGGCTGTACAGGTTGAGGGTGGAGCCGGCAATCCAGAGTACCGCGAGCGCGCCGGTGACGGCGAGCGGCACCGCCAGCAGCACGGTGAAGGGGTGGACCAGCGACTCGAATTGTGAGGCGAGCACCATGAACACCACCAGCAGCGCCAGCCCGAAGGCGAAGTAGAGCGAGCCGCCGCTCTCCTCCAGCTCGCGCGACTCGCCCGCGAGTGCCGTCGTGCTCCCCTTGGGCAGCGACTGCTTCGCCAGGGCGTTCAGGGAGTCGAGCGCCTCACCGAGGGTGAAGTTGGGCGCGAGCCCGGCGGTGAGCGTATACGCCGCGATCCGGTTGTAGTGATTGAGCTGCTTGGGGCTGATCCCCTCGTCGATCCGGGTGACGGCGCTGAGCTGCACCAGCTGACGGTCCCGTCCCCGCACGTACAGCCCGGAGAGATCGCTCGGCGTGGCGCGCGCCCGGGGATCGAGCTGGACCATCACGTTGTACAGCTTGTTGTCGCGGGTGAAGGTGCTCACCTTGCGGCCGCCGAGCATGGTCTGCAGCGTCGCCGCGATGTCGCCCACCGGCACCCCCAGATCCTCGGCCCGGTCCCGGTCGAAGCGCACCGAGAGCTGGGGTTTGTTGATGCGGAGATCGGTATCGACGTTCTGCAGCCCCTTGATCTGCCGGGCCCGGTTCACAAAGCTGTCCATCGTGGAGCCGAGCAGCCCGAAGTCGGGGTTCTGCACCACGAACTGCACCGGGTTGCCGAAGCCGCCAAAGGCGGGCGGATTGGACGCAAAGGCGAAGATCCCGGGGATTCCGAAGAGCTGACCCTGCACCCCGCCGACGACCTCCTGGGACGAGCGTTTCCGGTCCTTGTAATCCTTGAGCAGCGTGAAGACGATGCCGTTGGTGGGGCCGCCGCCGAAGTTCACCACGCTGAAATAGCTCTTCACCTCCGGCGTCTTCCCGATGACGGCCTCGACCTGCCGCTGGTAGCCATCGGTAAAGCCGAGGGAGGAGCCCTCGGGCGCCACGACGAAGGTAAGGAACCAGCCCTGGTCGTCGGAGGGGATGAACTCCCGCTTGAGGCTCCCGAAGAGCAGGAAGGCGGCCACCGTGGTCAGCGCCGCGGCCAGCAGGACGATCCACCGGCTGCGAAGTGCCCAGCCGAGCGAGCGTTCGTAACTCCGGGTGATGCTCTGGAAGCCCCGTTCCAGCGCCTGATACAGCGGCCCGTGACGCGGCGGCACCCGGAGGATCCGGCCGCACAGCATGGGTGTGAGCGTCAGGGCGACGAAGCCGGAGATGAGCACCGAGCCCGCCACCGCGATGCCGAACTCGTTGAAGAGCCGGCCGGTGTTCCCCTGCAGAAAGGCGAGCGGGGTGAATACCGCCACCAGCGAGATGGTCGTCGCGATCACCGCAAAGGCGATCTCCCGGGTGCCGTTGGTCGCCGCCACGACCGGGCTCTCGCCCAGCTCCTCCTGATGCCGGTAGGCGTTCTCCAGCACGATGATCGCGTCGTCCACCACGATCCCGATCGCCAGGGTGAGCGCGAGCAGCGTCAGGTTGTTGATGGAGAAGCCGCAGAAGTACATCACCGCAAAGGTGGCGATGATCGAGGTCGGAATCGCCAGGCCGGGGATGATCGTCGCCCGCAGATTGCGCAGGAAGATGAAGATGATGATCACCACGAGCACCGCGGCGATGATCAGGGTCTCCTGCGCCTCCTGGATGGAGCGGGTGACGAACTCGGAGCCGTCGAACGCCGTCGCGATCTCCACGCCGGGTGGCAGCGCCGCCTGGATCGCCGGCAGCTCGTCGCGGATCTCCCGGGCCACCTGGATCAGGTTCGCCTTCGACTGGCGGACCACCCCGATCGCCACCGCGGGGCTGCCGTTGAACCGCAGCATGCTGCGATCGTCCTCGGGGCCGAGCTCCACTCGGCTGATATCGCGGAGGCGGATCGACTGGCCGTTGTTGTTGGTGACGACGAGGTTCTCGAACTCCCCCGGCGTCTTGAGCTCCCCGAGCGAACGGACCGAGAATTCGCGCCGGGTGGACTCGATCCGGCCGGCCGGCACTTCGACATTCCGGTTCTGGATCGCCGACTCCACGTCCTGCACCGTCAGGCCCCGGGCGGCGAGTTCCTCGGTGGAGAGCCAGACTCGCATCGAGAAGCGCCGCTCCCCGAAGATCTGCGCGCTGCCGACACCGGTCAGGCTCTGCAGCCGCGCCTTGACCCGCCGGTCGGCGATATCCGAGAGCTGCAGCAGATCGTAGTTGGCGCCGGAGAGCGCCAGCCAGAAGAAGGGCTGGGCATCCGCCTGCTGCTTGGCCACCACCGGCTCCTCGATGTCCCGCGGGAGGCGGCCACGGACCCTCGACACCTTGTCCCGGACGTCCTGTGCGGCGACGTCCACGTTGCGGTCGAGGGTGAACTCGAGGGTGATGGTGCTGACCTGCTCGGCGCTGGAGCTGGTGAGCGTGCGCAGCCCCGCCACCGTGCTCAGCTCCTCCTCGAGGATGTCGGTCACCGCCGATTCGACCACCTGCGGGTCCGCGCCCGGCAGGATGGTGTTGACCGAGATGATCGGGGGGTCGACGTCGGGGTAGTCGCGGACCGGGAGCTTCAGATAGCCGATCACCCCGAACAGCACGAGCCCGAGGCTCAGCATGCTGGCCAGGACGGGGCGACGAATGGCAACGTCAGACAGCTTCATCGGGACGTCCGAGGAAGAGCGGGACGGCCGGCCGGCGGAAGAGCCGGAGGCCTATGGGCGCTGGGAAGCCGGGACCAGACGGATGGGCCGCCCCCGGGTTTCATGGCAGCCGGAGAAACTAGCCCCACCGGCGGGCGGCCGTAAGGCTATCTTTCGGCATGGCACTCAAACTCTCCGCACGACAGCAGGTGCAGCTGACCTTCCTCGAACGGCTGCCCGCCAAGATCCAGAAGATCAACGCCACGATCGAGCAGATGGCCGGTGGTCACGCCGACGATGTGTCCATCCGGCAGCTCATCCGGGTCTCCGACGAGATCAAGGCGGGCGCTTCCCAGCTGGGCATCAACGCACTGGCGGACTCGGCGGGGGGGCTGGCCGCCATGGGGCGGCGCGGCGGCGGGATGCAGGTCAAGGTGCGGGGACTGCGGGACATGCTGACGACGATGCGGCACAGCTACGAGGCCGCGACGAAGAAGGCCATGGTCGCGGCGGAGGAGGAGACCGAGGCGGAAGAGCCCGCCAAGTAGGTCGGGGGTCTGCCCCCCGACCGGCAACAGCGCCCCGGTCTACCTGGAGGACCCCGGCTCGTAGACCTGCTCGCCCTTCTTGCGGAAATAGTCGTCGATCGGCTTCCCGGCCATCAGAATCGCCATCCCGTGGATGAGGATGCCGATCAGGATCGATACGAAGGTCAGCGCCGCCAGCACGCCCACCGCCCCGATGGTGGCGAACACCCGCCCGAAGAATTCCATGATCTGGTCCCGTCTGGAGAGCTCAGCAACCCGGCCATAGATTACCCAATCCCTCGCCCCGGCTCAAGCCGAGGCCGTCTCCCGCCCTGCTGCCGCCCCTCCATGAGGACCCCGATGCGACGACTCGCCGCCCTCCTGCTCACCCTCACGCTCCCGACACTCCTGGTGGCGCAGGACCATCAGCACGACCACGGTCCCGCGCCCAGGATCGAGAACGGGGGCGTCTTCCCCGCCGGGTGGAGCGTCCGCCCCGACGAAGGGGGCAAGCCGGCGGAGGTGAGCCTGGCCACCATGGCGCCGGGCTGGCACCTGATCACGGCGACCTCCGGGATCCTCTACCGGAGCCAGGATGCGGCGCGGGGCGCCTACGAGGTGACGGCGAAGATCCACCTCTTCCCCGGTTCCGGCGCCGCCGAGGAAGCCTTCGGGCTGTTCACCGGCGGGGCGAACCTCGCGGGCCCGGCCCAGCGCTACACCTACTTCCTCATCCGGGGCGACGGAAAGTTCAAGATCAAGCGACGCAGCGGCGCCTCCGCCACCGATGTGACCAAGGACTGGATCTCCAGCCCGGCCATCCTGAAAACTACGCCCGCCGGACCGGTCGCCAATCAACTCTCGGTGCTGGTGGCGAAGGAGAGGGTGAGCTTCCGGGTGAACGGTCAGGAGGTCTACTCCGCACCGGCGGCGAATATCGACACCGATGGCATCGCGGGGCTGCGGGTGAATCACAATCTGTCGCTGCATGTGGAGTCGCTGGAGATCAACAAGGCGCCGCGATAAGTCGCGGCGCCCACGACTAGTCGGAGTGCAGCGCGTCTTGGGCGCTCTGCCGAACCTCCCCGCTCCCCTCCGCCGCGATCCGGGCCAGCGCCTGTTTCGCGGCGGCGGTGCCTGCGGCGGCGAGCGCCCGGACAATACTGAGCTGGCGCTTCACGTCCGCGGAGCCGAACGACAGGAATCCCCGCCGCTGCAGCGCCACCCGGGCCAGGGCCATCGATGCCTCCACCGATTCCAGCCTGGCCAGCACGTCGAGCAGCTGCTGCCACGCGGTGGGGTCCTTCTCGACCTCGAACGCCGCGAAGAGGGGCATCGCCATCGCGCCGGACCCGCGGCTGGCCAGGGCCCGCACGGCGTGCACCCTGGTCTCCGCGGAGAGGTGGCCGAGTGCCTGACGGAGCGGTTCGACCACGGTGCGGTCGCGATAGCGACCCAGCGCGTCGATGACCGCATGCCGCACCCGCTCGTCGGGATGCTGCGCCTGCCCGATGAGCACCGGAATCGCCTCCGGCACGCCCAGTCGCCCGAGCAGCTCGGCGCCGAGCGCCAGCTCCGCGATTCGGTCGCTCTTCATCAGCGGGGTGATGAGCGGGAACGTCTCCGGCATTCCGCCCAGCGCCTCGAGCAGGAATCCCCCCGGGCCGACGGTCCTGTTCACCTTGAGGCAATCGATGATCACCTCCGCGGCGGCCAATCCCCCGGCGCGCAGGACCTCCGCGGTGCGCCGCTGCTCCTCGGGGACCCGGAAACCCTGTTCGATCAGCGCCTCGACCACCGGCCGGTCGATGAGCCGCTTGAGCGCCAGGGTCAAGGATCGTCGCGACTCTTCGGCGAGGCCGGGCAGCATCCGGAGCGCCGCCTGGGCGTCGTGGAGGGCCGCATGCCACTGCTGGCCGCGTATCGCCAGATCCAGCTCGTGGAGCACCCCCTCGATCAGATGGGCGAGCTGGTCATCGGGCCGCGCCCTGGGCGCCAGGACGGTTCCGATGGCTGGGGTGTTGGCGCCGGGCCTGGAGAACGGGCGTGGATCCGGGAGCCGCTCGATGCGGACCGCGGCAGTACTGTTGATCGGCGCCTCGTTGTCGGCCAGGGCCCGGGCCAGGGCGAGCAGCTCCGCGGCGGGTGCGCCGGCCGCGATCCGGATACCGGCCACGTTCCGTTCGTGCAGCCGCTCGTTGAGGGCATCGCCGTCGACCGACCAGGTTTGCTCTGTACCGACCTCGATGGCGACCGACGCCGCTGCCACCTGCGCCACCAGCCGGGCCAGATCGCGCTGGATCAGCTCCTCCCCACCGGGTGCGGTGCGCAGCCGATGGATGAGGTGAACCAGCAGCTCCGCTGGCAGGGCTCCGGAGTCGGGTCGAGTGGGGTGCATGCAGGGTCCAGTATAGCGCCCCGGGCCTTGCTTGACACCACTCCTACCGCGCGGTATATACCCTCAAGCCGCTAAGAGAGGCGGTTCCGGGTCTCATGTCAGATCGTCACGATGCTGCTCGCCTTCAATACCAATCGCAATGACCTGAACCGACCCTTCCCGGGGGCGGAGCGATAGCGTTGCGCTGGCACTGCACGCAATCGGCCCGCTCGGCACCGAGCGGGCCGATCGATTTTGAGGAAGATTGTTCACCGTAGTTCACTTCAGCGAGGAGAGATCATGAAGCGTGTATTGGTGCTTGCGGGCGCCCTGGCCGCCGTGGCCGCCGCCACGCCGGCGTCGGCGCAGACGACCCTGGGCTTGGATGTCGGTGGATTCAGCAGCTACGTCTGGCGTGGTCTCACCTACACCAACAAGCCGGTCATCCAGCCGGACCTGTACGTGACCATTCCAGTCGGCAAGGCGTCCGTCACCGCCGGTGGCTGGGCGAACATCGATCTGGGCAAGGGGAGCGGCACCGACCTCTACGAGGGCGGCGGGTTGACGTCGCCTCAACCTCGCCGAGTTCGACTGGTGGGGTGAGATCGCGATTCCCGCCGGGCCGCTGACCTTCACGCCCGGTGTCACCGGCTACATCTTCCCGAACAACGCCGGCCTCACCAAGGCCTTCAACACCGTCGAGGTCTACGGCAAGTTCGCCCTGGATGTGCCGCTCAGCCCGAAGGTCAATGCCTATTACGACGTGAACAAGGTCAAGGGTCTCTACGTCGAGGGCAGTGTCTCCCACGGCTTCCCGCTCGGTGCCGCCACCCTCAACCTCGGCGCACTGGCCGGCTGGACGGGCGGCCAGGAAATCAATGCGAGCAAGCCGACCGAGCTGTACAACTTCAGCTCCAAGGGACTGACCCACGTCGACCTCTCGGCGAGCGTCGCCTTTTCCGCCGGCCCGGTCAGCCTCACGCCCGCCATCCATGGTGTGATCGCCCACGACCCGTTCACCAAGGTCACCAAGATCGGCACGACGTCCGATTTCAAGCTCTGGGGCGGCGTCACGATCAGCTGGTCCAAGGCGTTCGGCGCGAAGGAAGAAGAAAAGAAGGAGTAAGACGGTTAGGCGGTAAGTAGCAGGGACGGGAGGGCTTCGGTGACGAGGCTCTCCCGTTCTGTATTCGTTCCACCCAACCACCCAACCGCCCAACCGCCTGATCGCCCAATCACCCAATCACCCAATCACCCAATCACCCAATCGCCCAATCGCCCAATCGCCTAATCGCCTAATCGCCCAATCACCCAATCGCCCAACCGCCCAATCGCCCAATCGCCCAATCGCCTAATCGCCCAATCGCCTACCCCCCCTTGGCGATCTCCCGGAAGGTATCCTCGAGCCGGTTGAGGATTTCCTGCACCAGGTCCATCGAAATGCCGAGTGGCGGCTCGATCCGAATGGTCCGGGCCTTGGAGTAGGTGCCCGCCACCAGCACCCCGCGCTTGAACAGCCCTGCCGCACACTGGAAGCCGATCTCGTCCGTGGGGAACTCCATGCCGATCAGCAGTCCCTTGCCGTGCGAATCGGTGAGGACCTGGGGGTACCGCTTCCCCAGGGTGGCGAGTTCCCTGAGGAAGTAGTCGCCCTTGCTCGCGGCCTGCCCCGGCAGATCCTCCTCGATGGTCACCTGGATCGCGGCGATCCCCGCCGCACAGGCGATCGGATTGCCGCCGAAGGTGGTGGAGTGGATGATCGGGTTGGGGATCATCACCTCCCAGATCTTCGGCGTCGAGATGAAGGCGGAGAGTGGCATGACGCCGCCCCCGATGGACTTGCCCAGACACATGATGTCCGGCTCGACACCGGAGTGGTCGATCCCCCAGAGCTTGCCCGTCCGCCCCATGCCGGTCTGGATCTCATCGGCGATGAGCAGGGTGCCGTTCCGGGTGCAGATCTCCCGCACCTTCTTGCAAGTAGCCGTCCGGAGGCACCACCCCACCCGCCTCACCCTGCACCGGCTCGACCACAAAGGCGGCGGCGGGCTGGCCGACGGCCTCGAGCGTCGCCATCTCCCGCTCGAGCGCGTCGGCATCGCCATACGGCACGAAGCGCACATCCTGCAGCCCGCCCGCGAAGGGGACCCGGAAGGAGGCCTTGCCCATCAGCGAGAGCGAGCCCATCGACTTGCCGTGGAACCCGCCCAGCGTGGAGATGAACAGATCGCGCTTGGTATAGAGCCGCGCGAGCTTGATGGCGCCCTCGATCGCGTCGGTACCATTATTGATGAAGAAGGAACAGCCCAGGTCGCCCGGCGTCACCGCGGCGAGCAGCCGCGCGAGCCCGGCGCGCCAGGGCTCCAGCAGCTCCTGGCTGTTGAGGGCCATACGGCCCATCTGGTCCTGCACCGCCTTGACGATCTTCGGGTGATTGATACCGGCGGAGAAGATGCCGTAGCCGCCGAGTGCAGTCGATGTACTCGCGGCCCAGCAGGTCGCGGAGGATCGCGCCCTGGCCGGACCACTCGAGCGCGGCGAACTGTCCCGCCTGAGTGACGGACTTCCGGTAGGTCAGAAATCCCCGATTGACGAACTTCTCGTAGCTCTCGACCGTCTCGCGCGATGAACGCTTCCTTCTCGGCGGTGGACATCGCGCGACCGCTGATCAGATCGAGGTATCGCTGGCTGAGCTTCAGGACTTCGGAATTCGGCAGTCGCAATTAATCGGCGCTCCTTTCACAGGGTGAAACCTCGGCGGCTCGAACGACTCGCCCAATCGCCCAATCGCCCAACCGCCCAATCGCCCGATCGCCCAATCGCCCATCGCCCAATCGCCTAACCGCCCTTTATCTCCGCCCAGATCTGATCCCATATCTTGCCCGCGGCGCCCAGGTCCTTCTGGTACTCCAGGCGCTGGAACTCCTCGGCGGTCGGATACGGGATCGGGGTCTTCATCCGGGCCAGCGCCGCCTGGTTCGGCGATCCGTAGCCGGTGGTGTTGGAGATCTCGGCGCTCACCTCCGGCCGGAGGATGTAGTTGATGAACTCGTGCGCGGCCCGTTTGTGTGGCGCGCTCGTGGGCACGACCATCGAGTCGGTCCAGATGGTGCACCCCTCCTTCGGCACCACGTAGCTGATCTTCGGCTGCTCGGCGCGCGCCTGTGAGGCATCGCCGTTCCACAGCTGGGCGATCCATACGTCGCCGGAGAGGAGCTGCCCTTTCACCGGGGCCGAGATGTAGGCCTTGAGGTTCTTCCTGGCGGCGAGCGCGTCGGCCTTGGCCCCGGCCAGCTCGACCGGGTCGACCGAGTTGAGCGACTTGCCGCGGTAGCGGAGCCACGCGCCGATCACCTCCCGCATGTCATCCATCTGCGTCATCTTCCCCTTGTACCTGGCATCGAGAAAGATGGCCCAGCTATCGAGGTCGCCCGGCACCTTGTCGCTGCGCCACGCGAGGCCGGTCGTGCCCCACTGATACGGAATGGCGTGCTGGTTGTCCGGGTCAAAGACCGGGTTCTGGAAGGTCGGGGCGAGGTTGGCAAAATTGGTGAGGTACTTCTTGTTGAGCTCCGCGGCCAGCCCGGTGGCGACCATGACCGGCACGATGTAGTTCGACGGCACCACGATGTCATAGCCCGCGACTCCGGTCTGCAGCTTCGCCAGCATCTCCTCGTTGCTCTCGTAGGTATCGTAGGTCACCTTCACTCCGAACTCCTTCTCGAAGTTCGCGACGGTGTCCTCGGCGATATAATCCGACCAGTTGTAGATCGCGAGCTCTTTTTCGATCGAACCCAGGTCCGCCGTCGCGTGCTCCACCGACTTTTCCTGCCTGCCACAGGCCGTCAGCACCATGCCGATCGCGCTGATCCCGACGCCGAGCGCCGTCGCCCTGAGCGACGAACTCGCGTCGGCTGACCGCCCCGGTCCGAAGCTCGCGGACCAGCTGCTCCACTGCATCCCGTCTGGACATCGCAACACCCCTGACAGAGAGAGTGCGGACTGCTCAGTCCCAAGTACCTCGCGCCGATGGGTCGTTGCTCGGCGCGTCGTGCCTTACATGAATCTATCCTTGAGCCCGTAATATGCCCCCGCGAGCGGCAGAAACCACGGCAGCCCCTCGTACAACGGCACCGCCCGGAACGGGAGCCCGCTCAGGGCAGGCCATGCCGCCTCGCCGATCAGGGCGCGGCCGACCCGGTCACCCAGCCAGCTCGCGTACGCCACCCCATGGCCGCCGTAGCCGAGGGCGTATGCGATGCCTCGCTGGATTCCGGCGTGCGGCATCCGGTCCAGAGTGAACCCGAGCCTGCCACCCCAGGCATACTCGATCCGGACCGGGGCCAGCTCCGGAAAGACCTCGATCATTCCGCGACGCAGGATCTCGCGGCTCTCCGCCAGCGCCGTGGGTGTAAAGGCGGCGCGTCCGCCGAACACCATCCGCCCGTCGCCCGACAGCCGGAAGTAGTAGAGCAGATTCTTGGTGTCGCTCAGCATCCGGCCGCGGGGAATCAGCCGCCGCTGCTGTTCCGGCGGCAGCGGCTCGGTCGCAATAATGAAACTCCCCACCGGCACCACCCGTCGCGCGAGCCAAGGCCAGAGCCGATCGGTGTAGCCGTTGGTCGCGACCAGTACGTTCGTCGCCTCCACGCTGCCCTCCGCGCACCTCACCCGGAAGCCCGGACCGCCGGCATTGATGGCGGTGACGGCCGTCCGCTCACGGAGACTCGCCCCGGCGCGAGAGGCCGCGGCGGCCAGCCCGGTCACGTATGCCGCCGGCTGCAACGCGGCCGCGAGCGGATCGAGCAGCCCGCCGTGATAACGGCTCGATCCGATCTCCTCGCCGATCCGCTCCGGAGCGATGAGCTCGGTCGCATAGCCGAAGTCGCGCGCGAGCGTCTGCTGCGACGCCCGGAGCCCCGCGAGGTGCGACGGCTTCGCGGCCAGGGTCACGTGGCCGGTGCGGGACCAGCCGCAGTCGATGTGCTCCTCCTCCACCAGCCGCTCCACAAAGGCGATCGCCTCGAGCGTGTCATGCATCAGCGCCTGTGCGCGCGCCAGCCCGACCCTGCGGACCAGCTCGGGCAGATCGGCCTTGTAGCCTGGAAGTACCATGCCGCCATTCCGGCTGCTCGCACCCCAGCCGATCGTCTCGCGCTCCAGCACCAGTACGCTGCGACCGAATGTGGCGATCGCCCGCGCCGCCGCGAGGCCGGTATACCCGCCCCCGATGATGGCGACATCGACACGGCCAGGGAGCGGGCTCTCCGCTCGGGGAACCGTGCGGAGCTGCGCCTGCCAGAGTGCTGGCGTGTCGCTCTCCATCACCGTTCCCAGATCAGCCGGCCAGTCTGCTCCGCGCTGCGCACGACACCGGCCCTGGCGAGGGCCACCGCGAGCAGCGGATCGCGCCGCTCACGGAGATCGACTCCGCTCGGCAGCACGACCTCGTCGGGCTGGACGCCGGTCCCTTCGACGACGGAGCCATCCGGCAGCACGAAGTCCTCCACGGCGACCTCGGTGGCATAGAACACCATGGTCTGGGTGCCACTGCGGTGGGGATAGGTCAGCGCCGTCCGGAGGGCGCCCGCGCTTCGATCACCGAGGATGGTGCCGCGGCCGTTGAGCTGGACACTCCGGGCGAATGCCTCGGACGCGGAGGCCGAGCGGCTGTCGATGAGCACGATGAGCTTGCCCGGAAAGGCGTGGTCACCGGTCCCCTTCACGAACAGCGGTTTGGTCTTGTCGCGACCCTTCAGCGAAGCAACGAGGGTGGAGTCCCGGTACACGCCGTCGAGCAGCCTGAGCAGCGTCGATTCGTAGCCGCCGGGGTTTTCACGGAGATCGAGAATCAGGGCGGCGTGTCCGCGGGCCCGCTTGAGTCCGGCGACCACGGCGTCGGGGTCGCCAAATCCCCGGTACCGCCAGACCAGCGCATCAGACCCGAACTCGGCGTAGCTGGACTGCACGCTGTCCGCCGCGTTCTGGGATTGACGGATCAGCTCCCAGATGTCGTCGTGGCCCCTGGTCAGATCGTAGATGCCTCGCTGCTCGGCGAGTTCCGCCCCGAGCGTGAGCGCGACGGGGGGTTGCCCGTCCCTCGCCGAGAGGACTCGCAGCGCGCGGCGCGGCAGCAGCACGCTGATCATGTAGCGGATATAGAACAGGTTCTCCCGACCCGGTCGGATCCCCTCGATCTGCGAGATCGCGTCGCCGGCCCGGAGCCCCTGGTGGTCGGCATCGCTGCCCGGCTTGACCCACATGACTCGGCAGGTATCACCCACGAACGCCATGGTCCAGCCGTAGTCGGCCCGGACCACCAGCCCCGGTGACAGGAAGAGCGTGTGATGATCGTTGATCTCGATCGTGGCCTGGGCGATTGCGAGCAGCGTCTCCTCCACGCGGGTCGCACGCTTGATGCGGGCCCGCGCCGTGTCGAAGACCCCGCCCAGGTCCACCCCGCCGATGGCCGGATCGAAGTAGTGCTTCGCGATGTCATCGTGCACCGCATCCAGCATGTCGAGGGCGCGGCTCCGGTCAAAGGCGGTCAGCTCCTGCGCCGAGGCCCGGCCCCCGGAGAGAACCAGGAGCGTCGTCAGCAGCCAGCAGGTGCGAAGCCGCAGCATGGGCATGTCAGCGATACCTCGGTGAGTGGATGACCACGCCCCAACCGGTCTTGTGAGGCGGAGCGCCAGGTCGGCGGAGATTCCATCGCGGCGGGCGACCCCCGGGAACCGTCGCTACGCGGCCGCGAGCAGCGCCTGCACCGCTTCCCGGAAGACCGCGGTGTGCCGGTCGATATCCGCCGCCGTCGTCGCGGGCGCGATCAGCGCCATATTATGGAATGGGGTCAGCAGGATCCCGCGGTTGAGCGCGAAGAGATGCATGAAGCGGTCGAGCTCGAAGTCCGCCGCCGCCGCCGCCTCACTCCCATTCCTCGGTGGCACCGGCCGGAACCAGTACTCCGCCCGGCAGCCGAGCCGCTTCACGATCCACGGCAGCCGGTGTTCGGCGATCACCCCCTCGACGCCGGCCTGGAACCGCTCCGCCAGGGGAAGGGTCTTCGCGTAGGCCTCGGCGACCAGGACATGCTCGAGCGTCGCGCGCATCGCGGCGAGCGCCAGGGCGTTGCCGGCGAGCGTCCCGCCGATTCCACCGGTGTCGCAGTCGGCGAGCGCGATCCGCCCCTGCAGCCGCTGCACCACCTCCGCCGAGAACCCGTAGACCGCGCACGGGACCCCGCCGCCGATCGGCTTGCCGATCGTCAGCAGGTCGGGGGTGAGGCCATGGGCGGCGGTGTAGCCGCCGGGCCCCGCGCAGATCGTATGCGTCTCATCGATGATGAGCAGCGTGCCGGACGCGCGGGTGAGCCTCCGCAGCGCCTCGTGGTAGCCGGGATCGGGGTGGATGATCCCGATGTTGGTCATCGCCGGCTCGGCGAGCACGCAGGCGACATCGCCATGCGCGAGGGCGGTCTCCAGACCGGCGACGTCGTTGAACTCCACCACGCGGGTGGTGAGCGAGAGGTCCACCGGCGGGCCGATGTTCCCCGGCCTCGGGCCGACGACGCCACCCGTGAGTGTCGCAAAGGTCTCGTCCACCGAGCCGTGGTAACACCAGTTGTGGACCAGGATCTTCGGGCGACCGGTGAGCATCCGCGCGAGCCGGATCGCGAAGCGGTTGGCGTCGGTGGCCGTCATCGCGAACTGCCAGGCCGGGAGTCCGAACCGGCGGGTGAGTTCCTCCGCCACCCAGAGGTGGTCCTCGCTCGGGAGCATGTAGGTGAAACCCCGCTCCGCCTGCCGCTGCACCGCCGCTACCGTCGCGGCGGGCGCGTGCCCGGTCATCGCCCCGGTGTCGCCGAGGCAGAGATCGAGATAGCGATGACCATCGACGTCGGTGAAGTGCGCGCCTTCTCCAGACTGGACGAAGACCGGGAAGCCGCCCGCCCACTTGGCCATCCAGTGCATCGGAACACCAGCCAGCAGCGACTGCCTCGCGCGCTGCGCCAGCGCCCGGGACTTCGGGTGCGTCGATTCGAAGCGCTGGAGTTCGGCGGCGAACAGCGTCGCGAGGCGGGTGCGGTCGATCTGTGTCATATCGATGCCTCTCAACCTAGAAGATGAATGCCGCCCTGTCGAGCATTCATGCGACAGACTGGCGCATGAAGAAAACCCCTCTTCAATCCACCTTCACCAGTCGTTCATAGATACCCGACCATTGTTCGCCCACATCCGACAAGTCAGGTTTCGTGGGAGTACCGCGCAGGACCTTTCTGAAGCTCATGACCGCGCTCGGCTCCGTGTTGTCCGGCGTTCTCGTCGGGTTTCCGGCAGTGCGCGCCTTTCTCTCACCTGCCTTTCGCCCGCCACCGCCCAAACAGTGGATCAAGCTTGGCGAGGCGGAGCAGATCGAGACGGGCGTCCCCACCCGGATCGACTTCTCCCAGACCGTGCATGATGCATGGGTCGAGAATCGTGCATTGCGCGGCGTCTGGGTCTATACCGATGACGGTGAGAAGTTCACGGTGTACAGCGGCCAGTGCACCCACCTCGGCTGCAGCTTCGCCTTCGAGAAGGACGCCCACCGGTTCCAGTGCCCCTGCCATCACGGAATGTTCGACGTGAAGACCGGTGCGGTGCTCGACGGCCCGCCGCCCCGCCCGCTCGACCAGCTCGAAGCCAAGGTCGAGAAGGGCATCCTGTACGCAGCCTATCAGAGCTTCAGGGCTGGCGTACCTCAAAAGATTCCGGTCGCCTAGGACGGCCCGCACATGCAGACCATCCTGGACTGGCTCGAGGCCCGCATCGGGTGGCGGGGACTGAAGACCACGCTGCTCGATCGGGAGGTGCCTGACCGCCTGACCTGGTGGCACACCCTGGGGAGCGCCACGCTCGCGGTGTTCACGGTGCAGGTCGTCACCGGCATCGTGCTCGCGACCTTCTATTCCGCCTCCCCCGATCACGCCTACAACAGCATCGAGTATATCCAGCACGACGTCGCCAGCGGCGCCCTGCTGCGCGGGATCCATCACTGGGCCGCGAGCGCGATGGTGATCCTGATCCTCGCGCACATGATCCGCGTCTACGCGATGGGCGCCTACAAGTACCCGCGCGAGGTGAACTGGTTGCTGGGCGTCGTCCTCCTGATCCTGGTACTCGGGTTCAGCTTCACCGGGTATCTGCTGCCCTGGGACCAGAAGGCCTACTGGGCCACCGCCGTCGGCACCAGCATCGCGGGCACCACGCCGGTGATCGGCTCGCTGCTGGTCACCGTGCTGCGAGGCGGAGGGGAGCTCGGCACCGCCACGCTGAGCCGGTTCTACGCCTTTCACGTGCTGCTGCTCCCCGCCGTGCTGGGGATCGTCGTCCTGCTGCACCTGGCGCTCGTGGTACGGCAGGGGATCGCCCCGAGACCCAAGGCGCTGGAGGATGGCGCCCCGCCGAGGACCGACGACGCCGAGTACCCGGCGTTCTACAAGGAGGCCTACCAGGCCACCAAGCGGGGCGGGGTCCGCTTCTATCCCGACATCGTCGGCAAGGACGTGATCGTCGCGACGCTGGTGATTCTGCTCATCGTGATCCTCGCGTGGAGGCTCGGTGCGCCGCTGGAACCGCCCGCCGATCCGTCGGACACCGCCTACGTGCCGACCCCCGAGTGGTACTTCCTCCCGCTCTATCAGCTCCTCAAGCTGGTTCCCGGATCGTTCGAGAGCCTCGTCGCGGTCGGCATTCCCGGCATTCTGTTCACCACGCTGCTCCTGCTGCCGATTCTCGACCGGCGTCCCGCGCGGAATCTGCTCCGGCGGCCGATGGCATTCGGCGGCCTCGTCGTCGTGCTGGGCGGAGCGGGCCTGCTCCTGGGCTCGGCGCTCCGTGAACAGGCGAACGGTCCCGCCATCGTTCCGGAGGTCGGCCGCCCGCTCACCTCGGTGGAACGGGCGGGGCGGGCCCTCTTCCGCGGCCAGAAGTGCGACGAGTGTCACAAGATCGCCGGCCTCGGCGGCAAGAAGGGCCCCGATCTCACCGAGGTCGGCCTCAAGCACTCCTCCGCCTGGCTGCACAGCTTCGTCGAAGCGCCCACCCGGTTCCGCAGCGACACGACCGAGATGCCCACCTTCGGGCCGCCGACGCTCTCCCACCAGGAGATCGAGGAGGTCGCCCAGTATCTCGCCTCGCTCCGCGGCAAGGTGGGCGAATCGGTTCAACCCCAGTACCACGACACCTTCCCCAGCGTACCCGTCCGGGGTGACTAGGGAGTCGTGACCACAGTTGCCCGCGGCTCGTGGTGGCATCGCCGCCAGGGCCCTTCACCGTCCAGGAGGTTTACATGCTGACGCTTTCTCTGCTCCTTGCCGTCGCCGCGGGAGGCGCCGGATCGACCCACGCGGCGGTCGACGCCATCCCTGCATGGGCCCGACGCTATAACGTCAACTGCACCCACTGCCACGCCAACGCGATTCCCCGGCTCAATTCGACGGGCATCCGCTTCAAGTGGGCGGGCTACCGGATGCCGGAAGATCTCGGCACCCAGGTGAGCGTGGCCCAGGTCTCCAATTATCTCGCCGTGCGCGCCTCGACCGGCTACGTCTGGGAAAAGACCTCCGGCCAGCCGGTCTCGACGAGCGAGCTGACCGACCCCGCGGTGCAGCTCTTCTATGCCGGCCCCTTCGGCAAGAACTTCGGCGGCTGGTTCGAGCTGGCCCGTGAGGATGGCGAGGTCGGGGCCAACGCCATGGTCACCGGCGTCTGGGGCAGCGAGAAGTCGCACGGCGGCTTCCGCATCGGCACGGTGCCGTACTTCTTCGAAGCCGGTGTCGCCGGTTTCGACCGGCCCATCGGGCTCGAAGCTCCGACGCCCGCCGTCAACCCGACCACCGGGACCATTCCCTTCGCGCTCGAGGGCGATCAGAAGGCGGTCGAGCTGTTCTACGTCACGGGCTCGAACCGCATCGCCGTGCAGATGCTCAATTCCAGCGTCTTCGACGGCACTGCCCTGAACGCCGCGGGATCGACCAAGAAGGACGTCGGCGTCACCGAGCAGTTCCTCCTCGATGACAAGGGGTCGAGCGTCTACGCCGTCGGCTACTACGGCACCGTGACCGGGCTCGATCCGGCCTTTGCCGCCACCAACTCCCACTTCTGGCGCGTCGGCCTCAGCGCCAACAAGATCTTCGGCAACCTCGAGGCCGCCAATGTCGAGGCGCTCGGCGGCCTGGTCTACGGCAAGGACACCGGCCTGCCGCTGGGCACGGTCTACAGCACCGCGGACAGCAAGGGCTACGGCTACTGGTTCTCGGGCCAGTATCACTTCGCCGCGCCGGCGCTGACCTTCTTCGGGCGCTACGAGTTCACCGATCCCGACACCCGCACCTCGAGTGATGGCAACCATCGTTTCGTCGTGGGTGCGGTGCTGCCGGTCAGCCTGCCGGAGCATGTCCGGCTGACGGCGGAGTACTTTATGGACAAGCCCCAGCTCTCCGGGGCCCCCAAGCTGAACCACTTCGCGACCGAAGTGCAGCTGATCTTCTGATCTCCACACTGTGTGACGGGAGCCGCCTTCGGCGCGACTCCCGTCAGGAAGGAGCACCATGCGGGCGATGAACACGGGGATGGTCCTGACGGCGGTGCTGCTGACCGCGGCCGGAGTCCGCGCCGGCGCGGCGCAGGAACCCGACGGTCAGGCCGTCTACCGCGAGAACTGCAAGCAGTGCCATGGCATCAACGGCGTTCCGCCGGAGCGGGAGAAGGCCAAGTACGCCAAGCTCCGCACCCTGGCCGATTCCGGGTTCGTGTCGCGCCTGTCGGTGGATTCGATCGTCAAGATCGTGACCAAGGGGATCGACAAGAACATGAAGTCCTTCTCCGACAAGCTCTCCGAGCCGGAGATCCGGGCCGCGGCGACCTACATCAAGGAACTCGCGGAGAAAAAGAAGGCGAGCTGAACCGCGCGGGGTGACACGCGAAAAGCCGGGGGGAAGCACTCCCCCCGGCTTTTCCATGGCCGGTCACCTGCCGGTACCGTACGGCGCTAGAAGGCGAGCCACACAAAGGCGAACAGGGTGTTGTTGCCCGACGCGTTCCGGCCCGACCCGTCGTAGTTCGACTTCCCGCCGTTGAAATTCGAATACCCGGTGTACTGCAGCCCGACCCGGGTGTTCTCCCACGGGTTCAGATCCACCTCACCGACGAAGCCGTTGGTGTTCGGCTTGCCGCTGGCGCTGCCATCCACCGGATTCGGGGCGTAGAGCCCGGCGTCCGTGCTGCCACGAGTATCGAAGTACCCCCCGCTCACGCCAATCCACTGCCTCGGATAGTAGCTGGCATTGAATCGCAGCGACTTGAGCGTGTTCTTCCGGTTGGCCGAGCCGCCGGCGGCAAGGGTCGCGTCCAGCGTCTGATTCTCGCGGATCCAGCTGGCGCGTACCACCGCGTTGCCCGTGCCGACCTTCGATTCCAGTTGCGCATCGACTCCGAGATCCGAATAGGTATCCCGCGGACCGGAGAGGGTCCCCGGGTAGAGGCTGGTACGCATGCCGAAGGTGCCGATCATCAGCGATTGCCGATCCAGGTCCTTCTGCAGCGCCAGGCGCCAGTACGGCGCCACGCCCTTGATCGCACCGGTGGCGTCCGATGGCGCCGAGGCACCCTGCGGCGCCGAGCGGTAGACGTCGAACTCCGCATACACCAGGTCACCGAACAGCGCGTAGCTGCCCAGGCCCAGCACGTTCTGCGAGAGACCGCCATCGATCATCGTGCTGGCTGCCGGACCGGGCGCCGCATCGGAGCCGATGAAGGGAAAGCCCCATCCCGGGGTCGAGTTCCACAGATCCTGGATGGTGGGATTGTTGTTGAGCGTGAGGCCGTAGACGACCTCCGTGCTGCCCCCCAGATGCCCCTTGTCGGCAAAGCGGATGTCCAGATTGTCGATCCCGAATCCCCCGTCGGCACCGGCATACGTGAACTGCGAAAAGAGTCCCACCTTCGGCGCGATCCGGCCCGACAGGAAGATGCTCAGCTCCTGCGGGAGAGCGGCGGCATCGTTCTGCGTGCCCGCGACGTTGTCCCTGGTATGGGTGATCCCGGCGGTCGCCATCGCGGAGAGCAGCGAGAAGGGGTTGAGCCCGAGCCTGCCACCATTGGCACTGTCGGTCTCGGTGATCGCGGGGCGATTCCCCATGGTATAGCCGTTCAGCTTGAACTTGCGCCCGAATGCCGTCAGCGTGAGGAACTGGTAGTGGCAGGCGCTGCATGCGAGCCCCGTCTGCCGGGCGAAACTGGGCACCACGACTCCAGTGGACAGGTGGGTGGCGACATACGCCCTCGCCAGATCACTCAGATTGTCACTGGCGAGGGCAGGCGTTGTGACGCCGACGAGAAGCACGAGGACGGACCAGCGGAAACGGCGCATAAAGAACTCCGGGGCTCGGGTATGCGCCTAGTAAAGCTCCTTCATCATTAAAGAATGATGAATGGACGTTGAGGGAATCCCACCAGTGCCGATGTTGTCCATGAGCGCACCTTCAGGTAGAGTTCCCTGCCTTCTCCCGCCGATCGCCTGCCTTTGCCGTCGACTCTCTCCCCCTTGAAGGATTCATGAGCGCACGCACACTCTTCGGCCTGCTGGTGGTCGGCCTGCTGGGGCTCGCCCCGGCCCGGGCGGCCGCACAGGTGGTGGACACCACCCTCAAGCGCAGCGAGCCCGACTCTGCCCTGCTGACTCCCGCCATGATCGAGGCGGGCCGCAAGATCTTTCACGGACCGGGGAACTGTTACGCCTGCCACGGGGACAAGCTGCAGGGCGGGCCGATCGCCCCGGCGCTCACCGGCAAGGCGTGGCGGCACATCAGCGGAACCTTCGACGCCATCGTGGACCGGATCGACAACGGCCTCGCCGGCACGCTCATGGTACCACACCCCGGCGGCGTCTCCGAATCCCAGGTGTTCCTTGTCGCCACCTACATCTACACCGTCAGTCACGGACAGGCCAAACCCTGACGGGCGCGCGCACGGCCTGGTCGGGCGGCGTCGCCGCCTCGACCGCACATGTCTCTCTCTGAGGGGGAACGGATGAACGCTGCACGCGCCGCCGCCGCCGGACTGATCGGTACCGGGGTCATGACGGCCCTGCTGCTGATCGAACCTTCGATCGGCCTGCCGAACATCGCGATCGGGCAGATTCTGAGCACCTCGCTCGGGCTCGCCTCGGCGCATCTCTCGGCCGGACCGGCGGTGGGGTGGCTGATCCATTTCGTGGTCGGGATGGCGCTCGCGCTGGTCTACGCCGCGGTGGCGCACGACCGGCTGCCTGGCCCGCCGCTGCTGCGGGGAATGCTGTACGGGGCGATGGTCTTCGTCGTCGCACAGGTGGCCTTCATGCCGCTGGTCGGCGGTGGCATCTTCTCCGGCGGCCAGCTGGATCTGCTGGCCGGCAGCCTGCTCGGACACCTGGTGTACGGCGGGATCACCGGCTGGATCTACGATACCACGCCGATCGCACCGTAGCGTCGGGGTCGTCGGCTGGGGGACGTGAAAAAGGGGAGCGGATCTCGCTCCCCCTCTCCTGCTCCACCGACTACGTCGCGAGCGCGGCCTGAAACGCCTCTTCCATCACATCGAGTCCTTCCTGCAGCACCGCCGGCTCCACCGTGAGCGGCACCAGCACCCGGATGACGTTGCCCAGCGTGCCCGCCGAGAGCAGGATCAGCCCGCGCTTCAGCGCCTCCGCCTGCAGCCTCGCGGTGAGTGCCTTGGCGGGCTCCTTGGTGGAGCGATCCGTCACCAGCTCGACCGCGATCATCGCACCGAGCCCGCGCACGTCGCCGACCGACGGGTACTTCGCCCGCCACTGCTCGAACCGGGCGCGGATCGCATCGCCCACCTTCACACCCTGTTCGACCACCTTCTCGCTCCGCATCACATCGATGATGGCGAGCGCGGCCGCACAGGCGAGCGGATTGCCACCATAGGTCCCTCCCAGCCCGCCCGGCTGTGAGGCATCGAGAATGTCCGCCCGGCCCGTGACTGCCGCGAGCGGCAGCCCGCCGGCCAGCGATTTGGCGGTGGTGATGATGTCCGGGACCAGCCCGTAGTGCTCGCAGGCGAACATCTTCCCGGTCCGTCCGAAACCGGTCTGGATCTCGTCGGCGATGAAGACGATGCCGTGGTCCTTGCAGAACTGCGCCAGCATGCTGAGATAGGCCGCCGGCACCGGGATGAAGCCCCCCTCGCCGATCTCCAGCTCCATGATCACCGCCGCCAGGCTCTTCGGATCCACGTGCGAGGCGAGCAGCTGCTCGAAGCGCGCCCGATCGGCCATGCAGCAGCTGCCGTTCTTCGGGCCGGCCTCACAGCGATAGCAGTACGGAAAGGGAATCCGGTAGATCTCCGGCATGAACGGCCCGAAGCCCAGCTTGTAGGGATTCACCTTGGAGGTGAGCGAGAGCCCGAGGTACGTGCGCCCGTGAAAGCCGTGCTCGAAACAGAGCACCGCCTGCCGGCCCGTGGCCTTCCGCGCCGCCTTGATGGCGTTCTCCACCGCCTCGGCGCCGCTGTTCACGAAAAAAGTCCGCTTCTCGTGCGTGCCCGGGGTGAGCGCATTCATCTGCTCGGCCAACTCGATGTACGGTTCGTACATCGACACCGGAAAGCAGACGTGGGTGAAGTGATCCAGCTGATCCTTCACCGCCTGCACCACCTTCGGATGCCGGTGACCGGCGTTGACCACGCCGATGCCGCCGCCGAAGTCGATCAGCCGGTTGCCATCGGCATCGGTGACCACGGCGTTGTCGGCCTGCACGATCGCGATGGGCGTCGTCGCGGGAACACCCCGGGGAATCGCCTTGGCCCGGCGGGCGCCGAGCGCCTGACTGGCCGGGCCAGGGATCGGGGTGACAAGCTGGATGACACGTGACATGATCCGACTCCAACATGGGGATGGCCGAGCCTGGGTCTCGGCCGGGGAAGCGTCCGGTTGGCGCTACCCGCGAACGCCGAGCACGGCGCGCAGGAGGTCGCCGGGAAGATAGGGCTTCTGGATGAAGCCGGCGGCCCCCTCGCGGACGACTTCACCCGGTTCCGTTTCCGCGCTGTATCCGCTGGACAGGATGACGGGGACGTCCGGCCAGTTCGCCTGCAGCCAGGCGAGCGTCTCCTCGCCGCCAACTTCCGGCATGGTGAGATCGAGCAGGATGAGCCCGACCTCCTGGCCCTGGCGGGTCATCGTCTCCATGGCGACCCGCCCATTGGAGGCCTCCAGCACCCGGTAGCCCCCCCGGATGAGGGTCCGCCGCGCGACGTCGCGCACCATCGGCTCGTCGTCGACAATCAGCACGGTCATATCCCCCGTCGACTCGGGCACAGGCGTGCTGCCGCCGATCGCCTCGCCCGGCAGCTCCCGGGTGGAGGGCGGCAGGTAGAGCCGGACCGTCGTCCCTCCGCCCGACTCGGTCTCCACCCGCAGGCCCCCCCGATGTCCGCGGGCGATCCCCAGCACCGCCGCCAGTCCGAGGCCCCGGCCGTGGACCTTGGTCGTGAAGAAGGGGTCGAACATCCGACGCATGGTCGCCTCGGCCATGCCCACGCCGGAATCGCACACCTCGAGCACGATGTATCGACCCGCCGGCAACACCGTCGCGTGGACCAGCTCCTGGCGTGCGCCTTCTTCCAGCATCGTCATCCCTGTCCGGACCCTGATCGAACCGGCGCGCTCGCCCAGGGCATCGGAGGCGTTGGTGAGCAGGTTCATGATCACCTGCCGGAGCTCGGTAGCGTCTCCCTCCACTGCGGGGAGATCCTCCGCCAGATCGTAGCGCACATCGGCCTTCTTGGACAAGACGGTCGCGAGCAGCCGCCCCGATTCGCGTACCAGAGCCGAGAGGTCCAGCGGCTGGACCACGAAGTGCCCCTTGCCGGAATAGGCCAGGAGCTGACGGGTCAGGTCCGCCGCCCGCTGCGCCGCGGTCTCGATGTCCTTGACCAGCTCCCACGCCGGGGCCTCCGGCGCCAGCACCCCCAGCGCGAGACTGGCGTTACCCAGCACCCCCATCAGCAGATTGTTGAAGTCGTGGGCGATGCCGCCCGCCAGCAGGCCCAGGCTCTCCAGCCGCTGGGTCTCGCTGAGGTGGGCCTCCGCCTCACGCACGATCTCGGCGGCCGCCTTCCGTTCCGTCACATCGAGCAGGTAGCCGTGATAGTGGGTGACCGCACCCGCGGCATCGCGGTTCACCACGGTGAAATCATGCACCCAGCGATGGCCGCCATCGGCATGCCGCAGGCGGTAGATCTGGGAAAAGGCGGGAATACGGGCCTCGATGTACTCGGCGTCCTCGGCCACCGCCCATGCCCGGTCCTCGGGATGGACCAGATCGAGAAACGCCATCCGCTGGGCCACGACCTCCTCGGGGTTCCAGCCGAACTGATCGCGGATATTGGGCGAGACGTAGTCGATGACCCAGTTGGGCGCCGCGTGACATCGATACACCACCGTCGGCCCGCTGGTGAAGAGTCGGCGCTCGGCGGTGAGATCATCGACCGCCCGCTGCCGTTCGACGGCGAAGGCGGTGAACGCGCCGATCTGCCGGAGCAGTTGGATCTCCGCGTCGCCGAACTGATGGGGCGCGTCGTGATAAACCATGAACTTGCCGATCGTCCCGCCGCCCGTCACCAGTGGAATGAAACCGAGCGCACAGATTCCCTCGGCCAGGATCTTCTCCTGGTAGGCGCCCAGGCTCTCGTCCCGCCGAGCGTCGGGAATGAGAATCGGCGTCGGGGCGTCCTGCCCGGGTGACCAGGGCGTGTGGCCCTCCACCGCGGCGCGGTAGCCATCCGAAAGGCCGCGCCACGCCACGAAGCGCATCACCCCCTCGGGGTCGAAGAGCAGCACCGACGCGCGATTGGTGCCCGCGATGCGGGCCACCGCCGCCAGCGCCTCCTGACAGATCCCGCTGACCGACCTGGCCCGGCTCATCGCCGTGGCCATCTCGCCGAGTGTCGATAGCTGTTCGAACAGCGGACTCGGATGACCGGCGGGCAGCGGCGGCAGCGCGGGCTCCGGGGGAGCTAGTGGGGTGAGGGACACGGGGCTCCGGAGGGCAGAGCAGAGGGGAGGAACCGCACGATGAGTTAATCTACCGCCGGCCGGACACCGGGCCAGCCCGAACCCCCCGCCGGGCCCCGCGCCGGATTGCATCGGCCCAGCCGGGATGTAGGTTATCCCTGCTCCTACTCCTCATCCCACTTTCCGAGGTCCCCTGCCAATGCGCCCCGTCCGTTCCGGCGTGTGCGTCGCCCTGCTGCCGCTCGCACTGCTCTCGCTCGCCGCCTGCGGTGGCGAGAAAGCCACTCCCGCCGCCAGCACCACCGCCACGAAGATCACCATCCCCGCCACGAGCGATGCCCGGGCCGATGCCAAGACCTACCTTGCCCAGCTCTGTCCCAAGCCGATCGGCGGCGAGCTGAACTTCATGGTCTGGGAGGGCTACACCGACACCCTCTTCACCAAGCCCTTCGAAGAGGCCTGTGGCGTCAAGGTCAACGCGACGTACATGGGTTCGAGCGACGACCTCGTCACCAAGCTGCGTGCCGGTGGAGCCGAGACGATCGACCTCGTCTCACCTTCCTCGGATGCCGTCACCGCGATCATCGAAGCCGGCCTGGCCCAGCCGATGGACCTCAAGCGCATCCCGAGTTACGGCGACCTGATGGCGAGCTTCCGCAGTCTCAAGGTCGCCCGCAAGGATTCGACGGTCTACGGCCTGCCGTGGGCGTTCGGGCCCAACCCGATGATCTTCGACACCACCAAGTTCAAGCCGGCGCCGACCAGCTGGGCGCAGCTGTGGGACAAGAAGTACAAGGGCAAGCTCTCCCTGCAGGATGATATCGCCACGCTGTACATGGTCGCGCAGGTCCTCGGCATGGACGATCCGGCCGACCCGAGCAAGCTCTACAACCTCTCCGACGACGACCTCGCCAAGGTCAAGGCGAAGATGCTCGAGCTCAAGCCGAACGTGCGGAAGTACTGGGTCACCGCCGGCGACATGACCCAGCTCTTCCAGAGCGGCGAGATCGTCGCCGGCGAAGGCTGGCCCCTCATGACCAGCCAGCTCCGCGCGGCGAAGTTCCCGGCCGGAGAGATCATCCCCACCGAGGGCACCACCGCCTGGGCCGATCACTGGGTGCTGACCAAGGGCGCCCGCAACCTCGACGCCGCCTACGCCTGGCTCGAGTACGCCGCCCAGCCCTTCACCCAGAAGCTGATGTCGGACGTCACGGCGTACAACGTCGCCAATCCGGCGGCCAAGGCCTACATGACACCCGAGGCCGCCGGGCTCCAGAAGGACATCGCCGACTACGGCAGCAAGGTGAATTTCTGGCAATGGGGTTCCAAGCGCGACAAGTACCAGGAGATCTGGAACGAGGTCAAGGCGGGGAAATAGGCGGATCGACGGCTAGGCGGTTGGGCGGTTGGGCGGGCAGGTCGTTCGGCGGTTAGAATGTTAGGCGGTTCGGGCGGAATCCACCGCCCAACCGCCCAATCGCCCAATCGTCCAATCGCCCAACCGCCCAATCGCCCAATCGCCTGACCGACTCCCCCATGCCTCCCATCCTCGAACTGCGCGCCGTCACCAAGCGCTTCGGCGACTTCGTGGCGGTCGACAGCCTCGATCTCACGGTGGCGCAGGGCGAGTTCCTCACGCTCCTCGGCGCCAGCGGATCAGGCAAGACTACCACCCTCCGGATGATCGCCGGGTTCGAGCACCCGACCAGCGGCGACATCCGGATGGAGGGAACTCCCATCACGGGCCTCCCCCCCAACCAGCGGGACCTCAACACCGTCTTTCAGCAGTACGCGCTCTTCCCGCACATGAGCGTCCGCGACAACGTCGGCTACGGCCTCCGCATGCGGAAGGTCGCGAAGCCGGACATCACCGAGCGGGTGACCCAGGCGCTGGAGATGGTGCAGCTCGGCCACCTCGGCGACCGCGCCCCGCGGCAGCTCTCCGGCGGGCAGCAGCAGCGCGTGGCGCTGGCCCGCGCGCTGGTCAATCGCCCCCGTGTCCTGCTCCTCGACGAACCGCTCGGCGCACTCGACCTCAAGCTCCGCAAGGAGATGCAGCTCGAGCTCAAACACCTCAACCAGCAGCTCGGCATCACGTTCATCTATGTGACGCACGACCAGGAAGAGGCGCTGACGATGTCCGATCGGATCGTGCTGATGCGCAACGGGAAGATTGCCCAGCTCGATTCTCCCCAGGCGATGTACGAGCGGCCCGCGTCCAAGTACGTCGCGGACTTCATCGGCGAGACCAATCTCCTCACCGGGCCGGCCGTGGGCCTCTCGCCCGGCCAGTGGCTCGCGATCCGGCCGGAGTATGTCGAGCCGACAGGAGCTGCCGTGACAAGTGGGGCCGGCATTCATGGTGGCCCGCTACTCCAGGTCACAGTAAAGGAAGCCATCTTCAGCGGAGCCATCACCCGGGTGCACACCACCCTCGCCGATGGCCAGTCGCTGGTCCTCCACTGGCCGGCCACCGAGCGGATCCCCGCGGCGGGAGCGTCGCTGACGGTGAGCTGGCCGGCGGAACGCGGGGTCATGGTCGGTGAATAGGCGCTGGAAGACCATCCTCGGTGCCTCGCTGCCGATCGGGTGGGTCAGCCTGCTGCTCCTGCTGCCCTACCTCTTCCTCTTTGCGCATTCGTTCTTCCGGCTGCGGAACGGCCAGCTCACCCACGAGCTGACGCTGGAGAATTACGCCCGCCTCTTCGGCACCGGGCTCTATCCGCAGACGATCCTCTTTTCGGCGGGGATCGCGGCACGGGTGACGCTCGCCTCGCTGCTGCTCGCCTATCCGCTGGCCTATCTGCTGGCCTTCAAGGTCCGGAGGCACAAGAACCTGCTCTACATGGCGGTGATCATCCCGCTCTGGGTGAGTTACCTCGTGCGCGCCTACGCCTGGAAGATCATCCTGGGCCAGGAGGGGATTCTCAACGGCTTCCTCGGCGCGATCGGCCTGATCCACGAGCCGCTCACCTTTCTGCTCTACAGCAAGTGGGCGGTGATGATCGCGCTGGTGCATATCTACGTGCCCTTCACCCTGATGCCGATCTACGCGATTCTCGAGTCGATCTCCCCGGCGCTCAAGGAGGCCAGCCAGGATCTCTACGCCAGCCGGTGGCAGACCCTCTGGCACGTGGTGGTGCCGCTGTCGCTCCCCGGCGTGATCGCCGGGTGCACCTTCGCCTTTGTCCTCAGCATGGGCGACTTCATCGCCCCCTCCCTGCTGGGCGGCAACGACAGCGCGCTCATGGTCTCCAACCTGGTGGTGAGTCTCTTCGGCGTGGCGTATAACTGGCCGCTCGGTGCCGCGGTGTCGGTCGTGATGATGCTCATGACCATCGTGCTGCTCACCTTTGCCCGCATGGTGGAGGATCGCATGAACTATGGCGGGCAGCCAGGCGGACGGGCGGACGGGCGGACGGCACCGCCGGTCAGCGGCATGGGCCGTGGAGCGACCCACGCATGAGTACTCCAGACGCGGCTCCTGCAGACCGCCTGCCCGCCCGACCGCCCGACCGCCTCACCGCCGCACTCTGGTCCGCCGGCATCGCCGTCTTCCTCTTCATCTACCTGCCGCTCGCCGTTGTGATTCTCTATGCCTTTCACGACGCCAACATCGTCGCCTGGCCCTTTCGCCCCTTCACCTTCCGTTGGTTCGGCGCCCTCGCCGAGGACCGCGGCCTGCTCGAGGCGGCGGGGGCGAGCCTCAAACTCGCCTTCCTCGCCACGACCCTGGCGCTGGGCGTCGGTGTGCCGGGCGCCTTTGTGCTGGACCGGCTGCACTTCCCCGGCAAAGCGGCGTTCGAGCGGCTGGTGCTGCTGCCGCTGATTCTCCCAGGCGTCATCACCGGTGTCGCCCTTCTGACCTTCTTTACGTTCATCGGCCTGTCGCTCTCCAGCGGCTTTCCGATCATCCCCGGCTGGCCCGTCGTCCTCGGGCACGGGGCGGCGCTCACCTCGGTGGTGGTGACCCAGGTCTACGCCCGGCTGCGGCGGTTCGATCGCGCGCTGGAGGAGGCGAGTCAGGATCTCTACGCCACCCAGTGGCAGACCTTCTGGAACGTGACTCTGCCCGTCATTCGCTCCGCCGTGCTCGGCAGCGCCCTGCTGGTGTTCACGCTGAGCCTCGACGAGATCGCGGTGTCGTTCTTTCTGATCGGCCGCCAGAATACGCTGCCGCTGCAGATCTGGGGGCTGTTGCGCCGCGGCATTACGCCGGAGGTCAATGCCGCCGCCACCGTCATCTTTACGCTGTCGGTCGCGGTGATCGTCGTATGGGCCAGGCTGATGCGGGAGGAGTAGGCGATTAGGCGATTGGGCGATTGGGGGATTGGGCGATTGGGCGATTAGGCGATTGGGGGATTGGGGGATTGGGGTATTGGGCGATTGGGCGATTAGGCGATTGGGGGATTGGGGGATTGGGATCATCGCCGGGGGCCCCTGCGCAGGCGGACGGCCTTGGCCAGCGCGCCGGTGAGTTTGCCCGCTTCGGCCCGTGCTGATTCGAGCGATTCCCACTCCTCTTCAGTCAGGATGTCGACGTCGCGGGCGATCCGAAGTGCGAATTGAAGCTCCGCCAGGGAGCCAAGCGCCATGCTCAGAAAGCGATGGAATTCCCTCGGCCCCTCCCGTGAGAGGCCCTCGGTGATGTTCGCCCCCACGGAGTAGGCCGCCGACCGCACCTGGGCCGTCAAGCCGTAACGCTCCTCTCTGGGCCACTTCCGGGATACCTTGTACACCTCGAGGGCAAGCCGATAGCTGGCCTGCCAAGCGCGTAATGTTTTATGGGGAGCCTGAGCGTGAGTGGCCATTGCGGAAGATCGCTGCCACCGCTCAACTATCCCTCAACTGATCGCCCAATCGCCCAACCGCCCAATCGCCCAATCGCCTAATCGCCTAATCGCCTAATCGCCCAATCGCCCAATCGCCCAATCGCCTAATCGCCTAATCGCCTAATCGCCTAATCGCCTAATCGCCCAATCGCCCAATGACTACCTACGACGCAATCATCATCGGTGCCGGCCACAACGGCCTCGTCACCGCCGCCTATCTCGCCCGTGCCGGGCGCAAGGTCCTCGTCCTCGAGCGCCGCGAGCTGGTCGGCGGCTGCGCCGTCACCGAGGAGCTCTGGCCCGGCTTCAAGATGTCCACCGCCAGCTACGTCAACAGCCTCTTCCGCCCCGAGATCATCCGCGACCTGGAGCTCAAGCGCCACGGCTTCGAGATGCTGCCGCGGAGCCCGTCGAGCTTCACCCCCTTCCCCGACGGCCGCTACCTGATGATGGGGCCGGACAAGGTGAAGACCCACCGGGAGATCGCCAAGTTCTCCGAGAAGGACGCCGAGAACCTGCCGAAGTACGAGGCGATGCTGGAGCGGGTCGCCGACTTCCTCGAGCCGACGCTGGTGCAGACGCCGCCCAACCCCTGGTCGATGGCGCCGGGCAATCTGCTGGCCCTCCTCAAGCTCGGACTCGGCTTCAAGAAGCTGGGCACCGACGGGCAGAAGGCGATCGAGATCCTCACCGGCGCCGCCAACCCGATCCTCGACCGCTGGTTCGAATCCGAGGAGCTCAAGGCGACGATCGCCACCGACGCCATCATCGGTGCCTTTGCCACGCCGTCGATGCCGGACACGGCCTACGTGCTCTTCCACCACGTGATGGGCGAGTGCGACGGGGTGCGCGGCGTGTGGGGCTACGTCCGCGGCGGCATGGGCGGGCTCTCCAATGCGATCGCCGCCGCGGCCAGGGAGAAGGGCGCGGAGATCCGGATCAATGCGCCGGTCGCGAAGATCACCGTGAAGGATGGCCGAGCCACCGGCGTCGTGCTCAGGGACGGCACCGAGTACACCGCAAAGAAGGTGATCTCCTGCCTCGACGCGACCGTCACCTTCCTCGGCCTCATGGGCGGCAGGGACCTCCCGGCGGAGTTCGTCGATGCGGTGAAGAACCTCGACTACGCCAGCGCCAGCTGCAAGATCAACCTGGCGCTCTCCGAGGTGCCGGACTTCACCTGTCTCCCCGGCACCACCCCCGGCCCGCAGCACCGCGGCACCATCCACCTCTGCCCCGACCGGACCTACATCGAGAAGGCCTTCGACCGGGCCAAGTACGGCTACATCTCCGACAATCCCATCATCGAGGCACCATCCCCTCGTCGCTGGACAACACCGTGGCGCCGGCGGGCAAGCACGTGATGTCGATGTTCATCCAGTACTTCCCCTACAAGCTGGCCGCGGACGCGGGGACGCTGGAGGAGAACAAGAAGCGCTACGCCGAGCGCTGCATCGACATCATGACCCAGTACGCGCCGAACTTCCGGAAGTCGGTGCTCAACTACCAGGTGCTGTCACCGGTGGACATCGAGCGGGTCTACGGCCTCACCGGCGGCAACATCATGCAGGGGACGATGTCGCTCTCCAGCCTGAGCTTCATGCGGCCGGTGCCGGGTTACGCCGACTACCGCACCCCGGTGAAGGGGCTCTACCTGTGCGGCGCCGCGACCCATCCCGGCGGCGGCGTGATGGGTGCCTGCGGCTACAACGCGGCGCGGGAGATTCTCAAGGACGGGTGAGGCGCCGCTGCCATGCCGGCGTGAGTCACGGATTGCTGGAAAACCGAAACCGGGCCGCTCCCAGATTGGGGCGGCCCGGTCTGGTACCCAGCCGACCGGTCCGGCCTACCTGATTTGCATCGGCGCCCGCGGCCGGCCGGTGGTCTGGACGGGCGTCTTGCACTTGGTCAGGAAGAATGGATCCGGGTACGACGCACCCCAATAGAATCGCACGGCGAACGGTGCCGTCGCATTGCGGGTCACCAGGTAGCAGCCCTCCGGTGGCCCAGGCAAAGGCGGGGTCGAGTAGAAATCCTCCTCAAAGATCGCCGTCGCACCAGTGGCGTCCGTGGTATGGCCTTCTCCGGTCCCGCCCGAGGCACCAGGCCATCTCCCGGTCACCCGCATCTCGGCGCCGTCGAGCGCTGCGCTCCCCGACACCAGGCGGAACGCCTGATAGATCGCCGTAGCCACGTATGGCGACGAGGGGGAGGTGTAGGTGTAGAGACCTTCACTCAGAATGAAGCGCTGGCTGGAGGGCTCCCACGCGGCGTCCGTGGCGTTCTGATAGTACGGCGAGCACCAGGAGATCAACGGCTGCGCCGAGCCGCTGGAGAGTGTGACCATCCAGGCCTGGACGAAGGTGACGTTTCCGGTGCAGGGTGCGGACCCAAGCTTTGCCGCGACGATCGCGTGCAGGCCGTCGGGGGCGTACTGCACCCATTGCACCCCGCCAGTGATTCCGGAAAGCCACGCCGCGAAGTTGAAGGTCGTGGCGGTCGGGTAGGTCTTCCCCAAGAGCGTTCGGGTGCCGGCGATGGACAGCTCGGCGGTGTCCCGTTCCAGAAAGGTCCGGCGCTGGACTCCAGAAATCACTCGGGTCCTGCTCCAGGCGCCATTGGTGCCCTTGCGGTACTCCCACGCCTCGGGGCCATTCCCCACGTTCAGGTTCGAGACGGCGATGAGCCGCCCGCCCTGGGCGATCGAAACGTTGAGGTCCTGCGGCGGTTGGTAGCCGCCACTGGAGATCACCAGCGTGTCCAGGTACATCCGTGGGATGACGAGCTGGATGTGACTCGAATCGGCCTCGGGGTAGACCAGCGAGCCGCAGAGGGGGGTCCCGGTCCGTTCGTACGACAACCGCACCAGGGCGCCATAGGCGTCGAGCATGTAGAGCTTGGCCCCACCGGGAAGAGAGCCTATCTGCGCCTTGGCAACCGAATCCCCGGTGTAGGGGTTGATCGGATCCAATTGCCAACGGGCACCCCGGTGCAGGTACCTGACCACCTCGGCGGCGGAGAGCGTCGGGTCCATCGTCCAGAGCTGCGCCGCGGTGCCAGTCACGAACGGCGCCGCGAACGACGTGCCGAAATGAGGAACGGACCATCCCGCCGAATTCAAGCCGTACACTAGGTCAGAAGGTGCGGCGATGATGGCGGAGTCAGCGTCTGTCCACAGGTTGCTCGTAGCGTCAAGCATGCCAGTCGTTGTCGCCCCGGCAACGTACAAGATCTTCATCTTGTAACCGGATGCACTGAGCAACTCCGCAGCTGCCCGATCCACGGCACTGACGCGGGAATCGGTGGAACTGGCCACCTGGGTAAGTGTCAGGCGGAGTCCGGTCTGCCCTGTGGCGGCCTGGCCAGCGGCGATCACAACGAGCCGATCTGCACCGGAATCCAGGTAATACGCAAGGAATTTCTTGGCCAGGGTTCTGGTTCCCGAATCGCCCGACTGCCCCAGTCCTGACGAGAAATTCAAAACCTTGACGCCGCGTTGAACGGCATATTGCACAACGCTCGCGAGAAATTCCATGTCGTCAATTATCTGTCCGTGCGTCCCCTGCGCATAGAGATCCAGGTCCGACCGCCACATCATCCCTGCGAATTGGGTGCCATTGTCTCCTTCGGCTGCGATGATCGACGCGACCGCCACACCGTGATCTGCCGTGTGGGCGAAGCCCGTGTCGACTCCGGTCGGGGAGCCGGGAACAAAGACTTGAGTAGTCGTGAGGTCGGAGGGTTGAACATCGAAGTAGCTATCCGCGACTCCGATCTTTGGAAGGGTGCCTCCATAAGTGCCGTTTTCGCAGCCCCAAGCCATCGGTGCTCGTATCGCGAGGAACGGTGCAGTTCGCTGGGTCCCGGCTCCTAGCCAATCTGCGCGACTGCTCACCAATCCGTTGTCGAGCGGGTAACGGCTCTTCAGCTTGAGGGTGTAGTTATATTCGAAACTCGTGACATTGAGTACTCCCGGCTCCGCCCCAAGTCGTTTCGCAAGGCTGTCCAGTGCGGCATACGTCGTTCCAGGGTCGGGAAACTGAATTACGTAGTAGTGATACGGTGTGCCGCTGCCGATCCCTCCGATCAAGACCCCCCCATAACGGACAAGCAGACTATTGTAGCTTGCCGCCGTCATCGAAGGAGCGAATTCGAGCCCGAAAACATTTCGGCGCATCTTCGCAGTGGGGTTTGATGGCAGGGGTGCCAGGGCCAGGTTGGTCTGGGGCCAATTGACGCTGGTTGGTAGCGGCGGAAGCCCCCCACCTCCCCCCGCACTGTTCGCCGTCGCCACGAACGACAGCCGAGCCTGGCTGGTCGGCGCCTGCACCGTGAAGGCGACGGTGTCCTGCCCCGTCGAGCCGTTGTTGGCCAGCGTCCCCGTCCCCCCGATGAACCAGATCCGCCCACCCGCCACTTCGCTACTGTCGGGGTTCTGCGCCACCACCGTGCTCGCCGGTGTTCCCGCCGGGGTAAGCACCGTAGTGCCGGTGCTGGGGAGGTAGAGCCGCACCGGGAGCTGCAGCGATCCCCCGCTCTTGTTGGTCAGCTTCACGAACAGACTCAACTTCCGGGTGGAGCTGCTCCACTTGGCGTTGGTGCCCTTGATCAGCACCAGGTTGGTGGTACAGCTCGAGGTGCTCGGAAAGGTGGTGCTGACGGTGCTCGTGCCGGAGACCGCAAAGGTCACCCGGGCGCAGAGTGAATCCGAGGTCACCAGGGACGACGCCTGTTGATGAAACGGCGGGGCCATCAGCTCCTCATCCCGGCACCCGCCGGTACAGAGGCTCACGCCGATCGCCATGCGGATGATCATGAGAGACAGCATGGTCGGTCTCCTGGCAGGTTCCGGGGACAGTCCCGACATGGGCGCTCCACACCGTTGAGGATCGGTCAGGGATCTCGAGAAGTCGAGGGGGGGCGCTCCACGGTACGGCGGGGGGGGGGGGGGGTCTGTCAAGCACGACACCGGCAGGTGCCCGGTTTTCAGGCGCGTGTGATATGGCGTGTTGTTAGGTGTGCCCGGAGATTGTCAGCGGGTGCGGACAGCAGTGACGAGGAGGAACAACCTCGGCTCCGTGCAGACTCCGAGACTCAGAACCGTGCCGGCTCCTCGCATCCGTCAACTGCTAGGGCGGACGCCGCCGTCTCCCCCTCGGCCACTGGCGAGATCACCGACACGCCGAGCGCGTTCTGCCAGCACGCTAGCGCGGGGAGGGGGCCCGGATTGGGTCGCTGGATCCCGGCGTTCTCGGAACCCGATTCTCCCCGATCGGGGCGCCACCCCTCCGCACCGGCATACGGTGACGCCCCGAATCCCCCCTCGGTGACCCGGGTCAGCGCGTGCGCCTGCACCCGGAGGTCGGGCAGGGAATCGACATGGATGAAGAGGGCGTGGACTCCCGGCGCGTCACCGAGAATCCAGCTCGCCTGCGCCCGCCCGACGCTGTCGGAGCGGGCCAGTGCTGGTTCCGCTCGGCCACTCCCGGCCGCGGGCACGAACGCGACCGGAGTGTCACCCACCGGATTCCCGAAGCCGTCCCGGACCAGCACGACGACGGCCGTCGCCAGGGCGCTGGCCGCTTCCGCCGACTGCAGGTCGCCGGTGACGAGCGAGAGCGAGGCGGGGAGTGCCGGCGCCGCCACCGCGTGGAAGACGACCGAGTCGAGACCCGATGCGGTGACGGTCGCGAGGTGGGTTCCGGTCACGGTCGGCAGGGTCCAGCGGGCCGCGGCATGTCCGCCCGGCCCGGTGGTCTGGGTGATCGGCAGCAGCGACCCCGCCCTGCCGCTCGCCGTGAAGCGGACCAGCACCCCGGGGACCGGCTGTCCAAACTTGTCGGTGACGAATACGCTGAGATTCGAATCGAGCGGCTCCCCCACCGTCCCCGCCTGTCCATCGCCGCCGGCCATCGCCATCACGGTCGGTACCGGCCGGGGGCCGGTCGCATCCTCGCTGCACCCCGGCACCAGCAGCGCCCCGAGCAGAAGCCCGAGTCGGTACCGGGGGTATCGAGTCGCGAGTGAGAGGCGCATTGCCGTCCGTCTGGAGATGGGTAGAATAGAGCGATAGTGGGCAACCGGCCGTCGCCGGGCAAGCCCTGACCAGCCACCAATTCCGAGTTCCCATTTCCGAGTTCCGAGTGGAAACGTCCCGGCGTTTCTGAGACTCGGGACCCTTTACTCGGCGCTCGCCATCACCCCCCAGGAGCCGCGATCGTGAAAGCCTATCAAATGTACATCGATGGCAAGTTCGTCAGCGCCGGTAACGGAAAGACGTTCAACGTCTACGACCCCGCCACAGAGGGGGTCATCGCCACCTGTCCTGCCGGCGACGCCAGCGATGTCGCCCGCGCCGTCGCCGCCGCCAAGAAGGCCTTCTACGGCGGCTGGAAGACGACCAGCGCGCAGGAGCGGGGCCGCATCCTCTTCCGCATCGCGGAGCGGATCCGCGCCCGCAAGGACGAGCTCGCCCGGCTCGAGACCCTCAACTCCGGTAAGCCGATCGTGGAGTCCGAATACGACATGGACGACTCCGCCGTCTGCTTCGAGTACTACGGCGGGCTCGCCACCAAGATCAACGGCGAGGTGATCCCCGTCCCGAACAATGCCATGGTGATGGCGGTGAAGGAACCGATGGGCGTCGCCGGGCAGATCATCCCTTGGAACTACCCCCTCGCCATGGCTGCCTGGAAGCTCGGCCCGGCCCTCGCCGCCGGCTGCACCGTCGTCATCAAGCCGGCCGAGCAGACCCCCCTCAGCCTGCTTGCGCTGGCGGAGGACTTCGAGGCCTGCGGGCTGCCCCCCGGCGTCATCAATGTGGTCACCGGCCTGGGCCCCGATGCCGGCGCGCCGCTGGTGGCCCACCCCGACGTCCGCAAGATCGCCTTCACCGGCTCCGCCGAGGTGGGCAAGCTCATCATGCGGAGCGCCGCCGATCAGCTAAAGCGCGTCTCCCTCGAGCTGGGCGGCAAGTCGCCCAATATCTTCTTCGCCGACGCCGACTTCGAGGCCGCGGTCGACGGCGCCCTCTTCGGCACCTTCATCAACCAGGGCGAAGTCTGTTCCGCCGGCAGCCGCGTGCTGGTGCAGCAGGACATCTACAAGAAGTTCGTCGAGGCCTGCGCCGCCAAGGCAAAGACCATCCGCCTCGGCCCGGGGATCGAGCGCGACACCAAGATGGGCCCGCTGGTCAGCGCCGAGCAGCGCGATCGGGTGCGCAAGTACCAGGAGATCGGCAAGAAGGAGGCGAAGGTCGCGGCGGGGGGCGGCGTGCCGAAGTTCGACAAGGGATGGTACGTGGAGCCGACGATCTTCTACGATGTCGACAACAACGCCCGCATCGCCCAGGAGGAGATCTTCGGCCCGGTCATGAGCGTCATCCCCTTCAAGGATGAGGCGCAGGCGCTGGAGATCGCCAACGCCACCCCCTTCGGCCTCGCCGCCGCGGTCTGGACCCGGGACATCTTCAAGGCCTTCCGCGTGGTCAAGCAGCTCGAGGCGGGTGTCGTCTGGGTCAACCACATGCAGCCCACCATGCTCGAGGCGCCGTGGGGCGGCTACAAGATGTCGGGCTTCGGCCGCGAACTGGGCCATTGGGGCGTCGAGGAGTATCTCGAGACCAAGCAGATCTACATCAACCTCGATGAGGCGCCGATCGGCTGGTACTGAGGGCGGGAAGCCGGGCCCACGCTCGCCCCATGCCTGGCCCACGCTCGGCCCACGCCTGGCGCCCTCCCCTACACCGCCCCCGCGTTCGTGCCGCGGATGCGGGCGACGACCGCCGCCAGTTCTCGCAGCTCGAACGGCTTCTCCAGCACGGGACAGCCGGAAGAACTGAGAAACGCCGCGGCCTCCGGTGAGGCGGTGTCCCCCGACACGAAGACCAGCCGGCTGAGCAGGTCGGGCCGCGAGGCGCTCACCCAGTGGTGCACTTCGAACCCGGTCAGGCCCGGCATCTTGAGGTCGCAGATGATGAGATCGTAGGTGGACTGCTCCCTGGTTGCGAGCAGCTTCGCGAGCCCGACCGCGCCGTCCGCCGCTTCATCCACCGACCACCCCTGTCGCTCGAAATACCGGCGCATGCTGGCGCGCACCGCCGCCTCGTCATCGATGATGAGTACCTCCCTGTGCCCCCCCTCCGGCACCGGGGTCAGCTGGACCGGGCCGCTGACCTGCTTCCCGACCGACGCGGCGCTCCCCGGCCCCAGCGGCAGCCATGCCACGAACCGGGCGCCCGGTCCCTGCTCCCGGTTCTCGGCGCGCAACACACCGCCATGCTGCTGCACGATGCCGAGCGAGACCGACAGCCCAAGGCCGGTACCCTCCCCGGTGCCGCGGGTCGTGAAGAAGGGCTCGAAGATGCGGGTGAGATGGGCGGGGAGAATGCCGGGACCGCTGTCCTCCACCGTGATAGTCAGCCCCTCGCGTTCGCGGCGGATCGAGAGGGTGACGCTCCCCCCCGTTGCAGCCCGGGCCGCGTTGTCGAGCAGATTCGTGAGCACCTGCTCGATCGCCGGCGGATCGCAGGTGAGCAGCGGGAGCCCCGCTTCGATGGCCACCGTCAGCGACACCGACTGCCGCACCAGGTCCGCCTCGAGCGCGCGCACCGTGCGTTCCACCAGGAGGGCGATCTCCGCCGGCTCGCGTCGCTCTTCCCGGCGGCGCACGAATGTCAGCAGATCGCGCACCACGGCGCGGGCCCGGCGCGCCTGCTCCCGGATCGTGCGCAGCGGGTCGGCGATGTCCTGCGCCGGCTGTTCGGTCAGCAGCTGCTCGCTGAAGGTGAGAATCGCAGCGAGGGGGTTGTTGAGCTCGTGGGCCACGCCGGAGACCAGTCGGCCCAGCGCCTCCATCCGGACCGACTGCGCCAGCCGCGACTGGAGCTGCTCCCGATCCGACTCGGCCCGGCGCCGGTCGGTCAGGTCGCGCAGCACCAGGATATCGAGCACGCTGCCGGGGCGGAGCAGACTGCTCGCGGCCACCTCGAGCGGCACCTCGATTCCCTCCGCGGCCCAGCCGCTGACCTCGAACACCGCCTGCCGCCCCGGGGTGGCGCGCCGCATGTTCAGCATGCGCCGGTTCAATTCGGCCTGGGCCTCCTCCGGAAAGAACGAAGCGAGGAGGTGACCCAGCATCTCGCCCCGCTTCCGGTTGAACAGCCGCGACGCCCCTGCATTCGCCAGCACCACCCGGCCCTCGCCATCAGCGACGATGATGCCGTCCGTCGCCGTCTCGATGACGGCCTTCAGCCTCGCCTCCGATTCCGCCACCGCGCCAAGCCGCTCGGTCCGCGCCTCCACCGCCTCACGCTGGGTGTCCTCGAGCAGGAGGACGACCATGCCGATCGCCATCAGGGTGGACATGGTGGCATCCAGATACGAGTTGCCGGTGGCGAGAACGGCCACCCATCCCTCCTCCGGCCGTACCGCCACCAGGTGGCGCCAGAAGGAGACGCCGTACAGGCACCAGAGCAGCGCCTGGCTCGCCATCACGATCGCGGTGAATCGGCTTCCCATCGTGCGCCGGGCCGGCGGCAGCCGGAACAGCATGGCGGCGAGCAGCGCGTACACGCCGAACGCGATCGGCTGCTGCACCACCATCAGCCGGTTCAGATTGGTGGATCCGATCGAACTGACCACCGCCAGCGCCGCAGCCCCCGTCGCCCAGGCCAGACCCCGTCCCGGCGGCAGCGTCCCCCGGCAGTAGAGCCAGGTGCCGGAGACGAGGAGCCCCAGGAAGACCAGTTTGCCCAGGAAGTAGCTGCTATGCAGCACGAATCCGAGCAGGGTCGGCCCCGCGGGTAGCAACGGCACGAGGAGATACCGCGCCACGACCGCGACCAGCGCCAGCAGCAGCGCCAGCCAGGCCCAGGTCCAGCGGATGAAGTACGGGCGGGTCCCGGCGTGCCGGGCGAGGACGTAGAAGAGCGTCAGCAGGAGGAACGTCCCGCCGAGCTGGACCCAGACGCCGATGTAGGAGACCTGATCGCTGGACGTGTGCACGCCGGTCATCCCGCGGGAGAGAAGAAGGTGCTGCCGGTCATCCTGACAGTGGCCGCCGCCGGATGTCCGCGGGTGCGCACGCGACGGCCATCGCGCGGCGGTCGTCGTCGCCGAGACGCCGCACCTCCGCCATGACGCGCTCGGCCACCGCCCGGCTCGCGGCCGCTGTCGGCGTCAGCTCGGACCACACGGCACCGTCCAGCGCCGGCCCGAACCGCAGCCGGATCGGCGCTCCACCCCGCAGCCGGCGGGCGACGATTTCCGCCACGCTGTTGCCGAGGCCCGCGATGAAGACCGGCACCACCTGGGGCCGCGCCGCGAGAATCAGCCGCCCCACCCCCGCCTGTGCCGGCAGGAGACGGTAGGGATCGGGATCACGGCTGCGCGTCCCCTCCGGATGGAACCCCACCAGTCGCCCCTCGCCCTCGCGACAGAGCTGCGCGAGCTCGCCGAGGGCCCACTGATCGAACCGCACCTTCTGCCGGTCGTGAAAGAACGGCGGATACATCGACCACCACGCGGCCAGGGCATTGCTGCACACCCCGCCGGGCCGCTGATAGAAGTAGCGCCCGCGTACCGGAAAGAGAATGGCGCGCCAACCCGGCAATCGCCGGAGCAGCACACTCATCACGACATAGAGGTCGAAATACGACCGGTGATTCGCGACCACGAGCAGCGGCCGGTCCCGGGAGGTCGCCGCCACATGCTCCAGGCCCTCCACCTGCACCAGCGGACCGGTGAGCAGCGCGATCCACCGCGCGCCAAACTCCCGGGCACACCAGAACCAGAGCCGCTGCCACCGGCCCCGGTTCATGCGCCGCACCAGCCGAACCGCCCTGCGTTCGAACGGAGTCAGCAGCTCGAGCGGCGGAGAGGAATCCATGCCCGATGCGGGTGAGAGGAGTGCTGCACGATTCCCCCGAACCGGCCCGGAGTCAAGCGCGCTATACTTCTGAAGGTTTCTTTGCCCACCCGGAGTCGAGGCGGAGCGCACCCGATGGCACGTTGGCGGGAATTGACTCGGCGAGGACTCGTCGCCCTCATCGGCGGGCCGGCCCTGATCGCGGCCCATCGCGACCGAGTGGTCGTCGAACGGCTCCCGCCCTTCGAGTCCCGGCTGCTCGGCGAGAATCGGACGATCGACGTCTTCCTCCCACGCGGCTACGGTCGCGACAGCAGCAGCGTCTACCCTGTCCTGTACGCCAATGATGGCCAGGACATGGACGCAGTCGATCTCGCCGGCACCCTCGACTCGCTGCAGCGCACCGGAGCGATGGCCCCGGTCCTGGTCGTCGCGGTCCACGCCACCGACCGGATGCAGGATTACGGCACCGCCTACATCGCCAACGCCCAGGGCCTCGGCGCCCGCGCCGACCGCTACGGGCAATTCGTCCTCGCCGAGCTGATGACCATGATCGAGGCCAGGTATCGGGTGGCGCACGGCCCTGCCAACACCGCCATCATGGGCTGGTCGCTCGGCGGGCTGTCTGCCTTTGACCTGGCGTGGCGCCACGCCGACCGCTTCGGCGCTGTCGGCGTCTTCTCCGGCTCCTTCTGGTGGCGCACCGACGACAGCAGTCCCGAGGCCAAACAGTCCTCGCGCATCATGCACCGCCGCATCCGTGATACCCCGGGGCATCCCGCGCTCCGCATGTGGTTCGAGACCGGTCGCCAGGATGAGAACGCCGACCGCGACCAGGACGGCACCATCGACGCTATCCAGGACACCGAGGAGCTGGTCGTCGCGCTGGAGCAGCACGGCTATCGCCGCGGGCCGGAGATGGTGCATCTCATCGTCGAGGGGAAGCACGACCTCCCCACCTGGAAGCGGCTCCTCCCCGAGTGGCTGACTTGGGCCTTCCCCGCCCCGCGATGACGGCACCCGCTCCATGACCCGCGCGGGAGGGAGGCTGCTGCTGCTGGGTGGCGGGCACGGGCAGCTCTTCGTGCTGGAGGCGCTGGCCCGCCGCCAGATCGTGGCGGAAGAGGTCGTGCTGGTCTCCGCGCACCCGTACCACCTCTATTCCGGCATGCTGCCCGGCGTGGTACAGGGACGCTACACCTTCGATCAGCTCTCGGTCGACCTCGTGGCGCTCGCCCGGGCCGCGGGTGCGGAGTTCATCCAGGACCGGGTCACCGGAATCGACGGGCACACCCGCACGGTGACCCTCGCCAGCGGCCGGTCCCTCGGCTACGACGTGGCCTCACTGGCGGTCGGCGGTGCGCCCGCCACCGGGGCGATTCCCGGGGTGCAGCGCTACGCGCTTCCGATGAAGCCGATCGACCGCGCGGCGAAGCTGGTGCCCGCCATGGAGCGCGCCGCGCTGAGCGCCGGCCCCGAACCGCTGCAGGTGGTGGTGGTCGGCGCGGGCGCCGCGGGCGTCGAACTCGCCCTCACGACCCGCACCCGGCTCGACAGCCTCGGAGCCAACCGCGCCATCATCACTCTGATCGATGCCTCCAACACCCTGCTGCGCCACGCCGGTGAGGCGCTCGCCGCCACCGTGGAGCGCGAACTGCGCCGAGGTGAGGTCACCCTCCGCCTCTCCACCGGCGTCGAAGAGGTCTGCCCCGCGCATCTCCGCCTGAGCGGGGGACGCATCCTGCAGGCGGACCTGGTGCTCTGGTGCGCCGGCACAGAGGCGCCGAGCCTCTTTCGCGACTCGGGACTGCCGGTGGATGGCGGGGGATATCCTCACGGTGCACGACACCCTGGCGGTGCCGGGCACGCCCGGGCTCTTCGGCGCCGGCGACGCCGTCTCACTGCTGTACGCCCCGCGCCTCCCCAAGTCCGCCGCCAATGCGCTGCGTCAGGGGCCGATTCTCGCGCATAACATCGGCGTGGCGCTCGGCGGTGGCGGCGCGGATGGAGCGCAGATATGTCCCGCAGATCCGCAGCGTCACGCTCATCAACACCGGAGACGGCCGCGCCATCTTCTCTTATAGTGGCGTGGTGGTCACCGCGCGCTGGGTGATGGCGCTGAAGGATCGAATCGACCGGCGCTTCATGCGGAGATTTCAGCTGGGGGGTGGGACCGGAAAGCCGGGCGCGCCGTAGGGGCGCACGCCCGTGTGCGTGGCGGGTGCTACTCTCCCTCACCGTGCTCGACGCTGTACCGGAGGCAGCGCTCGCAGCTGAAGCGGTGAAAGCGTTCCAGCTCCTCATGATCGTCATTGATATCCGACCCGCCCTCTGACCACCCATCCTGCATGGCCTGAAAGGGCGGACACTCCTGATCACACGGGTACGCGACGTTCGGCATCGATGCTCCTCTCGGGTGTGTATGCTGCTCCCTTGCCCTCGACACCGAATCTGCTGACTTGAACCGGGCGCGAACATCCCTCGTGAGGTTGAGAGGCGGGTGCGCGGGGCCGGCTACTCCATTGGAGTGAGTGAGACCGCTCACCCCCGCCCGCCCGCCTCCCCGATCAGCCGCATCGCCTCCCTGCTCACGAACTTCGGATCCTCGAACCGCTCCCCCCACGAGAGGGGCGTCACGTCGCGATACTCCCGCAGCACATGCTCGCCGTAGCCGGGGTGCAGCTGTTTCCGGAGTGAGACCCTGACATTCACATCGGCGCCGTGCGAGAGGAGGAGCCTAGTGAACGGCGCCTCGTCCGGCCGCGACAGGTGGTGCAGCCAGAAGTTGGGCTGTGCGACCACCGTGCTGAACAGCGGCGAATGTCCCCCGAAGCCTTCCCGGTCCACTGTCGCCTGCGCATTCACATCCGTCCCCCGTGCGATCAGCCAGCGCGCGATCTCCAGCTCATCGTAGTCGACGGCGAGATGCAGCAGCGTCGCACCGTCGAGCGGGGTGCCGTGGGTCGCGAGCACTGCGTCGTGGCACCCCAGCTCGGGTGGGTAGATCTCCTCGTGACGGTAGGTCCGGGTGAGCAGCGCCGGGTCGCGGCGCAGGTGCGCCTCCAGCAGGTCGATCCGCCCGCGGTGCACCGCCAGCGGCGGTGTGTCCGGGAGCACCAGGCCATGCCGGACATACAGCTCCAGGATGGCATGCTTGGCGGCCGGTTTACGACTGTCGGTCTCGAGGACCACATCCACCGGCGCCAGTCGCTTCCCCTCGGCAGTGGTGACGGGAGCACCGAGTTCCAGCACCAGTGCGGTACCCGCGAGGCTCAGCGTGTAGGCGGCTCCCCCCAGCATCTCCCCATCGATAGGGGGGGCACCCATCATCGCGTGCAGCCGCCTCGCCGTTTCGATTCTTCCCTGCAGCACCGCCCGATCCATCGCGTGGTGGTGGTCGGTCGCGCCCAGCCGGTGGAGCGCCTCGATGATCCGGTCGCGCCCGAGGTTGGCCGCGTAGGACATCGGCGGGCCCCAATCGCTCTTCCGGATCAGCGCCGGCTCGGTCAGGAGGGCAGGGCGTTCCTCTATAAGGGAAAGCACCGCGTCTAGATCGTCCTCCCAGATCGCATCGACCAGCCGGCACGCCGTCACCAGCCGGGGCCAGCTCGACGCCTGGTAGCTCCGCGCGAGCACCAGCTGCGCGTCGGCCAGCCTGGCGGAGGCCGGTTCCGGGGGAGCAGGGTGATGCTCAAGGAGGTCGGCGAGCGCGGCGGGATCGCCCCGCCGGATCGCACGGAGCAGGTCCTTCGCTTGATGACGGAGCTGTTCGAGGTTGGGATGGACGGGCAGGCGACGACGGGACATGACGAGCCTCCTGAGGCGCGCCCGGGGTCCGCAGTGCTCGGGCAGAGGAGGTTCGTGGCTGTCGGGTACGACGACGACACCACCAGGTGGACGCAGTCCTTCCCGCGGACGGGAGGCGCCCTGTGCGCCTCGGGGCAGGATATCGGTACGGTGGCAGGGGGTCAAGCAGCGTGCGGGGTCAGGAGGGTGTCCACTTTCCTGGACAATCGGGTGTCACCTGTCCCCCTGGTGGACTGACCTTCTCGCCCGTGCCCCCAGCGTGAGCCGTTCCACCGTCTCACACACAGATCGCTGCCAGTGCCACGGAGCGGCGGGGTGAGTGAGGCGGGGTAGCGCAGGACTGAGGCAGAGGGAACGGGAAAGGGGAAAGGGTGGAGTCTGTCATCCCGAGTGAGCGCAGCGAGCGAGGGATCCCTCACGGTGAGCGCCGTTGCTCACCCATAGAGAGGTGAATTCAACCGATCGAGGCAACATGGTCGGCGAGTACGGCGGCTGGCGTCCGAAAGCCCAGGGGCTGACGGTGGGCTGCCGTACATCACGGCGCCCACCCATCACCTCACTTCAGCGACCAGAACTCCACAGTGTTGTCCAGGAACCGCGGAATCGCGACCCATCCGCGGCTCGGGTCGAGTCCGATGTCGGCGGGGGCGTTCTGGCCGGTCACGAGTTTCCGGATGGTGCCGTGCTCCAGCGCGAAGACCGTGGAGTCGGCCCAGCTGGTGATGATCGGGGTGCCATTCCAGATCTCGACCCCATCCTGCGACCCGGGGCCGGTACCGAGGGTATCCACCGTGGCGCTGCCCGGCTTCCAGCCGAGGAGGTGGGGGCCGCCGAAGGGCACCACCATGAAGCGGGCGTTGGCCGCGTCCCAGGTGATGCCGTTCGGGCGCTCCAGCCAGTCCCCTTCGGCGCCGACGCTGATCGTCCGGCCAGTGAGCACGTAGATCCGGTCGGGGCCGGGATGGGTCGCCTGACCCTTGGCATCGAAGAGAATCCCGGTGTCGGTGATGTAGAGGGCGCCATCGGGACCGACCGCGACGTCGTTGAGGAAATGGGCCTTGCTGCCGGCGTCGACCGAGGCGACCGGCGCGCCGGTGCGCTTGTTGAAGCCGCGCACCGCGTCGATGTCGGCCACCCAGAGGGTGTCGCCCACCAGCGCCAGGCCCTTCGGGCGCGTTGAGCTTCACGCCGCCCCGGCCGGCCTTGATGAAGTGCAGGCTGTCGACGGCGCCATCCTTCGTCAGGCGGCTGATGAAGCCGTTGTTGTCCTTCTGGCTCGGGTTGCCGTTGATATTGCTCACGAACCAGACGCCCTGGTCGGCATCCCAGAGCACCGACTCCGGAGTGGAGAAGCCGGTGGCTTCCCCGACCTTGGCTGGTGCGGCAGGCTGAGTGGCCGTGGTGTCGGCGGCGGCCGGCTTCTGCGGGGCAGGGGCTGCAGGCGGTCGCGAGCCAGGCGAGGGAGAGGGCGGAGGCGAGGGAGAGTCTCTGCATCGACGGATCCACTGGTGAAAGGGACTGGTAGACGATCAGCTACAGTTTGACGTACAGCTCGCTCCCCCGTTCCCGGAACTCGGCGGCCTTTTCCGCCATCCCGGCGGCGGCCTCGCGGATGTCCTGGGTGATCTGCATCGAGCAGAACTTCGGGCCGCACATCGAGCAGAAGTGCGCGACCTTGGCCCCGTCGGCGGGCAGCGTCTCGTCGTGATAGGCGCGCGCCGTCACCGGATCGAGGGCCAGGTTGAACTGGTCCTGCCAGCGGAACTCGAACCGCGCCTTGCTGAGCGCATCGTCCCACTCGGCCGCGTGTGGGTGGCCCTTGGCCAGATCGGCGGCGTGGGCCGCGATCTTGTAGGCGATCACGCCCGCCTTGACGTCGTCCCGGTTGGGCAGCCCCAGGTGCTCCTTGGGTGTCACGTAGCAGAGCATCGCCGTGCCGTACCAGCCGATCATCGCCGCGCCGATGGCGCTGGTGATGTGGTCGTATCCCGGGGCGATGTCGGTGGTGAGCGGCCCCAGGGTGTAGAAGGGCGCCTCCTCGCACCACTCGAGCTGCTTCTCCATGTTCTCCTGGATGAGATGCATCGGGACGTGGCCCGGGCCCTCGTTCATCACCTGCACGTCGTACTCCCAGGCGATCCTGGTCAGCTCGCCCTGGGTCTTCAGTTCGGCGAACTGCGGCTCGTCGTTGGCATCGGCGATCGAGCCGGGACGGAGACCGTCGCCCAGCGAGAAGGAGACGTCGTACGCCTGCATGATCTCGCAGATCTCGCGGAAGTGGGTGTAGAGGAAGCTCTGCTGGTGATGGGCCAGGCACCACTTGGCGATGATCGACCCCCCGCGCGACACGATGCCGGTCATCCGCCGGGCGGTGAGCGGGATGTACTCGAGCAGCACCCCCGCGTGCACCGTGAAGTAGTCCACCCCCTGCTCGGCCTGCTCGATCAGCGTGTCGCGATAGACCTCCCAGGTCAGATCCTCCGCGACTCCGCCCACCTTTTCCAGCGCCTGGTAGATCGGCACCGTGCCGATCGGCACCGCACTGTTGCGGATGATCCACTGCCGGGTGGCGTGGATGTTGGCGCCGGTGGAGAGATCCATCACCGTGTCGGCGCCCCAGAGGGTGGCCCAGCGCAGCTTGTCGACCTCCTCCTCGATGGAGCTGGTCACCGCGGAATTGCCGATGTTGGCGTTGATCTTCACGTGGAAGCCGCGGCCGATGATCATCGGCTCGAGCTCCGGGTGATTGATGTTCGCCGGGATGATGGCCCGGCCGCGGGCCACCTCGCTCCGGACGAACTCCGCCGGCATCCCTTCGCGGAGCGCGATGAACTCCATCTCCGTGGTGATCTCGCCACGACGGGCATAGTGCAGCTGGGTGACCGCACCGCGCCCGCGATAGACGGGCCTGCGCAGGCTGTCGGGAATCGAGATCGCCGTATGTCGCCGCGATGAATCGCGGCGTCGACGGCGAGATCTCGTTCTCGCAGATCCAGGGCAGCCGAACCGCCGGAAGACCCTGCCGGACGTCGATCCCCTGCGGTCCGCTGGGATCGTAGACCCGGTGCGGCGGCTCGCCGCCCGAGAGCGCGATCTCCCGCATGGGGACGCGGACCCCGCGGGGCCCTTCGAGGTGGACCTTGGTAGAGTGGGGAAAGGCCTCCTGGTAGGAGGCGGTGCTGAGGGGGGCGGCGGGGGAGGTCATGGCTGCTCCTTGTGTCAGGCGAACAGGAGCTCCCATACCGCGCTCCCTTCGCCGGTATCAACCGGATCAGGTTCCAAGGGACTGTCTCAATCCTCGGGGCGGGAGGGCGGGACGACGCGAGGACGGGGGAACCATGATCTCCCGCCGTTCCGCCATCCCGCCATTCCGCCCCAACGGATACCCCTGGCGGTCCGTGGGAATCGTAATCCGGGGCCCCGGCCCGTCAATGGCACGGTAGATGCTTTATATCCTGGGCAGAGGCAGGAACCACCGGGGTACGGAAGACGTTCGACGCACTGAGCGACGGTGGCACACCTCAAGGTCGGCAGTACCGGGCCGATATGAGAACACAGAGGCACCGAAGGCGTAACTCACTGGGACACCTGCGAATCGAATGCGCATGCAGCTTCTGACGAATGTGACGAATACGATGGCGACTAACCGGCTCAACCGCCGGGGGATCGAACTCACCCCGGAGCGAACGCGGCAAGGCTAAAGGCAACCAGATGCCCTCCCCACGCCCCCGCGTTCAGCAGTCTGGACGCGGGGGCGTCGCGTTGAGGATCACTTGCAGGACCAGGGTGAAAGGAGATCGGGATGTCGAGACTACTGCATGTTGCAATGACGAGCGTGGCGGCACTCCTCACGACTGGCGAGATGCGCCAGCCCCGGCCGCCGCGCCCTCGGCCCCGGTAGTCCGGGAGATTGCGGACGCCGCACTGCGGGACGTCGCCGTGGCGGTCTACGACTCCGTGCACCCCGTGATCTACTACAACCCGGAGATCATGCGGCGCTTCAGCCCCGAACTGCGGGTGTTCTTCCTGGCACATGAGCACGCCCACATCGAGCTTCGCCATACCCGCGCCAGCGCACTCCGCGCCGAGACTGGCCAGCGCGACAGCCTGCTGCAGGCCAAGGAGCTGGAGGCCGACTGTGTGGCGGCCCGGCGACTGGGCCACGACCGGCACGACGCGGTGATGGCCGCGGTGCATTTCTTCTCCCGCCTCGGTGACCGGCACCTCGACAACGAGCATCCGGCCGGCTCGATCCGGGCGGCGCGCATCCTCGCTTGCATGCCGTAAGGCTCGGTCCCACATTGGGACCGATGCCACGTCACACCCTCCTTCGCTTCCTTCTCCTCGTCGCCGCGCAGTCCGCGCCGGCGCCGCTGCAGGGCCAGGGGCTGCATCTCCTCCCCGGCGTCCCCGAAATCGAGAATGACAGCCTCGGCGACATCGCGGTCGCCACCGTCGATCTGCCGCAGCCGGTGATCTACTACAACCCGCGCAAGGTGCAGCGCTACGGGCCGCTGCTGACCCGCTTCTTTCTGGCGCACGAGTATGGGCACATCCACTACCGCCATACCCGGACAGGTCTGGGCGAGTTCGCGGAACCGGCGCGCGACTCCATCCTCCGTACCCAGGAGCTGGAGGCCGACTGCTTTGCTGCCTCACAGGAGGGCCCCGAGGCGCGGGCCGCCACCGAGGCCGCCCTTCGGTTTTTCGCGCGGCTGGGGCCATTCCGGTTCGACGCCGTGCACCCCACTGGGGCCCAGCGGGTCGCGCGCATCCTGCTCTGCCTGCCTGCTCCGCGCGAGCCGGTGGTCGCCGGGCGGGGTGAGACCGGTGTCGAGATGGGACCGGTGAGTGGCGAGCCGGAGCCGGTGCGCTTCGCCGTACGCGCGGCGCCGCTGGAGCGGAGCCAGTACGGCAGTGAGGCGGTGCTGTGGGTGGATGGTCTGCGGCTCGGCCTGGTGTCGAATCTGCGATTCCCCGACCGGATGGATGTGCGTCGGTTCGGCGCCGGTATTCATGCCTATCGATTGCAGATGGACGTCTACAGCTTCGATGGGCTGCTGCAGACCAGTCCGGATGGCTCCGTCACCGGCCGCGGCGATCTGCTGATCCGGGATGGAGACCGCTTCAGGATCGAATGGATCCCGGGACGGGACCCCGGCCTGGTGCTGGAGTCGGACTCCACACCCTCTGCCGACCCCCGCTAGCCGCGCGCCAGGGACGACGGAGAGGGCCGCCTACCCAGGCGGGAGCGTGGCGGCGGCGGCGGCCCCCGCGGCGGCGGCCGGTGAGGCGGTGGTGGCGCCCAGTGTGGGCATGACCACGCGCTGGTAACTCCACAGCCGCATCATGCCGGTGAACGCCTCCGCCAGTGCCTGATCGAAATCCACGCCGGCCCGTTCCTCGAGATAGGCGAGGGCGACCTCGGTCTGCCACGGATCGCGATAGGGGCGCGCCGTGCACAGCGCGTCGAACACATCGCAGACGTGCACCAGCTTGCTGGCGAAGTGGGTGTCCCGGGCGTACCGCATCCGCGGATAGCCATGCCCGTTGATGAGGATATGGTGCTCGTACGCAACCGTGGCGGCGAGATCGAGCTTCTGCTCGCGCGCCATGATCAGGCGGGCGCCGTCCACCGGATGCTTCCGCAGCGCCGCGAGTTCCTGCTCGGTCAGCGCGCCCTTCTTGATCAGGATGTCCTTCGGCACCCGCACCTTGCCCAGGTCGTGGAGCAGGCCGGCGACACCGAACTCCCGCACGTCCCGCGGCACCAGCCCGATATACTCAGCCAGCGCCATCGACAGCACGGAGACGTTGGTGGCGTGCGTCGTGGTGTACTGATCGTAGTTCTTGAGCGAAAGCAGCGGCATGAGCATCCGGCTCTGGCTGTGCATCGCCAGCGAGAGCGACCGCACCACCGCGTTGGCCTCCGCCAGCGGAAGGGTCTCGGTGCTCTGTACCTCGGCATGGATCCAGGCGACCGTTTCGATCTCGGCGTCCAGGGTGTACGCCACGGTGGAGCTCTCGGCGATCTCGACCTGCACGTCGGCGCTGGCGCCCCGGATGCTGATGGCCCCGAACCGGACACTCGGCCGGCGGAGCTGGCGGGCCTCGCTGGTGTCCTCCTCGCCAGTGGTCACCTTCTTGTGCACGTCCGTCAGAAACTCCGCGAGCTCATCACGGGAGACCTCGCGATCGAACTCCACCCGCTGCACACCCGCCTTGGCCAGCCGTCGGGCCCAGTCCCACGCCTTGAAGTCGCGCAGCGCCTGCTGCCGGTAGAGCACCTCCTCCTCGAGGAAGGAGAAGGTGGGCGCCGGATCCAGCTTCTGCAGCGCGTCGAGCTGTTCCCACGCCGCGTCGATGGCACGCTCCCGCGCGGGGTGGCCCACCCGATAGAGCGCCGTTGCGGAGAGCGCCTGCCCCAGCGAAGTGAGAAAACGGATCGGATCGCTCATGACGCCTCCGTCGCTGTTCCGGACGCGGCTCGGCGGATCTCCTGGTCATTGCTCTCCGCGGCGAGGCGGAGCGCCATCTGGGCGTTCGGATCCTGGCGGAAGCTCCGCGCCAGCGAGCCGATGATCGCGAGCAATTCCGGCGACCGGGGGAGCAGGCGGCGGCGGCGGAGCCACCCCTCCTTGGTCAGCGCATGGTCCACCAGCCAGTCCCGGGTGGCGGGGGTGCGCAGGGTTCCGAGCACCCGGATGGCCATGGAGCGGAGTTCGGTCGAGGTGCGGCGATGATTGAGGAGCGCCATGAGGCGGGGCACCGCTGAGGTGGGGCAGCCTTCGAGCGCGGCGACGAGTCCCATGCGGACATTGGCGTCGTCGTCGTCGCCGAGGGCTGCGAGGACCGCGTCGGCCCGCTGGCCGGGGATCCGCAGCATGAGCTTGAGCGCCTCGCGGCGGACCCGGGTTTCGTCGCTGTCGACATACGGCGTCGCATCGAAATCCGCCGGGATCTCCGGGATAGAGCCGAGGAGTGCCAGCAGATTCCGCTGCACGAACCAGGGCGACGACGGCAGCCGCTCCACCAGCATCGGGCCGATCGCCGGGCCGAGCTGCCCCAGCCGGGTGAGCAGGCGGCGCCGCAGCGTCCGGCTGTCCGCTACTTCCAGCGTCTCGAGCATCGGCTCGGCGGCCGACATGCCCATTCGTTGCAGCAGCAGTTCCACGACGTCGGTGTCACGCGGCTCGTTGTTGAGCAGGATCCGCATGTTCGCCGGGGTGGCCAGGCGGGCCCAGTAGAGCTCCTGGATATCCTCCGCGACCCCGGGGTCCTCGACCATCCGCACCACGGCCCCCGCCTCGCCCTCCCGTACCATCTCTTCCAGCGCGGACCAGACCGTGTCACCCACGGTATCAGTCTCGAGCGACATCTGCACCAGCCGAATCGCCTCCAGCTTCTGCTTCTCCTGCAGGGCGGCGCCGTGCGAGGGGTGGCGCGACAGCCGCTCCAGTACCCGGGAGTAGGGCTGGGGGTTGGGGTCTTCGAGGGTCCACTTGTCGACCAGCTGTCGGACCGCCTCACGGAGCGCCAGGTCGGCCTCCTCGCGGATGGTCTGATTCCCCTTGTCCGCCTGGAAGGCGAGTTTGGAGAGCAGCCGGAGCATCGCCTGGGGCAGCACCTGATTGTTCACGTCGGAGACGGCATGCAGCAGGGTGAGCGTGGCACCGGCGGGCAGCACCATTGCCGCATCCATTACCAGCCGCCGCCGCTGCGCGAGGTCGGCGCCGAGGCTCGCCAGTTCCCGGAGGGTGTCCGGGGTCATGTGGTTGAGCAGCGTCGCCAGCTTCTCCTTCAGGACGGCCGCCTCGTTGCCGGCCGAGAGCCGCAACTCGCGCGAGAGGCCGAGCAGGTAGGTGACCACCCGCTTGGCCTGCTCGGGATTCTTCAGCCGCTCGTTCAGCGCATTGGCAATCGCGCGCGGATCGCTGTGCAGCTCCGGGGCGCCCTCCTTGGCGAGGGTGGCCGCGGCGAGGCCCATCCAGAGCCGGCCAGCATTCCCCTCAGCCTTGGCCTGCTCGCCCAGCAGCTGTTCTGCCGAGAGCTCCAGCCGGTCGTAGGCCGGGGGGAGGAGCCGGGTGTCTTCCCAGCGGTTGTCGAATTCCGCCAGGTCCGCGCCCAACGGTTTGGTGCGCGAATCGGAGCTGAGGGCGCTCACCACCTCCAGCAGCTCCTCGTGCGAGATGCCGGGGGTGAACTTGATCGCGCCGATCTGGTGGCGGTGCAGCTTTCCGGCCAGCTCCCGGAGCACCGGATTGTCCGGATCGGTGCCGAGGCCTTCGACCAGCAGCTGGTTGCGGGCGACGCCGAGGAGCAGGAAGGGCCGGTTGACGAGCACCACCCGCAGGTGGCTGGCGACCGCGTCGATCGCCGACGTGAGGAGCGGATGGCCCGACGGGTAGGCGGCGCACTTGTGCAGCGCGATGCCGAACAGCGGCAGAAACACAGCCACATCGCGTGGGAGAACCGCGCGTTCCTGTTCGGTCGAGGCGGTCGAAGTGTCTGCCACTCTGCTCTGGGGGGAGGGACAATCTAAAGTAAGGCTGGGCCGGGAGGCCGGGAAGAGGCAACCGGGGCCGAAAACGATCGAGGGATCGCTTCCGCGGCAGGCCGGGGCGATCCCTCCTCTGATTCGGCCGGCGATCCCTCGCTAGGCTCGGGCTGCCCGCCCCGGCGGGTGGGTCACTTGGCGCGGTCGAGGTACTCGCCGGTGGTCGGATTGACCCGGATCTTTTCCCCGTTCTGAATGAACTCGGGGACGTTGACCATCGCACCATTGTCCAGCTTGGCCGGCTTGTACGACGAGGTCTTGGTCGCGGTCTTCATCGCCGGGTTGGTCTCGACGACCTCGAAGGTCATGGCGTTGGGCAGCTGGATGCCGATCGGGCGACCGCTGAAGAACTCGGCGATGATCTTCATCCCGGGCGCGACCCACTGGGCCGCATCCCCGAGGTCGTCTTCGTTCATCTCGAGCTGATCGAAGTTCTCGGTGTTCATAAAGTGGTAGTTCCCGCCGCCGGAATAGAGAAACTCGAGCGTGTGGGTCTCGAGGTTGGCGACTTCGACCGTGTCGGTCGAACGGAAGCGGTGCTCGAACTGGGTGCCCGACCGGAGCTTCCTGAGCTTCGCCTGCACCATCGCGCGGAGGTTTCCGGGGGTGTGGTGATGGAACTCGAGCACGCGGCAGGGTTCCCCCTCAAAGAGGAGGCACATGCCCTTGCGCATTTCGCTGGCGATGATGGCCATGGGACGGTCCTGCGAAAAAGAGGAACTACAGCGAGGGCAGAAGGTACAGGAAGGCATGGTCTGGCGGTAGGGGGCGCCGCCGGTAGATTGAGTGTCTCCCTTCAATAGAGGCATGCGCATGACGAACCGCCGAGGGTTCATGGCAGCGATGGCTGGCGCCGCGGCGTTGCCCGTTCTTCGGGGCGACGCTCTCCGCCGGGTCCTGGCCCTCGGGGGAGCCGCTCCGGTATCTGGTCGGGTGGCGATGCCCCGGCCGACAGGCGTCGGGGCGCCCGACGACGAGGACTACTGGGGCGAAATCCAGCGGGCCTTCGACTGCGACCGCACCATGGTCAACCTCAACAACGGCGGCTGCAGCCCCACGCCAACCCACGTGCTGGAACAGATGATCCGGGATCTCCGCTTCTCGAACGAGCTTCCGGTGATCCACATGTGGCAGACCCTGGAGCCGCGGATCGAGAGCGTACGCCTCGATCTGGCGAAGAGCTTCGGGTGCGATCCGGAGGAGATGGCCATCGTCCGCAACGCCTCCGAGGCCAACGAAACGATGATCCTCGGCCTCGATCTCAAGGCGGGCGACGAGGTGATCGTCACCAACCAGAACTACGGCCGGATGCTCACCGCCTGGGATCAGCGGGTGCGGCGGGACGGCATCGTCGTCAAGTCAGATCTCGATCACGCTGCCGCCGCCGTCACAGCAGTACATCGTCGATCAGTTCAAGGCCGCGGTCACCCCGCGGACGAAGGTCATCGAGGTCACCCACATCACGAACCTCTCCGGCCAGATCATGCCGGTGAAGGAGATCGTGGCGTTCGCCCGGCCCCTCGGCATCGAGGTCTTCGTCGACGGCGCCCACGCCTACGCCCACTTCCCCTTCACCCGCGACGACCTCGGCTGCGACTACTACGGCACCAGCCTGCACAAATGGCTGCTGGCGCCGATCGGCACCGGATTTCTCTATGTCCGGAAGAACCGGCAGCAGCGGCTCTGGCCGCTGATGGCCGCGCCGACCGGCATGGACGAGAACATCCGGAAGTACGAGGAGATCGGCACCCACCCCGCGGCCAATCACAATGCGATCAGCGTGGCGCTCGCGTTTCACAACGCCATCGGCGGCGAGCGGAAGATTGCCCGGCTCCGGTACCTGCGGGACCGCTGGGCCAAGCGGGTCCAGCGCGAGAGTGACCGGGTCCGGATCCTGACGCCGCTGGACAGCCCGTACGGCGCCGGCATCGGCCTGGTGCATGTCGACGGCATGACGCCGAACGCCCTGGTCACCTGGATGATGGAGAAGCACCGCATCGTGGTCACCCCGATCACCCATGCGGAGTTTACCGGCGTCCGGGTCACCCCCAACGTGTACACCACGCCGGAGGAGGTGGACCGGTTCGCCGACCGGCTGCTGGACGGGGTGCGCCGCGGCATCGGGTGAGCCCCCCTGCCCCCGCGCCCCCGAACAAACGCCGGATCGAGGCCCGCCCGGCTATCTTTCGTCATCCGCCAGAGTCGCCGCGCGGAACCCCCATCATTCGTGCGGCGGCGGCGCATGCCGGCGGGCCTACTGCAAAGGGAGCAGCGATGACCAGCGTCACCCAGGACGAGAAGCGGAAGCGTGCGGCCTCTTTCCCCGCTGAAGGCGGGCTCGCCGCCGGCTCGACGGCCGTGCCGGGGCCGCTCGCGGTACAGTGGGACAGTGTCTTCGACCGGATGTGCTACATGGTGACGAGCGCGGACCTCGCGGTCCGGAATGCGCGCCGCTACCGCAAGCTCATGGACGAGATCGGCGCCGCCACCGGCTGCAGCGAGGACGAGATTCTCGCACACGGCAACAAGGTGCGCGCCGTGCTGTTCTTCGCGCAGGACCGGCTGACCAAGCAGGGGGCGCTGAACCACCTGGTCGGCAAGGAGAAGCTCGAATTCCGGCTCCCGCCGGTCTCGCCCGTCTTCTAGGACCCGCTGCCGCCTCCCGCAGATGGCGCACCTCTCGGCGCTGCTCGACAACAACCGGGCCTGGGCCGCTGGCATCACCCAGCGCGACCCGGGCTTCTTTTCCCGGCTGCGTGACGTCCAGACGCCGCGCTACATGTGGATCGGCTGCGCGGACAGCCGGGTTCCCGCCAACGAGATCGTCGGGCTGCTGCCGGGGGAGATGTTCGTGCACCGCAACGTCGCGAACGTCGTGGTGCACACCGACCTCAACTGCCTCAGCGTGCTGCAGTACGCGGTGGACGTGCTGAAGATCCGGGACATCATCGTCTGTGGCCATTACGGCTGCGGCGGCATCCAGGCCGCGGCAGCGCAGCGGTCGTTGGGTCTCATCGACAACTGGCTGCGTCACGTCCAGGATGTGGCGGCGCGGCATGAGGCGGAATTCCACCCCACCATGTCGCCGGAGGCCCGGGCCGACCGGCTGTGCGAGCTCAACGTGCTGGAGCAGGCGCTCAACGTCTGCCAGACCACGGTGCTGCAGGAAGCCTGGCAGCGCGGCCAGGCGGTGCAGGTGCATGGCTGGATCTACAGCCTCCGCGACGGCCTGGTCCGCGACCTCGATTTCAACGCGGAGCGGGCCCAGGACGTGGTGCCTGCCTATCGCAGCGCCATCCGGTCGAGCGCCGCCGCCCGAGCGTGACCGCCGGACCGCAGGTCGAGATCCTACCATTCCGTGACGCGTTCGCCCCCGACTTCGATCGTCTCAACCGCGCCTGGCTCACCCGGTACTTCTCGGTGGAGCCGCTGGACGAGGAGTACCTGCGGAATCCGCAGGGAAAGATTCTCGCCACCGGAGGCGAGATCTTCTTCGCCCTCGTCGACGGTCGGGTGGTCGGAACCTGCGCCGCGATTCCGGAGGGGGGCGGCACCTTCGAGCTCGCCAAGCTCGCCGTCGCCCCGGAGGTGCAGGGCCGGGGCCTCGGCCGGCGACTGGTTGCGGAGGTGATTCGGTTCGTGCGTACCCGGAGCGGTCGCCGGGTGATTCTCTGGTCCGCGTCGCGGCTCGGCCCCGCGGTGCGGCTCTACGAATCGCTCGGATTCGTCCACACCCCATTTCCGCAGGGCGCGCCCTACGATGATCCGGCGGTCGACATCTACATGGTCCTCGACCTCGAGGCGCCGCGCGCGATCCCCTGAGCCGCCTCGCAGGCGTGGGACGTCGGACCGGTTTATATTGTTGGACCTTTCGCGACTGGTTTTCATGCCCAAGAAGACGCCCAAGCGCAGCGACGTCGGCTCCACCAAGCCCAGTGGCACCATGACCGATCGGGTGGGGCGGCGGGTGGCGGCAGCGGTCGTGTCCGCCGAGCGGCGGGCCAAGTCGGTGCGGCCCAAGGGCGCCAGGCGTACGACGACCGCCGCGGAGCAGGAGAAGGAAAAGGCGGTGCACCTGGCGGCCTCTCTCCGGACCGTTTTCCGCGAGCTTGGGGATACCCACCGGCAGTACCGGGAGCGGACCGGGAACGCCGGGACCGCGGCGCTCCGTGAGGCGGCCCACGCCTTCAAGCGTGAGCCCACGATGGACAAGCTTGCCGCCGTCGCGGTGTTCCTGGACGAACTCGGCCTCCTCGAGTGGTAACGGGGCCGCGCCGGTAACGGCCGCCACCGCGCCAGAGATGGGCAAGTTCCTTGTCGCCAGTGTCGGCGCATCCATCGGAGGATCCATCGGCTGGTGGGCCGGGGCCCCCATCGGGTTCATGACCGCCTGCTTCGTGAGCCTCATCGGCACCGCGGTGGGGGGCTACTATGCGAGGCGCTGGGCGAACGAGAACTTGCCCTGATCCGCACCGCATGCCCCGCCTGATCGCCACACTCCCGCTCCTCCTCTCCCTGGTCTGCTGTCCCGGGCTCGCCGCCCAGGACTCTCCGGCGCATCTGGCGAGCTGCACCACCGATTCTGCCGCTCGCTTCTTCCTCATGGAAGTCCAGTACCTGCTCGCCGGTACCGACTCCGCCTCCCGCGCCCGCCGTGCCGCCCTCCAGGTGGACGCGAGCGAGCCGCCGGAGGCCCTCCTCATCACCGAGGATGGCATCTGTCTCGAGGCCGCGCGGGAGGCCGGACTCCACCCGCCCTACCCGCTGGCCGTGGTGCGCGCGGGCCGACGCTATCTGGTACGGCTGCCTGACAGAACACACCCTCTGCTCGCTGTCTTCGACCTGAATCTGCATCGCCTTGCCACCGAGGGAGCCGGACCATGATCCGGCTGTCGACCTCGCTCCTCCCGGTCCTCCTGACGACCGCTACGCTCGCCGCGCAGCAGCCCGACCCCCACATGGTCCAGCCCGAACGACCGACCGTCGCCACCCACGCCGGCACCGTGGCGCCGGGGTGGGTCGAGGTGGAGACCGGGGTGGAGTTCGATCACGGCACCGGGGCGTGGGGCATCCTCACGCCCACGGTCGTCAAAGTCGGACTCGCGCGGCGGGTGCAACTCTCGATCCTCGGGGGCCTGACGCGGCCCGTCGGCGGCCACTTCGGCGTCGGAGATCTCGCCGCCGGCGTCAAACTGCGCCTGGTCGAGGGCGCGCCGGTCCTCGGCGACTTCGCGATCCTGCCGGCGCTCAAGCTCCCGGTCGGCGCCGGAGCGCATGGCACCGGGACGACCGACCTCTCGATCCTCGCGATCTCGAGCCATCAGTTCGGCAGCGTCAGCCTGGACGTGAACCTGGGGTACACCAGGCGTAGCGGGGACGGGAGCGGCGCACCGAAGCACGCCACGCTCTGGGCGGTCGCCGCGGGTACGCCAGTACAGGGCCCGCTCGGCATCACCGCCGAGCTCTTCGGTTATCCGCGGACGACGGGACCGTCCGGTTCATCCGGGACGGTCGCGCTGCTCGGTGGGCCGGTCTATACGGTGCACCCATGGTGGACGGTCGATTTCGGTGGCATTCTCGGCCTCGAGGGCCCCCAGGCCGATGGCGTCTACGCGGGAGGGGTGTACAACTTCGGGCGGCTGTGGCGATGACCCGGACGCTGCTCGTGGCCGGCGCGACCCTGCTCGCGCTGCTGGCACTGGTCATCGTGTGGGTCCTGCCGCGCCCCTCGAATGAGCGCCGCTGGGCCATCGACCAGTCGGTGATGCCAGTGGCCCAGTTCGAGGGGGAGCGCGTGGTCATCCAGGGCGTGCGGAACTTCGCGTGGACCGGCGCCGCCAGCTTCCGGCCCGAGTGGGGGGTCCGGCGCTATCAGCTCGACGAGCTCCGGACCGCCTGGTACGTGCTGGTGCCGTTCTCGAAGCGATGGCGCGGGCCGGCGCACGCGTTCGTCAGCTTCGGATTTGCGACGGCGACTACCTCGTCGATCTCCGTGGAGGCGCGGCGCGAGAGAGGGCGAGCAGTACGGTGTGCTGAAGGGCCTGCTCGCGCCGCTTCGAGCTGATGTACGTCGTCGGCGAGCGAACATGATCTCATCGGCCGTCGGGCCGTGTATGACAGCGCCGACGTGTTCCTGTATCCCGTCCTCGCCGACGCCGGTGGAGGTCCGCGCGATGTTCACCGGGATGCTGCGAGCGGGCGAATGCGCTCCACGATCGGCCGGAGTGGTACAATACCCTCACCAACAACTGCACTCTCAACCTGGTGCAGCACGTGAACGCGATCGTGCCGGGGCGGATTCCCGTCGAGCTGGCGGATCCTGCTGCCCGGCTACAGCGACGAGGTCGATCTACCGACCTCGGGCTCATCGACTCGACGGTGGGGCTGGCCGCGACGCGGGCTCGTTTCCAGATCAACGACCGCGCCGCTGCCGCGCATCGATGCTCCCGATTTCTCCGCCCGTATCCGCGAGCCCTGATCGCATGGCATCGATCTATGACCTGAAGCCGAAATTCCAGGCGCTGCTCCGACCGATGGTGGGCCGCCTCGCGGCGCAGGGCGTCACCGCCAACCAGGTGACGATCGCCGCCGCGGCGCTCTCAGGCGCGACCGGCGCAGCGCTGCTCTCACCTACCCGGCGCGCGGTGGGCGCTCCTGGCCGTGCCGGCTGGTGCTCTTCCTGCGGATGGCGCTCAATGCCGTCGACGGCATGCTCGCCCGGGAGTACCGCCAGAAGTCGCGGCTGGGCGCGGTGCTCAACGAACTGAGCGACGTGCTCGCCGACGCGGCGCTCTATCTCCCCTTCGCCGTCGCTGCCCGGACTACCGTCCGCGGCTGATCGTCATGATCGTCGTGCTCGCGATCGTCGGCGAGATGGCCGGCGTGGTGGCCATCCAGATCGGCGCCGAGCGGCGCTACGACGGGCCGATGGGCAAGAGCGACCGGGCCTTCGTCTTCGGCCTGCTGGCACTGCTGCTCGGGCTGGGCATCGACGCCGGGTCGCTGGTGCGACCACTCCTGCTCGCGGCGGTCGGCGTTCTCGCCAGGCTCACGATCCTCAATCGCAGCCGGCGCGCGCTGGCGAAGGGCGTACTCCATGAGCGGCGTCACCCCCCGGTACGCCTGGTGCTGGGCGGGATCCTCGGCCTGCTGCTCGTCGCCAGTGCGGTCACCCGGTGGCTGATGCGGAGGGGACCCGCGGAGAAGTACACCGAGCTCGCGGCCCGGGTGAAGTCGTGGTGGGTGATGGTCGCCATCTTCGTGATCGCGATCGCGATCGACCGCCGGCTCTCGATCGGCTTCTTCGCGCTTCATCTCCTTCCTGGCGCTCAAGGAATACCTCTCGCTCATCCCGACGCGCCGCGCCGACCGGCGGGTGCTCTTCTGGGCCTACCTGAGCATCCCGGTGCAGTACTAC
>CAVSEC010000007.1:0-471853 GCA_963726955.1 uncultured Gemmatimonadales bacterium | reverse complement strand
CGAGACCCTGCATGGTCTGGTTGTCGCCGATGATCTGGGACGTCACTCCCGCGTACATTGCGCCAATCATCTGGCCGATATCGTTGGCGCTCTGCAGCTGGTGGATGGGACTCTGAATCATTTGGGTGAACGATTGTTCAACGACAGAAGAGGGCGTAAGGGTGACCTGCGAGTACGGGTCGAGTGCGGCGTTGGTCCGCGCATAGTAACCACGGCCCCAGTTCCATTGGTCTGTCTGGTATTGCGTATTTCGTGCCATGCGGCCGTTCGAAATATCCAGTAGGAGGAAGTTCTCGATAAGAGGGTCGCATTGTGGCGAGGACGCGGAGTCAAGATCATTCCAATACGAACCCGTGCTCAAGGCTTGGCCACTCTGGAACGCGCTTAAGCTCCCCTTGTAAGGACATTTGAGCGATGTCGCCTGCGCGCCGCTTCGCTCACCTTCATAGAATGTCGCGGCCGCGGTCTTGAGTGAGTCCCGCATGTCGGGGTGTACGTTGTCCCACACGGCCTTGTCGTTGATGAACGTAAGGAACGTCGGGTCCTCAACGACCGACACGAGCTCCGCACCTTCCTGTTGCACATACATCGCATTCCCGGACTGCTTTACGCCTTGCCCGTTATCTTGTACGCGACCGGTTTGAATGACTTTCTGCATCTGCTCAAGGAAGGTCGCAAGCGCTGCTTCGCGCATGCGGTCCACGACCTCGCGCAGAACACATTCCTTGTATACGAGCGTGCCGGTGTTGAGTTCCACTGTGGCGTCCGCGACGGGCACATTCCTCCGCCGGTAGCCGAGAGTGCGCCGACCGACATCGAGTAAGAACCGTTCGGACTGCAATCGAAGATGCCTTGTCGCCTGAACTGGTACGCGTTTCCCGATGAGTCGGTCCCCGATTGCGTCTGTGTGAGGTTCCCGTTTGCGTCAATGTTCTGCGTGATGTCCGACGTTTGTGCACTCACGAAAACCGGGAGAAGAATCGACACGCACGCGAATATGACGACGTTTCTCATGGTTGTTTGCTCTTAAAATAACTCGCGAGGGAGTTGAACGACGTGAGCATGTCCGTTTCCGCCTGGTTATATCCGCGCAGCAACGCGACCGACGCAAATGGATCGTCCGCGTGCGCAGCGAGTTGGTCGAGTGTCGCAGCGAATTCTTCCATCGCGTTCAGGATGGCGATTTGGTTTGGAACTGCATCTCTCGGCACAATGACGCGCGCCGTGCCGCTCGCCGCATCCCGGTAATTTTGGGCGACACTCTTAGCTTCGTAAGATATGAAATGTCTTTCGTACTCACGTACTCGGCGAATATCGCATACTCCGGCTCCGAGCTCTTTAAGAGCGGCTTGAACGCGGTTTGTAAATCACTTCGATACTGCATCATGCGCGCGTACGATGTTGCGTTGTCGGTCTCTATGTCGCTTGGTGAAAAGGTTTGGTGCGGCACATATGTGGCGACATACGGCGCCAGGCTTTCTCCGACATTTTGTCCGGTCGACGACGAATATGTTCCGGCTTGCTGCAGTTGCATGTACGCCCCTTCGAGGTGATCCAACACTGCCTGCCCGAGGGAGGCGACGGGGTCGGAAGAAGTCGCCGCGACGGAACTTGCGACCGCATTTCCGGATGAGCCATTGGTCCAAGGGTTCAAGGTCTGAGAGGCTTCTGCGCCTCGCAATTGCGCGGGGGCATTGCTCGCATGCAACGACTGGGTCGTTTCCCATCCGATGACCGTAAGGAGAACCAATACGGAGAGAGCAGCGGTGATGAAAATCGGGGAAAACCCTGCTTCGCCAAGGCTACGCAGGGCAAGTCCCTTGTCATACGTAAAAATTGCCACGCTCTTTGGTGCGCGTTCTTTTTCCACGTGATAAGTATAGCGTACCAATATCGCGCGTTTGCCGCGTTGTCGAGGTTTTTAGGGGAAATCGTTGCCGGTCCGCCGAAAGGTTTTTGCATCGCCGAGGCTTTCCGCCCGCCGGCGGATTCGAACAAATCTCCGCTGCAAAAACCTTTCGGCGGAGGTCCCTAGAGCCTAAAAACCTGTCGGGGTGAACGTGAAAACACTTCCCGGATCGGTTTGTCCGAACACGACGCTGTTTGCAACAAAAAGGTTGGCGAACGCTATGTAATTTTGCACGAACACGTTTGCGGCGGCGTTATACGCTTGCACGGCGGCAACGAACGAGGTGTTGCTATTCGCGCTCGGCACGAGCGCGAGCTTCTGGCCGATGGCCTGGTAGCTCCAAGCTGGTGAGCCGCCGTCATCTGTGAGGGAACACTTTCCATCGCGAGCAGACTGTCACCGAGCGCCGAGAGTGCGTGCGCAATCGTTTGGACAGACGCCGCCTTCCCCGCGTCGGTGCGGTCTTGTGCCTGGTCCATCAGAACCTGTGATTCGTTGGGGAACTGCTGCTCGAATGATTGAATAGACGACCCGACCTCGTTGCCGTAACTATAGAGAGATTGCTGGAGTTTCGTACGTGTTGCGGGCGACTGGACGCTCACGAGTCCCGACGGAATGTATGCATACACGTTCGTAATCGCGGCATTCGGATTTCCTGTGCCGGACGTAGCGGTAGAAGTCGAACTTCCTTTGGGTGAAGAAAGCGCTGCGATGAGCGCGTCGTAATTAAATGCACTGGATGCCTCGCCGGTATCGGGGTTTGCCGTCTGTGGCGTAGGGAGCGTGAAGTTGTATGGCGGGCTGTTCCCCGTCTGCTGCATAATGGTCGGCGGATTTGCTTGTGCGCCGGAGTCCGCCGCGCTGGGCTGAGCACTTGGGGTAACGGAACTTGCTCCTCCCCACGCGATTGTTTGTGACGAAGAGGAAGGTGCGGGCGAACGCGTAATGACAATGAGTACGCCGATGAAGATAAGTGCGGCGGCCGCGCCGTCGATGAGTACGGGTGCATACGCAGGTAGTCGAGCTTGCTCGGTGATTTTTGTTCCGGAGTTTCGTGCGGCACATTCGCGTATTCAAATTCGTGTTGCGTTATTTTTACGGGTTCCATGTGAACAGCGTAGCGCGAGGTAAGCGTACTGTATAGGGTATACCCCGTGAGATATGCACATGCCAAAGGTGTCGCACGAGCTCGGCGTGACTATCTCACGGGGTATACTTGTATATATGAACAGCACGTCTCGCGCAGCGACAGCTGCGATTGCCGTACTGGCGATACTTCTCCCCTCATTCGCATTCGCGTTTCCGTTCGGCGGGCAAATTTCAGTCGCGGTTCCCTGCTACAACCAGGCGATATTCGCACGCATTGGCGCGCCGCGCGGCGGCGATTATATTTGGACGCCGTCGACCAAGACCTACCAGTTCGGTCCGCCTTCGTTTTCCGGTCAATGGCTCTTGGGGCTTGCCAGCGCACCGTACTACTGCATCGTGACCATCGAGCCGCTTGTCGTGTGGACCGGAATTGCTATCGACATGATGGGTTCGAGCGGCTCTCCTGCTCCGACGATTAACCAGCTGCTCACGCCGGGAGGAGGGAGTTCCGGCGGCGGCGGAGCAAGCGGCAGCTGGGAGTCAACACCGGCACCCGGCTCAGCGGATTTGCCAACCTATTGTCAGACTCGAAAAACGTTACCCTTCGATGCCGCGAACGACCCCTGTGACAATAAAAACCTCACGTGCGCACAGCTCAATTATCTCGGATACAAAAAACATAGCACGCTGCATGTAGCAGTGTGTTTCAATCGTGCGCCTGCAAAGCGCCGGTGAGCAGCTTCCATTTTTGAAGCGGTAAGTCCTCCGCACGAGCTTTTTCATCAACGTCGCATTTCGCAAACGCGTGAAGCACGGGTTCTTTTCGGTACCGCACCGCAAGATTGTTGGCGAGGTATTTTCGCTTCGACGCGAACCCCGCGCGGACAACCTCAAAGAATCCTTTTTCAGTGATGCCGGAGAGAAACTCTTTTGAAACTTTTTCGATTACGAGAATAGAAGGAATCGACGGATGGGGGCGGGGAGAAATTTCCGCGAGATACTTTCGCGGCAATACGCGGCGTTCCGTACGCTTTGACCGACAGTGAGAGATGCTTTCTTTTTTGTCACGCGCGAGGATGCGCTCGGCAACTTCTTTTTGTATCAACAGTGCGAGCGCGCGCGGGTGCGCTTTTGCCTCAAGAAATTTCCGCAGTATTTCACCGGTAATGTAGTACGGAATATTCGCCGCAAGCACATAGCCGGCGCGAGTGAGGCCGTGTTGCTCCGGAGAAAAATCCCGGATGTCGGCGGCTATCACGCGCAATGTGTCTGACATGATTTCTCTCGCAAATGTTTCTTCTAGCTGCGCAACGAGCGCCTCATCTTTCTCGACCGCGAGCACGCGGCCGCCTTCTGCAAGGAGTTCGCGCGTGAGGGCGCCTGTACCCGGTCCTATTTCGAGGATCTGCTCGCCTCTTTGCATGTTCACGGATTTCGCGCAGTGTTTAAGCGGCCCACTGCCCGGTCAAAAAATGCTGTCCCAATCTCGCGCCGCGTTTTTTCATACCGATTATTCAATAGTATCCTCAAATTGTTCTTCCGCGCGAAGGTGCTTTAAGGAGTCGCTCGTCGATATCGCTCAGAAATTCAGACGGCAAACTGTGTTCGCGCGAGCCGTACTTCATGCGTTCGCGCGCATACGAAAGAAAAAGGCGCTTGCCGGCACGCGTGATGGCCACGTAAAACAGTCGCCGTTCCTCCTCCGGGTCGCGCTCGGTGTCGCTTTCCCGTCCCGAAGGAAAGAGTCCCTGTTCGAGGCCCGTCACGAAAACCGCATCGAACTCAAGACCCTTTGAGGCGTGTACCGTCATGAGCGTAACTTTATCCATCGGCTTTTCGAGCGCGTCCTGCTCGATTGGAGCGCCGCCTCTTCGAGCAGGCGCTCGATGCCTTCCGGCGGCACTGCATCGTCGTACTTTGTTGAGAGGTTCACGAGCTCGTGCACGTTGCCGAGCCGCTCCGGCCCCTCTTCTTTGTCTTTTTTGAGCATTGCCTCGATGCCGCTCGCCTCGATGGCGAAGCGCACGGCCTCCGACGCGGTCAGGGTCTCGCACGCTTTGCGTATCGCGAGTAAGCATTGCGGAACGATTCGACTTTTGCGCGCGCGCCCGCCGGAATTCCGGCGTCGTCATCCGCAAACATCTTTTCGATCGTCACCTTCCCGATGCCGCGCGACGGCACCGCAATAATGCGCGCGATATCGTTGCGACTTTTCGGGTTGAGCGCCGCGCGCAAGTACGCGAGCACGTCTTTGACTTCTTTGCGTTCAAAAAATCGCGTACCGAGCACGCGGTACGGCAGGGCCAAGTGCAAGAACGCTTCTTCGAGCACGCGCGACTGGAAATTTTCCCGGTACAAGACGGCAATATGCGCCGGGTTCATTCCGCGTTCCATCAGCCGTACGATACTTTCCGCGACGAACCATGCTTCGTCGCCTTCGTTGTGCGCGCCGTAGAACGTAATAGGCTCGCCCGTCTCGTTCTCCGTGAAAAGATTCTTCGGCTTGCGACGCATATTTTTCTCGATGACTGCATTTGCCGCCGCAGAATCGTGCGCGTCGAGCGGTAATTTTGTTCGAGCGTTACGACGGCGGCTCCGGGGAACGTCTCTTCGAAACCGAGCAAGTGTTCGATGTCGGCGCCGCGCCAGCTGTAAATATTCTGGTCGGTGTCGCCGACCACACAGATGTTTTTTCGTTCTCCCGCGAGTAGTCGCGCGATTTCGTACTGCGCCGCGTTGGTATCCTGATACTCATCAATCGTGATGTGGGTCCAGCGGTCTTGGAGAAGCGAGAGGACCTCAGGACATTTTCCGCAACAACGTTAGCGTGCGCAACAATAGGTCGTCGAAATCGAGTGCCTGCTCTTCTTTGAGCGCCCGTTCGTACGCATCCCACACACGCGCGACGCTCTGTGTACGATAATCCGATGCACCTTCCGCGTAGTCCGCGACGGATATCCCGTCGCCTTTCTGTCTCGATATCGCAGACAGCACACTTTTGGGTGTCAGGTCGGAGCCGAAGTTTGTGAGTATCCGCTTCAGGGCCTTGGTGCTGTCGTCCCGGTCCCAAATGCTGAAATCGCGTTCGATGCCCGCTTCGTCGTGGAACTCGCGAAGGAGTCGGACTCCGAGCGAGTGGAAGGTCGAGAGAAGCGGCATGCCGGTCCGTCCGCCGAGCAATTTCCGTACCCGTTCACGCATCTCCCCGGCCGCCTTGTTGGTAAAGGTGACTGCAAGGATGTGATGGGGGGCGACTCCCGTCTCTATTAGATGAGCGATGCGGTGCGTTATGGTCTTTGTCTTGCCCGCGCCCGCGCCTGCGACGATAAGGAGGGGTCCGTCGGTGTGCAAAACAGCACCGCGCTGCCTTTCGTTCAATCCCTCCAGATATGACATCGGAAGACTATACCACGCAGGAGCCTCTTCATGTAGAAAATGGCTTAAAATAAGGCTAAAATGCATTTGACAAATGGCTTATCCACCGTCCAGCGCCATTATGAATTGACGGTGAACCCCCTGTCGGGTACGGTGGACTAAGCGGTACTGATAGCACGAGGCTCTACTCGAAAAAGCAAGGATTAGAGCCATATTCCAGACATTCTCCCGTACCGTGGCTTAACAAAGGCTTATAAAAGACAGTAAAAAGGAACCTAACGCGGGTAGTGGCGAACCCCGTAAGGCGAAATATCGTAAATCTCATTCCGCACGCACGGCGGTCACTTTTATTTCCCTGCTCGTCATCATCGGTACCCTTCTGCCCGTCTCCGCGCGGGCATCTGTTTTAAGTAATATCTTCGCGACTCTTACGGGTTCCGTAATCGGGCGCACCAGCACGAGTGCAGTCGCGGGTAATCTCCAGACGATGGACATTCTTGAGCCTGCTATGAATCTCAACCCCGCGCCGGCAACCGGCGGTGGCGGTATCACCATTGTCGACAGCTCCGCGCTGATGCCCGAAGAGGGACCGTCGGGAACTATGGCTGATATCGAGAAGCCCAAGAACAGCACTATCAGCACGTACGTCGTGCGCGAAGGCGACTCGCTCTCCAGTATCGCGAAACTCTTCACCGTTACTCCCGGCACGATTCTCGCGGCGAACGGGCTCTCATCCAAAGACAAGCTGCAGGTCGGACAGAAGCTCGTCATCCTTCCTGTCACGGGCATCAACTACACGATAAAGAAAGGCGACACGCTTGAGAGTATCGCCAAGCGGTTCGGCGGTGACGCGACCGAAATCGCCACTTATAACGGTATCGAGAGCGACGCTCGCTCGCCGTCGGAGCGACTATCATCGTCCCCAACGGCGAAGTATCGGCGTCCTCGGACGGTCTTCCGCTTCGGGTACCACCAAGACGACAACGAAGACGGCCAAGTAACCAGCAAGCCTGCGCACAACGTCGGACCGCAGGGTGACGCCTCCGAAATATCCTACTACATCGCGCCGCTCGCGCACTACATCGAGACGCAGGGCATCCACGGATACAACGCCGTCGACCTCGCGGCACCGACCGGCACACCCATCATGGCCGCCGCCGCCGGCGATGTCGTCGTCGCGCGACAGGGCGGATGGAACGGCGGCTACGGCAGCTACGTAGTCATCAGTCACGACAACGGCTCGCAGACGCTCTACGGACACATGTCCAAGGTCGCCACGTATGACGGCGCGAGCGTGCAGCAGGGTGAGTCATCGGCTACGTCGGACGACCGGCCTTGCGACCGGTCCTCACGTGCACTTCGAAATTCGTAACGGCATCCGTAATCCGTTCTAGCACTATCTTTATGAACGAAGTCATTCTCGTCATTCGATTTTTGATGCGCGTCCTCTCGTAGGCGCGGGTTTTCGTGCGTTTTGCAAAACTGGCTCAAAAGCCTTTTTTTCTATAGAGTGTCGACCGGCGTATAGATACGTCGGAGACGAGAATGTCTGGAAAACGGCCTGGGTGCGCTACTCCAGGAAAGCCACGATTACAGTTCCTCTCCAGTCGACCTCGCTACTATCGCCGATCACGTCCTATCCGTTCGTGGTGGGGGCGGTTCACCCGCTTATCTCGGACATCACCGAATGCGGAGCGAATACAACAATCTCGAAAATCCCGGCATCGTCGTCATCGAGGCGCACGTGTTGCGCAAGGTTTCCGATGACAGCAACATCCAGACTTAATGTCGTATCGTGGGACGGGAGGCAACGTACCGCTCACGGACCTGCTCCACGACCCGATCCTCGAAAAGAAAGTCGAGAAGCGCACATGGGCGGGAAGGTTTTATCCGGATCGAATCGCCGGGCCAACTGCTCCTCATGGACGGGTTGGAAGAAGCAATCACCGGCAACGACTCGTCGGCGAACATCGATGCACTCATGGATCGGCCGACGTACCCTGACGACGTCTTGCTTTGTCCCGTTACGTGGCAAGGTCTGCGCGCTGCGCACATCATCCGCGTCATGATCATCAGCCCACATGGATCGACGAACTGCGGGATGACCCGCTGTTTCTCGCATACGAGCGACGCGTTCACGGTACCGCATCCCGTGAAGTGGCTGCACGATATCGCCCGGCGTGGACGAGAAGCACGACAAGACGAGGAGCATGCGTGCATGCGACTGGTGAAAATCGACTCGCGCCGCTAGATCGCAACGTCTCGAGGTCGCTAAACAGATTTGCCCCGGTGTCCGGGCGGCTTCTTTTTATGTCGAGACGCCCAAAAAGGCCTATAAAATCTAGCTCAAATCGAGTTGTGAACAGGTAACTTGCGCTTGCATCGTACACTCGAGAAATGCTACATTGAGGTAGTTGTGTTAAAGATGGATGTCATAGTCGATCTCCAGTATGGAGACAGCGGAAAGGGCAAAATCGCCCACTATTTAAGCCACAAAAACTCCTACACCCACGTGCTCCGCTACAACGGCGGCTGCAACGCTGGCCACACAATCTTCCATGAAGGGAAGAAATTCATCACACACCACATTCCTGCGGGCGTTTTTTTTGGCGTGAAGAGCATCATCGGCTCCGGGCTGCGTGCTCGATCCCGATCAATTTTTCACAGGAAATCGGTGATCTCGAAGAGGGCGGCGTGCAAACGACGGGAAAGATTTTCGTCGCGGAGAATACGCACGTCATCACCGACGCGCACAAGGCCGAAGATAAAACAGCACGGCGGCAAGATCGGCACGACCGGCCGCGGCAACGGTCCGGCGTATCGCGACAAGTACGGCCGCACCGGCGTCCGCGCGAAAGATATCACCGAAGCTGGAGCCCTACCTCATCGATCTCTACAAAGAATGGTATCCGACCAATGAACAAGACGTCGCCGATTCTCGCGCGAAGGCGCGCAAGGATTCGGGCTCGACATCGACTGGGGCGACTACCCGTTCGTCACCTCTTCGCACTGCACGACCGCCGGCGCGCTTCTCAACGGTCTTCACCCGCCAGCGCATTCGTGACGGTATGGGGTGTCGCGAAAATCTACGAAACCTACGTCGGCTCGCAAAAAGTTCCAACCTGAAGGCGAAGTCTTCAACAAGATCGGCGACATCGGTGAGGAGTTCGGATCCACCACAGGACGCCGCCGCCAGACCAACTGGATGAACATGCAAACGCTCGAACGTGCCATCCGCATGAACGGCGTCACGCACATCGTCTTCAACAAAGTCGACGTTCTGCGCGCAGTCGGTCAGTGGGCGGTCATAGATAAAGAAAAGGTAAAAAAATTCAAGAGTGAAAAAGAAATGCAGGAGTTCGTTTCAGAGCGCCTCGCATCGCTGGGCCTCAAAAAAGAGAACGTTTTTTACTCGGAGAGCAAAGAAACCATCTAGTTTTCGGCTCGCTTGACCCGCACGCACCCACTCAATAGAGTGGGTGCTGCGTTTGAACACTGTCGCCACATCCGTGGCGCAACAAGAAGGAATTGGCTATGGCGAGGGCTCTGGTCGCACACGTATCGCCACTCATGTGCGGAGCAATGCTCGGCGCACTGCGCAATCTGTATTTTGAGACAGCGGCCGTCACGAACAGTAACGCGCTGCTCGCACGGCTCGGTGAGCAGAAGCCGGAGCTGCTGGTCATTGATTCCGAGCTGCCGCCGTTCGGCGCCGTGCAGGCCATCCGGTCGGTTCGCAGCTTCGACAACGGCGATGCCAAGATAATCGCCGTGGTGCAAGGTATCGACTTTGACCTCGTGTCATCGTTGCACAATGTTGGTGCCAACGAGGTCATCACCGGCGGCTATTCGTCGGAAAAACTTCTGACAAAGCTCCGCGTGCTCAAGTTGCTCGCGGACTAGGCGGTCGCTCTACCGGTATTGTTCCCCATCGTCCTCACATCGGGGCGTCGTCATTCTGCGACGCCCCGCATCTTTTTATTGAAAACCGTTCATCGGCACCGATACCGGCAATGTTTCGAGGCTCGAAGATGCCGTTACCGTTGCACCGCTCAGGTCCTCCGGAGTCGATGTTGCCGTCGTCGTTGCGGCGGGTTCAGTGGCGCTGAAAAGTGCGGCGGCGGGAGCTGGCGCGGTCGCAGCCTTCATCATGACGGCTGCACGACGCGGCTGTTCACCGGAAGTATTCTTCGCACTCCGCGCACCTTCGCTCGTAGCAATTCGCGAGGTTTTATCCGAGGTGGACGTCTTCGGCTCGCTTACGACGAGTCCGGTACGCGCGTGTATGTCGGAGCTAGTCTGCAAAAAGACACCGAGCTTCTCGGTTGCTCGGAGCGCGCTTTGGAACGCGCCGAGCGCGGCCGGGGTATCGTTTTGTGCCGTGAGGTTCTCTCCGGCGGCGATGGCGTGGCTCGCGGTATCAAGCTGTGCGGCGACGAGTTCGGCTGAGGAAGTCGAGATGCTCTTCGAGGCTGTGCGGGCGAGTTCGGATGATGTGTGAAGCTGCGCGCGCGCAGCGATAGCCATTCCTGCGGCTGCCAGTGGTCCACTTCGGTTGATGTAACGCGCGTCGCAACTTCGGCGCGAACGCTTGCGAGTTGTGTGCGTGTATCTCTCACGGAGGACGCGAGCGATGTGGTATCAACCTTTTTTGCGGTGCCTATCTGTGCGAGCACCGTTTCATATTCGGAAAGTTGCGCGTCGAAACGCACTGCCGCCTCACCGCTTACGCTCGGGCTAGAGGTCGCGGCTTGCGCGATGACCGCGGTTGCCTGCTGTGCATGCTCTTCAAAATTTGTTTGCAATTGTTGTTGTGTCGAACTACTCAAGCGCCCTTCCGCCGCGAGCGTTGCGGCTTCTTTCACGCTTCCCCGCGACACTCATCGCCCACGCTGTTTTTGCGGACGGAGAAATCGCGAGCGCCCCTTGGAGTGGTTCGTTGACCTGTGTTTTTATCGGATACAAAATATCTCCCGGCAACGCGTCTGCAGCGGCGTATGATATGCCCGCCGAAGATATAAAGAACGCGAGCACAAGAACTGCGGCAATGGATAGCAGCGTGAAGAGCCATCCGAACGATATCGCGCGCGCGGGGGTGGCGGCAGAACGAACCGGTTTCATTTCCATGTATGCATGCAGCGTGCTGCGCATCTTCGCGCGCTCTTCGTGCGAAAGAGAGATGCCCTCCCCTGCCTTCGGTATTATTTTTGGAATTCTTCGTTCATATGTTTTTGATGTCTTCCTTGCACAAGGCCCGCAGCTTTGCGACGCCGCGGTGGATGCGCACTGAAACAACGTTTTCGGATGCGGGCTACGGCCACTTCACGACGCGGCAGAACATCCAGTTCAACTGGATCAAGCTCGCTGAACTGCCGGATGCGCTGGCCGATCTCGCCGAGGTCGGCATCCATGCGATGCAGACCTCCGGCAACAACATGCGCAACGTCACCTCCGACCAGTGGGCCGGCGTCGCGCCCGGCGAGATCGAGGATCCGCGCATCTGGTCGGAGCTGATCCGCCAGCACACCACGCTGCATCCGGAATTCTCGTTCCTGCCGCGCAAGTTCAAGATCGCGATCACCGCGTCGGATCACGACCGTGCCGCGATCAAGATCCACGACATCGGCCTGCGCCTGATCAAGAACGAGAAGGGTGAGACCGGTTTTGAGGTGCTGGTCGGCGGCGGTCTCGGCCGCACGCCGTTCATCGGCAAGACCATCAAGCATTTCGTCGCGCGGCCGCGACATCCTGAGCTATATCGAGGCGATCCTGCGCGTCTACAACCAGTATGGCCGCCGCGACAACATCTACAAGGCGCGCATCAAGATTTTGGTGCACGAGCTCGGCATCGAGAAATTCGCCCGCGAGGTCGAGGACGAGTGGCAGCAGATCCGCAAGTCCTCGCTCGCGCTCGACGACGAGGTGATCGAGGACATCCGTCTCGCGTTTCACCTATCCGGCCTACGAGAAGCTGACGCACATGCCGGACGAGCTGCGCCAGGCCGCGGCTGATCCCGATTTCGAGGCGTGGCGGCAAGCAACTCGGTCGCCACGCACAAGGTGCCGGGCTATTCCATCGTCACGATCTCGCTGAAGCCGATCGGCGGGCCGCCGGGCGATGCCACCGCCGAGCAGATGGATGCGCTCGCCGATCTCGCCGACAAATATTCCTTCGGCGAAATCCGCGTCGGCCACGAGCAGAACCTGGCGCTGCCGCATGTCGCCAAGCGCGACCTGCCGGCGCTGTGGAAGGCGCTCGACAAGCTCGGGCTCGCGACGCCGAACGTCAATCTGATCACCGACATCATCGCCTGCCCGGGGCTCGACTACTGCTCGCTGGCGAATGCGCGCTCGATCCCGATCGCGCAGGAGATGACGCGGCGCTTCGCCAATCACGAGACCGCCAATCTGATCGGCCGGCTGCACATCAACATTTCCGGCTGCATCAATGCCTGCGGCCATCACCATGTCGGCCATATCGGCATTCTCGGCGTCGAGAAGAACGGCGAGGAATTCTACCAGATCACGATCGGCGGCCGCGCCGACGAGAATGCCGCGCTCGGCACATCTGATCGGCCCCGGCGTCAAGTTCGACGAGGTCGCCGATGTCATCGAGGACATCGTTGAAGCCTATCTCGCGTTGCGCGAGCGCCCCGAGGAGCTGTTCGTCGATACGGTGAAGCGCCTCGGCGTCGAACCATTCAAGGAGCGCGTCTATGCCACTCGTTAAGGCGGAAAGATCGCCGACGATAGCTTCGTCAAGCTTGACGCCGACACGCCGCTGCCTGCGGGCGGTGACATGCTGGTGCCGGCGGAGCGCTTCCTGCAGGATGCCGACGGCTGCTCGGCGCGCGCCGGCAAGGTCGGCGTGATCTGGCCGAACAATCGCGACATCGACGAGCTCGTGCCGTATCTCGGCCGGCTCGCCGCGGTCGCGCTGGTGTTCCCGACGTTCCGGGACGGCCGCGCCTACAGCCAGGCGCGGCTGCTGCGCGAGCGCTACGGCTATCGCGGCGAATTGCGTGCGACCGGCCAGGTGCTGCGCGACCAGTTCGTGTTCATGCTGCGCGCCGGCTTCGATTCGTTCGAGGTCAAGAAGCAGGCCGACGCGCGAAGCCTTCGCGCAGACCGCGAAGCGCTATTCGGTGTTCTATCAGCCGACCGGCGACGGCCGCATCACGGCGCTGCATCGGCGCATGCAGCTGCGCCATTCCGAAGGTGTCGGCACGTGAGCGCACATCGCGCCTCAGGTCTCGTCGCCCTGCCGTCTCGGCTGCTGCCGCGGCGGAGACTTGATCGCGCGTTGCGCGATGCCTCGCCCGCGGACAGTCATTGCCGCCGCGTTGAAGACGGTCGGGCGCGACAAGCTTGCGCTGGTGTCGTCGTTCGGCACGGAATCGGCGGCGCTGCTGAAGGTCGATGGCCGACGTCGATCCGGCGATCCCCGTGATCTTCCTCGACACCGGCTGGCTGTTCGAGGAGACGCTCGCCTATCGCGACACGCTGATCGCGCATGCTCGGCCTGACGGACGTCCGCTCGATCAAGCCGGCGCGAGGAGACGCTGTCGCGCGAGGATCCCGATCGCGAGCTCTGGTTCTCCGATCCCGACGCCTGCTGCCGCATCCGCAAGGTCGAGCCGCTGGCGCGGGCGCTGGAGCCGTTCGCGGCCTGGATCAACGGCCGCAAGCGCTTCCAGGGCGACGACGCGCGCCGACATTCCGGTGGTCGAGGACGACGGCGCGCGGCTCAAGTTCAATCCGTTCGCCAACGTCTCGCGCGAGGAGATCGAGGCGATTTTCGTCCGCGCCAAATTGCCGCGGCATCCGCTGCGTGGCGCACGGTTTCTGTCGGTCGGCTGCATGCCCTGCACCAGCAGAACGGCCGAGGCGAGGATGCGCGCGCCGGTCGCTGGCGCGGCCGAGCCAAGACAGAATGCGGCATCCACACGATGAAGATTTCGTAGCACAGTCGGGCTGCGACGCTGCAAACAAGAAAATCCGGTTCCGTTGACTTGAACGCGTTTCGCCCCGAGTTATGCCCGCATGCCATCGATGACGATGACGTCGTCGAGGTGAATGGAGATGGACATGATGCGCCGTATCGTTCCGCTCGCGGCAGGCCTGCTCTGGGCAAGCTCGGTTCTCGCCGCTGACATCAATCTCTTGAACGTGTCGTACGATCCGACGCGTGAGCTCTATGTCGAGTTCAACAAGGCGTTCGCCAACGCCTATCAGAAGGAAACCGGCAAGAGCGTCGAGATCAAGCAGTCGCATGGCGGCAGCGGCTCGCAGGCGCGCTCGGTGATCGACGGATTGCAGGCCGACGTGGTGACGCTCGCGCTCGCCTATGACATCGACGCGATCGCAGCCAAGGGACTCACCGCGCGTCGACTGGCAGAAGCGTCTGCCGCAGAATTCATCGCCCTACACGTCGACCATCGTGTTCCTGGTGCGCAAGGGCAACCCGAAGGCCATCAAGGACTGGGACGATCTGATCAAGCCCGGCGTCGCGGTGATCACGCCGAACCCGAAGACCTCGGGCAGCAGTTACGTATTGCTGCACACGCCCCAGCATCCCTACACCCGCGCGCTGCTCGACGCGGTCCCTCAGTTCCCCACGGGCGCTGCGGGCGCTGCGGGCGCTGCGGGCGCTGCGGGCGCGCAGGCGACGCCCGGCGCCTGAGATCCCGCCCGTTCGATTTCCGACAACAGTGCCTCGCGCACGCGCTCCCACTCCTTGATCATGTCGGGGAAGCGCGCTCGCACCGATGGCAGGTCACCTCGTTGCGCGTCGGCCTCCATCCCTGCCACCGTCTGTCCGAGCGCGACCGCACCGAGCTGGAGCGCGGCCCCGCGCAGGGTATGCGCCGCGTGACCGAGCGCCGGGACATCCTCGATCGCAAGGGCGGTCTCGATCGACGTGATCCGTCCCGGAGCATCACTCAGGAAGAGCTGGAAGACCGTCGTCAGTAACCCCGGGCTCTCCTCTTCCATCGTCCGGAATTCATCGCGTTTGCCGGGGTCCAGCGCCGGCACCTCGACGGCAGCTGCGCCGAGCGCCCGGAGGGCGCGCTCCACCTCGCGCTCAAGCACGCCGATCGCGTCACGCGCATCCTCGCTCGCCTCCCGCGCGACGGCCTGTTCGATGCGCTGGCACAACTCCACGACTCCGAGTGCCCCCATCACGCCTGACGCCCCTCGGAGTGTGTGGGCCATCCTGCCCGCTACGGCAAGGTCGCCGGCACTGATCGCCTGACGGAGCAACCGGATCTGCGCCGGCGTCTCCCGGAGGTAGAGGGCCGTGAGCCGGGCGGCGAGGCCCGCCCCACCGGGCCCCGAGGAGCTGAGGCTCTCGAGCGAGCCGGCGCTGATCGGTGCGGCCTCCTGCGCCGCTGCCGGCCGCTCATGCGATATCGGCGGGTTCCTGGGCGTGGGTGCGGTGCCGCACCAGCGCCGGAGCACGCGACTCACATCCGCTTCCCGGATCGGCTTGCTCACATAATCGTTCATCCCGGCCGCGAGGCACCGCTCCCGGTCCCCCTGCATCGCGTTGGCGGTCATCGCCACGATCGGGACCTGGCCGGGATCCCCGGGGATGCCGCGAATGCGCGCCGTCGTTTCGTACCCGTCGAGCTCCGGCATCTGGCAATCCATGAACACCAGCTGGATGCCGCCATCGGCCAGCAGGGCGATCGCCTCTTCGCCACTTGCCGCCGTGAGGACGTCGGCGCCGAGGCGCCGGAGGTATTCGGTGGCGATGAGGCGGTTGAGCTCGTTATCGTCCGTCACGAGCACCCGAGTTCCCGGTGCTGTGACCCGTTCCCCAGCGAGCGGGGTCGCACTGTCTTCCTCGCCGGCACGCGCCTCCAGCAGCCAGGGTCGGGTGATGAGCGGCCACGACAGGCCGCCCTGCACCACCTGGCGCGCCACCGCGAGCGCCTCACGGAGGTCGTTTGGGGGTCCCTGATCGACCAGGCAGGCATGGGCGCCGGCGATGCGCGCCTGACTGGCCAGGCCGCGGAAGCCGCGCCGGAGGAGTACCACCACCGCCACCGCCGGCCACAGGCCCTGGCGACAGGCCGCTATCGCCTGCTGCACCGCAGGCGACATCTCTTCGCCTTCGATCAGGACGAAATGAAATGGTGTCTCTTCGGTGGACGCCGCGAGCAGCAGCTCGTCGGAAGACGGGAACACCGCCGCCTCCACCACCCGGAGCCCCTCGGTGACGAGCGCCGCCCGCACCGCCGGATCGGCGACTCCATCCACGGACAGCTGCAGCAGCCGGAGCCCGGTCAGCGGGAGGTCGCGCGGGAGCTGGGCCGGTACCCCGACGCAGGGCGGCAGGGGGACGGTGAATGCGAAGGTGCTCCCGCGCCCCACCTCGCTCTGCACGGTGACCTCGCCTCCCATCAGCTCCACCAGCTGCCGACTGATCGACAACCCCAGCCCGGTTCCCCCGAATTTCCGGGTCGTGCTCGAGTCGGCCTGGGCGAACTTCTCGAAGATCCGCCCAAGCTTGTCGGCCGGAATGCCGATCCCGGTGTCCTCGACCTCGAAGCGCACCACGTTCTCTTCGGCCGAGCCGTCCGCCAACACGCGAACGAGGACCTGTCCCGCCTTGGTGAACTTGAGTGCGTTCCCCATCAGGTTGGTCAGCACCTGGCGCACCCGGCCGGGATCGCCGAGCACCCGCGCCGGTACTCCTGGCGCGATGCATTCCTCTATTCGCACGCCTCGCTCGGCGGCCCGGTGCGTGAAGATCGCGACCGTCTCCGAGACCGCGCGGTGGAGGTCGAACGGCACCGTCTCGATCGTGAGCTTGCCGGCCTCGACCTTCGAGAGATCGAGAATGTCGTTGATCAGGGTGAGCAGCGCCTCCCCCGAGCCGTGTACCGCCTCCACGTACCGGCGCTGCTCCCCAGTCAGCGGCGTACGCCGCAGCAGGTCGGAGAGGCCGAGAATGGCGTTCATCGGGGTCCGGATCTCATGGCTCATATTGGCCAGGAAATCGCTCTTCGCCCGGGTGGAGGCGACCGCCTCATCGCGCGCGGCAGCCAGCTCCAGCTCGGCGCGTTCGCGGCCGTCGGCGAGCTGGTTGAAGCTGTCGAGGAAGAGGGCCCACTCGCGCGCCGTCGCGGCGGTGCCGAGGCGGCCGAAGCGCCCTTCGGCATGCATCGCGGCGAACTCCACTCCGATGCGGGCAAAGGGGCGGAGCAGGTAGCGGGTGACCACCAGGATGAGCAGGCCCAGGAAGAGGAGCACCAGCACCGCGGCCCCGACCATGAGGCGCGCCATCCAGCCTTCGACGCCTCGGAGAAAGGCGCGGGAGGCTCGGAGTTCGATCCGAACCTTGTTCGCCCCGAAGAGGTCGGTGACGCCGAACGTCGTGGCGACGCTGTCACCACCGGCAAAGGTCAGGCGCACGATCGTATCGCTCCTGGCGATCACCGGGCGGACGCTGACCTGCTGCTGCAGGGTCACGGCGAGACGGGACATGGCGCTGTCGTCCACCTGCTGACCCGTGACGAGATAGCCGCGTGGCGCGGCCGTGCTCGTGAGATCGCTGGGTTTGATGAGCGCACCCGTCAGCCGATAGATCCGCCCGCCGAACGTGACGAATCCGGAGGCGACCTGCTCCCGGTCGAGCAGGTTGAACAGGTCGGTCACCGGGACACCCTGCGCGAACGAGGCGGCAGTCGGGGCATGCCACTCGAACACCGGCGACCGGTCTGCCTTCCAGAATCCGATCAGCTGATCGCCGTATTTTCCCGGGAGGGTCGTGGTGAAGTTGTCGCGCAGGAAGAGATCTGTCCGGCCATCGTGCGGGCGACCGATCCAGGTGTACAGCTCGTCCCACCAGGCGAAATCGGTGATCCGGCTGCGGTCCGCCGCGAGGCTCTGGGCGATCGCGACGCGTGCCCGTCCGATCGAGGTCGTCTGATCCTCGCGATCGAAGCGTTGCCGGGCGGCGGACAGGATGAGCGCGGTGCCGATGACGCCGACGAGAAGGACCAGCGCCGTCGCGGCGCCGAGCAGAGCCACTTGCGTCCGCACTCTCCAGAGAGGCCTCGCCTTGGCCTCGAGGAGCGCTGTCATACCGCTGGCTCCGGTTCGGCGGGCAGGGGCTCGCCGCGCACTGCGGCGGCGAGGGCGCGCTCATAGAACGGACGGATGCGTTCGAACTCCTGCCGCAGCCGGGCGGACTGGTCCGGGATCCGGTCGAGGTGGCCTTGGCCCGCCTGCTGCTCGATTCCTTCGGCGAGGGCACCCAGCCGGCGCGCGCCGACCAGCCACGCGGCACCCTTCACCGTGTGGGCGATGAGGTGGACCAGGTCGCCGTCGCTGCGCTGCACCGCCTCCGCGAGTGTGGCGATGCGCGTGGGCGTGTCGCTGAGAAAGAGCCGGCAGAGCTCCTCCACCAGGCGGGAGCCGCCCCGCAGGTCGTATGCGCGGAGCTGATCGAGTGCGCTCAGTTCGATGCTGCCGACCTCGCCGGGGCGCCGCGCGTCCGTCGGGGTAGCGGAACGGGGCGCGCCGGCGCCAAGCCAGCGCGGCAGCATCTCGGCGAGATCATCGCTCCGGATGGGCTTGGAGATGTAGTCGTCCATGCCCGCGGCCAGGCACTTCTCCCGGTCGCCCGCCATGGCATTGGCGGTCATGGCGATGATCGGCAGATGGGCCACCGGGCTCGTGGAGGCGCGCACCTGGCGCGTGGCCTCGTAGCCGTCCATCTCCGGCATCTGGCAGTCCATGAAGACCAGATCGTAGGGGAGGGAGGTGAGCATCTCGACACACTCCCGTCCGTTGCCCGCGACATCGACCCGGCAGCCCAGCTTCTCCAGCAGCCGCGCGGCCAGCTTCTGGTTGACCGGATTGTCCTCGACCAGCAGAATCCGCCAGGGAGACTCCCCCGCCCGCTGGGCCGGCACCGGCGCCGGCTGGTCGGCCGCGCGGGCCTCCGCCAGCGAGTGTCGGGTGATCAGCGGAAGCGGCACCACGGCATCCCGGTTCTGCCACGCGAGCGCCATCGCGGCGCCGAGGTCATCCTGCCGACAGGGTTTGAGCAGGTAGGCGGCGAAGCCCGCCTCGTGAATCCGTCGCCCATCTCCCGGCCGTCCGTGCGTCGCCAGGTAGAGCAGCACCGCGGTATGCAGCCGGGCATCCGCCTTGATGAGCCGGCCGAGAGTCTCCCCCTCCATGTCAGGCAGGTCGCCGGCGAGCAGGATGATGGCATACGAATCGTCCGCCCACTCGGCGTTACCCAGCTCGGCCAGCGCCGCTTCGCCGGACGCGACGGCGGCAACCCGCAAACCACGGCCATCGAGCTGCTCCGTGAGGACGTGCCGGCCGGTCGCGTCCGGCTCCACGATGAGGGCGCGGACCTTGGTGAAGTCGCAGTCGATCGTGGTCATCGGGCGAGGGTCCGTGGCAGCCGGCAGCGGAAGCACGGCCCAGAACGTCGAGCCCTCCCCCGGCACGCTGTCGACTCCGATGCGCCCACCCATCAGTTCCGTCAGCTGACGACAGATCGCGAGCCCCAACCCGGTCCCGCCGAACCGGCGGGTCGTACTGGCCTCGGCCTGGGTGAACTTGTCGAAGATCGCATCCAGTCGGTCCGCCTCGATGCCGACACCGGTATCCTCCACGGAGAAACGGATCCAGGGAACGGGACCCGGCCCCGGTTCGACTTCCACATTGATCAGGACATGTCCGCGGGAGGTGAACTTGAGGGCGTTGCCCGCAAGATTGGTGAGGATCTGACGGATCCGGCCCGCATCGCCGATCACATAACGCGGCAAGTCCGGGGCGGTGCGGACGATGAGCTCCACGCCCTGCTGGCCCGCCCGCTGCGTGAGCAGATCGGCGACTTCCTCGACCGCGACGCGGAGATCGAACGAGAGCGGCTCGATGCTGAGCTTCCCGGCCTCGATCCTGGAGAAATCCAGGATGTCATTGATGATGGTGAGGAGTGCGTCGGCGGAGCCTTGGATCGCCTGGGCGTAGCCGCGTTGTTCCGCGTCCAGCGCGGTATCGATCAGCAGTCCGGACATGCCGAGCACGCCGTTCATCGGGGTGCGGATTTCGTGGCTCATGCCGGCCAGGAAATCAGACTTGAGCCGTGAGAGATCGAGCGCGGCATCCCGCGCCTGCGCGAGTTCGCGGGCCTGTGCCTCGAGCACGCGGGTCTGGGCGGCCAGCGCCTGCCCGGCCTCGTGCCGCTCCGTCACGTCATGCAGCGTGCCGGAGACGCCGGTCACCGCACCGCGCCCGTCGCGCACGGCGCGGCCCTGGTACTCCATCCAGCGCAGGCTGCCGTCTCTGGTCCGGAAGCGCACCTCGAGGCGGCACTCGTCCGACGTGTCCCGGAGGACTCCGGCGACCAGCTGCGTGAGCGCCTCACGATCGTCCTCGTGCACGGCGTCGAGCGCTGCGGTCCCGAGTGTTTCCCCCACCTCCCATCCGGTGATCCGCGTCCAGGCGAGGTTGAGGAACGTCCAGCGGCCGTCGAGATCGGTCCGGAACAGCACCTCGCCCACCGCGTTGACTACCTCCTCCAGCGCATCAGCGCTCTGGCGGACCGCGCGCGCTGCGCCGCGCCGGAGCGGCACGGCGACAAAGCAGTAGAGGGAGAGTACCGCGATGAGGCACTGGATGCTCGCATCCACCAGCGCCTGCTGCCAGACCGACGCATGCGGCAGGGCCAGGGGCAGGAGCAGCATCGTACCGAGCTCTCCGCCGAGGATGGCGATGGCGACGAACAGCAATCCCTTACGCACGGAGCTCACCGACTCGACCGAGTTCGGCCCGCGCTTCCGCGAAGGCCTCCTCGAGCTCGGCCAGAGTAGCCGCGGCGTCAGCGGGCAACCCGCCCACTCCCTCTTCCAGCTCGCGACAGCGCTCGGAGAGTCGGAGCGCCCCGACCGAGCCGGCGGTACCGACGAACCCATGCAGCGCCTGCCGCCAACCCGCCTCATCACCCGCCGCGACCGCAGCGTGCAACTTCTCCATCATGAGCTGTCCCTGGCCGGCAAATAGCGAGACGACCTCCGCGAAGAGTCCGGACTCGCCCGAGGCCTCGAGCTCCTGAAGCCCCGCGACGACGTCGTAGTCCAGGCTCGGCTCCGTTGCCGGGAGGACGACAGGCTCACTCACCCGCCGTGTGAGGAGGTATCGGCCTGGAATCCAGCGGGCCAGGATGCCGGCGAGTGCCTCACGGTCGACCGGCTTGGTGAGGTAGTCGTCCATTCCGGCGGCGAGACAGCGCTCCCGGTCGCCCTGCATGGCATGCGCCGTCATCGCGATCACCGGGAGGTGCTGGCCCACCGCGGACTCCCGCTCCCGCAGCGCGCGGACCGTGGTGAATCCATCCATCCGCGGCATCTGGCAATCCAGCAACACCAGATCATAGGCCGCCTCGGCCAGTCGTTCGAGCGCCTCCACCCCATCCCCCGCGACGTCGGTGCGACACCCGAATCGCCGCAGCATGTTCAGCGCCACCTTCTGATTCACGAGACCGTCCTCGACCAGCAGGATCCGGGCAGGACCAAGGACCGGGCCCTCCGGCTCGGCGCTCTCCGCAGGGTGGATCGGCCGGTGCCCCCCGGGACCGACCGCCTCGAGCAGATCGCGCTGGCGATAGGGGCGGAAGACCGAGGTGGCCCGGGGGCCGAGGCCGTCGAGGCGTGGGTCGGTCCGATGGTCGGCGGCAGCGAGCAGCACCAGGCGGGTGGACCGGAGGGCGGGAGTGCGGTTGAGGAACGGCAGGAGCGAACCGACATCTGCCGCGTCCACCACGAGCGAATGCACCATCCGCCGGCCGGCGATGGCTTCCTGCAGGTGTCGCAGCGCCTCGCCCACGCTCGCGGCGGCAATGACGCTCGCTCCTTCAGCGGTGAGCAGCTCCGCCACCAGACCCCGCTCCGTGGGATCGGCGGCGGAGAGCAGGATGTGCTGCCCGTCGAGTCGGGGCGGCGCGGCACGCTCCGGCAGCACCACTTCGAAAGGCAGCGTGCACCAGAAGGTACTCCCCGCCCCCGTCGTGCTCTCCACACCGATCTGCCCGCCCATCAGTTCGACGAGTTCACGGCAGATCGCGAGCCCCAATCCGGTCCCGCCATAGCGTCGGGTGGTGGAGGCATCGGCCTGGGTGAACTTGTCGAAAATCTGTCCCAGCTTCTCCGCCGGGATGCCGATGCCGCTATCCACGATGCGCAGATGCACGGTGAGCCGATTGCCGTCGCGCTGTACCGGCGCGAGATCCAGGAGGACCTGCCCCCGTTCCGTGAACTTCACGGCGTTGCCGGCCAGATTGGTGAGCACCTGGCGAAAGCGGCCAGGGTCGCCGAGGACCCGCTCCGGAATGCCGGGCGCTACACGGGCCGCGAAGGACAGCCCCTTCTCCGCCGCGCGGACGCCCAGCAGCGTGGCCACCTCCTCGACGACTTCCCGCAGATTCATCGCCACCAGGTCGATCGTCAGCTTGCCGGCCTCGATCTTGGACAGGTCCAGGATGTCGTTGACCAGGGTCAGGAGGTTTTCCGCGGACAAGTTGATGGTCTGCGCGAAGTCCCGCTGTTCGTCGCTGAGTTCGGTATCCAGCAGGAGGCTCGCCATGCCCATGACCGCCATTCATCGGGGTGCGGAGCTCGTGACTCATGTTGGCGAGGAATTCGCTCTTGGCGCGGTTGGCGGCCTGGGCCCTCTCGTTCGATTGTACCAGTTCACGGGTCCGCTCCTCCACCAGACGCTCCAGACCCTCGCTGTAGGCCGAGAGCGCGTGATAGAGCTGGGCACTCTCGAGCGCGCCGGCCACGTTGCTCAGCAGGATCGACAGCAGCTTCTGATTGGCCTCCGGCGTGTCCTCCAGCGATTCCCCCGCGATGCCGACGAACATCCCGATCACCTGCGAGCGGGTGGCGAGGGCATGCAGGAGGACGGTGCGCTTCGGCTGGGTCGCGCAGGGCACCTGGACGGCCGAGTTCCGATGCGCGGCCCAGGCGAACACGCCAGCGCGGACCTGTTCGTCGACCTCGCGCTCCAGCGCCGGGCCTGCCTCGCGCGGCTCGGCGTCGACCACCTGGAAGCCGAGACCGTCGGGCTCCAGCAGGAGGAAGGCGGCCTGGTCGAACTCGAGCAGTCGGCGGAGCACGGGCTTTGCCGCGCCCAGCACGACGGCCGGCGTGACGTCGTGCTGCTCACCGGCTCGAAAGGCGCCCAGCGAGGCGACCAGATCGAGCGCATCGAGCACCCACTGCGGATCGGCGCCGGGAACGGGTGGGGTGGTCATGTGCGATCCAGCGCGATGACCTGCACCGCCGCCTCGTAGTGGGTCTCGGCCTCCTCCATGACATCCCCGAGCACGCTGGGCGCCAGGCCGATCGCCTCCCAGGCGCCGGGCGCGAGGAGCGGCACGCCGGGCTCGCCGCTGGTACCGAATTGCAGCGCATTGGCGATCAGGTCGGCGACGTGGACGAGCGCGGCCTCGACCGGAAACCGCTGCGAGCGCTCCGGGTGATGATGATGGGCGACCGGCTCGCGCAGACTGGGCGGCAGCTTCCATTGTTCGAGCAGCGCGGCACCGACGTGCGAGTGATCAAACCCGAGGAGTTCATACTCGATCTCGAAGAGCGACCGGCCGGACTCCCGACTGCGCGTCACCGCGACGCCGGCCTCCTCGGGGATCTGCATGTACATGACCGGTCGCCCGATGTCATGCAGAAGGCCGGCCACGAAGTAGCGCTCGACGTTGGACTCACGCCGGCGGGTCGCCAGGGTCCGCGCCGTGACACCGCAGGCCACGCTATGGCGCCAGAAGGATTCCATGGTGACCAGATTCTCCGGCACACTCGCAAACAGCCGGATGACCGAGGTCGCCAGCGCGAGATCCTGGAGCTGGGCCGTCCCGACGATGCTGATCGCGTGACTGACCGTCTCGATCTTCGAGGGAAATCCGTACATCGCGCTGTTTACCAGCTTGAGCAGGCGCGCCGTGAGGCCCGGATCGTCCGCGATCACCCGGCCCACATCGGCGGCCGAGCTGCGCGGGTCGCTGACCACCGAGGCGAGCCGGAGGTAGACCCCCGGCAGGGTCGAGATACTGACCACCCCCTTGAGCAGATCGGACGCTCTACGCATGCGGACGCTCCCCGGCCGCGATGAGCCTGGCCTCCCGCTCGATGGCGAATCGGAGGATCTCGGCAATCACCGGATGGTCCAGATCGTGATTGCGCAGCCGTTCGCGCACCCGGACCTCGGCCTCGGCACGAATCTCCGGTGAAATCACCGGCTCCTGGGAGTCCTCGCCGGAACCGCGAATCTTGACCGTGACGACGCCCATCATCTGGAAGGCGCGCAGGTGTCGTTCGGTCAGTTCCGTGCCGCTGGGCAGCAGCAGCCTGCCCTGCTGGTCGTGGACATTTTCCGCGAGGAGCATCCCCACTTCGAGGTCGTCGACGCCGACCGCATGGCGGCCGGCCTGCGCGGAAGCAGAGGGCGTGGTCATCGTCAGCGATCCTGCCGCAGGCCGAGGGCGGCCAGCGCCCGGGTCGCGGCGGTGTACTCGGCATCGAGCCGCTGGAGCATGGCCGGCGGGGGGAACTGGCCCTCCGTCGCCGCGGATTCGATCTGCTGGCAGACGTCCGCAAGCCGGACCAGGCCGAGGGTCCGTGCCGAACCCTTTAGCGCGTGGACCATGCCGACCAGTCGAGAGGAAGCATGGGTGGCCGAACATCGCCGGATGCCCGCAATCCGGGAGGGGGATTCGCTCCGGAAGACGCGAGCGAGTTCGGCAAGGAAGGCGTCCTCGCCGTCATCCAGGGCGCGGAGGTTGGCGATGATCGTGGCCTCGAGCACGGGAGCCGTCGAGCTGCACGGCTGGATGGAGTGGGGAGTCGGCATGGATCGCTCAGGGTGTCCGGTGCACGTCGATCTGTTGCACGCTCTCGAGCTGCGGCCTCAGATGCCGGTCATAGCAGTCAGGACAGATGCCGTGGGAGAACTGCGCCTCGGTCCGGCGTCCCACGTATTCCTCGACCTGGGTCCAGGCATCGACTTCGTCCCGGATCCGCTTGCAATAGGAGCAGATCGGCAGCAACCCCTGCGAGCTGCTTCACTTCGTGCTGCAATCCCAGGACACGCGCCGCGACACGGAGGCGGGCGCGGAGCTCCTCCTTGTCGAACGGCTTGGTCACGAAATCATCGGCACCGGCCGTCATCCCCTCGAGATAGCTCGTGCGGCCGCGCAGCGCGGTCAGCATGATCAGGTAGGCGTAGCGCCCGCCGTCGCGCGCCCGAATCCGCCGGATGAGTTCGAGCCCATCCATGCGTGGCATCATCCAGTCGGTGATCACCACCTCGACCGGGGCGATCGCGAAGTGCTCCCACCCTTCCAGGCCATCCTGCGCCACCACCACCTCGTGACCCTGGCGCTCGAGGGTCGCCGTGAGAATCCGGCGCGAGACCGGATCGTCTTCCACTGCAAGGATCTTCATCGGGCCGCTCCCACCGGTCGGGCGGCCGTCCCCGGCACCTCGGCCAGCGGCCGGTACGCCACGGAGGCACCACAACTGACACGCTCCCAGCTGTCGTCGACCATGACGGTCGTCTCGGCGCTCCCGAGCAGCAGGTAGCCGTCCGGGCGGAGCACCTGGCGGGCCCGGCGGAGGATGTTGCGCTTGGCGTCCAGGTCGAAATAGATGAGGACATTGCGCAGCAGGATGACGTCGAAGCGCGGCAGCGGCGGCCAGGAGGTGATCAGGTTCATCTCGCGTGCCAGCACCAGGCGGCGCAGCTCGGGCTTGATCTGCCAGTGGGTCCCCGAGCGCGTGAAGTACTTGAGCAGGAGCGGGGCGGGCAGGCCGCGGTTCATCTCCAGCTGCCCGAAGCTGCCCTGGCCTGTCCGCTGCACCATGTCGCGACTGATGTCGGTCGCGAGAATGCTCACCTCCCAGTTCCGGAGCTGAGGAAAGTGTTCCGCCAGCAGCATGGCGAGGCTGTAGGCCTCCTGCCCGCTGGAGCAGGCGTTGCTCCAGAACCGCAGCCTCCGCTCCGCCAGGCGGGCGGCGAGCAGCTCCGGCAGCAGGCGTGTGCGCAGCGCGTCGAAGGGATGGACGTCGCGGAAGAAGCTGGTCTCGTTGGTGGTCATCGCCTCGACCACCCGCCGTTCGAGCTCGCTGCGGGGGGCCGTGCGGAGCGCCGCACACAGTTCGGCCGCCGTCGTGTAGCTCCCCTCGCGCAGCAGCGGCATCAGCCGGCTGTCGACCAGGTACTCCTTGCCCGGTTCGAGCACGATGGCGGAGCGCTCGCGGACGAGCCCTCGCAGAAAGTCGAATTCGGCCTGACCCAGCACGCGCGCGTCCTTTCGCTCAGCGGGTGGTGATCGCGGGCGCCACGGCGCCGGGCAGCCGTGTCAGGCGTCCCACGCCGGCACGCTGGGTCAGCTCCGCCGAAACGCGCTCCAGCGGCAGCACCAGGTCGGCGAGCCCTGCGCCGACGACGGCACCGGGCATCCCCCAGACCACCGAGGTCGCCTCGTCCTGCGCCAGGAGCTGCCCCCCGGCGCTCCGGATCGCACCCGCGCCGAGCAGACCGTCCTGTCCCATGCCGGTGAGGACCAGGCCGAGCACCCGGTTCCCGTACAGCTGCGGCCGCACTGCGGAACAGCAGGTCGACCGCGGGTCGGCAGGAGTTTTCCGGCGGCGCCTGATTCAGCGCGAGCCGGACCTGCTCGCCGTCACGGCGGAGCGACCATGTGGTGGTTGCCCGGCGCGATCCAGACGACGCCCGGTTCCACCAGGCCGCCCTCTTCGCCCTCGCGGACCGACAGCTTCGAGACGCTCGACAGCCGGTCGGCCAGGAACTTGGTGAACATCGGCGGCATGTGCTGCACGATGACGATCGGGATCGGAAAGTCCGCCGGCAGCGCCGGGAGCACCTCCGCGAGCGCGTTCGGGCCGCCGGTCGAGACCCCGATCGCCAGGATATCGATTCGCACCGGCAGGCTCGGCCGGCGAGCGCGCCGGAGGAGTCGCGGGCGGTCGGAGCCACGGGCGCGGCAGGCCGGGCCGACAGCATGCCCCTTCCGGCGAGCGCCCGGATCTTCGGGATCAGCTCCTCCCGGATCCGCTCCTGGGCGAGGGTGACGCTGCCGACGTTGGCGGGCTTGGTGACGTAGTCGGTGGCGCCCGCGCGCGAGCGCCTCGAGCGTCGCCGCCGCGCCGCGCTCGGTCAGCGTGCTGAACATGATCACCGGCAGGCGTGGGTGGCTCTTGCGGAGCTCCACCAGCGTCTCCAGGCCGTCCATCTCCGGCATCTCGATGTCGAGCGTGATCAGGTCCGGCTTCAGCTGGGCCAGCTTGGCGAGCGCCAGGCGACCGTTCGCTGCCGTCCCCACGACCTCGATGTCGGGGTCCGCTGCCAGGACATCGGTCACGAGGCGCCGCACCACCACCGCATCGTCGACCACCAGCACGCGGATCTTGCGCATGGCTCAGGCGGTGGCCAGACCCACCAGCTGCAGCTTTTCGCGCAGCACGTCCTTGGTGAATGGCTTCATCACGTATTCGTTGGCCCCCGCCTCGAGCGCCCGCTGCATCTGGGCCATCTCGGTTTCGGTGGTGACCATCATGATGACCGTGTCCTTCCAGTCCGGATTCTCCCGCGCCTTGCACAGGAAGTCGAAGCCGTTCATCTCCGGCATGTTCCAGTCGACCAGGATCAGCTCGACCTTGCCGTGCTCGGCCAGCCGCGCGAGTGCCTCGAGACCATGCCCGGCCTCGAGGACCTCGAAGCCGAGTTCCCGGACCGTCTTCCCGATAATGCTGCGGATCGCCCGCGAGTCATCAACGACCAACGCTCGCACTGCGGCCTCCTTGCTTCAGGGTGAGTTGCTCCGCCGCCCCGTCCTCCCGGATCGGAACGCCATGCTGCTTGCGCTGACACTCCGGACAGCGGCGGGGCGCCTTGAACCGCTCCGTCAGCCCGGCGACCACCTGCTTGAGCACGGCCCACCGGCCATCCGGCTGGCGGACCCGCCGGCAGTCGGGACAACAGTCGTGCATCGCCGCGAGATACCGCAGGGTGGAGTCCATGCCGAGGATACGCTCCGCGACGCGCAGCCGCGACACCAGCTCATCGGGATCGAAAGGCTTGGTCAGGAAGTCGTCCGCCCCGGCATTCATCGCCTCGAGGTAGTTCTTCTTCCCGGCCAGCGACGTCAGCACCATGAGGTAGGTGTAGCCGTCGTTCGCCGCATCCCGCCGGATCCGCCGGCACAGTTCCAGTCCGTCGACTCTCGGCATCATCCAATCGGTGATCAGCACCCGCGGACGCTCCTGCTGGAACAGCTCCCATCCCTCGTCACCATCCCGGGCGGCTGCGACACCGTAGCCCAGCTTTTCGAGCGTGCGGGCCAGGACCCGCCGGGAGGTCTCGTCATCTTCCGCAATGAGAATCCGCAATCAGACCCCCACCGGGCGCACCGGCCGCGCAGCGCGAACCGTCGGTGGGCTCACCTGCGACTGGCTACCGGTACGGAACTGACCGACCAGGCCCTGGAGCGCCGAGGCCATCCGGGCGAGCTCCCCTGCCGCGAGCGCCGTTTCGGAGGCCGCCCCGCTTGCCACCTGCGAGGTTTCGGCAGCCGCCCCCATGATCCGCGAGATCTCCACCCCACCATCGGCGGCGTGCTTGACTCCCCGGCTCATCTCGGCGGTCACCGCACTCTGTTCCTCGACTGCGCTGGCGATGCCCCCCTGGCGCTGATGAATCTGATCCACGACCTCTGCGATCCGTCGGATGGCATTGACGACATCGCTGATCTGGGTCTGCACATTCTGAATCCGCCGCCCGATATCATCGCTCGAGGCGCCGGCCTGGTTGGCCAGCTCCTTCACCTCGTTGGCGACGACCGCGAAGCCTTTGCCGGCCTCCCCGGCCCGCGCCGCTTCGATGGTGGCGTTCAGCGCGAGCAGGTTGGTTTTCTGCGCCACCGCGGTGATCGACTGCACCACCTGACCGATTTCGGCGCTACCCTGGCCGAGCCGATCGACCGTCGTTTCGGCGTCGCGCGCCAGTGACGCCGCTTCGGATGCTACCCCGGCCGCCTCGGCAGCGTTTCGGGCGATCTCCCGAATGGCGGAGGACAGCTCCTCGACGCCCGCCGCGACGCTGTTGACGCTGGTGGTGATCTCGCCCGCTGCCGTGGCCGCCTCGCTCGTCAGCGCCCGACCCGATTCGCTGGTCTCCGTCATCTGCCGGCTGACCGCCGAGACTTCCTCGGCGGCGGCGGCGAGGGCAGTCGCATTGCCGGTGATCAGGACCACCGTCTCTTCAATTTTCTGGACAAAGGTGTTGAAGTTTCGCGCCAGTTCGCCGAGCTCGTCGTCATTCGCATAGTCCACGCGCGCGGTGAGGTCGCCGTCCCCTTCCGCGACCTCGCGGAGTCGGCCGGCGACGACCGCCAGGGGGCGAAGGATGGATCGGGCCACCGCGAGCGCCGTGAGCAAAAGGAGAGCGCCACCGGCCAGCCCGGCGGTCAGCGCCTGCGCCAGCGCCCGCTGCCGCTCGGCCTGGCCGCCACGGGTCGAGGCCTCATTGGCTGCTTCCATCAGGGCGGTGACTCCATCCGCCTTGTCCTCCACCGCGCCGAAGGCCTCGAGGAACGAGGCGCGTGCCGCCAGGGCCTGGGTTCGATTGCTCGCCGCCAGCGCGATCAGCAGTGCGGCCCGCTCCACGTACGCCTTGGCGACCGGCGCAAAGGCGCTCAGGGCGGTCGCGATCTCGGGCGACAGCGGTCGCCGGGCGTTGGCCGCGAGTCGGTCCGACAACTCCTGGCGATGCTCCGAGAACGCGGCGTTCGCCTGCTGCAGATCCGCCGCGCCTTGGGCGCCGAGGGCGAGCAGCACGTCGCCCCGGATCGCGTCCTGCATCATGTCAACATCCATGTGGTAGCTGAGCGCCCCCGCCGTCAGGTTCATCACCTCGAGCCTCCGGCCCAGCTGGGCCTGGCTCCAGAGGTCGAGGCTTGCGAGCAGCACCACAAGTGCCAGTCCCAGACCACTCAGGGCGATCAATTTCCCGCGAATGGTGAGGCGCATGGACAGTCTCTCGAGGACGGAAGTCGGTTGCCGTTCGGGAAGCAATTCCCCGCGGGGCCACCCCTCAGGTATCGGCAGGGGTGGCGGTTGGCTTGATCGAGGGCATCGGGCGGGGGAGCAGGGCACGCGGCGGAGGATCACCGGCGGCTGTGATCCACCAGCCACCGGCGCCGGACCGGTCAGTCGTCGCGCTTGAGACCCAGATGGTCGTGAAATTCCTGCTCCACCTGGTGAGGGTCGTGGGCGTTGAACAGGATCAGGTTCCGCAGATGTTCGAGGCTGTCCAGCCCGACGATCTCGGTGAACTGGATGGCGGAACCTGCCGGCCCCATCCGGACCACGGTTCCCTGCGCGTGCACCACGACCTCGGTGCCATCCAGGTGCAGGCGGATGTCACAGAGGGCGCCCTCCGGCGGTCCGTTGGCGATGCGCAGAAAGCCGCCCTTGAGGCTGAGGTTTTCCATGGCACCGCCTTCATGGCGGACCCCGTTGGCGGTCACCTCGGCGTTGAGGTGGACCTGCACCCGGCTGAATTCCCGCCGGTGGGGAAATGGCACGTCCTGCATGCGTCCCTCCTAGTTCGTGCTGACAGCCTTCTTGAGCAGCCGCACCACCAGCGGTGATCCCTGGCACTCGAAGGCGACCGTCGTGAGGAGTTCTCCTCCGAGCAACCGGGTGGTGTAGTCGGCGCCTTCCACGACCGTGGGCAGCGAGAGCCGGCACGGCTCAGGGAGCAGCGCCTTCACGTTGCCGCCTGTCATGTTGGCCAGCTCGCCGATGGCGTCCTGGGTGTCAGACACGGAGGCCGAGCCGACATCGACGCCGAACATGGTGGCCGCGGCCTGGCGGGCGAAGTCCGCCGAGCATTCAATCGTCACGGCCCCCTCCCAGGCACCGGTGAACTGGACACACCCGGAGACCACTCGGGCCGGCGCCGGCGGCACGTTGGGCTGCCGGACGAGGCTCACGCCAAGCACCGACTCCCACACCACCTCCGTCACCTGACGAATCTCTTCCTCGAGAAACTGCATTCTGTCCCCCTAACTTCCTTTGAGCCGGTAACAGCCGGCCCTGTCGAACTGCACGCGCTCGAACACATCACCCAGGTTGATCGTCGTCTCGGCGCCGCCGAGGAAGAGATAGCCCCAGGGCTGCAGCACTTTCTTGACATTGCCGAGGATGGCCCGCTTGGTGTCCACGTCGAAGTAGATCAGGACGTTGCGCAGAAAGACCACGTCCATCGGTGGCAGCGGCCCCCAGGACTCGATCAGATTCAGCTCGCGGAACTCGCACCACCGCTTCACCTCGGGCTTTACCAGCCACTCCATCCCCTTCTTCTCGAAATACTTGAGCAGGAGACTCGCCGGCAGGCCGCGGTTGACCTCGATCTGGCCGTACTTCCCCGCCCGGGACTTGGCGACCATCTCGCTGGAGAGGTCGGTCGCCGTGATCCGGACAGTCCAGGAGGCGAGCTGCGGAAAGTGCTCCATCAGCGTCATCGCCACGGTGTACGGCTCCTGACCGCTCGAGCAGGCGGCGCACCAGATGTTCAGCCGGCGGTCCGTCGCGTGGCGCTTCATCACCTCGGGGATCACGACCGCCTTCAGGGCCTCGAACGGATGCAGGTCACGGTAGAAGCTGGTCTCGTTGGTCGTCATCGCCTCGACGACCTTCCGATGCAGTCCGTTCAGCGGCTGGGCGCGCATCAGCGCCACCATCGCATCCAGCGACGCGAAGCCTTCCGCCCGGGCGAGCGGGGTCAGCCGCGCCTCGAGGAGGTAACTCTTCTCAATTTCCAGCACGATCGCCGATTTCTGGCGCACCAGGGTGCTCACATACTGGAAATCTGTGGGACTCAGGGCCATCGCCCGGTCTCCCGGTTCAGGACGGTGCGGCCACGACCAGGCCACCGCGCGTACGCTGCATTATCGCATCGGCGAGTCCGCCCAGCGGCAGGATGCCACTCGCCAGGCCCGCCTTCGCCACGGCGCCTGGCATGCCCCAGACCACGCTCGTCGCTTCATCCTGCACCAGCACCTGCCCGCCCGCCCCGACGATCCCCTCCGCCCCCTTGAGTCCGTCGTAGCCCATCCCGGTCAGGACTACCGCGAGCACATCTGCCCCGTAGACCTTCACGGCCGACAGGAAGAGCACGTCCACCGAGGGCCTGCAGGAATTCTCGGGTGCATCACGGTTGGTCTGAAGGGTGATCTCTGCGCCGACCCGCCGGATGACGAGATGCAGGTCTCCCGGAGCGATCCAGACCTTCCCCGGCTCCATCGCACTCCCCGACTCCGCCTCCGACGCCATGAAGGGCGTGAGCGCCGCGAGGCGCTCGGCCATCAGCCGGGTGAATCCGACCGGCATGTGCTGCACCACCACAATCGGCAATGGGTAGTCCGCCGGCAGACGGGAGAGGACCTGTTCCAGCGCGTTCGGCCCGCCGGTCGAGCTCCCAATCAGGAGCACCCTGGGCCGGCTGCCCGGCGCGACGGGACGCAGCGTCATCACGCGCGGCGCGCCGGTCTTGCCAGCCTCGCGCGGCCGCCCCTGACAGCTGCGCACGACCTGCTTGAGCCGTGGCGCAAGGCGCTCAACGACCCACTCGATCGCATTCAGCATGTTGCCTTCATGCGGGAGCTTCTGCAGGACGTCGTTCGCGCCCAGAGAGAGCGCCTCCAGCTCGGCGGGTCCGGGCTCGATCATGCCGGAGAAGATGATCACCGGGAGCCGGGGCCAGCGGGCGCGGATCTCCCGCAGCGTCGCCATGCCGTTCATGTGCGGCATATCCACGTCGAGGGTCACGATATCCACTGGCTGTCTGCTCAGCTGTTCGATCGCGACATCACCATCGGACGCCGTCCCCACCACCTCGAGTTCCGGATCCCTGCCCAGCGCCTGCGCGACGAGGCGCCGGACGATCACCGCATCATCGACAATGAGGACCCGGATACGGGCACTCATCCGGTGCCCGCTTCCTCCGCCATCGACCCTGGTGAGGCGGGCTCGCCGAATGTCGCGCGCAGCTCGGTCAGCGCCGTGGCGGCGATCAGAATCTTTCCCAGCCCATCCGCCGACACCTGGGTGCGCTGCATGGTTTCGCGGACCCGCTGCTGCAGCTGTGCGGTGAAACCCTGGGTGTCCTGCATCAGGGCACCGGTCGCCTCGTTGGCCGCGCGACGCACCGTCGCCAGTGCCGAGACGATGGCCGCTTCCGCCTGACCCGCGGCGCCCGTTTCGGCCGACTCGACGGCGGCGTCGTCGGGGGGCATCCCGCGCCCTTCCGTCTGATCAGCGACCAGGTCGAGCAGACGTACCAGCGTCTGCAGGTCCGCGGCGGCGGCCTCGAGCGCACGGGCTTCGCTTCGCAGCACCAGATCCGGCCGGGTCGCCGGAGCCGTGTCGACAGCCGGAGCAGCGACCGTGGCCGGAGCAGCCGCGACTCTGGGTACCGCCGGTGGCGGAGCCGAGACCGGCCGAGTCGCCCTCGGGGCAGTCGGCGCGCGGTCCTCGGGCCGGGTGAAGTGGACGATTTCCCAGGTGATCTGCGGGCCAAGGTAGTGCTGATCCTGATCCAGAATCGGCGACACCAGGATCGCGATCGTCTCCGGGCCCATCCGGATTTGCGTCTTGTACGGCAGCCGGTCCGGATCGCGGAACAGCGCGCGTCGCTCGCCCTCGTCAGGCAGAAAGAGCTCCACCGGCACCCCTTCCAGGGGGTTGACCGGATAGGGCAGGTAGGACGCGAGACGCTGGAGCGCATGCTCGCACGCGGCGTTGCCGAACCAGCGCTCGATGGCCGCGTCCGGATACATGATCGGCACCGGGAGGTCTTCCGCCTGCGACCGCAGCCGCTGGAACACCGCCTCGGCCCGATGGCTCTCGGTCTCGTCGCGCCAGGCGATCGCATAGCCCAGCAGCTGCCCCGCGCCGTCCCGCACCGCGCTCAGCCGCGCCTTCCAGACGGCCCGGCCGAAGCACCAGGTCGCCTCCTTGGGGAGACGCGAGGTGTCCTGCAGCAGTCCCTGCAGTTGGGACGGCGCCGGGTGAAAGCGGAGCACCGACTGACCGGGCAGGTCCGTGGCCCCGAGTCGGAAGGCGCGGCGCAGCTCGGTGTCGACTGCCGCGAGCCCGCGCACGGCCTCGGCGTTCAGGTGGATCAGCGTCAGCTCGGGATCGAGCACGAACAGCGGGCGATCCGCGACCCCCGCCCGCGCAACGTCGGCCACGGCCTGGGCGATGAGCGTCGCCCGGATCTCCTCCACCGTGGGACCGGCCGCCGCCGGTGGCGCAACGGCGATACCGAGGGATCGCGTGAACTCGGCGAGCACCGCGCGCAGCTCCTCCACGGCGAGTGGCGGTGCGCTCAGGTCCCCGAAGGCGGCGACGAGATGCTCCCCGATCCGACCGACCTGTTCCGGGGTGATCCCGGCCTGCGACCGGACGGTGGCGGGGTCGGGGCCGTCGTACGCCATGGGACCGCCGAGCCGGTCGGTCAGCAGCATCTGCACCTGCCAGCGGACGTCCTCGATCCCGCTGGCAGGCAGCAGCGACTGCAGTGCAGGATCCGCGGCCAGGCGGGTGAACAGCCGTTGCACGGCCTGCTCGAGGCCGTCGAAGCCGCCGAGCCGGTCGAAGGAAGCATTACGCGAAGCGCTGGTTTTCGTCGTCATTTGTGTTCATTCCCGTGTCGCATCCCTAACACTTGAACTTGCCCACCAGGGCATGAAGCTGTTCCGCAAGCCGGGCCAGATCGTCGGTGGCACGCTGGCTGTCGCCTACGCCTTGTCGGGTACCCGTCGCGGCCTGGGCGAGGGTCGTCATTCCCGTGGCGATCGCGCCCGAACCCCGGGCCGCCTCTCCGGCGCTCCGCCCCATTTCATTGGTCGTCAGGGTCTGTTCCTCGACCGCGCCCGCGATCGAGGTCTGGATCCCGTTGATCTCGGCAATGATCTCGCCGATCTCGCGGATCGCGTTCACCGCCTGCCCGGTGTCGGTCTGGATCGCCTCGATCTTCCGGCCGATCTCCTCGGTGGCCCGTGCGGTCTCCTTGGCCAGCTCCTTGACCTCGTTGGCGACCACCGCGAACCCCTTCCCCGCCTGGCCGGCTCGGGCGGCCTCGATGGTGGCGTTGAGCGCCAGCAGATTGGTCTGCTGCGCGATCGAGGTGATCACCTTGATCACTTTGCCGATCTCGAGGCTCGACTGCCCCAGCTTGGCGACGGTGCCGTCCGCCCGCTCCGCAACCTGCACCGCCCGCCCGGCGACCTGGGCGGCGCTCAGCGCGTTGCGGGCGATCTCCCGGATGGAATCGCCCATCTCCTCGGTGCCCAGCGCCACCGCCTGCACATTGCGCGAGACCCCGCCGGCGAGATCGGAAACGATCGCGACCTCCGCCAGCGTCTGGTCCGCTGCCGCGGTGAGGCTGCGATTCACCGCGGACAGTTCCTCGGTGGCGGATGCGACGGTGCCGGCATGCTCCCCGATGCGCGATACCTCGCCCCGGAAGCCCGCGAGCAGCTCGGCGAGCCCTTCGCCCAGCTGACCGATCGCATCGGTCCCCCGGACCGTGACGGGTCGAGTCAGATCCCCGTGTGCCGCCTCCCGGACCACCGTGAGGATCTGGTCGACCTTGGCCTGCAGGTCGGCGGCCTGCCGCCGTTCCCGCTCGACCGACTCCTGCACCGCGCGTTCGGCCTCGAGCCTCGGGGTGATCACCGTCCAGGTGATCATCGGCCCCAGGAACTGGTCGCTGGCGTCAAAAGTGGGGTGCACCTGCACGTCGAGCGTCTCCGGCCCCAGCATCAGCTGCAGCGACTGCGGCAGCCGCTTCGGATCCATCATGGTCTCGCGCATCGCGCGGAGATCGGCGTGCAGCACATCGGCGGATTGACCCAGCAACTGATCGGGCGAGACCGTGAGGTACTCCTCGAGCTGCACCAGGCAGGCGTGCGCGGAGGGATTGATGTACTGGATCACCAGCTCCTTGTCGGCGGACAAGGTGTGCACCGGCGAGTTCCGGATCATCGATGCGAAGCGCGACAGCTCCACCCGTGCGATCCCGCCCGCCACGAGATGGGCCACCTTGCGCAGGGTGTCCGCCTCTTCCGGCGGCATGGCGCGGACAGTACTGGCGTAGAACTCCAGCGTCCCCACGATCTCTCCGTTGACGAACATCGGCACACATGCCGCAGCCCGGACGCCCGCCAGCCGGGCGACGGGTGCACGGGCGAACTCCGGCACCGCGCCGAAGTCCTCCACGAAGACCAGGTCGCCGGCGCGCCAGGCGCGCCCGGAGAGCGCCTCGCCTTCGCTGAACCTGGCCGCACGGGTCTTCTCCCGGAATTCGTCCGCCACAATGCCGGAATCGAGCGCGCACTTGAGCAGGCCATCAACGGCATCCCGGCGCAGAAAGGCGGCGTAGATCCAGCCCTCCCGCTCCCGCATTACCTGGAGCGTGGCGGCGATGGCGCCCTTCACCGTCGCGGCCTTGCTCACCGCCTCGATGACGCGCAGGATCGTCTCCCCCTCGCGGCCGGCGCGCTGATCGCCACCAGGGAGATCCGCCACGGCCAGCGCGGCACCGGCGCCCTGCGCATGGATCATGGGAGCCTCTACAGCCTGAAGCGTCCCACGAGGCGGCGGAGATCCGCAGCCATCGTGGCAAGCTCCTGAGTGGCCTTCTGGCTGTTGCCAGTGCTGTCGCTGGTGGATTGCGCCGCCTGCGCCACCCCGGCGATCGTATCGCTGATTTCGCTGGAGCCGCGCGCGGCGTCGCTGATATTCCGGCCCATCTCGTTGGTGGTGGCGGTCTGCTCCTCCACCGCCCCCGCAATGACCGTCTGGATATCGTTGATCCGGGTGATGATCGAGCCGATCTCGCGGATGGCCCCGACGGCACCCGTGGTGTCATTCTGGATGGCGTCGATCCGCTGGCCGATTTCCTCGGTGGCGCGGGCCGTCTCCTTGGCGAGGTCCTTGACCTCCTTGGCCACGACGGCGAATCCCTTCCCCGCCTCGCCCGCGCGAGCCGCCTCGATCGTCGCGTTCAGCGCAAGCAGGTTGGTCTGCTGTGCCACCGACGTGATGAGCTTGAGCACCTTGCCAATCTCCTGGCTCGACTCGCCCAGTTTGGTCATCATGCCGTTGGTATGATTGGCGAGGGACACAGCCTCCCTCGCGACCTTGGCCGCATCGGCGGCATTCTTGGCGATTTCGCGGATACTGGCGCCCATCTCCTCGGCCCCGGCCGCCACTGTCTGCACGTTGCGGGTCACCTCCCCGGAGGCGGTCGCAACCACCTGGGCCTGGGCACTGGTATCCGCCGCCCCGCCGCTCACCGCCTTGTTGACGGCGGAGAGCTCCTGCGTCGCCGCGGCGAGGGTGTCGGCATGGCCGGCAATCTCCCCGATGCTGCCACGCAGGTCGGTGAAGAACGTGGCCAGTTGGGTCCCCAGCTGGCCGATCGCGTCCTGGCCGCGGACCGTCACCTCGCGCGTGAGATCCCCAGTGGTAGCGGCGTGCACCGACGCCAGGATACTGTCGACCTTCACCCGAAGCTCTCCCGCCTCGCGCTGCTCCCGATCGCGTGCCTCGGCGATGGTCCGCTCGGCGGCCAGCTGCGGGGTGACAACATCCCAGGTCAGCATCGGCCCGATGTACCGCTGCTGGTGATCCACGGTGGCGGAGACCAGGAAATCGATCGTCTCGGCCCCGAACACGACCCGCGTCCGGTAGGGCAGATTCGCCGGATCGAGCAGACGGCGCTCGAGCTCCTTCGATCGCTCGAAGAAGATCGTCATCGGCTTTCCGGTGAGCTCATCAGGCCGCACCGGCAGGACCCGCGCGAGTGCCTCCAGTGATCGGCGGCCCGCGGGATTCACGTACTGCATCGTGAGATCGGGGTCGCTGCAGATCATGTTCGTGGGGCAGCTCTCGATCATCGACAGTACCCGCCCGAGCTCCACTTCAATCCGTTGCCGCTTGGTCTGGTCTTCCCACGCGACCGCATACCCGGACAGGGAACCGCTCGCGTCCGGCACGGGCGCGATGATGCACTTGTAGATCGCTTGCTCGGTCCTGATCTTGTGCTCGAACGGGAGAGTTGTCGCACCGGTGACCGACTCCCGGAAACCGGGCGGATTGCCGTGCACGGCGGCGAGGTCCATGCCCTGCAGGGTACCGGCGGCGAAGCCGAGCCGGTGCACCGCCTCCTCGGCGGCGGCGCTGACAGCGACGATCCGCTGGTGCCGATCGGCGAGGAACAGGACGGCCGTGAGTCGCCCGAGACTCTCCAGAAGGCGTGGCGCCGAGAGCGGATCGCTGACGGCTGCCGCCGGGGGCATCTCGCGCGCGGCGTTAGCGGTCGGGGCGGTCATCGGCACGCACTCCCTGCGTTACCAGTGAAGCGCCGCCGTCAACGGCGCGGGTACGTGCGGCAGCCCACTTGAGATCCCGGGATGGCCGGAGTGATCGAGCGGGCAGGCCATCACCCAGGCCTCGCGCGCGGGTGACGCAGGCAGCTGCCGCGACCTCCGCCGCAATCAGCGCCAGTGACAGGACGGACAGCAGCGGGCCCATCTCAGCGCGCACCGGATCCAACGGGCTCGGTGGCGAGCACCTTGGCGGTATCGAGAATCAGCAGCAGTCGGCCCGGGAGCTTGTAGACGCCCCGCATCAGCGCGCGGGCCTGGGCCGGCAGGGTCTCGGGCAGCGGTTCATACTGGTGCTCCTCGGTCTCCAGCACATCACCGATCTCGTCGACGAGCAGGCTCACCGCCCCCTCTTCCGTGCGGACCACGACGTTCATCGGTTCCCGATCGGCTGCAAGCGGTGGCAGCCCCAGTCGCTCCCGCAGGTCGACGGCGGTGACGATCTGGCCGCGCAGATTGATGAGGCCGCGCACCGCCCGCGGCGCGAGGGGTACCCGCGTCATGGTCTGGCGGCGTATCACTTCCTGGACCTGCTGCACTTCGATGCCAAGAAAGAGCGAGTCGAGAAAGAAGGTGCAGAACTGACGTTCGATGGCCATGGGGCTCAGGCTCCCGCGCCGACGGTTTCGACATCGGCGCCGGCGAACAGCAGGACGTCGGCGCCCTCGATGAGGGCCCGCACGTCCAGCAGGTCGGTGACCTTTTGCTGAATCACCGCCGTGCCGTACACCGCGCCCGGCCGCTGCCGGCGGTGCACCGTGAGGTGCTCCTCCACAATGTCCACGATGTTCTCCACCACGAGCCCGACATCACGCCCCTCGTGGGCGTAGACGACGACCGGAATGGGATCCCGCTCCTCCCCTGTGCCGCCTGCCTCACCAAGGAGCTCCGTGAGGCGCAGCAGCGGCAGCAGGCGATCCCGGTACTGGACCACCTGGTGGGCACCGGCCCGTTCCACGGCGCTCCGGGGAAATTCCTCGAGGCGCGCCACCATCGAGAGCGGGATGGCCATCCGGCGGTCCTCGCCGAGGCGGAACAGCAGCAGCATCTGCTTCTCGTCGCCGGCAGCGCGCAGCGTATCCACGACCTCCGCCTGACCGCGGACCCGCGCCTCGGACACCACCGCCGATTTCTGCGCGATGCCGAGGACGTCCAGGATGAGGGCCACCCGCCCGTCGCCCATGATGGTCGCGCCCGCAAAGGCGCTGATCCCCTTGAGCTGCTTCCCCAGCGGCTTGACCACGATCTCCTCGGTGTCGTTGATCTCGTCCACCACCAGCCCGAAGCTGTGTTCGTCGGCCTGCAGGATGACGATGTTCACGACATCATCCGGTGTCCTCGGCGCCATCGCGGCGCCGGTGGTGAGCCCCAGCGCATCCGAGAGGTGCACCAGCGGCAGCAGCCGGCCGCGCAGCCGATAGACCGGCGAGCCGTGGACCATCTCGATGCAGTTGCCGGTCTCATCGCCCTCCAGCCGCACCAGTTCCAGCAGTGACACCTGCGGGATCGCGAAGCGATCTCCACCCCTGGTCACGATCAGCGCGGGGATGATGGCAAGCGTGAGCGGAATCTTGATCTTGAGGGTGGTCCCCTGGCCCGCCACACTGTGAATGTCGACCGTGCCGCCAATCTTCTCGATGTTGGTCTTCACGACATCCATGCCCACACCGCGGCCGGAGACGTTGCTGACCTGCTCGGCCGTCGAGAAGCCTGGAGCGAAGATCATGGTGACGACCTCGCGGTCGGCCATCCGTGCCGCCTGCTCCGCGGTGATCAACCCTTTCTGTATCGCCTTGGCCTTCACCCGATCGACGTTGACCCCGCCGCCGTCATCGGAGATCTCGATGTTCACCTGGCCGCCCTCGTGGTAGGCGCGCAACAGCAGGCACCCCTCCGCCGGCTTGCCCCGCGCCACCCGGTCCGCGGGAAGCTCGATCCCGTGGTCCACCGAGTTGCGCACGATGTGGGTGAGCGGATCCTTGATGGCTTCGATGATGGTCTTGTCGAGTTCGGTCTCCTTGCCTTCCATCTCGATGCGGACCTGCTTCTTGCAGGCCAGCGCGAGGTCGCGGACCACGCGCGGGAATTTGGTCCAGATATTGCCGATCGGCTGCATGCGGGTCTTCATGACCCCTTCCTGCAGCTCGGTGGTGATGAGATTGAGGCGCTGCGTGGTCGCGACGAAGCTGCTGTCCTCCTGCGTCGCGGTGTACTGCAGGATCTGGTTCCGAGCCAGCACCAGCTCGCCGACCAGATTCATGAGCTTGTCGAGCAGACTCACGTCCACCCGGATATTGCTGTCGGTCGCCTGCGGACCCTTGGCTTCCGCGCCCTCGCCGACGGGGACGGCAGAGACCGGGGCCGGCACGGCTGCGGGGGCCGGGATGGACGCGACGTCGGGCGCGGGGGTGGCGGCTGCCACCTCGGCCGGCTCCGGCTTCGCCGCCTGTGTCGCCTTTGCGGGCGTCCCGGCCCCCTCAGCTTTTCCCGCGACGGCCTCCCCCTTCTGCAGCCGCGTCAGCAGCTCGACGAGCGGAACGAAGTCGTCCTGGCCGTCCACCCCGGTGCTTTCGATGGCACCGAGGATCGACCGCACGGCGTCCACCAGCTGCAGCAGCGCACTGGTGATCTCCGGGGTGAGCGTCTTCTTGCCGTCCCGCAGATCGGAGAGCAGACTCTCGCCGACATGGGCCACTGATTCCAGCCGCCCGAAGCCGAGGAACCCGCTGGTGCCCTTGATCGTGTGGATGGCGCGGAAGATCCCGCCCATCAGCTCCTTGTCGCCCGGTTTCTTCTCGAGCGCAACGAGGTTGCGATCCAGCGTATCAAGGCCCTCGGTACTCTCGACCAGGAACTCCTTGACGATCTCGTCCATGTCGCTCATGCGTTCTTCTCCGGCGCCGGTCGTCGACCGCGACTCTGTGGGGGAACCACTCGATGTCGGGAGTATCGGTCGCCCCGATGAATTCGTTGAGCGGCCACACCTCGGCCCGCTACTCCGAACTGCCAGCGATTCGAGGTGACAAGAGCAGTTCAGGGGCCAGATCCGAAGTGCTGGCGCAGCAACCAGTTACCAAAGCGCAGCAGGCCGCCGACCGGAGAAACTCTCCGGCCGGCGGCAGTTCTTTCCCCCGCGGACCCCGATGGCGCCTCGCTAGGCTTTCGCCCCGGCGAGGCGCGCCACCGGACGTGAGGCCCGACCCCGCACCGAGGCGCCCGCCTCCTCATAGCGGAACTGGGCCACGAGGGCCTGCAGCTCACGGGCGGCACGGGCGAGCTCGCCGGCCGCGGTCTGGCTCTGAGTCGCACCCTCCGTCGTGCTCTGGGCGGTGGTCGCAACACCCTGGATGTTCTGCGCGATCTCCTGCGCCCCGCGCGCGGCCTCCGAAACGTTCCGGCTCATCTCGTTGGTCGTGGCCGTCTGTTCCTCGACCGCGCCCGCGATCGTGGTCTGGATGCCACTGATCTGGCCGATGATATCGCTGATCTCCCGAATGGCGCTCACCGCGTCGCCGGTGTCGGCCTGAATCGCCTCGATCTTCCGCCCGATCTCCTCGGTGGCACGTGCGGTCTCCTTGGCGAGTTCCTTGACCTCGTTGGCCACGACGGCGAAGCCCTTGCCCGCCTCGCCGGCGCGGGCCGCCTCGATGGTGGCGTTGAGAGCCAGCAGATTGGTCTGCTGCGCGATCGAGGTGATCACCTTGATGACCTTTCCGATCTCGGCGCTCGACTCGCCCAGCTTCCCTACCGTGCCGTTGGTTCGCTCCGCCACCTTCACCGCCTGCAGCGCCACCCGGGCGGCCTCCGACGCATTCTTCGCGATCTCGCGGATCGAAGCGCTCATCTCTTCCGTCCCCGACGCCACCGTCTGCACGTTGCGCGAGACCTCCTCCGCCGCCGTCGAGACCACGCTCGCCTGCGCAGCCGTCTCGCCAGCCGCGCCGCCCAGCCGCTGCCCAACCGCGTTCACCTGCGTCGAGGTCGTGGCGACCGTCTCCGCCGTCCGGGCGATGTTCGCGACGCTGCCGCGCAGATTGCGGAAGAAGGTGGTCAGTCCTTCGCCCAACCGGCCGATGGCATCCTCCCCCCGCACCGAGATCTCGCGGGTGAGATCGCCCTGGCCCGCAGCATCCACCACCGCGAGGATTTCGTCCACCTTGGCGCGCAGCTCCGACGCCCTGGCTCGCTCCACTTCCGCCCGGCTGTGCTGCTCCGCCTCGCGCTCCGACCCTTCATGCTGGCGGCGCTCCGACTCCGCCTGCTCGGTCTTCCGGCGCTCCTCGGCCGTCCGCAGCTGCGCCGCCTGCGCATCCTTGACCTGCTGCTCCGACGCCAGTCTCGAGGTGATCAACTCCCAGGTCACCATCGTGCCGATGTGTTCGCCGTGGTCATCCTTGATGGCGCAGGCCATGAAATCGAGCGTCTCCGGACCGACCTGGATCTGCGCGCGATGCGGCAGATTCGCGGCGACGCCCAGCAGGTCCCGCTGGTGCGCCGGATTGCGATGGAAGATGTCGATTGACTTGCCCAACATCTCTTCCACCTTCACCGGGAGGTACCGCTCCAGCTTGCGGAAGGTGCTGCTCGCCGCCGGATTCATGTACTGCAGTGTCAGATCCCGATCGGCATACATGATATTGACCGGCGCGTTCTCGACCAGCTGCCGGATCCGAATCACCTCGGCGCGCTGCCGCCCGACGTCCTGCCAGTCGACCCGCTCGGCCGCGAGGGCGGTGCGCATGCCGTGGATCGCCTGGTTGAGGGCGCGCGCCGTCTCTCCCAGTTCGTTCCGGCTGAGTACCCGTGCCTCCTCCCGGAAGTCACCGGCGCCGACCAGTGTGGTCACCCGCTGAATCTCCCTGACTTCACGCGTCACCCGACGGGCAACCGCCCAGCCGATGAATATCGAAATGCCGAGCCCCAGGATCGCGAACATCCGGATCAACCTTCGCGAGCGAATGCCCTGCTCTGCCGCCCATGCCTGGACCCCTTCTCCCTCCTGCAGCACCGCATCACCGAGATTCTCCATGCCGACCTCCAGCCGCTCGAACGCGGTCTGGAACTGGCCGAATCGCTGCTCTGCCAGGACCCGATCCCGGAAGGCCAGGGCCGCGAGGGCCTGCGCAGTCGCGAGGTAGTCGTCAGCCGCCGGCTGTATTTCGGAGAGCACCTGGTGAATGGGAGGGCCACCCGCCTGCAGGTCGCTGTCCGCCAGGGCAGCGCGAAAGGTCTGAACATGCTCCGTCACATCCGCGAGGACCGAGTCACGATCCTGCGGCGCAATCCGGGCAGCGAGGAGCGCGCGTTGTACATCCGCCCGCAAGGCGTCGTGCATCATGTCCGCGAGCATTTCTCGGCGGAGGGCTCGCGCCTCGCGATTGAGGAGCGCCTCGCTGTTGGCGGCCTCCACGGTCGAGTAGTACCCCACCTCGCCCACCACGAGGGCCACCACGGCGCCGATGGCGCCAAGGCCGATCAGCATACGTTGAATTGTCCAGCGCATACCTTGCCCATCCTGGCTGAAAGTGACTCCCCTCCCCTGCATCCTCGTGCCCGGCCGAGTCGGACGCCTGACTCAGTCGGCTTCGACGGACGGCTGCCGGCTGGCGGCGAACGCCCGGCCATACTCGTTCAGCTCGACACCGTCCGGTGCGGCGGGCATCTGAACGGCGACCCGCCGAGCCGGGCTCGGCTGGGTCCGTCGATCGCGCTCTTCGTAGCGGAACTGCCGCACCAGGTCCTGGAGCGCCGCCGCCATGCGGGCCAGTTCCGCTGCCGCCTGCTGGGTATCGTTGGCCCCTCGCGTAGTCTCGTTGGCGGCGGTGGCGACGCCCGCGACGTTCTGCACGATCTCCGAGGCGCCCGTCGCGGCCTCGGCCAGGTTGCGGTTGATCTCGTTGGTCGTGGCGGTCTGCTCCTCGACGGCACTGGCGATCGTATTCTGGGCCGCGCTGATGAGCCCCACCACCCGGCCAATCCCCTGAATCGCCTGTACCGCGGAATGGGTGTCGGCCTGAATCGTCTGAATCTTGCGACTGATGTCCTCGGTCGCCCTCGCCGTCTCCTTGGCGAGCTCCTTCACTTCGTTCGCCACCACTGCGAAGCCCTTGCCCGCTTCCCCGGCCCGCGCCGCCTCGATCGTGGCGTTGAGGGCGAGCAGATTGGTCTGTTCGGCGATCGAGGTGATCGTCTTGATCACCGCGCCGATCTCATCACTGGACTTGCCCAGCCGGGAGATCGTCTCGTTGGCCTGGTCCGCCGCCGACACCGCTTCCGAGGCGACCCGCGCTGCCTCGGAGGCATTCTTGGAAATCTCCTGGATGCTGGCGCTCATCTCCTCCGAGGCCGCGGCGACCGTCTGCACGTTGCGATTGACCCCGTCGGTGGCTCGCGCCACGACGTTCGACTGCACCGCGGTCTCTTCGGCGCCGGCGCTCATCGTCTGGCTCACGTTGGTGAGCTCTTCCGCAGTTGAGGCGAGTGCGGTCGCGTTGTTCGCAATCGAGGCGATGCTCTCCCGCATGCTCCCGAGAAAGGCGTCCAGTGCGCCCGCGATCTGGCCGAATTCGTCCGTGGTGGTGACGCCGGTCCGGACAGTCAGATCGCCGGTCGCGGCGGTCTGCAGGGCCCCGACCGTACTCACCAGATTGCTCAGGATCTGTCGCATCACCATCCAGCCGACGAGCGACAGGACAATGGCGACCCCCACCGCCAGGCCGATCAGTTCACGCTTGGGGGCCTCATCAATTCCCTCCGCGACGGCATCGAGACGCGCTGCCTCCGCATTGCCGAGGGCCAGGATCCCGACCACGGCGGTCGCGCTCGCCTTGTACAGACTGTCCAGGTCGGTCTCCGTCACCTTTCGAGCGGCGGCAAAGTCGCCCCGGTGTACGGCCGGCAGGTAGGCGCTTTCCCAGATCGAGTAGAATCGATCGGCCGGCGGCAGCACCTGCTCCAGCAGCACTTTGCGCTCCGGTCCCTCGGGGAGCTGCTCCATCCAGTACGACCTTCGAGCCAGGTAGATCGCCCGTATGGAGTCGGCGCGACCGATGTACGCGGCGCGATCCCCCGGGTGATCCTCCGCGGGAATCTTCAACGCCAGCATGTAGGGTTCCAGTAGAGAGAGCGGCGGAGGGAGGGCATCGCCCAGGAGATCCTTCTGGGTGATCATCGATTCGTAGACGGGCCCGTGCACCTTCACCTTTTCGATCGCGATATACCCGATGGCGGCGCTGGCGATGAGGCCGGCCACGGCGAGGCCGACGAGGAGGAAGAGTTTGGTCTTCACGCCCCAATTCTGGAAGTTTCCCATGGCGATTCTCGAGAGTAGTGATCCTGTTTCGTGCCGCTGCGTGGGCGGCACATGGCCGAACCCGTCGGTCAGAGTGTGATTATCGGCCAGAGTGCCGTGAGGTTGAACGTCGCTCTCGCCCCCTCGGGCTTCACGTGAGGGTATGTTCACATCGCGCCCGCGCGGTGACCGGTCGTCGCGGCATCGGCCACACCAGAGATGACAGACCCCGGTGCTGCTGCGTCACCCGCCTGCGGCAGTGGCCGAAATGCAAGTCGGCCCGCGCATTCGCGCGGGCCGACTCGGCGTGGGTCTCTCGGCCGTCGCTACTCGGACGACTCGGTCCCTACCGCGGCGCTCACAGCCGTCACGCCTTCGGCGCTGAACGGGTGCTCGAAGGACAGGTAGAGGTACAGGTCGTGAGAGGTGACACCCCCCGAACGGGTGAACGGCAGCGCGATTCCCGGGACGATCTGCAGGGTCCCCAGGTTGAGGGCAGCGCGGAAGCCCGGTGAGAAGATCCAGGTATTGGAGTGACTGACCACCCCGCCCGCCCCGATTTCGCCGTCCCGGCTCACTACATTCTCGACCATCAACTGGATCGGGGCGCGGATCGGCCCGATGATGCTCATCCCTGCAAAACCGCTGGCCACCACTCGCTTCGGGCGGATGCCACCGGCCTGCGGGCCCTGCGCCCACGGCAGGATGGTCCCTCCCACGTTCCAATGGGTGACCACGTCGCGGCTGAGCTTGTAGCTGATCGGCAGGTTGACCTGCAGGCCGGGGCTGCCGTCGCCCAGCTGTCGGCTGACGCTGCCCGTGGGGAGCACCGCGGTGAGACGCGGTGAAGCAGCCCAGCGCCGCTCCCCTCCACCCAGCTGATAGCGGTAGTTGAGCAGGATGTCGCCGAGCCCGCTGCTCTGCCCGTCGAGGCGCGTCAGGGGAAGTGTGTAGCTGAGCTGGTTGGTCTGTCCGTGGAAGGGCCATTCCTGAGTGAAGGTGTAGGCGAGGTCCCGGTGATGGGCCCCTGAAGCCGCGAAGGTGCTGATGTGCTGGACGACTCCGGCCTCCTGGTTATAGGCCTCCTCGATGAAGAAAGAGTTGTCCTCGATCGCGGGCCCTTGCGGCTCCTGCGCCGCGACCCGGCGCACTCCGCTGCTCAGCCCCAGCGCCATCACCATGACCCCGATCCAGGCCGCGCCGACCGCGGCTGCGGCAACGCTCACCTGGCCAGACCTATGAGGAAACATTTCTCGCCTCGGGAAGAAGGAAACACTCGACACCCTTTGAATTCTCGACAGGCGGCAGAATCGACTTGAGCAGGAAATGAGATGTGTCACTTGGGCGAACGCCACAGCGTCGGAGGTACACACTCATGCTGCGCCCTCGGTTCGTCGGCCCGCTCGATAAGGCATTGGACGGCAAGTGGTTCAAGAAACGTGTGTGGTTGGAGTGTCACCGCGGCTTGAGTGGAACCGTTCTTGCAAGAGAAATCCAGTGCTCCCTGTCGACTTCCCAGCCGTGGAGGTGGCCTATGCTCAAGGCGCTGTTCTTGATGATTGTTGTCAACAACAACTTTGCCGCCCGCCTGGTCCAGCGATTCTCCCGCCGGACCGCATAATCACGCGGACGTCTCTCGGGATGACCCACAACGCGGGGGCCCTGCATGCGCAGGGCCCCCGACTCAGTTCAGACCCCCTGTCCCAGCCCTTTCCTCTTCCTTAAGAAAGGAATTCGCGTGCCCGCTCGGCAAGCTTCGGGACCTCGGCCTGGAGCGCTTCGATCGTTCCCTCATCCGCCCCCAACTCCCCCAGGACATCCGCCGCCGAGCAGTCCGCCGGCCCTTCGTCAATCAGGGCGGCCCCGAATTCGGTGCAGAGTACCTCGGCCGCCTGCACCACCCGGCAGAGCGACTGGAGCTGGTCTTCCGCCTGGTGCGGGTGGTGGTGATTGGTGACGGCCTCGGCGATGAATGGTGGCAGCGACCAACGTCCGAGGAGCAGGCCGCCCACGGCCCCATGGTCCATTCCGAGGTGTTCCTCCTCGGCCTGCCAGAGCCTGCCCCCGGTCCCCAGGCGGGCGTTGAACGCCTCCATGAATTCCCGGGGGAAGTGCTGTTCCAGCACCAGCAGTCCGGTGTCGTGGAGCAGGCCGGCGACATACATGTCGTCCGCGCTGACCGCCGGGTCCTCCCCGAATCGCTCCCACAGGCGCCTGGCCGTCATGCCGACCGCGGCCGAGTGGGTCCAGAACGCCTCGTGATTGAGGCCGCCGGCCTTCTGGCTGAAGGCCTTCACCACGGCGAGGGCGATGCAGATGGCGCGGACCTGATTGACCCCGAGCCGGGCGACCGCCGACGATACCGACCCCACGCGGCTCCCGGAGCGGGCGTAGGCGGCCGAATTGGCCGCCCGCAGCAGCCGCGCGGTCAACGAGGGATCCCGTTCGATGATCGCGGCGACATCGGAGGCCCCGGCATGCTCGTTGTCCAGCACTTTGTGGAGCTGAAAGACGACCGTCGGGAGCGTGGGGAGATTCTCCCCCCGCGCCAGCAGGTCGCGCATGCCGTTGATGATATAGGGCACTCCATACCCCCGATGACTGTGGCGGGCCCGTCCTGGCCCCCGTGCATCTCAAGGTATCGGCAAGCGGCTCCGATACTTCAGCCATGCAAGGGATGGCACTTTCATGATCTCGATCATCGGACTGATCATCGTTCTGGCCTCTGTCGCAGGAGGCTTCACGATCGCCGGCGGCCACCTCGGCGCGCTCTTTCACGTGTCCGAGATCGTCGTGATCGGCGGCATCGCCATCGGCACGGTCCTGATCTCCACCCCCGGCACCGTGCTCAAGGCGCTGGGCGGGAAGCTGGGTGTGGTCTTCAAGGGTAACAAGTTCACCCGCGACATCTACCTCGACTCCCTCAAGATGCTGTACGAGCTCTTCCAGATCGCCCGCAAGGACGGCCTGGTCGCGATCGAGTCGCATATCGAGGACCCCAAGAAGAGCTCGATCTTCAAGAAGTATCCCAAGGTCCTGCACGAGCACCATGCGATCGAGTTCCTCTGCGACTCGCTTCGACTGGTCCTCGTCGGGAGCGTCCCGCCCCACGACCTCGACGCCCTGATGGATGGCGAGATGGACGTCCACCACGAGGAAGCGGGGAAACCCGCAGGCGCCCTGCAGAAGGTCGGCGACGCGCTGCCCGGTATCGGCATCGTCGCGGCCGTCCTCGGCATCGTGGTGACGATGGCGGCTATCGCCGGACCGGTCGAGGTGATCGGTGAGAAGGTCGGCGCCGCGCTGACGGGGACGTTCATGGGCGTGTTGCTGGCCTACGGCTTCTGCAGCCCGCTCTCGACCGCAATCGAGAACGCCAATTCCGAGGAAGCGCGGTTCTTCGCGTTCTTCAAGGCGAGCGTCGTCGCCTTTGCGAAGGGCTTCGCCCCGATCGTGGCGGTCGAGTTCGCCCGCCGCGCCATCTTCTCGACGGCGCGGCCGACCTTTCAGGAGATGGAAGCGGCCTGCAAGGCGGCGGCCAAGGCCGCGAAGTAAGCCATGAACAAGGCGCGCGAACAGCCGATCATCATCATCAAGAAGAAGGTGGCCGGGCATGGCCATCACGGTGGCGCGTGGAAGGTCGCCTTTGCCGACTTCATGACGGCCATGTTCGCGATGTTCCTGGTGCTCTGGCTCGTGAATCAGTCGAGCGACGTCAAGTCGGCCATCGCCGGCTATTTCCAGGATCCGATGGGGCGGGCCGGCGAGTTCGGCAGCTCGATCATGCCGGGGGAGGGCGCCCAGACCCAGAGCCCGCGCATCATGTCGCCTGCCGATGTCGTGAACCTCCGGCGGGACCGGTTGCGTCAGACCGCGGAGCAGATCAAGCAGGAGATCCGCGAAGTCCCGGCGCTCTCCGAACTGGCCGAGCATGTCGAGATCGAGATGACCGACGACGGCCTGCGCATCCAGCTCCTGGAAGACTCGACCGGGGTCTTCTTTCAGTCCGGCTCCTCGTCACCAACGCCCGCGGGCGTCGGTCTCCTCTCCTTCCTGGGGAAGACGCTTGGCGGTCTGCCGAACGCCGTCGCCATCGAAGGGCATACCGACGCCAAGCCCTACTCGCGGCCCGACGGCTATTCCAACTGGGAGCTGAGTGTCGATCGGGCCAACGCCGCCCGGCGCATCATGGAGGCCGGGGGGCTCAACGATGCGCAGCTCCAGGAGGTGCGTGGCTGGGCGGATCGCCGGCCCCGCGACCCGGAGCACCCGATGGCCGACGCCAACCGGCGAGTCACCGTCACGATGCTGCTCCCGCCGCGGCCTCCGGCTCCCGATTCGCTCGCAGCGTCCCCTGACAGCGCCAGAGCAGACAGCACCACCGCCACCGGAACGCCGGCGGTGGACAGCGGGCATGTCGCGGTGACGGCCCCATGAGCGGGGTCAGCACGGTCAGCACGGTCCTCCTGGTCGATGATGATCCGACCACGCTGGCGCACTTCCACGCGGTGCTGGCGCACGAACCTGCCCTCCGGGTGGCGACCGCAATCAACGGCAAGGACGGACTCGCCCGCGCCCGTGAGATTCATCCCGATCTGATCATCTCCGACTACCAGATGCCGGAGATGGACGGCTTCGAATTCTGCCGGCATGTGAAGAACGACCCGGGGCTCACCGGCGTCCTCTTCGTGGTGTTGAGCGGGTTTACCGACACCGCGCTGAAAGTCCGGGGCCTCAACCTCGGCGTCGATGACTACCTCACCAAGCCGATCGAGGTCCCCGAACTGATCGCGCGGGTGCGGGCGAGCCTGCGTTTGAAGCGGCTCCAGGATCAGCTCCGTGAGGACAAGGTGGAGGTCGAGCGGCTGCATCAGCAGCTGGGCGACAGCTTCGACGGCCTGCTGCAGCTGCTCATTCACCTGATTGACCTCGGGCTGCCAGGCGCGAGTGACCGGGGCCGTCGCCTCGCGGCACTGGGGCGGCAGATGGCCGAACGATTCGAGGTGCCGGGGGAACTCGTCGGCGACCTCGAGCTGGCCTCGCAACTGCACGAGATCGGCAAGGTGGTCGAGCCGATCCATCACACCCCCGACAGTGCGTCCCAGCCGGACTGGCACTATGCGGTCGTCTCGGCCTCGCTCCTGGGTCAGGTCCTCCGGCTGAAGGGTGCCGCCGAGTTGGTCGGTGGCATCTTCGAGAATTGGGACGGCACCGGCATGCCCAACCACTACGTCTCGGGACAGATCCCGCTCAGGGCCCGGATACTCCGGGTGGCCGTGGATTTCTACCGCGCCGTAGATGGCGACGGCCGCCATTCCCCGCGTGACCCCGTCGCCGTGATCGAGGAGATGCGCCAGCACCAGTCCACCTGGTATGATCCGCTCGCCCTCGTACACCTCGAATCGCTGGTCCTCGACCGGCCGAGGGAGGAGTGGCAGGCGACCCGCAATCAGATCGGCGTCGATCACCTGGGAATCGGCATGGTGCTGGCCGCCGATCTCACCACCAGTTCCGGGGTCAAGCTGCTCGCCAAGGGGACCACGATCTCCGAGAGCATGCTCGACGTCATTCAGCGCCGCCACCTCGCCGATCCCATCATCGACGGCGTCTGGATCAGCCGGTCCGTGTAGCCTGGGGCTGCACCGGGATCCTGTCCTGGGGCTCACCCCGCATTGCCAATCGCCGCGGGCCGCCGTAGAGTTACGTGCCCCCGGGAGAGCTATCCGTGACGATTGCCGCAACGCCGGCCCCGCTGTCCATCATACCTTCGCCCGCCTTTGAGGAATTGCTCATCCGCGCCGACCGAGCCACGGTGGTGGCCTCTCTCGCCCGCGGAATGGCCCACGATCTTCGGGGCCCGCTCCAGACCCTCACCCTGCTCGTGGATCCCCACGCCGATCTGCTCGGCGGCAGCGAGGGCGCTCGGCTGAAGACCGCAGTGAGCGACGCGGTGCAGCACCTCGCCGACACCATCGGCTGCTTCGGCCGGGTCTACGCGCCGAATGACACCGAGGCATCCCCGGTCATCGTCGACGACCTCCTGGCCCACGTCGTCGAGCTGCAGAGCTTTCAGCGTGGCCTGCCCGCTCTGGAGGTGGAGCTGCGTCTGACCGGCGGACTGCCGCCCGTGCGCGGCATCGAGGCCGATCTGCGGCACATTCTGCTGAGCCTCGTGAGCAACGCCAAGCAGGCACTGTTGGGCCGGGAGGACGGGGAGCTCACACTCTCGGCCGGGATGCGGGAGGGGCAGATCGAAATTGTCGTCGAGGACAATGGAAGGGGGCTGAGTGAGGCGGCAGGGACGCAGGCGTTCGAGCCGTTTTTCACCACGCACACCCATCACCTGGGCATCGGATTGACGGTCGCGCGGTGGCTGGCCAGCCGCGATGGCGGAGCGCTGGCGCTCGAGCCGCGGCCGCGGCAGGGCACCCGCGCCGTGCTTCTCCTGCCGACCTGGCGTCGGGGGGCGTGATCCCGACGCACGGACCGGTAGCAAGCGTCAAGAGGCGACCAGCCGATGGTCGCCTCTCGCGCATCCGGGTGGCCCCGCGAGTGGGTCAGGGTTTCGGGTCGCGCAGCGGGATCTGCTCGAGCCACTCGGTTCCGGTCGAGCGGGCATTGGCACGGCGATTCTCCTCCGCCATGCGTGAGACCAGCTCTTCCCGCTGGATATTGACGGTCGTCGGCGCTTCGATGCCGATCCGGGCTCCGCGACGGTCGCTGGACAGCACGACGATCCGGATCCCTCCCTCAATAAGGATCGCCTCTCCCTGGCGACGATTGAGAATCAGCACGCGTTCCCTTCGCCTCCTCCGTCCGAGTAGTTACCGCACCATCCCGATCAGCGCCTGGATCATGTCGTCCGCGACGGTCACCAGCCTGGCAGCCGCCTTGTAGGCGTTCTGCTGGCCGATGAGCCGTGGTCAGCTCCTCGTCGACGGAGACCCCGCTGATGCTCTGACGTAGAGTATCGGCATGTGAGACCACGATCTCCTGTGCGGTCTGCTTGTCGGTCGCATTCGCGCACCATGCACGCCGAGCTCGGAGACCAGGCCCTGGAACGCCTCGCCGATCGTGCTGCCGCCGAAGGAGGCGACACCGGCGGTCCGGAGGCCAGGCCAGGGCGAGCGCGTTGGCGTTGTCGCCGGCGGCCCCGTTCTTCCCGGCCGCGATATTGTCCGTGGAAAACTGTATCGACAGGCTCACCGCCATGCTGCCCGCCGTGACGCCGGTCGGATTGAAGAAGTCGACGCCGGTGCTCCCGGCCAGGCCTGTACCCGACCTGTGGAGCGCATTCACCTCGGTCACGATCCCCTTGGCGAGGGCGTCGAGCCTGGTTCGCAACCCGGGAATGGTCGTGGTGGAGAGCTCCGTCAGCGCACCGAGCGAGCCGCCCTGCAGGTTGATGGCGCCAGTTGTTCCCGTCATTCCGACGGTCAGGTGGCCGGAGCCGTTGTCCCGCACATCGAGGGTGGTGGCCATCGCCGCCGTCGACCAGGAGGGCATCACCCGCAGCCACGCCCACGGTGCCGTCGGTCCGCGCGATGACGCGCACCCCGACGATCCCGGAGAGCGTGTCGATCAGTCGATCGCGCTGATCCTTGACGTCGGGTGCCTCCCGGTTGCCGGCGGAGCCGGCCTGGATACGCGCGTTGAGATCGGCGATCTGGCGCGACGAGATCGTTCACCTCGGCGACGGCGCCCCCGATCCGCGCAGTTACATCGGCGTTGGCCTGGGTGAGCCGGTGATCGGTATCCTGGAACATCTGGGTGAGACTGGTGCCCGCCTGGCTGACGAGCGTGCGGGTGGTCTTGTTCGTGGGGTCGTTCGCAAGGTCGCCGAAGGCGGAGAAGAGCTGGTCGATGCCGTTGGCCAGCCCGGTGCCGGACGGCTCGCCAAAGATGCCCTCGACCTGGCCGAGCAGATCCTGCGTCGTGGCGAACTGCCGAGGTCGCCGTTCTCCTTGCGATAGGTGGCATCGAGGAACTGGCTCCGGATCCGCTCCAGACCAGTCGCGGTGACCCCTCGGCCGATCTGGCCGATCGCGGTCTGCAACGGCAGGGCCGCCTCGAGCGTCAGCCGCTGGCGGGTGTAGCCATCGGTACTGGCGTTGGCGATGTTGTGGCCGGTGACGTCGATCGCCTTCTGCTGGGTGAGCAGCGCCGTCCGCGCGATACTGAGGAGACTGGTCAGGCTCATCGTCAGGCCGTCCGGTTGAGGATGAGGCCGCTCTGCGGCGATCGAATCCATCGGCCGCTCCCCGCGGTTGTACCCCGGCGAAGGATCGCCGCCCATCGAGAAGAGCTTCTGCAGGAAGACATCGCCGGCTTCGAGCGCACGCCGCAGGATGTGCTGGTTGATGGCGACGTCCTGTGCCGTCTGCAGCGCGGCCCGCTTCACCAGAGTCCGCGCGTCCTCGACATCGCGCGGCAGCGATCCACCCAGCATCACCTCCAGCCGGTCGAGCGGCGTCGGCTCCCCGCCCGCGATCAGCGCGGTGAGCGCCGCCCGGCGGCGCTTGGCCTCATCGAGGGTCAGCAGCGTGCGTCCCATGGCGTGAATACTCGACTCCACCAGTCTCGGCGTCGTCGGAGGCCACGCCCGCCCGCTGTCGAAGCAACGACCCGCGCAGCTCTTCGATCACGCTCGCCTCGTAGAGCAGCGCGTCCGCCAGATCCGACAGCCGTTCACTGGCCGAGGGTCCGGCCGCGATGTATTCCTGATGGCCATGCGGTGTCATGGTGCCCCTCGGCCCGGGCCGGCATCCGGCAAGCCGCCGGCTCAACTGGTGGTACAGCGCCTCGCCGATCCCGGTCTTGCCCGCCCTGCGTAGGTCTGCGCGATGCGTTCGTCGAGCATCCCGGTGAACAGATCCTGGCCCGGATCGTTGGCGAGGATCCCATCGTCCGGCACCGTTGCCCGCATGGCCTTGAACAGTTCGTTGACGAACACGCTCTCGAGATCGTGCGACGCCTTGCGCAGCTTCGCCCGGGCATCCTGACCGGGCGCCGGAGCACTCTGTGATGCTCCCGGCCCCCCGAGCGCGTCGGTCATCGCACCACCACCTCGGCGCCGAGCGCACCGACCTCATGCAGCATGGAGAACATTTCCGCGATCTCCTGCGGCCGTGCGCCAGAGGCGTGCAGCCCGGCGGCGACTTCCTGGACCGTGGCCCCATCACCGACGGCGAGCAACCCGGCCGGTGCGCCGTTCCCTGTCCCCTGACCAGCCGAATCGGCAGAGGCGGACACCGCCGTCGGTGGTGGACCACCGATCCGCAGCGTCAAGCCGCGGTGACTGACTGTGGCCGAGGCCACCCGCACCGTTCCGCCCGTGACCACGGTCCCGCTCCGGCCGTCGATGATCACCCGGTTTTCGGGCGCCATTCGGATCGGGATGGTGTCCACCAGGGCGAGGAAGCTCATGAGATTATCGGCTCCTCGGCTCCCGGGGTTGAGGGTGATCGACCCTGGGTCATCCGCCTTGGCCGTCGTGCTGTCGCCCATCGCCGCGTTGATGGCTGACGCGACTCGCTGGGCAGTGGCCAGGTTGGGCTTCTTCAGGATGAGTCTGGGAGTGAGCGCAGCGATCTGGGCCGGCTCGACTTCGAGCACGCCGCCATCCGGAATCCGGGCGGAGTTCCCCCGCCGGCCGGCGTAGCGGTTTTCCTCGTCGGCCAGGAGCAGCGGACCCTGGGCCGTTCCGACCGCCGGCTGATCGACGTCGGTGAGCAGCGGCGTCATCCAGAGTACGCCCCCGCGGAGACTGGTGGCGTCGCCGATCGAGCTGACCTGTACCTGGAAGCGACCACCGGCGCGGAGGTACGGCGACAGCTCTGCCGTGACGACGACGGCGGCGACGTTCTTCGGCCGGAGCCGTTCCGGAGGTATGTCGAGGCCGAGTCGATGCAGGGCGTTGGCAATCGAGCGCACGGTGGGGGTCCCGCCGTTGGCAGAGCCGAGGGAGCGGTCCCCCGAGCCCTCGAGGCCGATGACGAGGCCATAGCCGAGGACCCGTCGCGGGATATTCCCCGCCTGCGAAACGAGATCACCGACCCGTTCCATCGCCTGAGCGGACAGCGCCGAGGCCCAGGAACCGGACAGCAGGAGCGCGAGTACGAGCCGTGGTGCGGCTCTCGAGTGGCTCATCATGGCCAGAAGATGGAGAGAATGCTGCCGAGGATGCCCTTCGCGGGGCCGATCTTCTTGCCCTTGTAGCTGATGACCGACTCGGCGATCCGGGAGGAGGAGATCGTATTGCTGGAGCTGACGTCCTCGGGGCGGACCACCCCCTCCAGCTGGATCACCTGATTCCGCCCGTCAACGCTCACGGTCTTCTCGCCCTTGATCCGGGCCATGCCCGTCGGTTCGATCGCGGTCACCCGGACCGAGATAGTCGCGGTGAGATCTCCGGTGCGCCCGGCGTCGCCGGTGTTGCGGGAGTCGTTATTGACGCCGCTCTCGAATCCCTTCGCTGGCCCGATCTTGAGCGTCGGGCTGACATTCACGTTGAGGCCCATCGACTGGGCGCGCTTGGCGCTGCCGCTCAGGCTCTGCTTCTCACTGGCACTCGCGGCCTCATCCACCACGATCGTCACGATGTCGCCGACGCGGAGCGGACGCCGGTCGCTGAACCAGCCGGCCCGACTGGCCGCCGGTGCCGCAGCGACCGTGGGTTGCGCCGCGGGGGGTGCCTGGGTCGCGGCGGGTGCGGGCGGAGCTCCCTGGGCCACCAGCGGGGCGGCGAGGAAGAGCGAAAGAAATGGCAGGGTCTTCATTGCATCCTCGCTTCACCGGGTGCAGTGACGGTGCCCAGGAGCACGCCGGTTCGGCCCTGGGTGCGCACACGGACCAGCTCGCCCATCGCGGCGTCGTTGACGGCGGTGCCCTCGAGCGCGATGGAGACACTGCCCTCATTCCAGATCAGCCGCATCGGTTGACCGCTTTCGATGACGGGGGGCGGTGCGACTCGGGAGAGATCGAGGGGATCGCCGGGCGACAGGATGCGCCGCACCACCCATCCCGCGGCAGGCACCCCGGTCGCTGCAGGGGGCGGACCCCACGCGAGATGCGGCTCCTGCCGGATGTCTCCCTCCGTGAGTCGCATGCCGACGCGGAGGGCGCGGACCGCCACCAGGCGGCTCCCGGCGATCCCCGCGCGGAGGCGCATGGCCAGCGGAGGGCGCCCTGGCAGCTCGATGGTCACGGCAAACCAGCCCCCTTCGCCACGGCCGAGCAGGCGGAACGGCGCGGTGTCGGAGACCCCCGCGAGTGAACCGCTCCCCCAGGAGAGGATCAGGCCGGCGGAGTCGACGCCCCAGGTCCGGCCCACCTGCTCTGCAACCCGTGCCGCCAGTCTCGGCGAGACGCGACCGGAGTCGGCGACGAGGCGCGGCGGGGCCTGGCCCCGCAGCCCGCCGGTCAGGGTGCTGAGAACGGACAGCAGGGAGAGCATGGCGCGCCTAACGGATGAGTTCACTGGTCGCCGTCTGGATCATCTCCTCGGCGGTCTTGATCGCCTTGGAGTTGACCTCATACGCCCGCTGCGCGGTGATCATGTCGACCATCTCCTGCACGATCTCGACGTTGGACGACTCGAGCGACCCCTGCACGATCTGGCCGAAGCCATCCTCCATCGGCACGCCGGACATCGGATCGCCGGAGGCGGGGGTCGCCGCGTAGTTGTTGCCGCCGAGGCTGAGCAGCCCGCTCGGGTTGGCGAAGCGCACGATCTCCATCTGACCGAGCTCGACCTGCTGCCCGTTGTTGCCGAGGATGGCGCTCACCAGTCCGGTCGGCGAGACGGTGAGCTGCGTCGCCTCGCTGGGGATGGTGATCTCCGGCTGCACCATGAATCCGGCATGCGTCACCAGGGTGCCCGAGTCGGCACTCCGGGTAAAGGTGCCGTCGCGGGTGTAGCCCACGTCGCCATTGGGAAGCTGGATCTGGAAGAAGCCGTCGCCCTCGATCGCGAAGTCGAGCGGATTGCCGGTCGGCTCCGACGTGCCCTGGGTGTGCACCCGCTGCACGTCGGCGAGCCGGACGCCGCGGCCGATCTGGATCGGCGCCAGCGTCTCGGTCCCCTGATAGTGCACCAGCTGCGACCCCTGCAGGGTCTCGTACAGCATGTCCTCGAAGTTGGTGCGGCTGCGCTTGAACGCGGTGGTGTTGACGTTCGCCAGGTTGTTGGCGATGGCGTCGATGCGCGTCTGCTGCGCGCGCATGCCGCTGGCGGAGCTGCGGAGTCCGGGATTCATCGTGTCTTCCTCGTCAGGGGCGCGCACGGTGCTGCGCGCGTACGGTTGCTAGACCACCTTGCCGACTTCGTTGACCACGGTGCCGAGGACGCTGTCCAGCGCCTTGAGCGAGTCGATGTTCGCCGCATAGGCGCGCTGGATGGTGACCAGGTCCACCACACCCTTGAGCGTGTCCTGATTGCTGTCTTCCACCTGGCCCTGACGGACCATCGTAGTGGCGGTATCCACGGGGAGCCGGGCGTCGCCCGGTGCCGCGGTCCGGTACATCCCCGCCCCATCCTTCAGGAGCGTGGCGGGATCGGCCACCGTCTCGACCCGGAGACGATCCAGCCGGGTGCCGTCGACGACCACCTGGCCATCGGCCTGCACGTCCATCGTCGCGTAGCGCAGCGGTATCTGAATGGGACCATTCTCGCCGAGGAGCACATTGCCGTGCCGATCGGCCAGGCGGTTGGCGCCATCGAGCGCGAGCGAGCCGCCCCGCGTCAATCGCTCGCCCTGCGCCGTCTGCAGCACCAGAAACCCGGGGCCGTCGAGCGAGACATCGAGCCCCCGCCCGGTCGGCGTGAGCGTGCCCTGGGAGAGATCGGTCTTCGTGACCGGCACCGGAAAGGTCGTCGTCCCGATTTTCCGAGCCGACATCACATCGGCCTTGAAGCCGTCGGTGTCGCTGTTGGCGATATTGTTGGCGGTCAGCGCCTGCAGCCTGGTGTAATAGCCAAGGGTGCGGGCGGTGCTGCGGATGGCATCGAGGCCCATGGGGTCCCCTCTCAGTAGTCGGGTCCGAGGAAAGCAATCGGTATGCCCCCTCGGCCCCCGACTGGCCAACGCGCTAAGCGAGGGCCTGGTAAGCGCTTCGCCGGACGGCCACCGCCCGCGCCGCCGGCTTGGCAGGGGTCGCGGCCTTCCGGTTCCGGAAGGAACTTCCCCCAGGGGCGGCAGGAGGAGTCACGCCCTGGCCGAGTGCGCTGCGCACCGCGTCCTGGGAGAGACCGAACGTACGGGCAAGCTCGGGGATCCGGGCGCCCCCCTTGGCCCTTTTCCGGAGCCGACGGGTGAGCTCGGAGTTCCGGACGACGGGGGTGTCCTTCCCCGATTCCCGGCGCGCGACCGCGACAGCCTGACTCGGCCGCGATTGCGGGCGGCGGGCACGACGCGCCAGCAGGCGGCGGCGGGTGACGATGAGACCAACGGCCAGTACCATCCCGGCGGCGAAGGTGAGGCCCAGATCGCCGAGGCCGTTGGCGACATCGGGATCGAGGCGCAGACCGGCAAACGAGGCCGGCAGCGCGGACACCACCGGGGCGACCGAGATCAGCACGAAGATCGCGAGAAAGCAGACGACGAGACGCAGCTGACGCGGGTTCATGACTGCTCCTGGGTCGGGGCCATTCGCTGGCGGAGGCGTTTGAGAGCCTGGGTACGGATCTGGGAGACTCGCGATTCTGTCACGTGCAGCACTTCGGCGATCTGCCGCAGGTTCAGCTCTTCATAGTAGTACAGGGCGAGGACGGTTCGCTCCTTCGGCGGGAGCATGCCGATGGCATGACGCAGGCCGGCGACGGTCTCCTCCTGACTGAGCCGTTCCCCCGGCATCTGCGCGTTGGGATCGCCCATGGTTTCCTCGAGCGACGCCGACTCCGCATGATCGAGTGTCACGGACCCGTCGAGCGACACCAGCACCGCGCCATCGATCTCCTCGCGCCAGCGCCAGTAGGTCTCGAGGTCGAGGGAGAGCACGCCGGCGACCTCCTTCGGCTCCGGCGCGCGGCCGAGTTTGCCCTCGAGCTGGGCGACCGCGGCGGCCATCTGCCGGCCCTTGGCACGCACCGAGCGCGGTACCCAGTCGCGGCTGCGCAGTTCATCGAGAATGGAGCCGCGGATGCGGCGCATCGCGAAGGTGCTGAAGGCCAGGCCACGCGAGAGGTCGAACCCCTCGAGGGCCTGCACCAGCCCGAGGGTGCCCGCGCTGACGAGGTCGTCCACCTCCACCACATCGGAGACCCGGGCCGCGACCTGGCGCGCGACGTGGTGGACGAGCCCGAGATAGCGATCGAGCAGCTGGGTGCGGGCGGCCGGGTCGCCGGTGCCGCGGTACCGTTGCCACAGGGCATCGGTGAGAGTGGCGGTGGCGGGTGCCGAAGCGGGTGCCTTGGGTGCGGTCGTGGCCATCGTGGTTACCTCATTCGCATTGGGCTTCATACAGCGGCCCTCGCCGGAACCGGCACATCGAGACGCTCGAGCACCGTAGTGAAGACATCGTGATTGAGCCCGGGGCCGATGCCCTGAGCCAGCTGGCCCGGCACGCGGACGGCGCGCCGGATTTCCTCGTCCTCCCAGAGGGCGCCGAGATACCGGAGCTCCCGATGCAGAAACCGCTCGGCCGCGGTCGCGAGGCGCTCGAAGGTCTCGGGGCCCTCGCGGTCGTCGGCCACCCGATTGACCATGACATCCACGGGGAGACCCGCGACCTGGGCGTTGACGATCTTGATGGTGGCGTAGGCGTCGGTGAGCGCCGCCGGCTCGGGCGCGGTGAGCACGATGCAGCGGGTCGCGCGCATCGTAGCGACGCGAACCACACTCTCCAGGCCGGGCCCCGCGTCCACGATCACTGCGTCGAAATCGCTGTAGAGCGCACTCAACCGGTGATGCAGCCGCGCCCGATCGGTGGCGCCGAGGGCATAGAGGCCCTCCGCCCCGCTGTCGGCGGGGAGCAGCCACAGCTGCTCGTTGACCGGCACCAGCAGGTCGCGAGGGGCGATCCCGTCGGCCAGCAGGTGTTCGAGTCGCGACTCCCGCGCGAGGCCCAGCAGCACATGCAGGTTGCCCATGTTCTGGGTGCCATCGACCAGCAACACCCGCCGCCCCTCAAGGGCGAGTCGGCCGGCGAGCAGCACGCTGACCACCGACTTCCCCACGCCGCCCTTGCCGCTGCCGATGACAAACGTCGGCGGGCCCGGCGATTCGGGTGGGGCGACGCGGCGACCAGCCATCATCGTGCGCAGCAATGCCGCCTGATCGTTCATGGGAAGACCTCGGCGTCGACCGCGGTGCGCACCCGGAGCGAGGCGACGGCCGCAAGCAGCCGGGGTGCCGCCGCCTTGAGATCGCGCGGGACCTCCTGGCCATCGGCCATCCAGCGCATCGGCAGCCGATTCTCTGCGGCCGCGTCGAACAGGCTCCAATCCTCCATCGCCTCGTCCAGCTTGGTCGGCAGGAGATGGGTGATTCCCTGGGATCGATAGGTCTGAATGATTCGCCGTACGTGCACCTCCTGCAGACCGGCCGGGAGGACGAGGTGGACCTCACTCGGTGCGAGCTGCGTCAGCCATTGGCGGATCTGCTGGGTATCGGCATGATGCCGCGGGCCGCGTCCCGGTGTGTCCACCAGAACCAGGTCCCGATCGCCCAGTCGGCGCAACGCATCGGGGAATTCGGCCGACTCATAGATCACTTCCAGCGGCAGGCCGGCGATCTCCGCATAGGTGCGGATCTGCTCGACCGCGCCCACGCGATAGGTGTCGAGGCAGAGGAATCCGATCCGCTTGCCACGGAAGAACTCGGCGTGGGTCGCCAATTTCGCGATGGTGGTCGTCTTGCCGACGCCGGTCGGGCCGACAAAGGCGATGATCCGCGGTGTCGTGTCCGCCTCGCGCCGGCGGGCGAAATCGGCAGGGCCGGGAGAGCTCTTGAGCAGCGGATGGGTACCGCCATCCGGCGCCATCCGGCGGCGCTCGTCCGCAGCGCTGGCGGCGTCGGTCGCGAGTACCTGGTAATAGGAAGAGCCGTCGGGTGCCCGGAGCGTGCGCACCGCGACGATTTCGGCGTCGGGGCCGAGCATCTCACTCGCGCGCGACAGCAGCGCGTCGACGGCGTGGCCGGTAAAGGATTCAAGCGGCACGGGGCAACTCCCAGGTGGCGATGCTGTGGACGGGGGTCTGGGCCGGCAGTTCGCCCAGCGAGAGGATCGGCAGATTGGGCATGACCGGTTCCACCAGCCGCCGGACCCCGATGCGGAGTGACGGTGGAGTGATCAGCGGACGGAACTGCCCGTCCCGCTTGTGGAGGGTCATCAGGTCGTTGAGGCTGCGGAGCGCGGCGGTGAGGTCCTCGGGCTCCAGCGGGCGTGCGCCTTCGCGCATCGGGCGTGCACTGAACAGCCCCATGAGAGCGGCCTCGAGCCGCGGGCCCATGGTGATGCCGCTGATGGTGCCGTCGCCATCGTCGTAGATCTGCACCAGGACGGTGGAGAGGGTGCGGCGGACCTGCTCGCACAGCGCCTCGGGGTCCTTGGTCGTCTCGGCGGCGTCGGAGAGCGTCTCCAGGATGAGCGGCAGGTCCCGGATCGGCACACCTTCCCGGAGCAGGCGCTGCAGCACGCGGTGCACCGTCCCGAGCGAGAGCTTGCCGGGAATGGTGTCTTCCACCAGCGCGGGGTGGGTCTCCTTGAGCGCAGTCGAGCAGCTCCCGCACGTTCTGGCGCGAGAGGAGTTCCGCCGCGTGGTGCTTGATGGTTTCCATCAGGTGCGTGGAGAGCACGGTCTGCGGCTCGACCACGCTGTAGCCATTCGCTTCGGCCTCGACGCGCCGGTCGGGCATGATCCACACCGCCGGCAGCCCGAAGCTCGGGTCGGTGGTGCGGATGCCGTCGATCGGTGCGGCGATGCCGGTGGTGTCGAGCGCGAGCAGGTAGCGCGGCAGGACCTCGCCGCTCGCGACGCGCACGCCACGCAGCTTGATCGACGTACTCCGTCGCGGGGAGCTGGATGTTGTCCCGGATGCGAGCCGGCGGCACGATGATCCCCATCTCGACGGCGAGCTGCTTCCGCATGAGACCGATGCGCTGCAGCAGGTCTCCCTTCTGGGCCTCGTCCACGAGTGGCACCAGTGCGTAGCCGACTTCGACCTCGAGCGGCTCCACCAGCAGCAGATCCTTGATCGGTGACGATTCCGGTTTGCCCGTCGGCTTGACCTGCACCACGGCGTCCGGCATCCGTTCGCGCTCCTCCCGCGCCCGGACCATCCACGCCCCGCCGGCGAGCAGGCCGGAGAGCAGGAAGAACGGCAGCATCGGGAAGCCTGGCGCGAGCCCCATCAGGCCCAGGATGCCTGACGAGATCCACAGCGCGCCCTGGTGCCGCATCATCTGCTGGGCGATGGCGGGGCCGACCCTTGGGCTCTTGGAGCCGTAGGTGACGATGATGCCCGCCGCGGTGCTGACGATGAGCGCGGGGATCTGGGTGACGAGGCCATCGCCCACGGTGAGGCTGGTGAAGGTGCCCAGAGCCTCCTTGGCCGTCATCCCCTGCTGGGTGATCCCGATCAGGAAGCCGCCGATGAGATTGATGCCGGTGATCAGCAGGCCGGCGATGGCATCGCCCCGCACGAACTTGGCCGAGCCATCCATCGCGCCGTAGAAATCGGCGTACCGCTGGATCTCCTCGCGGCGCCGGCGCGCCTCGGCCTCGTCGATGAGTCCGGCGCCGAGATCGGCGTCGATACTCATCTGGCGGCCGGGCATGGCGTCGAGAGTGAAGCGGGCGGCGACTTCCGCCACGCGACCGGCGCCCTTCGTGATCACCATGAAGTTGATCACGATCAGGATGAGGAAGATGACGAGACCGACGATGTAGTTGCCGCCGATGACGGCATTGCCGAAGGCCGCGATCACCTCGCCGGCGTGACCGTGGCTCAGGATGAGCCGGGTGCTGTTCACGTTGAGGCCGAGCCGGAGCAGCGTGACCAGCAGCAGCAGGCTCGGGAAGATGCTGAACTCGAGCGGATCGCTCACCGAGAGCGTCACCAGCAGGATCAGCACCGAAATCGCGAAGCTGGTGGCCAGCAGCGCGTCGAGCAAGACGGCCGGCAGCGGCACGATGAGCAGCGCCACCACCACCACCACCGCCAGTGCCAGCCAGGTCTCCGCCCCGCCGCCCATCTTGCTGATCATCCCCTCGGCGGCGCCGAGGGAACCGCCGGCCGGCGCCCTGCCGCGCTGACCGGCCGCGCCACGCAGGGAGCCTTCGCTGACGGTCGGGGCCGTGCCGATGGCCGCGGACGGGGCGGTCATCTATCCCTCCGGGCCGGCAACCGGGTACCCTTGCGCCGGAAGACGAAGGCGATGACTTCGGCGACTGCCACGTAGAGGGCCGGCGGAATCGGCGTGCCGACCTTGGCGGTGGCGAAGAGCGCCCGCGCCAGGGGCTTGTTCTCGATGACCGGCACTCCGGCGCGCATGGCAATCTCGCGGATGCGCTTGGCCAGCAGTCGCTCGCCCATCGCGAGGACCACCGGTGCCGGCGAGACGAGCGGGTCGTACTTGAGCGCGACGGCGATGTGCGTCGGGTTGGTCACCACCACGTCCGCGGTCGCCACGTTCGTGAGCATCCGCTTCCGCGCCATCGCCTTCTGCAGCTGGCGGATGCGGCCCTTCACCTGCGGGATCGCCCTCGGACTCGCGATGCTCCTGCATGACCTCCTGCTTGGTCATGCGCAGGCTCTTCTCGAACTGCCAGACCTGGAAGCCGTAGTCCACCGCCGCGATCGCCAGGAAGACGAGCCCGACGAAGAGCGCCATCCGGATGGCGAGCTCCCGGGTCACGCCCAGGACCTGCTCGACTCCTGCCCCGCTGGTCGAGAGGATTTCGTTCCAGGCATGATGCAGGACGCCCCAGGCGACACAGCCGATCACCGCGAGCTTGACCAGCGCCTTGAAGAGATTGAAGAGGGCTTCCGCGCTGAAGATCCGGCCCATTCCGGCGATCGGATCGATGTGGGAGAGCTTGGGGCCCAGCGCCTCGGTGGAGATCACGCCGCGCGCCTGGATCGCATTGACCAGGAGGGTGATCGCCATGACGGCGCCAAAGAATGGGGCCAGCGCGAGTAGCGTATTCTGCCCGACCTGCTGGAGAATGGTGACCGCACCGTTGACGGTCATCGGCACGGCCGTCAGCCAGCCGGTGCCCGCCTGCAGCGTCACCACGGCATGCCGGGCGAGCGTCGCGCCGCCGGCGAGGGCGAGGGTCGTCGTGCCGGCGATGAGCAGCGTCGCGGCGGAGAGCTCCTGGCTGCGCGGAACCCGCCCTTCCTTGAGCGCCTCCTCGCGCCGCTTGGGGGTAGCGTCTTCGGTGCGTTCCTGGCCGTCGCTCTGCGCCATGACTATTGCACCGCGGGGATGGGCGTGAATGCCTGGATGGTCTGACCGACCAGCGCTGGCAGGCCGTCGATCGACCCCGCGATGAACGCCGCCAGGTGCGGGAGCGTCGCCCCGAGGGCCACGAGGCCGATGCTGATGGTGATCGGGAAGGACACCATCATGACGTTGAGCTGGGGGACCGCCTTGCCCAGGATCGCAAGGGCCAGGTTGGCGAGGAGCAGTGCGACCAGAATCGGCGCCGCGGCGCGCACGCCGGTGCTGAAGACCGATCCGACCAGGTCCACCGCCTGACGAGCCCCGGTGGCGCCCAGCCACGCCTGCCCCGGCGGCACCGCGGCGAAGCTTGCGGCGAGGCCGCGGTACAGCGTCAGGTGCCCGCCCACGCTGAGGTAGATCAGCATGCCGAAATACCCCTGCAGCTGGCCGATGCCGACGGTGGCGCCCGGCGGCAGCGACCCGAGCGCCTCGCCCAGCGAGAGACCCATCTGCAGCGAGGCCACTTCGCCCGCGACGGAGATGCCGTGGAGGACCAGCGCGCCGGTCAGTCCGATGGCGATACCCATCAGGGTCTCGCCGGCGAGGATCAGGCTCATCGCGACCATGTCGTCCGGCATCGCCGGCAGATGGGGCAATCGCGGGGAGCAGCACCGCGCTCAGCAGCACCACCGCCGCGCTGCGCACGGTCTTGGGCACACCGGCCATGGACCAGAGCGGGCCGGCCAGGAAGAGCCCGCTCACCCGCGCGCTCACCAGCACGAAGGCCGGCCCGTCCTGGATGCCGATCAGCTCGGAGCAGTCCCGGGGCCATCATCCGACGAGGCTGGGCAGGAGGTTGAACGTCTGGATCGACGTAGGCCACCAGCTCGCGGACCATCCACGGCAGGCTGAGCAGCATCACCACCGCCACGGCCAGCAGCTTCGGAATGAAGGTGAGGGTCTGTTCCTGGATCTGGGTCAGGGCCTGCACCAGGCTGACCAGCACGCCGACCACCAGCGCGGTGACCAGCAGCGGGGCCGAGGTCAGGAGCGCCATCATGACGGCGCGATTCAGCAGTTCGATCGCGAATCCGGGAGCCATGGCGTCAGACCTGGAAGCCGGTGACGAGCCGCTGCACCACGAGGCTCCAGCCATCGGCCAGTACGAAGAGCATCAGCTTGAAGGGGAGCGAGATCATCACCGGCGGGAGCATGAACATGCCCATGCTCATCAGCACCGAGGCGACGATCGAGATCCACCACCACGAAGGGCAGGAAGATCACGAAGCCCATCTGGAAGGCGGTCCGCAGCTCGCTGGTCACGAAGGCGGCCGTCACCGTGAGCACCGGCAGCGCCTCCAGGCTGTCCGCGTCCTGGTGCGCCGGTCAGCTCCGCGAAGACCCCGAGGTCCTTCTCGCGCGTGTTGGCGAGCATGAAGTGCTGCAGCGGCACCAGCGCCTTCTTGTAGGCGTCGACCTGGCTGATCTGGCCGTTCAGGTAGGGCTGGATCGCATCGTCGTTCGCCGTGCTTCATCACCGGCTGCATCACGACCCCGGTCAGCAGCACGGCGAGCGCCACCAGCAGCTGGCCCGGCGGCGCGGTCTGGGTGCCGATGGCGGTGCGCACGAAGTGCAGCACGATCACGATCCGGGTGAAGCTGGTCATCAGCAGGAAGACCGCGGGCAGCAGGGTCATCGCGCCCATGAACACCACGATGCCGACCGCGCCGGAGAGCTGCAGCTGATCGGCGCCCTGTCCGATGGTGAGCGACACCCGAGGCGCGACCGGCCCGCTCACGCTGCCCGACGGTCGCGGCGTCGGGACGCGTCCGGCGGCCGCCTGCGCCTGCGCGGCAGATCGGCAGCAGCGACGAGGGCGAGGACCAGCGGCAGGTAGCGGAGCAGCCCGGGCCGCGGAGTGCATCCGGGCGGCACGGCGCTCGTCGACCGGAGGTTCGCAGCGCGGCTTCGCAGGTCGGTCCCCTCCAGTTCGGTGAGCAGTCGCGCCCCGTCATCGGCGAGCGACACGAGCAGCACCCGCTCGCCGACCCGGAGCAGCGCCACTCCGTGCTTGGGGCCGGTCGCGACGCGGCGGAGCACCTCCAGCGGCAGGCGCCCGCCTCCGGGGCGCGCCGCGCCGGGCGCGAACCGGCGCAGCGCCCAGACCCCGAGAGCCAGCATGCCGATGGTGAACAGCAGCGAGGCCAAGGCGCCGAGCATCAGACCGTGCTCTCGCTGCGCGACCGGCTGATCGGTCCCGGCGACGATCCGGGTGATGCGCACGCCGAAGTGCTCGCCGATGACGACCACTTCGCCTTCGGCCAGCTTGCGGTCGGAGACGTAGATGTCGATCGGCTCGCCCACCATCCGGTCCAGCTGGATCACCGACCCGCTGCCGAGTTCGAGCACCTCCTGCACCGTCATGTGGGTCCGGCCGAACTCGATCGCCACCGGGAGCGAGACATGTCGAGCAGCGTGTCGAGCGAACCGCCGGTGCCCATCGGGATCGCCGCCGGCGAGCCGGCCGGGCGAGTTCGGAGAGGTCGGGCGCCTTGGTGGCCGGCTGCGCCCTTGGCGCCACCGCCCATCAGGCGGTCGATTTCGTTCTGATCCATCGGTTATACCAGCCTTCCGCGCGCGACTTTGGGAGTGCCTTCGGGGCGCTGCGTTTGCAGACATGTTGGAGATGCGGAGACCCGACGTAGCGGCGGCTCTGGCCCAGGGTGCCGAGGAAGCGGCGCTGCCCGCGCACATGGAGTTCGACCGGCACGTCGGAGGGATGGCCGGTGTGAATCACCTGGCCCACCTCGAGGCGGCCGACGTCGCGCGCCTTGAGATGGAAGAGGGGAAACCGGGCCCGCAGATCGAGGCGCGAGGCCGCGCAGCGATTCCTCGATGGCGCTCCGGCCCCGCTTCGCGCTCGGCCGGCGACGACTTCACGCTATGGAAGTGGCGGGTGGGCTTCTCCTGCAGGAACGACTTCGAGCGACAGCAGCGGCACGCACATCGTGATGAGTCCGGAGAACGCTCCGGCACGCACCTCGATATTGCTCACCAGCACGTTGTCCTCCCGGTTGGCGATCTGCAGTGCATCGGGGGACGACTCGAAGCTGGCGTACGCCGGGATGAAGGTGAGGTGCTCGACCCAGGCCTCCTCGACCAGGCCCCACACCTTGTCCGCCATCCCCGCGCACCACGGTCCGCTCGAGGAGCGTGAGGGGCCGCTTGATGTCCTGGGACTCGCCCGGACCGCCGAAGAGGCGGTCGAGCAGGTAGTAGGAGAAGTCGGTGCCCAGGTCGAGCGCCGCCTGCCCGCCGACCTTGTCGCCGAGTTCGTAGACGTAGGCCGCGCACGGCGTGGCGAGCGAGAAGATGAATTCCGCGAACGTGGCCTGCTCGACGCTCGACAGGACCACGTCCACCGCCGTGCGCAGACGGGAGGAGAACAGCGCCTGGAGCGAGACCGCGATGCGCTGGTAGATCCCGTTCAGCAGCGCCTGCCGGTCCTTCGCGATCCGGGGCGGGCGAAGGAAGTTGTAGGGGATGACCTCGACCGGGCCGTCCGACGGCACCACCGGCGAGGCGCCCTTGAGCAGCGAGTCGATGTCCTTCTGCGAGAAGACGTCGGCCATCAGTGGCTCACTGGATGACGAACTGCGGGAGGAATACCTTGAGCGACACCTTGGGCCCGACGATCGTCCCGGCCGCCTGCGCGATCTTCGCCTTCAGGCTGTCCCGTGCGCCCGGCATGGTGAGCTGCGCCATGGTCTGGGACTCGAGGATCGACGTCACCTTGTCCCGGAACTCCACCTCATGATCGCTGAGGACCTTCTGGGCCTCCTCGTTCGCGATGCTGACGGCGACCGCGCCATGAGGAAGCGGGTGCCCTGCGAGCCGGCGGGATTCACGATGATGTTGGACAGCTCGACCATCTTCTTCTCGCTGCCCGCGCCCTCGCCCCCCTTGCCGTCCGCCGGCGTCTCGCCGGCGCTACCCGAGCCCTCGCCCCCGGCCACGGTCGAGTCGCCATGGGCGGCCGCCGGCGCCTGCCGCGCGATGATCCTGGGAGCGACGACGAAGGTGGCGAGCAGGCCGCCGACGAGCGCCCCGGCGAATGTGAGCCCCCCAATCAGCACCGTCTTGTTGCCGCCGGCCGGGGCTGCGCCTTACCGCGCCACCGGCTGCTGCCGCTGCGTCCGCCGCTGCTCGCCATGCCGCCGTTCTCCTGGGATGGACATCTTCACCGGATCGGGATGTCCTTCGGGGGGCTGAAAGGCAACGCGCGTACCACTCCGTCGCACATCGCTACCGTCGTGCGGCAGCACGAGTTAGCTCGGAGGCACGGATGCAGCGCGAGCGAATGAGGAAGAAACTTCCGAACATCCGGACCGGAGTTGCCGGGCGGAACCGGCGGCGCTTCGCCGATGGTTCCACCACGCGAAACGACCCTCTCCCACCGTCGTGGAAAGGGCCGTTCCGGAATCGCTTCGCTGTCCTGCGTCGATCGGCCGCCAGGCGGCCTACCGCTTGAGACTGACCAGCTCCTGCAGCATCTCGTCCGAGGTCGTGATCACGCGAGCGTTGGCCTGGAAGCCGCGCTGCGCGATGATCATGTCGGTGAACTCCTGCGACAGGTCGACATTCGAGCTCTCCAGCGCGCCCGGCGTGATCGTGGACTGATTGCTCGTCCCCGAGAAGCCGATGATCGCACCGCCCGAGTTGGCCGACTCCGCATACATGTTGTTGCCGGCGCGGATGAGGCCGCTCGGATTGTTGAACGAGGCCATCGAGATCTGGGCCAGCGTCTGATTGATGCCGTTCGTGAAGTACCCCGTGATGACCCCACGGGAATCCACGCTGATGTCCTGCAGGTTGCCCATCGTGTAGCCGTCCTGGCTGCTGGCGACCGCGTTGGATGGACTGGCGAACTGGGACAGCCCGTTGATGTCGCCCAGCACGCCGCTGTCCAGCTGCAGGTCCACCGGTGCCGTCGCACCGCTGCCCGGGTCGAACTGGAGACTGTTGGACCCGCCATTGTAGGCGAATGTCTCCAGCCGTCCGTCGGTGTCGAAGGTGACGAACCCCGTGCCACCGCCGGTGATGGCCGCCGGGGAAGGCACGGAGGCCTTCCACAGCCAGCGGTTCGGCGATGTCGGATCCTTGGTGAAGTCCATCGACAGGCTGATCGGGGTGCCGATCGAATCGTACACCGTGATCGCGGCCTGGTGGGTCACGTCGCTCGCCGCCTGGCGCTCGACGTAGTTCCCGGCTCGGCTGTCGAACACGGCGTTGAAGCCGGCGGTGCCGCTCCTGATGTTCAGACCGGTCAGCGCGTTCGCCGTCCCGCCATCGCCGTTGATGGTGAGATTGCCGGTCGTGGCATCGATGGTCGCCCCGGTGATGTTGGTGATGCCCAACGTGGTGCTGATGTTCGTCAGCAGCTGGCCGTAGGTTGAGGCCGCGCCGACCGTCAGGCCGCCGGTCGTGACCGCCGTGCCGCCCCGATTGCCGTCGACGGTGATCGTGCTGGCCGCCACCAGACCCAGATTCCCTCCCGACCCATCGCGCAGATTGGTCAGCAGGTCGCCGGAATTGGCGATGTGGCTGAACTCGTCGGTCGAGGCCGTCGCGGTCGCGGCCAGCGCACCAGCCGCCGCACCGAGCGCCTTGAGCAGCGCGGGGTTGGAACTGGTGATGCCCAGGGTGATGGCCGACGTGGCGGTGAAGTCGATCGCGCCGGTGCCGCCGTTCTGCGCGGCGCTGAGCGTGTTGAAGCCGGTCGCGCCGAAGGTATTGTTGACCTCCGCGACGAAATCCTTCAAGCTGTGGAAATCGAAGGTTCCCACGCCGGTGTCCGCCGCCACATAGGTATACGTCTGGCTGTTGGTGCCGTCGGTGACGGTGATAGTGGTGCTGTCGGGCACCATGCCGAAGACCGAGGCGTTCGCCGCGCCCTTGGCATAGAGGCCACTCATGTCGGAACCGAGGCCGGCGTTGCTCGTGGGCAGCTCGACCCCGTACACCCGCCCCTGCGTCGCCAGAATGGTGCCCTTCGGTACCGCCCGCGCATCGAGGTTGCCGGTGAGAACCACCTTGGACGTGGCGCGCGCAGGCGACTTCTTGCCGAACGGGAGCGCGATGTCCGTAACAGCCGAGCCGGTGGAGAGCACGCCACTCGAGTCAGCATTGATGCCCTGCACCTTGAACCCGTTGGCCGGCGACACCAGCTTGCCGTTGGCATCGAGCTGGAAGTTGCCCGCGCGGGTGTAGTACGAGCGCGTGCCGTCGCTGACCACGAACAGGCCGTCGCCCTGGATGGCGAGGTCGGTGCTGCCGCCGGTCGACTCCAGGTTCCCCTGGGCGAAGTTCTGGTCGATGGATCCGATCTTGGATCCCAGGCCGATCTGAATCGGGTTGATGCCGCCGAGGTCACCCGGCGGACGGGAGGCGCCCTGCAAGAGCTGCGCAAAGGCCTCCGCGAAGGTCACCCGGGACGACTTGTACGCCACCGTGTTGACGTTGGCGATGTTGTTGCCGATGACGTCCATCTTGGTCTGGTGATTTCGCAGACCCGAGACGCCGGCAAAGAGCGAGCGCATCATGGCTGTACGGACTCCACGGGTGAGGGAAGGATACGCGCGGCGCTGAGGGCGGCGATCGCCGCCGCACCTGCGGTTGAACGATCGACTTCAACGACATTGTCCAGCGGGATAGTCAGCTTGCCCGACTTGAGCACCACGGTACCACTCTGAAAGGCGACACCGTCCACCAGACCGCTGGTGTAGGTCTGCACGGGGACATCCGCGCCACTCGACGACGTGACGGTGACCTTGTAGGTGTAGGCGCCGGCCGGAAGCTTTCCGACATTCAGCACCTGGCGCCCGCTGCTGCGGTACCCCAGGTCGCTGGCAAGGACTTCGTTGCCGCTGCTGTCGAGGACGCTCAACCTGGCCGTACCGCCGCCGGCGCCGATGTCGATACTCACCTGCGAAGCGGCCGTGCCGGTCGCTTCCATCTGATTGCCCGCCGCCAGCACCGAGCGCCCGATCATCGCTGTACCAAGGTTGCCCTTGGCCGCGAGGGTGTTGAGCTGTCCGGCCTGCGCCTGGGTGGTCAGAATCGTCTGGATGTTCTGCATCCCTTCGAGGCTGGAGAACTGGGCCAGCTGCGAAGCAAAGGCCGAGGCATCCTGGGGCGAGGTCGGGTCCTGATAGCGGAGCTGGGTCACGAGCAGCTTGAGGAAGTCATCCTTCCCGAGGGTGCTCTTGCCCGTACCGGCGGTGGCCGGCGGTGCCAGAGTGGGAACCGCGGCGCCGAGTGGCCCCTGCGTGATCGTGGTCATCATCCGTCCTGGTTCTGGCGATCGTCGGGATCGCGATGGCGGAACCGCTGCTGGGAATGGCGTTGTCCGTCCCCGTGCCGGTCCTGCTCCCTGCGGCCGGATCCCTGGCCCTGCTCGTCCGCTGGCCGATCCATGCCGCGGGACGCTGCGTTCTCTGTCGTCGTTCCGCCCGGAGCAGCGCCCCATGGCACCGCGCCCCCCGGTCCGTGACTGACACTCTGTACGGACACCTTCGGATCGGCGAACCCCTGCCTGACAAGCGCCGCCTGCAGCTCGTCCATCCGCTGCTCCAGTTGACGGCCCGACTCCTGGTCCCCCGGCAGAATCACTGCCCGGACCTGGTCCCCCTGCACCGTCACCTTGATCCGCGTTTGCCGGCCGTCCCCATCCCCGACCTGAAGCGTGACCCGGTCGGCAAGCCCTGCCGGACGGTCCTTCGTCTCGGACCTATCGGGCATGTTGCGTGCCTCGCCCGCAGCCGCCTCACGCGGGCGTGAATCGCTCCGGCCCACCGGATCGGTGAGCGAGCCGGCGGGAACGGAACCCCTGCTCTGGGCATCACTTGGCTCCACGCGCTCGGCCTCATCGACGCGGGGACCTGAAGTGACACTCCGATTGTCCGGGTTCAGTGCGGCAGGAAGCTCCTGCCGGGTCGCCGGAAGATTCGGCGCCCGCGAACTGCTGTCGGCCCGTCCGCCGCGTGCTGCAGCACCGGGAAGCTCGTCAGGCGCGGAACGCTGCAACGCCGGCTGGGCGACGCGCACCCGCACCGTCTGCTCAGTTGCCGAACCCTGGCTCCGCGGTGCACCATCCACGTTGCGAGTGGTCGGTGTCACTGCGCGCCGCACGGGCCGCGCCGCCACCGCCGGCTCCCGTGGGCCAGCCACCGCTGCGTCGAGCACCGGTGTCGACCGCGCCCCCGTGGACAGCACCCTCATGTCGTCATCCGGAGGAGGTAGTGGCGCAGCGGCGCGTGCTGCACTCTGCGCCACCGGGGCCGCGGTCGCTCGGGGTGCCGTCCCGCTCGACTCAACCGCCCGTGGCACCGCCGCGACCTGGGCGCTCCCTGGCATCGAGCGCGCACCGCCTTCGTTCCCACCGGGCGGAGGCGCGTCGCCGGTCGGGACGGCATCGCCGGCCGCAATCGGATCCCTGTTCACCCGCCCCGGACGCCCAAGCGTCACGCGGATATTGCCGATCTCGGCATCCCCCAGCGCACTGGCGAGCGAGCGGAAAAAGCCGAGCCCCTGCTGAGCGTTGTCGCCCGTCGGCGTCGTGCCATGCGGGGGTACGCTCCCGCTCGACAATGCACCGGCCGGCGATTCCGACGCCGACACCTCCGGTGACGTCCGGGCGGGCGTCGCATCCGCGCCGCCTCCGCTCCCATCCGGTGGCTCGGCTTGTGAGGCATCCACCGCGATTCCCACCGGAGGGAGTGGCACCATCGTGGCGGCGAACGCTGCGGGCATCGCGATCAGCGCATTCGCCGCCTCAGGCGCCGGGCGCTGGGCTGACCCTGCTTCCGCGCGATCGCCCTTCCGGCGGCCGTTGACGCCGTCGATCCGGCGGTTTCCGGTCAGAGGCACCGGGAAGGCCTCACGGACGATCGCGGGCAGCGCGATCGCAGTCGACTCTGCCGGACGCACGCTGCTCGGTCCGGCCTCCGCCGGTGCGAAGGGTGTGATCTTCGGCTTCTCGCCCGAGCGATCCGTCGCTGGCGCCTGAGCACTATCCTGGGGCGCCTCCAGCCGCCCCTGCATCGGGACGTCGGGGGGCGCCAACTGCTGGCCGTGGTGCGCCGCTTGAGCGACCGGGAACGGCTGCGCTGCCGGGCTCGCCCCAAGCGGCGGCGCCTCCGTCACTGCCGCCGCCGCGGGGGGCACGGCAGCAGAGAGGGCCTGTGATGACTGCGCGATCTCACCCTCGCCGGCCCCGACGCTGGCGGCCGACTGCACCACTTCCACACTCGCTGGAGTCGGCAGAGACGGACCACCAACCTGAGGCGACGGCGTCGCATTGGCGTGTGGATCGTCAGCCGGCGACACTACCGTGGCGCCCAGGCGAACGCGCTGGGGTACGAGCCCGATCGCGACTGGCGATGCCCTCGGTGTTCCGAGCGCCGGACTCTGCTGGGATGGCGTCGAGGCCGACTGTGTCGGGTCCCCCTCGGGCGCCGAATCCCCCGATTGTGCGGGCTGCTCCGACGTCGGCGGTGGCGGCAACACCGGACGGCCTGGGGCCGCCATGACCACGGGTACCGGAATCATCGCCGACTGCATCGCGGCGATCAGCGCCGCGGCAAACAGGGCGGGATCTTCGGCCGGGGCGGGCGCGGGAGCCGGGTCGGCGCCGAGCATCGGGCCGAGTGTGGCGATTGGACTGGTCACCGGCCATCCTCCTTCGGCACGAGCAGGCGACGACTGAGTCCGGCGGCACGTTCGCGAGGCATATTGCTGAGGAAATCGGCTGCCTGACGGGGGCCCACCGCGCGCAGCAACCCCTCGACCTCCTCATCGGACAGAAAGGCGAGCAGCTTGGCCGCTTCGACCGGCTTCATGGCCGAGAGTACCCTGGCCACCTGCTTGTAGGCCGTGGCTTTGGCCGCGGGGTCCACCGTGGTCGCCACCCGCGTCGCCGCCTGGGACCCGGCCGCCCCTGAGAGCGGGCCGGTGCCGGGGTTCCCACCGGCGGGATTCACTGGAGGGTGCATCGCCGAGTCAGGCTTCACCGCGGCATGCACCGAGTCCTTGATCGACGAGTCGCCCTTCACCGGCGCTGGCTTGGCGGAATCGGCCTTGGCGGTCGCAGTCTTGCCGCCGAGGGAATCTCGCCGTCCCGCGAGGGAATCCGCGATCACCACCGGTTTGTGGGTCTTGACGAGAAACGCGGTCGTCGCCCCGGTCGAGACGAGGCAGGCGATGAGTGCAAAGATGATCGCCTTTTTCATGCGCTCTCCCCGCCTTTCGGCTGCGACCGCTGCATGGCGACCTCATCGCTGAGGTGCTGCTCGTACCGGGAGAGGTCGATCCCCCACGCCAGCCGCCGATGCTCGCGCAGCCGTTCGATGACGCGCCGCGCAATGCGGGCCTGCTCGAATTCGTGCCGCTCTCCCTCGAGCCGCTCGAGGCTCTGCTCGTGGGACTCGTTGAGCTGACGGAGGTTGGTCGCGAGCGAGTCGATCGTCAGCTCCAGGTTCTGCAGCGTCCCGGCCTGGGACAACTCCCGTGGCGTGGTCGCGAACTGGGCTCGCGCCTCGAGCAGCCGAGCTTCGCTCGCCTGCACCGCCCGTCGCCGGGACTCCTCATCACGGAGCGCGCTGCCGAGTTCCCGCGCGCGTTCCTTTTCCGCCGCCTCCCGCAGCTGCAGCAGGCGCTCGAGTCTGAAGGCGAATCGTTTCATGGCATCTTTCCGGATTGCAGGGCATGGGCACGCAGGGCAAGCGCCGTCAGGCGCAGCCGGGTCTCCTCGTAGGTGGAGCCCTCCTCAGCGCGCTGCCGGAGGAACTGGAGCATGTCGTCACGAAGTGCGATGGACGCATCGACCACCCGGTCGGCGCCGGGGCGGTATGCGCCGACGGCGATGAGGTCCTCCGCGGAACGGTAGGCCGCCTCCAGCCGCAGAAAACTGTTTGCGGCCGCGAGATGGTCGGGAATGATCACGGCATCCCGGACCCGGCTGACGCTGTCGAGCACGTCGACCGCGGGGAATTGCTTCAGCCCCGCAAGTTTCCGGGTGAGGACGATGTGACCATCGAGGATCGACCGGGCGGCGTCGGCCACCGGCTCATTGAAGTCGTCCCCCTCGACCAGTACCGTGTAGAGCCCGGTGACGCTCCCCCGCCGGCCGGTCCCGGCCCGCTCGAGGAGTCGCGGCAGATTGGCGAAGACCGACGGCGGATACCCTTTCGTGGTAGGCGGCTCGCCGACGGCGAGACCCATCTCGCGCCACGCCATGCACACGCGGGTCACCGAGTCCATCATCAGCAGCACATCCTTGCCGGCGTCGCGGAAATACTCCGCGACCGCCGTCGCGACAAAGGCGCCTGTCGCGCGGATCACCGCGGGCTGATCGCTGGTGGCGACCACCACCACGGAGCGCCGGAGCCCTTCGGGGCCGAGATCGCGTTCGATGAATTCCCGGACCTCGCGGCCGCGTTCGCCGAGCAGCGCGATCACGTTGATGTCGGCGGTGGTCCGCCGCGCGATCATGCCGAGCAGCACACTCTTGCCGACGCCGGACCCGGCCATGATGCCGATGCGCTGTCCCCGCCCCAGGGTGATCAGTCCGTCGATCGCCCGGACGCCGGTGCCCAGCGGACGCTCGATGCGGGTGCGCTCGAGTGGGTGCGGCGGTTCGGCAGACAGCGGATACCGGGTCGTGAGCCCGATCGGCCCGAGACCGTCCATCGGCCGGCCGAGCCCGTCGATCACCCGACCGACAAGGCCATCACCGACCCGGACGTCCAGCGATCGCCGCAGCGGGCGCACCGTGGCGCCGGCATGAATCCCTTCGAGGTCGCCGAGCGGCATGAGCAGGACGCCCCGCTCGTGGAAGCCGACCACCTGCATCGTGACGCGAGGGCGGCCGTGGCTCTCGATCCGGCAGAGTTCGCCGAGTGCGACATCGAGCGACGACGCCTCGACGACCTGCCCGATGACTCTCGTGACCCGGCCGTGGATCGCGAACCGTGGCGACTCCGCGATCCGGCCGGCGGCCTGTTCCGCCCGACCCAGCAGTGTCATCGGTCCACCCGGAGCCGTCGACGGGTTAGTCATCGCACATCCGGCGGTAGAGGTCGCTCAGGGCGAGATCGACCCGCCCGTCCACGACACGGTGCGGAGTCTCGAGGCTGCACCCGCCCCGTTCGATGGCGGGGTCCGCGATCCATTGCAGGTCGGCCGCCCGGCCATCGCTCTCCGGCAGACCGAACTGGCTCCGCAGGGCCGCGAGATCTTCCGGATTGAGATGGATTTCGACGTGCGCTCCCACCGGGAACGATTCGATGCCGCGAGTGACGAGGTCACGAACGATGGTGGGATCGGCGACGACTTCGCGCTGGATCAGGTGTCGGGCCACTGCGAGGGCGAGGAGGTAGACGCTGTCCTCCAGCTCGCGCACGACACCCAGCCTGGCGGCATCGAGCGCCTCGGCGGTGGAGACCAGCAGCCCGGCGGCGCGCTTGAGGGTCCGGGCGGCTTCTGCCGTCGCATCGGCCTGACCGGTACTGTACCCGCGGTGATAGGACTCCTGCTCCCGGGTGGCGCCCTCCTCCTCGGCGCTCCGCTTCGCCGGTTCGGCCAGCGACCCACGGCCGAGTTCCGGCAGGGGCCAGAGCGAAAACCTGGCGGTCGCGGCCGCCGGTGTGGGCGCCGGCGGAGACGCCGCGGCCCGCACAGGTGCGTCAGGGGATGACTTCGTCATCGCCGCCCCGGCCGCCGAGCACGATCTCGCCGGCTTCCTCGAGAGTGCGGACCGCGGAGATGATCCGGGTCTGCGCCGCCTCGACATCCTTGACTCGCACCGGGCCGAGGTATTCCATCTCCTCCTGCAGCGCCGAGGCGGCCCGCTCCGACATGTTCTTCATGATGTGCTGCTTGAGCTCGTCGCTCGCCGCCTTGAGGGCCAGCGCCAGTTCCTTGCTGTCCACGTCGCGCAGGATCCGCTGCATCGACTTGCCGTCGAGAGTGGTGAGGTCCTCGAACGCGAACATGAGATTGGTGATCTGCTGCGCCAGGTCGTGGCTGCGCTGGGTGATCGCTTCGATGACCGCCTTTTCCACCGAGCCGCTCGCCAGGGTCAGCACCTTGGCCACCGCCGCGGGGCCACCGGAGGCGGTCATCTCGGAGGACAGCGTCAGGTCGGTCTTGCTGGCGAGGCCCTGCTCCACGACCGCCAGCATGTCGGGCGCGACCTTCTCCATGCGCGCCACCCGGTACAGCACATCACTCGCCAGCTCGGTGTCCATCACCTCGATGACGGTCGCGGCCTGCTTGCTGTCGAGATGGGCGAGGATCAGCGCGAGCGTCTGCGGGTGCTCGCCCCGCAGTACCGACAGCAGCACCTCGGGGGCCGCCTTCTTGAGCTTCTTCAGGCCGGTGTCGGTGAGCTGGTCCTTGATCTTCTCGAGGATCTGCTTCGCCTTCTGGGAGCCGAATGACTGTTCCAGGATGTCGCTTGCGCGCTGCAGACCGCCCTCGGACAGCGATTGGACCGCCCGCGCGACCTGCCGGTATTCCGTGAGGACACCCTCGACCATCGCGGTGTCCGCCATGGGCATCGCCGCGATTTCCCGGGATACGATTTCGACCTGGTCGGGCTGGAGCAGCTGCATGACCTTGGAGGCCACATCGGTGCCCAGCGACATGCAGAGCACCGCAGCCTTCTGGGCGCCGCTGATACCGGCTTTCTCGATCGCGGTAGCCATCAGCCGTCCTCAGAGAGCCAGGCCTTCACCACCGAGGCCGCCATCTCGGGTCGCTGGCTCGATTCCGCCTGGACTTCGTTCTTCAGTCGCGTCGTCGACGCGCTGAGCGCCGGGACCTTCACCGGCGGCAGCTCCGCCTCACGCTGCTCGGACCCGCTCCGCTCGAAGCTGGCCGACTCCTGGCCGGCGGCAAATTCACGACCACCGCCGCCGGACGTGCCCGCCGCCGGCTTGAGCACCCGGAGTGCCAGGATCAGCGCGGCGAGAATGCCGAGGATGCCGATCATCGGACGACTGAACCGTTCGACCACGACGAGGACCTGTTCCGTCCCGCCGCCGCCCGCCGGCGCCGGCTCGGGAACCGCCACGGCGCTGTCGAACTTCACCGCGCTCACCGTGATCCGGTCGCCCCGGGTGGAGTCCATGCCGATCGCGTCACGGACGACCTGCTCGTAGCGGGCGATCTCGCCCTGCACGCTGGCGCCGGAGCCGGCCGCCTTGCCGATCGCGGCCTCGTTGACCAGCACCGCTACCGTGAGTCGTTCGATCCCGCCGACCGAGCCGGCGACTTTCTCGATGACTCGGGAATTGAGATAGGTATTGTTGACGACCGTCGCGTTGCCGCCCGAGAGACTGTCCGCGCCCGTGGTCTCGCTCCGCTGCTCGTTCTGCAGCACCGCGCCATCGGGGTTGTAGGTCTCGACGGTCTTGTCGACCTGCTGGAAGTCGAGGGTCGCGTTGACCTGCACCTGCGCCTCGCCCGGGCCCAGTGCGGTCGCGAGCATCCGCTCCGCGTTCTTGGCCAGGTAATCCTCCACCTTGTGCTGCATCTCGAGCTGGCGCGACGACAGCCCCCCGACCGAGCCGTCATTCGGCGCGGAGAGGAGCCTACCATCACTGTCGAGGAGTGCGACCTGGTCCGGGGAGAGCGCGGGGACCGCGTTGGCCACCAGATAGGTGATGCTCGCGACCTGCTCGGCCGTCAGGCTTCCTGCGCCGCGGACCGTCAGCACCACCGACGCCTTGGCCGGACGGTCCAGCTTGCGCAGCGGACTCGTCTCCGGCAGGCCGAGATGCACCGAGGCCCGCTCGATGCCATGGATCTGTTCCAGCGTCCGCGCGAGTTCACCCTCCAGTGCCCGGCGCTCCAGCACCGCCATCTCCCGGTCGGTCTTGCCCCAGGTCGGTGAGTCATACAACTCGTTGCCCGGTTTCTCGCCGTCGGCCCGGATGCCTTCCTTGGCGATCGCCACCCGGGCTCTCGCCACATCCCCGACCGGGACGGTGATTTCGCTGCCGCCGGAGGTGAGCTCGTACCGGATACCGCCCTTCTGCAGCGCGTCCGCCATGCTGGCCGCCTCACGCAGCTCCAGCCCGCGGTACAGCGACACCATGTTCGGCGCCTGGGCGAACTGGGCAATCGCCCAGATCGCGGCGAGGGCGGCCACCAGGCCGCCGAGCGTCAGGAAGCGCCGGGTGCCGTTCATCCGGCGGACGCCGTCGAGCATGGCAGGGGGAATCGCGCTGGTCATTCTGGCTTGGGCTCAGGCACGGGGTCAGACCTGCACGTTCATCACCGTGCGGTATGCATCGGCGATCTTGTTGCGCATCTCCACGAGGAACTCGAGCGCGATGCCCGCCTCCTCACTTGCGGCCATCACCTGGTGCAGCTCAACCGGCTCCCCGCGAACGAACCGGCCAATCAGCGCCGACGCATCCTCCTGCATCTGGCTCGTGTCCCCGACCACGCGGGCGAGGGTGTCCGCAAAGGAGGGCCCCTTCCCGGCATCGGCCGGAGTGAACTGCTCCAGCGCACGGTCGAGCGGCGTGAACCTCGGCCCATCTGGGCGGATCGGAGCGCTCATCGAGAATCAGCCGGTGACGTCGAGGCGCAGGCCGCGTGGAGCGGCCGCCGCCGGCGCGGCCCGACCGCCCCGCCCGTAGGTGATCGGGCCCAGCGCGGCGATCTGATCGAAGTAGGCCTTCTCCTCCTCGTTCAGCACGGCGCGCAGTCCTTCGTTGCCACTGGCCGGCGCCTCCCTGACGGGGGCGGCGGCAGGCTTCGGCGCGACGCCGTACGCCTTGGCGGCACGATCGAGGGCGCGGGCAGCGGGAGGCAGGGATCCGGGAATGGTCATGAGTCAGTCTCGTTCAGATGTCGATGGCGCGGCGGAGCATCGCCTTCGCGGCCTGGAACACGGTGGCGTTGGCCTCGTGCACTCGGCGGGCAATCATCAGGTCGGTGATCTCGGTCTGGATATCCACGTTGGGACGCTTCACAAAACCGTTGGCATCGGCGTCGGGATGGCCCGGCTCGTACTCGTCGGTCCCCGGCCGAGTGTCTTCGACGATCTGCGCCGCCTCCACACCCCCGGCCCCGCTGCGCTGGAAGACGACCACCTTGCGCTTGTATGGGCCGCCCTCGGGCGTCCGCGTCGTCTCCGCGTTGGCGATATTCTCGGAGATCACATCGAGCGCCTTGTTCATCGCGCCCATTCCGGCGCTGCTGATGCTCGAACGGCCCGAGCAACGCCCGGACTGGACGCGGGGGCCACCCGCCGGGGCCGAGGATGCTAGCCATTGCTCTTCAGCGCGGTGCGGAGTCCCTGATACGCCGACTGCAGCAGCTTGGCGCTGGCGTCGTACCGCAGCTGGGTGCTGGCCAGGTCCACCATCTCCTGCTGGATGTCGACCTGCGGCTTCTTCCCCTGCTGCCCCGCAAGCGCCTGGCTGAAATCGGAGTCGCCGCTGGCATCGAGCGCCCCGGCCACACGGGCGGCGATGCCCTTGTGGGCGCGACTGGAATCATCAAGGCTCCAGCGCAGGTTGCCGATTCGCGTCTGGTTGCCGAACAGTGCCGAGAACATTGCCGCCTCACGCTGGTGAAAGGGTCATCCCTGTGGAAAGCAATCGCCGTACCGAATCGGCATGGCGCCACGATGACACAATTCAAGTCGTTGTGGGCGTGACAGTTCAGCTGCGGGGAGGGAACGCATACGGCCCGCCACGTGGCGGGCCGTGCGGAAAGAACTTCCGGCGCTACCGGCGCCGAGTTGCCGGACTACTCCGCGGTGGTGGCCGCTTCCTTGGGGCCATTCAGCTTGTTGCGGAGCGTGCGTTCGCTGATGCCGAGGAGCTTCGCCGCGCGGGTCCGGTTGCCGCCGGTCTCGACCAGGGCACGCTGAATCGCCACCCGCTCGAGATCATCGAGATTGAAGGAGTCGGGTACCGCCGACCCCTGAAAGTGGACGTCGGCGCCGCTGGCGTAGGCGGCCTTGGTGACGGCGCCCATCGCGATGGGCGTGGCACCGATCCCCGCGATGGGCGGCATCGTCGCTGGCCGGACCGACACCGCTTCGAGAATGCCCTGGAAGACCTCGGGACGGAGGACGCCCCCGCGGGAGAGGATCACCGCCCGCTCGACCGCGTTGCCGAGCTCGCGGACGTTTCCCGGCCAGCTGTGGCGCATCAACAGGTCGAAAACCTCGTCCGCGACGCCCTGCACCGAGACGCCGATCTCCTCTGCCGCACGCCGGGCGAAGTGCTGGACCAGCACCCGGATGTCCTCCTTCCGCTCCCGCAGCGGCGGGGTGCGGATCGGCATGACATTGAGTCTGTAGTAGAGATCGCTCCGGAAGCGCCCCGCATCGGCTTCGTGCTTGAGGTCGCGGTTGGTCGTCGCGATGAGCCGCACATCGACACGAATCGCCTGGTGGCCGCCGACCCGCTCGAACTCATGTTCCTGGATGACCCGGAGCAGCTTCGACTGCAGGTCGAGCCGCATCTCCGAAATTTCGTCCAGCAGGAGGGTCCCCCCGTGAGCCCGTTCAAAGGCGCCCGCGGACCGCATCGTCGCGCCAGTAAACGAGCCCTTCTCGTGTCCGAACAGGGCGCTTTCGACCAGCCCCTCAGGCATGGCGGCGCAGTTGAGGCTGATGAATGGGCCGTCGTGCCGCGGGCTCTGGTCGTGGATCGCGCGGGCGAAGAGTTCCTTGCCGGTCCCGGACTCGCCTTCCAGGAGCACGGTCGCCTTGGTCGGCGCCACGGTCCCGATCGTCTCCATCACCCGCCGGAACTGGACGCTCTCGCCGACCAGCGCCCGGGTCGAGCGGAATTTGTTGATCTCCCGCCGGAACTGCTCGTTCTCCCGCCGCAGGCGCATCACTTCGAGCGCCTGGGTCACGGCGATCTCCAGCGTCTCCGGCCGGATGGGCTTGGTGAGGTAGTCGATTGCCCCGGACTTAATGGAGATCACCGCATGCTCGATACTGGAGTACCCGGTCATGATGATGACCGGCACCTGGTAGCCTTCCTTTTCGAGGACGCCAAGCAGGTCGAGACCGGTGGCCTTGGGCATCCGGTAGTCAGCAATGATCAGGTCGACGGGGGTACGGGTGACCGTCTTGATGGCCTCCTCGACACTGGTGGCGAGGAGGGGACGGTGCCCGATCTTGGAGAGGTGATGTTCGAGGACGACGCCGGTGGCCGGTTCGTCGTCTACACACAGGATGGTTGCCATGTCCCCCCTGATCGCGATGGACAGTCAGACCGAGGCGGGCCCGGAGGCTCGGCCTGCCAGGGAGAGGGGGGGCCCCTGAGGCATTCCGATTGTGTCCGCGTAGGTCTGGCCTAAAGTTCGCCTCTAATGTAGCCGATACGGAAAATATTGCCACCCTCCTTCCAGGGCCTTGGATGCGAATTTCCAATAGTCTTCTCCAGTCGCGAGTGCTCCGGGACCTCCAGGGGAACCTTGCTCTGGTGACTCAGACGCAGGCCAAAGTCTCGTCTGGCAAACGATTTGAGGTCATGTCGGAGGATCCAATCGCGGGCGGCCAGGTGCTCACCGCAGACCGAGGGCTCCGGGCAATCGACCAGTACCGACGGAACTCCACCAGCGCCCGGACCCGAACCGACGCCGAGGAAGCGGTCCTCTCCCAGCTCACCGACCTGATCACCCGGGCCAAGCAGCTTGCGCTCCAGGAGGGCTCGGCTGGCGGCAGCGGCCAGACCCGGGCCGCGGCCAAGAGCGAGGTGGACGGGATCATCAATCAGGTGATCGCCCTGGGCAACACGCAGATCGGGAGCGAGTACCTCTTCGCGGGCAACCAGTCGACCACCAAGCCGTTTGACGCAGCGGGCCTCTACTATGGGGATACCGGAACGCGGCAGGCCGAGATCGGTCAGAACCAGCTGTTGACCACCAATCACAACGGCCAGGAGCTGCTGGTCTCAAGCGGCACCCTCGCCTCCCTGCAGCAGTTGAGCACGGCGCTAAACAACGGGGCCCCATCGGCGATTGGGGTTGTCGCATTTGCCCTGGACAGCGCGTTTGACGCGACCCAGACCCTGCTTGCCACCAACGGCGCCCGCGTGCGTCAGATCGAGTCCGCCATGTCGAACACCGATGCCCTGGAAACCAGCTTCACCCAGACCAAGAGCGACGCCCAGGGGGTCGATCTCGCGGCGGCCACGACCCGGTTTGTCGGCGCACAGAACACCCTGCAGGCAGCACTGCTCTCCACCTCCAAGATCCTGAGCATTTCACTGACGGACTACCTCCGGTGACCGCTCCGACCCAGCCGGCCGCACCGGCCGGCGAGACGCTGTGCATCGCTTCGCGCCTCTTCGGTCCGCTCACGGTTCCGCGCAACGATGTCATCACCATGCCCGAGGGCATGCTCGGCTTTGCGGGGGAGCGGCGGTTCATTCTGCTCCCGGCCGCACCCGATGGCGTCTTCTGGCTGCAGAGCACCGAGGAGAGCGGTCTGGTCTTCCTCCTGGTCGATCCCTTCCTGTTCTTCCCAGGGTACGAGCTCGACATTCCCGAGCTTCCTGATCCCGGTCCGGGTGAAGAGATCGCGGTGCTCACGATCGTGACGCTGCCCCGGGCCACGGGCGAGTCCTGCACGGCGAACCTCCAGGGCCCCCTGGTGATCCGCTTCCCGGCCCGGGTAGCCCGGCAGGTGGTGCTGGTCGACTCCGCCTACCACACCAAGCACCCGGTCGATCTGCGCGAGAAGCTGGGATGATCGCCGGAACCCGGCCAGCCCCGCTCGGCGCCGCTGCACCGCTCCACCTGATGCCTCGCGCTCCGGAGGCCGTGGTCCTCGACTGGCCCATCGGCACCGGCACCGGCTGGCAGGTCTTCGGTCTGAACCTGGCGCTGGAGCTCGCGCGGGAGGGCCGCATCACGCCGCTGCTGCTCGAGCCCACCGACGCGAATGCCCTGCATCCGCTGCATCGTCACGTCCTGGCGGTGCCGCTGGCGCAGCACACCGAGTTGCGGGCACTGCGCGCCGCGGCTGGCGCGGCGGGGATGCGCACCGAGTATCCGGTGCTCCGTGCGCTCGGCAATGGATTCCAGGGGATCGAGGGGCACCGCAGCCTGACCAGCGATCGCGACATCGGGGTGATCTTCTTCGAGGATACCGCCCTCGACGCCGACGCGCTGGCGCGGGCGCGCCGATGCGACACCATCGTCGCGGGCTCCGGCTGGAACGGCCTGGTTCTCCGGGCGGCGGGCCTGACGAATGTCCGGGTGATTCCCCAGGGCATCGACCCGTCGATCTTCCATCCGGCACCTCCTACCGGGCTCCTCGCCGGACGATTTGTGGTCTTTTCCGGCGGCAAGCTGGAGTATCGCAAGGGCCAGGACCTGGTGATCGCGGCCTTCCGCGAATTCCGGGCTCGCCATCCGGAAGCGCTGCTGCTGACCGCCTGGCACAATCCCTGGCCGCAGACCATCATCGGCCTCGACACCGCGGGACTGGTGCGGGGCCTCCCCGCCGTGGACGAGCGCGGCCGGCTGGCGCTGGGGCCCTGGCTCGCGACCAACGGGCTCGGAGCCGACGCGGTTCTCGATCTCGGCGCCCTTCCCAATCAGCAGATAGCACAGGCCGTCCGAGAAGCCGACGTCGCCCTCTTCCCCAATCGCTGCGAAGGCGGCACCAATCTGGTCGCGATGGAGGCGATGGCCTGCGGTGTCCCCACGATCCTCTCCGCGAATACGGGCCACCTGGACCTGCTCCAATTGACGGACGCCGCCCTGCCCCTCACCCGCCAGCAGCCGGTGCGCGGACGGTGCCCACTCTACCGCGGGACCGAGGGGTGGGGGGAGAGCGATGTCGCAGAGATCGTCGCACGGCTGGAAGATGTCTATCAGGACCGCGACGCCTCGCGATCCATGGGGCGACGGGGAGCGGAGGCCCTGCAGGGTGGGTGGAGCTGGCGCCAGCGTGCCGCGGAGATGATCGACCTGCTGTGTGGGTGACCTGGGGGCCGCGTCAGCGCCACCCGGTGTCCGTCAGCCGGCGTGGGCCGCACCGAGGCGGCGCCGGACCTCGTCAATCACGCCGGCCCAGGCTCCAGGGTGTGACTGCCGGAACAGCCGTGCCCGCGGATACCAGCGACTGGTGTCCCGACCCGCGCCCCACTGCCAACCCGGCGTGTTGCTGAGCAGCACCCACATCGGAATCCCCAGCCCACCCGCCAGATCGGCGATCGCCGAGTCGGTTGTTACCACGAGGTCGAGCTGACCCATCAGCGCCGCGGTATCGGCGAGGTCCCGGGAGATCGCGCCGAGATCATGCACTTCGGCGATTTCGCGCAGCTGGGCAGTGGCCTCCGGTCCATCGAGGCTGTACCAGGTGGCGCCGGGCGCGGCGAGCAGGGGTGCCAGCGTCGCCGGTGGCAGCACGGCGCCCCCGACAAGGCGGCTGGTCCAGGCGATCCCGATGCGGAGGCCCTCGCCCGGCGGGAGCAAGGGTACCCGGTTGGACCAGGTGCGCGTCGGCAGATAGGGCATTTCGGTGGGCAGGCTCCCCGCGTCCGGCGTGAAGAGCGCAGGCAGGCTGGGCAGCGCGATATGGCAGTCGATCGCCGGGAGCGCCTCGCCGACCGTGATCGCCTGCGCAATACAGGGCATCGCCTCCAGCAGCCGACGCAGGATTGCCTGACACTCCACCACGACTCGTCCGCCCCGCTCGACAACCAGCGGCAGGTACCGCGCAAAGCGCAGCGTATCCTCGATCCCCGGTTCGGCGTGGACCAGGACCGTGCGCCCCTCGAGCGGTTCGCCTGCCCAGCGGGGGACGCCGAAGTCCCGCTGGGGGATGCGCAGCTCCGCGACTCTGGCGCGCCATTCGTACCCCTCCCATCCGGAGGGGAAATCGTCGAGGCTGAGCAACACGAGGCCGCGCTGGTAATGGGCCGCGGCGTGATCGGGGCAGAGTTCGATGGTGCGACCGTAGGCCGCGACGGCCTCTCGCAGACGGCCTTCCTCGCGCATCGCGCCGCCCAGCCCGAACCAGGTCTCCGCCTCGTCGGGCAGCAATCCAATCGCCTGCCGATAGGCAGTGATCGCCTCGGCGGAACGACCAAGCCGCACGAGCACGGCGCCCATGCGGGCGTGCGCGTGCGCGAAATCGGGGCGGAAAGCGAGCGTGGCGCGATAGCTCGAGAGTGCCTCGACGGGTCGATCCAGCTCGGCGAGCAGCATGCCAAGATTGAAGTGCGCATCGGCGAAGTCCGGGCGCCCCGCCAGCGCCTGCCGGAAGGCGGAGGCGGCCTGGTCCAGATACCCGAGTCCGCGCAGGATCGTGCCCATGCAGTTGTGCGCATCGGGCGAGTCCGGTTCAAGCGTGAGCGCCGCCTGCAGCGCATCGGCGGCATCGTGGTACCGGCCGACCGCGCCCAGGGCCGCGCCGAGGTGGCAATAGGCCGCCGGATCGCGGGGGTCGAGTGCGATCGCCCGTCGATGCGCCTCGATCGCTTCCTCCCAGCGCCCGCCAGTAGCGAGCGCGCACCCGAGACGGTCATGGATGACAGGCAGATCGGGTCGCGCCCGGGCGGCGGATTCGAGCACGACGAGGGCCTCCGCAGGGCGGCGCATCGCACCGAGCACCATGCCCTGCTGCAACAACGCTTCGGCATAGACGGGGCGAAGCCGCACCGCCTCCTCGCAGGCGCGGAGCGCCTCCGGCAGCCGTTCGAGCTCGCGGAGTGCATTCCCGGCCCCGAGCCAGGCGGCCGCATCGTCCGGCGCCAGACCGATGGCGGCACGATAGGCCGCGAGGGCCTCATCGGGGCGGCCGAGGGCGAGCAGCACGTCTCCGCGGGCATGGCGATTCGCACCGGACTCCGGCTGCAGCAGACTGGCGCGGTCGATGAGCTCCAGCGCCTCCACCTCGTGTCCCGATTCGTGGGCGAGCTGGCCGGCGAGGCGCAGCACCTCGGGATCGGCCGGCGCGCGATGCAGCGCGTCGCGGCAGAGCAGCTCCGCCTCCTCCTGGAGCCCGGCCTCCCGGAACTGCAGCGCGAGGATCAGCCGCTCCCGGGTGGCCGGATCGGCATCCGCGCGCACCGGCACCGCCGCAGCCTCCGGGCGGCGCAGCCCCAGGAGCAGCGGGCCGGTGACGATGCCGCGCTGGTCGAGGCTCACGATGCGACGGGCTGGGTGGTGAACAGCACATTGTAGACGTACGCCGATTCGTGAATCTCCGCGGGCGGGAACGGAATCAGGCACGGCTCCTCGGCCGACATGCGATAGCAGTGGTACCCGCACGCCTGCATGAACGCCCGCATCCCCTGGCCCGAGGCCCCCATTTTCCGGAGGGCGAATTCGTTGATCTCGCAGATCACGAACGGCACCTCGCGCGCCATGAGCAGCAGCATCGCTCCCTTGAGCACCCGCACCTCCGAGCCCTCCACATCGATCTTGACCAGCCGGATCCGCTGACCCAACGTCTGCTCGAGAAGCTGACTGAGCGTCCCGCGCGGCACCCGCCGCACTTCCTGCCGGCGCCGGCTCTCGGCGTTATGTGGGTGTTCCCCGACGTCCCAGAGGGCGTGCCCGCCGGTGTTGTCCGCGTTGACATGCAGCTCCGCCTCGCCCGGTTCATCGCCCACCGCCTGCTCGAACAGCTGAACGTTCGTCACTCCGTTGAGCGCGATATGCTCGCGGATGTGGCGGGCGTTTGCCGCCTCCGGTTCGAACGTGTAGACATGCCCCTCCCTGCCCACGGCGTGCGCCGCGAGCATCGAGAAGTACCCGACGTGGCCACCGACATCGATGAAGGTGTCACCCGCTTCGAGAAGATTGGTGAGGAAATAGGACACTTCGGGCTCGTAGAATCGACCCGCCGCGAGTGCCGCGTACATCGGGCCCTCGCTGTATTCGCGACGGTCGAGTCGCAGCGTCAGCGCCAGGTTCCGACCGCCGGCGACAAACTGCACCTCCACCTCCTGCACCGCCTCCGCCGCAGTGATCGGCGCCGCGCTGACCCCTGGTGGGGTCGCCTGTTCCTGAACTCCCTTGCGCAGCAGAAAGCCCCAGTACACATCCGGACCGGCGGGCACCGTGAGATCGATGCGGATACCGTCAAGCAGATGGAATCCGGCCCGCTCCATCAGGCTGAGCCAGGCCGCCTGGCCGAGGACGCTGTAGTGATTCGGGTTGAGTTCGTGGTGACAGGCCGTGTCAGGCGCCGGCACCTCCACGTACAGCATGCCGCCGGGCGCCAGCACCCGCTGGAACTCGGAGAGAGTAAAGTAGGGCGCGACGCTGTGCTCCAGGGCATGCCGGCACCAGATCAGCTGGAACGTGCCGGGGTCGTACTCGAGGAAGGACTGATCCATCTCCTGGACCTCGAAGCCGCGCGCCTGGCACGCGGCCAGGTCGTCTCGGCCGATGGTGATTCCAACGGCGCTGAGCCCCGCATCCCGGAACAGCTCCAGGGCGAGTCCCTGCCCGCAGCCGACGTCGAGCACCCGGGCCCCCGGCGGCAGCGGCGCCTGGGCGCGGACCCGCTCCCACATCTGGCGGGTGATCGTGCTGTGCTGTTCGGAGGGCAGCTCCGGATACACATCGTCCCGCAGGCGAACCAGGAACTCGCTGAAACGCGCGGCAGGGCTTTCAGGCAGGGCGATGGAGCTGGCGGTCATGGAGCGCTCTCCTCGAGGGCGGCACGGATAGTGGTAACGACGGATGCCCAGTCGCCCGGCTGCGACTGGCGAAACAGCCGGGCCGTGGGGTACCAGGGACTGTCGGAGCGGTCGAGCAGGTAGCGCCAGCAGCAGGCATGCGCCAGCATGATCCAGACGGGCCGTGCCAACGCCCCGGCGAGATGCGCAATCGATGTGTCTATCGTGATGATCAGGTCGAGCTCCTGCATCACCGCCGCCGTCTCGGCGAAATCGGTCAGCCGGGGCGCGAGGTCGACGAGGCGCCGCGAGGCCGGCACCGCCGCGAACTCTGCCTCGGTGGCACCCACCTGCAGACTGAACCACTCGCAGTCAGGCAGCTCCAGCAGCGGTGCAAGTTCGGCCAGTGGAATCGACCGGAAGCGATTGTTGGCCTGCGCCGGCGAGCCCGCCCAGGCGAGACCGATCCGGAAGGCCCCATGCGACGGCGGCAGCATCGGGGCCACCGGATCGGGGAGATGCAGGTAGGGCACCCCGGCGGGGATCGACTCGAGCGTGGTTCCGAACAGATGCGGCAGGCTCATCATCGCCACCTGGACGTCGGCCTGTACGGCACCGGCATCCTGCTCCACGAACTCCGCCACGCCGCCGAGACCTCGGAACAGCCGACGAAGCGGTGGCTGCACCTGCAGCAGCACCCGGGCACCGCGTTCGGCAAGGAGCGGGATGTACCGGGCAAAGTGGATGCTGTCCCCGAACCCCTGTTCCCAGCACACCAGCACGGAACGACCGGACACAGACTCCCCTCGCCAGCGCGGAATCCCGCTCGGCAGCGGTCGCAGGCGACGGCGCTGAGCCTCGAACCGCCACTCGAACTCCCGCCAGCCTTCGGCGTACTGACCGGTGCGGAGCAGCGGGAGCGCGAGATTCCAGTGCGCCTCGCTATTGGCCGGCTGCCGTTGGATTGACAGGCGGCAGACGGCGATCGCCCGGTCGGCATCACCCAGTTCACCGAATGCTCGCCCCAGCGTGGAGAGCGCACTGGCCATCCCGGGGGACAGCGCCAGGGCGCGTTCCGCCGCTGGCACGGCGTCAGCATAGCGTCCCAGGTCGCAGAGTGCGCAGGCCCGGTTCATGTGCGGCTCGGGTGCTTGGGGATCGGCGGCCACCGCCCGTTCGAACGTGGCCAGCGCCTCCTCGCACCGGCCGAGATCGAGATAGACCGCCCCGAGGTTGCAGAGCGCCATGACATGGGTCGGCTCGCGGGCCACCGCGCCTTCAAGGAGGGGAACCGCCTCGTGGTGGCGATCGAGCGCCCGCAGCGCAGCCCCGAGATTCGCGGCCCCGAGGACCGAGGTGGGCGCCACCGCAAGGGCGATCTCGAAGTAGTGCAGCGCGGCGGCCGCCTGGCCGCGCCTGAGCGCGACGACACCGAGCCCGGTGTTGGCTTCGAAGTCCCGCGGGGCGTGGCCGCGCGGCCGCAGCGTAGGCCGCCTGGGCCCCATCCATGTTGCCGAGCTCGAGGCGCACGCCGCCGAGAACCCCGAGCGCGGCCACGTCGGTCGGGCGCGAGCGAGAGGAGGGTGACCAGCTCCGCCTCGCCGGCGGCCAGCTCGCCGATGGTGCAGAGCGTGCGGGCGAGGGCGAGTCGGGAGGAGTGCTGCTCCGGACGGACGGCGAGGGCCTGGCGATACGCAGCGGCCGCCTCACGCAGCGCGCCGGTCGCGATCAGCGCGCCCGCCAGGTTGTGGAGGGTCTCGGGCTCCCCTGGGGCAGCGGCGAGAGCGCGCCGATAGGCGGCGATCGCATCGGCAGGCCGGCCCTGGGCCATGCGGATGTTGCCGAGCGTGGTGTGGGCGGCCGGGAACTCCTGCCGGCCGGCGAGCGCGCGGCGCACGTAGTCGGCGGCGGTGCCCTGATCGCCGCGATGATGCGCCGCCAGCCCGATGAGGTGCAGCGCATCAGGCTGGTGCGGCTCCTCCACCAGGATCGCGCGGTACAGCCGCTCGGCATCCGGCGAGTCCGCCCCGCCTGATGATGGGCCACGCCCTCTTCCAGACGGGCGCCGATTCGTGCAGACCGCTCGTCGGCGGCAAGATGTGATGGCATGTCGAGGCGGAAGGGCAAGCGGCGTACCGCTTCGTCGTGCCGATTGAAGGCTTTGCAACTCGTTATTGCGTGGGCACTTCGCCGCAAGACCCGGGGTGAGGCATCCCCGGCTGCACGCGGTACTAATTGCCGCCAGCGCCGCGCGGACCCGGCCGAAACGGCCCCGTGACCCTCAAGTTCGGGCTCCTCCCGCCGATACATCTCCTTGACGGTCACCACGGACCGCTCATCGAAGTCCCGGAGCAGGGAAGCCCCGGATCGTACGACCTAAGGAGATGTACCCGTATGAAGATCCAGACCAACATCGCCGCCAACAACGCGTACCGGAACCTCGCCAACGACCGGCATGGCGCTCGAGAAGAGCATCGCCAAGCTGAGCAGCGGATTCCGGATCAACCGTTCGGCCGACGATGCCGCGGGCCTCGCGATCGCCAACAAGCTGCGCAGTGACGTGCGCTCGCTTCAGGCGGCTCAGCGGAACGCCGCGCAGGGCACCTCGATGCTGCAGATCGCCGACGGCGCGATCAACACCATCTCGGGGATGCTCGACCGCCTCAAGGAACTCGCGACGCAGGCCAACTCGGCCAGCATCGGCGGCGAGGCTCCGAAGCTGTCGGCGGAGTACCAGAAGATCACGCAGGAAATCGATCGTATCGTCAGCACCACGAAGTACCAGGGCGCCAGCCTGATCAACGGCACCTTCGGCGCGACGGTTGACGCCGGCAGCACCGCCCTCGCAGCCACGGGCGTGGCGAACATCAACCTGAACGGTGCAGCGGCTGGGGCGTACACCCTGGCAGCGGGCGCCGCGGCAGCGACCATCACTGGCGCCAGCGGGAGCCAGATCGTCACCGGCATCTCCATCACGGCTTCCGGGTCGGTGACCTTCAGCAACTTCGGCGTCACGGTCAACGGTGGGTCCGGCTGGGTCGGCGCGGCCGGCCTCGACGGCAAGAACATCTCCGTTGGCGCAACCACCACGGCCGACTTCATGGTCAGCTCCAGCGGCTCGTACGGCGCCGGCGGCAACGACCTCGTGTCGGTGGCGGCGGGGAACCTGAACCTGGCCGTGGCCAGTCTGGGGCTCACCACCGGCGGCACGGTGCTGGACACCCAGGCGGCGTCGGCGGCGGAGCTGACCCTGATCGACACCGCGATCTGCAAGGTGAACGCGGCGATCGGTGACGTCGGCGCGGCGCTGAACCGGTTCGACTACGCGACGGCGAACACCTCCTCGGCCATTCAGAACTTCACGGCCGCCGAGAGCACGATTCGCGACGCCGACATGGCGCAGGAAATGACGATCTTCACCAAGAACCAGATTCTGCAGCAGGCCGGCACGGCGATGCTGGCCCAGGCCAACCAGGCGCCGCAGACGATCCTCAAGCTGCTCCAGTAGTCCAGGGCAGGTTGAGCGAGGACCGTAACGCAGGACATTGACGCACGACCCCCGGGGGCCAATCGATCGGTCGCCGGGGGATCGTCATCCCGCAGGGCAGGAACACTGGGAGGCCAGCATGGCGACAACTTCCGGCACCTCCGCCTCACCGGCCGGCGCGATCACCGGCATCATCAGCGGGATCGACTATCGCTCGCTGATCGACCAGATCATCATCGCGGAGGGCGCCCCAGCCGTCCGGCTGCGCGCCCAGGAACAGAAGGAGAACGACCAGCTCAAGGCCTTCGCCACCTACCGCGGCCTGCTGGCCGCGGTGCAGACCGCCGCGGCCACCCTCCAGGACGGCACCGCCTTCGACGGCATCTCGGCCACGACGACCGCCCTCTCCGGCACCCGCCCGCTGGTGAGCGCCACCGGCACCAGCAGCGCCGCGACCGGCTCCTATCGCCTTGCGGTGACCAGCCTGGCCAAGGCCCAGAAGCTGGGGAGCACCACCTTCGCCAGCACGAGCACGTCCCTGGGCCTGACCGCTGGCAGCTTCACCATCAACGGCGCCACGATCACGGTGGACGCCAACGACTCGCTCACCTCGCTGCGCGACAAGATCAACAACAGCCAACACCGGCACCAGCGCGAGCAAGGTGTCCGCCTCGGTGCTGCAGATCGACGCGACCCACTTCCGGCTGGTACTGACGAGCGAGTACGACCGGCGCGACGGGCATCACGCTTTGCCAATGTCTCCGGCGGCGCGCCCCAGGCGCTCGGATTCACCAACGGGAGCAACGTCCTCCAGCCCGCGGCGGTGCTCGTCGCCGGCGGCGATGCCAGCTTCGCGGTGGACGGCGTGACCATGACCCGCGCGTCCAACACCGTCACCGATGCAATCCAGGGGGTGACCCTCTCGCTCACGGCGGAGGATCCGACGGCCGTCACGATGGTGACGATCGAGCACTCCGGTGGACTCGGCCCGCACCGCGATGCAGGCGTTCGCCGATGCCTGGAACAAGCTGGTCGACTTCGTGAAGACTCAGCAGACGGCACCCAAGGCGGGTGCCACAGCGCCGGTGCTGTACAATGATGCGTTGCTCCGTACCGTCTCGGGCACGCTCTCGCGCACCCTGCTGCAGACCATCGGAGGCGCGGCCGCCGATCTGTCCACCGCGGGACTCGCCGGCCTGAACATCGGACAGGACGGCAAGCTGACCCTCAACGCCAGCACCTTCGACGCCGCATTCAAGGGGCGGCTCGGCGACCTGAGGACCCTCTTCAGCCAGGTGGGCCAGACGACCGATTCGCGCGTGAGCTACATCGCTCCTCCGCCGATACCGTCGCCGGCACTTATGCGGTGAACATCACCCAGGCCGCGGCCCAGGCCAGCCTGCTCGGCACCGGGTTCAGCGGCACCTACGCCGACGACGGCTCCGCGGACACGATGACCGTCACGGAGGCGCGGAGCGGGGCCTCGACCAGTATCCAGTTGACCAGCGGCATGACCACCGCGGATATCGTCACCGCGCTCACCGCCGCCTTTGCCGCCGCACCAAGCACAAGATCGACACCGGCACCATCCTGTACGGCGATGTCGCCGGCACCGTCCCGATGACCGCCACCACGACCTTCGCCTCACTGCGCGCCGCGGGCGGCGGCAGTCTCGGCGTTGCCAACGGTCAGACGTGTGCCTACGCCGGCAAGCGTGGCGATGGCTCGACCTTTTCGAGCATCTTCACGATTGCCGATGCCAGCACCGCGACGGTCGGCGACCTCGTCAGCCAGATTCAGGCGCGCCTACGGTATCCACCGGGACAGTCAGTGTCAGCAACGGCACGATCGTCGTCGAGGACAACCAGGCCCGGAATCTCGCCCTCGACCTGACTGTCACCGCCAACAACCAAGGCGGCGGCACGCTGGACTTCGGCACCACCACGACCCTCGCGACCGGCCGCCCCGCGGTGAGCCTCACGGCGTCCAACGTCGGTGGCCAGATCCAGATCGGCACGCCGAACTACGGCAGCGACCGCAGGATTCACGATCGCGTACACCGGCGGCGGTGCCGACGGGACGGCGCAGCTCGGACTCGCCGCCGGCACCTCCAACGGCCTGGACGTTCAGGGCACGATCGGCGGCTTTGTCACAACGGGCAGCGGCCAGACGCTCATCGGCGGCAAGGGCACCGCCGTCGATGGGATCACCCTCAGCTATGGCGGCACCGCAACCGGCAGCCTGGGCGACACCACCGTGACGCTCGGCACCGGCGCGCTGCTGCAGCGGTCGCTCGACAAGTGGCTCGTCGCGAACACCGGCACGCTGGCCAACAAAGAGACGTCGCTCACCCATCAGGCCAAGGTCCACGAGGATCGTGCCCTGCAGGTTGACGACCGTCTGGCCCGGCGCCGGGAAAGCCTGCTCAAGCAGTATGCCCTGATGGAGACCGCGCTGGCGCGGTTCCAGTCGCAGTCGACTGGCATCACGGCACTGCTCAACAGCAAGTCGACGAATGGATAGTCGCAGCCAGCACTCGGCGGACGCGGAGAGCGACGCACCCGCTGACCGATTCGAACGCCTGCTCGCCTCGGCGGCCGATCTCGCGCGTAGCGGCCCGGCCGGCGCCCTGGTCGAAGTGCTCAAGGAGGCGGACCGGCTGATTGTGCGTCAGGGTGAACGACTGGCGAGTGACCCCGCCGCGGCAGCTCGACTGCGCGGGATGCGGGCACAGCTGCAGGTCCTGAGTGAATCGCTGGAGATGGAACAGCGACGCATCGCCGGGGAGCTCGGGGAACTCCAGGCGCTGGCCCAGGCGCAGTCCCGTTTTACGCCACCCCTCCCGGTGGCTGGCACATTCGACCGGCGCGCCTGACCCCTGCCGCTGGCCGCCTCGACCCCTCAACGCCTGCCACAGCCTGCCGATACTGAAGCATACGCCGCGTTACGACTGTGACCGGCATCCCTCCAGGAGGTCGCCAGTGAGCTACGCCGGGATCGCCCGCTATCAGCAGAATGATGTGTTTTCCATGTCCCCCGCCCGGCGGGTCGTGTTTCTGTACGGTCAGACGCTTGCGAGCCTGCGACAGGCTGCCCGCCATCTCGAGAATGGAGACGTTGAGCAGCGCTCCCGTTGCCTGCTGCGGGCCAGCGACATCCTCGCCGAGTTGCTCTGTTCGCTCGATTTCGAAGCGGGGGGATCGATCGCCTCGGGACTGGCGCAGCTCTACTCGTGGATGATGACGGAGATTTTCGAGACGGACCGGCTGCGGGACACCAGGCGGCTACAGCGGCTGACGACGATGGTCGCCGAGCTGCACACCGCGTGGGACCAGGCGGCGGCGCAGGTGGCCGACCAGGTGCCCTCGGCGGTCGTGGGCCAGTGAGTGATCTGCCTGACGAGCTGCATCGTCGGGCTGCGCGAGCGCTGGTCACCAGCCGGGTGACTTACGCGCGATACCTGCACCTGCTCGAGGCACAGGAGGCCGCGCTGCGCGCCGACGATATCGACCTGCTCGCGCAGCTGGCATCGGAGGGGGTGGCACGGCTCGGGGAGCTGGAGCAGAGCATCCAGCTCCCGCCCGACCTGATCGACGCGCTGGCCCAAACGGCCGGGCCCAGGCGGGACGATGTCGGCCACCTGCTGGAGGCGGTCCAGGCCGAGGTGGCGATGGCACACGGGGAATTCCGCCGCTTCGCCTCGGCGCTGGAGGCTCGGAAAGAGTCGATGCTGGGCTCGCTGGAACGACTCCGGCCCCCCCCGGGGGGCTGAGGGCCAGCTGCCCGGTCGATTCTGCCCCCTCCCCCCGACCCGGCTGATTCTACCCTAAAGGTTTGCCGCACCCGGACGATAGTGTCGGGAGAGGGTCTTTGACCAGTACGGAGGTAACCATGTCAGTCCCGTCAGTGCAGTTACACCCGGTCGAACCGGTGCATCCCCCGGTCGCGGGAACCCCCTGGAACGCGCAGTCTCGAGCGCAGGATACCCCGCGTGGTCCGGAGCAGCAGGATCGAGTGATCGTGTCGGAGCAGGCGCGAACGCTGGCCAGGAGCAGCAGCACCGGCAAGCAGCTGGCTCCGGGAGAGGTCGAACTGAAACTCGACTTCCGGAAGCTCCGCGAACTGGCGACCGCGCAGGAGCCCGCCACCGGCCAGCCCTGACCTGGCGCTCTCGTCAGGTCGCGCAACCGTCTGGGAGAATGGCCCCGGGAGGATTCGGCCCGGCGGTCTGAAATCTGTACTCAAGTCCGGCCCAGCCTGGCCGACAGTCAAATGAAGAATGAGGAGTCACATGTCGATTGATCCAACGAAGTCCAGCGGCGTCAATCCCCTGAGCGGCCCGCGCGTCGACCAGACCGGTGGCAATCAGTCCACTCGGCAGTCCGGCCAGTTGAAGCCGGTTGCGCCGCAGGCGGCTCGGGACGCCTCTGCGGGCGACGACCAGGTTTCGATTTCGGCCGAGGCACGCGCCGCAGGCGGGGCGCAGGAGGGCACCAGCGCCACGGGCATTCCGGCGGAGCGCCTCCGCGGCATCCTCAAGCGCATCTCCTCCGGCTACTACGATACCCCGCAGGTCCGAGACCAGGTCGCCCAGAAGCTGCAGGCCGATCTCGGGGCGAAGCCCGCGCAGTAACACCTTGAGCTCAAGGAGCGAGCCCGATGAAGTGCCTGGTTGTGGATGACAGCGCCACCATGCGTCGCATCGTGGTCAATGCCCTCAAGAGCATCGGCTACGACAATCTGGTGGAAGCAGGCGATGGCAGTGATGCCCTGCAGAAGTGTGATGCGTCGATTGAGCTCGTCATCACCGACTGGAACATGCCGGTCATGGGCGGGCTCGAGTTCGTGAAAGGGGTCCGGGCCAACGCGCAGCATGCCAAGACGCCCATCCTCATGGTCACGACCCGCAGCGTGAAGGAAGACATCATGCAGGCGGTCGAGGCCGGGGTCTCCGGGTACATCCTCAAGCCATTCACGCCCCAGGTGCTGAAGGAGAAGATCGACCAGATCCTCTCGCTCACATCCGGCCCGGCCTGATCCCACGCCCGACCACGGAGGGTGCCATGGATGTCGCCCAGGTCAAGGCGCTGGCGACCGAGCTGGAGACCACGCTCGGGTTGCTGGGCGACCTGATTTCCGAATTGCAGAGCCACAAGGCCGCGTGGCAGAACTCCGGCCGCGTGGCCGAGCTCGTGGGCAAGCTCGCCGGTCAGCAGAACCTGGTGGAACTGCCGGCGGTGCTGCTGCGTGCCCACGCGGAAATTTCGGAAATCCTGGGCGGCATCCGCCTGACCCGCGAGGCCATTGAGGCCCACGCCGTCGAGCGCATCCGGGACACCAAGGACAAGCTCTCCGACGTCACCTCCACCACCGAGTCCGCGACGCTTGAGCTGATGAACGGTCTGGACAAGTCGCTTGAGCTCATCGGCACCCTTGAGACCCAGTCGAAGGGCTCGGCGCCGTCCGACGGCTTCGACAGCCTCCGCGGCCAGGTCAGTGCCCTCTACAATCACCTGCAGTTCCAGGACATTACCGCCCAGCAGCTGCAGGGGATCGGGGCGTCGCTGCTCGATCTGGAGACGCGGGTCACGGCGGTCGCGGCGCTCTTCGACCGGACCAGGGCCCCGGGGCCGACGGCGGAGCTTCTGCTGCGCACCATGAACACCTCATCGTCACATCTGGCGTTCAACCCCGATGCGACGATGAACCGGTCGCGCTCGGATCAGGCGGCCATCGACGAAGCCTTCAAGGGGGCCCGGCATGGGCACGCCAGCGACTCCGGCAGCGCCGCTTCCGTCGCCCGGTCCTGAGCCGCTGCCCGGCGCGGAGGGCCATGCCCTGCTGGACGGAATCCAGCGGGACAAGCTTTCGCTGATCGGGCACATGGCGTCGAGCATCGCCCATGAGCTCAGCAATCCGCTTGCGACCATCGTGGCGAGCACCCAGGCCATTCTCTCCTTCTGGCCCCGCCCCGGTATGCCCGGTGCGCCCCACGGATCCAGTCGCGATCCGTGGAGTCCGCCGCCGGAATTCGCGGCCCATGGTGTCCCCCTGCGCCAGTTGCGTGAGGATCTCGAGCTGGTGCTCGAGGAGGCCCGCCGGGCCGGCGAGATCGTCCACGGTCTGCTGGCGTCGGCGCGCTGTCATCCGCCGGAGTGGCGGATCTGTTCCGTCGCGGACGTCGTGCGCCGTACGGTCGCGCTCTCCCGCCATCACCTCAAGCTCCACAACATCTCGCTGCAGGCGCCCTTCTTCGACCCGCACGAGGGCTTTCCGCTCTGGAGCCGGATCCGTGGCGACGCCAATCAGCTGCAGCAGGTCCTGCTCAATCTCATCATCAACGCCCAGCAGGCCATCAGCGCCCACCGCGGGTACGGCACGGTGCGAGTGACGCTGGCCGCCGACGGGACGGAGCGAGTGGTCCTCAGCGTGGAGGATGACGGGCCCGGCGTCGCCGAGCCGAATCGCAGTGCGATCTTTCGACCCTTCTACACGACCAAGCCTGCGGGCGAGGGCACCGGCCTGGGGCTGTCGATATCCGCCGGCATCATCCGCGCCCACCGAGGCGACATCCAGGTCGACACCCATCCGAGCGGCGGCGCGATCTTCCGGGTGACGCTCCCGTCGCTCGCCGCCAGCGATCGCCTCACCAGCAGCCCGGGCCTGCCTGACGAATCACTGGTCCGCGACGCCCCGGTACGCCCGCTGCTCAGCCTGCCCGCGGAGGCCGAGCGGGAGGACGTTCAGCTCCATCGGGTACTGCTGGTGGACGACGAGGTCGGGATCCGGCGCAGCGTCGGCAGGTTTCTGCGGCGGTATGGCTACCAGGTGACCGACGTCTCCAACGCGCAGGCGGCGCTCAACGCGCTGAGCAGCGGCCGATACGACGCCGTGGTCTCCGACCTGCGGATGCCCGGGCTTTCCGGCGAGGAGTTCTTCGACCTGCTGCGTCGTGACTTCCCGGACATGATCACCCGGGTCGTCTTCACCAGTGGCGACATCCTGCGCGAGGAGACCCAGGCCTTCCTCACGCGCTGTGGCTGCCCCTCGCTGCAGAAGCCGTACGAGCTCGCGGAGCTGGTCCAGGTGCTCGCCGACCTCTGTCCCCCTCAGCCGGCCCTCGCCCGGCGCGCGACCGCCTAGGCCATGGCCGACCGCGACCCGCGCGATGCCGTGCTCACCCCCTATCCGATGCCGTCCATCGATTCCGCATCTTCGGCATCGGGTGGCGAGCGCCTCATCCTCGCGGCGCTGCCCGATGCGATTCTCGTCCTCGACCCCCTCGGCGTGGTCCGCGAGGTCAATCCCGCCGCCGAGCGGCTCTTCGGCCGCAGTGCGGAGGCGCTCCGGAATGCGCCGGTGGACCGCCTCCTGACGCTGGCCGAGGGGGCCCCGGGCGCCGGTGGACTCGCCACCTGGTTGCGCGGCGCGCGCCTCACCGCGGCACAACGATGGAGCGGCTGCCGCGGCCGACTGCTGGATGGTACTGAATTCTCCTGTGACGCGAGTATCGCGCCCCTCGCCGGAGGCGGCAGCGCGCCGGGGCGATGGGTGGTCAGTCTGCAGGAAACGGGGAGCCGGGACTTCCGGTCGACCCAGCGACGCGAATCCGCCAAGATGGCGGCGATCGCTACGCTCGCCGCCGGAATCGCGAACGACTTCAACAATGCTCTCGCCGCCATCACCGGCAGCATCGAGGCCGCCCGACTGCGCCTGGTCTCGCAGAACCGGGTACCTCCGCGCGAGCTGATCGAGGCCAAGGAGGCTACCCGCGGCGCCGCCCGCCTCGTCCGTCGCCTGCTCAACTTCGCCCGGCCCTCGCCCGGCTCCCGGCGAACCGTCGATCCCGGCTTGCTCATCGAGGAAACGGCCCAGGTGCTTCGCCGCGATCTCGACCCGCGAATCACCCTGGTGACCCGGTTCGATCACGGGGACTGGCGCCTGCTCGCAGACATGGAGCAGCTGACCGACCTGCTGGTGAGCGTCGGCCTCAACGCGATCGAAGCGATGCCACTCGGTGGATCCCTCACGATCAGCACGACGCGGATCGCCGGCGGCTGGGGCGCGGGGGCACCGGAGGCGCTTGCGGGACGGGAGTTCCTGCGCATCGAAATGAAGGACAGCGGCACCGGCATTCCCGCGGAGATCCTGCCCCGCATCTTCGAGCCGTTCTTCACCACCAAGGAAACTGGCAGGGGCTCAGGGCTTGGTCTCGCCACGGCGTACACCGTACTCCGGCAGCATGAGGGGGGGATCACGGTCGAGAGCGCCCCGGGTGCGGGCTCGACCTTTCATATCTACCTCCCGCGGACAACGGAAGCGCGGACGCCGACCGCGCCGACACGCTCCCTCGAGCCCGGGAGTGGCAGCGGCACCATCCTCCTGGTGGATGACGAATCCGCCGTCCGGCGTCCACTCCGTCAGGCGTTGGGCATCTGCGGCTACGTGGTGCTCGAGGCGCGTGACGGCATCGAGGCGCTCAGGATTCATGCGCAGTCCGAGACGGCTGTGGACCTGGTGCTCCTCGACGTGAAGATGCCGGGGATGTCGGGCTGGGACGTCCTCGCCGAGCTCAAGCGCCGCGCCCCTGCCCTGCCGGTGATTCTGACCAGCGGCTACACCAAGGAAGACAGTACGCCGCCCCCGAGCGCGGCGGCGCCCGACGCCTACCTGCCCAAGCCGTACGATCTGGCCGAGCTGACCGGCCAGGTGCGCCAGCTCCTGAATGCGCGCCGCTCGGCCGATAGTAGCTCATGAGGAAAGCGCTGATCATCGAAGACGAGCCCATGACCCGGCTCCTGCTCAAACGCCTGCTCACCCGCTTCTTCGCCCATGACGTGCTGGAGGCGGCGGATGGCGAGGAGGGCTACGCCATGGTCGAGAAGGAGCGGCCGGCGATCGTCTTCTGCGACATGTACATGCCAAAGCTCGACGGCATCGGCTTCCTTCAGCGGCTCCGGGCCAATCCCGAGTTTGTCGATCTGCCGGTGATTGCGATCTCCGCCGCGAAGGATCGCGAGCTGGTGCTGAAACTGGTGGAACTCAAGATCGCCGACTACCTCGTCAAGCCGATCGACATGGAACAGACCTGCAAGCGGCTGGAGAAGCTCCTGCCGGTGCTGCTGCCAAAAGAGGAAGTGGTCGGCTAGCCCGCTCCCGCAGTTGCGACCGGCCCATCGGGGCGCTACGGTAGTGGCGATGACACGCCAGAACTTTCCCGGTGGCGCTCCATGGGAAGCCACGGTCGGCTACTCGCGCGCGGTGCGCGTGGGACGCATTCTCCATGTCGCCGGCACGACGGCCATCGACGCCGATGGCACCGTGATCGGCCCCGGTGATCCGTACGCCCAGACCATGCAGATCCTCCGAACGATCCAGGCGGTGCTCCTGCGAGCCGGTGCCGGCCTCGAGCATGTGGTGCGCACCCGGATGTTCGTCACCGACATCCGTCAGTGGGAGGCGATCGGCCGCGCCCACGGCGAATTCTTCCGCGACATCCGGCCCGTTGCCACCATGGTCCAGGTCGCCGCCCTGATCGACCCCGCTCTGCTGGTGGAAATCGAGGTCGAGGCCATCCTCCCATGATCACCGCCGTCACCGTCGTCGACGCCTTTACCGATCGCCCCTTTGCCGGGAATCCCGCCGCAGTGTGCATTCTCCCGCGAGCCGCCGGCGAAGAGTGGATGCAGAACGTGGCCCGCGAGATGAACCTCTCGGAAACCGCCTTTCTGTATCGGGTGGACGATGGCTTCTCGCTGCGCTGGTTCACACCCACCGTCGAAGTCGATCTCTGCGGTCATGCCACCCTCGCCAGTGCGCACGTGCTGTGGCGCCAGTCGTACCTCCCGCCCCATGCGGTGGCGCGGTTCCATACGAGGAGCGGGCTGTTGACCGCGATCAGTGCCGGAGATCGCATCACCCTCGACTTTCCCGCCAAGATCGCCGAGCCCGCCAGGCCGCTCCCGCTCCTCCTCGACGCGCTTGGCATCGCGGCCCCCGCCTGGGTGGGAAAGAACCAGTTCGACTACCTGGTCGAGGTCGCCACTGAGGCGGAGGTGCACCGACTGACTCCCGATCACGGCCGCCTCGCCAGGCTGCCGGTGCGCGGGGTGATCGTCACCAGCCGGGCGGCCGATGGCGCGCCCTACGACTTCGTCTCCAGGTTCTTCGCGCCCGGGAGTGGGGTCCCCGAAGATCCCGTCACCGGATCGGCGCACTGCGCCCTCGCGCCATACTGGGGGGTGAGGCTCGGGCGAGGCACGATGACGGGCTACCAGGCGTCGGCGCGGGGCGGCACGGTCCACGTCGAGTGCCGCGACGACCGGGTCCTGCTGGGTGGCCAGGCAATCACCGTGATGCGAGGACAGATCCTGCTGTAGTCCACCGCCCTTGACGGGAACTCGGACGCTTGAATCTCGCGGGACCTTCCCCCGTAGGACATCCGTGCGCCTTGCCATCGCCTGTCTCGTGCTCCTCGCCAGTCCGCTCGCCGGTCAGCATCCGGTCGCCGCGCTCGTCACGGAATTCGACCGCATCGCGGCCCGGCCACTCTGGCCCGGATTCTCTCCGGCCACCACGCCGCTCGCCATCTATGACGGGGAGCGCACCTGGCTCCTCCGCCACCCCACGCTGCCCGCCGGCTTTGCCCCGAGCACGGAATTGCCGGGTGCAAGTGTCATGCAGGGACAGCACGCCGAGGTGCGGGCGAACACTCACATCCAACTCGACGGCGTCCCCACTGCGACGCTGCTCTGGCCCACCGGGCGCACTGATCTGACCCGACTCGCGGCCACGCTGCTCCACGAAACCTTCCACGTCTACCAGGCACAGGCACACCCCGGGTGGTTCGGCAACGAGGCGACACTGTTCACCTATCCCGTCACCGACTCCGCGGCGCAGGCGCTGCAGCGACTGGAGACCGAAGCGCTTCGGCGGGCACTGGCGCCGGGTGGGGACCGGCAGGCCTGCTGGGCCTCGCGCGCGATGGTGCTTCGTGACGAACGCGCGCGCCTGGTGGGCTCGGAGGCGATGGCCTACGAGCGCGGCAACGACCTCAACGAGGGGTTGGCGACCTGGATCGAGTGGCGCGCGAGTGGCGCCCCGCTGGACTCGCTGATTCCGAGCGCCGGCTTCGGCTCCGACGCGGTCCGGCTCCGGACGTACGCAGTCGGCCCGGCGCAGGCCTTCCTGCTGGACCGGCTCCGAGCGGGGTGGACGGGCGAACTCATCGCGGATAGCACATTGACCCTCGACGCTCTGCTCGCCCGGGCAACGGCGCCGATCAGCTGCCGGGCCGAATTCACCGGTGGCGAACGCGATTCTGTCGCCGCGCTGGCAGGTCGGGAGACGGCTCGGGTGCTCGGTCACCGGGCCAAGCTCCGGCGGGACTTCCTTGACCGCGCGGGATGGCAGCTCCTGATCGAGCTGCCGGTGACGTCGCCGCTCTGGCCCGAGCAATTCGACCCCTGGAACCTGACCCCGCTCGCCGGAGGGGAGGTGCTGCACCAGCGGCACCTGCGTCTCGGCGGGGAGCGTGGGCGTATCGATGTGCTCGACCAGTGGGCGCTCACCAGCCCTGCGGGCGCCCACCCTCTCTTCAACGGGATCCGTCAAGTGCTGCTCGCGGGGCTGGCCGAGCGGCCGACGATCACCACGCGCGGTGACTCCCTGGTCGTGGAAGGTCCCGGGTTCCAGGGGCGATTCACCCGGATGGCATTCGACGTGGAGGGTCAGCGGGTCACTCTGCACCCTCGCTGAGCGCGACCGGGTTGGCCGCCAGCGGGATGCACACTACCTTTTCGGCCATGCGCGTCTACCTGTCCGTCGATATGGAGGGGATCGCCGGGGTGGTCCACGAGGACCAGACCAATCCGATCGACCCCCGGTGTGCCCCCGAGTACAGCCGGTTCCGCCGGCTGATGACCCGCGAGGCGAATGCCGCCATCGAGGGAGCGCTGGCCGGCGGCGCCACCAAGATCCTGGTCAACGACAGCCACTGGACCATGCGGAATCTGCTGGCCGAGGAGCTGCATCCCGCGGCGGAGCTGCTCTCCGGCGGGCCGAAGACCTGGTCGATGATGGACGGGATCGATCGCGGCTGGGACCTCGCGGCGCTGATCGGCTATCACGCCAAGGCCGGCACCATCAAGGCCATTCTCGATCACACCTACACCAGCCGGATCCTCGACGTGCGGCTCAACGGCGCGTCGGTGGGGGAGCTCGGTCTCAACGCCGCTCTCGCGGGCGCCTTCGGAGTGCCCGTCGCGCTGGTGTCAGGCGACGATGCGATCGCGGGAGAGGCCCGCTCGCTGCTCGGCGACGGCATCCGCACCGTCGTCGTGAAGGAGGCAGTGAGCCGTCACTCGGCGCGCAGCGTGGCACCCGAGGTGGCGTGCAGATTGTTGCAGGACGCGATGCGGGAAGTGGTGGAGGCGCAGCGCCGCGGCGAGCCGGTGGCCCGGCCGTTCACGACCACCACGCCCACCACCCTCGAAGTCGACTTCACCCGCACGGTCGAGGCCGATCACGCCGGCATGGCCCCCGGCTTCGTCCGGTCGGGTCCGCGCACCGTCGCCTACAGACATGACGACTATCGGGAGGTCTTCCGCGCGTTTCGAACGATGTTCAATCTGACAAGCACCGACTGACGCGGAACCGGTGAGCTGAAAGGGCCCCGCGGCCGCGGGGCCACTGGCGGTGCCGTTTCAGAACTCAACGCGAGCGCTACCTGCCAGCATCGCGACGACGAAACGATCGCGCCATTTCTCCGTCCGATACTGCCGCACGTTGTGGCGGCGTCATCCCGTCCACCACCCGACCTGCGTTCCCCTCCATCGGAGCACTGATGCTGATCGCTGCGCTCGCCCTGGGCCTCGCCGTGCACGGCGACACCACCCGCAAGAAGACCGACAGTCTGCCCCTCGTCACCACGCGCGAGGTGACCTTCGAAACCAGCGAGGGCACCTGGCTCTCCCTCGACGTCTCCCCGGACGGTCGGACCATCGCCTTCGAGCTGCTGGGCGACATCTACACCATGCCGATCACCGGCGGCCGCGCCACCGCCATTACGACCGGCCGCGCCTTCGATTCGCAGCCCCGCTGGTCGCCTGACGGAAAGCGCATCGTCTTCCTCAGCGACCGGGACGGGGGCGAAAACGTCTGGACGATGGATCCCGACGGCAGCAAGACGACGGCGGTCAGCAAGGCAGACAATAATCTCTACGCCTCGCCGGTGTGGACGCCCGACGGCCAGTATATCGTCGTCTCCCGCACCAACGCTCCCCTGGGCAGCAGCTATCAGCTCTGGATGTTCCACAAGGATGGGGGCCCGGGCGTCAGCCTCACCAAGGACGACAAGGGTCTCGGGGCGCTGGGGAGTGGCCGGGGCACGAATATCAACAGTCTCGGCGCGGCCTTCGGGCCGGATGGTCGCTACCTCTGGTACGCCCGCAAGAAGGGGGGCTTCGGCTACAATATCGATATTACCCAGTGGCAGCTCGCAATCCTGGACCGCTCGAACGGCAAGATCTTCCCGCAGACCGACATCTATGGCAGCGCGATGCGGCCGATGCTCTCGCCGGATGGGCACTGGCTGGTCTACGGCGTCCGCCACGACGCGGAGACGGGCCTGCGCATCCGCGACCTCTCGAGCGGCGACGAACGCTGGCTCCGCTACCCGGTGCAGCGGGACGACCAGGAGTCACGGTTCACCCGCGACCTCATGCCCGGCTCTGCCTTCACCCCGGACAGCAGGTCGCTGGTCACCACCTGGGGTGGTCGCATCTGGAAGGTCTCGCTGACGGACACCACCGCGACGGAGATCCCCTTCATCGCTCCCGTGCAGCTCGACCTCGGCCCCCTGGTACAGTTTCCCTACCGTGCCGACACCGGTGACATCCTCGCCAAGCAGGTCCGCGAGGCGTCGCTCTCCCCGGACGGGAAGAGCCTGGTCTTCTCGGCACTCGACCGGCTCTACCGGCTCGATCTGCCGAATGGCACGCCCAAGCGCCTGACAACTGACACCGTGCACGAGCAGCACCCCGCCTGGTCGCCGGACGGCAAGACCATCGCCTACATCACCTGGACCACCGACGGCGGCAACATTCAGGCGGTCGGCTCGGCGGGGGGCAAGACGCAGCGGCTGACCACCTCGCCGGCGTTCTACCAGTACCCCGTGTATGCACCGGACGGGCAGCGCATCGTCGCCCTCCGGGGCCCGCGCGATGCCCGGGTCCGCGAGGGATTCGGCCCGGGGTACGACCTGATCTGGTTGCCGGCCAGGGGTGGCGCGGCCCAGCGCGTCACGCCGATCAATCCGAATGGGCGTCCGCACTTTTCTCGCGACCCGAATCGCATCTACATCTACGACGCCGGCGAGGGACTCCTGTCGATGCGCTTCGACGGGACCGATCGCCAGGCCATCATCAAGATCACCGGATTCACGGTCAACGCCCCGGCCGCCGAACCGAATCCCGCGGACGAGATCCTGATCTCGCCGGATAGCCAGCAGGTGCTCGCCCTGGTGAACAATTACGTCTACCTCGTCACACTGCCCATGACGGGGCAGCTGCCCATTGCGATCAGTATCGCCGACCCCGCCGCCGCCGCCTTTCCGGTCAAGCGCCTGACGAAGATCGGCGGAGACTTCATCGGCTGGGCCGCCGATGGCCGGAGCGTCACCTGGTCGCTCGGCCGGAGCTTCTTCCGCTACGAAATGGCCCGCGCCGACTCGCTCGACAAGCTCAAGGCACAGATCGACTCCATCCGCGCCGACTCGCTCAAGACGCTGGGCGACAAGGCCGACTCAGCGACCAAGGTCCGGGTCGATTCCCTCGCCAAGCTCCCCGCCTACGAGGCGACCCGCCTCGATATCGCCGTCCGGGTCCCGCGTGACGTGCCGCGCGGCACCGTGGTGCTCGCCGGGGCGCGGATCATCACCATGAAGGGCGACGAAGTCATCGAACAGGGCGACATCGTCATCACCGACAATCGCATCGTCTGTGTCGCCGCCAGCGGCTGCGCGCGCCCCGCCGGCGCCAGGGTCATCGATGTCACCGGCAAGACGATCATGCCGGGCATCGTGGACATCCACGCGCACCCCTGGCCCACGTGGGGCGTGCACGAGACGCAGGTCTGGAAATATCTTGCCAATCTCGCCTTCGGCGTCACCACAACACGCGATCCGCAGACGTCCACCACCGACGTGCTCACCTACGCCGACCTGGTGGAGACCGGCGACCTGATTGGCCCGCGGATCTATCACACCGGCCCCGGGGTCTTCGGCCGTACATCGAGAAGCCTTCGCGACCCTGGACGACGTCCGCAACGCCCTCAAGCGCTACAGCGAGTTCTACAACACGAACACGATCAAGCAGTACATGGCCGGCAACCGGAAGCAGCGGCAGTGGGTCATCATGGCCGCGAAGGAGCAGGGCCTGATGCCGACCACCGAGGGCGGCCTCGACTTCAAGATGAACCTGACCTTCGCGATGGACGGCTACCCCGGCCACGAGCACGCCCTGCCGATCATGCCGCTGTTCAAGGATGTGGTGCAGCTGTACGCCAAGTCGGGGATCACCTACACCCCGACGCTGCTCGTCTCCTACGGCGGGCCCTTCAGCGAGAACTATTTCTACGAGCACTACGACATCCACGACATGCCGAAGGTCCGGCGCTTCTTCCCTCACTCGGAGATCGATGGCCGCGCCGAGCGCCGGCCCTGGTTCCGCGACAATCAGTACGTCTTTACCCGGATCGCCGAGGGTGCCCGCAAAGTGGTCGAAGCCGGCGGCAAGGTCGGGCTCGGTGGACATGGCCAGATGGACGGACTGGGCGACCACTGGGAGCTGTGGGCGCTGGCGTCGGGTGGGATGAAGCCGCATGACGTCCTCCGGGTCGCCACCATCTTCGGCGCCCAGGCCATCGGCATGGACCAGGACCTGGGCTCGCTCGAGCCAGGCAAGCTGGCGGACCTGCTGGTGCTCGATCAGAACCCGCTGGACGACATCCACAACACCAACACCATCCACTACGTGATGAAGAACGGCAGACTCTACGACGGCGAGACCCTGGACGAGGTATATCCACGCGCCCGTCCGCTCGAGAAGCAATGGTGGTGGGATCGGGATGCCGGCGATATCGGTGCCCCGCCTGCGACCGACGCCGATGACCCGGGCGCGGGGCTGCCTTGAGGGACGGAAAACCCGCGTCAGCACCCAGGTGGCCGACCGGCAGGGTTGCCCACGCGATCGTCCTCTGCCTGGCCGCCTGTCGTCAACCTGCCGCCCCCGTTCTCCCGGATGCGGGCGGTCCCCTCGTCGCCGCGGAGCAGGCCTACCAGTCGGCCCGCTATTGGGATGACCAGCTCCGGCTGCTGCGATCACTCGGCCAGGACACGACGCCGACGGGCCTGCCGATTGCCCGCGTGCGCGACAGCCTTCGCCGCGACCGCGAGAGCTTCCGGCGCCTGCTGGCCGCGGCGCCGCGGGCGCACCTCGCTCCCGCCGACGCTGTCGCTCGTGCAATCCTCGATGACGCGGCCGCCAACGACTTTGCTCCGGGCACCACCGCCGACCCCCGTCTCCCCGATTCCCTCGAAGCACTGACCGCGGCCGTGCTCGCAGGTTACGGACGCGCCGCGGACGCCATCGTGGTCGCCGGCGACACGCTGAATCGCCTCACCGTGCTGGGCCGGATTTCACATACCGAGGATGCCGCCGCTCGACGCACCCTCTTTCTCTCGCTGGAGCCGCTCTGGCGCAGCGTCAACGGCACCGACGAGCTCACCAGCCCGTATCGCACCCTCGTCCGGCTCCGCCGTGCGGAGTGGGGTGATCACGGGTCGCCTATTGAACAGAAAGGGCCCGCCTTCGGGCTGAGCACGGCCGCGCTGGAGGCGTGGCTCGCTGGCGCCCTGAGCGCATGGCGCGCCACGATGCCTGACACGATCCTCGAGCCCTGGGACTGGTATCATTTCACCGGCGCCGCAAGCCGGCGGCTGAGCCCCCGCATTCCCCGGCTGGCCGACATCCGCCGGGTCGACGATGCCTATTACGCGGCACTGGGCGCCTCGCCGGATCGCCTCCACATCCGATATGACCTCGAGGCCCGACCCGGCAAGTACCCCGTTGCCTATACCGATTTCGGAAGCCGGAACCGATGGATCGGCGGGCAACTTGTCCCGGGGGAGCCGTGGGTGTTCACCAGCTACCTCGGTGGTGGCCTCGACAACCTGGCCGAGCTGCTGCACGAGACTGGTCACGCCATCCACATCGCCGCGATCCGCGCGCGTCCCGCCGAAGCCGACTGGCCTGACAACGATACCTTCACCGAGGCGCTGGCCGACCTCCCCGCCCTCGATTTGTACGAGCCAGCGTGGCAGCAACGCTTCCTCGGAGACAGTGCGCCACTGGCCGAATCGTTGCGTGCCAAGTACGCGACTATCGTCTTCGACCTTGCCTGGGCCCTGTTCGAGATCCGGGTCCATCGGGAGACCGGGGCCGATCCGAACCGGATCTGGGCGGAGATCACCTCGACCTACCTGCGTATCCGCCCTCACCCCGAGTGGTCCTGGTGGGCGATGCGCGGCCAGCTGATCGACGGACCGGGCTACCTCGTCAACTACGCCCTCGGCGCCTTTCTCGTGGCGGATCTCCGCGCCACCGCGGCCCACCGCTGGGGGGCGTTCGTCACCGCGGACACGGCGACGTACGCCCGCCTGACGGAGTCGATCTACCGTTTTGGACGGGCGCGCGCGTCCCGGCGCGTCCTCGAGGATTTCCTGGGCCGGCCGGCACGACCGGATGCGCTTCTCGCGGACCTCGCCCGGATGACGCGGTGAGCTGGCATCCCCTCTTCGGAGGCGACAGCGGCGACCGCACCCAGTTTCTCAAGCTCTTCATCCGGATGAGCCTGCCGGGCCTGCCCATCCTGGTGATGGGCCAGGCCTTCGGATGGGCCAAGGGCTGGTACGACGGTGGAGTGTTCCTCCTCCTGCTCGGTCTCGACCCTCTCCTGCTCTTCGGCATCTCGACGCTGCTCTGGTTTGCCATCGAGGGTTCGGCCGAGGGATTCGTCCGCACCGTGTACGGCGCGGGCAATCTCAAGCCGGAACCTGCCCACTCGGGGTGCGAAGCGCTTGTGGCTCGTGGCTTCTACCGGGAAGCGGCGGACGCCTTCCGGGCGCTGCTCGCGGAGCACCCCCGGGACGACCTGGCGCGGATCAAGCTGGCGCAGCTCCATCGGCAGCACCTCGCCGAGCCTGACACGGCGGAACATCTGCTGCTCGAGGTACGCAGCCACGCCACCGATCCCCGGCACGAGGTCATGGCAGCAAATCTGTTGATCGAACTGTATCGAGAAACCGGACGGAAGGACCGGCTGATGGTCGAGCTGGCACGATTCGCGGATCGTCACCGGGGAAGCCGGGCCGGAACCGAGGCGGGCCGGGCACTCCTGGATCTGAAGCGGGAGGTCCGGGACATCACCGGCCAGGAGTGACTCGCCCCGGCCGTGTCAGGCTCGTCGCAGCGTGAAGAGACCGATCTCGGGCGGACACCGGAATCGTGCCCGGATACCGCTGGTTCCGATCCCCCGACTCACATAGAGGGGCGCGAACGTGTCGCGGTACCACCCCTCGACGAACCGACCGCTCGCTGGGGGTGTGATGGCCGGGAGGAAGGGCGGCCGGATCTGGCCGCCGTGGGTGTGACCGCAGAGCACCAGCTCCGGCCTCGGGAACTGGTACCGCGTCAACTCGTCCGCGTAGCCTGGGGCGTGAAACGCCCACACCGGGACGGCGGACGCCGACATCGCGCGCAACGCCCGCTCCGGGTCTGGGATCCCGGCTCGAGGATCATCGAGCCCGATGACGCCGAGTGTGGCATCGCCCACCCGCAGATTCCCCGCATCATTGTAGAGAAACCTCGCCCCGGCCGCTGAGCAGGCACGTTCCAGCACGGCCGGCGTCACCCCTGCCTGATGTTCCCAATTGCCGATCGTCACCACGGTGGCCATCCGGCCACGACACCCCGTGAGGAGCGGCACCAGCTCCGCGAGCTGGCCCCGGGACTCGACCAGATCCCCCGTGACGATCGTGACCTCAGGCTTCGCCTCGGCGACCAGCTCCATGCATCGCCGGGCGGCGGGGTGGATGCCGTTGTACAGGTGAATGTCACTGAGGTGCGCTATGCTCAGTCCTTCAAGGGCCATGGGAAGCGCAGGTACCGGAACCTCATGGCGGTTGAGCTGGACCCGGCGCGGCGCCCAGGTGAACGCATCGGTGCCCGCCGCAGCGAGCCCGACGGCGGCGCTGCCCGCCGCGAGCAGCCAGGCACGCCGTGATACAGGGGGAAGTTGCATACGGCTGTAGGATAATCTGGGCGCCAGCCCCGGTCACCGGTGAGTGGGCCCTCATCGCCGTGTGACGGCGTGCTGACGGTTGGCCGGTAATCTGGGTGAGCCTGAATCAGGCAGCGTCCAGGGACGCTTCGCTACCCGACTGCAGGGAGCGCCGCATGCCGAGTCCGTACCTCCATCCGCTTGAAGTCGGCGCGATCGCGGCGCGCGAGGAACGACGCCTCGCCCACGAACGCGGCGCGTGGGGCGCCGTGATCCGGTGGGGGATGGAGGAGGCGGGTTGGCGGGCGGCACTGTCGGAACAGGAGCGGGTTCCGTACCCGCTGATGACACTCGGGGAGGTTCGGTTGCGCCTCACCGATCCGGAGGAGCCGAACGCTACAGCGCTGGAAGCGTGGCCTTCCGCCCCCGATTCTGCACCTTGAGGTATTCGTAGAGCGGCTGGAAGTAATCGACAATCGCCTGCGCATCGAGCGACCGCCCCGTACTCGCCTTCAGGACCTCGCGCCAGGGACGGCTGGCACCGGGCGCCATGATCGAACGGAGAAAATCCCCGACCTCCCGGTGCCCGAAGTAGTCGGTATCGTGCGGGTCCTGCTTGAGGATCTCCCGGGCGATGTGATCGTGGAGCTGGAACAGCAGCGCCTGGGCCACGGCGTAGCTGTAGTAGAAGGCCGGGTTGTCGTTGATGTGCGTCTTGGTCAGCGCGTCGGCGTACTCCTCCCCCCGCGCCGTCGGTGGCGCGATCCCCTGATATTTCGCGGCTAATGCCCACCAGGCTGCGTTCAGGGAATCCGCCGGCAGCCTTTCCGAATAGAAGGCGTGTTCCCACCGTGGCATCGTCCCCGCGGCCCACGGCACGAACACCACATACTGCAGCGCCTCCTGCAACAGCTTCTGCATGCTGTCCACCCTGGCTGTCGCGGCGATCAGCCCGCGGTCCACCAGCGCCCGGCGCTGCAGCGACGCCAGCCCGATCATCGTCCCGATCCCCTCGTGATACGCCGGGTTGGCTCCGGTCCGCAGCACCAACGGGATTTCAGGCCGGCTGTACGACATATAGTAGTATATGTGCCCAAGCTCATGGTGCACGGTCTCCCACCACTCCCGGTTCGGCTCCACGCTCATCAGCGAGCGCACGTCACGGTCGAGGTCCATATGCCACGCCGTCGCGTGGGTGTTCTTCTTGTAGCCGGCGTTCGCCGCCACCGGGTACAGCGATGACTGCTCCCAGAAACTCGCCGGCAGCGCCGGGAATCCCAGGCTCACATAGAACGCCTCCCCCTGCCTGACGACCCACTCGGCGTCGTGCCGCGTGAGCGCCGCGTCCACATCGAGCCCGGGCACTGCGACCAGGTCACTCCAGTCCTGTCCCCACCGGTTGGGCAGCCAGTGAGCGGGGATGAGGTCCGGCACCGGCGCGTGGTAGCGCCGGGCCAGCTCGTAGCGGGCCCAGGTGTGCAGCTCGGTGAATAGTGGCCGGAGCTGCACGTTGAGGGTGTCGAGCACCGCCATCATCTCATCCGGCTGCATGCCGTAGGCCGAGACCTGATAGTCGAAATAGTCGTGATACCCGAGCGCCTGAACCACCCCGTTGCGCAGATCGCGGAGATGCAGAATCCCGGGCTTGAGCGCCGGGCCCACCGCCTTGGACGCCTCCCAGACCGCCTGGCGCTCGGCGAGGTCTGTGCTGCTCCGGAGCCTGGCATCGATCTCGTTCGGTGTGATCGGCTTGCCATTGAGCGTGAAGCCGAACCCGTACAGCGTCTCGGTCTGCCCGGTCTCCGCCGCAATGCGCTGCTTGACGAGTGCGGGCACGGTACCCGGGCTGTCGCCGGCGTAGAACAGCATCATCTGCAGCTGCTGCACCTCGAGCGGCGTGAGGCGCGACTGCTGTTTCAGGTACCCGCGGATCGCCTCGATGTTTGTAACACTGCCGACAAAGCGCGCCAACGCCTCTTTCGCGGCCCTGGTGCGGGTCGCATTGGTAGAGTCGCCGTCGACGATGTGCGTCTGCGATTGCCAGTCGGCGAGCTGCGCGGCGTAGGACAGCTTCTGATACGTCGCGCCGTATCCGGCGAGATACGCGTCGGCCTCCTTCTGGTAGGCGGCATCGCCGCCGCAGGAGGAAAGCAGCACGATGAGGGCGGCCCAGGTGAGCGAACGTCGTGGTGGCATGATCGGGCGGGGTTTGAGATGCATGGGAATCTATATGACCCCATCGGCCCGGGCGATCGCTCCGCGCCCCTGGCTCAGCCGAACCCTGGCGCATCCGTCAGCTGCTTCCTAGCGGACCAGCAAGGCCAGCGTGGCAACGACCAGCCAAAGCTCACATTCGTCGCACGCCTCCGGCAGCGGCCACCGCGTCTCCACTTCGGCGGCACTCAGCACGGCTATCATCGCCGCGGCGAGGACCGGCAACTCGCTCACGACGGAGGAGAGGGGAGGGCCAGCAGCGTCTTGCCGTGCCATGGGCTCCGTTCGTGACCGATCAATACGGTGCTGACTCCCTCCGCATCCTCCACAAGAAGGTCCATCGCACCCACACCAGCGGGCAACGCAAACCGCAGTTCGGTGGTGTAACTCTCGCCTGGCCGCAGGGCCGTAGTCAGGGGGGTCGACCGGGCAGCACCCGCGCCGCCACCTTCGGCTCCATCGGACAACGGCTCGTGAAGTGCACCGGCACTGTCCAGGAGGCGCGCCAGCCGACGCGAGGGCCAGAGTGGCGCCTCCCGCCCGCGACTCGGCGAAATCGTGGTCTCGTCGAAGCGGGTGCGCAGTGTCACGATCCACACCCAGCCAGTCACTCCCGCCCCAGGCGCCTCGCGGGTGACGCCAGTGATACTGTAGGCGACATGGCAGTCGATCTCGCAAAAGTACTTCTCGCCTCCGACCGGAAGGGTCATATCCCGACTCAGAAGTCCCGCACCGAGCAGCAGGAAGACGTAGCCGCCGATCAGGCCTGCAATCCCCACCCCTGCACCGCGGGCGAGTCGGCGGTTGCCCCGCACCAGCCCCCAGGCGCCCGCGAGGAGCAGCAGGAGCACAAGTGCTCCGCTGCCCAGCAACGCAAGCGTGGAAAGAATGACGATCAGCTGTTGTGTCATCGCGGCGCGCTCCTCGGTAGGAGAGAGTAATCGCTAGAGGCCGTGGACCAGCTGACGGGCGAGCGCGCGCCCGTAGTGCCACGCGCGCCAGTCCCCATGCATTGTGTCGGTGCGGGCCCGCAGGGCCATCTCGAGCTCGGCCCGCGTGACCGGGGTCAGTCGGTCAAGGGAGGCGACGAGACTCGGCGCGGCGTCGCTGCTCAGCCCGCCCAGGTACTTGGCATCAAGCGCCAGGCCCGCCTCGGCACGGACCACGTTGGCCTCGACGATCACTCGCTCGGGATTCACGACATGCAGCAGGGCGAGCCAAGCCGCCCACGCGAACAGCGCGCCACCCGCGAAGCGCGCACCCGAGCCTCGGAGCACGGTGAGACCGAACCAGCAGAGGGTGACCGCGAGCCCCGCCATCAGCGCGGAGGCGAAGAACCGATCCTCCGTCAACCCGAACTGCTGCTGATACAGCGCCATGCGATGCGTCGCCGACGCCATCATCACGAGTACCAGCCCCACCTGCCACCCCGCAAGCGCACGGTAGAGCCGGGCTGGACGTTTCTCCCCCAGAGCGAGGCGCACATCCAGGACGAGCAGCAGCGGCAGCACCAGTGCCGAGACCACCACCAGCTCGAAGAATCCGTGCCGGGCGTACTCCGCGAGGGTCACGCCCGCTGTGCGCTGCACCCACCCCGCACCGCCAAAGAAGTAGGGGAGCTGAAAGGCCAGAAATGCGGCGAAGAGCAGGTTGAGCAGCCCGAGGAGCATGCCGATCTCGACGACACCAAGACCGCCTTGCCGAGCGTCGATGCGAGGCGGGAGTAGGGCGCGCTCATGCGCGACCGTGCCTCCGAGCCAGGCCGCCGCGAGCCAGCCTGCGGCGAGTGTGCCGACGACGTGACTCCCAAGGCGGCGGACATCGAACCGGACCAGCCCCTGCAGGAAGTCGCCGAATACCGGATCCGCGTGACCGAGCAGGCTGCCGAAGAGCAACACCGCCGGGACGCTGAGCAGCGTTCCCCGGACGATGGCGAAAAGCGTCGGCGAGAGACGCGTGCGCCCCTCGGGGCGGACTTGGCTGGCGGCAATCAGCGACGGAAGAGCGCCGAGCAGCCCCCTCCGACCGAGGTGGATCAGCGACTCCAGCACCTGGCCCGGCGTCAGGCAGACCGCGGTCAGCGCACCGGTCTGCTCGGCGGCGAAGGGCAGTAGCGCCGCACTACCCACGAGCGCGAGCCCGTCGAGGACTCGGAGCATCGGATTCTCCCGCCAGGCGCTCGCAACGCCGACGGCCACGATACAGCGGAGGAGTGCCCGCTCCACGGCGGTGAGTACCCCGCCATCCCTGATGCGATACCAGCACCAGGCGAGGACCGCCGCCACCAGCCAGATGGTGAGGTTGATACCGATAGCGTCCACCCGGAAGAGTTGATCGGCCGCGACGCCGAGCAACAGGGCGGGCCACACGAGCGCCGCGGCGCCTTCGGATCGGCCCCTCACGCGCCCCTCCCATCCGCGACACGCCCGAATCGGCGGTCACGACGCCGGTATTCGCTCACCGCCTCGGCCAGCTCCGTTTCCCCGAAATCGGGCCATGGGGTGTCGCTGAAGAACAGTTCTGCGTAGGCCGCCTCCCAGAGCAGGAAATCGCTCAGCCGACGCTCTCCCCCGGTGCGGATCAGCAGATCGACGTCGGGCGAGGCGCCGAGTAGTGCCGAGAGTCTGGTTCGAGTGATGGCTTCGGGGCCGGTGCGATCCCTCACGGTGGCCTTCGCCAGCTGCTGGGTCGCCCGCAGCAGTTCACCACGCGCCGAGTAGTCGATCGCCAGTCGGAGCCAGAGGCGATCTCCGGAAGCCGTTGCCCGTTCGGCCGTGGCGATCGCGGCGCGGAGCGATAGGGGAAGCCGATCCCGCCGCCCGACCGATGTCAGGCGCACCCCCGAGTCTCGGCACGCAGGCCATTCGTCTTGGAAGAAGCGCAGCAGCAGGGCGAGCAACCCCTCTACTTCCGGCGTCGGCCGTTGCCAGTTGTCGGAGGAAAAGGCGTATAACGTCAGCACCCGCACCCCCATCGCCGGCGCTGCCCTGACCACGCGCCGAGCCGCCTCGGCGCCGGCCAAGTGGCCTTCGGCCCGTCGGCGACCCCGGGCGAGGGCCCAGCGGCCATTGCCATCCATGATGATCGCCGCATGTAGCGAAGTACTTTGCATAACAAAGGCACTCCTCCGAAGAGAGGGCGGCCGCCGAGCCGCCCCGATCTGGACCTCCGCCCGCGAGGCGAGGATCAGCCGCGCATGGCGCGGATCAAGGCCTCCATGTGGTCCAGATACCGCTCCAGCGCGCGACGCCCCGGGGCGGTGAGCCGGAAATCGGTCCTGGGAATCCGGCCGTCGAAGGACTTGGTGCAGCCGATGTAGCCGGCATCCTCGAGCTTCCGGGCGTGCACACTGAGGTTCCCGTCTGTGGTATCGACCAGCCCCTTGAGCTCGTTGAAGGACAGCTCCTCGTTCACGGCCAGCGCACTGACGATCGCGAGGCGGATCCGTTCGTGAATGATCCGGTCCAGATCGGGTGCGATCGCGGCTCGACCGCCGGGCACGCCCTTGAGCAGCCCGGCGGCTGATCCTGCCCCGCGCGGCGCGGCCTTCCGTGCGGCGTTCGACTTAGCCACCGTACCTCCTTGCGATCCAGACGCCAAATCCGAGATGCAGCCCTCCGAACCCCGCGGCCATGAGCGGATCGCCCCAGGCGGGAGGAGCGAAGAGAGCGACCGTACCGAGAGCGAGAAAGCAGGCGCCCATCACCGGCACAACCGGTACAGAGAGGGCACCGCCCGTCATCACAGCGGCGCCGTACAGCAGCAGCCAGGCGCCGGGGAGGAGTGCGGTGAGTCCGGCATGATAGAGCGCAACAGTGAGCAGGCCGCCCACGATAATTGGCGGGGTGTACGCCAGGACGAAGCGCCTCCCCGGCCTCGAAGTCAGTGGCGTGTCGCCGGCGCTCGCCTTGCGGACCATCGCGATGCCGCCGATCGCAAAGGCGAGCCACCCCTCGGCCAGCCAGGCAAGAAGCCACCGCTCGACTGTCGGCTGCTGATGGGCGATCCATGCGGCGCCGAGGGCCGTTGCGCCCATGCCGACGCCACCCCACCCCGGCACACCCGTAAAGGCGCCGGCGCGCTCCATGGTGTCGCGGATGAAGCGGAGGTTCTCGAGGGCCCGGTCCTGGAGGGGGATCTCCTCGGCCGGGGGCAAGGGCGAGCGTTGGAGTCGGTGGCGTGCCATGGAAGCACAATACGGCATTCACCGGGCCTCGTCAAGTGCTTTGCAATACAAAGCGCGCACCTCGCCCCCACCCGCCATCACGTCGAATGCCGCCGGCCGAAAGAGGGCGCCCCGTGATCACGGCGGCGATCGACTTTGGATGGCGCCGATTCGCGACAGGCCGAACCGCGACGGGCTACTGGACCGTCACGTTCAGCGTCGAGGACGCGATCCCCAGGTAGCCGGGGATCGTGACGCTGACGGCGGTGAGACCGGCCGTCAGGGGATCGAACTCCACTCCGCCGGTAGCGACCGTGGTCGGCGACCGGGACTGACCGGCGGCGATGCTCGTCTGGACGCTGAGTCCGGGGCCGGTGGAAGTCACCAGCTGGGCCGCGGTCTGGCTACTGGTGGCAATCGTCGCGACCCCGTTCGTCCCGCCGAAGCGGATCGCCTGCTCCTGCGCGATCGTATTCCCCAGCGCGTCGGGGATGCCGATACGCACCTCGAACGCCACGTTGGCAGCGGTCGCCGCGATCGTCGTCGGGAGGAAGATGATGTCCATCGACGGCTGCACGATGGTCTCGGTCGCCGTCGCGGTGGTATAGCCCGGTGCCGACACCGTCACCGTCGCGGTGCCGGTGGCCCCCTCCACACCCTGCACCACAAAGCCAACAGCAGTCAGACCGTTGGTCAGCGGGACATCGATGAAGGGCGTGCCTGCGGTGGTGGCATTTGGAGCCACGAGGAAGCGCGTCGAATCGCTGCTCGCGACGCGGACTGTCAGGGGGCCGTGATTCGAGGCGCCGAGGAATGCGTTGCTGCCTACCTGGAGACCGCCACCGACCGTCACGCCGGAGACGGAGATCCCGGGTGTGGTCACCGTCACGATTTGGGTGGCCTGTGGCATCGCGAGGAAGCCTGGAATTGTCGCACTGACCGTAGCGGTGCCGGTTCCAGTGGCCGAGAACTCCACCCCACCCGCGCTCGCCGGGCTCGGCGACCGCGATTGTTGCAACCCGATGACCAGCAGCCCCGACGACGCCGCTCCGCCCTGGAAGAAGAGCTGCCCGACCGCGCCGTTGCTGTTGGACACCGTTGCGGTCCGCGCGGTCCCACCGGCCCGGAGCACCTGCTCGCCCGCCAGACCGGTGTTGTTCGCATTCGGGTACCCGATCCGCACCTGGAACGCGTTGTTCGGCGAGAGCGTGGTCGTGGTCGTCGAGAGGAAGATGATGTCGAGCGCCGGCTGCAGCACCGTCACGGTCGAGCTGCCGTCGGTGAACCCGGGGGCGGACGCGGTGATGGCCGGAGCGCCGGTCTGGCCCTCGACGCCCTGCACGTAGTAGCTGAAGGTCGAGCTGCCGTTCGGCACCACGACATCGATGAACGACGTACCCGGGGTCGCCGCGTCAGGCGCGACCAGGGCCACACCCTGTTGCGAGCTCGAAACCCGAACCGTGACGCCGCCGTGGTTGGAGGCACCCAGGGAGCCATTGGCGCCCACCTGCATCCCGGCGCCGACGGTGAGGTTGGAGAGCGCGATGCCAGGGGCGTTCACGGTGACGGCCACCGACGCGGATGGCAGCACGACGTAGCCCGGGATGGTCGCGGACACCGTCGTCGTCCCACCGATGATCGGGTCGAACTCGATACCGCCTGACGGAATGCCGCTCGGCGACCTCGAGTTCAATGTCGTGACATCGACCGAACCGGTACCGCTGCTCCCGGCCAGGGTAACGAGGGCACCGACACTCGACACGCTGCTGGTGAGCGATGCCGTGACTCCCGGGCTCCCGACGCGTAGCCCCTCTTCCTGCTGCATGCTGGTGGTGTTGCTGTTCGGCACCCCGAGCCGCACCTGGAACCCGTTATTGGGGGAGAAGGTCGTCTGCGTGGTGTTGAGGAAGATGATGTCCAGTGCCGGCTGGACCACGGTCAGATTCGTCGAAGCGGTCGTGAACCCGGGCGCGGAGGCGGTGAGTGTCGCGGCCCCCACCTGGCCCTCCAGCGTCTGCAGGGTAAAGCCGAAGACGGTGTTTCCATTCGTGACGGCGATATCCAGTGAGCCGGTGCCGAGGGTGGTGCCGTTCGGCGCGATCAGGAACTTGCTCGAATCGGACACCACAAGGTGCACCGTCACGCCACCGTGATTGGAGGCGCCGAGGAACCCGTTGCTCGCGAGCTGCATGCCGCTCCCGATCGCGGCGACCCCGCTCAGCGTGATCGCCTGCCCCGTCACCGTGATCGGCTGACTGGCGGTGGGGAGCGTAATGAACCCCGGTATCGTGGCGCTCACCGTATCCGAACCTGGCGAGGCCGGATCGTACTCCACCCCGCCCGCCGACGCCGGGCTGGGATTGCGCGAGTTGAGCGCCGCGATCGACGAGGTGACAGTGTCGCCGGTGAGCACCGTGGTGAACAGCTTGCCCGCCACCGTATCGACATGGGTGAGGGTCACCGTGACGCCCGCACTTCCAGCGCGGAGAATCTCTTCCTGCTGGATGCCGGTGAGCTGACCGTTCGGGATACCGATCCGTACCTGGAACGCGGTGTTCGGTGCCAGCGAGGCGATCGTCGCTGGCAGGAAGATCACGTCGAGGGCCGGAGCGACTGCGGTGACCGTCGTGGCGGCGGTGGAGAATCCGGGTGCGGTCGCCGTGACGGTGGCGGTGCCCAGCTGGCCCTCGAGAGCCTGCACCGTGTAGTTGAAGCTGGTGTTGCCGTTCAGGAGGACAGCGTCCAGGGACCCGCTGCCCACAGTGGTGCTGTTCGGAGCCAGCAGGAACTTGGAGGAGTCGGAGACCACCAGGTGAACGGTGATGCCGCCGTGGTTCGATGCACCGAGGGATCCGCTGGCGCCCAGCTGCATCCCGCTGCCGATCGTGGAGACGGCATTCAGCGTCAGTGCCGGCGTGTTGACTGTCACCCCATACTTGGGTGTGGGCTGCGGCAGAGAGAGGTATGCCGTCGCACTAGCGGACACGGCGGTGAATCCGGCGGCCAGCGGCTTGAACTCGACCCCGCCGGCGGACGCCGGGCTCCCGGACCGCGACTGGCCGGGCTGGATCAGGATCTGGACGATCGGCCCGGTGACGGCGGAGGTGACCAGGGTTCCCACGGCAGCGGAATCGCTGATCAGCGTCACCGTGTCAGGCGCCGCGCCGAACCGCTTCGCCTGCTCCACCTGCATCCCGGTACCGGCCGCATTCGGATAGCCGATCCGGACCTGGAATGCCGTGTTGGCCTGGAAGACGGTGGCGGTCGGCGGCAGGAAGATGACATCCAGCGCCGGAGCAACCAGCGAGTCGTTGACGGTCGCCGGGGCGAAGCCGGGGGCGGCGATCGTCACCGGTACCACGCCGGTCTGGCCGTCGAGCGCCTGCACCGTGTAGGTGAACGAGCTGCCGTTGACCGGGATGGCGATATCGATGAAACCGCTTCCGGCGGTCGAGGCATTCGGCGCCACGAGCAGCTTGAGCGAATCGGTGCTGGTGACCCGGACCGTGGTACCGCCGTGATTGCTGGCTTGCATCGATACTCCAGTACCCGTCTGGAGACCGGAGCCGATGACGATGGTACCCGGCACATTGAATCCGGGCAGCGGATTCACGGTCACCTGTACGCTGTCCGGCTGAATATTGGCGGCGGTAGCGACGACGTAGGTGACGCACGGGAACGGCCCGGTCGCCGCTGTCAGCGTCGCGGTGGTGGACACCAGGCCGGCGCTGATGCTGCGTGGCGAGTTGGTCGCGACGCAGGCGGGATTCCGGGCGAGCAGCGTGATCACGACGCCACCGGGCGGTGCCGCGATGGCGACGTTGTTGCTCTTGAACTGGATGTCGACATCGATCGGGAAGCTGGCATTCAGCACGGTCGACGCCTGCAGCACATCGAGTGACGCCGATGTCGTCACCGTCGCGAATGCCGAGGTATAGGCGGCGTTATTCACCGTCACCGTGGACGAGCCGGGAAGGAGACCCAGCACCGTCACGTTGGCGCTGAAGCTGCCGGCGGGGACCGTCACGGTCGGCGCCTGCAGGCCCACGAAGGTCGGATTGCTGCTGGTCACAGTGAAGACGACGCCTCCCGCCGGGGCGGCGGCCGGCAGATTGATGACCAGTGAGGCCGTGCCGTTGAAGGGCACGTTGAGGGCCGCGGGTAGCAGGCTGATATTCCGGTCCTGCACGTCGACCGCCAGCGTCCCGGTGGTAAAGCCGGTGGCCGTTCCCGTCAGGGTGGTGACCCCGGGGGAGACGCCGGCGATCACGACGCTATCCCGGGTCTGCCCCGCGGCAATCGTGACCGCAGCGGGCGAGACGGTGAAGAGATTCGTGTTGCCGCTGCTGAGTGCGACGCTCGTCCCGCCCGTCGGCGCCGGCGCGTTCAGCGTGACATACACCTTTGCCGTCAGGCCGATACCCACTCCGGGCACACCCGCAAACGAGAGCTGGATCGTCGGCGGCCCGAAGAGCGTCGTCGCGGTGAAAATCGTCTGGACCAGGCCGACCGAGGCGGTCGCTGTGGGGGTCGCCTGCGCGGAGCCGAGGGTCCACACGGTTCGTACCCGGCCCTGAGCATCGGACACCCCGGAGCTCGGCGTCACGGTACCATCCGTCACGGCCCAGTTCACCGTGGCGCCCGTCACCAGATTGCTGAAGCTGTCATGCACCTGCACCACCAGCGGCACGGGCAGCGCTCGCAGACTCGAATCGGCCTGGGCATCTCCGGAATCCCTGACCAGGGTCTTGATCACCGTCGGCGTGCCGGTCGCGCCAAACGCGACCGGGGCGAGTCCGGTCACCGTCGCGGTCACCGTATTGGTGCCGACGGTCTGCCCGATGCGCCAGCTCCCCACGGTGGCTATGCCCGAGGCATTCGTGGTGGCCGCCGATCCGGTGAGTGCGCCACCGCCGGCCGTTACGGCAAACGTCACCGGCACCCCGCTCAGCGGCTGGCTGGTCGAATCCTTCACGAGCACCGATGGTGCCGCGGCCGTCAGCTGGTTCACGACGAGACTCTGAGTGACGGTGGAGTTGGCCGTCACGGTGGCCGGCCCGCTTGTCCCGGTCGCGATGGTGAGCGAGAAGCTGACTGCCGGGGGCGTGAGCCCGGTGGCCGTGGCCGTCACGGTCACGCTGCCCGCCGAGCTCCCCGCGGTCACGATCGCCTGGGCGAATCCCGACGCATCGGTCACCGCGCTCGCCGGCGCGATCGTCGTGCCGGTGGGTGCGCTGGTGACGGCAAAGCGCACGTTCGTGCCACCGGCGAACGGCTGGCCCTGCGCATCGGTCACCTGGACGATGAGCGGCTGCGACGCCTGACTGGGAGCGAACTGCTGCAGATCGCCGGAGACCTTGGCCAGGTTCGCCGCCGGCGCCACGACACCGAGTGAAGCGTTGCTGGTGAGACCGGTCGGAGTCCGGGCGGTGATGGTGATCGCTCCGCTGCCCCCGGGCGCAGCGACCAGCCAGGCCTGATCCACACCCGTGGCGCGCCAGCGCACTGCGAGGGAATCGGTGCTGACGATTCCCACCGGCACGCCGGGAACCACGGCGCCGCCGGCATAGACGATGGCCGTCGCGAGCACGCTGTCACCGGCCCCGACCGTCGCAGCGGAGAGCTGCAGGTGCACGCTGTCGGCATTGCTGCCCGGACCGACGTAGGTGGGGGTGAGCGGCGCCGTCCTGCTGGGCGGTCCGGCGGAGACGGTCACCACCGAATTCACGGTGTAGTAGACCACTCCGCCGCCCCGTGCTTCGGCGAAAAGGTAGAATTGCTCGGGGGAGCTGCGGAGCTGCAGCTCTACTGCAATGAGCAGGCTGTCGCCCGACTGGGTCACCTGCGCGATCGGCAGCTGCTGGCTGTAGGCAATCGAGGAGTCGGCCTGCCGTCGCAGCTCCACCGTGACCGTATCGAGTGGGATCGGAATCGTCCCACCGGCTCGGAGCAGCCCGGTCAGGTCCATCCGGGACTCGATCGGTACCCCGGGCGCGAGCGCACTATCAGTGGAGCATGTCGTCAACAGTATTGCGCCAATGATGACACGGAGCGCGCGCGCGGCGGCGGTCCAGCGACGGGTCGAAGCGGTCAATTGGATTACGGCAGGTGATGGTTAAGGCGAAGTCAGGAACGGAGTTGACAGGTGTCGAACCGGCTCGATCGCTCCCCGGCGCGAACGCTCCTCTCCTTCTACTATGAAAGGCTCGTGCCAACAGCCAGGGGAAGCCAGAGTCGAGCGCGGCACCCGGGTCGATCCCCCCGATTCTCCAGCCGGAGCGAACCGCTGTGGGCTTCGGCGATCTGCCGCGAGAGTGCCAGCCCAATCCCCGACCCCCCCGGCTTGGTGGTGAAGAACGGCACGAAGAGATTCGCGGTCTGGCTGAGACCCTGCCCCTCATCCTCGACCACCACTTCGAGGCCCCCGGCCACCACCCGCCACACGACCCGGACGCCGCCCCGGGTCTCGAGCGCCGCATCGGCGGCGTTGCGCACCAGGTTGATCAGCAGCTGGTCGAGCTGATCGCCATCGGCCTGGATGACCATCGGCGGACCTCCGAGGATCTCGCACCCCGACTCGGCGTTCGAGCGCGGCGACGCGCCGAATCCACGGTTCGACTCCGACGGCGCCGATCTGGGGCCGTGGCAGCCGGGCGAGCCGGGCGTAGGCCGCCATGAAACGGCCCAGCGCATCGGCGCGTTGCCCGATGATGTCGAGGCCCTGCCGCAGGTCCTCGCGATCTTCGGGCGCGCCAGTGACCCGTTCGAGCGTTCCCCGAAGGCTGCCTGCCAGTGAACGGATCGGCGCGAGCGAATTGTTGATCTCGTGCGAGAGCACCCGGATGAGGCGCTGCCAGGCCTGGCGCTCCTCGGTCTGCAGGGTCCGACTCAAGTCGGTGAGGACCACCAGCTGATGGGTGCGGCCGTGCTGCCGGAAGTCGCTGCGGCGGAGCTCCCAGCGTCCCGGCTCGCGTCCGCTCCGTTCCAGGATCCGCGGCGACTCGCCCTCGAGGCACTCCGCCGAGTCCCAGCTCCGCCGCGTCCCGTCCGAGCAGCCGCTCCGGCGGCTGCGCCAGCAGTCGCTCGCCCCGCGCGGTTCACCAGTCGCAGCGCACCGTCGCCGTCGAAGGCGAAGATCGCGGCGTCGATCTCCGCCATGACCGTGCGCAACAGCGCCGTTGCCTCGAGCGCGCCGAGGCGCTGGCCGCGGAGCGTGTCGGCGAGGGCATTGGCCTCCAGGTAGACCAGGCCGAGTGCATCATCGGGATCGGCGCCGCGGGCCCGGAGGGAGTAGTCGCCTTCACGGAGTGCCGCGAGGACGTTGGAGAGCGTCTGCAGTGGGCGCACCACCCGCTCCTGCAGTGCAAAGAGCCCGATTGCGACGGTGCCGAAGATCAGCAAGGTCCCGCTCCACTGGGCGCGGGGGCTGAAACTGCCGCGCCACAGCAGCAGCAGCGCGATCGCGATGGCGGGGAGCGCCGCAAGGGTCGAAATCACCAGCACTCTGCGCGGATGGGAGCGCATCCGCTACAGCCCGAAGCGCTCCAGCCGGCGGTACATGGCACTCCGCGAGAGCCCCAGCGCCCGTGCGGCATCGGTAACGTTGCCACCGGCCCGCGCCAGCGCCTTCTGGACCAGCAGCTTTTCGACCTCCTCGAGGGTGAGCTGATCGAGCCGGCCCGCGGTGTCTGCCGGCGCGGTGCAGTGCGAGGTCGGCGAGGCGGATTGCGTCGCCGTCGGCGAGCAGCACCGCCCGCTCGATGGCGTGATCGAGTTCGCGGACATTGCCGGGCCAAGCGTAGCGGAGCAGCGCGTCCATCGCCTCCGGGCGGAAGACGGCGAGCGGTTTCCGGTAGCGGGTAGCGTGGCGGTGCAGGAAATTCGCCGCGAGCAGCGGAATGTCCTCGCGTCGGTCCCGGAGCGGCGGGATCCGGATCTCGATCGTGTTCAGTCGGTAGACCAGGTCTTCACGGAATCGGCCCGCCGCGACTTCGCCGGGCAACTCGGTGTTGGTGGCGGAGAGGACGCGCACGTCGACCGTGCGGGTCTTGGAGGAGCCGACGCGCTCCAGCTCGCCGGTCTGCAGCACCCGGAGCAGCTTGGCCTGCTGTGAAAGGCTGATATTCGCGATCTCGTCGAGAAAGAGTGTTCCCCCGTCGGCCAGCTCGAAGCGGCCCATCCGGTCGACCTTGGCGTCGGTGAATGCCCCCTTCAGGTGGCCGAAGAGTTCGCTCTCGAACACTCCCTCCGACAGCCCGCCGACGTTCACGGTGATCATGGGCCGGGTGGCACGGCCGCTCGCGGCGTGAATCCAGCGCGCGGCAATCTCCTTCCCTACCCCATGCTCGCCCAGGATCAGCGCATTGGCGCCCGACGGGGCCACCCGTTCCATGAGGCGGGCCGCCTGCCGCATGGCCGGCGACTCGGCGACGAGATCCGGGAGCCCGTCCCGTCGCAGTGTGCGGTTCTCATTCTCCAGGCGTTGCGAGCGCCGGAGCGCGCGTCCCAGTTCGACCTGGGTCCTGAGGACAGCGACCAGCCGGGTGTTGTCCCACGGCTTTTCGAGATAGTCACGTGCCCCGCGGCGCATCGCCTCGACCGCGCCCTCGACACTGCCGTAGGCGGTCATCACCACGATGGGGAGCTGGCCGTCGAGCAGCTGAATCCGGGTGAGCAGGTCGAAGCCCTCCCGGCCCGAGGTGGTGTCGCGGGTGTAGTTCAGGTCCATCAGCAGCACATCGAAATCGCCCCGCTCCAGAGCGGCGAGCACGCCGCCAGGCGAGGTCACCGTCTCCACCACGAATCCCTCGCCCTTCAACAGCAGGCGGAGGGCCTGGAGGATGTCGGGCTGGTCGTCGGCGACGAGGATCCGGGGAGGGGAGGAAGGCATGGCCGATCTAATCTACTGCGCCCGGGATCATACCATCCACCCGTCCTTCAGGTGTACCACCCGGTTGCCGTAGGTGGCGTTTTCCTCCGAGTGGGTCACCTGGACGATCGTGGTCCCCTCCCGGTTGAGCCGGCGGAAGAGCTCCATGATCTCCCGGCCCTGTTCCGAGTGCAGATTGCCGGTGGGTTCGTCCGCGAGGAGCAGTGGTGGCCGGGCGATCACCGCTCGCGCCACGCCGACCAGCTGCTGCTGCCCGCCTGACAACTGTGAGGGGAAGAGGTCCTTCTTTCCCACCATCTGGAATCGGTCGAGCGTGTCGGCGACCAGCGCAGCCCGCTCGCTCCCCTTCATGTTCCGGTAGCTCAGCGGGACCTCGAGATTCTCCGCAACCGTGAGGTCGTCGAGGAGGTGATACTGCTGGAAGACGAACCCCACGCTGCGCCGAGCCAGGTCGGAGCGGGCCCTGGGCTTGAGGCTGTGCACCGGCTCCCCCTGGAGCCAGAACTCGCCGCGGAAGTCCGCGTCCAGCATGCCGAGGATCGAGAGCAGGCTGCTCTTGCCGGCGCCGGAGGGTCCCATGATGGTGACAAAATCGCCCGGAGCGATCCCGAGAGAGATGCGCCGCAGCACAAACGTGGGCGAAGGCTTGGTGTCGAAGGACTTCTCGACATCGACGAGGCGGATCAGAGAACGCTCCCCTGGTATGAGTGATGTCGCTGCCCGCCGGTGGATCCGTCCCGGCTAGTCACCCTTGAGTACGACGGTCGGTTCGATCGCGGCGGCGCGCCGGGCGGGGAGATAGCACGCCGCCCATGCCACCGAGAGCAGAACGCCGAGGGTGGCCAGGTACGTCGGCAGATCCAGGGCGGAGGTGCCGAAGAGCTGGCTCTGCAGCGCCCGCCCCGCAGCGACCGACAACACCGCGCCGAAGGTGACCCCGGCTCCGACGGCGAGCAATCCCTCGCGCAGCACCAGCCAGATGATGGCCCCCGCGTCGGCGCCGATCGCGCGGCGAATACCGAGCTCGCGTTCCCGGGCGCGCACCAGTCGGCTCAGCACACCGTACAGCCCGATCGTCGCCAGCAGCAGCGCCGCACCGGCAAAGACGCCGACGAGAAGCAGCAGGAACTCTCGGCTCACCAGCGAGCTCGAGACCAGCTCATCCATCGTGGTCATCTGGTTGACCACCAGATCCGGCTCTTCGGCGAGCAGCGCACGGCGGACCGGCTCTGTCAACGTTGCGGGCGGCACGGCGGCGCGCACCACGAGGAAGGAGTGGCCCCAGGGATCGACAGTATACGGAATGTAGATGGCGGCGTCCGACGGCTGATCGAGGCCGAACTGCCTGACGTCGCCGACCACGCCGATGACGCTGCCGACCAGCGGTTCGCCGAAGTCGCCGCGCCCCGCCGCTGCCTTGGAGAAGGACACCCGGTGCCCCACTGGATCCTGGCCGGGCCAGTACTGCTCGGCCATGGTGCGATTGATGACGATGCCTCCGCTCCCGGCCGGCGACATGTCCGCCCCGGTGAACCAGCGACCCTTGATGAGCGGGACGCCCATCGTGGCGAGGTAGGATTCATCCGTGGCGCGGAGGCCGACCGTCAGATCCTGCCCCTCCTCGGGCGGCGCGCCATCGATGCCGACCGCCGTTCCGGACCAGGCCCCGCCCAGCGCCAGATGATTGATCACACCGACCGACGTCACGCCGGGGAGGCCGCGCACCCGCGCGGCGAGCCGGGTGTACAGTTCGGCGATCCGACTGTCCGGAGCGGCGTATCGGGGCGACGGCATCACGTGCAGCGTGAGGAGCCCGTCGCTCCGGAATCCGCGGTCGACTTGCAGCGTCCGCAGGAAGCTCTTGCCGAGCAGCGCGGCGACCACCAGCAGCGCAAAGGCGAGCCCCACCTGCAGGGCAATCAGTCCCCTCCTCCCGGCGCGTGCACTCCGCCCCGAGCCGCCGCGATCGCTCGATTGCGACAGCATCCCGGCGAGATTCGGCCGGCTCCCCATCAGGGCGGGGACGATCCCCGCGGCAAAGCCGGCGACCAGGGTGACGCCAAGCGCCACCAGGAAGACCCGGCCGTCGAGGCGGACCTCCTCGAGCCGGGGGAGCACTGCGGCAAGCCCGGACGCAACGAGGTTGCCGCCGCCGGCCGCGGTGATCAGGTGCACCGTCCACCCGGCGACCAACAGCCCCAGGACCGCCCCGGCAGTTGCGAGCAGCAGCGACTCGGCGAGGAGCTGCCTGACGAGGCGCCCCTGCGGCGCGCCGAGCGCGGTACGGAGCGCCATCTCCCGGGTGCGCTGCCCGAGCCGCGCGAGGGTGAGGTTGGTGACGTTGACACAGGCGATCACCAGCAGCAGCAGGGTTGCGGCGAGGAGGAGCAGGAGGGGCTGCCGGATGCCGCCACCGATCACCTGTCCCTCGAGCGGACTCACCACTCCGCGGAACCCGGCGTTCTCTTTCGGATACGTCTCCGCGAAGCGCCGGCCGAGCCGCTCCAGTTCGAGGTTGGCCTGGACGGCCGTCACGCCCGGGCGGAGCCGGGCGAGCATGGTGCCATCCACATGCACGTCGCGCCGGGACATCGCCACCGGTGCCGGGCCGGCGGAAAGCGCGGTGTACACGTCGGCCCACTGCGGGTAGCCGGCACCCGGCGGCAGCACTCCGACGATGCGATAGCTGGTCGCGGTGGTCGGAAGGTCCCTCCCGACCACCCCGGGTTCGCCCCCGAACTGGCTGCGCCAGTAGGCGTAGCTGATCACCGCCGCGGGCGGAGCGCCGGGACGCTCATCGTCCCTGGCCAGCAGCCGGCCCAGCACGGGCGTCGCGCCTAACATCTCGAAGAAGCCATCAGAGACCAGGGCGTGACCGAACCGCACCAGTCCGCTCTCGCCCCGCAGCGCGTCCGACTGCCCGATGACGTAGCCCATCCCCGTGAAGCTGGTTGCCGCCTGCCGGTAGTCCAGAAAGGTGAGGTACGAGGGAAGCCGGCTGGCCTGCGCGCTCTGCTCGCGGAAACTCTGCAGCGCATCCGCGTCCCGGTAGGCGAGCGGATTGAGGAGCACACCGTTCACCACCGAGAAGATCGCCGTGTTGGCCCCGATCGCGAGGCCGAGCGTAAGCACGGTGGCGACGACGTAGCCCGGTACCCGCCGGAGGCTGCGGAAGGCGCTCTTCAGGTCCTGGAACATGCGGTGAGGCCTCCCGACATCGGGTGTCGCCCAGTGGGCAATCGCGCCTGCCGCGACGCCCCGCTCTCGGCGAGTGTCATTCTGACCGGAGAGCCACCATCGGGTCGACCCGGGTGGCGCGGCGTGCCGGCAGGAAACTGGCCGCGGTTGCCACGAGCAGCAGCACCCCGCCGGCGGACGCCATGGTGAGCGGATCGCCGGGGTCGATTCCGTAGAGCAGCGCCGCCAGCGCCCGAGCAGCGATCAGGGCGATCCCGAGTCCGAGTCCGATGCCCAGCAGGGCCAGCCGGAGGCCGTCGCCCATGACCATCACAAGGAGGGCGGAAGGCTCCGCGCCGAGCGCGACCCGGATTCCGAGCTCGTGGGTCCGGCCGCGGACGGTATAGGCCAGCACGCTGTAGATCCCGATGCTCGCCAGCAGCAGCGCGGCGACAGCGTACAGGCCGAACAGGGTCGCACCCAGTCGCCCCGATCGATAACTCGGCGCCAGCACCTCCGCGAGCGAGCGTGTCTCGACGTACGGAAGGTCGGGCGCGGCGGTTTGCAGTTGCTGCTGCAGGGAGCCCGCGAGATCGCCTGCGCTCCCCCGCGCCCGCACGAACATGGTCAGATGCGTCGTCGAACTGCTGATCGGTGCGAGCGGGACGTAATAGAGCGCCTGCTCCTCTTCCTGCGGACTGGAACGGATCCCGTCCTTCACCACCCCGATGACGGTGGTGCAGCCTTTCGCCTGGGCGATCAGCAGACACTGCCCGATCGGATCGTCGCTGGCAAAGAACCGCCTGGCCATCGTGGCCCCCACCAGAGCGACCGCCGGCACATCACGACGATCCTGATCGGTGAACTCGCGACCCCGCAGGATCGGCAGGCCCATCGTCCGGAAGTAGTCGGCGGTCACCGATTGCAGGTAGGGCCCGCCGCTGGACAGCCGCGGCAGGGAATCGTGGCCGGCGATGCGCAGTCCGCGCGACATGCTCCAGCCGAACGGCTCGCCAAAGGTCAGTGCCACCGACTCGACCGCCGGGTTGCTGCGCGCGGCGATAGCCAACGTCTCGAAGGCTTCGCCCGTGGCGGTGCCCGCGAAACCGGCGCGTGCGGGATCTGCGGTGACCATCAGGACCCGGTCGCGGTCGTACCCGATGTCGATCGCCAGAACCCTTCGTAGACTCTGCAGGAAGAGGCCGGCGCCCACGACCAGGATCAGACTCAAGGCGATCTGCAGCACCACCAGCCCCGCACGCAACCGGGACCGGTGGAATCCGTTGCTCTGGGCGCCCTCCTTGAGCATCGGGGTGAGGTCGCCGCGCACCACTTGCATCGAAGGGACGACACTCGAGAGCAAGGCAGCGGCGAGCGTGGCGACGAGCGCAATCAGATAGACCCGGTGATCGACGGTGAAGCGGTCCGCCTGACTATCCGAGAGCAGGTAGCCGCGGAGCAGATCGCCACCCCAGGCGCAGACCAGCAGCCCACCCAACCCGGCGAGGCAACTCACCAGCACCCCCTCGAATACCAGCTGCCGCACCAGCGTGCCCTGCCGCGCGCCGAGCGACTTCCGGATGGCGAACTCCCGGCCGCGCACCAGCCCGCGTGCGAGCAGCAGATTCGCGACATTGGCGCAGGCGATCAGCAGTACCATCGCGGACATCCCGGTGAGCCAGAGCGCCAGCCGCGCATCCTGCGAGTGATCTGGTCCGCGGAGCTCCTGCACCGGCCCCAGCAACACCTCCTGGAACCCGTTACGCACCGTTGAGTCGTTCCGCGCGGTGCTGATGATGGAGGTGGCGCGCGAGGCGGCCTGTTCACGAGTCACTCCGGGCGCGAGCCGTGCGAGAATGTTGATGAAGTACCAGTTCCGGTCGGTGGTGTAGTTGCCGCCGAGCGGATTGTGCACTCCGCCGAGCGGCGCCCAGGCATCGGGCGCGAGGACGTCTCCGCCATCGAAGCCCCGGGCTGCCACACCGGCCACAGTGAACAGCTGGGCGTCGATCGGCAGTGTTCGGCCGACGATGCCCCGATCGGCTCCAAACCGGGTCCGCCACATCGCCTCACTCAGCACGACCGCGGGCGAACCCGAATCTCCCTGGCCATCCTCGGGAGTGAGCAGCCGGCCCAACATCGGCCGGGTACGGTAGAGGCCGAAGTAGTCGCCGGCCACCATGGCCAGGTTCACCGGGTGTGCCTCGGCGCCACGCCCCAGCGAGGCCCGGGTCATCCAGATGCCTGCTACCTTCGAGAACGCGGCGCTGCCGGACAAATCCGTAAAATCGGGGTACGAGACCGAGGAGTTGGTCCAGCCTCCGAATTGCTCGTTGCGAAAGCGGAAGTAGCTGCGCACCAGGCGGCCAGGATCCTCGACCGCGGCGGGCGGTCGGAGCAGAAGCGAATCCAGCACGCCCACCAGGGTGGTGGTGGCGCCAACACCCAGGGCCAGTGTGAGCGCCGCGATGGCGGTGAATTGTGGGGCACGGCGCACCGCGCGCACCGCGGCGGCGAACTCGTCCAGCAGCATCATTGGCGTTCCCCCTCTTGTCGCTCTATCGGCCGCCGGACAACCATGGAGGCGCCCTGGGCTATTCGGCCCGGAGCGCGATCATCGGATCGGTCCGCGTGGCGCGGCGTGCTGGCACCCAGCAGGCGAGCGCGGTGATGGCCAGGAGCAGCAGCGGTATGGTCACGAAGGTGAGCGGATCGGTGGCGCTTACGCCGAACAGCATGCTCCGCAGAATCCGGGAGGCGGCGAGCGCCGCGACCAGCCCGATACCAAGCCCCACCACGGCAAGCCGGATCCCCTGCCGCAACACCAGTCCCAGGACCTCCCGCGGCCCCGCACCGAGCGCCAGGCGAAGACCCAGTTCCCTGGTCCGCTGGGTCACGGTGTACGACATCACACCGTACAGGCCGATAGCCGCCAGCGCCGCAGCCAGCACGGAGAACGAGGCCAGCAACAACATCGCGAAGCGTCGCGGCCCGGTGGTGCCCTCGATCAGATCATCCATCGTGCTGACATTCGACATGGGAAGGTCGGCATCGACGGCAGCCAACGCCTGCTTGAGCTGAGGCACCAGCGCCGCGGGATCGCCGGTACTTCGCACCGCATAGGCGAGGAACGGCAAGCCGTTCTGCTGCAGCGGGAAGTACAGCTGGACGCGCGGCTGGGCGTCGAGGCCTTCATGCATCGTGTGACGGACCTCGCCGATCACATCGATCCACGCGACGCTGCTGTCGCTGAGATTGTTGAAGGTGATCCGTTTCCCGACGGGGTCCTGGCCGGGCCAGTATCGACTGGCCATCTCCTCATCCACGATGACCACCTGCCGCCCACCCGCCCGGTCATCGTCGGTGAATTGCCGCCCGCGCATCAGCTCGACCCCCAGCGTGGGAAGAAAGTCGGGAGTCACCGTACGCATATCACCCCACGGGCCCGGCGCATTGCTGGCCGGCTGGAAGCCCTCGACACTGAAACTTGCGGTGGACCAGGATCCGCCGAAGGGCATCACGGAGGTGCCGCCGGCGCCACGCACCCCGGGCACCTCCTTCAGCGCCTGGGTCACCCGCTCGAGGGCGGCGATCTGCACGGTATCGGTCGGGTACTTGGCTTGGGGCAGCGCCACGGTGAACGTGAGCAGGTGACCGGACCGGAATCCGGGGTCCACCCCGACCAGTCGGCCGAAGCTCCGCATCAGCAGTCCCGAGCCCGCCAACAGCATCAACGCGAGCGCGACCGTGGCCACCACCAGACTTCTCCGGAGCGCCAGACCACCGCGATCCGCGGACGCGCCGCGACCGCCCTCCTTGAGCGTCTCGTGCAGATTGCCCCGTGCCAGGCGGCTGGCCGGCGCGAGTCCGAACGCGATGCCGGTCAGCAGCGATACTGCCAGCGCGAAGCCGAGCACCGTGGCATCGAGCCGGACGTCACTCCCATCAGGCAGGCCACGTCCGCCGTTCAATCCCAGCAGGGCGGGCACCCCCCACATTGCCAGCACGAGGCCCAGTATGCCACCGGCGAGCGCGAGGAGAACGCTCTCCGTCAGGAGCTGCCGGATCAGCGCGCCTGGCGAGGCGCCCAACGCGACCCGCACCGCGATCTCCCGCGCCCGCGCGGCGCCCCGGGCGAGCTGGAGGTTGGCGACATTCGCGCAGGCGATGAGCAGCACCAGACCGACCGCACCCAGCATGAGGTAGAGCGCCTGCCGCAGCGGTCCGCGGGATTTCTCATTCAGGGTGGTGGTGAGCAGGCCCCAGTCGGGGCTGAAGCGATCGGGATTGTCGGTGCGCAGCTGGACGCCGTATGCCGCGAGATCCGCCGCGGCCTGCTCGGCGGATTCGCCGGCGCGGAGCCGGCCCGTAAAGGCGAGGTACTCGTTGGTCCAGCGATTGGGTGCGGCCTGTGCCGGGGTGAAGACGAGCGGAACCCAGAACTCCGCCCGGCGATTCCAGAAATCGATGAACCCTGCCGGCATCACCCCGATGATTTCATACTGTTCCCCATCGAGCAGCACCCGGTGGCCCAGCATCGAACGGTCGGCGCCGAAGACCCGCTGCCACATACCCTGACTCAGCACCACCACCCGTCCATGCCCCGGCGTGGCGTCTTCCGCCTGGATGGCTCGGCCGAGCGCCGGGGCGACTCCGAACACGGCGAAGAATTCCCCGGTGACTTGGGATCCGACGACGCGCGTCGGATCGCCCTGGCCAGTCAACGTCGGTTGCCAGCCGTTCTCCACCGCCGCATGCTCGAAGATCTTCCCCCGGTCGCTATAGGCCAGAAAGCCTGGCACAGAAACCGAAGCGTGCAGGTCGTTGAGACTGGGGTAGTGATGCTCCACGGTGACCAGGCCGTCCGGTTCGCGATAGGCGAGGGGCCGAAGCAGCACGGTGTTGATCACCGAGAAGATCGCGGTGTTGGCGCCAATACCGAGTCCGAGCGTCAGCACGGCCGTGGCAGTGAATCCGGGGCTCTGCCGGAGCCGGCGCGCCGCATAACGGAAGTCCTGGAGGAATCGACTGCCCATGGCGGTCCTGCTCTCTGCGGGAAGGATCGAGTGGACAGGAGCGCCCACCCGTGAGGGTCACCTACTCGGAGCGCAACGCCACCATCGGATCCACCAGCGCCGCTCGCCGCGCGGGGATCCATGTCGCCAGCAGCGCGACCGCGAAGAACACGGCCGGCCCGCCGATCAGTGCGACGGGCTCCAGTGGTGCCAGCCCATAGAGGACTCGGCGCGCGACGAAGCCGGCCCCGAGCGCCAGCACAAGGCCAGCGCCGATCCCGATCATCACCAGCTGCATCCCATCCCGGATGGCGAGTCGAACGACCGCCTCCGACCCCGCGCCGAGCGCGAGGCGGATGCCGATCTCCCGACGGCGCTGGCTCACTCCGTAGGAGACGACGCCGTAGACTCCGAGGCTGGCGAGCAGCGTCCCGAGTACGCCGAAGCCACCGACGGCGAAGCCGCCGATCCGCGCCGGCAGCAGGCCCAGAGCGAGTGCCTCACGCAAGGTGCCCAGATTCTCGATCGGTAGTGAAGGATCGAGGTCGCCTACGATTGCGCGCACGGCGGCGGCGAGCTGGCGCGAATCGGTGGCACTCCGGACCAGCAGGGTGGTCCGGTGCGCGCTCACCTGCTGCAGCGGCAGATAGAAGCAGGGTGGCGCCGCTTCACCCGGCCGGCCATAGGCGACGTCACCTGCGACACCGACGACGGTATACCACGGCCCTCCATCACCCTGAAAGCTCAGCCGGCGCCCGAGCACTGACCCCTTCGGCCAGTACTGACTGGCGAAAGCCGCGTTGACGATGGCAACTCGGGGCGCACCCTCTCCGTCGGCGTCGGTGAAGCTGCGTCCCTGAGTCAGCGGCAACTCCAGCGCCTCGAAGTAGCCCGGTCCCACGGCCACCCGGCCCGCCTCCATGTCCTCCGAGGGCCGTGGCACGTACCCCTCCGGAGTCACGCCCGACCGGTTGCCTGAGAGCGAAAGCGGCAGGGTCTCCGTCAGCCCGGCGGCGGTCACCCCTGGCAGCGCCCGCGCCCGCTCGGCGAGCTGCCGCTGAAAGAGATGCCCGCGGCTGCTGTTCCAGCCGGTCAGCCCCCAGTCGGTCGAAAGGACCAGACCGTCGCGAGCACCAAACCCAGGATCGACCGCCGCCGAGTTCGCGACACTACGTCCGAACAGCAGCGCCAGCGCAAGCAGCGGCAGCACGAGGGCGACCTGAGTCACGACGAAGAAGCTGCGCAGCCGCGAACGGCCGGCCAGCGCCTGACCGCCCTGGTCTTTCAGCGCGGGCACGAGGCTCGGCCGGGTAACCTGCAACGCGGGGGCGAGGCCGAGTATCGCACCTGCGAGCAGCGACACCGCAACCGTGAAGACTACCACCCGCATGTCGAGCGACAGATCCAGCGCGATGGGCACCGGAATGGGGAGAGGTACCGCCGAGACGATGCCGTTCAGCCACGCGGCCGAGAGCAGACCGAGCGCGCCGCCGCCCAGCGCCACCAGCAGACTCTCGGCGAGCAGCTGTTCCACGATCCGGCGGCGGGAGGCGCCTAGCGCGAGACGAATCGCGATTTCCCGTCGCCGCACCAGCGCACGGCTCAGCGACAGATTGGCCACGTTGGCACAGGCGATCAGCAGGACCGCCCCGACCACGAGCGAGAGCAGCAGGGTGGCGAGCAGCACCGGCATCCGTGCGTCAGGAAAGAGCCGGGCCTCGGCCTCGGGCAGGACGGTGATCGCGCGCGCGGTCCCGCTGAGCGTGGTCCACATGCCCGGCTCGGCCTCATGCAGCTGGCGCCCAACTTCCGCGGCCTGTGCCCGGGCCAACGCGATCGATCCGCCGGCCGCCAGGTGGCCGAAGAGCAGCAGCGAGCGATTGCCCCGCTCCGCGAAGAAATCGTTGCCCGGATTGATGACCGGAGAAGCGCCGAATGGCACCCAGGCGTCCTGGCCGATACCCCGCAGCAGCCCGCTGAATCCGGGTCGCGTGACGCCGACCACAGTGAATGCCTGCCCAGCCAGCCGGATCAGACGGCCAAGGATGGCGGGGTCCCCCCCGAACTGGTGCAGCCACAGCTCGTGACTCAGCACGACGACATTCGCCTCTGCTCCTGCCCGCTCCTGGTCCTCTCGAAATCCCGGCCCGAGGGCGAGGGGGACGCCGAGTCCCGAGAAGAAATCGGAAGAGACGAGTCCGGCGACGATGCGTGAGGTGTGGTCGCCATCGGCAAGGCTGGTAGGCAGCAGCTGGATTCCGGCGAGGTGATCGAAGGCCGGCATCCCCGCACGGAAAGCGACGAGATCGGGATAGCTGGAAGCGCCGTAGCGGGTGCCGCTGTAGTCGCTGGTATACAGGGCCGCGACCCGTTCAGGGTCGCCCACAGGGAGCGGTTTGAACAGGAGGCCATTGACGATCGTGAACAGGACCGCATTCCCCGCAATGCCCAATGCGAGGGAGAGCACCGCGACCATAGTGTATCCCGGGCTCCGCAGCAGGCTGCGAAGCGCGTAACGAAGATCCAGCCGGAGCGTGTCCATCGGGGGTCCTTGGGATCAGGTCGCAGAGACGCAGGCGTACCGCCGATCAGACCTGGGCCGGCTCCGCAACCTTGTCCTCGACGACCCGGCCGTCGAAGAGGTGAATCGACCGGTCGGCATGCGCCGCGTAGCGGGGATCGTGGGTGACCATGCAGATCGTCGCGCCACCACGATGCAGCTCCCGCAGCAGTTCCATCACCTGCTCGCCGTTGGTCGAATCGAGGTTGCCGGTCGGCTCGTCCGCGAGCAGGATGAGCGGCTCGCCAGCCACGGCGCGCGCCACCGCCACGCGCTGCTGCTGACCGCCGGAGAGCTGCGACGGATAGTGCTTCACCCGGTGGGACATGCCCACCCGCTCCAGCGCGGCGAGCACCCGCTGCCGCCGCTCGGCCGCGGACATGCCGCGATAGGTGAGCGGCAGCTCGACGTTCTCGTAGACCGTGAGATCGCCGATCAGGTTGAACGCCTGGAAGATGAAACCGATCTGCCGGTTGCGGATCCGCGCGCGCTCGGCGGGTGACAGCTGCGCGACCGGCTTGCCCATCCAGCGTGTACTCACCGTCGGTCGGCGTGTCGAGCAGGCCGAGGATCGAGAGCAGCGTGGTCTTGCCGCAGCCCGAGGGTCCCGCGATCGCGACGTACTCGCCCGGCTGACCTCGAGGTGGATGTCCGCGAGCGCGTGGGTCTCCACCTCGTCGGTGTAGAAGACCTTCTTGATCCCGTCCAGGCGGATGAGCGATGGTGCAGTCGTAGTCATGCGGGCTCCAGGTTCCAGATCGATGGTGACAGTCGACCGGCGAGCGTCCTTCCGAAAAACGTGCCCCTTCAGTTCAATCGCACCCGCTCCACGTTGTCCCAGCGGGACATGTCCGACAGGATCACCACGTCGCCCACCTCGAGACCGCGGATGACCTCGATGGTGTTGACCGAGCTGCGCCCCAGCTCGACTCGCACCCGCTCCGCGTCGCTGCTGCCCGGCACCAGCCGGAACACGCCGACCGTCGACCCCGCCTGCCCGAATGCCGGCCGACCCACGTGCATGACGTTGTCCAGCCGCTCGATCTCGATCGTGCCGTCCACACTCAGGTCGGGCCGGGCGCCCCGGGGCAGCGCCCCATCCAGGCTGACGTCCACCGAGACCGTGCCGTTGAGCGCCGCGGGATCGATCCGGACGACGTGCCCCTTCACAATTCCGTTTCGGGTGTCGATGGCTGCGACCTGTCCCACCGTCAGGTCCTTCGCCTGGGTCTCGGGAATGCGCAGCACCGCCTTCAGCTTCTCGGGCTGCACCACTTTGGCGAGGGTCGCCCCGGAAATCGCCCACTGCCCCACCTCGAGTGGCAGCTCCTGCAGCACCCCGTCCGAGCCTGCGCGCACTACCATCGAGTTGACCATCGAGCGCTGGAAATCGGCGACGGCTTTGAGCCGTTTGGATTGCTCCTCCTGCACCGCCAGCTGCGAACCGATGTTCGAGCTGTAGATCTGCAGCCGCTGCTGCTCTACCTGCAGCCGCTCGGTGAGCTCTTCGGCGTGGTCGCGGGAGCTGGCGTAGCTCGAGGTGGAGATCAGGTCCTGCTCGGCCAGTGCGGAGTCGGCCGCCGCCTTGCGGATGGCGTCGCGATACTCCGATCGGATCGAAGCGACCACCCCGGCCTGATTGAGCCGCTGGGTCTCGAGGGTCGTCTTGAGCGACAACAGCTGGGACTCGGCATCCGTCAGCTGACGCTCCGCCTGCAGCAGCTGGATCTGCACATCGGGATTGCTCAATTCGAGGAGGATCGTCCCCGCCGTCACTCGCGCCCCGGGTTGCACCGGTTTCTTCTCCACCCGACCCGGCGTCACGGCCGATACCCAGCGAATCTGCTCCGGGACCAGCGATCCCGGGCCGCGCACCTCGCGGACCATCGGACCTCGGCGCACGGTGTCCATCCAGAGGGTCCCCCGGTCGACCGAGGGCGCGGCCGGCCGTAATCGACCAAGACCAATGGTCACCGCCACGAGTGTGGCCAGCCCGCCCCCTATATAGAGGTAGCGGCGGCGATCCGGCTTCTTCTCGCGGGCGATATCCAAGCGACCTCTCACTGATACAGGTAGGCGGCGGCGGGCACCGGTGCCCAAGGTAAGAAGCATGCCAGCCGTGACTGCCGCCGCGGATTCGCAAGCAGATTGCCGACAACTGCTTAGCCAACGACGGATGGGGCGTAGAGCCGGCTCACGTTCGCCTGTGGGAACCCGTGTCCCGGAATCGGACGTGGGGGTGGGGTCGGAGGTGGAGGTGACCGGCCGAGTGCGCCGACGTCTGCTTACGTCGTCCCCAGCCCTGAGGTACCTTGGGCCCATGGCCCCGCGCCCAGGGCCCTCGCTTCCGCCGACCACATTCCCGAACTGTTCACCACTGCCCAGCGACCGTCGCCGGGCGGGATTCCCGTTTCTGACGTCTACCATGCCACATCCTGAGCTTCGTCTCCTCGGCCTCCTCGCCGCGATCGGCTGCAGTCACAGCGAGCCGTTCGTCCCGGTCGACAACGGCGCCACCGGCCCGTTCGATTCGACACCGCCGGTACAGCTGACCTACAACCTCGGGCAGGACCGCGATCCCACCTGGTTGCCGGATGGCTCCGGCGTGCTTTACGCCTTCCAGCGACTCGATCGCAGTGACGCTGACTGGTGCTTCGGGGTGCTTCCCCCCGCGGGCGGGACGCGATCCCGGGAGAAATGCTACGCGGACGATATTGACCGCGACTCTACCGATGTGCTCCGGGATCCAGCCGTGAGCGCAGGCGGGCGGCTCGCGTGGGTCGCCGAGGGGTCGGCGATCGGGCACCTCAATCCCACCCGGGCGGGGATCCGTGTGGGTACGCTCGACCCCACCGACCGGGGCGTCGAAGTACGCTCGCTTCCCTACCCGGCACCTAACGGGGCCGTTCACGCGACCGCCACCCATCTCGGCTGGCTCGGTGAGGATGCTCTGGTCTACGTCGGCGCCGACGTCGTCTATACCCGCGCCTGTAACGGCTGCAAGCTCGACACCCTGATCGCCGGCAAGGATGTCGCAAAGCTGGATCTCTCGAGTACTCCCGCGACGGTCTCGATTCTCCCTGGCACCGGCGAGGCGACCGCAGTATGGCCGGCGCCGGATGCCGGCGCGATCTACTTCACCCGCCGGGGAGATTCCCGGGTCTACCGGCAGGCACCGGTGGGTGGAGCCGTCACCGTGCTCCATGACTTCGGTGCGGGCCGCGTCGCCCGCGACCCGCAGGTGATCGGCAGTCGGCTCGCCGCGATCGTCGACGGTCGGGTTGATTCGCAGGTGGTCGCAGTCTTCGGCCCGGCCCAGGTCGATCACGGCGGCCGGCTCGCTATCGTCGACCTCGGCACCGGCGGCGAGACCCTCCTCCCCATCCGCGCCCTCCTCTTCCGCCGGCCCGCCTTTGCTCCCTCGGGTCTGCAGCTGGCCGCCGAAGGCTACCCGCTCACGCTCACGCCGATCCTCGATTCGAACGGGACGGTCATCGCCGTCGACACGATCATCGACGACATTGCCGATCTGCGGCTTGTGGAGCCCTGAGACCCATGCGCACACTCCTGGTCGCTCTGCTGCTCACCGCACTCTGCAGCGCCCCCGTCACGGCGCAGGCCGTCGGCGCCGTCGCCGGTGTCGTTCGTGAAGCGGAATCCGGTGGGGGACCGCTGGCGGGAGCCAGGGTCACCGTCGACGGTGGGCGCTTCGTCACCCTGACCGATGGACACGGGCTCTATCGGCTCCGGGAAGTGAGCGCCGGCTGGCATACGGTCGCCGCCGCCGCAATCGGCCGCCGGCCGCTGATCCGCGATAGCGTCCTGGTGCGGAGTGGACAGACCACCGCGCTCGACTTTGTGTTGCGCGCCGACCCCGTCGGCCTGGAGCCGTTGGAGGTGATCGCCGATCGGGTCGACTCGGTGCTCGACCCGCTGGCGGTCCAGGACCAGCAGCGCCTGACTGCCGAAGATCTCCGGCGGCTTCCGGTCTCCAACGTCGACGAGGCGATCGCGCTCTCCTCCGGCGCCGTGGGCGAGAGCTATCGCGGCGGGCGCCTCGGCCAGCAGTCGTTTGTGCTCGACGGCCTCGGGCTCAAGAATCAGCTCGATGCCTCCAGCGGTGCCCTGGGCGTTCGGGTGCCGCCCGACCTCCTGGCAGAGGCCTCGCTCGTCACCAATGGCTTCTCTGCCCGCTACGGCCAGGCGGTCTCTGCGCTGGTCAACCTTGCCACTCGCGACGGCGCGGATCACTGGGGCGGGCGTGTCGCCTACGAGACCGACCGTCCGCTCGGCGAAGGTGGGGACTTCGGCCTCGACCGGGCGGTACTGAGCGGAGAGGGGCCCATCGTCGGCGGGGTGCGTATCGTGGCGGTCGCGGATCTCTCCGGACGGCTCGACGCGGATCCGGTGAACGCCCCGCGGCCCTCCAATCCGCGCGACCCCCGTCACGATCGGCCCTGGCTGCTGCCACACAACAGCGGCGAACAGGCCGACCTCGCGGCCAAGCTGACGATTCCCCTCGGATCCCGGCAGACGCTCCGGCTGCTCGGGCTGCACTCGGCGGAGCAGCGGCTGCTGTACGACCCGGCGTACAAGTACGACGCCGCGCTCGCTCCAGTCAGGCGCATTACCGGCGATCTGGTGAACGCCCACCTCCAACGCACCTTTCCCGGGCCCAACATGGTCGCCGATCTCCGGGTCGGGTACTTCGGTCGCGACTTCATCAGGGGAACGGCCGCCGGCACGCCGGACTACCGGTTCGGGGCCTTCACCGGCAGCCGGATGGGGATTGTCGACGAAAACCTTGCCCGCGCCCAGGACACGACCGCCGCACGCGCACCGCTGCCCGGCCTTGCCGCTCCCGATTTCAGCAGCAGCACTCCCTGGGGCGTGCCCGCCTTCTTCCGTGGCGTCGGACCCCGTGGCGACCTCGCCTGGAACCATTACCGCGAGGTCCGCACCCGCCTCGACCTCAGCATCCCCGCCGGCAGCAGCAGTGACGTGTACGTCGGCGGGGAATACTCCAGCCAGCGGGTCAGGACCTTTCAGCGCACCCTCGGCTACCTCCCGGTCGGGGACAGCGTCCCCTCGGCGAGCGCCGCGAACTTCACGCCGTGGGCCGGATCAGTGTACGCGGAGGTGCAGGGCCGTGCGAGGGATCTCGCCATCACCATCGGCGTACGGTACGACCAGTTCAGCGGGCGCAACGATCTCAAGGGCAAGGCCGCTCAGAGCCAGCGTGCGCTCTCCCCGCGATTCGCGGTCAGCACCGTGCTCAAGGGCGCCACATTCGTCGCGAGCATCGGGAAGTTCCGCCAGGCGCCCGACTACCAGTTCCTGGTGGACGCTGCCTTTGATGATACCACGCGGACCGGACGCTTCCGCCAGGGTAACCCGGATCTGGGCTTCGAGGAATCCACCCAGTACGAGTTCAGCCTCCGCCTCCGCCCGACGACGTTCGCCACGGTCCGCGCAAACGTCTACGTGCGTCGTCTCGACGGGTTGGTCGCATCCGTACCCCTCGGCGTGAATCCCGATTCGGCGATTTTCGGCAATGTCGACGCCGGATCGGTGAAGGGCGCGGAGGTTATCCTGGAGCGCGAATTCGCTCGTGGGTGGGGGGCCCGCGTCTCCTACACCCTGCAGTATGCGACTGCGAACTCCTCCAACGCCTTTCTGGTCCAGAAAGTCCCTACGATCGATCCCGTCACCCACGACACCACCTTCCCCGCCAAGGTCGAGTTTCCGCTCGACTTCGACCGGAGACAGTCGTTCACCGCGATCCTCACCGGCACCGTGCCGGCGACGCTGGGACCGTCGCTCTTCGGAAGTCACATCCTGGGAGGACTGGAGGGCACCGCGATCCTTCGAGTCGCCTCGGGCCTGCCCTTCTCTCGGACCAATGCCCGTGGCGACTCGATCATCGGGCTCCCGAACGAGGGGAGGCTGCCGACGACGTCGACGCTCGACCTGTTGCTGCGGCGGCCGCTTCGGTTCGGTGGGATGGGAGGGAGCGTCTACCTGGACGTGCGGAACCTGCTGAACCGGAGGAATGTGCTTGCCGTGCGGCGGGATACCGGCACTCCCGGCCCAACCGCCGCGGCCGTGCAGGCACTGGCGGACTCCGCCTATTCCGCCAACCCAGGGTCCATCCCCTTCGAGTCGCCCCGCTACCGGAGTTGGGCCGACCTGAATGGGAATGGCCAGGTCGACGGGCCCAACGAGCTGCGCCCGCTGTACCTCGCAGCCGCCCGCGATTTCACCCAGCCACTATTTGCCTACGGACAGCCGAGACTGATCCGGCTGGGGATCGAGTTGCTGTTCTAGAACCACTCGCACTCCCACCGTTTCCCAGGCTGGATGCTGCAGTGGACCGGCAACGGGTTGGTATAGTTGAAACTCAGCTTGTAGGTCGGACCGAGGCGTTCGTATTCGAGCTCACTTCCGTTGGAGAGGTGCGGAACTCCGGAGAGATAGTCCGGCACCAGATCACCGATGTAGAGCGGATAGAGGCCGTGATCGGTGTGATAGTTCTCCAGCGTCTGGATGATGGCCGCCGATGCCCGCATCCCCGCCTGCGCATTCGGCCCCTGCCCCGGCGGAAGCGGCTTGAGGTACAACCAGGCGCCCGCGATGATGGCGCCAAGCACCAGCATGAACTTCATTTCGGCCTCCTGGGATCCTGCGAAAACTGATTCGAGTACTCCCCAGGAGAGCAAGTCGGGTGCCTGACCTGGGCCGCTCCCTGCACCCCACATCCCCACCCCACGAAGCAGGTGCTATCCTGCCGTCCGGCCAGAGGTTGCGCCTGGGGAACCTGACCCCACCTCCCGGCCAATGATGCCGGCCCCGCACTTACATGAACTCGGCATTCTGTGCCCAGCTTCGCTCGCTGCACCGGCACACCCCAGCGGCGATCCGCCCTGTTTGAGGCGGAATTCCGGGCGCCGATTGCCGAGGAAGTCGGGGCAGCATCGGGGCGGACTCGGGCCGAGCCGGGGCCGGCGCCTCACCGCCGAACTCTGGGCCGCACCCATCGAGCAGACTAGCTTGCGGGCACCTACAACCCCCACCACTCCGCGGGTGTGCCATGATACGCGTCCAGCTTTCCAGCCTCGTCCTGCTGTCCATGCTTACCGTCAGATACGCCAACGCGCAACAGCAGCCCGCCAAAGGCCCGCCGCCTGTACGGGCAGTCTTCGCCATCATCGACACCACCGGCGCACGGGCGGGACAGGTGGATGCGGTGCAGAACTCTGATGGTGTGCTGCTCCAGATCCTCGCAACCGGCCTCACCCCCGGACAACACGGCATGCATCTGCACGCGGCCCCTGCCTGCGAGCCGCCTGCCTTTGCGTCCGCGACGGGGCACCTCAATCCCACCGGCAAGAAGCACGGTGCGAAGAACCCGGAGGGTCCGCACGCCGGGGACCTGCCCAATCTCCTCGCCGACGCAACCGGGGAGGCTCGGAGTCAGGTGACGATCGCGGGCGCGACACTGGATGCCGGACCCACCTCGATCGGTGTCCCGGGAACTGCCCTCGTGATCCACGCCAAGGCGGACGATGAAATGACCGACCCATCCGGGAGCTCCGGGGCGCGGGTCGCCTGCGCCGTCCTCAGTGTGGCGACACCATAGGCAATGCCGGTGACCGATCTGCTCGCCGCCCGCGCCCAGATGGGGCTTTCGCTCGGCTTCCATATTCTGTTCGCCGTGGTCGGGATCGGGATGCCGCTGCTGATGGTCGTCGCAGAGCGGCGCTGGCTGGCCACCGGAAATCCACTGGATCTCGAACTCGCCAAGCGCTGGTGCAGGGGAACGGCGATCCTCTTCGCCGTCGGGGCGGTGAGCGGCACGGTGCTGAGCTTCGAGCTGGGGCTGCTCTGGCCCGGCTTCATGGAACTGGCCGGGCCGATCATCGGCATGCCCTTTTCACTGGAGGGCTTCGCCTTCTTCACCGAAGCGATCTTCCTCGGCATCTATCTCTACGGATGGGATCGGATCTCTCCGCGTGCGCACCTGTGGGCCGGCGGGCTGGTCGCCTTCAGCGGCATGATTTCCGGGGTGTTCGTGGTGATTGCGAACGCGTGGATGAACACACCCACCGGGTTCGACCTGGTCGACGGTATGCCAGCGAACATCGACCCCATCCGCGCCATCTTCAACCCTGCCGCGCTGCAACAGACGCTGCACATGACCCTCGCCGCCTACGCCGCGACGGGATTCGCTGTCGCCGGCATTCACGCCCTCCTGCTGCTCCGTGACCCGCTGAACGCCTTTCACCGCCGGGCCCTGACCATCGGTCTGCTGGTGGGGGCCCCCGCAGCCCTGCTGCAGCCGCTCTCCGGCGATATGAGCGCGCGCAACGTCGCCGAATACCAGCCGGCCAAACTCGCCGCGATGGAGGCACTGTTCCGGACCAGGAGCGCAGCGCCCTTGCTGATCGGTGGGTTGCCTGACATGGCGACCGGCGAGGTGAGGTTCGGCCTCGAGATCCCGTATGGGCTGTCGCTCCTGGCCCATCACGACCCCGACGCGGTGGTCCAGGGGCTCGACTCCATTCCAAGAGCGGACTGGCCTCATGTGCCGACGGTGCATCTGGCTTTCCAGATCATGGTGGGGATCGGGAGCCTGATGGCGATGGTGGCGCTATGGAGTCTCTGGGTGATGCTCCGCCAGCAGGAGGTCGCGTCGCACCGGCGGCTGCTCGCGGCAATCACCGGCTGCGCCCCCCTCGGCTTCCTCGCGATCGAAGCCGGCTGGACGGTCACGGAGGTCGGGCGCCAGCCATGGATCATCCACGGCGTGCTGCGCACCAGTGAGGCCGTCACCCCGATGCCCGGCCTGATCTACACTCTGCTCGGCTTCACACTGCTCTACGCCTTTCTCGGTCTGGTGGTGGGCTACCTGCTCTACGCCCAGATCATCCGCAGCCCGCGGCATCAGGAGTGGCACCGGATCTACACCCCCCGGTCGGCCTGATCGATGGATCTCCTGAATCCGGCGGTGCTGCTGGCCGGCGCCCTGGTGCTGTCGCTGAACGCCTACGTGGTGTTTGCGGGCGCCGACTTCGGGGGTGGAGCCTGGGACCTGTTCGCCTCGGGTCCGCGGCGGGAGCGGCAGCGTGACCTGATCGCGCACGCGATCGGACCGGTGTGGGAAGCGAACCACGTCTGGCTCATTCTCGTCGTGGTGGTGCTCTTCACCTGTTTTCCCCCGGCGTTCAGCCGGCTGGCGATTGCGCTCCACGTCCCGATCACGCTCATCCTGTTCGGTATCGTGCTGCGCGGCTCCGCCTTCACGTTCCGCAGCTATGGCGGTGACGACGAGCCGTCGCAGCGCCGCTGGGGGCGGCTCTTTGCGGTCGCGAGTCTCATCACACCGCTGCTCCTTGGGGTTGCCGTCGGCACCGTTGCGGCGGGGCGGGTGCAGCCGCCGAGTGGCGCCGGCTTCCAGGCGGACTACATCGCGCCGTGGCTCTCGCCATTCAGCCTGGCGGTCGGCATGCTGACGCTGATCCTCTTCGCCTTCCTCGCCGCGGTGTACCTGACCTTGGAAGCGAAGGACGCCGAACTGCGCGAGGACTTCCGCCGCCGGGCACTCGCGTCAGGCGTGGCCGTCTTCGCCGCGGCGATGCTGACACTCGGGCTGGCGTGGCGGGAGGCGCCGCTGGTCTGGCACGGCCTCGTCGCCACCCCGCGTGCGATTCCGGTCCACCTGCTCACCGGGGCGAGCGCCACCCTGGCCCTCTGGGCGCTCTGGACCCGGCGGTTTGGACTGGCGCGGACGGCGACGATCGCGCAGGTCTCGCTGATCCTCTGGGGCTGGGCCCTCGCCCAGTTCCCGTGGCTGCTGCCGCCGACGCTCAACATCACCGACGCCGCCGCACCGGCCATTGTCCTCAAGCTCACCCTCGGCGCGCTCGGCCTCGGCGCCGTCGTGCTCTTCCCCTCTCTCTATTACCTGTTCCGGGTGTTCAAGAGCCAGCCCCACTGAGCCGGAGAGCGGACCGAGCAACGCAGACGGGCGGGGATCCGAGGATCCCCGCCCGTCTGCGCGGTCGCACGAGTGACACGCCTTAGTCGCGGGCGAGCATCTCCCGGATCGGCTTCACCAGGGCGAACATGATCAGGCTCGCGATTACGGCGAAGGCGGTGACGGCGCCGAAGAGCTGAGTCAGGGTGAACGAGTCGTACAATCCCGCCACGGTGCCGGCGATCAGGTTGCCGACCGAGGTCGCAAGAAACCAGACGCCCATCATCATGCCCTTGACGCGGTCCGGAGCGAGTCTGGTCATGGAGGAGAGACCCACGGGGCTGAGGCAGAGCTCGCCGATCGTATGGAGGAAGTAGGTGGCGACCAGCCACATCGGGCTCACCAGCTGCCCTGCGGCGGTCGACTGCGCCGCGCCGATCATCACCGCGAAACCGAGGCCGACGAAGAGCAGCCCGACGGCGAATTTGGTGGGGCTCGAGGGGTCGTGCTTTCCCAGGGCCAGCCAGACCCAGGCGAAGACGGGTGCGAAGACGATGATCATGACCGCATTCACCGCCTGCAACCAGCTCGCCGGGTAGGCCCAGCCGAAGATCGTGTTTGCGGTGTTCTTCTGGGCGAACAGGTTGAGGGTCGAGGCCGCCTGCTCGAACGCGGACCAGAAGATCGACGCGCCCACGAAGAGCACCACGATGACGATCAGTCGTTTCCGTTCCTCGCGGGTCCACTCGCCGAGCGTGAACAACCCCAGGAAGAAGAGCGCAACGACCAGCCCGAACACCCATTTGAAGGCGTTCGCGAACGTGTCCGGGGCGAGTACGCCAGTCATCATGAGGCCGGCGATCGCGCCCGCGACGACCACCAGCCCCACCAGCCCCATCCAGAACTGACTGCGAACCTTGGCGCCTTCGGGCGAGTCAGGCGCCACGCTCGGTCGTGCGCCAGCATCGCCCAGATGTTTCCAGCCCAGCACGAATTGAATGGTGCCCAGCCCCATGCCGAGGGCGCCGATGCCGAAACCCCAGTTCCACGAGGTCTCCGGGCGCAGACCCCATCCCACCAGGATCTCCTTGAATCCCGCGCCCTGGGCCAGCCAGCCCACGATGATCGGGGCGAGGAAGGCACCCAGATTGATGCCCATGTAGAAGATCGAGAATCCGGCATCCCGGCGGACGTCCTTGGCACCGTAGAGCTCGCCGACGATCACGCTGACATTCGGCTTGAGCATCCCGGTCCCGAAGATGATGAACGCCAGCCCCGGGAAGAACAGCGCGGCCCCCGGCATGGCGAGGCACAGCTGCCCGCACATGATGAGGATCCCGCCGACCAGCACGGCCTTGCGCATACCCAGCAGCTTGTCCGCCACCCAGCCGCCCGGCAGCGACATCAGATAGACCAGCGCCGCGTACATGCCGAGGATCGGCCCCGCCTTCGCGTTCTCCCAGCCGAGTCCCCCGTTCGCGACCGAAGCGGTCATGAACAGGATCAGGATGGCGCGCATGCCGTAGAAGGCAAAGCGCTCCCACATTTCTGTGAAAAAGAGGGTGGAGAGTCCGCGCGGATGCCCGAAGAACGCAGTATCGGTGTTCGGAGCGGACGTCGTGGTGGTAGCCAAGATGGGAATCTCCTCGGGTCGAATGGGCTCAGCGCCCCGGGTGCATCGCCAGGGTGTCTTCGGGGAAGCGGGTCACTCCCTCCCCATCTTCTTCTTGAGATGATCGAGCTGCGCCTGCACCGCGGCGTCCATCTGGGAGCGCTCGACCTGGCTCTTGAGCAATTCCCCGTCGAGGTCTGTCTCAGGGCGGACACCACCCGCGGCCTCGAGATCGCGCCACGCAGCCTCCTGCGCAGTGGTCCGGGCCGGTCCGGTGCCCTGGCGAAGATCGCGGTACTGCCGGCTCAGCTCCGCGATGTCCCGCTCGGCGAGCCCGAGTTCCTCCTGTTGCGCGGCGAACTTCTTCTCGAGGACCGCCGCCCGTTCGCGATGGCGGGTCACGAACTGTTCGGCCACGGCGACGGTCTCCGGGTCCGGCACCTGGGCGGCAAGCGCCCCACGCCGTTCGGCATCGATCAGGAGCTGGCGCTCTGCCGCAAGCAGGCGTTCAGTCGTGGCGAGCGCCTCACGCATCGATCCGATGGCGACCTTGGTGTCGAGCAAGGCGGCGTGAAGCTGCGTGGCACGGGTCCTGGGATCACCCGGCATCGTATGGTCGGCGAGGAGTTGCTCGAGCCGGGCCCTGAGTCCTTCAAGCACAGTGGGTCGTCCGGTCGCGGAATGGCCGAATGGTACGGATCACCCCGGGGGGCGTCAAGGAAGCCGGCGCGTTACCTTAGATGACATGCGTCGCCTGCTCATTGCGCTCCCGCTCGTCGCCCTGCTCGGCTGCGGCTCCGGCCAGTCCAGCGGAGCCTGCGGACTGACGGCCATCGCCGGGGCTACCTTGCTGCTGCAGGAGTTCGGCGTTCCCAATCAGACCCTCGGGAGCCCCCCGGCGACGCTGCCACCGCGCCTGGTTGCGCGGGTCGCTGCCGGCCCGGCGTTCGAATCGGTGGTGGGCCGCACGGCGGACAGCGGCTGGGTCATCGGTGTCGAAGGCGGCATCCCCGAGCGTATCAAACCCCGGTTTGGCGTGCTGATTCTCGACACCGCCGGCACCGCACGGGGGGTCATGATCTTCGAGTCGGAGCCCATCCGAGGCGCTCCGCCGATCGGCCGCCTGAGCATGGACACCCTGATGCTGCCCCTCCTCGGCATCCAGCTCGAGCCCAGCCGCTTCGAGGACCCGAACTGCCCCCTCTTCCCCGACAGTCTGCTGCGATGAAGTCGGCGCGTATCGGCGTCACGGGCATCACGCGCGCCGTTGCCGGCACCGACCGCACCGGGGTCAATGCCGCCTATGTCCGATCGGTGCTCGGCGCCGGCGGCGTCCCGCTGGTGCTCTCGCCGCTTCTCGGCGTTACCCATAACGCCGTCCTGCTGGAGGGGCTCGACGGGCTCCTGCTCACCGGTGGAGAAGACGTGGACCCGGAGCACTACGGGCACGTCCCACACCCTGCCCTGGGGGATGTCGACCCCATCCGCGATGCCTTCGAGCTGGCCATCTTCCGCGATGCGTACCAGCGTCGCCTTCCGGTGCTCGCGATCTGCCGCGGGATCCAGCTGGTCAACGTCGCGCTGGGTGGAACGCTCTGGCAGGACCTGCCGAGCGAGCGACCCGGTGTCGTCCGGCACGTGCAGACCAGCGGACGCGACGACCGGACCCACCCGGTGGACCTGGTCTCGCGTTCCCGCCTCGCCCAGGCCCTCGGTGGTACGCGGATCCACGTGAACAGCTTCCATCATCAGTCGATCCGCGACCTCGCTCCGGGGCTGCTGGCCACCGGGCGAGCCCCCGACGGTGAAATCGAGGGCGTGGAATCGGTCGGCACCGATCCCTGGCTGCTGGCGGTGCAGTGGCACCCCGAGGAGTTCTACCACCACCGCGAGGCTCCCGATCACGGGCTGTTCGATGCGTTGATGCGGCAGGCCTCGGGTGAGCCGGCCTGACAAGTCCTCCGGAGCGGCCCGGGTGGGGCCCCTGCTAGTGTACGAACAGCACCCGCTCCGAGAGATCGTTCAGCGCCTCCCGCAGCGACGGATAGCGCTCGGCCGCCACATCCAGGACCCCGTCGAGATGGTAGGCGTCGGCAAGCACGTGATCCCGTGCCATCGCGTACCCGCGGCGGCCCAGCGCATCATAGTACCCCAGGTCGGGCCCGCCGCGGCGCAGACGACGGGCCTCGATGTACTGCGGAAAGAGCCCGCTGAGCCAGAGTGCATAGTTGCCCAGATGCACCATCACCCGGAACCGGCGCTCACCCTGCGTCGCCTCGAGATCCATCAGGATGTCCACGAGGTAGCGGTGGGCGTGATCGTCGTTCCAATCGACGCGCGTTGCCCGATCGCGGCGCCCGAAGTCCAGCAGCATCGCGGCGAGATAGTCGGCGACCTCGCGGTCCGCCACCCCGTTCGCCAGCAGACGGTGCCGAACCATGACGTAGAAATAGAGCACGGCGCTGGGCGCGACCACCGTTCGCACGGCCTGCAACCGCTCGGCGAGCTCGGGGGCATCGAGCAGGGCATCGGGCCCCTCCCGCTCGAGCTGCGCCGTCAGGCGCGCTCGCCGCGCCGCCGAGCCCTGGCTCAGCAGGAGCAGTACGACCTGCAGATCGGCAGCCGACAATCGACCGCGCATGTTCGCGAGGATCATGACCCAGCCTCCTGACGCTGACATTCCCACCATGGGCGCCGACGCGGCGCTGACCCGCGTGCTCGAATATGCACGCGGCATCTCGGGGACACTTCGCCCTCTTTCCCTTTTCGACCGACTCACCCAGGAAATCAAGGCAACCTTCGGGCCGGTAGCCGTTGCCGTGCTTGGTGTCGACGAGCAGGGAGAGGAGGAGAGTGCCAGTGGTGACACCGATCACCCGCTGCTCCGCAGACTGATGCACGAGGCGCTGGTGACGGGTGTGACCGCCGGGGGCGCCGCCGAGGGAGCCTGGGGCATCGCCGTGCCACTCCAGGGCCGGCATCACCTGCTCGGTGCCGTGGGCCTCACCCGCCCCCGTGAGACCACTCCGGACGACCTCCGCCTGCTCGTCGGGCTCGCCACGATCACCAGCGTGGCGCTGGAGGGAGCCCGTCTGATCGCCGCCGCTGACGCTCGCCGTCGCGACTGGGAAGAGGCCATCGACGCCATCGATCTCGCCGTCCTGATCATTGATCGGAACGGGCGGGTGCTGCGCGCCAACCGTGCCCTCGGCGATCTGGTCGGCCAACCGGCTCCGGGCGTCCCCGGAAAGCCGTGGATCGACCTGGTGGCGGAGGCGTGGCATCCGGGCATCGCTCGCGCCCTCGCCAGCCCCGCGACCGAAGCGATGGAGCTCCAACTCGGCCCGCGCACGATCGCGGTGACTGCCTACGCCGCAGATCCGATCGGTGGGCAGATGGTGCTGCTCTTCGAGGACCAGACCGACCGGAGGCGGATGCAGGATCGGCTGGTCCAATCAGAAAAGTTGACCGCCATCGGCCAGTTGATCGCCGGCGTGGCGCACGACCTGAACAACCCGCTCACGTCGGTGGTGGGGTTCGCGGATTTTCTGGCGGAGTTGGCGGAGGTCCCGCCACGGATCCGCGAACCGCTCCGGGTCATTCAGCAGGAGGCGGAGCGGGCCTCGAAAATTGTCAAGAATCTGTTGAGTTTCGCGCGACGGCAGGAGGCGCGGCAGAGCGCATCGCTCCGCCCGATCCTCGAATCCACGGTCGGCCTCTTTCGCAATCAGCTCAGCGCCGACCGGATCGCTCTGGAGGTGGAGATCGCGCCCGACCTCCCGGACCTCGACCTCAACCCGAACCAGATCCAGCAGGTGTTCGTCAATCTGCTGCAGAACGCGGCCCACGCCATCGTGGCGACCGGCCGCGGCGGGTCGGTGCGGGTGCGCGCGCGCCGCTGGCTTGATGGCGTGGTGGTGGACGTTGTAGACGATGGCCTGGGCATGAGCCCGGAACTGGCGGCGCATGTGTTCGAGCCCTTCTTCACGACAAAGCCCGATGGACAGGGGACGGGTCTTGGGCTGTCGATCAGCCAGGGAATCATCAAGGAGCATGGCGGCCGCATTACCCTTCGCACCGAATCGGGAAGAGGAGCGGCCTTTACGGTCGAGCTTCCCGGGCGGCTGCATCCGACGGTCCCGCCCACCGAGCCGGCGGTCATGCCGGCGGCGCCCCCGCTCCGTGTCCTTGTGGTGGACGACGAGCCCCACATTCTCCATTACATTCGCGCGACGCTCGAGGCCTGGGGCCATAGTGTCACGACCGCTGTCGACGGACTCGACGGACTCGAACGCGCCGTGGCCGAGCCGTTCGACCTCATCATCTCGGATCTCCGAATGCCGCGCGCCGGAGGACGGGAGTTCTTCGCGGAACTCGAACGCCGTGCCCCGGAAGCAGCCCGCAAGGTGGCATTCAGCACCGGCGATACGGTGCGGGGAGACACCCTGGCATTCCTCGAAAGTCAGCAGCGACCCTGTTTACAAAAGCCCTTCAGCCTGGCGGAACTCCGCGCGCTGCTGCGTGACGCCGCGCAGCCATGACTCCTCTGCAGGTGCTGCATCTCTGTCGCGGCCGCGAGTGGCGCGGCGGCGAACGCCAGGTGCGCCTCCTCGTCCAGACACTGGCGAAGCACACCGGAATCCTGCAGTGCACCGCCACCGGCCGGGGCTCATGCCTCCACCGCGCCCTCGACGCGGCCGGTGCGGCCGTCCTCCCTCTCCCGTGGGCCCAGGCGTACGACCCCAGGGCGCTCCTCGGGCTGCTCCTGGCGGTCCACCGGCTTCACCGAGTGCACCCTCGCGCGCTGCTGCTGCACGCGCATGACAGTCATGCACTCGCCATCGGGCTGCCGGTCGCGGCACTGATGCACCTCCCGATTGTGGCCACGCGCCGGAGCATCTCCCCGCCCGGAATGCTGTGGCACCGCCCGGCACGGATCATGGCCGTCTCGGAGGCGGTTGCGCAGGTCCTACGGAAGGCGGGCGTGGAGCCGGCGAAGATCGTCGTGGTCCCCTCCGGCATCGACGGTAGGTTGGTCGCGACTCGGACCGCGCATGCCTCCGATTCAGAGCCGTGCATCGTCGCCATGGGCGCGCTCACTCGGGAGAAGGGGCACGCGACTCTGCTTGAGGCGTTCGGTCTGCTCGCCTCGTCGATTCCGGGCAGCCGCCTCCTCATCCTGGGAAATGGCCCGGAGCTCGCTCGCCTCACGGCGCGCGCCCGCCGACTGGGGCTGGAGCGCCGGGTCACCTTTGCAGGTGAGCAGGAGCATCCCGCCGCCGCACTCGCCGGCGCGGCGGTCTTCGTGCAGCCATCGCATCGCGAGGCGCTCGGAACCGCTGTGCTCGAGGCCATGGCGATCGGAATTCCTGTCATCGGCAGTGACACCGGTGGTCTGTCCGAACTGATCGGCGGAGGGGCCGGCGTGCTGGTGCCGCCCGCGAACGCCGCGCTGCTCGCGGCGGCGATCACGACTGTCCTGCGGGACCCTGATCTCGTGGCGAGCATCCTCGGCATCGCGCGCGTGCGCGTGGCGACGTATGACGCAACCGCCATGGCAGATAGGGTGGTGGAGGTGTATCGTTCCGCGCTGGGAGACCACTGACGACGATGCTCTATCTCTGCATTCCAAGCCACAACGAAGCCCCCACCGTGGGCCTCCTCCTGTGGAAGATCCGTAAGACCCTGCAGGCCTTTCCGCGCGAATATGAACTCCTCGTGGCGGATGATGGGTCGACCGACGCCACCTCGGAGATCCTCGAACCCTACACCAAGGCGCTCCCGCTCACGGTCCTGCGGCATGCCGAGCGGCTCGGTTACGCCCGCACGCTCGAAGAGCTGCTCCGGACGGCTGTCGACAGGACCGACCGCCCCAAGCGGGATGCGGCCATCATCATGCAGGCCGACTTCACCTCCGGCCCGGAGTATCTCCCGGACCTCATCAAGCGGCTGGAGGGCGGTGCGGACCTGGTCGTCGGCCAGGCGGCGATGGATGGGGAGAGCCGCCGGTCGGCACGTCTCGTGCGGAGCAGTGCTCGTTGGCTGCTCAGAGGCGTCCGAGTGTCCGGCGTACGGGACATTGTCTCCGGATATGGCGCCTTCCGACTTAACAGTCTCAAGAATGCGTTGCGCGCCCATGAAGGCCCACTGCTCACCGCAGAGGGGTGGGCCGCGAACGCAGAGTTGATCGCCCGAGTGGCGCAGCATGCCCGCCGGGTGGAGACGATCGAGGTCGTTGAACGCCACGACCTCCGTCAGCGGCCCAGCCGGATCGAACCCTGGCCTCTTGCCAAGCAGCTTTGGCGCGAGGGTGGCAGGCTCCGGATCCGCGCCAATCGCGCCCCGGAGTCGCAGCGAGGTGCCGCGACGCGGCCGGCCGAAGACGCAGGCCTGGAGGAAGCAGCCCGATGAACGCCCTCACCGCAGTCTGCTGTGCACTGCTCGGGCATGCGCTGCCCACACCCGCGATCGCCGTGCCGGCACCGGCGCCGATCGTGAGGTTCGGCTCGGACAGCTATCCGTTCAAGGTTGGCGAGCGATTCCAGTACGCCGCGAAGCTCGGATTCCTGCGACTGGGCACCGCCTGGTTGAGCGTCACCGGCATCGACACCGTCCGCGGAGCCGAGTCGTTCGTATTCGAGTTTGGGCTGGACGCCTCGGCGCCCTTCTACAAGAGCCGGAACGTGATGCAGTCGTGGACGGGAACATCGGACTTCATCTCGCGCCGATTCCACAAGGATATGGTCGAGAACGGCAAGCCGAGGCAGTACTACTACGACATTTTCCCGGATTCGCAGATCTTCGTGCAGGAGCGGAAGACCGGCAGCCATCCCTCGGTGAGCGCTCCGCTGGATGACGCCGCGTTCTTCTACTTCCTCCGCACCGTTCCGCTTGAAGTCGGGAAGTCCTACAGCTACGACCGCTATTTTCAGCGCGACCTGAACCCCGTCACGATCAAGGTCACCAAGCGGGAGAAGATGAAGCTGCCGGACGGGACCCAGGTGAACTGTGTCATTCTGAATCCGGTGGTCGGCCAGGAGGGAGTATTCGCTCCCCGCGCCGAGGCGATGCTCTGGATGACCGACGATGAACGCCGGATTCCAGTCCAGATCCGCTCGAGGCTGCCCTTCGGGACGGTCACGCTGGTCCTGGAGAGGATCGGCGAGGAGCCCGCCGCGAAGTGACGGGGTACCGCGAACCCGATCTCACGCGGCTTCGGACCGTCGCGATCGGGGCGCGGCCTAACAAGGTCGACCAGACCCTGCTCGCCACGCCGCCGGGCGGCGACCGGTCCTTCCACAGCTTTCTTCACAGTCTGCCAGCAGTCCTCGCGGCCGACCACCTGCGCACGGTGGCGGCCGCGATCGTCTCTGCGCATCGCGCCGGTCGCGGGGTGATTGTGCTGGTCGGCGGCCATGTGATCAAGGTCGGGCTGGGGCCCCTGCTCGCCGAGTGGGTGCGCGGCGGTATCGTGACCCACGTCGCCCTGAACGGCGCCGCGGCGATTCACGACTTCGAGCTTGCCGCCTTCGGCGGGACCAGCGAGGACGTCGAGCGGGGGTTGGCCGACGGATCCTTCGGCATGGCCGAGGAAACAGGTGCCGAGATGAACGCCGCGATCGCCCGCGCTCACGCGACTGACCAGGGACTCGGCGAGGGCCTGGGCCGGCGACTCCTGGCTCGCGGCGCGTTGCCAGGGAAGGCTGCCTCCGTGCTGGTCGCCTGCGCCGAGCGCGACACCCCGATCACGGTGCACGTGGCGATCGGCGCCGACATCATCCACCAGCACCCTGCAGCGAACGGGGCGGCGATCGGCGATACGACTTACCGGGACTTCCGGCGCCTGGCGGGAACGCTGCCGGATCTGCATGAGGGGGGAGTCGTACTCAATCTTGGCAGCGCGGTGATCCTGCCGGAGGTGTTCCTCAAGGCGCTGACCATCGCGCGTAATCTGGGTGAGGGCAGGCCGACCGATTTCCTGGCAGCCGACTTCGACATGATTCGCCACTACCGCCCAAGGCTGAACGTCGTCGAGCGACCCACGCGGGGCGGGGGGACCGGTCTCCTGCTGACCGGCCACCACGAGCTCATGATCCCGCTGCTTGCCTGGGCAGTACGTGATGCGCTGGACCGCAGCTGAACTCGGGTTCCTCACCCCACTGACATTGGCCGCGGGCCCGGGCTTGGCGATTCTCCCGCGCCGGAGTCAGCAGCTGCCACGGAGCTGACCAGGAGATGGGCTGCCTCGGCGATTCAATCCGATTGCCGAATGGAATCCACGGTGGGTCTGTATATGTCGGAGACCAGGCTCATCATTGTCGGGCCGGCATAGGGGTGATTCGTAGCGGACGCGGGAGCGGCCAGTGCATAACGACGGCGGGGGCGGCCGGTAGGCCGTCCCCGCATCGTTGCGCGAGAAGCGCGAATCCTACAAACTGGAGCCAGGCTTGCCGGAGATCATCTCCTTGATCCGGTCGGCGGTGCCCGGCGCGAAGACCCGCAAGACGAGGTAGACCAGGAAACCCATGAAGGCCAGCCAGAGCACCTTGCCCAGTAAACCGATGATGATACCAAAAAGGCCGAGAAAGAGATTGAGGCCGATCCAGGCGACCACGGCGAGCACGGCGAACCCGACCAAGTTGCGGAACATGCTATTTTCCTCCAGCGGAAGACAGTTCAGGCCGCCTCTACGACTCACGTTTCAGAAAGTTTCGCCATTTCTCCCGTGACGCAAGTCTACGATGTCATCGTGGTGGGTGGCGGCCCGGTTGGGGCGGCCTGCGCCCGCGAACTGGCCGAGTCGGGCCGCCGCATCCTGCTGTTGGAGGCGGGTGAGGATCGCGGTGCCGGCTGGCAGGCCGCGGCCGGGATGCTCGCGGCGCAGGCGGGCTCGGTGCCTGACGATCCGCTCTTCGACCTGGGGATTGCGGGACGGGAGCGCTACGCTGAACTGGAGCCGGTGCTCAAGGAGACGACGGGCATCGATTTCGGTTTCTGGCAGGAGGGGATCGCGCGAATTGCCGGGGATGAGGGGGACGCCACGGCGCTTCGCGCGCAGGTCGCGTGGCAACGACAGCAGGGGCATCTGGTCGACTGGTTCGACGCCGGCGAGGTCAAGGCCCGCTGGCCGTGGGTGGGACAGAGTTGTGGCGCGCTGTGGGCCGCACGGGACGCCGCGCTTCATCCGGTTCGACTGGTGGAAGCACTCACTCGGGACGCCGAACGCCTCGGAGCCACCGTCATACAAGACCAGGTCACCGCGGTCGAGCGGCGAGGTGACCGGGTCACCGGTGTGCTCGGTCGGGAGAGCTACTCCGCCGCCGAAGTGGTGCTTGCCGCCGGCGCGTGGTCCCGACAGATCGCCGGCGTGCCTCGGCCGGTCAGCGTGGAACCGATTCGAGGACAGATGGCCGCGCTGGCATGGCCCGCGGGGATGCCACGCGCCGTCGTGCTCGGGCGCGGTGCCTACCTTGTGTCTCGGGATGGCGAAGCGATCGTCGGCAGCACCATGGAGCATGCGGGCTTCACTGCGGAGGTCACCGCGGCGGGTCTCGCCGAGATCTTCACGGACGTCAGTACGCTATGTCCGGCACTCGCCCGTGGTGAAGTGCTGCGCACCTGGGCCGGGCTCCGACCGGTCACGCCCGATGGATTGCCGATCATCGGCCGGGAACCGAAACTGGAAGGGCTGTGGTACGCTACCGGGCATGGGCGCAATGGGATTCTTCTGGCGGCAGTGACCGGTGTCATGCTCAGTCGCCTGCTCTCGGGAGAGACGGATATCGAGCACCTTGCCCCGCTTCGTCCGGAGCGGTTCTGGGACTGGTAGCCTGCGGCGCGCGGGCACATCGCATCCACTCCATGTGGACAATCGCCCCGCTCGCTTCGCGAGCGGGGCGTTCCTGTTTTCGAAATCGAGGCTGGTCTCGACCGTCGGTTCAGTCCGGATACCTGTCTCTCGACGGCGCATGGTCGGCTCCGCACTCCGGGGTCGCGGGGTCAGGCGCTGGCGAATCGTGGGCATGCGAGAGGGACACCGGCCCACTCGGCCGGTGGGAGCAGGTGGAATCCTGTGAGTGAGGATGGGAGTGCTGGTGCGCATGGGCATGTCGATGGCTGTCCGCGTGCGGCGGCTTCGCACCAGATCACACGGCAATGCGGGCGGGCGTGGTCGCGATCATGCGGGCGTGCCTCTTCCTCGCCGAGGCGCAGCTCGATTTCCTGCGCATTCGCCGGAGCACCCTCTGTTCCCTCGCTCCGGGGGTGCGCGACGCCTGTGCCGCCGGGCCGCGCGCGAGGCTGGGGACCAGGCGGTTGTCAGCCGGGGAGGGGGCGGTCGTCGATCCCGACTACGGCCTGCGACTGCAGATCACCACTCGGGCGTACATCGGATGCTCACCACCCAGCGTGACACTCTCCAAGAATCGGGGAGTCTTGTGGCACGCTCCTGCATGGAGATAGACTGATGGATCTCCCGAGTGTCCGCGACCTTCGCCTCCCCTCGACGTCCCAATGCCACAGGGTCGACGTGTGACGCCACGACCACGACGCGGGAGGCGGACCGTTCGACGGCGGCCGCACCACTTCTCATTGTGAGATACGAAGTGGATCGAATGATCGGCAGCATCGCTGGTGTCCTCCTCCTGCTGAGCGCCACAGCCGCTCCTCTCGCGGGCCAGCTTCCGGCAGCGCTCGTGAGGGAGCGAGCCGAATTTGCCCGCTGGCTTGCCACGGCCCCGCTCTCACCCTACGCGATCCTCGCGCTGCAACCGGTCGGCAACGGCATCAGCATCGGCGCAGCGCCTTCCGATATCCCGCTCCCCATCCCTACCAGCAGCACGGTTCGTGAGGAACTCGGAATCGTCACCCTTACAGACCGCTCCAGCCGGCGGGTGCTCCCCAGGGGCCGGCCGGTGCGGGTCGAGCGCTTCACGCTGATCGCCAGCGGCGCCCCCGGGCGCGCCGTGGTCGCGGCCTATGGTGATCCGATCCACCCTCGGGCGCCTACCTACTTTCCCTACGTTTCCTCGCTCGTCCTCGCGGCTCGCATGGAGCCCCCCGAGCGGCGCGGGACGTTTCGGACGCTTGGACTCGACGGCGCCGAGACCGAGGCAAGCGAGACAGGGTTCGTCGAGATAAGGATAGGCGAATCCTCGGCCCGGCTTCGCGTCTACCGGCTGGGCCCTGTCGATGACGAGGAGAGTGAGCTCGCCATCTTCTTCCGCGATGCGACCAACGGCAGGGGGAGCTACCCCGCCGGGCGATTCGTCGTGCTGGAGCCGATGTCGAGCGGCGAGTTCCGCCTTGATTTCAACCGTGCGCGCAGCCCGTTCTGTGCGTACAGTTCTGTCTATCCCTGCCCCGCCCCCTGGCCGGGAAACCAGATTCCGGCGGCTGTTCCCGCTGGTGAGCGTTACAGGCATGAGGGGTTGGAGCGCCCCCATTGATGAGCCGATTCGCGTCACGCGCAGCCGGCGCCGCTCTCTTGCTGGCAGCCTGCGCCGACACCCAGCCCTCCAGCGCCCCCACCGCCATCATCCTTACGGCGATCGACACGATCCTGCGCCCGGGAAATGCGGTGCTGATGGGACCGACCGACCTCGCGCTCGACCGGGACGGTCGGCTCTTCATCGCCGACAGTGGAGCTTCGCTGATCGTCGTGCTCGACCCGAGTACGGGCGCCCATCACACGATCGGCCGGCGGGGAAGCGCCCCAGGGGAGCTGAACGGCCCCGACGGCGTGGTCGTTGCCGGTGACACTCTCTGGGTGGTGGATCGCGGCAATCGACGCATCCAGTCGCTCGGCCGCGACGGCCGCCCTCTCGGCGATCGGCCACTCCCCGACGGGGTGGGGGCGGTGAGCGTGGGTCCTGGGGGAGCGCTGGTGGTGGCCCTCGATGGACGCGACGGAGCGCTTGCGCGGCGCATCGGAGCGGATGGCTCCCCTGGCGCTGCGCTCGGAGCGCCCGTGGTCCCGGGTGTTGCCGGCTCGGACCTGATCGCGCTGCGGTCGGATATCCGCGACCGGAAGATCCCCTCGCAACTGCGCAATTCGACGCTGCCGCTGCTCACACCCGAGGGCGGAGTGTGGCTCTCGCTCTCTGCTGAGGGCCGGCTGGAACGGTACGACGCGGGCGACTCACTCGTCTTCTCCTATCCGCTGCTGGCGCCGGAGCGCGGCGCGATCGTCGCCGACTTTTTCGAGGCGAACCGCGCATCGCATGACTCGTCAGGCTACTTCCCGCTCCGCTATGTCGTGGCCGGCCGCCCGGTCGGTACCGAAATGTGGTTTCTCCTGCGGATGCCGAGGGGCGCCGGGACGGTCATTCTCGCGCACGAGCTGAACGGTCCGCTCCGGAGGCGGGTGCTGGTGCCCGCGGCGACCGGGGCCCGGAGCTTTGTGGTGGATACGGCGCGACGGTTACTCTACCTGCTCGACCCTGTGGAGGCGACGCTGCTCAGGGTGTCCTTCCCGGCGGATGTCGAGATCCCCAAAGGCCGACGGGTGCCAGAGTGAACTCCATGGGGCTGCTTCCTCTCTTCACGATTCTCGCTGGGCTGGCCGATCCGGCGGGCCACTACCGTGCGGCACTGGATCTCGCCGGCGGCGAATTGCAATTCAGCCTCGTGCTCGAAGGTTCGGCGCCTAACTGGCGCGGCTCGCTGTGCAACGGGACGGCCTGCCAGCCATTGACCGCGGTCCGGATGCAGGGGGACAGCCTCGTCCTCGAGGTGGGGGACTACGCGGCGTCGATCGCCGTGGCACGTCGAGGAGACTCGCTCGTCGGCCAGTATCACAATGTGGGGCGGAAGGGGCCGCGCACGATCCCCTTCCGTGCGGTGCGCGGCACCTGGGAGGCGCGTCCGGCGGGCGCAGCGCTGCTCGGCCGCTGGGACGCCTGGTTCCAGAGCGGGTTCGAGCAGAGCCCGCGGGTACTGGTCTTTGAGAATGGCGCCGATGGCCTGGAGGGCACCATCATCTCGAACTCCGGTGACTACGGGCGCTTCTGGGGTGGCGGGGATGGCGATAGCCTCACGATGGCGCACTTCGACGGTTCATTCGTCTACCTGCTTACCGGGCATCTCGATGGCGACACGCTCCGGGGCACCTTTCACGCCGGGCTCCGGAGCCAGACCTCGTTCGTCGCGGTGCGGAGCACCGGGCGGCCCCATCTCACACCACCGACCGCCGTCACCCGTGCCGACAGCAGCGCGGCATTCCGGTTCGACTTTCCCGATCTCGACGGCCACCGGGTACGTTCGACCGATGCGCGCTTCCGGGGGAAAGTCGTCCTCCTCGAAATCTTCGGCAGCTGGTGTCCCACCTGTCAGGACGCCGCACCGACGCTGGTGGAGCTGTTCCACGACTATCACCCGCACGGCCTCGAAGTGCTCGGACTCGCGTTCGAAGTGACAGGGGATTCGGCCCAGGACGCGCCCCTGGTGCGCCGTTACCGTGACAAGTTCAGCATTCCCTTCCCCCTCCTGCTCGGCGGGGTAAGCGACGCCGATGCCGTCGCCGCCACCCTGCCCCAACTCGACGGCTTCTCGGCGTTCCCGACGACGATCTTCCTGGGTAGGGACGGGCGCGTTCGGCAGGTCCATGCGGGTTTCTACGGACCGGCGACAGGCGCCCAGCAGCTGGCGTTGGTCGCAGACTTCCGACGGGAGCTTGACCTGCTGTTAGGTGAACCGGCCCCATAGGCCGACCGGCCGTTCGGGCCTACGGGGCTACGGGGCTACGGGGCTACGGCGCGGACCACGACGGAGGCGGTCGCCGCTTCACGATCCACTTTGAGCCCGATCCACTCGCCGCGAATCGCGTGGCTCGGCACGCCGCAGAGAATCCAGTACCATCCCGCCTGATCCGCCACGAATGTGGTGAGATCCCGCTGACCCGCCGACAGCCCGGCAGTCACGGCACGGCTCATTGCATTGTCCAGCGCGGGGCGACCTCCCTCCATCGGCAGCTTCTCCCGCTCGGCCATCACCACCAGACTGTGATGCTGCGTCGAGTCCCGGTTCACCCAGGCCCATTTCACGGTCCAGTCGAGAGGAACCACCACCTGCACACTGCCATGGTGATTCCCGTTCAGCGTCGCGATACCTTCGGGACCCCCCGGCACGGCTTGGAGCGTGAGGGTCACGGTCCTGGCGGACGAATCGACTGTGATCCAGTCGGGCAGTACCGCTGCCCCAGCGCCTGGGCCGCTCGCGCCCAGCAGCAGTGCGGCCGGCACCAGGAAGCGGAATCCGAGAGTCACTGGTGAACCCCTGCGTATGTGACGTTGGCGTTTTTCCCCGTCCGACGATAATGTAAGCCGTCGTCATTCCCAATCCCATCATCTGTGGAGCGTGCCGATGGCCGGCCTCCTTGACCGCGAACGGATTGTTGCCGGGCCCGGATTCAACCGGTGGCTGGTCCCCCCCGCGGCACTGGCGATTCACCTCTCCATCGGTCAGGCCTACGCCTATAGCGTTTTCAAGCTGCCGCTCACCAGGGCACTCGGTGTCACTGCGCCCGCCCCCGGAGACTGGAGTCAAACCCAGATCGCGCTGGTCTTCACCACCTTCATCGTATTCCTCGGCCTTTCGGCGGCGGTCTTCGGGCGATGGCTGGAACGCGTCGGCCCTCGGCGCGCTGGAGTGACCGCCGCCTGCTGCTGGGGCGGTGGCTACCTGGTCGCCGCACTCGGAGTGAAGACCCACCAGCTCTGGCTCGTCTACCTGGGCAATGGGGTCATCGGCGGGTGCGGCCTCGGGCTGGGCTACATCTCGCCCGTCTCCACATTGATCAAGTGGTTCCCCGATCGCCGAGGGATGGCGACCGGGCTGGCGATCATGGGATTCGGAGGCGGCGCGATGATCGGCGCCCCACTGGCCGACCTGCTCATGAAGCGCTTCGCCACCGCCACCTCAGTCGGAGTGTGGGAAACCTTCGTGACGATGGGGCTGATCTACTTCGTCGCAATGCTCTGCGGCGCCTTTGCGTACCGCATTCCGCCCGCGGACTGGCAACCGGCCGGATGGGAACCACGCGCCGCTGCCAGAACCATGGTTACCTCGCGCAATGTGCATGTGCACGACGCCTGGAAGACACCCCAGTTCATCCTGCTCTGGATCGTCCTCTGCACCAACGTGAGCGCCGGCATCGGAGTGCTGGAGCAGGCCTCGCCGATGATCCAGGAGATCTTCAAGGGGACCGTCACCGCCTCGGCCGCGGCGGGGTTCGTGGGACTCCTCTCGCTCTTCAACATCGCGGGCCGGATCGGCTGGGCCAGCTTCTCCGACAAGCTCGGTCGCAAGCCCACCTACTTCGTCTTCTTCGCGCTCGGCATCCTCCTGTACTCCCTCGTTCCGGAGGCTGGCCATCGGGCAAGCGTGGGACTCTTCGTCGCGATTTTCTGCGTCATCCTCACGATGTACGGCGGTGGCTTCGCGACGATCCCCGCCTACCTCGCGGACATGTTCGGAACCCAGTTTGTGGGGGCGATTCACGGTCGCCTGCTCACGGCCTGGTCCACAGCGGGGGTCGTGGGTCCGCTGCTGGTCAATTCGATCCGGCAGCATCAGATCGACGCTGGTGTGCCGGCGGCGGATGCCTACAACACCACGATGTACGTGCTCGCAGGTCTGCTGGTCGTCGGCTTCCTGGCCAACCTGCTGGTCCGACCGGTCGCCGAGCGCTACTACATGACCGACGAACAGCTCCGGGCGGCCGGGAAATAACACTGGAGAGGTGACTATGATGGATCAGGACTCACGCGGCACCCGGGCGTCCAGCAGCGTGGTCGTCGTGATCGCGGCGTGGATCGCCGTCGGCCTCCCGATGCTGTGGGGCGTGATGATGACGGTGAAAAAGGCGGCGCTGCTCTTCAAGTAGGCGCCACTTGACGGGAAGTCCGACCGGGGGATATTGGTATCACCTTGCACCGCTCAATTCTGGCAGACCGCTGTGATAGTGTCGGCCGCCACCCGGGCGCGGGCTGGTGGCGCTATCTGAAGGGGAAGTATCCGCCTGCGGGCGTTGCTGGCTGTTGTCCCTCTCATCCATCCCTCATAATTGGAGATCGTCCTCATGCGTAGGCTGACGCAGTGGGGTCTTTCGCTCGGGCTGCTCGGGGTAGGTGCATCTACTCTGTCGGCGCAGGCGAATTGGACCACCTACGGTGGCAACGACTGGAACCAGCGGTATTCGACGCTGGCGCAGATCAACACGACGAACGTCCGCAGTCTGGTGCCGCGGATGGTGTTCCAGACCGGCATCAGCCGCCTCGGCAGCTTCGAGAACACGCCGGTCGTCGTCGACAACATGATGTACGTCACCACGCCGTACAACACGGCAATCGGTTACGATCTCTCCACCGGCAAGCAGGTCTGGCGGTATGAACACAAGCTGGGCAGCACCATCACCTGCTGCGGCCCGAACAACCGCGGCGTCGCGGTCCACGGCCCCCACGTCTACATGGGCACCATGGACGCCCGACTGGTGGCGCTGGACCGGATGACGGGGGAAGTGACCTGGGACATCGAAGTGGCGGACCCGGCCTACGGCTACAGCATCACCGCGGCGCCGCTCGTCATCGGCGACATGGTGATCATCGGCGTGTCCGGCGGCGAGTATGGCATCCGCGGCCACGTGACGGCCTACAACGCCATGACCGGTGAGCAGCTGTGGCGCTGGTACTCGATCCCCGCGCCCAAGGGCGATCCGACCTTTGATGCCGTGGCGCCGAACGGCTGGTCCGGCACCTGGGTGACGCACACCCCCGATGGTGCAGACCTGCACCGGAACGCTGGGCGCCGAGAAGGCCGACAGCGCCAAGTACGCCGATGCGTGGACCCGCGGCGGCGGTGGCGTGCTGGATGACCCCGGCGTACGACAAGGGTCTCAACATGATCTACGTGGCGGTCGGCAATCCTTCGCCGGATCTCGACGGCGGCATCCGCCCGGGCGACAACCTGTACACCGACTGCATTGTCGCGATCGACGCCACGACCGGCAAGACCAAGTGGTACTACCAGACGGTGCCGCACGACGTGTGGGACCTGGATGCGGTCTCTCCGCCGGTGGTGAGCACGGTCGGTGGCAAGAAGGTTGTCGTGCACGCCGGCAAGACGGCGTGGGTGTATGTCCTCGATGCTGCCACCGGGAAGCTGGTGCGCCGGACCGAGAACTTCACTCCGCAGGAGAACATGTTTGCGCTCCCGAGCGCCGCGGGCACCCGGATGCTGCCGGGCGCCAATGGTGGAGCCGAGTGGTCGCCGATCGCGATCGACCCGAAGCTCAACTATGCGTTCGTGGCGGGTCTGCATCAACCAATGAACTACATCACCCACACCGCGCCGTGGGAGAAGGGCCGTCTCTGGCTCGGCTCCGCCTTCGTGGCGATCGCAGGTGAAGAGCAGTGGGGTACGTACACCGCGCTGAATCTGGCCACCGGCAAGGTGGTCTGGCAGAACAAGGTGCCGCAGCCGATGATGGGTGGCGGCCTGGCCACGGCCGGCGGCCTGACATTCACGGGCGAGGGGAACGGTAAGTTCAACGCCTTCGACTCGCGCACCGGCAAGCTGCTCTGGCAGTTCCAGGCCGGCGCAGGCTGCAACAGCGCTCCGATGAGCTTCTCGTACAAGGGTGAGCAGATGATCGCCGTTGCCTGTGGCGGCAACTTCCAGCTGAACTACCCGCTGGGTTCCGCGGTCATGGTCTTCGGCATGCCGAAGCCGTTCATGTCGGCGGCGGCACATTAGGCAGGTGCCGCAGTCTCGCGGCAGGCTTGGGGTGGGGGCGTCCTGTTGGACGCTCCCGCTCTTTTTCCGTTTCTGGACATTCTGGATGAGCGCCAGGTGGGCCCCTCAGGCCGTCGCCCTGCTCCTCTCGCTCATGGTCGTCGTTCGTACCGAGGCCCAGGGGTCGGGGACCGGCAGTGGGAAGCCCGATTCGAGCTGGCTCACCTGGAACCCCACCACGAAGGCGGCCAGCTTCAAGCTCATCGCCGGCATTCCGGGGCACGCCAAGAGCCCATTCAATTTCAATGGCTACACCGACGGAGAGTTCACCCTCGTCGTGCCCGAGAACAGCACGGTGGTTGTGAATTTCGTGAATGAGGATGGCACGCCTCACAGCGCCCAGGTCATCCCCGACGCGAGGCCGATTCCCAACATGGCGCTCAACGACGCGGCGATCCCGCGGGCGTATACCAGGGCCGTGAGTGAGGGCATCCCTCAGTTCGGCACCGACAACATGCGATTCAAGGCGACCCCGGTCGGCAGCTACCTGATCTTCTGCGGGGTCCCTGGGCACGGCTTGAGCGGCATGTGGATTCGTCTCGCGGTGAGCGCGGACGTGACGGAACCGCAAATGAGGCTGACGCCGACCGACCAGTAGGTAGGCTATACCTCCATCCGGCGATGTAGGCCAGCCCCTCGGAAAATATCCCTCGGAATCCCGAGTAATCTTATGGCAATTAAGTGGTATTGGGTTGCGGTGGCCGCATGGATCGGTACATTAGTGGCGCCGTCACACACCTTTGCGCCGGACTGGCTTCAGTTGGACGGCCGCGGATGGGGTCAGCTTTCCCCGGATGCGAAGCAGGCCTACCTGGCAGGATTCCTGGCCGGCAGTGCTACGGCGCAGGCCCTCGACGCCGGGACCGCGGATTCCGCTGGGCTGCGTCAGGCAATCGACAGTCTGAGTCGCACGGGATTCCGGTTCCCCTTCAGCCCCACCGTCTACGGGGCGCGCGTGGAGGACTTCTACTGGTATGAAAACCAACGTCCACTACCCGTCTGGTTCGTCCTCTGGGAGGTGAACAACCGGCTCCACCCGCCGCCCTCCGGGCGGTGGTGAAGCACCGTCCAAAGGCGTTGTGAGTACCGCAGGTGCAGCGGCAGGAAGTTGTTCTGAATCGTGCAGTATCAGTCCTCTTCTAGTCAGGAGAAGCACCGATGAAGCGTAGCGCTCTGTTGTTCGGGGCCCTCATGCTCGGCGTGGCCTCGGCCGCGAACGCGCAGGGGCTGACCATGCAGATGAGCAATGGATGGAATTTCTCGTTCGCCGGCAACGTGAACATTTTCGCGCAGTATCAGTCCGTAAGCGCGGGCAATGCCACGGGCGCCCTCACCGGCGCGTTGGTCGGTGGCAGCAAGGCTCAGGGCTTCTACTACGGCACGGGCCTTCTCCCCGCCTTCGCGACCTTCACCGCGAGCGGCAAGGAAGGAAGCACCGATCTCGGCGCCCACTTCGGGTTCGCACCCCAGGTGCAGTGCGGCGGTGGGGCCCACGACTGCTTCGGCGCCCAGATCGACATGCGCCAGGTCTTCCTGACCGTGGGCGGCAGCTGGGGCACCATCACCGCTGGTAAGGAGCTGGGCCTCTATCAGCGTGGCAACATCCTCTCCGACCAGACCCTGTTCGGCGTCGGCGGCGGCGGGATCGCCCCGGGCGGCACGACCCTCGGGCGCATCGGCTTCGGGTATGTGTATCCGAACTTCATTGCCCAGATGACCTACTCCACCCCGGCGGGCCGGCCGAGCTCGTTCTCCGTTGGCCTGATGGATCCGAGCGGCCTCGGCGGTGACGCTGGCACGGTGTACGGCGTGACCAATCTGCCGCGGCTTGAGGCCGAGGGCAGCTACTCCAGCGGGAATCTGAAGGTGTTCGCCAGCGGCGAAGTGCAGACCGCGAAGACCGCCCCGAGCGGTGGGACCAGCAAGACCTCTGTCGGGGGCGCCGCCGGCGTCACCTACAAGACTGGCACCTTCTCGGTCCATGGCTCAGGGTACTACGGCAAGGGCATCGGCACCACCCTGATGTTCAACGGCGTCAATGCCGCCCCAAGCGCCGCTGCTGTGAGCGGTCTGGGCGTCGGCGGCGATGGCGAGCTGCGCTCGTCCTACGGCTACTTCGGCCAGCTGACCTTCACCCCTGCCGGCAGCAAGGCGACGATCGCCGGCTCGTACGGCTCCAGCTTCCTGAAGAGCACCACGGGGGAGTCGACTCAGTTCAAGACCGAGAACAGCCTGATCTCCGGCGGCATCTATTTCCAGGCCACCAAGTCGCTCAAGGTCGTGGGCGAGGGTGACTACATGTGGTCCAAGGACAAGACGGCCACCGGCAAGAACAAGGCGTTTACCGGCGCGTTTGGCCTGATGCTGTTCTACTAGGACTCCACCAGCGATGCGTCGGTGAATGCGCTGACGCTCGCGCGTGAGACCGCAGACGGCCTCCCCCAAGGGGGAGGCCGTTCTGCTTCCTGTCACGCTGCCTAAAGGCGCTGGTAGGAGTGTAGATTGCCGACTCCCAATTCCGCCCCCTGTCGAGGACCGTGATGATGCGCCGTACTCCTCCCCTGCTGCTCGTGCTCTTGCTCGCCAGCTGTGCCGGCACACTCTATTCCGTCTCGAAGGCGACCTCCACCGCCGCGCCGGACGACGCCTATACCTGCGTGCAGGATCAGCTCAAGAAATTCGGCTATCAGCGGACCCACTACGACCCATCCGACCGGTGGTTCGTCGGCCAGAAGGTAGACGACAAGGCAAGCGTCTCGGACGTGCGGTTCCGCAGACGCTTCAATCGCCTCGATACGCGGATTCGCCCCGATGCCAACGGTGGCACCACGATCGAGATCAAGGCCCAGACGCTGGACCAGTACGGCGACCAGCAGGGCGTCACCGAGACGGAGCAGACGGCCTCGCCGACGGTGAAGGCGGACGCCCAAATGGTGATGGCGACCTGCGGCAAGTAGCCGTTGGTTGATTCCGGAGGCGACCGGTTGGAGCGCATGTGATGATCGTCGCGTGACGCGATGGTCGGCCAGGTCGCAGGGACAAACGTATTGTCGTAGGGGCGACCCATCGGGCCGCCCCTATGTTTTTCGTTTCGGCGGTGACGCCAAGGGGTCGCAACGAGTGAATCGCGATGGTGCGCACGCCGCCGCGGGGTGACGGACGCTTACGCGTGGGGGGCCCTCGGTGATCGGGCGACGCGATGGGGTCGCCGGAACGACGGTGCCTCGGATGGGTTGGCGGGCCGCGACGCGGGGACCAATTGCTGTTCCTTTCCCCATCGCACCGGATTCATCGCGATGTACCGCCGGGCACACATCACCGCCTGGTCGGAGGGAAGCATCCGGTCGTGGTACCCACGTTGCCACAGCGGATTCCAGGTCGGGCAGATCCCTCCGGCATTCACGGCCTAGGTGACCCGCGACTTGCATTGCCCCACCACCGCGCCGACGCTCCCACTCGGTGGACCAGGCCTCGCCAGCGGCGCCACTCTCCCGGTTGAATCGGGAATCCACAGGATCGCATACAGGTGTTTCGGCATGATGACCCACGCATCCACGGCGACCGCGGGGTGCCGTCGCGGCAGATCGGCCCACTCTGCGTCCACGATTCGCCCCAGGCCGCTCAGCCTCACCCGCCCCCGACTCACGCTGGAAAACACCGGAGCACGCCCGGCGACGCAGATCGTGATCAGGTACGCCCGGGGCGACCGAGAGTCCCATCCGGGAGCAGGAAGCGAGTTGCAGCGACGGTGGGAAGTTGGTGCCCACCAGGGAGGTTCGTCCGCCGGACGATTCCGCCATAACCAATTCCACGCGGAAGTAATTGTGTTCGTCGCAGGCGCGCCCATGCGCGGAGGATGGTGGTCGTCGTACGACCCATCGGGTCGCCCGGCGGCCACCCGCGAATCGAAGACCGGCGTATCATCTGGAGGCGAGGAGAGAGACCCGGTATCGTCGTTGGGCGTCTGCAACCGTGGGCGTCGGCGATCTTCGGGATCAGGTCGCTCGCCCGACCCGTCGCTTGGGTACGGCGTCCGGACTGTCCGATCCACCAGCACCGGCGGCCTGCCACATGGCCCCTACGGAAACCCTCAGATTGGGCGATGATTATTGAGGGCCCAAAGGAGCCTCGGTGCTCAACCATTTGGTTGATAATGACCAGCTCCCCTATGGCCCGCATTCAGTCCCGGCACTAGCTTGCCTTCACGCTCGCTTCGCGATTCATCCTGGAGTTCGCATGGCAGCACCGCTGGTCCAGCTCACGCGCGACCTCCCCGCCCCGGCGACTCCCACGCCTGGGGGTGCGCCTCCGGTCATCCGTAAGCCCTTGTGGCTCAAGGTAAAAGCCCCCGGCGGCGACAATTACATCCGGCTCAAGGGGATGATGCGGGAACTCGGTCTCCACACCGTCTGCGAGGAAGCCCGCTGCCCCAACATCGGCGAATGCTGGGAGCACAAGGCGGCGACCTTCATGATCCTCGGGGACGTCTGCACCCGGAACTGCGCCTACTGCGCCGTCGCCCACGGCACCCCCGCCCCGTTCGACCCGATCGAGCCGGTCCGCCTGGCCGAGGCCGTCGAACGGATGGGGCTGGAGCATGTGGTGATCACGTCGGTGGATCGGGACGACCTGCCGAACGGTGGCGCCGAGGCCTTTGCAGCGTGTGTCACCGAGATCCGGCGACGGCTGCCCGAGACGACCGTTGAGGTCCTGATCCCGGACTTCAAGGGTTCGGAGCGGGCGCTTCAGATCGTGCTCGACGCTCGGCCGGCCATCCTCAATCACAATCTCGAAACCTGCGAGCGGCTCTACCGGCTCGCACGACCGGGCGGGCGCTATGACCGCGCCCTGCAGCTGCTCGCCCATGCCAGACGGATCGCTCCCGACGGCCTGACCAAGTCGGGGATGATCCTCGGCATGGGCGAGGAGTGGGACGAGATCGTGACTGGCATGCGCGATCTGCGCCGGAGCGATGTGAACATCCTGACCCTGGGCCAGTACCTCCGCCCGACGGACGGTCACCTGCCGATTGCACGGTACTACACGCCGGAGGAGTTCGCCGAACTCGAACAGATCGGCATGCGGATGGGCTTCACCCACGTGCAGGCGAGCCCGCTGACCCGCTCGAGTTACCACGCATGGGAGCAGGCGAGGGCCGCGCAGGCGTAGGTCGACAGGCTCCCCGGGGTATCGCGCTGAAGGGTTCCTGCCGGTGTGCCCCTGGCGAGAGGCCTGACTTCGTCCGGGATGACAGCTTCGGAAAAGGAACGCAATGGCAACGGCGAAATCTTCGCGCAAGACCGATACGAAACTGGCCGAAAAGTACCGCTTCTACCTGCGGCAGATGCTGCTTATCCGTCGCTTCGAGGAGAAGGCAGGCGAGGCGTACAGCCTGGGAAAGATCGGCGGCTTCTGCCACCTCTATATCGGCCAGGAGGCGGTGGGCGTGGGCTGCCTCTCTCAGCTCCGCCCAGACGACTATCTCACGACGACGTACCGCGACCACGGCCAGGCGCTCGCCCGCGGCATGTCGGCTCGCACCGTGATGGCCGAACTGTTCGGCAAGGCGAGCGGCTGTTCGGGTGGCAAGGGTGGATCGATGCACCTCTTCGATGCGTCCCTCGGCTTCCTCGGCGGGCACGGTATCGTCGGCGGACACATCCCGCTCACGACCGGCATCGGGTTCGCCATCAAGTACCGGGAGCGGGATCAGGTCTCGGTCTGCTTCTTCGGCGAGGCAGCCGTCAACAACGGCGCCTTTCACGAAGCGCTCAACATGGCCGGGATCTGGAAACTCCCCTGCATCTTTGTCTGCGAGAACAACCGCTACGGGATGGGCACCGCGCTCGACCGGGCGACCTCGACCTGGAACATCTCCGAGCGAGCGGCTTCCTACGATATGTCCCGCGAGGTGGTGGACGGACAGGACCTTGGTGAAGTCATGGCGGCGATGGACCGCGCGGTGGTCCGGGCCCGCCGGCCGGCCCAGCCGACACTGCTGGAGATCCGAACCTACCGGTTCGTGGGTCATTCGATGTCCGACCCGATTCACGGTCATTATCGCACCAAGGAGGAGGTCGAGGCCCACCGCAAGCGCGACCCGATCCTGATCTGGAGTGAGCGGCTCAAGGACGAAGGGCTGATCGACGACGCCGGCATCGAGGCGCTGGATACGGCAGTCAAGGAGGAGGTGCAGGACGCGTACGATTTCGCGGATCAGAGTCCCGATCCGGAGCCGGGGGCGCTGTATACCGATGTGTATGCCCCGGCGGGGGAGCCGGCCTGATGCCAGTCCTGACCTATCGTGACGCGCTCAACGCCGCCCTCCGGGAAGAGATGGCCCGTGACCCCGACGTGTTCCTCATGGGTGAGGAGGTCGGCGTCTACCAGGGCGCGTACAAGGTGAGCCGCGGGCTCCTGGAGGAGTTCGGTCCCAACCGCATCGTGGATACCCCGATCACCGAGCTCGGATTCGCGGGCGTGGGCGTGGGCGCCGCCATGGTCGGCCTGCGGCCGGTCATCGAGTTCATGACCTGGAATTTCGCCCTGCTCGCGATCGATCAGATCATCAACACCGCCGCGAAGATCCGCTACATGTCCGGTGGCCAGGTAGGCTGCCCGATCGTGTTCCGGGGCCCCGCCGGCGCGGCGCTCCAGCTCGGTGCCCAGCACTCGCAGTGCTTCGAGGCGATGTATGCGCACATCCCCGGCCTCAAGGTGATCATGCCGGCCACACCGGCGGACGCCAAGGGATTGCTCAAGAGCGCCATCCGCGACGACAATCCGGTCGTCTTCATGGAAGGCGAGATGCTCTACAACACCAAGGGCGAGGTGCCCGAGGGAGAGCATATCGTCCCGATCGGCAAGGCGGAGGTGAAGCGGAGCGGGGAGCATGTAAGCCTCATCTGCTACTCCAAGACCGTCACCGCCTGCCTCAGGGCCGCCGAGCAGCTGGAATCCGAAGGGATCTCGGCGGAGGTGCTCGACCTGCGCACCATTCGTCCCCTCGACCTCGAGGCGCTCTTCACCTCGGTGTCCAGGACCCACCGGGCCGTGGTGGCGGAGGAGGGGTGGTACTTCGCGGGAGCGGGAGCGCAGGTGGTCGACGAGCTGCAGAAGGGGATCTTCGACGAGCTGGACGCACCGATCCTGCGGGTGACCGGTGCGGACGTTCCGATGCCGTACAACAAGCAGCTGGAAAAGGCGGCCAAGACGACACCGGATCGCATTGTGGCCGCCGCGAAGAAGGTCCTCTACCTCGAGTAGCCATGGCAACCAAGATTCTGATGGAGGCGCTCTCTCCGACGATGGAAGAGGGCCGTCTCGTGGAATGGAAGAAGCAGGAGGGCGACGTGGTCGCGATGGGCGACGTGCTGGCCGAAGTCGAGACCGACAAGGCCGTCATGGACCTCAGCGCGCGCGCGGCTGGCGTGCTCCTCAAGCAGGTGATCCCCGCCGGCACCACTCTGTCGGTGGGCAAACTGGTGGGGGTGATCGGCGCCAAGGGTGAGGACATTGCGGCAGTGCTTGGTGCCGCGGTATCCGCCGCGCCGGCAGCCGCGAAGCCCGCTGCGGCTCCAGCCATCGTCCCAGCGGTGGCAGCCGCTCCTGCCGCCGCCCCGACGCCCGCGCCCGCCGCAGTGTCAGCAGCCGCTCCTGCAGCGCCAGCCGACAACGGTCGGGTGAAGGCCTCGCCCCTCGCCAGAAAAGTCGCGGCCGAGAAGGGCGTGGACCTGGCCCGGTTGCGGGGGAGCGGGCCTGAGGGGCGGATCGTGGTCCGGGACGTCGAGGGGGCCGGCGCAACGCCGGCGGGCCGGCCAGCGTCCACAGCCGTGCCGGTCCCCGGTAGTCTGAATGGCTTCACCGATACGCCACTCTCCCAGCTCCGGAAGACGATCGCCAAGCGGCTGACGCAGTCGATCGGCCCGATCCCGACGTTCTACCTCACCACCGAAGTGGACATGGAGCGAGTGGCCGAGGCGCGGGAAGCGCTGAACGGGCGGGCCGAGTCGGAGAAGAAGCCCAAGGTGAGCTTCAACGACATCATCATCAAGGCCACGGCGCTGGCACTACGGCAGCATCCGGCCTGCAACGCCTGGTGGCAGGAGGACCGGATCCGCACCTGGCACGAAGTGCACATCAGCATGGCGGTAGCGGTCGAGGACGGGCTGATCACGCCGATCATCCGGGATGCGGACCGGAAGTCGCTGCGGGAGATCGGCGCGGAGTCCAAGGAACTCGCCGGGCGTGCACGGGAGCGCCGCCTCACACCCGAGGAGTATACCGGCGGCACCTTTTCGATCTCCAACCTCGGCATGTTCGAGATCGATCAGTTCACCGCGGTGATCAATCCACCAGAGGCTGGAATCCTCGCCATCGGCAGCATCGTTGCGAAGCCGGTGGCAGAGGGCGGGGCGATCACGATCAGGCGCCGGATGCGGGCGACGATGTCGTGCGACCACCGGGTGATCGACGGGGCCACCGGCGCCGCCTTCCTGAGGACGCTGAAGCAGATGCTGGAGAATCCACTGGCGCTGGTGTGGTGAGGGGGCGGGTGGGCGGTTAGCGGTTTGGGCGGTTGGTGGGTTGGGGGATTGGGCGATTGGGCGATTGGGCGATTGGGGGATTGGGCGATTGGGCGATTGGGGTGATCGCCGTTCATCATCAATTTCGAGGTTTCCGTGGCAACCTTCGACGTGATCATTCTGGGTGGCGGGCCCGCCGGGTACGTCTGCGCCATCCGGTGCGCGCAACTCGGACTCTCCACCGCGGTCGTCGAGAAGGACAAACTCGGCGGCGTCTGCGTGAACATCGGCTGCATCCCGACCAAGGCGCTGCTCCATAGCGCCCGTATTGCCAATATCGTCGGCCACGAGGCGAAGGAGCTGGGCGTCGAGGTCGGGTCGGTGAAGCTCGACTACGGCGTGGCGATGAAACGCTCCCGCAAAGTTTCGGAGCAGAATTCCAAGGGCGTCGAGTTTCTGATGAAGAAGCACAAGGTGACCGTGATCAAGGGTGAGGGGAGCCTGCTGCCGGGGCGAAAACTCAAGGTCGGCGCCGACACGCACGAGGCCAAGAAGGCGATCGTGATCGCCACCGGCTCGCGGGTGAAGGGGATCCCGCAGATCGGGCTGGAGATCAACAAGAGCACTGTCATCAGCTCCGACGAGGCGCTCTTCCTGGAGCAGGCCCCGGCCACCCTCGCCATCATCGGCGCCGGCGCGGTCGGTTGCGAATTCGCCGACATCTTCAGCTCGTTCGGCACCAAGGTGACGCTGATCGAGGCGCTACCCCGTATCCTGCCGATCGAGGACGCCGAGTCGTCGGACGTGGTTGCCAAGAGTTTCAAGAAGCGCGGCATCGAGGTGATCGCCGGCGCAAAGGTCACCAAGGCCGAGGTCGGGAAGGATAAGGTGGTCCTCTCCATCGAAGCGGGCGGTAAGACGCAGCAGGTGGAAGCCGAAAAAGTGCTGATGGCCGCCGGGCGCGGGGTGAACACCGAGAACATGGGATTCAAGGAGGCGGGTGTGCAGCTCACCGAGCGGGGCTGGGTGAACGTGAAGCCCACCACACTCGAGACCACGGCGCCGGGCGTGTACTGCATTGGCGACGTTGCGGGCCCCCCGATGCTGGCGCACAAGGGGAGCCGCGAGGGGACCTTCGTCGCCGAGCTCATCGCCGACCACACACCGCACCCGATTCGCTACGACAATGTACCTTCGGTGACCTACTGCCACCCCGAGGTCGCCAGCATCGGTCTCACCGAGGAGCAGTGCAAGGAGCAGAAACTCGACTTCCAGGTCGGACGCTTCCCCTTCAGTGCCAACGGCCGCGCACGTGCGACTAGTGACACCGAGGGATTCGTGAAGATCATCCGGGACAAGAAGTACGGGGAGATTCTCGGCGCCCATATCGTCGGTGGGCACGCGTCGGAGATGATCCACGAACTCGCCGTGGCGCGGGAGAACGAATACACCGTCGAGGAAGTCGATCTCACGGTGCATGCGCACCCCACCCTGTCGGAGGCGATCGCCGAGGCGGCGCTCGATTCGATGGGACGGGTGATGCACATCTAGCGGGCAGGCACGGAGGGCCGCCCTCCCGCATGTCAACGATCGAGCGCGATGCCCCGTGACGATTGAACTGTCCCCGACCGGCGAGGTGGCCGCGCCTCAGCACGTGGGCGTGGCCGTTCGCAGCATCTGCTTCGGCATCCTCTTCGGGCTCAGTCTTACCGCCGCGCTGCTGTGGGTGGTTCGGACGGCACAACTCTCCAGCCCGCAGCCCCTCGACGGCCCGCCTTCCGGCACGATCGTCAATCTGCTGCTGCTCGCCTGGCTGGGAGGCGGAGGGCTGGCAACGGCGTCCGCCTTTTCCCTCATGCGCCCGCTGACCTCGCTCTACCGGCGCGGGGGCCTGGCGATGGTCGCGGGATTTGCGACGCTGGTCGTCAGCTTCGTCACCCAGCCGGTCGACGCGCTCTGGGGTCGGAGCGGTCTTCTAGGTCTGGCAGCGGGCGCGACTGCCCTCTGTCTGCTGCTGGGCCGGTCGTTCGTCCGGAAGCGCGAATGACCCCGCCGCTCGCGGTGGCCGACCTGGGCCGTGTGCCCTATCGAGAGGCGCATGCGCTCCAACGCCGGCTCGCCGACCGACGCATCAGCGGCGCACTCGACCGCGACCTTCTCCTGCTCCTCGAACATGAGCCGACCGTCACACTCGGCCGCGGCACGAAAGCCACCAGCCTGCCGCTCTCGCCGGAAGCGCTCGTCGAGCGCGGGCTCACGGTGGTCGAGGTGGAACGCGGCGGAGATGTGACCTGGCACGGGCCGGGCCAACTCGTCGGCTATCCGATCCTCGACCTGCGCGGCCACCGGCAGGACCTGCACTGGTATCTCCGCCAGGTCGAGGAGGCGGTGATCGTCAGCCTCGGCCGGCTGGGGATCGCGGGCACGCGGAATCCGGGGAACACCGGGGTGTGGACCGGGGGGCGCAAGATCGCCAGCATCGGCATTCACGTGCGGCAGTGGGTGACCACGCACGGCTTCGCACTGAACGTCAGTAACGACCTGAGGGGATTCGATGTCATCGTGCCCTGCGGGATTGCCGGCGTCGAGATGACCTCGGTGGCCGGGGAACGACAGCGGATGACCTCCCACGCCTCGACCGACCCCGCCGAGCTCTGGCAGGAGACGGTCGCGGCCATCACCGGCGGGATGGGGGAGGTGTTCGGGCGTATTCCCGTCCCTGCCCCGCTGTCCGAACTCCTCGCCGAGGGAACCGTGCGCTCCGCATCTGCACTTTAGCGAGAGCGCCACCCCTCACGGCTCGACGACCCGGAGCGTTCATGAGCGACCCTATCGACGTCCGTACGAAAGATCGCGGGCGTCTGCCGCCGGGCCAGATTGTCACCCAGAAGTGGCCGGTGCTGCACTACGGCACCGTACCGGATGTCGACCGCGCCAACTGGCGCCTGAAAGTGTACGGTGCCGTTGCCCACCCGCTCGAGCTGACGTGGGATCAGCTTCTGGCGCTGCCGCGGCAGGAGACGCTGTGCGACATCCACTGCGTGACGCGCTGGAGCCGCTACGACAATCTCTTCGAGGGAATCGGCCTGGCGTCGGTGCTGGAGCAGGCGGACCCGCGCCCCGAGGCACGATACGTCCTGGTCCACGCCGAGCACGGATTCACCACCAATCTGCCGGTCGAGGATCTGTTGCGGCCGGGTAACCTCCTGGCGCTCAGGCACAACGGACAGGCTCTGGATCCGGAGCATGGCGGGCCGGTACGGCTGCTGATTCCGCACCTCTACTTCTGGAAGAGCGCCAAGTGGGTGACCGGATTCGAATTTCTCGAGGAGGACTACCCGGGATTCTGGGAGCAGAACGGCTATCACATGCGGGGGGAGCCCTGGGCCGAGGAGCGGTACGGCCGTCCGGACCCGGCGCGCATGAGGCGGGGGCCGCGGAAATAGGCTGGTCGTGAGTTGTCAACGGTCAAGGGCGAGTGGGATCCAGAGGGCCGCCATTGCGTTTCGCTGAAGCCGGGGGCATTCTGTCTATCCTATGACTTCCCCGACCGAGCGCCGCCCTCCCGAGGCGCAGGCCGACCAACTGGTCCACGATATCCTGAAGGCCGCACACGGCTGGGCTCGTGAAGCGCCCACTCCAGTGCAGCCAGCGGTGCGAGCCGTCTGCATCAGGCTGGGAGAGATGGTCGCCGACCAGCGGAACTTCTTTGCGCCGCTCCCGGGGCCGCTGGAGGCAGAACGTCAGCAGGTCCTCGCGCTGGTTGCCAAGCGACTTTCGGTCGCTGCGGAGGCGGAGGGGCTGGGGCCGCAGATGGCCGCGCTGACGGAGCTGGAGCTCAAGTCGACATCATCGTGGGCACTGGTGCCTGCGGCGCAGGGCGAGTGGATCTCCACGGCGGTCCACTACCTCGAGAGTTTCGCCCACGACGTGCCGGCTGAGCAGCGCCCCGATCCCTATTGGGCGGACGATGTGGTGGCTGGCGTGATCGCCTCGGTCCGAGCGGTACTCGGCATCGACGAACTGCACGCCCGCACCGAGACCCATTATCCCGGCGGCCGCCGGACCGGAGAACAGCCGGCCATCGACGAGGAGGTATAGGGCAGAGCAGGCAGAGAGGAAAAGCATCAGCCCTCCGGCGGATCCCTCCGGAGGGCTTATCGTTTCTCCCTGTCACCTGCCTGCTCCACCCCGCTCCCAGCTCCACGAGTCCCGGGCTCGCTAGACCTTCCCGGTTGCGGCGAAGAGCTCCATGAAGCGCCCGAAGACGTTGATCCCTTCCCAGAGCTGATGCAGGTCGAGCTTCTCGTTTGGCGAGTGCAGGCCGTCATCGGGCAGTCCAATACCAGTGAGGAGGACCGGTGCGCCCATGGTGCCGAGACGGGGGATGATCGGAATCGACCCGCCGGCGCGGACCCGGACCGCCGCCTTGCCCACGATTTCCATGAAGGCGGCATCCAGCACGGCAAAGGCGGGAGCCGAGGTGTCCACCTGCACCGGGTCACCGCCGTGCAGAATCTTGAACGACACTTCGGCGTACTTCGGAGCGGCGGCTCTGGCAGCACGCTCGAGCCGCCTGGCCACATCGGCGAAGGGCAGCCCGGGTACCAGTCGCAGGCTGACCTTGGCGGTCGCGGAGGCGGGAATGACGGTCTTCGCTCCCTCGCCGACGAATCCGCCCTTGATACCGTGGATCTCGAAGGTGGGCAGGGCCCAGGTGCGCTCGAAAACGGAGTACTTCTTGAGTCCGGTCAGCGACCTCGCGGTGACCTCTTCCTTGAGATACTCCTTCTTTCTGAAGGGGAGCCGGTTCCAGTCGCGTAGTTCGGCCTTGCTGGGCGGGATCACCGACTTGTAGATCTTGGGGATGTTGATTCTGCCGTCCTCATCCTTGAGATCCGAAAGCAGCCGGACCAGCGTCTCGAGCGCGTTGGGCGCCACGCCGCCGTAGGTCCCCGAATGCAGGTCGCGCTGCAAGGTGCGGACGGTCAGCTCGGCGTAACACATCCCGCGAAGGGCGGTGTACACCCCTGGGATACCCGGGGCGTAGTAGGACATGTCACAGACCAGCGCCGCGTCGGCCTTCGTGCGCTCGGGCTCCCGCTTGAGCAGCTCGTCGATCATGTGCCCACCGCATTCCTCTTCTCCCTCGAAGATGAAGTGGACGTTGAGCGGCGGACGGCCCTCGGGGTCGCGGATCGCCTCGTAGGCACGGAGCAGGCAGAACACCTGGCCCTTGTCGTCGGCGGTTCCGCGGGCGTAGAGCTTGCCGTCGCGCACCGTTGCCTCGAAGGGCGGCGTGTGCCATTCCTCCACCGGATCGACCGGCTGGACATCGTAGTGCCCGTAGATCAGCAGGGTCGGTGCGTCAGGGATGACCGGCCCCTCGGCCCAGACGATCGGATGGCCATCCCCCTCGATGAGCTGCACCACGGGACAACCGAGCCGGGTGAGATCATCCATGAGCCATTGCGCGGCATGGCGGCAGTCCCCGGCGTGATCCGGCAGCGCGCTGATACTGGGAATGGCGAGGAACTCGGTGAGCTCGCGCAGGAGGCGCGACTGCTCGCGGCTAGCGAATGAGGTGTCCATGGCCGGATAAGGTACAGCGGGAACGGGGGCGGGAGAAGAGAGCTCATCGTCACAGCGTTCTGGCACCGCAGCTACACCGGTCTCGATCCTTCGGACGACGGGATCCCCTCTAGCGCTTCGCCTCACGCACGGTACATTCGCGCCCATGTACTCCACCGATCAGTTCCGGGTCTTCTCCGGCGTGCCGGCCGACCGCCTGCTCTCCCGCCCGCGGCGCCTCATGCAGGAGGGTCGCGCGGTGGAGGCGGAGCAGGCCTATGAAGCGCTGCTCACGACCCATCCGGACCTGAAACAGCTCTGGCTGGAACTCTTCACGCTGCTGCGCCAGGTGGGCCGGTACGAGGACGGACTGCGTCTCACCGAGCGGTGCGCCGCGCACTTCGGCGAGGATGCGCTCCCCGCGGCACTTCGGGGGGCCGCGCTGGTGGAGCTGGGCCGCTATCGGGACGGGCTCAGGGCACTGGATGGCGCCGCCTGCCTGGACCCGAACCTCGGCCTGGTCTGGCATGAGGCGGGCTACGCGGCGTGGCGCCTCGGTGAGCTGTCGCGGGCGCTGATGGCGCTCGACCGCGCCTTTGCGCTCGAGCCGCATGGCAGCACCCTGCACCTTCGCGGCCAGGTGCTGCGTCAGGCGGGGCGATATCTCGCGGCGGAGGTCGCCTTTGAAGGAGCCGCGGAGGCCGCCGAATTCGCGCTCCAGCGGAGCAACGCCGAGGCAGAAATCAGGGTGACGCGACGCTTCGCCCTGTTCCCGGGCTCCCGCCCCGATACGCTGCCGCCGCTCGGGCGCTGGTTTGCGGAGACCGGCTCGGTGCCGCTGACGATGAACGAGGGGTCGGCGGCGACGGATGCCGACATCTCCGCGGCGGTGGTCGCGCTGGCGCGCCGGCGGAAGTGGCACTTCACGGTCCTCGTCGCACTCGACGCCTGGGAGGGGTGGTACGACCTCGCCACCGCACTCGGCGTGCCGGTGGCCGCGAATGTCCCTGAAAAGCAGGATGCAATCGCACTGATCGCGGGGAGATCCCCCTCGGTGCGGCCGGACTGGGGTGAGATTGTGACCGCCACGGAGACGCGTGGCCGCGGACTGACCCTCGCGCTCCGGCAACCGGGCACCGCGCCTGCCGCCGATCTCGTCGCGCACCTGGAGGGGGCACCCGCTGGTGCCGTCGATTTGGATTTTGCGGCGGAGGCGGCCGCCCACCCGGCGAGCCGACTGGCCGGTCGCACGCTCCGGCTCACGCCCTGAAGATCCGGTTCACCCACTGCACCGAGTTGTGATACAGGCTGGGCAGCCGCCCAATCGAGACATCCGCCTTGTCGCCCAGTTCCTTCAGCTGACTCCATTCTGCCCGCTCGTAGCAGAGTACCACCGCCCAGACCGCCGAGAGGCTCGTCCGGCGGCCGAGCAGGGTGTCGCGTATTTCGGCCGAGACGGGCATGTGGCCGAGCGCCTCCGCGAGCGGACGGCCGAGCAGGCTGTCGAGCGTGGACAGCATGCCGATGAGGAAGAGATCGACGTCGCGGGCCCCGAGCCCAGCCTCGCGTCCCACCTGCTCGGCGAACTGGGCCCGGACCAGTGAGGTGATGACGAGCTGCGCCGGCTTGTCTTCGCCGAGGACGGTGAGCGCCATCAGGGAGCACCACTTCCGCGCGGCGCTTTCGCCGAGCACCCGGAGGGCGTGATTGATCGAGGTGATCTCGTGGCGCCAGCCGAATCCGGCGGAGTTGAGGTAGCGGAGCAGCTTGACCGCCAGTGCCACTTCCTGCTTGATGATCAGCTCGAGCTTGTCGAAGTCGAGCTCCGGCCGGTGCAGCTCCGCCATGAAGCGGACGCAGTTGCGCTTGAAGGCGGGGACATCGGAGGCGGAGAGGATTTCCGGCTCGCAGAAGAAATATCCCTGGAAGTGCGTGAAGCCCTCGGCAAGTGCCGCGGCGAACTGTTCGCGCGTTTCCACCTTTTCCGCCACCAGACTCACCTGGCGAGGGGCAAATTCGCGGACGATGGCGCGGCGTTCCGCCTCCCCGGTCGTGAGGAAGTCCACCTTGATCACGTCCGCCACCTCGGCGAGCGGCGCCATGGCGGGGCGACGCACGAAATCGTCGAGCGCCAGGCGATACCCCGCCTGCTTGAGTGCGCGGCACGCCGCGATCACCTCGGCGGTGGGCTCCACGTTTTCGACCAGCTCGATGACGGTGCGCTCCCGCGGGAGCACCAGGTAGAACTCCTGCAGCAGCACTTCGCGGGAGGCGTTGATGAATCCGAGCCGGTCGCCCACGAGCGTATCGAGCCCGAAGCCGAGCAGGCTGGTGTGCAGCATCTCGAAGGAGGCCTGGTCCTGATCCTCGGCATGGAAGGCGTTGTCCATGCCGGACCGGAAGAGCAGCTCGTACCCGTAGATCCCCTGGCGGCGGTCCAGGATCGGCTGCCGGGCGACGAAGATCTCGGTACTGGATGACGTGACGATGGCCGTCTCCCGCGGAAAAGCCGGAGTCGCCCCGTACCCCCTCCATGGGGTGCGAGCCTCCTTCGCGTAGTATCGCCCAGGTCCGCGCCGGGCTTGACCCCTGGCCGTGACCGGCCCGTGACAGGAGCAGGGCACACTCCCCACCGATGCGCTCCCGCCTGCTCCCGCTCCTGCTCGCGATTGCCGCCACCACAGCCTACGCCATCATCGGCCTGGCGGTGTTCAGCCGTCGGCCCCTCCATGTGGATGAGCTCACACAGGCATTCCAGGCCCGGATTCTCGCTGGAGGGCATCTCTGGCTACCCACCGGCGAGCCCGTCGAGTTCTTCAGCGAACTGCTGGTGGTGAATCGCGACGGCCGTAGCTTCGCCCAATTCCCGCCGGGCTGGCCGGTACACCTCGCGTTGGGCTACCTCGTGCACGCGCCGTGGCTCGTCGCACCGCTCTGCGGAGGCCTCGCCATTCTGGCCCTGGATCAACTGCTGCGCGCTAGCGGCGATACGCACGGAACCCGGCTCGCGGCGCTGGTCCTGTTCACAGTATCGCCCTGGGTGGCATTCAATTTTGCGAGCTGGATGAATCATGCGCCAACCACGCTGTGGCTGCTGGCCGGACTGGCGGCGACGTGCACGGCGCAGGTGCGTCAGTCCCGGCCGCCGTGGCTGTACCTCGCGGGGGGTCTGGCGTTCGGGATCGCGTTCACGATACGCCCAGTGGATGCCCTCGCCTTCCTGATCCCGGTCGCCGCGTGGCTCGGGCTTGAGCTGGTACGGCGCAGACTGACCTGGCTCCCAGGCACGCTCTTCGTCGCCGGCGTTGCGGTGCCAGCCGCTGGGTTCCTCGCCTACAATGCGGCGACGACGGGCCACGCTCTTCTGCTCGGCTATGAGGTCCAGTGGGGCGTGGCACATCGGCTGGGGTTTCACGCGGCGCCATGGGGGCCGCCCCACACCCCGACACGAGGCTGGGAGCTCGTCTCCCGCTACTACCGGCAGCTCCAGTGGGCGATGTACGAGAGTCCAGTCTCCGCGCTAATTGCTCCGGCGCTGGCTCTCGTCCTGATGCGCAAGTTTCGCGCAATCGACGTCGTGCTACTCGGGAGTACGGTCCTCCTCTCCCTCGCCTACTTCGCCTACTGGTTCGAGGCGGATCATCTGGGACCGCGGTACCTCTTCCCCCTCGCGCCGATTGTCGTGATCTGGACCGCACGTCTGCCGGGGATCCTTTGCGCGCGGGGCGCACCACGCTGGTTGGCGGCGAGTACGGCCGCCCTCATCGGGGTGAATCTCATCGCAGGATTGATCATCGGGACACCGGAGCGGTGGCGCCAATACGCGGCCTATGCCCCGGGGCGACGGTGGGACGTGGATTCCGACCTGCTGCGGATGGGGATTCACGATGCCGTCATCCTGGTCCGCGAACCCTGGGGCGCACAGGTGACGGCCCGGCTGGTGGGACGCGGAGTGCCGCGCCCCACGGTGGAACGGCTGTATCGGACAACCGACCTCTGCGCCCTGGACACGGCACTCGCCGGCCTGGAGCGGGATGATCAGCGCTGGCCGGAGATCGCGCCTGCGCTGCTCGCCCTGATGCGCGACTCGCTCCGTGTCGTCCCGATGGCGCGTTCCCCCGATGCGAGCTCACGCATGCTGCCCGATGTGACCTATCCAGCCCGCTGCGAGGCCCGTCTTCGGGAGGACCGTCTGGGGACGATCTCCCTGCTCCCACTTCACCTTGCCTGGCAGGGCAACAATCTCTTCGCCCGTGACCTTCACGAGCTCACGCCGCATCTCCTCGAACGCCAGGTCGGCCGCCCCGTCGTGCTGCTCACCGTCCGGCAGGATCGTTCCGGCAACCTGGTGCGCGCGTTCGAGCCGTTCTTTGCGGACTCCGCAGCGCAGGACTGGCGCGCTGCCTCAAGACCCTGACCGGCAGATCAGGGCAGCGACCCTTCCGAGATGACCAGGTTCGGCCGCAAATCGTGCCCGTCAAAGCTCTGCGCCACCGTGATGGTCGTGGTTGTGGTGACCGACGGCCCGCCCACATCGGCAAAGGTACAGTCCGCAATTCCCTGCAACCCGACGACCGGCCCACCGGCGCTGGTGAAGTTGAGGAACTGTACCGTCCCGAGAACCGAGGTATTCACCGTGAGATTGGCCATGGCAGACGACGGGACCGCCGAGCATCCCGTCAACTGGAGGCGTCCGGCGTCATAGAGGAAGCTCCCCTGAATCGACTGGATGTCATCGGGGGCGACTCCGTTCACGAGCAGGTCATTGTAGGTCGACATGTCCACCGCGAGCGTCAGGGTCACTGTGCCGCCGCCACCGGTGAACTTGGAATCGAGCGAATATCCCGGGCCACTGGTCAGGCAGGCGACCACGACGGATTGAGTCGACGTCCCGCCGATTGTGAGGCCGCCATACGTCACGGCACCTGGGTCGGTGCATATGCCCGGCAATCCCACGAGGGTGAGGCGGCCGGTGCCATCGCTGACCGGAACATTCGGGACGGTGAAATACCCGTTGAGGTCCGTCAGTACGATGCCCTGCGAGCTGCCACCCGTCGGAGTGACGATGACGCCGACTCCGCCCAGGCCCGGTCCTCCTGCAAGCAGAATCTGACCGCTGACAGTTCCGGCGAGCGGCGGTGGCGTACAGCTGACGCCGAGTGTCACGGTGGTGACTGTGCCCGGCGTGATCAGGACAGGTGCGGGGCCTGGCGGGGTACAGATGGAAGGAATGCCGGTCACGTCGAGGGACACCGTGCCGGGGGTCAGCCCCGGGATCTGGAACGTGCCAGTCGCGCTGGTCACAGCAGTTTCGCCACCTGGCGTTGCCGTTACGACTGCGCCGGCGATAGGGCCGAGCGCGGCAGAGCGGACCATTCCCTGGACCGTACCCGGCTGGGGCAGCGTGGTATCGAGCAGGTCGGACGCGACGATCAATCGGGCCGTGAACTGCCCCACCGTCGGATCGAGATCGAAACCAACCTGCCGCGCCGGCGTGGTTCCCCCGGGCGGGACGGCAGCGAACTCCTCCCACCGGTAACAGTCATCCCCGACACACCCCGAGTCATTGAAGAAGTTGAACGGTCCCCCGTCCCAATCGAGGCTTGGCGCCACGAGCCCACCTCCGGGCAAGACCACGATCACGTCCCCCCCCTGCCCGGCCGTACTCGTTCCACCGCTTGTAGTGGCCACCGCGATGTCGTAGGGAAAGAGCAGCGGGCCGACGGTCCCTGGCGGTGGAGAGGGAAATGTGGTCGGTCCGACCAGCTGGGCGTTGGCAAGCCGATTGGTCAGCGCCACGTCGAAAGTGACCCTGACCTTTCCCGGCTGGAAGGCGCCGACGGCGGAGGCGGAGAAATTCGAGGTGGTGATCTGGACCGCATCGCCGCCGACCAGCGAGTAGTCCGGTCCATGCGCGGCGGCGACCACACGCGATCCGGTGACCGCCGAGAGGCGGGGCGACGTGATCGTGATCCGGCCGGCGTGCAGATCGACGTCGGCCAGGAAGGCGGCCCGCGCAAAGCCGGTAGTTGGAATATCAGGCGGACCGAACGGCCCGAGAATCTTCTGTTGTGCCGAGCAGGCGACCATCAGCAGGGCGAGAAGGAGCGGGCACCTGCGGCGCCTCATGGGAGGAGCCCCGACCATCCACGTGTCCACCCCGCGTACCAGGGAATGTTGGACCCGGTGCCGTTCGCGGGCTCTGCGGCACCGAGATAGGTGACGGTCACATCGAAGAACAGGTTCGAGGGTGGCACTGCGCTTCCGGTGGTGGCTGCGGCGCCGGGAAGAGGACGGGTGTCCGGCGTCAGCGTGTTGGTCGGCGCGTTCAGTCCCGGCGGCGTCACCCGGTTCTGCAATGCCGGGGTGGTCGCGTAGGCGTCCTCGTCGATGCAGTCCGAGTCGGTCGCGAAGTCGGGAGCGTTACCGGAGAAGATGTCGTGGTCGAGGAAGGCCAGCCCCCCGCTGACCTGCGCACAACTCTCGACCCCCTGCACGTCGAAGCCGCTGGCCGCCATCTGCAGCACAATGCTGTTGCGGAGCGATCCCGACGACCCACTTTGGAGGACAAATCCCCTCCCGGTCCCGCCGCCCGCCCCGGCACCGACCGCGGTGACGTTGTAGAGGTCGGGTTCGGAACGAGGGCCTGCGTCGGGGTTACCCGCGAAATTGGAACCGACGATCGCGTCTCCGCCGCCTTGCGGCACCTGAATCTGCAGGAACTGGACGCTTCCGCCGAAAGCGTTGCCACCCCAGCCATGATCCCAGTGCAGGGCGTACGTCAGGTTGCCGGTGAGGACAATCTTGCGGAGGTTGACGTTGCCGCCGGAGAGATAAACACCATCACCCAGCGAGCCGTGCACCTGCACATCCTCGATCGTGGTGCCGGTCCCGATGCCCAGCAGTGCCAGGCCTGGGACTGGACCACCGCCTCCCACCGCCATTCCGGCGTATTCCACCCGGACGTAGCGCATAATGCCCGTCGTATCCTCCACCAGACAGCCGCCGTATAACTCTGTCGATCCGATACTGTACTTCTCCGGACAGAATCCGGTAACGCCGGGATCGCGATTGTTCAGCAGGGCGAGCCCGTTCAGGACAACGCCGCCCCAGCACCCCGGCGTCCGGACGGGGCCTTTGCAGGTAAAGAGGATCGGCTCGAGGCGAGTGCCTTGCCAGTCGATATTGCCGGCCCGGGCGATCACCATTGCGCCTCGGGTTGCCGGGTCGCCTTCCAGCTGCGTGCCTGGCTGAATGGTGAGCGTCGCGCCTGGACCGACAATCACGTTGCCCTGCATTTCGTAGATGGTGTCGCGATAGAGCGTGCGGCTGGCCGGAAGCAGCCCGGAAAGCACCGCCTGGAACGGGCGAGGCGTCCGGCCCGGGATCAGATCGCCCGCCACTGGTTGATCATTGCCCACCGCCTCGTTGGCGATCACCACCGCATCCAGCGCGTTGATCGTGAAGGTCCCGTCGACATTCTGCCCCGGGGGGATCGGGTCGGTCGATTCGCCGAGGCCGGGAAGATTGAACGGAAACACGTTGCCGGCGATCACGTTGTCGCGGGGCGTGTCCGTCAGGAGCTGGCGATTCCCGACGGCGAGATTGGCGATGATGGACGCGTCGAGCACGTTGATGGTGCCGTCGGTAAAGGCATCGCCATAGATCGCACCCGCCCCCGGAACGTCGACGCGCGCCCGGGGCTCGAGTCCCAACTGCCGCCACCAGTCCTCCACTGTCAGGTGATGGATCTCCGCTCCCGGCGCATCCGGTGCACCCGGAACGATGGCCAGGGGCACGGTGTCGGCGCGCGAAAAGGCGAAAAGGCGTGCCGTCGTGGCCACCTCGAGGTCGTAACGGAGCCCGGACCCGTAGTCACGCTGCAGTACTTCGAACCTGAGGTCCGCGGTAGTGCGGGCCAACCCTGCGAGTCGCAGACTGATCACCCTGAGGACGCCCTGCTCTGCAGCGTCGGCATTGACGAGGTGGAAGGTCGACCCCTGCAGCGGCTGCCCGATGAAGTGCAGCGCCCGGGGATCGAATCGCATCGTGCCCTGCAGCGCGGCCAGCGGCTGATCGCCGGAGAGGTCCCCGATGATCTGGATTCGGAGCGTATCCCCCGGTCTCGCTGCGAGCGTGTTCACCGCGAGACCGATCCGCAATGGGGCCACAGCGGGGGAGGCGACGAAGGGGAGCTGCTCGGGAGCACAGGCGAGTACCACGCACAGGAGTGGGACCGCGACTGCGGCGCCGCGTCGCGGCCAATACCTAGTGGAACAGATCATTGTCCTCGACCCGCGTGAAATTGCCTCTCGAATCGAACAGGTAGAGGATCACGGCGTAATAGTCGTAGTACTGCGGGCGCCCGCCGCCGAGGGGAACGGTTGGCACCAGCACATCGGTGTACCCCTCCGTATTGAAGACACCCACATCGGGATTGCCATCCGGCGCGAACAGGGTACCGTCACGCAACAATGCAGCGGCGAAGACGCCGGCAAAGGAGGGGTCGGTCATCGCGAGCACGGTTGACAGCGCCGCCGTCGTGGAGAACTGGGCGTTGAAATACGCCGGCAGCGGGCCGGGGCCGGTCTCGTTGCCGATCACCTCCTCGACCACCGGAGTCGTATTCCCGAGCTCATCTGCGACCCGGATACTGGTGCAACGTCCCTGCATGTCCGAGTCTGCGAGACCCAACTCGATGGCACCGAGGATCATCACGGTGTCCTGTCCAGCTGACCGATCCTGGCTCAGGCCTCGGCGCAGCGTCCCTCCCCGGGCGAGTACGCTCTTGCCGTGACAATCGGTGATGTCCCAGGCGTAGCGCTCGATGTCGTGATCCGGATCGGCGACACGAACGAGGAAGCCGCTGGTGCCGTCGTGATACGAACCGGCGAAGGAGAGCAGATGCGGCCGATGCACCTCGTCCGAACAGATGATGCGGAAATCGGCCTTGCTGCCACCCGTTCCATCAATCGTGAGGTGCAGATGGGGTCCACCGTCGCTGGTGACCACACAGTTATTCGCGACGTGGGCGAGGGTCACATCGTAGTCCCCCGGTGTCAATTGATCCATCCGGGTCGTGTCGTTGCCCGTCATGATTCCGGTGCGGTCGACATCCGGCCCGGTGACACGGTAGATGAAGCCGTTGTCCGCCGCGAAGCCATCGGTCCCTGTGGTGAGCGTCAGCTGTGATTCACAGCTGATCTGGTAGCGCCAGATCGCAGTATTGGTTCCCTGCGGCACCAGGAGGTAGATCTCGGCGCCGTCCTGTACCTTGCACTGGGGCGGAAGACCCGTGAGCGTCACGCGGTACGTCGCGGGCTTCACCGGCATGATGACCGTGTCGGTTGGAGCCACCCGAAAGGTCTTGTCAATTTTCAGGGTACCGGATATCTCCTCGATCCGATACGAGTATTGGCTTCCGACATCGGTCCCTGGCCCGGCGGAGATGATCGCCACGATCGCGATGTAGGGTGGCTGCTGGCTGGGCCCCGTCGGATTGTTGCATCCGCTCAGGCCGAGGAGTACTGTCACCAGCAGGGCCCACGGCACTATCCGAAGCGCGAAACCTCCGAGCTGCCTGGCGACGTGCCAGAGGCTCTGAGGCGATTGGGCTCGTCGCAGGTATATCGGTCGCACAGTCACGTCGACTCCCTCCAGCAGGAAATCCCATCGGAATGGCCGGCGTCAGTCTCCGGCGCCGGCCACCCCGCTGGGTCACATCATTGCGCGACTATGGGTTCGTGGCGTCCGTCCAGGCCCGGGTCCAGCCCGCGTACCACGGAATGGAGCTCAGCCCGAACCCATCGGGGGCCACTGCGCCCTTGTAGGTCGCGGTCTGGTCGAAGAATCCCGCAGGACTTGCCGGCGGGGTGATGGCGCCGGCGACCGCGGCGGCGCTGACCGGACGGAAGTCCGGGTAGAGCACGTTGTACGGATCGCGGAGCACTTCGGTGGCCGAGGCCACGTTGAGCGGGTTCCGCACTGGGTCGGTCAGGTACAGCGCTTCGATGCTGCCACCGGGCACTGGGGTGTAGGGACCGAACAGGGTCTCCACATCGGGTTCGTCGAGGCGGAAGATGTTGTTGTAGACCACGGCCCGGACGTTGAGCGCGGTGGTGAAGTCGGCCGGCGAATCGCCGAGCGCCGTCTCGGCATCGTCCAGATCGAGCAGGTAGCGCCACCCCTCGACCACGAGGTTCGAAATGTCCGGGCGGGACCCGCGACGAAGATGGATCGCACCGCAACTCACGTCGCCGCCGGCGAACCGCGGCGTGGTGGTATTGAGGAGCGGGCCGCTGCAGGGATTGGCGGACGTCGCAGCGATGGTACCGCTCACGTCCTTCCGGCCGATCAGCGTCAGGTTGTAGATCTGTCCGCGGCTGCGGGGACGCGCCGGAATCGTCGTACAGATGCCGGCCGCCGATGCATCCGGGGCGCACGGAGTATCTTCCGCGTAGGTAGCTGCCTGACCGGTGTTGTCCATCTCCATGCCCTTGTCAGAGTCGATGGAGTCGTGCTGCGCAATGATGAACTGCGCGTTGCCGGTCCAGCCACCGCCGTAGTCGAAGGTGTCGTCCTGATTCGCGGTCCCGATGTAGTGCTTGACGTTCACGGTGCCGCCGAAGAACTCGAGACCGTCATCCTTGCCGCCATGGGCCTGGATGAAATCGATCTGCGTGCTGTCGCCCACACCGCAGAGCGTCAGGTTGTTCAGTTCCTTGTTGGCGGTGAAGATGAACCCGCCGTACTCGACGCGAACGTACATCAGCTTGCCGCTGTTGTCGTGCGAGGTGCAGCCACCGTAGATAAAGGCTTCGGGCGTGCCCGGCGTGCCTTCAAACGGCGTCTCCAGGCAGCCGCCGTCCGCACTGGTTGCGGTGGAGGTGCCACCATCATCGTTGATCGGAGCCTTGCCCGCGAGGAGCAGACCGGCCCAACAGCCCTTGAACTTCACAGCCGAGTTGCAGCTGAACACGATCGGCTCGAGCACCGTGCCGACGGCAATGATCTTCGCGCCGCGCTCGATGAGCAGGCCGCTCGGGTTGGAAGCCGTGTTCCCCTCGATTCGGGTTCCAGCGCCAATCGTAAGCACTGCCGGAGGCAGCACCCGGATGAATCCGCTGAGCACGTGGACCTGGGTGTTGTCCCAGGTGGTGTTGACCGTGATATTCGCGGTGATGGAATCGCGGACGGTCGGGAGGGCGGCGCGGCCCGGGATCGGAGTACAGACGACGGGACGGGCATTGCCGACCGCGACGTTGGCGACGGCCGCGGCGTCCTGAGAGTCGATCCGGCGGGTGCCATTCGCTTCGATCCCGGGAATCGGCTGCGTGGCCGACGGGAAGGGGAAGACGTTGCCCGCGATGACACCATCACGGACCTGCGTACCTACCGTATCTCGCAGCACATTGATGTTACCCACCGCGACGTTGGCGATGTAGCTGGCGTCCACCGAGTTCACCGAGCTGCCGGCGACAGCGCCACACGCCGCCTGCTCGGCGCTCAGGTTGGCATTGCCGTACTTCAGGTCCTGCAGGTACTGGCCGGGGGAATTGATCTTCACCCGGCTCTCCGCCGCGACAATCTCGGGGTAGAGCGCATTGTTCCAGTCAGCCATCGTCATGATCTTCGGCTGTGACGGCACGGCGAGATCCGCCGCCTCCGCCACGGCAGTGGCGAGGGCCGCCCTCGCGATGGTCAGCGTGGTGCCCTTGTCGCCGGCCGTCTCGAACTGATATCGGAAGCCGTCGGTGTAGCCGGACCTGGTCACCTGGAAGACGAGCGTCGCGGTCCGGCGGGGGAGACCGGTCTCGACGTTGATGCTCGACATCCGCAGTTCGCCCAGCGCGGCGCGGCTGCTGTTGACCGTCACCAGGGTGCGGCCTTCGGGGGACTGACCGACGTATCTGAGTGCGCTCGGATTGAATCGGAAAGTGCCCTGCAGATCACCGAGCACCAGTGGCGACTCGGCCACTACGGCTACCGCGACATTGCTGCCGATCGCGGCGCGGCTCGAGGAGACCTCGAAACCGACCGTGAGGTTCGCGGCGGCTGGGTTGCTGCCGAGCGGACTGATCTCGTCCGAGTGGCAGGCAGAGAATGCGGCAGCCGCGGCGACCACGAGGGCCGGGCGCAGCGACCGCAGGATGATCCTGGAATTCATGTGTTGGCTCTCCTAGAGGTATGAGTGGGCTGACGGGAGCCCCGAGTGGGGCCCCCGCCATCCCGCCTGCCTTATGGCAGGGTGCCCTCGTTGATGATGACGCGCGACGTTCCGGCCGGTCCGCTGGTCAGGTAGTCGCCGAAGCTCGCATTGCTGGCAACCAGCAGGGTCGTCGCGGTCTTGGCGCCAGGAATCGCGGTGCCAATGACGTTGAAGTCGCACTGGATCACCGGCTGCAGGCCGGTCAGCAGCGCCGTGCCGGTGGTGAAGATGCCGTACCCGATGGTGCCGGCCGTGCTGACGTTGAAGGTCGGCGAGTCCAGGCCCTGCGTGGCAGAGACCTTGGCGCAGCTGCCGGCGACCAGCGTCAGGCGCGCGGTGTTGTAGGTGAACGAACCCTGCAGCACCGAGATGTCATCGGCGCCCGTGCCATTGACGGCAGGATCGTTGAAGGTGCTCATGTCCAGATTCAGCGTCAGGCGGACCACACCCGCAGCCGGAGCGCCAAAGGCCATGTTGTAGTTGTAGCCGGCCGGCGGAGCGACGCAGGCGACGCTGAAGTTCACGGTGGCGGTGCCGTTCTGGACCAGGCCGCTGTAGCTGCCGGCCGGGGGAGCGGTGCAGCCGCTGGGCAGGTTGCTCAGCGCCACCGAGCCGGCGCCCACCAGCACCGGGACGGCGGTACGGCTGTAGACGCCTGCCGCGGTCGGGTTCACCGCTGGCTGCGCTGTGCCGCCCGTCGGCGTGACGATCGCGCTGATGCCGGTGATGCCGGCCGGGGTGACGCCGGTGAAGCTGATCGTGCCGCCAACCGTGCCGGTCGGCGCCGGGCAGGTCACGCTGAAGTTCACCGTCGAGGTCGCGTTGTTGCTGACGGTGATCGGCTGTGCAGCCGGATTGGTGCAGCCCGCAGGCAGGCCGGAGAAGATGGATACAGAGGCCGGGCCGGTCGGAACGCTCGCAATGGAGTACGCGCCCGCTCCTGCGGTGGTGCCGTTGAGGGTCGTCACACCCGCGGTGGCCCGCACGACGACGTTGTTCAGGGCACCCAGCTGAGGCGAAGTCACCGTTCCGGCGACGGTCCCGGTGGTCGGCGGGCCGCTGTTCTGCAGATCGGCCGCGACGATGAGGCTTGCGGTAAACTGACCTACTGTCGGATCCAGATCGAAGCCGACGTTGTTTGCCCCGGTTGTCGAGCCCGGGCCGATCGGGCCGGTGAACTCCTCATAGCGGAAGCAGTCGTTCGCCGTCGCCGAGCATCCGACGTCATTGAAGAAGTTGTGCGGTGCACCGTTCCAGTCGGTGCTTGGCGCCACCAGGCCGTAGCTCGGCAGGGTCACGATCACGTCGTTGCCCTGGCCGCCCGTCGCGGTGCCACCGGAGGTGACCGCCACGACGATGTTGAAGGGGAAGAGCAGCGGGCCGGTGGTGCCGGCCGGGGGGGTCGGGAACACCGTCGGGCCGACGAGCTGCACGCCCGTGAGCTTGTTGGTGATGTTGATGTCGAAGGTGACGCGAACCTTGCCGGGCTGGAAGGCGCCGACGGCAGAGGCAACGAAGTTGGAGCTGGTCAGCGTGACCACATCGCCGCCCACGAGCGAGAAGTCCACCGAGCTCCCAGCGCCGCTGAGGTTCGCAGCCATCAGACCGCTGGTACGCTTCAGTTCAGGAGGCGAGATCTTGATTGTCTTGGTGCGCAGGTTCACGTCGGCGAGAAAGGCGGCTTTGGTAACCTGCGGATTCGGCGTGGGCTGGCCCGGAATGAGCGGGGGGGCGCCCGTGCTGTCGGAGGAGCAGGCGTTCGCGAAGAGCGCACCAGCGACGAGGATCGTCAGGGGGAGCGCACGGCGGGCCTGGCCACCGAAACGGCTGACCAACTGCATGGAAAAACCTCCTGGAACAGATTGGTGGAAGGGCGGTCGGTTCCCACGGCAAGGAGACCGGCCGGGCACTTAAGCCGCGACAATAGTCTGCCGATACCAACAAGGTCCCTTCGCGGACCGGTATCGAATGCAGCCGCGATTCGTAACGGCTGAGATCGCCAAGCCCCGTGGAGATGATGCCGGTTCGTGATGTGGGCTTGTGACCATTCGCGTAACACCCGATACCCATCCCCCGAAACGCCGACGCGACGGGCACCTGCACCCGTCGCGCTGTGCCTCTCCCCGCGATTCTTACGGCAGGGTGAGTGTCCCCTCCACGACGCTGATCAGACTGACATAACTGAACGACCCGAGTGCGGCGGTGCTCAACACCGGGCCCAGCCCTGTCTTCGTGGTTGTGCTGCTCCCCGCAGTGGCTCCCGGCGCCGGTTGGAAACGCACGGTCGCAATCGTGACCACGCCCGAGTTGCTGCCGCTGCTGGGCGCCCCGCTGAAGAGCAGCTTGCACCGGCACCCGCCCACCGCGTCCGTCGTGTTGAACGATCCTCCACCGCTTCCGAAGGTGAGGGAGAAGTACCGCAGCACCGCAGGGTCCCAGGTGAGTGAATCCACCGCGTAACTGCCCAGGGCCTCGGGGCCGGAGGTCTGGCTGATGTCCTGGGTCAGATCGAGCGTGATCGTGAGGGGGTAGGTATTGAGCCCGCCTTCCAGCGCCCCGAAGGAGCTGCTCCATGCGAACGCCGCGCTCGAGGCCGGGGTCACGGTGACCGCCGCCTGTGCGGTGCCAGTGGCGCCCTGGTTGTCAGTCACCGTCAGCGTCGCCGTGAAGCTGCCGGCCGCGGCGTAGATGTGGCCCGGATTGGCGAGGGCACTGCTCCCGCCGTCCCCGAAGCTCCAGCTATAAGTGGCGATGCTGCCGTCCGGATCGGTCGACCCGGCCGATGAGAAACTGATCGCCGTACCGGCCTGGCCTCCGTACGGCCCACCCGGCACCGGCGTCGGCGCAGTGTTCCCTCCTCCACCGCCTGACACCGTCACCGCCGCCTGATCCGAGCCGATCGCGCCCTGATTGTCGGTCACCGTGAGGCTGACGGTGTAGCTCCCGCCGGCGCTGTAGGCATGGGTCGGGTTGGCTGCGGTGCTGCTGCCGCCGTCTCCGAATGTCCAGGCGTAGCTCGCGATCGAGCCATCAGGGTCCGAGGATCCCGCAGAGGTAAAGCTGATGGCGACCCCCGGCGCGCCGCTGTAGGGACCGCCTGCCTGGGAGATTGGCGACTGATTGACGGACCCGGCGCCAACGGTGAAGGTGTCCTCGACCACTCTGAAGAGAGTGTCCAGCGCCGTGAAGCCATCGCCGGCAGCCGCGATCTGCAGTTGCGTGGCCGTGCCCGATGAGCCGAGGGCGCTCTTCACCTGGAAGGTGAAGCGGGCGACGCCGATCACACCTTTGGGCGGAATCCCGGTGGCGAAGTTGCCGAACGTGATGCTGCCCGGGGTGGAGTGATTTACCGTCAGGTTGGTCAATCCACTCCCAGGCGGGGCCGTCGCGCTGACGTATTGCAGCACGGCCGGATTGTAGCCGATGATGCCCTGCGCCACGCCGAAGTCCTGGGTAGGGACGGCGGTCAAGTCGACGGTGACATCGAGCGTTACCGTCTGCCCACTCGGCGCCGTTGACGGACTCCAGGTATTGCGCCAGAGGAAGAGGCCGCTCCCCCCGCCCCTGGTCGGGCAGGTCACCGCGAAGTGCAGTGTATCGACGACTTGCGCCGTCGTCGTCACACTCAGACTTGCCGGCCCGCTGATGGAACAAGGAACTTGCACATCGCTCAGCGCGACCTCGTAGTCGCCCGGCCGCAGGCGCGAGAACGTCGACACGCCACTTGTGCTTGGCAACGAGCTCCCACCCAGCGTCGGCACGGTATCACCCGGGATGATGCCCGCGTAGTCGAGGCGGAAGCCATCGAGGTCGAGGCTGTCGCCGGTCACATCGACGATCGCAACGATCGTCCCGAGCGAGGGGTCGATGCAACTGACCTCGAAATTGAGCCGCTGCTGCGTTCTGATTCCCTGATCCACGACAGTCAGAGAGCGAGCATTGCCACCGAGCACGGTGCAGGTCGGGGAGACATCGGTGAGGGTCGCGAGGTAGTCGCCCGCGGGCAGGGGCGCGAAGAGGCGGGTGTCGACGTCGGCAATCCGAAGGGTGGTGTCCTGCGGCCCGGTGATCGTGAGGAGATAGCCATTCGGATCGGCGATGGCGGCCGTCGTGCCGCTGGTAAGGACACTGGTGACGAGGATTCCGGGGAGCGGGGGAGTGAGCGCGCCCGCCACGGTCGATGGCGCGGAGGCGTTGCCGATGCCATCGACGGTCACGACCCGGTAGCCGTAGAAGGTCCCGGGCAGCAGGTCGGCGTCAACGAAGCTCTCCCCGGAACCCGCCTGCAGGTTCGCGATCGTTTCGAACTTGCCTGCGAGATTCGCGCGGCGCTCCACCCGATAGTTGATGACACCCAGCGTCGACGCGGGGCTCCAGTCCACCCGGACGGAAGTCGGAGTCAGAACCGTGACCTCTACATTTGCGGGAGCCGGGAGCCCGTTGTCGAGGACGGTGTCGGCCCCACAGGCGGCGAGAGCGCCGAACAGCAGCGCCGCACCGCCCCGCACCAGATAGCGCTTAATAGACGTCATAGCTGAGTCCGAGGGTCCAGGTGGTGCCGACGGGCGCCGTACGGGTGATCAGGCGGCTTCCCTCCACGAAGTAGCGTGGCTGCTGATTCGTGAGATTGGTGGCACCGATGGCCACCTTCAGCACACCGAAGCTCTGCTGCGCCTTGGCGTCGAGGCTGTAGCGTCCTCTCTCGATCACGTCCGGCGGAACAATCGACGTCGAGGTCGCTCCACCGTAACGGGCGATGCGATCGGCGAAGTAGTTGTAGAGCACAGCGACCGAGGTCTTCGTCGCCGGCTGAGCAAAAGACAGCGAGCCATTCACCAGCAGGGGTGCCTGCCCCTGGAGATCCAGACTCCTCTTGCGCACGCCGAAGGTGAGCGGATCCAGCTTGACGCTCGAACCGAGAACCGTTCCGTTCACGCCGAGGGAGAAGTACTTGAAGAAACCAGGGAGAAAATCGAGCGCCCGGCGTGCCTCGAACTCCAAACCGAAGCTCTCGCCCGCCTTGGCGTTGGCAGGCAGGGCGACGCACCCATTGCCTCCGTTGCCCTGCACCTTCTCAACGAGCGGCTGGCGAAAGCGCTTGTAGAATCCGCTGACCGCGAAGATCTCGCCCGCGCGCGGGTAGTACTCCCAGCGTGCATCGGCGTTCGTGATCGTCGCCCGCACGACCGACGTATCCCCGCCCACCGAGCAGTCAGCGCCGATCGGGGTGTACTGGTCGAGACTGAGATCCCGCGGATCCGGCCGTGTCACCGAGCGGAATCCGGCGAATCGCAGGTTCATCGCGTCGCTGAGCGCGACGGTCATGTTGGCGGACCAGAGATAGTCGCGGTTGAGCCGGACGACCGCCCCCGATCCCGTCGAGCCGGCCCGGGTGATCACATACAGCCGCCAGTCCTCCATCCGCACCCCGCCGACAAGACGAACCGAGGGAAGGACGGGGATATCGAGCATTCCGTAGGCGGCCGTCAGGTGCTCTTTGGCATTGTACGATTGCGTCTGGACCGCCGAGGATTGTTCGAGGAAGAGCGGCCCCCCCATGTTTTCCGGCGCGAACGCCTGCTCGGGCGGCAGCACCGCCGCGGCAGCGGCCTCGGGCGAGGAGGTGAGACCCAGCCGGAGCCCCGTGGCTTCGAAGGTGCGGTTCTTGTCGCGGTACATTCCTCCGAACTTCAGCTGCGCATCCGCGCTGCGGCGCAGACGGAACGGAATCGCCAGGTCCCCCTGGCCGCTCAGAATGCGGTCGTCCAGCCGGCGGACGCTGAAGTCCGTTGGCGCGGTCGATTCGTTCAGCGCGGCCGATGGACCAACCCCGGTGTACTTCGCCTGCCGATTGTCCGGTTCATCACGAATCGCCTTGGCGTAGGTCTCCTTCCACTCGAGGCGCGAGCCGAAGAGGAAGCCCAGCTGGTGCTCGCCGGAGAGTTGCGACTGGAACAGGTCCCGCTCGATGTAACTCACTCCGTAGTAGCGATATTGCCGTTCGTTGTCGCTGATCGAGCCGAAGCCGTTGGACAGCGTCTCCTCGGCGTTCTTGGTCAGCAGGTTCTTGAAGCCGAACTTGCTGCTGCCCAGACGCCAGGACAGGTTCCCGATCGCCCCCCAGTCCACCGAGGTGACGGACTCATCCGTCAGGACAGCAGTGGTCGCCGGCGGGATCGGTGAGGCGTAGTAGGCGCTGTACCGGCCCGGCGTGTAGGTCCGCTTGGTGCTGTAGGTGAACGCAAGCACGTAACCCAGCGGCCTGGCCTCGAAGAATTGGCCACCGATGTTGACGCCGAATCCCAGATTCGGATCAGCCTTCTGCGGCGTCCCCCGCCAGATGTCCCGGAACGACTCCATGGCCCGTTCATCCAGCGGCCGCCCGGAGGTGACCGTCGCATTGGGCCGTCGCCGGTCCGCTCCGAATCCAAACGCATCTCCGAACGTCCGCGGCCCCTGCGCGAAGGTCTTGAACGTCGACTGGGTGTTGAACCCCTGGGAGACGTTGATCTGAAGCACGGGATTCTCCGGGAACTCCTTGGTCCGGATCTCCACCGAGCCACCGGCGAAATCGCCCGGCTTGTCCGGTGTGGCCGACTTTGTCGTCACGATCGACTCGAGGAGGCTCGCCGGAAAGATGTCGAGTGGCACGACCTTCTTGAGCGGCTCCGGGCTCGGCAGGTCGACGCCGTTGAGCAGTGTATTGCTGTAGCGCTCGTTCAGTCCGCGCACCACCACGAATTTCTTGTCGAAGACCGCGATGCCGGTGACCCGGCGAATGACGTCTCCGCCGCTCGCATCGGGATTCCGGCTGATGGCTTCGGCACTGATGCCATCACTGGCCGAGGGCGCCGCCTGCTGCGCGGCGAGCAGCCCGGCGTCCGTCCTGGGTACCGGCACCACGTCCGACTGCACCGCCAGCTCTTCCAGCTCGACCGGCTGCACGCTCAGCGCGAAGTCCGCCGTCACTGCCTGCCCACCGACCACTCTGATACTGTCGCGCTGTGCCGGCTTGTAGCCGATGAACGCAGCCCGCACGGCATGCATGCCGGCGGGGACCGGGAGGGTCCGATACCGGCCGTCCAGATCGGACTCCACCACACCTGGGAGACCGACGATCATGACACGAGCTCCCTGCAATGGGCGGCCGGTCTCTCGGTCCACCACTCGGCCGGTGAGACGGCCAGAGGGAACGGATGCCGGAGCCGCCGGCTGCTGCGCCCTCAACGACGCGGCGCCAATCCCAAACACCGCCAGCGCGAGGACGAGAGTCCGACGTGCACACATAGGGAATTCCAGGAGGATTCGAGGTACGATCACGCAGGACCGCCGCGCGACTACACGAGATTTGAGGCGTGGTAGTATCGCGGAGCCGGAAAGAATTCACCGCACCACGCGGTCACGACTCGGTCACGAAGCCGTGATCGTCTGTCCAAGCGAGTCGATTCGCACCGCCCTGACAGGCCAGCTTCCGCGAAGAAAGACATCAAGCGCCTGGTTCATCGCTTCGGTGGCGTCGAACCACGGGACGAGCGCCACCCTGCCCAGCACCAGCATCCGGGCGTGATGGAGATGCCCGGCCCACAGTCTGGCGTCGGTGAGTAGCGGGGGGGTGTCGGAGCCCGTAATGATCAGCGCCGGTGGGAGCGCCAGCGAGAGGGAGTCGATCCACGCCCAGCGCCCGAGAGAGACGAACAGCCGCCGAGTAATGGCCTCACGGTCGGCCAGCCTGGCGGGGGTATCGCTGCACACCGCCGGGGCGAGCTGCCGTATAACAGCGGGAGTCGTTATCTCGGCCGGTGAAAACGCGAACCCCCAGAATCGGGTGCAAAAGCCAACCGGATCGGTCGAGTCGGCATGACGTACGCGGGCCCTCGCCAAGTCGGCAAAGGCGGTCGAGTCGTTCGGCAGCTGGGAAAGCGGGAAGACCTCGGCGGACTGGTGCACGAGCGGGCTCAGCAGCACCATGCGCGCTATCTGCCCCGGATGGTGAATCGCGTACAGGGCCGCAAGCGCCGCCCCCCAATGATGTCCCACCACCCGGAGCGGCCCCAGTGCGAAGTGGGCCTGCACCGCGGCAAGGTCATCGAGATCCCGAGTGAAGGAGAGGGAGTCGGGGAGGTGCGGCGTCGTCGAACGACCCCGCCCGCGCTGATCGTAGAAGAGCAGCACATGCGACTCTGCGAGCGGCCGCAGCGCCTCTTCCAGATATCGGCTGTTGAGCGCGGGCCCTCCGTGCAGCACCACGACGGTGTCCGGTCCCGTCCCGACCAGGCGAAAGTAGAGGCTGTCTCCTCCCGCGACCGGTAGTTGGCCTTCGGCGAGAGCGGGCGTCCGTCCCGGGGAGCAGGCAATGAGCAGCAGCAGCACGGCAGCAGCAGATCGGGGGACTTGGGGCATGGCTATAGGCTACGGCGCAAGGTCACGCCGAAGTCACGTACCGGGGACCGGTGGGTAACGACGCCTAGAATTGCACTCCCAGCCCGAGAGTGCCCGCTGGCCCAGAGGACTGCCAGTCGCTGGTGGCACGGAGCTGCAGGCGTGCCGTGAGTGGCAGGCGATAGACCCGATGGCGTGACGGAGAGGAGGAACCGACGGAGCGGGAGGGCAATGCGAGGAGGTCGGGCGCGACAGGCGCCGTCGGGGATGGTGAAGTCGAGATGCAACGCAGCGGTCCGAATGGCGCCGACCACCCGGAGGAGCCGGGGATACGACGACTGACCCGCCGCGCTGGCGGGCGAGAGGCAGAGAGCGACCACGATCAAGGGAAGCGGGATTCGAATCATCCGCTACCCTACCTGCCGGGCGTCACTCCATTGGTATCAGCAGGTCACAACCGAACCACGGGCCTCCGCACGCCCACTTCCGCTGTTCACCGGGTGACGAAAATGCTGCCGACCCACTCCACCGCTCGGCGATAGGCCTCGGGGAGCTTGGCCTCTCGACGATGCCGGTTCGGCCGACGAGAATCTCGACCCGCGCGCCAGTCGGCGCGATCGTAGGCGATCGCGAGGAGCAAGGTGCTCACCCAGCAGGCTGTCGCCATCGAGGAGGGCATGGGAGATCTCCTCGCTGATCGACATCTGCTCCAGGATCTCGTCGATCGGCTTGTCGAGCAGCGCATCGAGGGTGGACAGCAGCCCGACCAGGAAGAGGTCCGCCTGTCGGTCCGCCAGAGACGCGATAGCCCCGAGCTCCTCGCAGAACTGGGCCCGGACCAGCGACGTCGCCACCAGCTCCTGTGGCTTGTCCTCGCCGATGAGCGTCAGCGCCACGAGCGACGCCCATTTCCGGGTCGGGCGCTCCCCGAGGACTCGCAGCGCCTGCCCGATCGTGGAGACGTCGTGCTTCCAGCCGAAGCCGGCCGAGTGCAGGTAGCGCAGCAGCTTGACCGACAGCGCCACCTCGCGCTTGATGAGCGCCTCCAGTCCGTCGAAGTCGAGCTCGGGGCGATTCACCTCCTGGATGAGGCGCACCAGGTTGGTCTTGAGCGCCGAGACATCCTTGCCGGTGACCATCTCCGGCTTGCAGAAGAAGTAGCCCTGGAAGAACTCGTACCCGGCGGCGAGACCGTCGTGGAAATCCTCGTAGGTCTCCACCTTCTCCGCCAGCATGTGAATGCCGCGCCCGGCGAACTTCCGCACCACCTCGGCGCGCTCCGCGCCTGTCGTCACCAGAAAGTCGATCTTGATGTAGTCGGCGTACGGCAGCAGCGCCTCGTACTCCGGCCGGAAGACGAAGTCATCGAGCGCCAGCCGGTACCCTGCCGCCTTGGCCGCCGCGCACGCCGCCGCGACCTCACTGTCGGGCTCGACGGTCTCGAGCACCTCGATCACCGTCCTCGCCCGGAGGGAGCACGGCCCAGTGCTCCTTGACCATCACCTCCCGCGAAGCGTTGAAGAACCCGGCTTGTCTCCGACCAGGCTGTCGAGCCCGAATCCCAGCAGCGTGGTGTCCATCATCTGGAGCGAGGCCTTGTTCGGATCGTTGCGCCCGAAGCCATTCTCCATCCCGGAGCGGAAGAGCAGCTCGTACCCGATGACCTCGCGGCGGCGATCGAAGATCGGCTGTCGCGCCACGAAGATGTCGAGGGTCATCGGGATGTCAGGTGGGCTGCAGTGTCGGCAGGGAGGCGCGCATCGCCTCGGCGGTTGGCCAGCGCTCTTCACGCGTCTTGGCAAGCGCGCGGGTGATCACGCGCCGCTAGGGCAGGCGGCGTGTCCTGGCGGGATGCGGAGACATCGGGAATCGGCGCCGTCTGGTGCTTGGTGAGCACGAGATCCTCGAACGGGTCGTCGAAGGGCGGGAGCGCCAGCTGAGGCATTCGTACAGGACACATCCGAGGGAGTACAGATCGGACCGGGCATCGATCCCGTCGGATCCGCTGATCTGCTCCGGGCTCATGTAGGCGGAGGTGCCGACCGCGAATCCCGATCGCGTCAGTCGGTCGGACCCCGCATCGGAGACCGCCTTGGCGATGCCGAAGTCGAGCAGCACCGCCCCGGCCGGCGAGAGGAGGATGTTCTCCGGCTTCACGTCGCGGTGCACGACCCCGAGCGCATGCGCGCAGGTCCAGCGCACCGAGCATGTCGTGCGCGATATGAAGGGTGTCGGGGATCGAGACCCGGCGAGCCCGGCCGAGCTGTCGCCGGAGGGTGGGTCCCTCGATGAATTCCATCACGTACCAGAGGAGCCAATCGCTCTCGCCCGAGTCGAGCAGCCGGGCGATGCGGGGATGGGTCAGCCGCGAGACGACCTTGATCTCCCGCAGGAAGCGATCGGCGGTGACGCTCGCCGCGAGCTGCGGATGCAGCACCTTCAGCGCCAGCGGCTCCCCGGCGGCCCCGCGCGCCAGGAATACCGCGCGCCGCACCGCCGCGTCCGATCTCCCGCTCGACGGCGTACTTGCCGGCGAGCGCCTGACGGACCAGCGGTAGGAGATCACGACCCATGGATGCTCCACGGGAAACCTGGTAGGGAAGCTGATATGTAGGGGCTCGAGCCGGGGCGCCGCAAGGGGCGGCCGCACCGCCTTCCAACCCTGTCGCGTGCGCTGTCCAACTGCCGTCCCCACGCCAGGAGTGCCTGCGTGCCCCGACTGCTCGCCATGCCGCCGTCGCCCTCGTCGCCGCCGGCCCCATCCGCGCCCAGCAGACCCGGTCGTACAGCCTCGCCGGCTGCGACGTCGCCGTCTACAACCTTGTCGGGGCCGTGACCGCTGCGTCGGTGGCGCCGGGCGGGACAGTCGCCGTCGACGTCACCCCACCGGCGCGGACGCGAACGGCTGACCATCGAAAGCGGTGAGTTGCGCGGCCGCCCGACCCTCCGCGTCCTCTATCCCGAAGAGCCGGCATCGTCTATCCGCCGCTCGGTCGCGGAACTCCAGTACCAACTTCACCATCCGCGAGGACGGCACCTGGGGCGGATCGGGCAACGAGCGGTGGGGGCACTCCGAGGGGTCGCCGGATCACCGTCAAGGGCGACGGCTCCGGGCTCGAGGCCGCCGCCAACCTGCGCATCACTCTCCCGGCGGGCAAGCGGCTGTCCCTGTACGTCGGCGTCGGCCACGTGGAGGTGACCAACGTCGACGGCGAACTTCGGGTCGAGGCGGCGGCGGCCGACGTCACAACCCGCGGGACTCGGGTCAGCTGGAGATCGACACCGGTTCGGGAGATGTGACGCTGGAGGACGCGAGCGGGGTGATCTCGCTCGATACCGGCTCGGGCGACGTGGCGATCACCCACGCACCGGCGGGGAGCTCAAGGTCGATACCGGCAGTGGCGCCGTCAAGGCGACCGACGTCACCGCGACCGCAGGCACGATCGAGACCGGATCGGGAGACATCGACCTCGACCCGGACCACCGCGCCCCGGGTCTCCCTCGACACCGGGAGCGGAGAGGTGAAGACCGCCCTCATGGGTCCGCTGGACCACCTGCACATTGATACCGGCTCCGGAGACGTCACCGTGCACCTGCCGGAGGACCCGGCGCCACGGTGGATCTCGACACCAGCAGCGGAGAATTCAGCGTCGACTTCCCGCTGCAGATGACCCACAAGAGCGAAGGCAACCTGCACGGCCGCCTCGGCGACGGTCGGGGCCGAATCGAGATCGAGACCGGTTCGGGGGACATCGCACTGGTGAAATGATGCCGGAGTGACGCGATGCCCCACCCCTGTCCAGCTCCGTTCAGGGCGCGGGTGCGCGTATTCGCCTCCGCCCGCTCCAGCCGTGCAAAGGCGCTGTCGCCCTCGGCTCCCTGCATCAGGGAATCGAGGGCCGCGACCGCCACCCGGATATCACTCCCGTGTTGTTCGTACCAGCGCTCGAAGAGGTCCAGCCGCGTACGATAGATTCGCGCCGCGATCAGCCGCGCGTTGTTCACCGGCCGCTCCACCATCGGACCGATGGTGTAGGTCTTGAGCCGTATTCCGACCACACCCTGCAGCTGTTCGCGCGACCAGCGCCCCAGTGCCGCCCGCCCGCTGTCCACCGCGGTCGAATCGTTGACCGTCCGGTACAGCGAATCGAGGCGGTCGCTCAGCGCAGCGTAATACCCGCTCAGTACCACCTCGTCCAGCCAGCGATTCGCGGCCTGGGCCGCCGCCTCGGTCGAGCCGCGACTCTGGAAGAACGCCTCCGCCGCACGATACCCGGCGAGCTGGGCGAAGCTCTCATTGAACGGCGTGGCACTCTTCACGTATAACGTGTTGTGGGCGATCTCGTGCAGCACCGTGGCCGCGAGCTCCACCGAGTCGCGACTCATGGCGGTGGAGTAGAGCGGGTCGTTGAACCAGCCCAGAGTCGAAAAGGCGCCCGCCGGCCGCAGGTAGATGTCATAGCCCTTCCGCTCCAGCTTGTCTGCTTCCCTGCGCGCCATCTTCGGATCGAAGAAGCCCTTGTAGGGAATCCGCCCGACGATCGGATACTTCCAGGTGAACGGACAGAGGCAGTTGCGCGGACTGGCGGAGAGCACCAGCAGCAGCGTGTCCCGGCCGATGTCGGCGTAGGTGGTGTAGGTCTCCTTGGCATCGTAGCCGAGTTGTGCCGCGAAGTTCCGCGCGTCCAGGACCAGCTGGAGCGAGGCCCGGGTCTCCGCCGAGGTACCGGGGTTGCTGAGAATTGCCGAGATCGGGCGGCGGGCCTCGAGGATCGCGGTCTGCTCGATCCCGGCCCGGGTCAGGTACCGGACATCATCGCTCGCAACGTAGGCGGTGCCGTATCCAGCCATCAGCGCACCGACCAGAACCAGGAAGACCATGCAGCCTCGCCGTCGCATCAAAGGGTGAAGCGCAGCCCCAGCCGGTGGACCTCGCGCCCCAGCTTGGTCCGCCGCTGCCATGCGTAATCGATATCGAAGCGGCTCAGCACCAGGCCACCCCCGAGCGAGACTTCCTTCTGTCCCGAACCCTGCGGTGCCGCGCCGTACCCCACCCTTCCCACCAGCCCGACCCTCCCGAGCACCGCCCCGGCCTCGAGGCCGAGGATGGTGCGGCGGGAGGCGCCCCTGGTCCACGCCACTTCCATGGTGCCGAGGATCCGGACGGTCTCCTGTGGGTCGGTGAAGTTGAACGTCAGCCCCACGCGCTTGCGGAGCGGCAGCGTCACCGGCCCCCCCGTGACCCGCCAGCTCCCCACATTCTGCACGGCGAAACCCAGTGTCATCAGGTCGAAGATGTGGATCCCCGCCCCGATGTCGGTGGTCGCCGAACGACGGGTCTGCCGGGCGGAGTCTTCGAGGGAGACGTACTTGAGTGTACCGCCTAACGCAAAGAATCCGAAACGATAGACGCCCGACGCCGTCCACTGCAGGTTATCCCGCACGCTGGAGGTGTCGCTGAACCGCAGATACTGGATGCCGCCGCCCAGGTCGACCTGGAAGGCCCGGAAGGCGCCGGCGGCCATCCCCTCGAGCGTCCCGTCGGGATAGCGGGCCATCGACCCTTCGATGGCAATGTTGCGGATGGTGGCGAGTCCCGCAGGATTGAGAAAAGTAGCGCTCGCATCCCCCGAGAGCGCCACGCTCGCACCGCCGAGCCCCGCGGCCCGCACCGAGATCGGCAGGGTCAGGATGAGCGGCTCCGGCGCCGCCTGTGCGGCGAGCGGCGTCACACCTGCGAAGAGCGTGACCATCCACGCCATGCCGCGACTCCTCACCGGACGCGCACCACGGCGAGACGCGGCGACAGGAGCAGGGTGTTCGCGGTCCGGAGTCCCACCGCAACCGCCGCTCCGCCGGATGGTTGCACGATGCGCAGGTACGTCCCGGAGCCTCCGAGCAGCACCCCGTTGACGCGGTAGGCCAGGCCTGCGGTCGAGTCGGCGTGCAGCGGGTAGGGGCCCAGCGCGAGTTGCGCGAACGCGGCGGCCAAGTCCCAGCTCCGGTAGTTGAGTCGGTCGCCGGGATCGCTGAAGCCCACCCGCGCCTCGAGATAGTTCGCGAGATGCCACTCGCCCACAAGCTGGGCAAATGTCGCCCCCGGATCAAAGGCCTGCGCAGCCAGCGTCACATTCGAGGCACCTGTGACGGTGAGTCCGCCCGACTGATCCGCGCCCTCCAGCCGTCGACTGAGATCCGTGCCCAGCACCGAATCGGTGGTGGACCGGTCCATCAGCCAGCGCACGAAGAGCCAGTTCGCGCCCCGCTCCCGAAGGGTGCCGCTCGACGTCCCCGGCTCCACCAGGTAACTCGTCACCGGCTGCAGCAGGTAGTCAAACCCGTTGCTGAGGTTGCTGGCGGCAAACTGATTGAGACAGTTTGCGTTCACACAGAAGCTGTCCGGCACCTGTCGCCCGCCCAGTTCTTCGGCAAAGTGCGAGAGCCCTTCGTTGAGCCAGGTTTCCTCCGGCGTGCCTCCACCCAGCAGCACATGCCGGTTGAAGCTGATCATATGCTGGAATTCGTGAATCGCCGTCGGGGCCAGATGCTTCTGCATCAGCAGCTTATTGTAGCAGCTCTGGTCGGGCACCGCCCCGTAGAAGACTTCGCCCTGATTGGAATTCGGGTCGGTGACGTCGAGGTCGAGCCCGAAGAAGTAGCCGAGGATGACCTGGTGGGTCTGCTGGCAGTTGGGGGAGAGCGCATTGATTTGGTCGGTCAGGACGATGGCAACGACGCCGTTGCCGTCGAGATCCGATTCGCGGCCAAAGGCGGTAGTATCGATCGGGTAGAGTTGCTGGTCGAACAGCGCGCCCAGCGTCTGGATCTCGGTGTCGTTGAAGCCGCCGGCGGGGACGGTATCGTCGAGGAATATTGCGCTCCTGGAGCCGACGTAACGCGCCGTCGTGCTCACCGCGACAAAGGCGCTGCAGGTCGCGGTCTTGCAGACCTTGAACGTCCGGGTGCTGCCGATCGTCGGCGGTACGATCAGCCGTGCCGGAGGCAGCCGGGAGAATGCGATGCCCGGCCGCGTGGCGATCTCACGCTCCCGCGCCCGGAGCATGGCGTGAAACGCCGCAGGGGCGTCCTCCGGCTCGAGAGTCGCGGAACGCAGCGGCAGCTGGTCGGGAAGAAAGCTGTCAGTGGTGGCAGAGAGGCTGAAGCTTCCCTGCACCCCATGCGGAGTCTCCTGCCCATTGGCCGAGAGCGCGACCACGAGGTACTCGGCGCCGCTGCCTCCCGCCGCGGGCAGCCGCAGGCAGCCACCGGTCGATGCGGGGTTCGCCACGGCGTGTCCTCCCGTTGACAGCATCGTGGCAGCGACCCCGTCACACGCCACCTTGCTCAGCGGATCGGTCACGCTTCCGCCACCACAGGCGCCCAGCAGGGCCATGGCCAGCAGCGGAAGGCGACGAAAAATCGAGGACGTCAGGGGGTATTCCACGACCCGCATCGGAGAGGGGTGAGTGAAGGCAAGATAAAGCGCGACAACGGCTTTTGACAATCATATGGAGCCCCGATAGCTTGGGGCCGTGACCCACGACTTCTGGCTGGATCAGGTGCACTTCGGGGCCGACGGGCTGGCGCCCGTGGTGGCCCAGGATCGCAGGAGCGGTGATGTCCTGATGCTCGCCTGGGCCAATCGGGAGGCACTGGGGCTCACCCTGGCAAGCGGGGCCGCCCACTACTGGAGCCGCAGCCGCAATTCGCTCTGGAAGAAGGGCGAAAGCTCCGGCCACACCCAGCGGGTGCACGAGGTCCGGCTCGACTGCGATGCCGATACCGTGCTCTACCGCGTCGATCAGACCGGACCGGCGTGCCACACCGGACGCCCCACCTGTTTCTCCACCGTCGTCCGCCCCGACGGCAGCACCGCCGAGGGCACCGACCCCGGGGGCCACCTGCTCACTCGGCTCGCGACGACCATCGCGGCGCGGGCTGTCGAGCGGCCGGTCGGTTCCTATACGGTCTCACTGCTCGATCACGGGATCGCAAAGATTTCGCAAAAGGTTGGTGAAGAGGCGGTGGAAGTGGTCGTCGCGGCCAACGCCGAGGACGACCGCCATCTGGCCGCCGAGTCTGCCGACCTGCTGTTCCATCTGCTGGTGCTGCTGCAGGCGCGAGGGGTTTCCTTCGGCGACGTCCTCAGCGCCCTCGAAGACCGGGAGAAGTAGGCCGCTCGTCGCCGCGCTGCTACCATGGCTTTCGTCCACCTCCACACCCACTCCGAGTATTCCCTCCTCGATGGCGCCAACCGCGTCCCCGAGCTGGTCCGGCACGTCCAGAAGCTCGGGATGGACAGCCTCGCCATCACCGATCATGGCAACATGCATTGCGCCTGGTCGTTCTACGAGGAAGCCAGGGCGAAGGGACTCCGCCCGATCCTCGGCTTCGAGGCCTACCTCGCCTTCGGGCCGCGCACAGTGATGCAGAAGCCGCCGTCGGCCCCGGCGCAGTACAGCCACCTGGTGCTGCTCGCCAGGAACCGGGCGGGCTACAAGAACCTGGTCCGGCTCTCCTCCATCGGCTATCTGGAAGGGTTCTACCGGCGGCCGCGGATCGACAAGGAGGTGCTGGCCCAGTACTCGGAGGGCATCGTCTGCCTGGCGGCGTGTCTCTCCGGGGAGATCGCGCTCTACCTGCGCCAGGGCAACTACGAAGCGGCCAAACGGTCGGCCGAGTGGTTCGCGCAGACCTTCGGCCCGAAGAACTTCTGGCTCGAGGTGCAGCTCCACGGGATTCCCGAGGAGCAGATCGTGAACGCGGGGATGTACCGGCTGGGCGCGGAGCTCGGCCTCGGCGTCGTGGCGACCAACGACGCGCACTACCTCCGGCGCGAAGATGCCGAGGCGCACGATGTCCTGCTGGCGATCGGCACTGGAGCGGAGCTGGACGATCCCAAGCGGTTCCGCTTCACCGGTGAGGAGTCGTACGTCAAGAGCGAGCCGGAGATGGCGACGCTCTTTCGCGACCACCCCGAGACCCTCGCCAATACCCAGACCGTGGCCGACGGCTGCGAATTCAGCTTCGAGAAGAAGTATTTCGTTCCCGAGTTTCCGCGGCCCGAGGGCTTCGCCTCCGAGGAGTCGCTGCTCGAATCGCTCGCGACTCGCCGGCACCGAAGGCCGCTACGGGATCCCGCTCCCCGGCCCCGTACGGGAGCGGCTCGAGTTCGAACTTGGCGTGATCAACAAGGCGGGCTACGCCGGCTACTTCCTGATCGTTCAGGACTTCATCAAGGCGGCACGCGACCGGGGCATCCCCGTCGGCCCGGGACGCGGGTCGGCCGCCGGCTCGATCGTCGCCTACGGGCTCGGCATCACCAACGTCGACCCGCTCAAGTTCGATCTGCTCTTCGAGCGGTTCCTGAATCCGGAGCGGGTGTCGATGCCGGACATCGACATCGACTTCTGCTTCGAGCGCCGCGGCGAGGTGATCGAGTATGTGCGGCAGCGCTACGGCCGCGCCAGCGTCGGGCAGATCATCACCTTCGGCACGCTGAAGGCCCGCGCGGCGGTGAAGGATGTGGCCCGCCTCCTGCGCATCCCCCCCGGTGACGCCGACAAGCTCACCAAGCTGATTCCGTCCGGACCCGCCTTCGCGCTCACGATCGACGAGGCGATGAGCAAGGTCCCCGAGTTCCGCGAGCTGGTGAAGACCAGTCCGCAGTACGAGCGCTGCATCATGCTCGCCAGCCGGATCGAGGGGATCTCCCGGCACGCCTCGGTCCACGCCGCCGGCGTGGTGATCGCGCCGGGCCCGCTCAGCGAATACATCCCCGTCTGCACCGCGCCGACCAAGGGCTCCGGGCAGAACGCCGACGGCGAAGACTCCATCATCACCCAGTTCGAGATGGGGCCGCTCGAGAAGGTCGGCATGCTCAAGATGGACATGCTCGGCCTCCGCACGCTGACCGTGATCCACGACGCGGTGCAGATGATCCGGGAGCGCCACGGCGTGCACGGTCGACGTCGACACGCTCGACCTCGAAGATCCCGAAGGTCTACCAGCTGCTCCGCGCCGGTCGGACCGCGGGCATCTTCCAGTTCGAGTCGCCCGCTCGCCACCGAGACGCTTCGCAACATGAAGTGCGACCGATTCGACGACCTGGTCGCCTCCAACGCACTGCTCCGCCCCGGGCCCGCTCGACACCGGCATGCACCTCGTCTTCATCAAGCGGAAGCTCGGCCAGGAGGCGGTCAGCTATCCGCACCCCAGCCTCAAGGAGATCCTCGAGCCGACCTACGGCGTCATCACCTACCAGGAACAGGTGATGCGGATCGCCAACGTGCTCGCCGGCTTCAGCCTCGCCGAAGCCGACGTGCTCCGGAAGGCGGTCGGCAAGAAGGATGCGGAGCTGATCAAGAAGGAGCTGGGCACAGTTCGTGGAGCGGGCCGTGGCGCTGGGCCACCCCAAGAAGCTGGCCGATGAGCTGGCGCACCCAGATCGAGACCTTCGGCCGGTACGGCTTCAACAAGTCGCACTCGGTGGCCTACTCGGTCCTCAGCTACCAGACCGCCTGGCTCAAGACCTACTATCCCGCCGAGTTCATGGCGGCGCTCCTGTCCTCGGAAATCGGCAGCACCGACAAGGTGGTCCAGTACATCAACGAGGCGCGGGAGCTCGGCATCGAGGTGCTGCCGCCGGACGTCAACGAGTCGGGCTTCAAGTTCACCGTCACCGGCGACAAGCGGATGCGCTTCGGCCTGGGCGCGGTGCGCAACGTCGGCCGCGGCGCGATCGAGTCGATGATCGTCGGCCCGCAGGCACGACGCCCTTCACCACGCTCGCCGACTTCGCCCGGCGGGTCGACCTCCGGCTCTGCAACAAGCGGGTGGTCGAATCACTCGTGGCCGCCGGCGCCCTGGACCAGCTGGGTGGGCACCGGGCCCAGCTGGTCCAGGGGCTCGACGAAGCGCTGCGCGAAGCACAACTTCTCCAGCAGGAGCTGGAGGTCGGCCAGGCCTCCCTCTTCGGGGAGGGCCCCGGCACCACCGCCCGCCCCGCCGTCAGCTCCCTCGTGGACGTGCCGCCATGGAGTGAGCAGGAGCGCCTCGCCAAGGAGAAGGAAGTCCTCGGATTCTTCATCTCGGGGCACCCGCTGGAGCGCTACCGTGCCGAGGTGGAGGTCTTCGGCTCCCGGACCACGGCAACGCTGGGAGAGTGGAGCGAGCACCAGGTGACGCTGGCGGCGGTGATCACCCAGGTGAAGCGACAGATCTCCAAGAAGACCGGAAAGGAATATGCCCGGCTGATCCTGGAAGACTTCCACGGGACCGCCGAGGCGATCGTCTTCCCGGAGTCGTGGTCCCAGCTCAACCAGGTGGTCAAGGAGGACCTCGCCGTCCTGCTGACCGGCGGCTACAGTGCCCGGGACCGGGGCGAGGAGCGCGCACCCTTCGTGATCGAGTCGGCGCGGCCGCTCGAGGAGCTGATGGCGAGCGGGGCGCTCGGACTCGCCCTGCGGTGGCGGCTGGCCGAGGCGCCCCGACCCGCGACCTGCTCCGGGAGGCGGTGGCCCTGTGCGGAAAGCACCCCGGTCCCGCCCCGCTCTATATTGAATGGAGCGACGGGAATGGCGAGCGCCTCCGGGCGCGGTCCCGGCGCCTTCGCATCGCCCCCGATGAAGAGCTGGTGCAGGGCCTCCGGCGGCTGCTCGGGCCGGAGGCGGTCGCATTCGTAAAGGCGAGCTGACATGGCAACCAACTACGCGCTCGATTTCGAGAAGCCGCTCCAGGAGCTCGAACGCCAGATCGACGACCTCCAGCGGCTCGGCGAGGAGCGGCAGATCGACGTCACCGAGGAGGCGCGCCTGCTGCAGGTGCGCCTCAACACCCTGCGCATGGAGATCTACACCAACCTGACCCCGATGCAGCGGGTGCAGATGGCCCGGCATCCGCGACGGCCGTACCCGCTCGACTACCTCAGCACGATCTTCACCGACTTCATCGAGCTGCACGGCGACCGGCTCTTCCGCGACGACCCCGCGATCGTCGGCGGCTGGGCGCGCCTGGCCGGCATCTCGGTGATGGTGATCGGCCACCAGAAGGGCCGGGACACCAAGGACAATCTGAAGCGCAACTTCGGCATGGCCCACCCCGAGGGCTACCGCAAGGCGCTCCGCCTGATGAAGCTCGCCGCCAAGTTCAGCGCCCCGGTCGTCACCCTGATCGACACCCCCGGCGCCTTTCCCGGGCTCGGCGCCGAAGAGCGTGGCCAGTCCGAGGCGCTGGCGCGTAACATCCTCGAGATGGCGGCCCTCCCGACCCCCATCGTCGCCGTCGTCATCGGCGAGGGCGGCTCCGGCGGCGCGCTGGCCCTCGGCATCGCCGACCGCATGCTGATGTTCGAGAACTCGGTCTACTCGGTGATCTCGCCCGAGGGCTGCGCCGCCATCCTCTGGAAGGACGGCAGTCAGCGCGAGCGCGCGGCCAACGCGCTCAAGCTCACCGCGCAGGACCTGCTCCGGTTCAAGCTGGTCGACGAGATCATCGCGGAGCCGATGGGCGGCGCGCACCTCGATCCCGATGCCACCGGCGAGGCGCTGCGCGAGGCGCTCATCCGCCACGTGAACGAGCTCCGCAAGCTGCGCCCCGAAAAGCTGGTGCGCCGCCGCGCGGAGAAGTTCGGCGCGATGGGTGCGTATACCGAAGCCTGATGCCGCAGACCGTTGAAGTTCGGTTCAAGGGTACCCGCCGGGATTTCTTCTTCTGGCCCGACGATCAGGAGCCACTGCACCTGCGCGAAGCGGTGGTCGTCGACGTCGAGCGCGGCAACGATCTCGGCCGAGTGCACTCGGCCGGCGCAGCGGCGGAGAAGAAGTGCGGCAGCGCCTGCACCGCCTGCGCGGTCGGAGAGGGTGTCCAGGAGGGGCGCGCCGGGGGACAGGTAGTCGATCCGCTCGAGGGGGAGAGTAGCGAGGCTACGGCAATCGAAGCGGCGCTCCCCGCCGGCGATGCCCCCGCCGAGCCGCCCGACCCCGCGGCCAGCCCCAGCGCCGCGCCCGTGCTGCGCCGCGCCACCACGGAGGACGTCCACGTCGCCAACGAGCTGCGTCGCTCGGAGGAGGATGCCCGGCGCCAGATCATGGACAAGGTGCGCCAGCACAAGCTGGAGATGAAGATCAGCGACACCGAGTGGCAGTGGGACAAGACCAAGCTCACCGTCTTCTTCACCGCCGAGAAACGGGTCGACTTCCGCGGCCCTGGTCCGGGACCTCGCCACCATCTTTCGCACCCGCATCGAGCTCCGGCAGATCGGCGTGCGCGACGAAGCCGCACGCCTGACAGGGGTGGGCCGCTGCGGACGGGAGTACTGCTGCTCCACCTGGCTCAAGGAACTCTCCCCCGTCAGCCTTGCCCTCGCCAAGGATCAGCACCTCTCGCTCAATCCTTCCCAGATCTCCGGCGGCTGCGGCCGCCTGCTCTGCTGCCTGAAGTACGAGCACGAGTTCTACGTCGCTGCCCGCAAGCGCTTCCCGCGCGAGGGCAAGATGCTGGAGGCCGCCCTCGGCCCGGAGAAGGTGATCGCCGTCGACATCTTCCGTGAGCGCGTTTTCCTCCGGAACGAGCAGGGCTCCCGCATCATTCCGCTGGTGCAGCTTCGGGAAGAGATGGAGCAGGCGGCCCTCCTCGGCCCCGCGGGTGGAAACCCCGAGACCTCGCAGGCCGCGATGGGCGATCGGCGTGCGGCACCAGCCGAGCGCCCGCGAACGGAACGGCCGCCGCGGCCAGAGCGCGGACCGCGGACCCCGCTCCGCGACCAGGTGCAGCGACCCGCGGAGCCGAAACCGGAGGGCCCCCGGCCGCCGCGGCCCGAGCGCGGACCGCGGACACCGCTCCGCGACCAGGTGCAGCGACCCGCAGAGCCGAAACCGGAGGGCTCCCGGCCACCGCAGCCAGGGCATCGCGAGCCCCGAGATCATCGGAAGTCGCAGCAGACGCCCGCGCGCGAGCGGGGCCGGGGTGGCCCGCCCCCACCGACGCCGCCGAGCCCAGACGTCCAGTCCGGTGCGGCGTCGCCGAGCGATCCGCCGTCCGGCGGCGAAGGGAAGCGCAGGCGGCGACGCGGTCGGCGCGGGGGACGTGGCGGTCCGTCCTCTCCCCCTCCCGCCCCGGAGGGGTGAGTGGCACGGTTCTTACATCACCACCGCCATCGACTACGCCAACGGCGATCCCCACATGGGGCACGCCTTCGAGAAGCTCGGCGCCGACTGCATCGCCCGCTACCGGCGACTGCGGGGCGACGAGGTCTGGTTCCTGATCGGCATGGACGAGCACGGGCAGAAGGTGGCCCAGACCGCCGCCGAGCGGGGTCTGACCCCGCAGGCGCTCACCGACGAGGTCGCCGCAGGCGTTTCAGCGCACCTGGGCTCGAGCTCGGGATCTCGCAACGACCAGTTCATCCGCACCACCGCCCAGGCCGCACAAGGACGGGGTCCGCGACCTGATCGAACGGATCTTCGCACGCAATCCCGACGATTTCTACGAAAAGGCCTACCGCGGGCTCTACTGCGTCGGCTGTGAGGCTTCAAGACCGAGGCGGAGATCGTCGACGGCAAGTGCGTCCTGCATCCGACCCGCACGCTCGAGATGGTCGAGGAGCGCAACTGGTTCTTCCGTCTCAGCCGCTATCAGAAGTTCCTCGAGGATCTGCTGGAGCAGCACCCCGATTTCGTGCGGCCCGAGATCCGGCGCAACGAGATCCTCGGCCTGCTCCGCCAGGGGCTCGAGGACGTCTCCGCCAGCCGGAGCCGGTTCGGCTGGGGAGTCCCCTTTCCCCGCCCAACCAGCGACGGCGAGGCGCAGACCACCTACGTCTGGTTCGACGCCCTGCCCAACTACTGGACGGCGCCGCCACGCCGCTGGCTCCGGGGCCCGGTGGCCCGCCCAACTCCACGTCGTCGGCAAGGACATCACCCGCTTCCACTGCGTGATCTGGCCCGCCATGCTGGCCAGCGCGGGAGAAGCACTGCCCGGTGGCGTGTGGGCCCATGGGTTCATCTACTACGGTGGCGACCGCTTCTCCAAGAGCGCCGGAGTGCGGCTGGACCTGCAGCAGGCCATTTCCCGGCACGGCCCCGACGCGCTGCGCTATTTCCTGCTTCGCGACAGTCGGTTTCGCCAACGATGGCAACTTCACGTGGGAGCGCTTCGACGAGCGCTACACGGCAGACCTCGCCGACGGCCTCGGCAACCTGGCCAGCCGGTCGCTTGCCATGCTCGAGAAGTATCGTGGTGGCATCGTGCCCGCCGACAGCACGACCTCCCTCGATGCTTCGGGAGAAGGCGCCGTCCGCGCCTATGCCGAGGCGATGGAGGCTCTCGATCTCCGCGCAGGCGCCGAGGCCGCCTGGGGGCTGGTGACCATGGCCAACCAGTACATCGTTCAGACCGCCCCCTGGGCCCTCGCCAAGCAGGGCCGGGAGCCGGAGCTGGACCACGCTCTCGGCGGCGCTGGCCCGCTGTCTGATCCGCCTGGCGGTCCTGGTCTACCCCTTCATGCCGGGCAAGGCGGAGGAACTCTGGAGGCACCTCGGGCAGGATGCCTTGCTGGGTGGCGCATGGCGGCTGGCCGAGCACCCTGTGGCCACCGCACAACAGGTGAAGAAGCCTGAAGGCCTGTTCCCGAAACCTCCCCCGGCAAATCCTTGACTGTCAAAGAGTTGGACGTGACTTGCACCACTTGACGCTTCGGTCCCCGGTGCGCATGTTATCCGCCCCTACCCAGCCCATCGGGCTGCGGTCCCCGAGGCACAGGATTTCCTAAGTAATCGGCGTACCCTGCCGATCAATGGGAAGTGCACATGTCCGAACGGAAGTGGATGCTGGTCGTCGTGCCGCCGGGCTCCGGCGCCTCGAGAGTCATCGAGGTGTCGCAGCGCCTGCTGAAGACGACGCTGGGCTTCGGGGCCGTCATCGGCCTCGTGGCGCTTCTGCTCGGCTATGGGACGGTGGCCCGGACAGTAGACCGACAGCATGCCCTTCAGCTCGAGCGGGAGAATGCCCGGCTCGCCGACGAGCTCGGGCGGCTCCACGGCCAACTTTCCAGTCTCTCCGATACGCTCACCCACATCGCCCAGCGCGACGCACGGATACGCCTGCTCGCGAACCTGGAGCCCAACGATCCGTCGGTGCAGCAGGCCGGCATCGGCGGCCCCAAGACGGACAACCCTGAAGAGAATGGCCTCCTGGGCGCTGGCGTCCTGGGCCGCCGGGCCGACGAGATCCGCGTGGATCTTGGCGCGCTGATCCGGCGGGCCAATCTGCTCGCGGCCTCGTTCAGTCAGGCCCACGACTCACTGGAGAATCACCGCGACCGGCTGGCCGCGATGCCCTCGATCATGCCGACCGCCGGGTGGTTGTCCAGCGCCTTCAGCGCGATGCGGATGCATCCAATTCTCCATGTCAACCGTCCCCATGAGGGGATCGACGTCTCGGCGCCCATGGGCGCGCCGATCCAGTCCCCCGCCGGCGGCACCGTGATTTCCTCCGGGTGGGAGTCGGGGTATGGCAACGTCATCGAGATCGACCATGGGTTCGGAATCGTCACCAAGTTCGCCCACTGCTCCAAGCTCCTGTTCCGCAACGGCCAGCAGGTGGCACGTGGCCAGGTGATCGCCGAGGTGGGCAACACCGGCCTCGCGACCGGCCCACACCTCCACTACGAGGTGCATGTGAACGGCAAGCCGGTCGATCCGCTCCGCTACGTGCTGCCGGATGTCGTGGTGGACTGAGCGCTGCGTAGCGATAGATACGAAACGACCCTCCGGTCCAGTGACCGGAGGGTCGTTCGCTTACCGAGGAGCCGATGGCGAGATATCGGCCTAGAACTTCACCGGCGGCGGCGTATCTGCGCCTTCCTTGGCCTCGAAGTAGGGCTTCGGGGCACTGGCGCCGAACAGCTTGGCCGTCAAATTGTTGGGGAACGTGCGGATGAAGCTGTTATAGCCGTTGACCGCGTCATTGTAATCCTGGCGCGCCGTCGCGATCCGGTTCTCCGTCCCGGTGAGTTCGTCCTGCAGGGCACGGAAATTCGCGTCGGACTTGAGTTGAGGGTAGTTCTCGCTGATCGCCAGCAGGCGCCCGAGCGGAGCATTCATCGCCTGGTTGGCGGAGGCCATGCTGTCGAGGTCGCCGCTCTTCACCGAGCCTGCCAGCCGGGACCGCGCGTCGGCGACCTCGATGAAGATCGAGGACTCCTGCTTGGCGTACCCCTTCACCGTCTCGACCAGGTTCGGAATCAGGTCGGCCCGACGCTGCAGCTGCGCGGCGATCTGACCCTTCGCCTTGCCGACCTGCTCATCGAGGCTCTGGATGCGGTTGTAGCCGCAGCCGGTAGCGACAAGGGCGAGAGCCGCGACGAGCGCCACCCGAAGAGACCGCATCATTGCCTGTGCTCCAGTCTGAAAGTGATCGACAAAGCCTGCCGCCTGCTCGACGGCCAGAAGATAACCGCGCACATCGGCTTCCGTACATTGCCAGCCCTTCTCGGCCCGCCCACCGACGATCCGCTGCATCGAGTCGGCGGAGAACCCGGCCAGCTCCGCGGCGCCCAGTCACGACGCCCGCGGGTTCCGCCGGGACCGCCCGGCCGCCGAGCACCAGCAGACCCGCGACAGAGAAGCAGGATCGACGAAGCGCTCCGCCGGACGAATTCACTGAGATCCTTCGGTCGTGGCCCCGTAGAGCGCATAGCCCTGCCGGAGCCGCATCAGCTTGCCCCGGAACTCCCGTTCGAGCGCCGCGCGGAGATCGGCGGGCCGTACCTCCATCCCGGCGAGCGGATCGCTGCCGCGCAGCACCCGGTAGCGCCGTCCGCATGTCGGCGATCTCCAGTGGGTAGGCATCGGCGGAGCGGCGCCACTCCGCCTGACTGAAGAGCAGCGGCGGCGCCTGGGCGCCCTTCCGCCACGCTGCGAGCGCGGTTCGTGCAGCAACCAGTCGTTCGGGGGCCAGGCTGTCCGCGACCAGCAGGATGTTGATATCCGACCAGCCGGGGATGTGCTGCCCCCGGGCGGCGGAGCCGAAAAGCGCCGCCGCGTACCCTCCCGGCCAGCACCGGTCGAGGTCGGCCAGGAAGCGGTCGATCTGCTGCTGTATGTCGGTCATCAGAAGCTCCTCCCGGCACCACCGCCACTGAACCCACCGCCGCCACCGAATCCGCCGAAGCCGCCACCGCCCCCACCAAAGCCACCGCCCCCGCCCCATCCACCGCCGCCCCAGCCGCCGCCACCGGGAAAGATCATCGGCCCGCGGCGACCGCCACCCCGCCCACCGCGTGATATGGCGGAGATGGCGATGAACAGGATAATCAGGATGAAGATGGCGACGGGACGCATGTCCCCATCGCCGTCACTCTGCGTCGAAAAGGGATCGGCCGCCTGGAGGACTGAATCGCTGACGCCGTATCCCCTGGCAACCGTCGCCGCCACCGCCCGCGTCCCCAGCAGGAGCGCGGGACCGTAGCTCTGCTGCTTGAGGTCCGGCACCATGAGATCGGTGATCCGGCCCGCCATGGCGTCGGTGATGATTCCCTCAATACCCCGGCCGGTGGCGAGGTAGATCTCACCCTTGTGCCCGGGCGTGCGCGGGACGAGCAGCATGACGATGCCGGCGTTCTTCGCAGGGTCCCCGGCCTCACCCTTCGCGCCAATCCCCCAGGCGCGGCCGATCGCCAGCGCAACGTCTCCCGGAGCCCGGTCTTCGATCGTCGGCAGGGTGACCACCGCAAGCTCGGCCCCCGTAGCCGTGCGGAGCCGGGCCGCCAGATCGTTGATGGCCGAGGCGGAGCCGCCATCGACCACGCCGGCCACGTCGGTGAGGTAGTTGCCTGGTCCGGCGGGAAAGAGCTGCTGCACCGCTGGCTGCTGAGCCGCCAGCAGTACCGGCACGAGTTGAAGCAGCCATGGAGCGCGGGTAGCTTTCCGCCACCCTCGACCAAGCCGGGTGCCCGTGTCACGCTGGTTGTCCCTGATTCTGCTCGCGCTCGCCGCCTGCCGCGCTCGCGAGGTCCTGATCGAAGTCGCCATTCCCGGTCCTGATTCCGTGGATGCGCCGGTGGCGCATCTCGGGCTGGTGGCTCTGCCGTACGACCGCGACAGCCTGCTGCGGACGCTTGAGGCCCGAAACCCCCGGCCCGCCGCGCTTACGCGACCGATGGATAGCCTGTTTCAGATGTTCCGCGGGCCCTTTGCCGCCTACGCCGCGGTCGCGTACAAGCTCGCCACGCTCGAACGGGCCCTCGCCTCACGCCGGACGGCGCTCGATGCACTGCCGCGCTCGAGTTCCGCGTACGATTCGCTCTACCGGGCGTTCTCCGCTTCCTCCGACAGCTCTCAACGGCCTCCAGCACCGCCGCGACGCCGCCCAGCATACTCTTGCGGAGTTCCGCAATCGCGTCACGCCGGCGCATCGACTCGCTGCGCGGGCTGATGAGCCAGTGGGAAGATAGCACCTATCGAAACTACGACAGCCTCACCAAGGTGCTGGGCACCGGCCTCGGCCGGGAGCCGATCGCCGACAGCACGGATGCGGTCGGCAGGCTGACCCTCCGCCTCCCGCTCCGGCGACTGGTGGATCTACGCCCGATCGTGGGACACGTGGGACCCGAACAGTGAGTGGTACTGGAACCTCCCCGTGCGCGGCGAACGCCTCGTTCTCGATCGCGCCAGTGGCCGTCGCGTCCCACGCTACTGAATCTCACTCCGGAGATCCGGCATGAACCGCAGCTCCTTCACCTGGGCCGTCCTCGGCGCTGTCGCACTTGTCGCCGGTGGCGGCTTCGCCTCCTCCCGGGCTCGGCAGACACACGCCTCGTTGATGCCCACCCCCGTCCCGCCCGCCGGCGCTCCCGCTGCGTCGGCCTCCGCAGGGGTGCCGCCGGCCTCCATCCGGGCCCAGCTCGATCCGCTGATCGGCCAGCGCACCAAGGGTGCCGCGACCGCCCCCGTGACAGTCTACGAAATGTCGGATTTCCAGTGCCCCTACTGTCGGAGGCAGGCGCTCGAAGTGCTGCCCACGATCGAACGGGAGTTCATCGCCACCGGCAAGGTGCGCTGGATCTTTCTGCAGTTCCCGTTGACGCAGAGTGCATCCGAACGCCGCCGCTGCCGCCGAGTTCTCGATGTGCGCTGCGGTCATCGACAAGTTCTGGCCGATCCACGACCTCCTCTTCACCTATCAGGACAAGTGGGCGCCACTCAAGGACCCGGCCCCGTTCCTCCTCACCCTTGCCGACTGCGCGGGAATTCCGCGCAGCGATATGGTCTCCTGTCTGCAGAATCACGAGACCCGCGGTCGGCTGGAGGCAGAGGCCGAGGGCGCGGCGAAGTCTGGCGTCGAGAGTACGCCGACCGTGTACGTCGAGGGGGCGGGGATGTTGCGGGGAGCGGCACCGCTGGCGCTCTATCGCTCGCTCCTCGACTCCCTGGTCAAGGACCGGGTGGCAGCCACTGGCAGCGCCAAACCGTGACAGGGAGAGCAAGCGGTCGGCGGCCGGGATAGCCGCGTATCGCGAGCAACCGCCGACTCGAGAGATCGTCATGCTGCTGGTACCGGCGACACCGGGCGTCGCCGCCCGTGAGGTCGCCCTAGAATCCTCGCAGCGTCAGGAACACATCGTAGAGGGCGTGAGTCCACGCCGCCACACCAAAGCCACGCATCAGGAAGAGCCCGCTCAGCAGCAGTCCCGCCACCATCCGGAAGACGAACGATCCCACCTCGAGGGTGTCCCCCAGCGGCCCGATATAGTGGAAAGCGCTGAAGATGAAGGCGCCCACGACCGTCGCAAAGGCCCCGCCGACCCAGGGGCGCCAGCCGAACCCCGCAGTGGCCAGTCTGGCAAGCGCGGAGACGATTACGACCCGGAAGAGCAGCTCCTCGTAGATCCCCGCGCCCAGCGACACCATGATCTCGGTCGGAAAGCCCAGCGCGTGACCCTGGACAATCGCGAGCGCGCGCGGGCCGTGGAGCAGCAGGCCCGTGAGGGTGCTGGTCACCGCACCGAATAGCGCCGCATAGACCACCGATTCCCCGAACATCCCGGCGAAGTACCCCGCCCTCGGCGCGCCGCTCCGCTTCCAGTCGCGGGCGACCAGCACGATGCCCGTGCCGACCAGGACCACGGCGAACGCCGTCAGGCCGTGGCGCCCGCCGAGCAGCACGAAGAGGCTCTTGAGCAGGACGTCGGCGCCATTCCGGATGCCCTCCTCCCCGGAGAGCATCCGCGCGAGGAATTCGTAGAGCAGCAGCAGTGGCACGACAAAGAGGATGCTGTAGCGCGGGGCGCGGGTATCACGCCAGTAACTGGAGGCCATGGAGTCAATCTACGGGGAACGGCGTGACAAGGTGTCCGACGACCGGAGGCGTGCGATTTATAGGTGGGCATCCGGCCCTGGACGTGAACCGCGCCCTGGACCGACCGCGGTTCATCGCGGAGGCAGCAGGGCGCGGTCAGGGTGCATCGGACTCGAGGCGATCCCCGGGTCCTGCAGGGATCAGCAGCTCACCAGGCGATCGCTTGCCCCATTCGAGCCACCGACGCAACTCTCACTAGACAATGGATCACCTCCTTCACGTTGAGTGGATGATCGGGCGGACGATTTCAAACTAGGAATGTCCGGCCACGGACGCAAGACGGTAGATTCCCCGTCATGCCGACGCCACCGCTGGCCTACCGGTTCGCGGTTGCCGCCGCGCACTTCCTCTCGCCCCGCGCCGCGCCGCTCACCGCGTGGGGGGCCGCACACCGGGCCACCGATCGTCCCCTGGTGCTGATGCATGCGGCGTCCGCGGGAGAGCTGCGCCAGGCGGAGCCGGTGATCCGGCGCCTGCGATCGCGTCACCCCGAGTGGCAGCTCGTCGCCACCTACTTCAGTCCATCCGCCCGCCACGTCGCGGAGACGCTGCCGCTGGACGCGCACGCCCTCGCCTCGTGGGACACGCCAGCCGAGGTCTCGAGTCTGCTGGACGCCGTCCGGCCCACGGCGATCGTCGTGACCAAACATGACCTCTGGCCCCAGTTCGCCGCGGAAGCGGAGGCGCGCCACCTTCCCCTGGTCCTCATCGCGGGTACCGTCCGCGCCCGGAGTGGGCGGCTGCGCTGGCCGGCGCTCCCGCTGCTCACCCCCGGCTACCGGAGCCTGCGGAGAATCGGCGCCGTCTCCCAGGCGGATGCAGTTCGCCTGACAAGGCTCGGCGCCATCCCGGAACGCATCGAGGTCCTCGGGGATCCGCGTCACGATGCGGTGCTCGAGCGGATCGCGGGCACATTGCGCCCCGCCGCGGAGCCGGCCACCCTCGTTGCTGGCTCCACCTGGCCCGCCGACGAACGGGTGCTCCTCAGCGCGTTCCGCCGAGTCCGTGAGGAGCGCCCGGATGCCCGGCTCGTCATCGTCCCGCACCAACCTGACTCGGTCGGCCTCAATCGCCTCGCACAAGCGGCGCGCTCGCTGTCGTTGCCGGCCCCGGTACGCTTCCCCGCAGCCGACCCGCGAGCCCCGCTCGTCGTGGTCGACCGGATCGGCCCGCTGGCGGAGCTGTATGCGCTGGGAACGATCGCCTATGTCGGCGGAGGCTTCGGGCGGGCGGGGCTGCACTCCGTGCTCGAACCTGCGGCGTGGGGCCTGCCCGTCATCGTGGGCCCGCACTCGCTGGAGAGCGCCGATGCCGTGCGCCTTCACGCCGCCAAGGGCCTCCATCGACTCCCCGGACGGCGAGCGGCCGCGGTGCTTGAAGCGTGGTGGATGGAATGGCTCGCGGATGCGGACTGGCTTCGGGAGGCGGGTGCCGCGGCTCGCCGGGTCGTGGAGGAAGGCGCCGGCGCAGCGGACCGCTGTGCGGCGCTGGTGGAAGAGGTCATGCAGACGCAATGAGGCGAGCCACCGGCTCGCCCCACTTCACTACCCTCGACCCGCCGCCTCGACGCTATTTCTCGACGATCACCCCTTCATATGTCACCGCTCGCGGCACGATCAGCCCCAGCGTCAGCCCGGTAATGATGAGATCACTCAGCCGGCTCCGGACCTTGATGCGCAGGTCCGCGACCTGCTTCCCCCCCGCGAGCTGGGCCGCGAGCGTCCGCTGCAGGGACGGCTGGGAAAACCTGGTCAGACCCCAGAATCCATAGACCGCCCTGCTGGTGACGCTGAACGCCTGACCCTCGGCCGGCGCACCAGCGGCGGACGCCATCGAGACGGGGACGCCGAGCCGGGTCGCATCGAACGAGAGCGAACAGCCCGTCATCAGGAAGACCAGGGTGAGCAAGACCAGCAGGCGGTGCGGGGCGGATCGGATCACGGGACCATCCACTCGGGAGGGGAACAGAACGGCGGGCCGAAGCCCGCCTGTGGTGGAACGGCTCAGAGGCCGGGAATCTTCAGCGTGTAGTTCACGCCGGCGCTGAACACGGAGGGGTGCAGACCTCCGCCGGGAGAGAGGCGGTCGTACGCAACCCCGAAGCCCAGCCCACCGAGAAGGCTGAACTCGAGGCCGCCACTGATCGCGAACTTGGTGGTGGTCTTGGTGGGAAGACCAGTGCCCGACGCCCGTGACACATCGATGCGCGGCGCGATCCACGGCTTGATGGCAAGCGCGGGATTCGGAATCTTGAGCGCGATGCCGAGACCGATCGGGGCATGCACCAGCTTGGCCCCATTGTTTTTCACATACTCCGCACCACCCTGCAGCGTCACCGACAGTGGAATCAGCGGGCCACCAAACACCTTCAGATTGATGTAGCCGCCCAGTCCTGTCTGCGACGCGCCTGGACCCGACGGATTGTAGCTGGAGACCACCGCGCTCACGCCGAACGGTCCGAGGCCGATGGCGGCCCGGCCGCCGTACGCCGTGCCCTTCCCGTACTCGGCGTTGGGAAATCCGATCTCGCCGCCGATCGACAGGCCGCTGCTGATGCCGCTGTTGTGAACCGGCAGGCCGGTGACCTGCGCCGTGGCTGGCGCCATGGCGCTGGCGCCAAGCAGGGAAAGGCAGAGCAGGACTCTGGACGAACTACGCATGGATCCTCCGAAGCGGCTGGTCGGGTTGAGGCGCCGCAAGCTAGTGTCGGGTTTGGGGATAAGTCAATGTTCCTGGCCGTCTGGCGCCCCGTATCCCGGCCGCGAATCGACCCTCCCCGGTAGTGACTGGGGAGGGTCGGAATCGAGCGGGAGGCCGCCGGTTGCCTGCAGACGCTAGTGGTGCCAGGCGGCGCCGATGCCGACGCCCTCGATGTCTCCCAGCGACCCGCTCACCCGGAGATCGAAGGTCTTGGTGATCGCCAGGTCAACACCGAGGCCCAGACCGAACTGCACGTCACCGAGCATATCCCCGAAGGTCGGAGCCACAACCGGGTTCACATAGGGTGTGAAGCTCATGCTGGAGCCTTCGAGCAGGATCTGGCGCCCCAGGGAGACGCCCACCGGGACCAGAAAACCGGCCTGACCTCCGCCGAAGACAGCGCCAAACCCTCCAGTGAACGAGGCGTCCAGCGGAAAGCTCTGGGTGTGCTTGGAGAATGGCAGACGACCATCCACCCCGACGCCAAAGAGATTGCTGCCGTTCCCCGAGGCATCGATGTAGCCGACGGTGAATCCGAAGTCGAACTTCGGCCGGGCGATTCGGTACTCGCCCTGCAGCGCCACGCTCACGCCGGCGCCCGGATCAGAGAGGTACCCCGCGAGTTCGGTATGAGAGAAGGAGTGGTACGGGCTATGGTAGATGGGCGTACCGAGGTTCTGCGCCGAGGCGCCGGCGGCCGTCGACGGCCGCGAGCGCGACGGTGAGGGCGAGACTGCGACGCATGCTATTCTCCTGTGACGTGTTCCGCGACCACGCGGACCGTGTTATTGACTGCCTGCAGAAATCCACCCTGCACGACAAACCGGCGAGTCTCGGCCCCGGTCCGGACCAGGAGCGGGCCAGTACCGAGCAGCGTCATGTAGGGCGCATGCCGCGGAAGAATGCCGATCAGTCCATCGTACGCCGGCGCGGTGACCGCGTCGGCCTCGCCATCGAAGATGGCCGCTTCGGGGGAGATCACCGTGACGCGCATCACGCGCTCGCCAGCTTCTTGGCCTTCTCCACCGCTTCGTCGATGCCGCCCACCATGTAGAAGGCCTGCTCCGGCAGGTCGTCGAATTCGCCCGAAAGCACCCGCTCGAAGCTGGAGATGGTGTCTTCGAGCTTGACGTACTTGCCGGGGAAGCCGGTGAACTGCTCGGCCACGAAGAACGGCTGCGACAGGAAGCGCTGGATCCGGCGCGCCCGGGCGACGACCAGCTTGTCGTCCTCGGAGAGCTCGTCCATGCCAAGGATCGCGATGATGTCCTGCAGGCTCTTGTACTTCTGCAGCGTCCGCTGCACGCCGATCGCCACGTTGTAGTGACGCTCGCCGATGTACTGCGGATCCAGGATGCGGCTGGAGCTGTCGAGCGGATCTACCGCCGGATAGATGCCCAGCTCGGAGATCGCGCGCGAGAGCACGACCGTCGCATCGAGATGGGCGAACGCGGTCGCCGGCGCAGGGTCGGTGAGGTCGTCCGCGGGCACGTAGATCGCCTGCACCGAGGTGATCGAGCCCTTCTTGGTCGACGTGATCCGTTCCTGCAGGTCGCCCATCTCGGTCGCCAGCGTCGGCTGGTACCCTACCGCACTCGGCATCCGGCCGAGCAGCGCCGACACCTCGGAACCCGCCTGGGTGAAGCGGAAGATGTTGTCGATGAAGAGCAGCACGTCCTGCCCTTCGACGTCGCGGAAGTATTCGGCGACGGTGAGGCCGGAGAGGCCGACCCGCAGACGCGCGCCGGGCGGCTCGTTCATCTGGCCATAGATCAGGGCGCAGCTCTTGATCACGCCCGACTCGTTCATCTCCTGGTACAGATCGTTGCCCTCGCGGGTCCGCTCCCCGACGCCGCAGAAGACCGACTTGCCGCCGTGCCCCTTGGCGACATTGTTGATCAGCTCCATGATGACGACGGTCTTGCCCACGCCGGCGCCGCCGAAGAGCCCGATCTTGCCGCCCTTCACGAACGGTGCGATCAGGTCGATGACCTTGATGCCGGTCTCGAACACCGTCGTCTTCGGTTCGAGGTCGGTGAACTTCGGAGTCTCCCGGTGGATCGGCCACCGCTCGTTGCTCGCCGGGATCGGCGTGCCACCGTCCACCGGCTCGCCGAGCACGTTGAGGATCCGTCCGAGGGCGGCGGAACCGACCGGCACCGTGATGGCCGAACCGGTATCGACCGCCTTCATGCCGCGGGTGACGCCGTCCGTCGTCGACATGGCGACCGCGCGCACCTGATTCTGGCCGATGTGCTGCTGCACCTCGGCCACCAGGCGGACCGGCAGCACACCGGTGGCATCCTCGATGAGGAGGGCGTTGTAGATCTCGGGCAGATTCTCCGGCTCGAACTCGACGTCGAGCACCGGGCCGATGACCTGGACGACCTTGCCGATATTCTTGGTTGCGGTAGCGGTTGCCATCGTCCATCCCGTTCGGTGATTGTGTTTCTGGTTGGGACGGCCACCTGGGTCGTCCGTACGACACCGATCTTCACGCTCGCGACACTCGCGCAGTGACCCGACGGTTCCCCGGCGAATCCGTCCAGCCTCCACCCAGTGCGAGCTATCCCTCCAACGCCGCCGCGCCGCCCACGATCTCGGCGATTTCCTGCGTGATCGCCGCCTGTCGCTGACGATTGTAGGTCCGCTTCAGGATGTCGTAGATGTCGCCCGCGTTGTCCGTCGCATTCTTCATCGCCGTGCGGCGCGCCCCATGCTCGGCTGCGGCGGTCTCCACCAGGCCGCGGTAGACCTGGTTCCGCACGTACAGCGGGAGCAGCTGCTCCAGAATCGGCGTCGGCGCCGGGCTTCAGGATGTAGTCGGCCTTGAGGCCACCCTGCTTCGCCGGCGGCGTCTCCACCGGCAGGATCCCGATGGTGGTCGGCGGGGTGGAGAGCGGGCTGTTGAACTTGGCGCACACCACGTCCACGCTGGCCAGCTGCCCGGCCGCGTACGCTGCAATCAGGCCCTCGACCAGCTCAATGGCATGCTGTGCGGTCGGCTTGTCGCCGATATCAATCCGCTGGCTGGCGATCGCCCGGCCGACATACTTGAAGTAGCCGATGCCTTTCCTGCCGACAGCGTGCAGGTCGACGCTGTATCCCTGCCCCTCCAGCTGTTCGATCCGCTTCCGGGCCTCCTTGATCAGATTCGCGTTGAAGCCGCCGCAGAGCCCCCGGTTCGACGTCACCAGCATCACCGCCGCACGCCGGGGACCGCCCTTGGCGATCGGTGCCGGACGACGCAACAGCGGGAAGCGCTCCGCGAGCTCGGGGGTCACCAGATCGGCGATCACCTCGGCCAGCGCCGCCGCGTAGGGCCGTGCCGCCACCACGCGATCCTGCGCCCGCTTCAGCTTGGACGTGGAGACGAGCTCCATGGTGCGCGTGATCTTCCGGGTGTTCTGGACGGATTTCATCCGTCCCCGGAGCGCCTTGGACGACTTGGCCATTACTCGCCCTTGAACAGCGGCTTGAAGGCCGCGATCGCGGCCTTGAGCGCCGGCGGTGATCGCCTCGTCCAGCGACTTCTTGGTCCGGATGCCCTCCAGGACGGCGGGATGCGCCGTCTCCAGGAAGCCAAGGAAGTCCGCCTCCCACTTCCGGATATGTTTGACTTCCACGTCGTCGAGGAACCCGTTGACCACTGCGTAGATGATCGCGACCTGTTTCTCGACTGGGGCCGGCGCATACTGCGGTTGCTTCAGCACCTCGACCGTCCGGGCGCCGCGTGCCAGCTGGCGCTGGGTCGCGGCGTCGAGCTCGGAGCCGAACTGGGCGAACGCCTCGAGCTCACGGTACTGCGCCAGTGACAGCCGGAGCGGACCGGCGACCTGCTTCATCGCCTTGATCTGCGCATTCCCGCCCACTCGGCTCACGCTGATGCCGGCGTCCACGGCGGGGCGAACGTTGGCGTAGAAGAGATCGGTCGTCAGGAAGATCTGCCCGTCGGTGATCGAGATGACGTTCGTCGGAATGTAGGCCGAAACGTCGCCCGCCTGGGTCTCGATGATCGGGAGCGCGGTGAGCGAGCCACCCGGCTTCTTGATGCGCGGGTCCAGCTTCACCACTTCGGCGTCCTCGGAGATCTTGGCAGCCCGCTCCAGCAGGCGGCTGTGGAGATAGAACACGTCTCCGGGATAGGCCTCGCGACCCGGGGGGCGGCGCAGAATCAGCGACAGCTGCCGATAGGCGGCCGCCTGCTTGGAGAGGTCGTCGTAGACACAGAGGGTGGGCTTCCCCTCCTCGTACATGAAGTACTCGGCGAGCGCGCACCCGGAGTACGGGGCGATGTACTGCAGCGGAGCCGGTTCGGAGGCACTGGCGACGACCACGATCGTGTAGTCCATCGCGCCGTGCTCCTTCAGCCGCTCCACCACCGTGGCGACCGTCGAGCGCTTCTGGCCGATGGCCACGTACACGCAGATGACGCCGGTGCCCTTCTGGTTGATGATCGTGTCCACCGCGATCGCGGTCTTGCCGGTGCCGCGGTCGCCGATGATCAGCTCGCGCTGGCCGCGCCCGATCGGAATCATGGCGTCGATCGCCTTGATCCCCGTCTGCATCGGCTCCTTCACCGGCGTCCGGACGATGATGCCAGGCGCCACCATTTCAACCGCCCGTGCGCCGGTCGCTGCGATCGGCCCCCGGCCGTCGACGGGCTGGCCGAGCGCGTTTACCACTCGGCCGAGCATTGCGGGACCGACAGGCACCTCAAGCAGGCGGCCGGTGCAGCGCACCTGGTCGCCTTCCTTGAGCTTCAGGTAGTCGCCGAGAATGACCGCGCCGACATTGTCCGATTCGAGGTTCAGCGCCAATCCGGTGATGGTGTCGCCGCTCTCGGTCGCCGTGAACTCGAGCATCTCGCCCGCGACTGCCTTGGTGAGACCATAGATGCGGGCCACGCCATCGCGTACCTCGAGGACGGTCCCGACCTCGTCGGTATCCAGCGTCGCGAGATCGGCCTTCTCGATCTCTCGAAGCAGGACATCCTTGAGCTCGCCCGGACGGAGCACAGATTCGGTCGCCATAGGTCTCGCAGTTGTTGGGTGACAGGGTTCCGGTATAGCTTGTGAAAACTATCACAAGCGGTACTCCAAGGCAACCTTCCCCGAGGTGCCGGGAGCGTCCTGGTGGAGTGGAGCGGCCCATCAAGGGACGCGACCTGCGGCCCGTCCATCATCCGGCGCGTGCCGCGGTCAGACGCGGCTGCGCGTCTTCCCTCGTACGAAGCTGAGGAGCACGCCGCGCGTACCCAGCGCGGCGAGCCCCCGGGTCGGGACGCCGGCGATCCGCCGGGCGGTGGCGCTGAGGTGACTGGCGGTCGCGAAGTGAAGGATCCGGGCGACTGCGGCGACGTCATAGCCTGGATTCCGCAGTAGCGATGCCGCACACGCGATACGCGTGAGATCGATGACGCGCTTGAGGTTCGGCGCCCCGCCTGCACCGAATTGGCGGGACAGGTGCTCGCGGGAGCAGCCGAGGGACCGCGCGATCTCCCCGGTCCGCACCGTCTGATCCACGCGGTCGAGCAGATAGCTCCACACGGCCCGCTGCAGCGGCTCGGCGAGTCTGAGCATGCGTACCGCGTCGGACAGCTCCCCCGCGCGCTCGGCAGCGGCCGAGTGCCGCACCACGAGATCCCCCGCGACCGCGTTGTCCACCCCATCGATGAGCACCAGCGCCACGTGCCCGCTGTAACAGGCGAGCAGGAGGCTGCCATCGTCGGGTCTGAACGGCGCGAACGCAACCCATGGCACCTGGGGGAAGGCGGAGCGCAATGAGGCGATTTCGGCGAGCGGGGTTCGGGTCGGCGAGAACACGACGGCATCGACCAGACGGGAACCGAGCACCCGCGCGAGCTGTGGCGTCGAGCGGCAACCCAGCAGCGTCCACGACCCGTCGCCAGGCAGGGTACGGCGGAGCGACTGTGAGGCCTCCGCCCCCGGCATCAGCGCCGCGACGGTGGGCATCTCAGGATTCCGCAGGCACCGGCGAGGTGGGAAGGATTTCAGGTGGGTGCGCGGTCCGGGGCGGGCGGCCCGCACCCACGGCCACCAGCGTCCGAGCCATCTCCCCCGCCCGCTTGAGCACCCCCCGCGCATTATCGTAGGAGAGCTGATCGAGTGCCTCCTCCAGCGTCAGCCACCGAAAATCGGTAATCCCCTCATCCAGCTGGGGGACCACCTCGGCGCCGGGGCTCTCGAACAGGAAGAAGTGACAGAACTTGTGGATGTACCGACCCTTGAAGCGGAAGTGCCAGTCGATGATGCGAATGGGGCCGAGCATCACGAGATCTGTCAGGCCGGTCTCCTCGCCCGATTCGCGAGCGGCCGCCTCCGCGGGCGTCTCGTCGCCTTCGAGGTGGCCCTTGGGGAAGCCCCAGTGCTCGTAAGGGTCGCGGATCAGGAGATAGCGCGCGCCCTGGTCCGGCTGTCGCCGAAAGACGATGCCGCCCGCGCTGACTTCCCGCTCCGGTTTCCGCTTCGGTTTCGACACTAGAACACCGAGAACTTGAAGTACTTCCTTGGGTTCATCTGGATGTCGGCGAGCAGTCGCCGCATCTCCTGCATCGTTTCGATCGTCTCGTTGTACATCGCAGGGTCCTTGGAGAGGAGCCCGATCGTGCCTTGCCCGTTCTGGATGCGCGAGAGCGCCGAGTCCGCGGCGAGCAGGGTGTGTACCAGCGTGGAATCCTGCCCGTGCAGGGTGGCGAGGAACGCCTTCAGGTCGGCGGACGCATCCCGCAGATTTCCCGAGCCATCACGGGCATTGTTCAGGATCTGCTGCAACTGCCCCTCGGCCGTCGCGGAGTCGACCCGAGCCAGGGTGTTCTCGAGGTGCCCGGAGGCGTTCAGCACCGCATCGGAGGTCCGCTCGACGTTACCCGTCACCTGATTGAGCCGGCTGGTCTGGTTTTCGGTGAAGCGCTCAAGCTTGTTCGCGATCGCCCCGAAGTCCTTGATGCTCTGCCGCAACTCGGCCACGGCGCTCGAGTCGAAGGTCTCCTGGACCCGCTGCGCGACGGCCGCGATATCGGTGGCGATCCGCCCGGCTTGCGCGGTCAGCTGCCCCACGTCAGGCAGGGTCGCACCCGGCCAGCGGTCGCCGCCGGGCCGCGCGGTCTCGGCGAGCATCACCCGGACGTTGGGATCGTCCTGCGGCTGGTCGCGGGAGACGATGGTGGCCGCCCACTCGCCGAACAGGCTCTGTGAGGCGGCTATCACCGCCGGCTTGGGAGGCAGATCGATCGCCTGAAAGACCCGGAGATCGGCTTCGACGAACTGATCGGCGAGACGGATTGCCTCCACGCGGCCTACCCGGACCCCGCGATAGGTCACCGGTGCGCCGGGGGTGAGCCCACCGACGGTGCGGAAGCGGGCGACATGGATCGCCTCCCGGCGACCGACATCGGTCTCGGCGAGCCACAGCGCTCCCGCCACCACCACCGCGAGACTTACCAGGAGCACGAACCCGACCAGGAATTCGTTGCGCCGTTTCATGCGCTCGCCTCCTCGGCCTGCAGCCGTTCGGCATCGAAGGGCCGACCCTCGACGAAGTTCCGCACCACCGGATCGTCCGTGTGGCGGATCTCCTCGATGGTCCCTACCTGGCGGATGCGGCCCTGGTACAGCATCGCGATGCGGTCTCCGACCGTGTAGGCGCTGCGCATGTCGTGAGTGACGACAACGCCGGTGGTGCCCAGCTCCTGACGGGCCCGGACCATCAGCTGATCGATCACCGCGGACGTCACCGGATCGAGCCCCGTCGTGGGTTCGTCGTAGAGAATGTAGCGCGGCCGGAGAGCGATCGCGCGGGCGATCCCGACCCGTTTCCGCATGCCGCCAGACAACTCGGCGGGCAACCGCTCCTCGGCGCCGGACAGATCCACCAGGTGCAGGCTCTCGCGGATCCGCGTGGCGATCTCCTCCTCGTCGAGTCCGCGTCGCGCCAGGCCGAGCCGGATATTGTCGCCCACGGTCATCGAATCGAAGAGGGCCGCAAACTGGAAGACATAGCCGACCTGTCCGCGCAGATCATCGAGCTCCGTCGGCTCGAGCTCGCTGACCACCCGGCCATCCACCTCGACGGTCCCCGCGTCCGGGGCCAGCAGCCCGACGATGTGCTTGAGGGCGACGCTCTTGCCGGTCCCCGAGAAGCCGATGATCACCGTCGTCTGCCCGTCGGGGATGTCGAGGGTGAAGCCCTCGAGCACCGGCTTGGTACCAAAGGCCTTGCTGAGGCCGCGAAAGGCGATCACAGCAGCACCAGCGCCCAGAACGCATCGAGGACCAGGATCGCCTCACAACCGAGCACCACCGCCCGCGTGGTATTCCGCCCCACACCCTCGGCGCCACCGCGGGTGGTGAGCCCCTGAATGCACCCGGCGAGCGTCACCGCGGCGCCGAAGCTCATCGCCTTGACGAGCCCGAACCAGATGTCCTTGAAGCGATAGAAGAGTCGGAGGCCCTTCACGAACTCGAGGCTGGAAAGGTCCAGCAGATTGATGGCGGTGAACCATCCCGCCGCCACGCCCAGCGCCACCGCGATGGCAGTCACCACCGGGAACATGAGCATCCCCGCGAAGACGCGGGGGACCACGAGGTAGCTCCCGGGATTGTAGGCGAGGGTCTCCAGCGCGTCCACCTGTTCGGTGACACGCATGGTGCCGAGCTCGGCGGCGATGTTGGCGCCGACCCGCCCGGCGAGCGCGAGCCCGGTCAGCACCGGGCCCAGCTCCATCATGATGGTCTTCCCCACCAGCGCGCCCACGAAATAGAGCGGCACCGCGCCAGTGAAGATGTATTTCGAGAGTAGCGCCAGCACGATGCCGGTGAAAGTCGCGATGAACAGCGCGATGGGGACCGAATCGACCCCGAGCCGGCGCATCTGCGGAATGACATGGGGCGCCCAGGTCCGCACATCCGCTACCGCTCGACCGGATTCGACACCCCACCGGCCGACACGGGTCACGGCCCCGGTCCAGCCTGCGCGAGAGGCGAGAGCTTGTTGCACCGGGGCAAGGTACGGCGGGAAGGATGGAGTGTAAAGCAGTGGATCGGGCCGGCGGCCGCGCGGAGACCGACCGGTGCCGCTAGGCGGCGAAGCTGGCGAGTGCGCGGCCGACGTCGCCTTCACGCAGGCGTTTGAGCGCGCGGTCACGCAGCTGACGCACCCGTTCGCGGGTGACGCCCAGCATGCCGCCGATCTCTTCCAGGGTGTGCTCCCGGCCACCGTCGAGACCGAAGTAGAGGCGCAGCACCTTGGCGTCCCGCGGGGGCAGCGTGGCCAGCGCCCCTTCGATCTCGGTCGTGAGAAAGGTGTCCATCGCCCGTTCTTCGGCATCCGACTGGTCGTCGGCGATGAAGCGATCCATGAGCGAGCGGTCGCCGTCGGGGTCGAGCGGTGCGTCGAGACGGACCTCGCTGGTGTTCAGCGAGGCGAGCGACTGGACGACGTCGAGCGAGAGACCGGTGGACTTGGCGATCTCTTCAGGCGTCGGCTCACGGCGGAGCTGCTGGCGCAGAGTCTCCGCGGTGCGGACGATGCGCGAGAGATCGGCGGTCCGGTTGAGGGGGACCCGTACCGTGCGGCCCTGACGTGCCAACGAGGCGAGGATGGCCTGGCGGATCCACCAGACTGCGTAGGAGATGAACTTGACTCCCTTGTCGGGATCGAATTTCCGGGCGGCGGTGAGCAGGCCCACGTTTCCTTCACCAATGAGGTCGGTGAGTTGCAGGCCGCGGTTCTGGTACTTCTTCGCGACCGAGATCACGAAGCGGAGGTTGCGCTTGACGAGCTCCTGCATCGCCTCGGGGTCGCCCTGCCGCACCAGCCTGGCGATGGCGATTTCCTGCGGCGTCGTGAGCAGCGGAGTCTGGCTCACTTCGTAGAGGTACTGATCCAGGATGTCGCGATCGGCGTCGTAGACCCCGAGCGTCTTCGAGGTCTCCCGCTTGCTCCTGCGGGGCTTCCGCGTGGGCTGGTTGTCGATGAGAATCTGTTGCACGGGCGTCAGCTTGAGCTCCCGCTTCGGAGCCTCGGGTGCCGCCGCCGCTCGACGCTTCGCCGCTGGCTTGACACCCTTCGATGCCGCGCGCTTCGAGCCCGCTCCCGTGCGCTTCTTCATCGCCGCCCCAGTCCTCCGATACCCGCTGAAGTTCACTCGCCAGTTGACACCGCCCGCGACGGCGAAGTAGCTTGCCCTGCTCCCCGAACCGGGGGGTCAGCGGGGCGCGCTAATATAATGGGGGCGTAGCTCAGTTGGGAGAGCGCGTGAATGGCATTCACGAGGTCAGGGGTTCGATCCCCCTCGCCTCCACTCTCTCGCCCGCACCGTTGACGCGCACCACGGTGCGCGCAGAGCATCGGAGAGCCAGTTGCGAAGTCGCCAGTCGGACGGTACTATCCGGCTCGTTTCGCGGGAATAGCTCAGTTGGTAGAGCACAACCTTGCCAAGGTTGGGGTCGCGGGTTCGAGTCCCGTTTCCCGCTCTCCAGAACGTGGCCGTGGTGAATCGTGGCGGCCAGAGAGTGGTGAGGGTCGCAATTGATCGCGGCCGATGCAGGAATCCGTCGCGGGGTGGAGCAGTCTGGTAGCTCGCCGGGCTCATAACCCGGAGGTCGTGGGTTCAAATCCCACCCCCGCTATCTCGGTAAGGCGGTAGGACGGTAGGGCGGTAGGTCGGGCCGTCTCCCTTCGGCGCCGGCTACCTTCCGCCTGATCCTCTTACCGCCTTGCCGCCTTTCGGGCGGTTAGCTCAGTTGGTTAGAGCGCCACGTTGACATCGTGGAGGTCACAAGTTCGAGCCTTGTACCGCCCATTGGGCCCTTAGCTCAACTGGATAGAGCATCTGACTACGGATCAGAAGGCTGGGGGTTCGAATCCCTTAGGGCCCATGACAGCGCCAGGGCATGCCTTGGCGCCTCGCAGTACGGAACAGGATACGGGGCGTAGCGCAGCCTGGTAGCGCGCCTGCTTCGGGAGCAGGAGGCCCCGGGTTCGAATCCCGGCGCCCCGATGGACCAGACCATCAAGAATGCCCAACCCCGCCGACTCCAAGTTGGCGGGGTTTCGCATTGTCCCCGGCGGGACTTAGCGTTGCTCTTGCCTCTTGCCCACCGACCAGTCGGCTGCCACCCATCACCGGCCATTCCATAGGAAGCGCGTCCTGAGGAACGTCCAGCACCTCTGGACCATTGGGGGCATCGGCATGGTGGGTGTGGGCTTCTTCGTGACGATGCTCAAGGTCGCTGCACCCGATTCGGCCGCCACCATCGGCGCGGACCATCGGTTCAGCGGCTGGGTGGAATCGACCCGGTCAACGGTCGACCAGCGCGCCCCCAGGCCCCGGTCGATATCGCGGGCGCCGTGGGCGACCGGTGGCGGGTCCTGCTCGACAGCAACATGGTACGCCGGGGCGCATTGGCCGAGGCGCGTACCTGGTGCGCGGCACTCGGCCCGGAGTGGCAGCTTCCTCCGAGGCTCGGCGGGTGGCCGGAGCTGGCCAGCGATCCGAACCTGGGGATCCTGCTCAGTGTATGGACCGCGTGAGGCGCAGGGGTGCAGATCGGAGATCGCAAGCGCCCCGGAATGGGCAGCTCCTCCTCTGACACCACTTCCGGATGAAACGACGCTCCGTCGCGCGATGGAGCGTCGTGGCGGACCGGTCCACTGCCTCAGTGCTGGTGGGTCGGCCCCGCGACGGAATCGGCGGCCGGCATTGGCATGGCCATCGGCATGGTCGCGTCCATCAGGTCTTCACCCTTCCAGGCGCCGCTGTCCAGATAGCCGGATTCGTGAGTACCGAGCTTTGGCCACGCACCGAGATCGCGCACGGCAATGATCCCGTCCAGATGCCCCATCGCCCCGTCGATCGAGGCACCGGAGCGGTTGTCGTAGGTCGCCACCAGCCGGTAGCGCCGCCCCGCCTCCAGCTTGAGGCCTTCACCTGTGATCCCGTACAGCTTGAGCGGCATGTGGGTGATGCGGCCGAGCGAATCGAGCGTCGGGGTCACGCGGGTGATCACCTTGTGGGTCGCCGGGTCCTCGAGCCAGAGACCGGTCCCCCAGTCGTGCAGGTGACCGCTGAGCGCGAGGACCCGGCCGCCCAGCGGCAGCATGAATTCTCGAGTGATCGTGTCCGCCCCCATTGGAATCATGAAGGTGTTGGGCCGACCCTGCACGTCGGCGATATCCATCGAGATTGGCAGCACGGCCGTCGGTCGAGGAGCGAGATTGGCGGGCGAATAGCGAATGCGCAGCGTCATGGTGACCGATTCCAGATCCACTGCTGTCTCGTTGTGCCACATGATATTGATACGCATGTGGCTGCCCGCAGCGAGCGGCATGCCGACGGTGTTGGGCAGCATGATATTCGAGGTCTCGCGGCCGATCGCCATGATCTTCTCCTCGAGGGGCAGCAGCAACTGCCGGCGACTGGCATTGATGATCTGCAGGTGATGCAGCGCCCGCTGTGACACCGGCTTCCCGTCGGCATCCCGCAGCTCCATGCGAAAGCCCCGCCCCATCCCCTCGACCGGCCAGTCGAAGCGATAGGTGAGCTTCTCCATCATCGCCTCGTGATTCATGTGCATGGCGTGTTCGCCTCCCATCGCCACGAGGCGGTACGGTCCCGTCGTGATGATGACCTCGTGCCGATGCGTATCCACGCTCACGGCGAACGGGGCGGGAGTGGCCTGGCCTGACGCGGCTTGCGGGGCCAGCAGCGCGATGATCAGCGCGTGCGTCCCGGCCTGGCAGAGACGACGGGGCATGCGGAACTCGGGCGTCGATGTGGGTAGAACCAACGGGGGGCACACGACGGAATACTAATGCGTCACTCGGTTGTCCGCCGCCGCGATTCGGGATACGTTCACACGGTTATCACTCACCGGCGACTGCACCGGACTCTCCCCATGAAGCGTGTCATCCTCCTGCTGGTCGACGGGCTCCGGCCCGATGTCGCCGAGGCCGCGCTCCGGCGCGGTGAACTGCCTGCGCTGCACGCGATGACCGCGCCGCACGGTGTGCGGCGCGGGATCACGGCGTTTCCGTCCACGACCAGCGTCGCCTATCTCCCGTTCCTCACCGGATGTACGCCCGGACGCTGCAACGTCCCCTCCATCCGGTGGCTGGACCGCGCGACCTATCGCGGGCGATGGTGGCGGGACCGCGCGTCGGTGCGCAGCTATTGCGGCTACCAGGCGTCCTGCCTCGACACCGACATCGCGCCTGGGGTGCGCACGATCTTCGAGTTGGTGCCTGACAGCCTGGGCATCTTCACGCCGGTCGCGAAGGGACTCCCGCCGAGCCGCGACCCTGCGCGCGCCGAGCGCAAGTTCTGGGGTGCGATCGCGCACTACGCCCGCTGGCATCAGCCCTCCGATAATGCGGCCGCCCGCCACCTGCTGCACGGAATCGATCAGGGGTGGCGCTTCATCTTCGCGCAATTCCCGGCCGTGGATGGCTACACCCATCAGAGCACGCCGGATGGGCCGGCGGTGCGGCGCGCTCTCCGGAAGGTGGACCAGACGGTCGCGACGGTGCGGGCGCGACTCGCCGCCCGCGGCGAGCTGGACGACACGCTGCTCCTGATGGTGAGCGACCATGGCGCCTCCATGGTGGCACACCATCTCGATCTCGCCACCTGGTTTCGAGCGCAGGGCGTGCCGACGCTCTCCCATCCGATCCTCTGGGAGCGTGACCCGCGCGCCGCCGTCATGGTCGCCGGCAACGGCTCCGCCATGGTCTACGCCCGCCCCGGCATCCCGCGCCATGGGCGGTTGCCGCTTGCAAGGCTGCGCGCCCCGGAGGCCTTCGGCACCAGCCGTGATCTCGTCGCCGCCGTGGCGGCGGAGCCGGGCGTCGGACTCATCGCGGCCGAGGAGGAGCCGGGCGTGGTGCGGGTACTCGATGTGGAGGGTGCGGCGGACATCAGTGTCGTCGATGGGCGGATTCGCTATCAGCGGCTTTCCGGGGATCCACTGTTGCTGGGCGCGGATCCGGTGCGGAGCCACGCGGAGTGGGCAGAGGCGACGTGGGACAGCCCGTATCCAGATGCCTGTTACCAGCTGCTCGATCAGTTCCGCGCCTCACGGACCGGCGATCTTGTCATCGTCGCGCGCGAGGGTACCGACTTCCGCCGCCGCTTCGAAGTGCCGGAGCACCGCGCGGGACACGGCAGCCTGATCCGCGCGCACATGCAGATCCCGGTCTGGAGCAGTGTGGAGGGACCGGCGACCCCACTGCGCAGCGTCGACCTCTTCCCGGCGATGCTGGACTGGCTCGGCGTGCCCGTTCCGGCCGAGATCGATGGGCAGCCGGTGTGGCTGCCTGGCCGGGCAATGGCTGTTGCGTAACCAGCCCCGGCAGGCGACTTTTCCCGCCCTCGGATGACATGGAGTTGCAACAGGCGGCTGCAACGAGCGGCCGCGCCGCACGAACCCGCCGGGAAACGCGCCCGTAGCTCAGCTGGATAGAGCGCTTGCCTCCGGAGCAAGAGGTCGGACGTTCGAATCGTCTCGGGCGCACTCAGGACCGGCACCGCCCCGCCGTCAGCGATGACGCGCGGGGCGGTGTCGTACACGAAGCTTCCGCCGCATTCGTGGGAGGCATTCACGCGCCCCGCAGCCATCTCGATCCGGGAGTGCGGAATCACGGCTCGAGGCCGCAGGCTGGGGCACCTGTACCTGGCCGGTAGCGGGGGTGAGTCGACGGCGCCACCCGCCAGCGGAGGCGAGACGCAGGGTGCGCTACGTCACCCCGTTCCCGTGAGCGTCACCAGCGCCCTGTCGCCCTCGGTGCTCTTGAGGTAGGCCAGCGGATCGTGTTCCATCCCGCCCTCCGGGATGTACTTCGCGAGCGAGCCGAGTTCCGCGATGAGCCGATCGGTGTAAAAGCTCGGCACCTGCTCCGAGTCTCCCTCCAGAAAGGCGAGCATCGTGGGATCGGTGTCCAGGCGGGCGCGGAGTTCGGTGTGGTACTTGAGGCGGCCGAAGCCTTCGGTGGACACGGCGCGCACCACATTCAGCCAGCGGGGAATCGAGAGCCGGTTCGCCGCGAACCGCAGCCCGATCCGCTTCCAGGAGAAGGAAAAGGCGGTGAGGTCGACCAGATTGTCATAGAACTCGCGCCACTCGTAATGCAGCGGGCGGACGTTCATCGCCCGATTGTTGTCCAGCGTGCCGAACGGAAACGCGAGCACCCGCCCGTTCCGCTGATAGTCGAGGTTGAGCGGCGCCGCCCGGCCGAACGCGGAGAGGAGGGAGTAGGCGGGAAACGCACCCGGCGTGAGCTCGAGGAAGCGCTTGGTCAGCTCGAAGGGCTCCCGGCCCGAATCGGTATCCATCCCGAGCACGAAGTTGGTCTGCACATAGGGGATGTAGCGCATGATCAGGTTCACGTGCTCCGCCACCAGCTTGACCTTCTCCATGCCCTTCTGTCGGGTCTTCGCCTTGGCCCCCATGTCGTACCACGACTCGATGCCGGGCAGGATCGCCTGGAAGCCGTTCTTCTGCAGCCGCTGCAGGTGCGGCTCGGACATCAGCGACAGGCTGCTCTCCGCGACGTGGCGCATACGGCCTCGCGGCACGGCCTCCTCGATCGCATCCATGTAATCGTCGAAACGCACGCCGAAGTTCGGGTCGTGCCAGCCGACGATCGGATCCTTCTTCTTGCTCAGCAGGAAACGGAGGTCCTGCGCCATCTGTTCGAAGCCGAGCGGCTGGTAGTCCACCGTGGAGTCGATGCAGAAGCTGCAGGTGTAGGGGCAGCCGAGGCTCCCGAGCATGGGGATGAGCTGGAACCAGGGCGCTTTCTTCATATTGGCTTCGACGTACTTCCACCGCTCCTCCAGCAGCGGCAATTCCAGCGGGTGCTTCGCTGCCGCGAGCTGGCGGCCGATGGGGCGGTGTGGTTCATCATCCGCCAGCACTTCCGCAATCGTCGCCTTGTCGGTAAACCCGAGGACGTGGTCGAAATAGCGCTGGGAGTCTTCGGGGTAGCAGCGCGCATGCGGGCCGCCGAGGACGGTGATCGCTCCCCGGCTGCGGAAGAGATTGCTGAGTGCGTAGGCGAGATGCGCCGCGGTGGTGAATGCGGCCACGAAGAGAAAGTCCAGGTCGTCAGGAAATTCCGCGGTGAGGTCTTCGACGCCGGTGTAGCAGACGAGATGCACCTGATGACCCGCCTGCTCGCACCAGACCGCAATGGCCTGCGGCATCACGCCGGCGAAGTTGGCGTTCATGATCCGGGTATACAGACCCGGCTTGGTGGTGTTCTCGACGATATCGATGATGCCAATGCGGAGTCGCCGGGGCGCCCGGGAGTGCCGGGTTGAGGCCATGGGGTTGTCAGGTGAGGGAGGCCAAGCTCGGAGGGCTGCTGGAGGATAGGGCCACGCACCCCGTCCCGCCATGGGCAGATCTTCATGACAATCTGGTAGGCCTCCCCTGGAGAGCCGCGATGCCTCGCACAGAATGTCGCAATTCGAGCCACCTACAAGCCTGCGTCCGCGCGGCCCACACGGTCCCTGCCACCGGGGGCGACGCCGGCATGGGCCGCGCCGCCACCCGTCTGCCTCACATCGCCCCGGTTCCGGTCCACCGGGGCACATCTCCAGACTCGCGACGGCGCCTAACTTGGTCCACTGCCGCTCCGGAGGTTCACCCGAACAGCCCCTCGATCGACAGGTACCGTTCCCCGGTGTCATAGCAGAAGGCGAGCACCCGGCTCTTCCCCGGTAGCTCGGGGAGTTTCTTCGCCACCGCCGCCAATGAGGCGCCGGACGAAGGGCCGACGAAGATCGCCTCTTCCTTCGCGGCGCGGACCGCGTAGGCGAACGCCTCCTCCTCGGTCACCTGGATGGTGCCGTCCAGGGTGGCGGTGTGCAGGTTCACCGGGATGAATCCCGCCCCGATCCCCTGGATCTTGTGGGGACTGGGCGCGCCGCCCGAAATCACCGGCGACTTTGCCGGCTCGACGGCGAAGGTCTTGAGCGCCGGGAATTTTTCCTTGAGCACTTCGCTGACGCCGGTGAGGTGACCGCCGGTGCCGACCCCGGTGATCAGGACGTCGATCCCGTCCGGGAAGTCGGCCAGAATCTCCCGCGCCGTCGTCCGCTTGTGCACCTCGATGTTCGCCGGATTTTCGAACTGGTTCGGCATCCACGAGTTCGGCGTTGCGGCCACCAGCTCCCTGGCCCGCTCGATCGCCCCCTTCATGCCCTTTTCCCGCGGCGTGAGATCGAATTCCGCTCCATAGGCGGCCATGATGCGGCGGCGCTCCACCGACATCGACTCCGGCATGACCAGGATGAGCCGATAGCCCTTCACTGCCGCCGTCATCGCGAGCCCGATGCCGGTATTCCCGGACGTCGGCTCGATGATGACACTTCCTTTCCTGATCGCGCCCCGCTTTTCGGCATCCTCGATCATGGAGAGTCCAATGCGGTCCTTGATGCTTCCTCCGGGGTTGGCGCGCTCCAGCTTGAGCCAGACCTCATGCGCCGGGAACAGCCGCGCGAGGCGGACGTGGGGCGTATTGCCGATGGTTTCGAGAATGGAATTGGCCTTCATGGGGCTGCCTCGCTGAGGGGAGAATGCCCTGGGAGAGCGGGAGCTCGTGAGGTCACGTCGGCCCGCGGGATATGGGTGACCCTGCGGGGCACCCTTGCTAGATATTGTACTCGAGCAGCGGCTCGTCCGCATCGCGGGGGCGTTCGATGGTCGCACCATGGGTGACCACCGAGCCCGGCGCGACGCTGTGGGTGAGCCAGACGTTGCCGCCGATGACGCTCCCCGCCCCGATCACCGTGTCGCCGCCGAGGATGGTGGCGTTGGCGTAGATGACCACATCCTCCTCGATCGTGGGGTGGCGTTTCTGCCGGGCGAGCTCCTTTCGTACGCTCAGGGCCCCGAGGGTGACTCCCTGATAGAGGCGCACGCGGTCACCGATGACGGTGGTCTCCCCGATGACGATGCCGGTGCCGTGGTCGATCGCCAGCGAGCGACCGATCTGCGCCCCCGGATGAATGTCGATCCCCGTCTCTCGATGCGCGAACTCCGCGATGAGCCGTGGCAGCAGCGACACGCCAAGCCGACTCAGGCCGTGCGCGATCCGGTAGCAGGCCAGGGCAAAGAATCCCGGATAGGCGAGCAGCACCTCGTCGATGCTTCCGGCGGCCGGGTCCGCCTCACAGGTCGCTGCCGCGTCGTGGACCAGCGACCGGCGCAGATCCGGCAGTCCGGCCGCGAAGCCGCCGCTCAGCCGGCGGGCGTGGTCGGCCGCCGTCCCCTGCGCCAGCAGGAATTCCTCCAGCTGGCCCCGCAGCCGTTCCAGCTCGGCGCGCACCTCGCCAGGCGCGCCGCTCTCGGAGGCGGCGAAATGCGGAAAGAGCAGGGCCAGCGCGGCGTGGGTAAAATCTTCCGCGAGGCGGCGGGCCTGTACGGGGAGGGCGTAGCTCTCCCGCGCGGCCGCGACCTGCTCTATAAAGTCGTCGATGGGGTGCGCCATGCCGGACAACTTAACCCGGCCCCGTCGTTCCCGGCGACGCCATGGCATCCCGCACCCGGCTCGCCAGCTCGTGGGCGCTGAACGGCTTCTGCAGCAGCTCCACCGCGGGGTCGAGCACACCGTGGGCGCCGAGCTCATCCCCGGCGTAGCCGGACATGAAGAGGACCCGGATGCCGGGGCGCTGTCGTGTCAGGCGCGTCGCGAGCACCGGCCCGGACTCCCCAGGCATGATGACGTCGGTGAGCAGCAGGTCGATCGAGCCGGGATAGCGGCTGGCAAGGGCGAGTGCCGCCTCGGCGTTGGCCGCCGCGAGTACCGTGTAGCCGAAGTTCTGCAGGATGCGCTGCGCGACGCTGAGAAGCGCCGCCTCGTCTTCCGCCACCAGGATGGTACCGCTCCCCTGCGCCGGCGCCGCAGGCGCGGGGGCCTCCGCGTCCGGCGCCGCACCGATGCTGAGCGGCAGGTAGACAACGAACCGTGCCCCCCGGCCGGGACCGCTCTCCACCGTGATGCATCCACCGCTCTGCCGCACCGTGCCGTAGACGCTCGCGAGACCCAGGCCCGTCCCCTTGCCACGATCCTTCGTGGTGAAGAACGGCTCGAAGACCCGCCGGACCGTGTCCTCGTCCATGCCGTGCCCCGTGTCTCCCACGGCGAGCACGGCATACCCGCCGGCGGGGATGTCCATGAACGGCGTCTGCAATGACGCCGCGAGCTCGAGGTTGTGCGCCTCGATCGTGAGGGTCCCCCCATTCGGCATCGCGTCCCGCGCGTTCACCGCGAGGTTGAGCAGGACCTGTTCGAGCTGGGCGCGGTCGGCACGGACCTGACCGAGGTCCGGCGCGATGTCACTGACGACCCGCACCCGTTCGCCGACCAGCCGCGTCAGCATGCGCACCGTATCCTCCACCACCCTGCCGAGGTCGAGGACCCGTGGCTCCACCACCTGCTTCCGGCTGAACGCCAGCAGCTGGCTGGTCAGGGCGGCAGCGCGGACAGCGGCATGACGGATCTCCTCGAGATCGGGCCGGGCGGGATGACTGGCCGTCACCTGGGTGAGGGCCAGGTCGCTGGAGGCGAGGACCGTGGTCATCAGGTTATTGAAATCGTGGGCCACACCCCCGGCGAGGCGGCCGATCGCCTCCATCTTTTGTGCCTGACGGAGCTGCTCCTCCAGCGCATTGCGCTCGGTCACGTCGCGAGAGTTGAGGACCAGCCCCTGGATCGATGGCTCGCCGAGCAGGCTGGTCACGCTGGTTTCCAGCGCCCGCGACTCCCCCGTCCCATGGCGCAGCCGCCACTGAATGGTGGCGAACCCCTGGGTACGGAGCAGGCAGTCGTTGAGGAACAGCTCGGCCCTGACACGCTCCTCCGGCGGCAGCAGCAGGCTGAAGGGTTGGCCGACCAGCTCCTCGGGAGCGCGCCCCAGTACTCCGCGCACCGAGGCACTCGCGAAGCGGATTACCGACTGCGCGTCGACGACCATGACGACGTCCGATCCGTGCCGCACCAGTGCCTCGAAGCGGGCCTCACTCTGCCGCTCCGCCCGCTCCGTGAGCAGCCGCACGTTCTGGCGCACCGTCACCGTCTCGCGAGCGATCAGCAGCACGAGCAGCATCACCACGCCAATGGCGACCACGCTCAGCGCGAGACTCCAGTCCTGGATCGCGACGACCAGCAGCAGCGCCGCCCCCCCACTCGCTGCGAGCAGCGGGATCGGACTCGGCGGCTGCACCTTGTCGGGGATCGCATCCCCCGATGGAGCCGCCAGGGTGGGCCGGTGGAGATAGAGCTCGCCCGACCAGATGAGCAGGATGTAGCTGATGACGAAGATCCCGTCGGTCCAGTCGCTGAAGAAGGCGCCAGAGTGGAAGTAGACCACCTGATAGGCGATGTCCACGGCGCAGTTGAGGGCCAGGGCACCGAGCAGCAGGCTCAGCGCCCGCCGCTGCACCGCGGCCGGCCGGCGGAACCAGACGCTGGCGACCAGCCCTATGACCAGCAGATCGCCCGTCGGGTAGGCGAGGGTCTGCACGAACTTGATGGGGTCCGTGTACCCCGGCGCGAGGATGCGCATGACGAAAAACCAGACCAGCAATCCCAGTCCCAGCAGCACGATGGCAGCGTCGATCAGGTACTTCCATAGCTCGAAGCGGCGCCGGTCGGCGCGCGGCAGCGAGAGCAATCCCGCGGTGAGGAATGGATACGTCAGCAGGTAGGCGATGTTCGGCCAGCCGAACGCGGGGTCGCCGCCCTGCAGCAGGGCGATGTAGAACCAGCCGAGGTTGCCGATAGCAGTAAAGACGAATGCGCCGGCGAGAAAGCGAAGACCCCAGCGCAGCTCGGGGATGATCCGCGGGCGGAGGGCGGCACGCAGGAAGATCCAGCTGACCGTCAGGTTGAGTGGCGGGAAGAACAGCATCACCACGACGCGGCCCGCGCGAGTGTGGTTCAGCAGGTCAAACGCAGCGGCGAGGACGTAGAGGAAGCCGTAGACTGCAGCGACCAGCGCATACCGGGGCTCCCCGGAGCCCGGGGAGGAACTCGGCGAGGTCGAACGGGCGGGGGCGGTCATGAGTGTCTGGTCCCCAATCTACCGCCTTCGGACCCAGGCTACTTGGGACCGTGCACCGCAGCTGCACCGAAGGTGGGGAGGGCACCAAGGGCCAGCCGGATCAGTCCGGTGAGCAGCGGGACGCCGACCCCGAGCCCAAGCACGCCGAAGTTGATTCCGAGCCAGGGTCCCGTCCACCGGTTCACCAGTGCGCGGTCGCGCGTGATGATGACGGCCGTGATGGCGACGACATTCACCAGGACAAAGAGGGCGAGCCCGGTATGCCAGGCCCACCCGCCCGCCTCGCCAAGCCACGCGAGTATCGTGTCGCTCATTGTCGGTCTGCCTGCTGGAAGGAGGGGAGGCACCCGGCCAGGCGCCACCCCTCTAAGATCCCCACCCCGCGTCTCCGCGCAAGCCACCGCCCCGGCTCCCCCCGATACCTCCCCCGGCTGGCGACGACGGAACCCTGCCGCGCCGATCCCCGTATCCCTAGCGGGAGGAGCGGTCGTCATGAAGATTGATCGACCGGGTACCGTTCCGTCATCCGGCCGTGACGCGCTCCCTGTTCCGTTCCGTGACTGCCACGGAGAACCAGATGCCCGGGCAATTCGTTGGTCCGATACGACTCGACGATCTCTGGGCCATCCCATGACTGCCGCCCCCGACCCGGCTCTTCACGGCGCCGCCACCGAATTCGCCCCCCGAGAACTGGGCGTCCCGTATCCGAGCTTCCCGGAACTGCTCCCGGTCGACGTGCTCGAAGCCGGGCGATATACCGTCCGGTTCGCCCGGACCGTGGAAGATCTCGACGCCATCGAGCGGCTCCGATTCGAGATCTTCAATCTCGAGCTCGGTGAGGGGCTGGACAGCGCCTATGCCACCGGACGCGATCACGAGGACCTCGACGCCCATGTCCACCACCTGCTGATCGCCTGTCCCGCGACCGGGGAGATCGTCGGCACCTATCGCCTGCAGACCGCCGAGATGGCGGCGGCGCGGGCGGGATTCTATTCGGCAGCGGAGTTCGATCTGGGTGGCCTGCCCCGGGATTTTGTCGCGGAGGCGGTGGAGGTCGGACGCGCCTGCGTGGCGAAGGGCCACCGGAACGGCCGCGTCCTCAACCTGCTCTGGCGCGGACTCGCGCTGTACCTGCTTCGGAACAGGAAGCGATTCATCTTCGGCTGCTGCTCGCTCACCTCGCAGGATATCGCGCTTGGAGCGGCGACGATGCACTATCTCGAGGGTCACGGGCTGCTCCACCCGACGCTCCGGACCATGCCACTCCCCGGCATGGGGTGCGAGGGCGCGGACGCCGCTGCGCTGGCGGCGGCGCGGGTCCGGATTCCTCCGCTATTCCAGAGCTATCTTCGGCTCGGCGCCAAGGTCTTCGGCCCTCCCGCCATCGACCGGCAGTTCAAGACGATCGACTTCCTGGTGGGCCTCGATGTCGCCACGCTCGACGAGCATCGCTATCGCTTCTTCTTCCGCTGAGCGAGCGGGGACAGGCCCATCGTGGCTTGCCGGGGTCCGACTGGCAGGTCTGGCAGGCTGGACGGCGCTCTGGATCACCGGCTGGGGTCTGTTGACCCTGCTGGCGCTGCTGCCCGGACGGCCGCGCCACTGGGTGCGCCGCTGGACCTTTCGCGGCTGGGCGCGCGGTGCTGCGCGGCTGCTCGGGCTCAGGATCCGGGTGGACGGGTCGCTCCCGGAACCACCCTTCTTCCTGGTGTCGAACCATCTGAGCTACCTCGACATCGTGAGCTACGCAGCGATGCTGCCGGTGCGGTTCGTGGCCAAGCGCGAAGTGCGGGGATGGCCCGCCGTGGGCCTGCTGGCTCGGGCGATGGGGACCATCTTCATCGATCGTACCGTGAAGCGGGACGCGATCCGGGTCCTGGACGACCTCGCAGGCGCCGTCGCGGATGGTGATGGCATCCTGGTCTTCGCCGAGGCGACGAGCTCCGCCGGGCACGCAGTGCTGCCGTTCCGCCCGGCGCTGCTCGAATGGGCGGCTCGCACCAGGTACCCGGTGCACTATGCGAGCCTCGGCTATCAGACCCCCGCGGCCAGCGTGCCGGCGCATCTTTCGGTCTGCTGGTGGGGCGAGATGACGTTCGGACGGCACCTGGTCGCGCTGTGCGGCCTGCCCCGGATTGAAGCCACGATCCGGTTCGGCGAGGCACCGATCACCGACGCTGATCGCAAGCGCCTCGCCGACCGCCTGCACCAGGCCGTGTCGGCCCGATTTACCCCGGTAGCACTGGAGCGAAGATGACGGATCGCATGGAGGCGGTGGAGGGCAATCTGATCGTCCTGCGGCAGGCGGTCGAGGTGTTGCGGCAGCTGGACGACTCGACCTTCGCCGAGGGGGGCGCGGCGCCCGGCGTGTCGCCGATCGGGGTGCACTTCCGACACGTGCTCGATCACTACCGCGCCTTTCTCATGGGGCTCGCGACCGACGAGATCGACTACGACGCCCGCCAGCGGCAAGGGCCAGTCGAGACCGATCGCGGCCTCGCGATCGCCACCGCCCTCGGGTTCGCGACCGACCTCGCGCGACTGCCTGCCGAACTCGCCAGTCGCCCGCTCCGGGTCACGGTTCGAAGCGTCGCCAGCGCGGCAGGCACACCCGACTGGAGCCACTCTTCTCTCCAGCGGGAGCTGCAGTTCCTGGTGAGCCACACGGTGCACCACTTTGCGTTGATCAAGGAGCTGCTCCGGCGCTGTGGTTGTCCGGCGGGCGAGGAGTTCGGCGTGGCTCCGTCCACGCTCGCCGCATCCACTCGCGACGCCGCATGTGCACGGTAAGCTGGCTCCCCGACCGGTTCGGCTACAGTCTCTGCTTCAATCGTGATGAGCGCCTCACCCGCGCGCCTGCATTGCCGCCGGCGGTGCGTGAATCGGCGGGCGTTTCGTTTATCGCACCTCGGGATGGCAACTTCGGCGGGACCTGGATCGCGGCGAACACCTTTGGCCTGAGCCTCGGCGTCGTCAATCAGTATCGTGCCCGCGAATACACCCCGCTCCCGAGCCCTCGGAGCCGGGGCGCCCTCATTCCGGAACTCATCATGCACACGAGCCCTGCGGGCGCGATCACGGCGCTGGCTGGACTCGACCTCACGGTGATGCCGCCCTTCACGCTTTTCGCCGCAGCACCAGGCACGCCCGTCCATCTGGCGGCATGGGACGGCCTCGGCCTGTCGCTATCTTCCCATGCGGAGCCCGGACTCCTGCTCACCAGCTCATCCGTTTCAGAGCCGGCGGTCACCGATGGGCGCCGAGCCCTGTTCGCAGCGGCTGGCGCGGCGACCGTGGAGGCGCTGCGGGCGCTGCATCGCAGTCACCTGCCGGAACGCGGAGCGCGATCGGTCTGCATGCATCGCGACGACGCCGAGACCCAGAGCTACAGCGAGGTACGCGTGACGCCGGATGCCGTGCGATTCTCTCATGTCGATGTTGCCCCCTGCCGGGGTGTGCTGCGTCCCGCCATCCTCCTGGCGCGCCGAGCGGTACCCTGCCCGACCCTGCACTGACTCCCGCCGACCCGACACCCATGGCGCCGGCGTCCCGCCCACGGCGCTGGTGGCTGTGGGGCTACCTGGTCCTGCTCGCGGCGTCCCATCTGACGCGGCTCCTGCAACCGTTCGACAGCGTCCCGGGCCGGCAGGAGCGGGTGATCACGGTGCGTGCGGTCCGTGGCGATCGTCAACTCGACCGGCCCGTGCGTCTGGCGTTCCGGGAGTTCACTCCCGATGCAGCGGATCTGACGCTGCCCACGATCGTGCTGGTGCACGGGAGCCCGGGGGACAACGGCGAGGTCACCGCCCTCGCCCAGCTGCTGGGCGCCCACTTCCACACCCTCGCACCCGATCTGCCCGGCTTCGGCGGCTCGAGCCGGGATGTGCCGGACTATTCCAACCGGGCCCATGCGGCCTATCTCCTCCAGCTGCTGGACAGTCTGCACATCCCCACGGCGCACCTGCTCGGGTTCAGCATGGGCGGGGGCGTGGTGCTTCAGGCGGAGAATCTGGCGCCGGGGCGGATCCGCTCGATCACGATGCTCTCCGCCATCGGCGCTCAGGAGTACGAGCTGCTGGGCGACTACCACCTCAATCACATCATCCACGGACTGCAGCTCGGCGGACTGTGGCTGCTGCGCGAGGGGACGCCCCACTTCGGCTGGCTCGACGATGCCACGCTGAGTGTCGCGTATGCGCGCAACTTCTACGATACCGATCAGCGCCCCCTTCGTCGCATGCTCCAGCACTACGCCGGTCCGATGCTGATCCTGCAGGGCGAACGGGATCCGCTGGTGAGCGCGGCGCTCGCCCGGGAGCACGCCCGGATCGTGCCGCAGGCCGAGCTGGTCATGGACGATGGAGATCACTTCACCGCCTTCATGTATCCGGAACGGGTGGCGGCGCCGGTGGCGGACTTCGTGCGGCGGGCAGAGCGCGGCATCGCCGTGACCCGCGCGACGGCCGACCCGGCCCGCGTGGCCGCAGCAGCAACGCCGTTCGATCCGCGGAGCCTGCCGAAGATCACCGGCCTCGCCCTGGCCATCGTGTGCCTGCTGATCGCCCTCTCGACCATGATCAGTGAGGACCTCACCTGCATCACCACCGGGCTGATGATCGCGCGGGGCACGATGGGGTTCGTGACCGGGACGCTCGCCTGCTTCCTTGGCATCTTCGTCGGCGATCTCCTGGTCTTCCTGGCCGGACGTTCGCTGGGACGCGCGGTCATCACGCGGGCGCCGCTCCGCTGGATCCTCACCCCGGAGGCGATCGCCTGGAGCTCGGCCTGGATTGCGAGACGAGGCGCCGTGCTGGTCTTTGCCACCAGAGTCCTGCCCGGCACCCGGCTTCCGACCTATTTCGCGGCGGGCATGCTGCGGACCAGCCTGACGCGCTTCGCGGCCTACTTCTTCGTCGCCTGCGCCCTGTGGACTCCGTTTCTGGTGGGGATCTCCGCCGGCTTCGGCGAGGCGACTCAGCGGGCGCTGACGATTTTCCGCGACCACATGGCGCTGTACCTGGTCGTCACCGCGCTCGTGCTCTTTCTGCTGCTCAAGTTCCTGATTCCGCTGGCCACCTGGCGTGGTCGGCGTCTGCTGCTCGCACGCTGGCGGCGGCTCACCCGCTGGGAGTTCTGGCCCCGCTGGGCGTTCTATCCCCCGGTGGTGTTGTACATCCTCTGGCTGGCGCTGAAGCACCGGAGCCTGCTGCTGTTCACCGCGGTGAACCCGGGGATCCCCGGCGGCGGCTTCGTAGGCGAGTCCAAGGCGGGGATCCTCCGCGGCCTCGAGGGGAGCGGCGAGCTGGTCGCGCGCCATGTCCTGATTCCGGGGTCCCTCCCGGTGGAGCAGCGCATCGCTCAGACGACGGCGTTTCAGGAGCGGCTGTCATCGCGCTGGCCGCTGGTGCTGAAACCCGACGTGGGGGAGCGAGGCTCGGGCGTGGTCATCGCCAGGTCGGAGGAGGCGATCACCGCCTATCTGGCGCGGACCCGGGGAGACACGATCGTGCAGGAGTATGCGCCCGGGGAGGAGTTCGGCGTCTTCTACGTCCGCATTCCCGGCGAGGAGGTGGGCAGGATCTTCTCGGTGACCGAGAAACGTTTCCCGACCGTGACCGGGGATGGCGAGCGCTCGCTGGAGGAGCTGATCCTGGCGGACGACCGGGCGGTCTGCATGGCCCCATTCCACCTGCGGCTCCATGCGGCCCGCCTGGCGGAGATCCCTGCACCGGGGGTGCGGATCCCGCTGGTCGAGCTGGGCACGCATTGCCGGGGCGCGGCATTCTTCGATGGTGGATGGGTAACGACGCCGGCGCTGGCGGAGGCGATCGACCGGATGAGCCGCGGGTTCGACGGCTTCTGGTTCGGCCGCTACGATATCCGCACAGGGAGTGTCGCGGAGTTTCAGGCGGGGCGGGGCTTCAAGGTGGTCGAGCTCAACGGGGCGACTGCCGAAGCGACCAGCATCTACGATCCGGAGAACCGGCTGGCGAGTGCGTATCGTACGCTACGGGAGCAGTGGCGGCTGCTGTACGCGATCGCCGCCGCCAACGTGGCCCGAGGCGCTACCCCAACCAGTGCCGGCGCGCTGTGGCGCCTGATGCGCCACCACCGCTCCGCGATCCGCAATCATCACTAGGTGCCGCGGCTGCGGCGGCGGGGCCCATCAATGCGGCACCCAGAACCCTTCGGGGCAGAGCCGCCGGACAAATTCCTCGCCCGACGGCGTGAACGGCCTGCGCCACCCGAACGAGGCGATCGGCTGGTCGACCTGCCCGCTGGCGACCTCGAGCAGCCGGTGGGCGAGCCCCTTCGACTGGGAGCTCGGGTGGGTCCAGATGATCTCGACGGTCCACGAGGTCATCGGCGCCACACCGGTCGCGGGTCGGCGCTCCTCGTCCCAGTCATCCCAGGACCACCAGGCCCAGCGCGGTCGGGGGCGGAGCACCGCGAGCCCCAGCGCCTGCCCCCCTTCCCGCGCGATGAAGACCCGGGTGTCCTCGGTGTCGGCGGCGGTGTAGGCAGGGGAATGGAACGGTGTGTCGCGCATGGCGCGGTGCGCCACCTGTTCCGCAAACGCCCGGAGCGGACCCGATGCGGCGCCGGTGATCAGGACAACCTCGACGCCGGCCCACCGGGCGACCACCGACTCCCCCGCGCCCACCGGCATGGGTATGGCATTCAGCTGGGCGGGAGTATTCGGCACAGGGGCTCCGCGGGTTCGATGGCTGCTGCACCCTAATGGTATCAGGGTGGGCAGCCAACCGGAAACCGCCCCGCCCGGCGATTATCTTGCGCCATGCTTCTCATGGATCGCGAGAACCTGCTCGCCCCGGGCTGGTCTCATGTGCTCTCCAGCACCAATGACCTCGCCGAGCTCGATGCACTGCGCCAGCGTGTGGGCGCGCCGAGGCAGGCCTTTCATCTGACGAACCGGGCCCGACCCCACCTCGACCTCAAGCTCGAGCCGCGCGAGCGCGCCCTCCACGACGGCCAGGTGCGGGTATTCCCGAGCACGAAGCTCCTGCTCCGCTTCTGGATCGCCTGTCAGGCGACACCGCCCGCGCGGGAGGCCACACCATGACGGCGCCTTCCGCGCTGGTGCTCCGTGGGTTGCGCAAGGCGTACAAGGAGGTCCGCGCGGTGGATGGCCTCGATCTCGAGGTGCGGTCGGGCGAATGCTTCGGCCTGTTAGGCCCGAATGGCGCCGGGAAGACGACCACGATCGAAATCTGCGAGGGGCTGCAGGTCCCGGATGCCGGTGACGTGACGGTGCTCGGTCTCGGCTGGGCGCGAGATGAGAGGGCGCTGCGCCGCCGCATCGGCGTGTCGCTGCAGGAGACCCAGTTCTCGGAGAAGCTTACCGTCGCCGAAACCCTCGCGATGTTCCGGAGCTTCTACGCCGCGGGCGCCACTGTCGAGGACGTCCTGAGTCAGGTGCAGCTCACCGAGAAGCGGCGGGCCCGCGTCGGCCAGCTCTCCGGCGGACAGAAGCAGCGCCTGGCGATCGCCTGTGCGCTGGTCGGCGCGCCCGAGCTGCTCTTCCTGGACGAACCCACGACCGGCCTCGATCCGCAATCCCGCCGGCAGCTCTGGGAGCTGATCGCCGGGTTCAAGGCAGCAGGACGCAGCGTCATTCTCACGACGCACTACATGGATGAGGCTGAACGCCTCTGTGATCGGGTCGCCGTGGTGGACCAGGGGAGGATCATCGCCCTCGGCACGCCGCGGGAGCTGATCGCCGGCCTGGGAGCGGAGCAGGTGGTGGAACTGACGATGGCGGAGGACGCCGCCCGCCTGACGACGACCTGTGCCGTGATGCCCGGCGTGCTCGGCGTGCAACAGGACGGGCCGACCCTCTCGCTCCGCGTCGCCCGCCTGCACGAGACCCTGCCGCGCATCCTCGACCTGGTCCGGCAGACGGGCGCCGTGGTCGCCGAATTGCGCACCCATGCCCCGACGCTGGAAGATGTGTTCGTGGCCCTGACAGGGAGGCATCTGCGCAATGAGTGACCGCCGCGGATTTCGCCGGGCGCTCCGCGCGCTGATCCTGGTGCGGCTGCGCGAGTTTTTCCGCGAGCCCGAAGCGGTGTTCTGGGTCTACATCTTCCCGATCCTGCTGGCCACCGGGCTCGGCATCGCCTTCCGGACCCAGCCGCCCGAACGGATCCGGATCGGCTGGGCCACCTGGGGTGTACCCGCCGACTCGCTGCTGCGAGGGCTGGTCGCGGACACGTCGCTCGAGGTCGAACGCTTCGCCGATTCCACTGCCTCGGCGCTGGCACTGCGCAATGGCCGCATCGCGCTCCTCGCCATTCCCGAGTCGCATGGCGTCCGCTACCGCTACGACGACACCCGGCCCGAAGCCGCGCAGGCGCGGCTCGTCGTCGATGGCGCCCTGCAACGCTCCGCCGGCCGGCGCGATCCGATGCTCACCCGGAACGACCCGGTGCGCGAGCGGGGCTCACGCTACATCGACTTCCTGCTCCCCGGTCTCCTCGGCCTCAATCTGATGGGGAGCGGGATCTGGGGCACCGGCTTCGCGATCGTCAGCGCGAGGAAGCAGAAGCTGCTCAAGCGGCTGGTGGCGACGCCGATGTCCCGCGCCGACTACCTCGCCTCGTTTCCTCTGGCGCAACTGCTCCTGCTGGTGCTGGAAATGGGGACGATCCTCGGCTTCGGCGTCCTGGCCTTCGACGTACCCGTGCGCGGCTCGCTCGGCGCCGTGGCCGTTGTGTGCGCGCTCGGGTCGCTCACCTTCGGCGCGATGGGGCTTCTGGCAGCGGCCCGGCCCACGACGATCGAAGGGATCTCGGGGCTCGCGAACCTGATGATGATGCCAATGTGGGTGCTCTCGGGCGTGTTCTTCTCCTCGGCCCGCTTCCCCGAGGTGGTGCGGCCGATCATCCGGGCGCTGCCGCTCACGCTGGTGGTGGACGCGCTGCGGGCCATCATGCTCGAGGGGGCGACACTCGCGGCCGTCTCGGGCAGGCTGCTGATCCTGCTGGGATGGATGGTGGCCGCGTTCGTGGTGGCACTCAGGATATTCCGCTGGCAGTAGGCACGAGCATCAGCGGAAGCGGGCCGGGGAGAAGAGCGAGAGATCCGCGGCGACCCTCCGACCGGTGGCCAGATCGGCGAGCACCTCCCCGATGGCCGGGGCAAACTTGAAACCGTGGCCGGAACAGGGACTCGCCAGGATCACCCGGGGCTCGTCCGGATGGGGGCCGAGCACGAAGTGATGGTCGGGGGTGTTGGTGTAGAGACAGGTCGCGGTGTCGATCGGCGGGCCGTCGGCATCGGGGAGGCATCGGCGGAGGATGGCGCGCATCTCGGACACCTCCGTGGAACTCACCGCCCGGTCCACGCCATCCGCCGTCACCGTCGCCCCCTCGTGGTGCCGCGCCACCTTGACGCCGGCACCGGCATCCGGAAAGCCGTAGATCATCCGCTCCGCCGCCCACTCCCAGATGAAGATCGGCATGCGTTCGGCCGAAAAGTGTTCCGGTTCCACCGCAGGCCGGAACCAGTACATCACCTGCCGCATCACCGAAAGCGGCAGCGCGGCGGTCGTCATCAGCTCACCCAGCCAGGGGCCCACGGCCAGAATCAGGCGGTCGCACGCCACCGATCCCCGGGAAGTGATCAGGCGGATTCCCGCCATGCTAGACTCCCACCCCGTGGCGGGCGTGTCGAAGAGCAAGGTGGCCCCCGCCTGGACCGCGAGTGTGAGGCAGCTCTCCACGCAGGCCTCCGGATCGAGAATGCCGGCACGTGGCTCCAGGATACCGACAGTGTCGTCCTCCGGATGAAAGACGGGGAAGCGGCGGCGGATCGCCGGAGCATCCAGCAGCTCGCACACCAGCCCGTGCTGTTCCGCGCTTCTCCGCGCGCCTTCGACCAGGGTGCCGCGCGCAGGCCCGAGCATGAGGCCGCCGGTCTTGCGGAAGAGTGTCCGGCCGCTGTCGCGTTCGAGGGCCTGCCACAGGGTGTAGGCGCGCTGGACCAGCGGCACATAGACCGGAGATTCGTAGTAGGCCTCGCGGATGATCCGCGAGCGCCCGTGGGTGGAGCCGAAGGGGTGGGGAGGATGGAAGCGATCGACGCCTAACACGCTGACGCCGCGACGGGCCAGGGTGAGCGCGGCCGCGCTCCCCGCGGCGCCGAGACCGACGATCGCCACGTCGGCCCGGGTGGTCACCCTACATGCCGAGGTGGCGGTGACGGTCCAGCAGGTAGCGCTGCTCCTCCATGATCACCCGGAGCGGGACTCCTTCTTCGAGCTTGGCGGCGACTTCCCCCTGCACCACTCGGAGCACCACCCCGCGGACGGTGATCGTGTCTCCCCGGCGGAAGCGCACGGTGCCCTGCACCTCGACGCCGGGGGCGGGCTCATCCGCCTTTTCGAGGCGGAAGCGGATGCCGCGTTCGGAGATGTCCACCACGTCAAAGGTGTGGCCCTGCACCAGCAGCTTCGGGCGCAGGGTGGAGGGATAGGCCACCCGGTAGTGTTCGCGATCGTGTGCCCACGCCATGGAGACGACCTACCAGAGGAGGCCGGTGCGCCGCGGGCTCATCGGCCCCATCGGCGGACTGGTCGAGACCCGCTCGGCGCCCCGCTCGAGCTGCACTGCCGCCTCGTCCCCGGTCACCCGGAGAATCCGGCCTTCCACGGCCACTGCCAGATCTGCCGGGAAGCGAATCGTCGCGTGCAGCACGTCGCCGATCGTCACGGCGGGCCCCTCATGATTCGGAGCGCGGAACCGGATGCCATCCTCAGAAAGATCGACCACCTCGTAGCTCCCGTCGGGTGTCTCCAGCCTCGGAGCGGCACGGCCTCCAAAGGAGATGCGGGGCGCATGACGCCGAATGGGATCACTCATAGCGCTCGGTGGTTTCGGGTGGCCAGCTGCGTGGCGTTGCCATGCGTGATCGCCTGGCGGTCCGCCGGTGATATTGCGATCAGGTCCAGCCGGGCAATCGGCGTCTCCGGCAGCCGGAGCGGCTGCCCGCTGCCGAAAAGGAATCGGGTCGCGCCCATTGTGGCAAGCAGGAGTGCCAGCTGATCCTCCGGCGGCCCCCAGACCCAGGAGATGTCCCACCAGACCCTGGCCGCTTCTCCCGGCGTGGAGCCGAAGTGCACTTCCTCCACGAAGCCGCGATCGGCATGGGTGATGACGAGTCTGGCCCGGGGGTCGTGGCGGAGCCAGGCCCGGACCGCCGAAGGCGGAAGCTCCGGTGCGACATCGAGCGGGTGACGGCCACGGCCGTCCTCGAGGCGCACCGCGCTGATCAATGGCAGCCCCACCTCCCCGCACGCGGCGACGAGCCGGAGCATCTCCGCGCCCGCCGGGTTGATCCCGAAGCAGCCCGGATCGCATCGCACCGCGACCGCATCCCGAGCAACCGCCTCACGCAGATCGTCCTCCCAGCGCGGCAGACCGGGGTGGATCGCCGGTACCGCGTGGAAGCGCGGCACCTGCCCCGCGATCTCGTACAGCCAGGCGTTGCCCTCGGCCGGATCCTTCCAGAAGAGGCTCGGCAGGTGGGAGACCCAGGCCGAGTCGATCCCCACCCGGTCCATCGCCGCGAGCACCGCGTCGGGTGCGGTGCCCGGCACCCGCCGCCAGGGATAGGAGCCGAGAAAGACGCTGACGTCGATCACGCCAGGGCGCCTGGTGGAAAGATGCGTGTGGCATTGCCGGCCGCCACCAGTGCGAAGTCGCCTGCGGGCAGCAGCCGTTCGAGATAACGCAGCTTGGCCCACCCGGTACAGAGTGTGACGTCCGCGCCCCAGAGCAGCCGCTCAGGGCCGACCGCCCGGAGGGCCGCCTCGAGCATGCCGCCGTCGACGCCGCTGCCGGAGAGGTCGAGGTAGACGTTGGGCTGCCCGCGTGCGGCCCGCAGGCTGTGGAGCCAGTCTCCCCCACCTCCGATGTGGGCGAGGATGAAGTTCACCCCGGTGTGGCGGGCGGCGAGGCGACAGAGCTCCACGCCATCGGAGGCCTCCTGGCCGGGCCACTCGCGGCGGCGATGCTGCCAGACGTGGTGGAGCACCGGCAGGCCATGGCGCCGGGCTGCCGCGCAGACCGGATCCAGCAGCGGGTCGTCCGCGCGGCGACTGGCGGCGAGCTTCACACCGATCATCGCCGCCGCGACGCCGCGGGCGATCTCCGCCAGCGCATGGTCAGTGTCGTTCGGATTGACGGCGATGTATCCGCGGATCCGGGTGGGATGCGCCCGGGTGAGCTGCCGAAGCTGTTCGTTGGCGTAGTCGAGGTCGGTGACGGAGGGGAAGTAGGTCGGGGAGGTCTGCCCCCAGCTGCCGAGAATCGATGCGACATGCCAGGTGATGCCCATCGTCTCGCCGGCGGCGAGACGGCTGGCGTTCCGCTCGCGCCAGTCGTTCCGCGGCGTGCGGTCGTGGAAGAAATGGGCGTGCACGTCGACGAGCATTGCGCAATCTGGTCCCGCCCGCTGTGTGCGTCTAGGTCCCGGTCCCGATCATGCCGGTCCCCCAGGCCCACCAGCTTGCGAGGAGGCCTCGGCGCATGCTTCGTCGAGAAGTGCGAGGCCGCGGTCGATCGCCGCGACATCGTGGGCCAGGGAGACGAAATTGTAGGCCGAGCGCTTGAACAGGAGCCCGCGTGTCGCGGCAGCCCGCGCGACCCGGATCCCGCCTGCCTCATCGCGGAATCGCAGGAACGACATCTCGGCGATTCCTGCGGCACCGGTGATCAGCAGGGGATGGCGTTCCGCGAGGATGGTGAGCCCGTTCAGCCAGCGCCCTCCAATCTCCGCGAGATGGCCGGGCACCGCGGCGTCGAGGATCACACCGAGCGTGGCCTCGGCGGCGGCGAGGGAGACCATTTCGGTCGCCAGCGTCGAGGAGATCCAGGTACGGCGGGCCTGCTCCATGACATCGCGCCTGCCACCAACCGCGGCGAGGGGGAACCCGTTCGCCAGCGCCTTGCCGAGTACGACCAGGTCGGGATGGATGTGAAACCGTTCCGCCGCGCCACCCGGCGCCAGTCGAAATCCCGTCTTGATCTCATCGAGGACGAGAAGCGCGCCCGCCCGTTCCGTCTCCTCGCGCAGCATCACGAGCCAGGCGCCGGTAGGCGCCCGCTCGACGACCGGCTCGACCACCACAGCAGCCAGCCGGTTACCGAGCAGACGGATCGTTGCGCGCCCGCGCTCGACATCATTGAACAGCAGCTCTTCCGTGTCGGCGTAGAGCGCGGTCGGAACACCGGGCGTTCCGGGAGGCTGACACCAGTCGAGCCAGCCGTGATAGCCGCAGCGCAGGATCACCTCGCGCCCGGTATGCGCCCGCGCCAGCCGCACCGCCGCCGCGACCGCTTCCGCACCCGACTTGAGGAATCGGGTGCGTTCCATCCAGGGCATCATCTCGGCCAGTCGCTCCGCCACCCGCTCCTCGGCCTCCGGAGGGAGCGGACCGACGACGCCGGCATCGATGGCGGCGTGGGCTGCGGCGTTCACGGCGGGGTGGCCGTAGCCTAACGCGACCGCCCCCAGCCCCATGATGAAGTCGAGATACCCCCGGCCCTCGCTGTCCCAGACCTCGGCGCCGAGCGCCCGCGCGAGTCGTACGGGAAGTCCGCGCGGGGCACCCGCCCCGAACAGCGCCTCGGGTCGCTTGCTCCCGGTCGAAGTGAACCCGGGAATTCTCATCGCAGCCGCAACCACCCGAACCAGGCCGGCTCCTCACGATCCCCGCGGAGGTAGGCCCACCCGCCCCCGCCCGTCCAGCACAGCTGACCGAGCCGGCGCTGCCGGCCCGGACGCATCTGGTTGACCACGAGATCGAACCGCGGGGGATCGTCGGTCGCCGCGGGCGGCCAACCGGGGACCATCAGCGCGAACGTCACGAGGTACCCGCGGTCGGTCGGCTGCCACGCACCACCCGCCTGGGCGGGCTCGGCCGCGGTGCCAGCCACTGCCCGCACCTGGAGTCCGGCGCTCGAAGGATCGGGGACCAGGAGCCAGCCATGCACCGGCTCACCCGCCCGCGCGAGGTAGACCTGCACCCCGTCGGAGTGAATCAGGTCCGATTCGTTATCGAGCTTGAGCGGAGCGGCATCGGAAGCGCGAAAGGTCGGCGCCTCCTTGATCACCTCCACGGCGACGTACAGCGCCCGCTCATCCCAGGCAAGCCAGCTCTCGACGCAGAACTGTTCCGGGCCATCGTAGGGCTCCTCGGTCCGACGGTACTGGTCCTCATGGTCGAGGACCAGTGCGCTCGGTCCGTCAAAACCGGCCAGCGTACCATCGAGCGCCGGTGGTTCAGGCACGTGGGGCACAACCGCGTCAGGCGGAGTGTAGCGCTGCAGCGGATCGACCACGGCGGCGAGTTCGAGGACCGTGGCGAGTGATTCGCGCCGCACCCCGCGGAGTGTCGCGCTGCCTTCAACCCCCTGCACTTCCCACCCTTCGCTGGTCTGGCGGTGCACCACCTCGCCCGCGGGGGTGGTAACGACGATGTCCGTGGCGGCGAAGCGGGCCGCCGTGATCGCGCCGGCCGAAAAGCCGAGGACAGAGCCGAATCGGACATAACGGGCGCGGTGGCGACGCACCAGGAACCGCCGTGTCCCCGGCGCTCCCGGGCGCGCGGGCCCGCTGGCGCGCAACAGATCCCCCACCGCGTCGAAAATCCCCAGGAGCACCCCCCCACCGTCCGCGACGGCGCGCCACGCGATCGGTCCGGCCGCGTCCGGCAGGAAGCGCTCGACGTCGGTGGCGAAGGGGTCGTCCAGCGTCGCCGGATCCCAGCGCCCTGGCGTCAGGATCTCGACTTCCCCGTCCGGATGCCAGGGGAGCTCGACCAGGTGTTCGACGTCGTCAGCGTATTCGACCACATCCACCAGGTGCCCCGGCCCGGCGACGACCGTCCGGGTGCATTTCCCGAAGCGGCCCCGCACCCACCCCCAGGGGCCCGGGGCGTCGAAGGCTTCGCAGCGGGCATCCCCCGTCGGTTGTGAGGCGCCGTCCACCAGCGGCGCGTTGTGCGCCCACGTCGACCGATACCACGCGAGTTGCGGTGCGACATAGGAGCCGGTGCCCGGGTCCGCAAGCCAGTGCACGCCGCCCGCATGGAGCGTCAGATGCAGGCGATCGGGGTGGCCGTGCCCGCCTCCGTAGGCGCCGCACTCGAGGCTGGCGTAGCGGTCACCGTTCAGCAGCAGCGCCAGCCCCTGCGAGGCGAGCAGCCGACTGCGGGGTACCCAGCCCGCTGAGACCGTGGCGCGCGTGGGCGCCATCGACAGCAGCATCCACCACGAGAGCTGCTCCCGACCCCGCGCCGACGGCGCCGCCTCGCCGGCCTCGTGCAGGTAGGAGTCGAACAGCTCGGCGGCCGGGGCGGGCAGGGCGTAGAGATGGGTCAGCCAGTCCGACATCTCCGTCGCCACGCCGTGCTGCCCCGCGTCGAGCAGCGTCGCCATACCGCTCTCCCACAGCTCCAGGTACATCGGCTGCGCCAGGGAGATGCCGAAGCGGGCATCTTTTCGCGCCGGAAACCGACCATCCGGCAGCGCGGTCTGCGTCGGCGCCCGCAAAGCGGCCACCAGGCGTGCCTGACTGGCGTCGGAATCGAAGAGGTGCACCCCGGCCAGCCTCGCCCAGGCGGCACCGGTCAGCAATCCGCGGAGCGCGAAGAGGTGATAGTTCTCTCCCTCGTACCACATCCCGTCGTCGCCAAAGCCGTCCACCAGATGCCCGACCAGGCCGCGGCGTCCTTCGATCGCGCGCTGCACCAGCTCCTCGTCCTCGAACCAGACGGCGGCTGCGACGAGTGCGGCGTTGTGCCAGGTCTGACGATTGGATCGCCCCTCCTCGAACTCGCCGATCAGATTGGCGGCCTCTTCGGCGACGACGGTCGCAGCGGCGATCCCATCGTCGTCGAGGGCGCCAGCCTCGCGCAGCAGATAGGCGCCGGCGAGATAGCTGGTCAGCCAGATGGATTCGAGGTAGGTGGAGAAGAAGAGCCGAGCCGGGCCGAGCACGTTGTCGGCATTGGGATAGGTGAGGTAGCGCGCGCCATACTCGGTCACCTTCCCGGTGGCCCAGGCGAGAACTTCCTCATCGCCGCTCATCACGCCCACCGCCGCCGCCTCGGCGATCCGCTCGGCGAGCCAGAGATGCTGCATCCAGGCCCATCGGCGGTCGTGCCGGACGCCGGTAATCTGGCGGTTGCAGCGGGGGCACCGATGACTGGTCGGGCTCCAGGGATCGAACGCGAGCGGCGCGCCGTCGTCCGGGCAGACCCCGCCGTCGGAGGAGAGCAGTGCCTTGTGAGGCGGTATGGGCGGATTCCGGTCGATGACGCCTCTGGCCCTGGCGAGGAGCCGGTCGCGGAGGGCCTGCAGGTCGCGCGCACCGTCGATCGTCTCGCGCCGGGCCTCGAGTTCGTCTCCAGTCAGCATCGCTCTACTCCGGCCATCGACCAGCCGGCACGGAGCACCGTCGCTCCGGCCCGTTCGGCGGCCCGTCGTCCCGCGTCCGTATCATCGCCCATCACGAAGAACATCGTGCCACCCGCTCCGGCGCCAGCGGCCTTGCCTCCCAGCGCCCCTGCCTCCAGCATCCCGGCCTCGAGTGCCGCCATCGCGTCGGTGCGCATCCCCGCATCGAGACGCTGCTGACAGCGCCAATTGTCGGAGAGCAGCGTCGCCACCCGGCAAAGATCGGCCGCCCGGAGCGCTTCCGCCATCCGGTCCGCGATGGCCGCCATTTCGCCGAGCGCGCCGGTCACCGTTGCATCTCCACGCGCATATGCCCCCATCACCCGCGTGATGGTCTCCCCCGAGACGCGCGACAGCCCGGTGTAGCAGATCACGGTGCGGCGCTCGAGCTCGCGCCGGAACTCGGCGTCGAGCGCGATCGGCTCGGCTCGGACGGCGTCGCCACGGAAGGTGAACCGGTGGAAGCCGCCAAGTGCGGCGGCATACTGGTCCTGTCGACCGCCTGCATGTCCTGCTTCGACGACCTCCAGGCGCCACCCGTAATCGGCGAGCTCCTCGTCGCTCAACGTGTCGCCGCGGGCGGCCGCGAGTACGCTCACCATCGCCACATCGAGCGCACCGGAACTCCCGAGGCCTGCGCCAGGCGGCACATCGGAACGGGTCCGGAGTGTTCCCGGCCCTACGGGGAGCATCCGAAGCGCCGCCCGATGGAGGGAAAGATTCTCCGTCGCGGCGAGGTCCCCGGCCCCGGAGACACGCGCGGCCTGCTGCAACTCATCGGCCAGCAGGAGAATGCCCTCACCCTTTCCCACCTCGAAGCTGGCGTGCACCCTCAGATCGATCGCGGCGTTCACGACGATGCCGCCCTCGCGCTCGGCGAAGGGAGGGACATCGGTCCAGCCGCCGGCGAAGTCCAGTCGCACCGGGGCGCTGGCACTCCAGCGACTCATCGCGTCACGCTCCATTGGCTCACCGTGGCAAGTTCGCCGCGCAGGCCGAACCGCACCCCATGCAGTCGGCGGCTGATGCCCTGCAGCCCGCGGGCATGATAGAGAAAGGTGGCAGGCAGCGAGTCGCGGAAGAAGCTCGGCCATGCGGCGCGATTGGCCGGGAGTGTGAGCCCGGACAGCGCGGTGAGCGGCGCCAGGTATCCGAGGCCGAGGTCGCCTGGCGTGCCGAGGAGAGCCGCCTCGAAATCGTGGCGGGCCCCGTAGACCCGGTCGAGAAAGGCGGAGAGCTCGAGCTGCCGGATCGTGACGGTGATGCCGCCGCGGGCGAGCTGCGCCTGCACCATCTGTTCGAGTACCGCCTCGCCGGATCCGACTGTCAGCAGTTCGAATCTGAGCGGGCCGGCGACGCCCGGGGCGGGCGGCAGTACTGCGGCTGCCGCAACATCCCGCCACTCGGTCACCCCCGGCGGCACCGGGCCCAGCGCCGGGGAGCCGAAGCCGTAGGCGAAACCGTCGACCAGCGCCTGACGATCCAGCCCGGCCGCCACCGCGCCACGAGCAGTCAGCGACCGGAAGGGGGCGCGTCGAGTATTGAAGATGATTCCGGTCGTAAAGAGCAGCGGGTAGTCGACCACGGCGAGCCGGGCGTCCCGGCGCACAAAGGCCGCATGCGCAGGCTGGATCCCCGCGATGTCCAGCTCTCCGGAAGAGAGCGCCGCCAGTTTGGTCATCGGCTCGTCCACGACGGCGATGACCAGGCGTTCGAGCAGGGGCGGCCCGCCCAGGACCGCGGGGAACTCCGGGTTGCGCACGAAGACCCACCGCCGATTGGCCTCATGGGCCACGAATCGGAAGGGTCCGTTGCCAACCGGATGATCCTGCCACGCCGCCTGCCGCAGCCGGCTGCTCGGGATGGTATCGAGGAGATGCGCCGGCAGGATGGCCAGATCGGTGAGGACGTCGGGGATGCCGCCCGGCGCCGTGGCAAAGACGAGCTCGAGAGTGCTGTCGTCCACGGCTTTCGCCGCCGTCAGCGAGGAGAGTTCCGAGCGACGCGGATAGCCGGTCGCGGGGGCCATCGCCTGAGCGAGGGTCCAGGCCGCGTCCCCCGCGGTCGTTGGTGCACCGTCGTCCCACCGGACCGCGGTGGTCAGGGTCAGGCTGAGTCGCCGCCCATCAGCAGACCAGCGCCACCGCCTGGCGAGGTACGGCTCCACCTGCATCGCACTGTCGTAGCGGACCAGCGTGGTGAGCAGCACGTAGCGCTGCACCTGCCGTGCCAGCGGGTGCACCGTGAAGAGTGGGTTGATGTTCTGCAGATCCGCGCCGGAGGCATAGAGCACCGTGTCACCCCGCCGAGCGGCGCTCGGGGTGCAGTTGGCGAGTGTCAGGAGGAGAACGCAGTATGGAAGGCGCGACATGGTCGGAAAGGTGTGACCGCCCAGCCGGAAAGCAAACACCCGTCGAGTCGGGTCTCATCCGCCCTGCCCTGCTGGCGGCAACCTCCGTCCCGCCCCACATTCCCGCCATGCTCGCCCGCATCTGCTGGCGGCTCCTGGCCGGCTGCGCCGTGATCGCAGGGGTCGTCACGCTCACCTTCCTGCTGCTGCATCTCGCCCCAGGCGACCCGGCGGTCCATCTGGCGGGGCCCACGGCCACGGTGGACCAGGTGGCGGCGATCCGGCAGGAGCTCGGACTCGACCGGCCGCTGCCGCTGCAGTTCGTGGCGTGGCTCAGCCACGCGGCTCGCGGAGATTGGGGCACCAGTCTGGCCACCGGCCGTCCGGCCCGCCGGATGCTGGCCGAGGCGTGGCCGGCGACCGCGCTACTGGTGAGCCTCTCGCTGGGCTGCAGCTACCTGCTCGGCATTCTCGTCGGCATCCTGCAGGCCCGTGCCGGACCTCGGCTCGACACTCTCCTCTCGATCCTTTCGGTAACCGTGCTGGCCATGCCCGGCTACTGGCTCGCCGTGCTGCTGGTGTGGCTGTTCACCTATCAGCTGCAGCTGCTGCCCGCCTTTGGCGCGGCCGGTCTCGACGCGGAATTTCTGTCATCCGGCGGGCGCCTGCTTGATCAACTGCGCCACCTGCTCCTGCCGCTGCTCACCCTGACGCTGATCGGTTTCGGCAGCGCGGCGCGATTCGTCCGCGGCGCCCTCGTCGACCTGCGTTCCGAGCCCTTCATCCTCGCGGCGCGGGCGCGTGGCATCGGCGAGCTGCGCCTGACAATCCGGCACCTGCTCCGGGCGGGGCTCGGGCCGATCGTCACGCTGCTCGGGCTTTCGCTCCCTGCCCTCTTCTCCGGTGCGGTCTTCGTGGAGGGGATCTTCGCCTGGCCGGGCGTCGGACGGGTGCTCATTCAGGCGGTGTCCGCGCGAGACTACCCCGTCGTAATGGCGGCCGTGACCGTCAGCGCGGTGCTGGTAGTCACCGGCAACCTCCTCGCGGATGGACTGCGATCCTGGGTGGACCCGCGGGTGCGTGATGCCTGACACGCCCGCTCCGCAGCCTCATCCCGACCGCCGGCTCGTCGTGGGAGCTGGGATCCTCGTGCTCCTGGCACTGATCGCTGCCGCCGCGCCGTTCCTCGCGGGCTACGACCCCATCGCCCAGCCGGACGTGGTGGCGACCCGATTCACCGCACCCCTCCACCGCGATGGGCTCGGCGCCTTGCACCTCCTCGGCACCGACCGCTTCGGTCGCGACGTCTGGAGCCGGCTTGTCTACGGCGCCCGAGTCTCGCTGCTCACCGGCCTCCTCGCCACGCTCATCGCGGTCCTGCTCGGCGGCGCGATCGGGCTGATCGCAGGCGTCTGGCGCGGCAGGCTCGGGGTCCTGCTGCTCGCGCTCACCGACTTCGCCCTCGCCGTGCCACGCGTCGTGCTGCTCCTGCTCCTCGCCGCGCTCTGGCAGCCGAGCGCCTGGCTGGTGGTGGTCGTGCTGGGGCTGACGGGGTGGATGAGTATCGCCCGGCTGGTCTACGGTGAGGCAGCGGCCACCATGGCGCGTCCGTTCGTGCTGTCCGCGACCGCCCTCGGCGCGGATCGCGCCCGCATCGCTCGTCACCACATCCTGCCGAATGTGTGGACGCCCATCATCGTCGCGGCAGCGCTCGGCGTCGGCAACGCCATCACCCTCGAGTCGGGGCTCTCCTTCCTCGGCCTCGGCGTGCAGCCGCCGACACCGTCCTGGGGCGGCATGATCGCGTCCGGCCGCGACACCCTCGTCAACGCGCCGTGGGTCGCTATCGCACCCGGGATCGCCCTGGTGCTCGTCGTGGTCGCGTGCACACTCCTGGGCGATGCCATCCGGGACGGCATCGACCGCGCACGGAACGATGGCCCCGATCCTGGAGGGGCGAGGGCAGTCGTGGGGATGTAGGACTTGGACCGTCGGGATGGACGGAGGGATCTCGCAGTGGACGCCGATCAGTGTGATGCGAACCACGTCCCGGAGCACGAGCATGCAGGCACTCTCGATGGACTATCAGCTCACGATTCCGGCCATCCTGCGTCGAACCAGGATGCTCCACGGCGACCGGCCGATCAGCAGCCGTCGTCCCGATGGATCGGTGCATCGCACGACGTACGCCGAGGTCCTGCGCCGAGCCGACCGGCTGGGGGCCGCGCTGCGCGGCCTCGGCGTCGGACCCGGCGATGCCGTCGCGACGCTCTGCTGGAACCACGACCGGCACCTCGAGGCGTATTACGCCATTCCTTCCATCGGGGCTGTGCTGCACACCCTCAACCTGCGGCTGCACCCCGACGAACTCGCCTTCATCACCGGTGATGCCGGGGACCGGATCCTGATCGTCGACGCCGATCTCGTCCCGCTGATGCTGCAGTTCCGGGCGGGCGCCCCGTTCCGCCAGATCATCGTGATTGGCGACGGCGCCACTCCACCACCCGGTATGCTGGATTACGAGACGCTGATCGCCTCCACCGACGGCGTGGCCCCCACGGGCGAGGATTTCGCTGAGACCAGTGCGGCGGCGATGTGCTATACCTCGGGGACCACCGGCAAGCCCAAAGGCGTAGTCTACTCCCACCGTGCGCTGGTGCTGCACTCCCTGGTCGAGGGCATGTCCGAGGGCTTCGGTATGCGTGAGGCCGACGTCGTCCTCCCGGCCGTCCCGATGTTCCATGCCAATGCGTGGGGCATTCCGTTCACGGCGGCGCTACTCGGCTCCGGATTGGTGTTTCCCGGCAAGCAGCTCGACCCGCGCAGTCTGTGCGAGCTCTTCGTCAGCGAGCGGGTCAGCTTCACCGCTGGCGTTCCCACGATCTGGATCGGCCTGCTGCACCTGCTGGACACGGCGCCCGGGGAGTACGATCTCTCCGCCATCCGGCAGATGGTGATCGGTGGGGCCGCGGTACCGGAGTCGCTGCTGCGCGGATTCACCGAACGCCACGGCATCGACGTGCTGCACGCCTGGGGCATGACGGAGACGGCGCCTGTCGGTACCCTGGCCCGGATCCCTTCCCGACTTGCCGCGCAGCCGCCTGACGAGCGCTATCGCGCTCGTGCGCGACAGGGATCACCGGTGCCGCTGATCGAGATCCGCGCTCGGGGGGATGACGGCCTCATCCCGTGGGACGATCAGGCCGTCGGTGAGCTGGAGGTGCGCGGACCGTGGGTGTCGTCGGGCTATCACGGCGCCGGTCCCGGCGGGCCGAGCTTCACCCCCGATGGCTGGTTCCGGACCGGGGATATCGTATCGATCGAGCCGCACGGTTCGATCCAGATCCGCGACCGGGCCAAGGACCTGGTGAAGTCCGGTGGCGAGTGGATCAGCTCGGTGGCGCTGGAGAACAGCCTGATGGGGCACCCCGCCGTGCTGGAAGCTGCGGTCGTCGCCGTGCCGCACGCCCGGTGGCAGGAACGACCGCTTGCTGCAGTGGTGCTACGGCCGGGCAAGCAGGCATCCTGCGAGGAGCTGCGGGCCCACCTCGCCGGCGCCTTTCCCGCCTGGTGGCTCCCGGACGCGATCGTCTTCGTGGACGCGCTGCCCAAGACCGGTACCGGGAAGTTCCTGAAGACCGCGCTCCGCGAACAGTTCCGGGGCCACTACACTTCCGCATGAACCCGCTCCTGGATTGCGCGGCGCGCGTCGTCATCGGTCATCGAGGCGCCGCCTGGTACGCCCCCGAGAACACCCTCGAGAGCTTTCGCAAGGCGCTTCTGCTCGGTGCGGAGGCAATCGAGTTCGACGTCCGGCGTTCCGCCGACGGCGAGGCGATGATCTTTCACGACGCGGCGCTCGACCGGACCACCGATCTGCATGGGCCGGTCGCCGCACGCACCGCGGCGGCACTGAAGCAGGCAGACGCGGGGCACCACTACGCCGAGCCGGGCAACCCGGCAACACCGTTCCGGGCGACGGGGGTACGCATCCCCACCTTGCGCGAGCTGATCGCGGAATTTCCTGCGGTCCCGCTGCTCATCGAAGTGAAGGAAGCGGAGGTGGCGGAGGCGGTGGCCCGCGTGCTGGTGGAAGGCGGTGCGACCGACCGAGCGGTCGTTGCCGGCTCGGACTGGCGCGCGCTCGCCCCCTTTGCAGCTCCCCCCTTCCATCTCGGTGCCTCGCGGAGGGACATCGCGCGACGCTACTTCGGATTCGGCGAAGCGGCGGCGGGGTGCCGCTGTTACGCGGTGCCGGAGCGCTATTTCGGCCTTCCCATTCCCACCCGGCGGTTCGTGGGCGAGGCACATCGACGAGAGAGCACCGTACATGTCTGGACGGTGGACGATGCCCACGCGGCCCTCCGCCTGTGGAAGCGCGGCGTCAACGGGATCGTCACCAATCGGCCGGATGTCATCCTGGCCGCCCGCGACTACGGAACGGAGTAGAACGCCGCCGACGATCGCTGCCGCCGACAGCACCGCAGCACCGCTTCAGCCCTCCTCCAGTCCGAACTCGGGTCCGACCGCACCCTGCGCAGGAAGGAAACGGACACTCCACCGAGAATATTGAGTTGCCGGGATCGTAACTGCTCCAGATCACAGCAGGTACGCTGACACCGACCGCTCCCCCACCGATCTCGGAGGCCGCCTCATGCTCCGCCGCCTTTCCTCACCCAGTTGGGCGATCGTCGCGACGGTCATCCTCGCGGCCTGCTCCCCCGACCGCGCCACCGCGCCAACCCCATCTCTGAGCGCCGCGGAAACCGCCCGCCTGGCGGACGTGGTCCGGCAACTGGCGGCTGGCCGAGGCATCGGCCCACTCACCAGGCCGTCGGTCGTGCGGCCCGCTCTTGTGCGGCTGGGCCAGTCGCTGGTGTTCGACAAGGTGCTCAGCGGCAATCACGATATCTCCTGCATGACCTGTCACCTTCCCGCCTTCGCCACCGGCGATGCGCGGAGCCTGTCGATCGGTCAGGGCGCCACCCTGCTGGGGCCACGCCGTATCCATCCCCAGGGACTGTTCATCCCGCGGAATGCTCCCTCGCTCTTCAACCTGACGGCGCTGAACTCGCTCTTCTGGGATGGCCGAGTCTCCGTTGATGCGCAGGGAGTCTTCCACACCCCGGCGGGCCCTCAGCTGACGCCGGACATGACGCAGGTGTTCGAGTTCGGGCCGGTCTCGGCGCTGGGACTCTTTCCGGTGCAGTCCCGCGAGGAGATGCGGGCCTTCAGCGGCAATGAGCTGGCGTCGATTCCGGACGCGGACCAGCAGGGCATCTGGCGGGCGGAGATGCGCCGTCTGGGCGCCATCCCCGAGTATCGCCGGATGTTCGAGGCCGCCTATCCAGGCACACCGTTCACCCGGATGAGTTTCGCACATGCCTCCAATGCGATGGCCGGATTCTTCGTCGATCGCATGACCATGGCAGACTCTCCGTGGGATCGCTTGCTGGCCGGGAATGACGAAGCGCTGTCCCAGGCGGAGTTGGGTGGGGCCCAGGCCTTCCTGTCGCTCAAGTGTTCCATCTGCCACAACGGTCCGGCATTCTCGGACAACAAGTTCCACAACGTCGCGCTGGCGCAGTTCGGACCCGGCAAGGGGAACGGACCATCCGGTCGCGATGACTTCGGTCGCGAAAATGTCACCGGCTCGGCGGCAGAGCGCTATACGTTCCGGACGACGCCGCTGCGCAATGTGACGCTGACCGCGCCCTATGGCCACGACGGGGCGTTCACCGTGCTGCACGACTTCGTCGATCACTATAGCGAGTCCGATCTCAAGTTGCAGCAGTACAACCCGCTCAACATCGAGCCGCTGCTGCAGGGGACGATTCTCGCGAATGCGGCCGACATCCTGCTCACCCGCGACACCCTGCTCACCGGCGTCGTCCTCACGCCGATCCTGGTCGATGATCTGACCATCTTCATGGGGGCGCTCACCGATCCCGCGGTGACCCGTCTCGACCAACTGGTGCCGGCGCGGGTTCCGAGCGGGTTGCCGGTGGATCAGCCCTAACACACGGTGGCCAGGGCGGTTCGGCCGGCGGGGGCGCATCCGACGCCGCACTCGCCGGCCGTTGCCTTCCGCGGAACACCACGGGGCCCCCTGCGTTGTCTCGCGGTTGGCGCCGGGTTAGATACCGGCCATGCCGACACCCCCTCCCCCGCGATTCGACACCGACTCCCTCGCCATCCTCGGCCGGGCCATCGGGCGACTCGGTCAGGGATTCGCCTCGCTTCCCGTGGCCGACGACCTCACGACCGATGCGGCGGCGCTCGAACGGATCCTCCTCGAGGTCGCGGACCGGCTGCACGATAACTTCCCCTATCCGCATCCGCTCTACGCCGGACAGATGCTCAAGCCGCCGCATCTGGTCGCCCGCCTCGCCTACGCGCTCGCGATGTGCCTCAACCCGAACAACCATGCCCTCGACGGGGGCCGCGCCAGCTCGGCGATGGAGAAGGAGTCGGTCGCCGCGATCGCGACCATGTTCGGCTGGGCCACGCACCTCGGCCACCTGACCGGCGGGGGCACCATGGCGAATCTCGAAGCCCTCTGGGTCGCAGGGCAGCTCCGCCCCGGTGGAGCCATCGTCGCCTCCGAACAGGCGCACTATACCCACGGGCGCATCAGCGCCGTGCTCGGACTCCGGTTTCGCTCCTGTGCCGTCGACCTGCAGGGGCGCCTCGACATTCGGGCACTGGACCGGATTCTCGCGGAAGAACAGGTGGGCGCCGTCGTCGCGACGATGGGCACCACCGCGGTTGGCGCGGTCGATCCGCTGCCGGCGCTGCTGTCCCGGCGAGACCAGCACGGCTTTCGCCTTCACGCCGATGCCGCGTACGGTGGGTACTTCACCCTCTCCGATTCGCTGAGCCCCGAGGCCCGCACCGCCTTTCATGCGCTCAGTGAGGTGGATTCACTGGTCATCGACCCGCACAAGCATGGACTGCAACCGTACGGCTGCGGCTGCGTGCTCTTCCGCGATCCGAGCGTCGGTGCGCTCTACCGGCACGAGTCGCCCTATACCTACTTCAGCTCGGCCGAGCTGCATCTCGGCGAGATCAGCCTGGAGTGTTCCCGGCCGGGAGCGGCCGCGGTGGCGCTGTGGGCGACCCAGCGGCTGCTGCCGCTGGACCGTGGAGGAGAGTTTGCAGGAATGCTCGGCGCCTCACGAACGGCGGCGCTTGACCTGCACCAGCGGCTGCGGCGCGATGCGCGAGTGATCGCCGGACTCGCGCCCGAGCTGGACATCGTGGTCTGGGCGCTGCAGGCCGCGACCACGAGCGGGGCTTCGGCGCTGGCGCGAGCGGTCTTCGAGGCAGCCGCGGCGATCGATCTGCACCTGGCCCTCGCTGAATTGCCAGTGGACATCGTCGACCCGGAGGGCCGGCTCACCCGGGACCGCACGACGGTGACCTGCCTCCGATCCGTGCTGATGAAACCGGAGCACGCCGCCTGGGTGCCGCAGATTCATCAGCGCTTCAGCGCCGCTCTCGACGCCGTCCTCTCCCGGGCAGCGCCTAACGGCTCGGGACCGTCGCGATGCACTCGATCTCCACCCGCGCACCGAGCGCGAGACCGGTCCCGGCCACGGTGGAGCGGGCCGGCGGCTCCGCAGAGAAGAAGGAGGCGTACACTTCGTTCATCGCCCCGTAGTCGGCGATGTCCGCGAGAAAGACGGTGCACTTCACGACCCGATCGAGCGAGCTCCCCGCGGCGCCGAGCACGGTGCGGATGTTTTCGAGCGTGCGTCGCGTCTCGGGCCCGATCCCCCCTGGCACCAGCTCACGTGTCCCGATCGTATTGCCGAGCTGACCGGAGAGATACAGCATGTTGCCCACCCGCACCGCGGGCGAAAAGGGCAGGCCGGCGACGGCGCCCGGCACCCGAAGCACCTCCCGCTCCTGGGCCGAAAGGCCGGTAGACAGGAACAGACTCACCACTGCCGCCACGACGATCCGTCTCATCCGCACCTCCCGCTATTCAGTGAATTGCACCAGGACCGAGACGAGTGCCCGCGGTCCCGCCTCGAACCCGATCCGGCGACCCTGGTCTGATGGCCCCAGCTCCCCGAGCACCGTTTCATCGGCACGGATGAGATCGGCTCGGACAACGGGTCGCAGGCTGCGCCAGGCGCCGGAGACGGGGCGATCGAGCGCGTTGTAACAGCGGAGCACGGCGCCCCGGCCATCTGCGGCCAGCATGCAGGCGGAGAAGACCAGCCCCTCCCCTTCGAGGGCGAGTCCCGTCGCGGCGACCTCGCCGGGTGCCGCCTGACAGAATTGCCGCAGCCACCGGGCCGTCGGGGGGAGGAAGGTATCCTCCCAGAGCCGCTCCAGCCGGTCCGGTGAGGCGATCTCCTCCGCGCCGACCGGCGCGAGTCCGAGTGTGATCGTCTCCGTTCCGGGACACTGCGCCTCCGGCGTGGCGGTCGGCCACGCCGCGTGACCGTGGCGGGTGGAGAGATCGCCTCGGGAGAGTTGCCCGACCGCCCGGAGCAGGGTGACAAGCAGATCGCCCGTCCGGGTCCATTCGTATTCGAAGAAGCCTGGAGCGAAGATGGCCAGGCCCCGCCGCCCCCGCGCCGCGGCGACCCAGCGGTGCGCCGGCGCAGTCGGGACGGGCGTCTCCATCGGAGCGCGTCCCTTCGATCTCACCACCGCGTCCCGCTCCACGGCACCGAACTGGGCGCCGGCGAGCGCCGCGATCCGGCGCAATCCGGTCGGGAATCGGAGTCGGAGCCGATGATCCCGCGCCTGATTGTCGAGAACGATCGTGCATCGCAGCACCGGCGAATCGCCGATCGCCTCCAGTGTCACCCGGGCGTCGACCCGTCCCTCGCCCTTCCCGCTCCCCCGGCCGCACCGGAATCCGATCGGCCAGCTCAGCCCGGCGACGAAGGGGCCCTCGGCGATGCTGGCGGCGCGGACGGCGCGCGTCGGGGTCCGGCACACATCCTTCGGGACCGGTGCGAAACTGTAGGTGTCTCCCGCGTCCAGCTCGCTCTCAAAGGCGAGCAGCCCGCCGAGGCGCGGCCCGTCGCCCGCCGTACGCAGCTCGATCGTGCCGAGCGATTCGACACCCGCCTCCACTCGGCCGTTCCAGAGCATGCGGCCGTGCGCGGCGGCGAAGGGCTCGAGCGGAGCCGCCTCGCCTTCGACCGCTTCGACCAGACCGAGTCCGAGCCCCGGCAGCTCCCGTGGCAGCGGAAAGGCGACCCGGACGATGTCCACCTCGTCCTGATCGGGATAGTGCCGTGAGGCATCCACCCGTTCCTCCCCGATCTCCGCGGAAAGTACCTGGGGCGCCACGTCGATCATGCGACCCCCGGCGCTCGGCAGCCGGAGCAGAAAGGGCTGGACGCCCTGACCGGTGCGATGCCCCCCGGCGCCCGGCGGCCCCACCGGCACATCCCGACGAAAGAACGTCAGCTCGGCGATGACTACGCCCCCCCGCGCACGGGCCACGGGATTCCACAGTACCAGGCGAGGGGTGGGCACCGGGCTCTCGCGCCCGGCATCGGCGTCGTGACCGACAAGGAGATGCAGCGCCCGGCGGGTCACCTCCTGACTCGCGGCGTCGGCATCGTCGAATCGCACACCCATGGCGCGCGCCACCGGATCGGCGGCACAGCCGCCGATCGCGTCGTGGAAGTGGCACTGCAGCAGATCCCGCCAGGCGCGCGCCACGACCGGCGAAAGGCTCGCCACGCCGGCGAGCGAGGCGGCACCGACCAGCGCCACCAACGGCTCCGCCTGACGACACAGCATGAGCTCGAGGAGACTGTTCCGACGTTTCAGGTGCGCGCGGGTCCCATGCACTCCCTGGAGCGTCCAGGTGTAATCATAGGAGTCCCGGAGTTCGCCACGGAGGAGGGGTACCTCGGGCACATCGGCACGGGCGGACTGCAGGTAGGCGTCGAGCCTGGAGCAGCGGAACTCCAGCTCGGGTGCGACCCGCGCGAGCCGCTCAGCGAGTCCGCCGAGATCGGCGGCGGGAGCGTGGTGATCGGCGCCCACGAACACGGCGACATGCGCCGTCGCGGCCCGGGGGAGGAGTTGTGAGGCGACCTTCCGCCATGCGTCGCCCAGGCGGTCGTCCGGCACCAGCAGCGAGGCGCCGATCTCGTAGCCCTCCGGAGACAGGTGATGGACCAGCATGCGTCGCCCGTCGGGCGCCTCCCACCAGACCAGGTCGCGATCCCCGGTGGCCTCGCGCCCGAGTCCCCGCCAGACGACTCCGGTGGCGATGCCGAACTCGGCACCGAGCGCCGGCCAGATGGCCGGATGACCGAAGGCATCCGGGGAGTAGAGCACGTCGAGGCCCGGACCGAACGCGGAAGCGGCCTGGCGACCGGCGGCCAGGTTGCGCAGCAGCGATTCGCCGGAGGGGATCTGCTCGTCGGCGAGCACGTACCAGGGTCCGACCTGGAGTCGACCGGCGCGCACCAGCGTGGCGACCGCCGACCGCCGGTCGGGGCGGAGATCGAGGTAGTCTTCGAGCAGGATGCTCTGCCCGTCGAGCAGAAAGCTGCTGAGCCGGGGATCGGCCTCGAGCTGCGCGAGCAGCTGGTCGCAGGCCGCGACGAATCGCGCCCGGAATCCGCCGAGGGGGAGATACCACTCCCGGTCCCAGTGGGTGTGCGGAATCAGGTGAACGACGACGGGTGTCATGCCGGAGAATCCTACCTCGCTCGTGGATGACCGGTAGTCACGCTCGCCGGACCGCCCTTCCCTGTCGGTGGGAGAAAGGGCATTTTACGCCCGTTCCCCCGAACCGTGAGCCGCTGTGTGACGACCATCGCCTGGAAGCCCCGCGAACTTCCCACCCACGGGCAGATGACGCTGCCCCGCCGGTACTTTACCGCTCCGGAGCTGCTGCAGGAGGAGATGGACCGGCTGTTCACCAGGCAGTGGCTCTGCGTGGACCGCGAATCGCGGATCGCCAGGCCGGGTGACTACCTCGTGGTCGATGTGGCGGGAGAGAGCATCATCCTCCTGCGTGATCAGAAGGGGACGGTGCGCGCCTACTACAACGTCTGCCGGCACCGCGGCAGCAGGTTGTGCGAGGAGCACCAGGGGCGGCTCTCGGAATCCATCCAGTGTCCGTATCATGCGTGGACCTACGGCCTCGATGGCCGGCTCATCGGCGCCCCCGCGACGAACGACCTGGAAGGCTTCCGCAAACAGGACTGGCCCCTGCACTCGGTGAACCTGGCGCTCTGGGAGGGGTTCATCTTCATCAATCTCGACCGGGAGGCCGCGCCCTTCACCGAGAGCCACGCGCCGCTGATCGACCGGTTCCGCCGCTTCAACCTGCCGAATCTCGCGACGGGCAAGACTATCGAGTACGATGTGCGGGCCAACTGGAAACTGGTCGTCCAGAACTATTCGGAGTGCTACCATTGCCCGCTGGTGCACCCGACGCTGACCAAGCGGACGCCGCCCCTCCTCGGCGAGAACGACCTCAGCGACGGTCCCTTCCTCGGCGGCTACATGGTCCTGGCCGACGACGCGAAGAGCATGACCATGAGTGGCGGCGTCTGCGGTCTGCCGGTGGATGCCGACCTGCCGGCGGAGGACCACAATCGGGTGTACTACTACTCGATCATGCCGAACATGCTGCTGAGCCTGCACCCCGACTACGTGATGTTCCACGTGCTCTGGCCGGTGGCGGTCGACCGGACGAAGATCTTCTGCCACTGGCTCTTCAATCCGGCCTCGCTCTCCAATCCCGCCTTTGACATCGAGGACGGGGTGACGTTCTGGGACATGACCAATCGCGAGGACTGGCACGTCTGCGAGCTGAGTCAGGCGGGAATCACCTCCCGGGCCTACACCTCGGGGCCCTATTCCCGCCGCGAGACGGTGTCGGCCTCGTTCGACCGGGACTACATCCGCGCCATGGGGCATGCCACGGACGTGATCTTTCCCGGAAGGTGAGGCGAGAGAGCGGGCGGTGACACCGGTGTCACCGCTTGCGGCTCAGATCGCCCCGCGCCGCTTCAGCCGGTTGTACTGCTCCACCACCGCGTTGCTCGCCCCGCTCGGCGACACATCCAGCACCAGCACTCCCCGGCCCCGCATCTCGGCCAGCGCCGCCTCCCGCGACTGCAGCAGCTCCTCGGCGGCCGCGCGCTCGAAGGCGGCCGCGGCCGTCTCGGGCCGGGTCGTCGCGAGGCGCTCGAGCGAGGGGTCGCGGAGCGTCACCGCCAGCGGCAGGTGCCGCGGCCGCAGGGTGCCGACCTGGGCCACCAGCGATTCGCTCGCCGTCCGGTCGATCACGTCGGTGAACAGCACGGTGAGGGCCCGCTTCCGGTTCCGCGTGGCGAGATAGGCAAAGGCGGCCGGATAGTTCGGCTCCACCAGCCGGCCCTCGACCATCGCCAGGGCGTCGAGCACGGCGCGGAGCGCGCGGCGCCCGCGCGCCGGGGCAAGGAAGTGCTGCACCTCGTCCGCGAAGACCATCAGCCCGATGTTGTCGTCGTGGTCCACCGCGCTGTGCGCCAGGTGCAGCGCCGCCTCCACCACCGCCTCCAGCCGCGGCCGGCCGTCGACTTCCGCCGTCAGCATCCGGCCCGCGTCCACCACGATGAGCACCTGCTGCCGCCGCTCGTCCTCATACTGGCGCGCCATCACCTTGCCGCGTCGCGCGGTGGCCTTCCAGTCGATGGTGCGCGTGTCCTCGCCGGGAACCCACTCCTTGAGGCTCTCGAACATCCGCCCTTCCCCGATCCGGCGGATGCTGCGGAACCCCGCCTCACGCCGACGCTGCGCCTGCGTGGGGAGGGAGCGGAGCGATGCGCCGACCAGATTGGGGTAGATCATCGGCTGCCACGGGCGCTCGAGGCGCACCTGCCGCCAGATCAGTCCCCACGGCCCGCGAATCCTGAGGTGGATCCGCCCGCCCGCGCCGCGGCCCCGCCGCTCGGGGCGGAGTATCACCATCTCCCGAACCATCGCCCCGCCGGCGATCACCAGCCGCCGCACGGGACCCGCCTCCGGGTGGAGCTGGGGCGGGAATTCCTCCCGCACCTGCAGCGTCAGAGTACACGGGTACGGGTTGCTCCATTGATAGGCAACGGGCACCTGGCGCGCGACCGAAAAGGCGGCCGGCGCCTCCCGCGTCACGCCCAGATCCGGGAGCGACAGGCCCGCGGCGCGCCAGCCCGTCCAGCAGCAGCGCGAGGACCCAGAAGACGTCCACCAGCAGCAGTGCCGCCGCACCGCCGGGCCAGAGCAGCGCGAGCGGTGCCCCCGCAGCGAGTGCCACGGCGACGACGTACCAGCGCCGATCCGGCAGGAACATCAGCGGGGCCAGCGGTTGTCGCTGGTGTCGCGGTCCGGGAAGCGGCCGTGCGGGTCGAGGGTGATCCGTTCGATCTTCCGACCTCCAAAGGCGAGCGTCGCCACAAAGGTGCGCGAGCCGCCGAACCAGACCTCCACGGGCCACGTCACCGTGGCGCTGTTCCCGTCGATCACCGCGTTCTTCATCGGGCGGAGGGGCGCACCCGACTCGGCGAAATCGACTCTCAGCACCACAGGGGATGGCATCTCGCCATCCTGGCGCACGGTGACGCGGGTGGTGCCGGCGCGGGTCTCGACCTGCTGGATCGAGCCGTCGACCGACTCGGTCGTGAAGAGCCAGTAGTACCAGAACCAGCCCAGGTCACGCCCCAGCTCCCGGTTCATGGCGAACATGAAATCCCATGGCGAGGGGTGCCGGAATCGCCAGTCGCGCGCGTACACCGCCATGGCCCGCTGGACCGCGCCATCCCCGACCACGCCGCCCAGCATGGACAGCATCATCGGCGCCTTGTCGTAGGTCACGAAGCTCGTCAGCGGCCCGCCGTAGTTGTTGTCCCACATCATCGGCGCCTCCGCCTCGGCTCCGCTGTGCCGGCCGTACTCCTGGCCCAGACCGTCGAGCACCGGGGTGCTGTCCCCGAAGGCCGCCTCGGACAGGAGGTTCATGTACATGTTGAACCCCTCGTCCATCCAGCCGTACCAGGTCTCGTTCGTCCCGACCATCATCGGCCACCACTGGTGTCCGATCTCGTGGTCCGTCACGCCGAAGGCGGGGCCGCTGTTCGTGAGCATCGGATACTCCATGCCCCCCTCCGGGCCGTCCGTCTGGGTGAACTGCGGAAAAGCGTACGGCATCCAGAGCGCCGAATAGAACTCCAGGGCATGGCGGGCCATCGGCCCGGTCCCGTGGTAGTCCGCGTGCTCCGGCAAGTACAGCAGTGAGACCGGCACGGGGCCTCGGCCGGGGATGGTGGCACGCGTCGCATCCCAGAGGTAGTCGGAAGAGGTGGACCAGGCGAAGTCGTTGACGGAATCGGCGAGGAATCGCCAGATGAGACGATCGCCCGGTGCTGTCGCCTTTCCCGCGCCGCGGTCATCGGCACCGACGACGACGATCTGACTGTCGCTCCCGGTCGCGCGGGCCAGCCGGGCCCGGACCTCTGGCGACAGCACCGCATCGCCATTCTGCAGCGTACCGGTGGCCCCGATCAGCCACCCCGCCGGCACATCGAGCTTCACGTCGAACGACCCGAAATTGTTGTAGAACTCGCTCGCGCCGAGATGCGGCTCACGATCCCAACCCCGCAGATCGTCGTAGACGGCCAGCTGGGGATACCACTGCGTGACCTGGAAGACCCGCGTGCCCCGTCGACCACCCCGAGCACCGCCGCGCCGACCGATGGGGATGTCGACGACGTCGGAGTGCCATGCCACCTCCACGGTGGCCGCGCCGCCCGGGGCGATCGGGTGCGCGAGCGGAATCACGGCAATCGTGCCATCCGACCAGTCCCGCATCAGGGTGGAGTCGATCGCCATGCCACCGATGACCAGCCGGGTGACCGTCATCCCGCCGGTGACCGAGGGAGGCACCCGGGCGCGCGAGCTCCGGCTGTCGAACCGATTCTGGTAGAGTCTGAGCACCAGCTGGGTGAGGGCGGAGTCCCCCGGGTTGCCGAGGGTCACTGTCTCGTGCCCGGTCACGGTGCCGGTCGCCGTATCGAGGCGCGCCTCGATCTGATAGGCGGTGCGCAGCTGCCAGTAGCGCGGTCCGGGGCGGCCGCTCGAATCGCGGGTGCCTGCCGCGAGTCCGGCGCGAAAGGCGTTGGTGATGGGGATCGTGCGGCGGATGGCGCGTGGAGGGGCCTGCGCCGCACCGCTGGTTGCGCCGAACCAGACCAGAGCCAGGGCCAGGAGGTGAAGGCGCGCGGTCATCGGGGCCACGTGTTGTCGGCCGGATTGCGATCAGGGAAGCGGCCGTGCGGGTCGAGGGTGATACGTGCGATCTTCCGGCCTCCAAAGGCGAGCGTCGCCACAAAGGTCCGCGAGCCGCCGAACCAGACATCCACCGGCCACGTCACCGTGGCGCTGTTCCCCTCGATCACCGCGTTCTTCATCGGCCGGAGGGGCGCACCCGACTCGGCGAAATCGACTCTCAGGACGACGGGGGAGGGCATCTCGCCATCCTGCCGCACGGTGACTCGGGTGGTGCCGGCACGCGCCTCGACCTGCTGGATCGAGCCGTCGACGGTCTCGGTGGTGAAGAGCCAGTAGTACCAGAACCAGCCGAGGTCGCGCCCCAGGGAGCGGTTCATCCCGAACATGAAGTCCCACGGCGTGGGATGTCGTCCGCGCCAGGCATGCGCGTACTCGCTCATCGCGCGGGCGACTGCGGAGTCGCCGACCACACCACCGAGTGAGGAAAACATCATCGGCGCCTTGCTGTAGGTGACGAAGCCGTACCACTCGCCGGCGTGATTCGCATCCCACATCATTGTGGCCTGATCCTCCACCAGCGCGTCGCGCCCGTAGCCCTGGCCCAGCGAATCGAGCACCGGGAGCTTCCCCTCGAAAGCGGCGGCAGAGAGCAGGTTCATGTACTGATTGAAGCCCTCGTCCATCCAGCCGTATTGGGTCTCGTTGTTCGCGACCATCATCGGCCACCACTGGTGGCCGATCTCGTGATCGGTCACACCGAACCAGGGTCCGCTCATCGTGAGCATCGGATACTCCATGCCGCCCTCGGGTCCGTCGACCTGGGTGAACTGGGGGAAGCGGTAGGGCAACCAGCGCCCGGAGTAGAACTCGAGCGCATGCCTGGCAAACGGCCCGACGGCGCGATACCGTCCGTGCTCGGGGAGGTAGAGAATATTGATTGGAATCGGCCCGCGCCCCGGAATGGTGGCGCGGGTCGCGTCCCAGACGAAGTCGCGGGACGTCGCCCACGCGAAGTCGCCGACGCTGTCCGCCGTGAAGTGCCACCGGGCCCGATCGCTGCCCCCGCGGACGGCGCTGTCCCGCCTGACATTGCCCCCCGCCTCCGGCGTCACCGACCCGGCCCCCCGCTCCTCCTTGCCGACGATGGTCCGGGTGCTGTCGCTTTCGAGCACGTGACTCAAGCGCTCCCGGATCATGGGGGAGAGCACCGCGTCCGGGTTCGCCAGCACACCCGTGGCTCCCACCAGCCAGCCGGCCGGCACGTCCAGCGTCACATCGAAGGAACCGAAATTATTGTAGAACTCCCCCTCGCCGAGGTAGGGCGCTTCATCCCAGCCGCGGAGGTCGTCGTACACGGCGACCTGCGGGTACCACTGCGCCAGCTGGAAGAGCCGTTTCCCCCAGCGGCCCATCCGCTCGCCGCCGCCCCGGAGATCCGGCGACTCCGGCACCCGGAACGACCAGTCGGCCTCGAGCGTGCCGCTGCCGCCTGGCGGAATCGGCTTCGCCAGCGGAACACTCACGATCGTCGTCGTGTTCCAGTCCGCCGCCGCGGAATCGACATCCACCGCATCCCCGTTGACGAGCAGCCGTTTGACGTGAATCCCCTCGGTGATCTCGGGCAGCGTGACACTCTTCGGCGCGTTCGGCGCGAACAGATTCTGGTACAGCCGGACGACGAGTCGAGTGAGTGCCGAGTCGCTGGGATTGTGGATCTGGACCACTTCGTGGCCCTGCAACGTGGCCGTGGCGCTGTCGAGTGCCGCGTCGATGGCGTAGTCGGTCGTGAGCTGCCAGTAGCGCGCCGTCGGACGCCCGGTCGAGTCCCGGGTCCCCGCGGCCAGCCCGTGGTGGATGGCGCGGGTGATCGGGATGGTGCGACGCACCGCCCGCTCCGGGAGCTGGCCCGCCACTGGCACGGCAGCAAGGAGCAGGGCGCCGAGCATGAGAAGTCTGGGATTCATCGGGGTGCCTCGATCCGATCGATGATGGTGCGGAGTGCCTGGTCCGGGGTCACGCCTTCCAGCTCCAGCTCCGGGGCCACGGCCACGCGGTGGCGGAGGACGGGGGCGGCAAAGGCCTTTACGTCGTCGGGGATGACGTAGTCCCGGCCATCCAGCAGCGCGGCGGCCTGCGCCAGCTTGAGCAGCGCGACGCTGGCGCGGGGGCTGGCGCCTAACGTGAGCGCCGGGGCGTCTCGGGTCGCGCGCACCAGCGCGGTGATGTAGGTGACCAGCGTGGGCTCCACCCGCACTCGGCGGGTCGCCGCCCGGAGCGCCGCGAGGCCGGTGGCATCCAACACGGTACGTACGCCGAAGGTTGCCGGCTCCGACGCCTCGAACCCGTCCAGCACGCGATGCAGCACCGCCTGCTCCGCCTCGGCGCCGGGATAGCCCAGCAGGCTCTTGATGAGGAAGCGGTCGAGCTCCGCCTCGGGCAGCGGGTAGGTCCCTTCGAACTCGATCGGGTTCTGGGTCGCGAAGACGGTGAAGCTGGCGCTCAGCGGCTGGCTCGTCCCGTCCACGGTCACGTGGCGCTCCTGCATCGCCTCCAGCAGCGCCGCCTGGGTCTTGGCCGGGGCACGGTTGATCTCGTCGCCGAGGACCAGATCGCCGAAGAGCGGACCGGGTCGGAATGTGAATCCCCCCTGGCCCGTCAACAGATTGACGCCGGTGATGTCGCTCGGCATCAGGTCCGGGGTGAACTGGATGCGGCGGAACTCGAGGCCCATCGCCTGACTGAGCGTGCGGACCAGCAGCGTCTTGGCCGTGCCGGGCGCCCCTTCGAAGAGGACATGGCCGCGCGCCATCAGCGCGAGCACCGCCTCCCGGAGCACCGCCTCCTGGCCGAGGATCACCTGGCCGAGCTGGTCGAGCAGACCGCGAGCGGCGTCCGACTGGGTACGAACGTCATCCGGCGTCAGGGGCGTAGTTCCTCCCACACATCCTCCACGGCGTTGGCGGCCCGAAGCACGCCTGCTGGCGTCTGCTCGGGCCGGGTAAGAGACTGCAGGGTATTCACCGCATCCCGGGCGCGCGCCGACTGTCCCTGCGCGCCGAGCTGGATCAGCCATTGGCGCCAGTCGCCCCGGCTCCGCTGCCCTGCGGGCGACAGCCGCCGCCGGAGGCCGGTGACGATGGCCGCGATCGCCACGTCGTGGCCGCGCGCGGCCGCCAGCGCCGTCGCGAGCGCCCGCACATGCTCGAGTGGCGACCGGCGACGGCGCTCGAGCACCAGTCGCGGCCGTCCGAAGCGGACCGCGCCCGCCAGCAGGGCGAGCAGTCCGACCAGCGCCACCTGCCACATCGCCCAGCCCCACGGCGAACGGATGCTCCACGCGATGACCGCGCCGGCGAGGGATCCGCCTTCCGAGAAGCCGTGGTGGGTCTCCTCGAAGATGACCCGATCATAGTGCTCGCCTACGAGCCGAAGCGCGAAGGGGCCTGCATCGGTCTCGCGGAGGGCTCGATTGCGGAACAAGCCGGCGTCGGCGAAGAGCAGCACCCGGCGGTCGACATCGCTCCTCTCCAGTCGCAGCCCGACCGCGCGCCCGGTGGTGCTCATGAGGAGGGTGTCGATCCGTCCGATGGGCGGCACGGCGCACCGGGTAGTCCGGTAGTCCGCGGCCCGGCTGGAATCGACGATGACCGAGTCGTTCGACGCCGCGAGCACCGCGGTGACCTTTGGCCAGCCGGCTACCGTGGCCTGCCCGGCAGGGGCCCGTACTGTCACGCTGTCGAACGGTCGCGAATCGACGGTGTAGCCGAAGCATTCCATGAGGCCGATCGCGCGCGCGCCGGCGAGGAGCAGGTCGCCGCCGCGGACGCTGTCATTCCAGCTGCGGAACGCCGCCACCTCATGGCTGCTGATCTCGTCGGTCGGATCGAGGAGCACCAGGAGCGTGCGGGCGCTATCGCTCCCGGCGATGGGCAGCGCTGCCGTCGCGCCCCTGAACCGGGTGACCCGGTGTCCGAGACGCACCAGTGCGTCGGCGAAGCCGCGCGCGCCGTGGGGTCCGGTCAGGAGGCTCGAGGGTCTCGGATCAACGTCTGCCTCGCCAGCTCGGCGCCGGCCGAGGGTGGTGACGAGCACGCTGACGAGAACCAGCGCGCCGAGTCCAACGAGCGCCTCAGTGCGCGCGTGCAAGGCGCTCCGGGGAAGTATGCGCGCGCCAGGCGCTGAATTCGTCCGGACCGCAGGGGCGGCCCGCAAAGGCGAAGCCATAGAGCGAGCGCACCAGCTCGCGGAATGTCTCGCGTCCCGGCTCGGGCAGCTGCACCTCGTAGGTGTATTCGTTCGGCGTCTTGCTGGGGTGGTACCGCAGCAGCTGCCGCTGCGTCGAGATCCAGGACCAGCCCGAGGAATTCCGCCTGCATCGCTTCCGGGTAGGCGCCTTGCATCGCGAGGCGCTGGGCCTCTCTCCGATACCAGGCGGCGCCACGCGACTCGGGAGCGGCGCGGCCTTCCACCTCCTGCGGAGCGCCGGCTGCGCTGAGGGTGCGAACCGTCACCCAGGCGCCATGCACGAAGATGGTGACCAGCACCACGACGAGCCCCCAGAAAAGCACCCAGAAGAGTGCCGGGTGATTCACCCTGACCTGCTCCAGCCAGCGCTGCAGCGACAGCCACCAGCGCACCAGCTGGGCGGCGACATTGGAGGTCTTCGCCCAGCGATAGTCAGGCGATGCGAACACCGAATCCAGTACCGCCCTCAGCGAGTCCGGCGGTACCGCGGTGGCCTGTCCAGGTAGCACGGTCACGCTGCCATGTTGCTCGCCAGGACCTCGAGGTCGAATGCTTCCTTGCGCACCCGGAGATCATAGTAGGCCACCGTCAGGAAGCAGTAGATGAGGGGTGCGATCAGCATGTTCGATACCAGCTGCACCCCCTGCTGCACCAGCACCCTGAGTATCGAGGCCGGCGCCGCGGGATCGGCGATGAAGGCGGCCACACCCCCATGACGATCGCCACCAGGATGTTGGTGCCGATCATGACAACCATGCTCAACACGATGCTGACCAGCAGCAGCAGAAGCATCCGCCAGCGGAATCCCCTCGACAGGCTCCAGGCCCGGCCCATCGCGGCGCCGGCGCCGGTCGATGCTTCCAGCATCACTACCTGCGTGGTGACGACAAGACCGCAGAGCAGGATCACCCCGGGTATGACGAAGAGCAGGAACCCGAGCCCCACAGCCAGTCCAACCAGAAACGCCGCGGCGAGCAGCGGGCCAAGGCGGCCGACGGTCCGTCGCACGGCATCTCCCGCCGCCAGATCCCGGCCCAGGTATCCCTCGCCGATCACCAGCACACTCGCGCCCATCGCCAGCTGGCTGAGGAGCACGTACCCGACGACGAACAACAGCACCAGGAAGGCAATACCGGCGACGTTGCCGGACAGCGAGGGAGTCACCAGCGCAGCGCCGGCGCCGAAGAGGACCAGCGGCAGACCGGTCAGGACGACGGTGAGCGTGACCAGCGTGGCGAGATGCCGGCGGTATACCCCGAACGCGACGTCGAGGATTTCGCCCACGGACATGGGTCGAAGCGGGGGTTGGGACACGAGGGCTCCACGTGGAACGAGGGGCCGGCGATTGGCAGCGGGGACGTCCGGAAGATGCCACCGGCCGCGCGGGTTGGGAATGGCAGCCCTCTGCCCTCCATCGAAGCGATCACGTACTATGCGGACATGGCCGCGCACGATCACCGGGATTTCCGCCAGCATCTCGAAGTCGAGACGCCGGAGCACGTGCTGCTCGACTACGAGATCGCGGGGGTGGGCTCCCGCGCCCTCGCTGCGATCGGCGACAGCGCAGTCATCGCCGTCTGGCTGATCGCCTGCGCCTACGTGATCGGGGAACTGCTGCCGGCGGGAGGCGGCTGGGCGACGATCGCCAACATCGCGGTCTCATTCGGCACGACCTGGGGCTACTTCACGTTCTTCGAAGGACTTCGCGCCGGCCAGACGCCTGGTAAGCGCTGGCTGGGCATCCGGGTGGTCCAGGATACAGGCCACGCCGTGACGTTCGGCGCCGCCGCGGTGCGCAATCTCCTCCGGGTGGCCGACTTTCTCCCGCCTCCCTACCTCCTCGGCGCGCTCCTGGTCGCGCTGCATCCGCGGGGCAAGCGGCTCGGCGACCTCGTTGCCGGCACCGTCGTCGTGCGGGACCGACCAGCCGAGGTGGCCGCGGAGGAGTCGGCGAGTCTGGCCTCGGGTGAGCCCGAGGCGGTTGGCGTACCGGAACTCTCCGATGAGGAATTCCGCTTCCTGCGCGAATTCGCCGAACGCGCCGCCACGCTCCCCGAAGCGGTACGCGCCCGGCTCGCAGCCGGCCTGACGGAACGACTGGCGACCCGCTTTCCGATACGGCCGGGAAGCCCCGTGCTCTTTCTCTCGACCTTCTACCGCGATGAACTCGCCCGCCGGCGCAGTCGCTTCGGCGGACGGAGTGCCGGCGTCGACGGTCATCGGGAGGCGGGGGGCGTCGCGGAACGGTTGGTCGCGAGGAAATCGAAACGCTGGGACGAATTCCGGGTGCTGGCGGAGCGGGCGGCCGATCAGGGCCTCGACAGCTTCGCCGCGGCCGAACTGCCCGACTTCGCCGCGCGGTACCGCGAGGTCGCCGCCGATCTCGCCCGCGGCCGGACCTACCGGGCGGAGCCGTCCGTGCTCGCCCGGCTGGAGCGGCTGGTGGCCGCGGGGCACAATGCGCTCTATCGTGACGAACGCCGCACCGGCCGACGGGTGTGGCGGTTTCTTGCCGAAGAGTGCCCCGCCGGGATCCTCGAGGCGCGGCGCGCGGTGCTGCTCGCCTTCCTGACATTTCTCGTTCCCGGCATCGCCGGATTCATGCTGCTCAGGGAACGGCCCGCGCTCGCCGAGGAGGTCCTGCCGTCGGTGATGCTGGAACGGGCGGAGGCGGGGGAGGAGCGGCAGCGCAGCGGCCACGGGTACTACGAGGAGCAGGCCGGCGACCGCCCCCTCATGGCGTCGTCGATCATGACCAACAATATCGGCGTGGCGTTCAACTGCTTTGCGGGCGGAATCTTTGCGGGCGTCGGCTCCCTGGTCTTCCTCGGCTACAACGGCCTCGCGATGGGCGCCATCTCCGGCCACTTCGCCAATCGGGGCCTGCTCGCCTATCTCTGGACCTTCGTCATCGGACACGGGGTGCTGGAGCTGTTCGCAATCTGGGTGGCCGGGGCGGCGGGTTTCCTGCTGGGGCGGGCGCTGATAGCACCCGGAGACCTGACGCGCGGCGAGGCGCTGGTCCTGGCCGGCCGGCTGGCGATGCGGATGATCGGTGCGGTGATCCTGCTGCTCATCGTGGCGGGGCTGATCGAGGGGTTCGTGTCCGCAAGCACCGAGCCGCTCGGTGTCCGGCTGGCAGTGAGCGCCAGCAGCCTCGTCTTCCTGCTGCTGTACCTGGCCAATGGCTGGCGCTACCTGCGGCGCGGGGCGCAGCTCAGCCCGGCGGGACGCTGAGCGACCGCGACACGAATACCGACACCGCCTGACTAGGTCTCCCGGAGGATGCCCCGCATCCGCACGGCCAGAGACTCGATCTCGCGCAGGCTTTGCAGCGTCTCCGAATCGATCTTGGACTCATTCAGCAGGAGCAGCTGCGTCTCCGCGAGCAGGGCCGAGAGCGGATTGGCCAGGTCGTGGCGCAGCTTGTGGAAACGATCGGCTTCTGTCGTCACAGCGGCATACCTGACAGTGGGAGGAGGGCCGGCCCGGCGCCGGTCCGGATGGAATATACAGGCGGACGCGCGCCAGAGGAGGATTCCATGACCGGCCCCGAGCGCATCAGGGAATCATTCAGCATCTCCACCGACCCCGCCAGACTGGACTCCGTGGCAATCCACGCCTATCTGGCCCGGTCATACTGGGCGGAGGAGATTCCGATCGAGATCGTGCGCCGGTCGCTCGCCGGATCGCTCTGCTTCGGACTGTACCAGGAGGATCGGCAGATCGGACTGGCCCGGGTCATCACCGACTATGCGACCTTTGCGTATCTCTGCGATGTCTACGTCCTCGAGGAATTCCAGGGGCAGGGACTCGGCCGCTGGCTGATGGAAACAGTTGTGGCGCATCCGGAGCTCCAGGGCCTGCGGCGATTCTCGCTGGTGACCCGCGACGCCCAGGCGCTCTATGCTCCGCTCGGATTTCGGTCGCTCGCCCAGCCCGATCGCCACATGGAGATCGTGCGGCCGGGAGTGTATCGGGGGCCGGTGGGAGGCGCGATTGATTGCGACTGCCACCGGCCCGCACCTCCACCCCTATGGCCCGAACGGCACCGGCACGAACGTCACGATGAACACCGCCACACAGATCCAGCCCAGCAGCCGCCGGCTCGCGCGGAACCGTGCGTTCGGGACACAGTCACCGACGGATGAGTCCATCGCCAGCCCGCCGACCACGAGCGTCAGCGCGACCCAGACCAGCCACGCCGTCCACCGCTGGGAAAGGTAGAGGAGACCGAGGAGCGCGACGAGGCCGAGCGGCGCCTGGCGCTTGCCCAGGAGGCCGTACGCGACGTGGCCGCCATCGAGCTGGCTGAGGGGCAGCAGATTGAGCCCGGTGATCAGCGCCCCGGCCCAGCCGGCAAAGGCCGGCAGACTGAGATGCACCGACTCGGCGTGCCGGGAGAAAGTGGTCCCGGAAGGCGCGAGTCAGGATCGAATCGCCCAGCGGGGCGATCCCGGTGCCGAAGTCGATGAAGGTCGGCGGCGTTCTCGATACCCGGGCGGTGAGATGCTGCGATCGGGCATAGCCCCAGGCCAGCACGCACAGCACCGACCACGAATCCGCCAGCGGTCCCGCGGCTCCCACATCCAGCAGCTGGCGTCGGTCCACGACGGGGGATCGGAGCTTGAGAAAGGCGCCGAGGCTCCCGATCGGGGACAGCACCGGGGGGATCGGCAGGAAGTACGGTGGCGAGGCGTCGATGGCGTAGCGACGGGCGGCGAAGTAGTGCCCCAGCTCGTGCACCAGCAGGATGCCGAGCAGCGGGACGGCGAAGGGCCACCCGCTGAGGATGACGTCCGTCGGCTGAGTGAGGAAATCGGGGAAGAACCGCAGGCAGGCGCCCAGCACACCGGTGAGACCGCTGCCGACGGGGGGGTAGTAGCGACTCGCCAGGGTGGCCCCGGCGGCCAGCGCGCAGACGGCCGTCACGGTGAACAGGGCGACATGCAGCAGCCACCGTTCCCGCCGCGCCGGCGCGAGGGGCCGGATCAGAATCAGCTCCGCGTGATCGGGGCCGGCCCAGTAGTGGACGTGGGGCCAGGCCGCCAGCGCTTGGCGGATGGCGACCGAGGGAGTGCGGTGTTCCGGGGCCACCAGGCCCTCGATGATTTCTCGGGGGCCGGCACGAATCACCCGCCAGGCATCGAAGCAATCGATCAGTGCGTCCACGGTCGCCCTTGACGCTGGGGGGCCCTATTCCTATACTGTTGCACTCCCTGTACCCTTGTGACCTCTCCTGGCAGTCCCATCACTACAACAAGCCACTGTGCGCCGGACTCTCCCGGCCGTTCATTCAATTCCGACCCCGAACACATTTGCCCGCCCCTAAGGCTCGCCCGCCGATCGACCGGCGGCCCACTCCCGAGCGGAGTACGACTGAGCGGAGTACCACACCTGTGGATATCGCCGAGCTCAAACAGAAGTCCGTAGCTGAACTGCATGCACTGGCAGAACAGCTCAACATCACCAACTACTCGGGCCTCCGCAAGCAGGACCTGATCTTCCGTATCGAGCAGACGCTGCTCGATCAGGATACGGTCATCCGCGGCGAAGGCGTCCTCGAGATCCTGCCCGAAGGCTACGGATTCCTCCGCAGCCAGGACTGGAACTACCTCTACGGCCCCGACGACATCTACGTCTCGCCCAGCCAGATCAAGCGGTTCGATCTGCGCACCGGCGATACCGTCATGGGGCAGGTGCGGCCGCCCAAGGAGGGCGAGCGGTACCTGGCGCTGCTCAAGGTCGAGAGCGTCAACTACGAGGAACCCGAGAAGACCAAGCACCGGATCGCCTTTGACAACCTCAAGCCGCGGTATCCCGACGAGCGCATCCGCCTCGAGCGCGCCACCGGCGACCTGTCGATGCGCGTGGTGGACCTGCTCTCCCCCATCGGCAAGGGCCAGCGCGGCCTGATCGTCGCCCCGCCCAAGGCGGGCAAGACGATTCTGATGCAGAAGCTCGCCAACGCGATCAGCGAGAATCACCCCGAGTGTGTGCTGATCGTCCTGCTGATCGACGAGCGTCCGGAAGAAGTCACCGACATGCAGGAGAATGTGAAGGCAGAGGTCATCTCCTCCACCTTCGACGAGCCCGCCGACCGGCACGTGCAGGTCGCGGACATGGTGATCGAAAAGGCCAAGCGCCTGGTCGAGCACGGCACGCGACGTGGTGATTCTGCTCGACTCCATCACCCGCCTCGCCCGCGCCCACAACGTGGTCGTGCCGCACTCCGGCAAGATTCTCTCCGGCGGTGTCGACGCCAACGCCCTGCAGAAGCCCAAGCGCTTCTTCGGCGCGGCGCGCAACATCGAGGGCGGCGGCTCGCTGACGATCATCGCGACCGCCCTGATCGATACCGGCAGCCGCATGGACGAGGTCATCTTCGAGGAGTTCAAGGGCACCGGCAACATGGAGCTCGTCCTCGATCGCCGCCTCGCGGATCGCCGCATCTACCCCGCGATCGACATTCAGCGTACCAGCACCCGCAAGGAAGAGCTCCTCATGGACAAGGACGAGCTCAACCGGGTCTACCTGCTGCGCAACTTCCTCGCCGACATGCCGCCGGTGGAGGCGCTCGAGTTCCTGCTCGAGCGGATGAAGCGCACCAAGAGCAACAAGGAATTCTTCGCCACGATGGCCCAGTAGGGGCGACCGTCTCCGGTCGCCCCGACTGGGTCATCGCTCGACGCCCATGCCCATACCGTCCACGGGCAGAATCTGGCCATCGACTGGGGCGAGGTCCGCTTGGGCCTCGCCCTTTCCGATGAAACCCAGATGCTCGCGTCACCCCTCGGCACCCTGGTCCGCCGTCCCGGCAAACGGTTCCCCATGCCCGCCTTTCCTCGAACTCTGCGACACGCACCATCCCGTCGGCCTCGTGGTCGGCCTCCCCCTCTCCCTTGAAGGCCACGAAGGGCCGAGCGCCCTGGCCGCGCGTGAACTGGCCGGCTCGGTCGGAGGCTCGCACCGGGCTTCCCGTCGAGCTGGCTCGACGAACGGATGACGACCGCGCGGGCCCTCCGCGAGATCCACGCGCAGGGCGGCTCGGCGCGCGGCCGTCGGGAAGAGGTCGATGCCCTCGCTGCCAGCGTGCTGCTGCAGGGATTTCTCGATATGCGCCGGGGAGGTGCAACGTGAAGCGGCCGAGCGAGCGCCGGCGAGCGGGAAGTGGGAACGGGAGGGGCATCGCCACTCTCCCCTTGCTGCTGCCTCTGGTCTTCCTCCTCGCCTGTTCCTCCCCCCTCCCGGACGGACCGCCGTCCGGATCACCCTACCGGCCGGCGCCTCATTTCCGAGTGGTGACCGATTCCCTCGCCGCCCGCGGCCTGGTCGACTCGCCGCTCTGGTTTCGGCTGCTGGCGCGGACCCGCGGCGTGGATCGCACGCTCAAGGCCGGCGTGTATGACCTCCCCGCCGGCGCCAGCGCCTGGCAACTCCTCTCTGCGCTCGAGTCGGGTCGGGTCGCCACTGGCCCGTTTCACCGCGCCCGAAGGGCTCACCCTTCTCGATCTCGCGGACCTGGTCCGTGACCGGCTCGACATCCCCGCCGATCAGTTCCTCGCGGCCGCGCGGGACTCGGCACTCCGCGCGGAACTCCACGTCGACGCCCCGACGCTCGAGGGCTACCTCCTCCCCGAGACGTACAATCTGCCACTCCCCGTGACCGCGCCGGCGCTGGTGCACGCGATGGTCGCCGAGTTCGAGCGACAATGGCTGCCCGGCTGGGACCGCAGGCTGGATTCCCTGCGGATGCGTCGCGGCCAGCTGCTGGCGCTCGCCGCGATCGTCGAAGGGGAGGCTCGCCATGACGAGGAGCGAGCCGTCATCGCCGGGGTCTACAGCAACCGGCTCCGCCTCGGCATGCCGCTCCAGGCGGACCCGACGGTGCAGTACGCCATCGAGCTCGCCACGGGTGAGCGGAAGGCACGCCTGCGGTTCAAGGACCTCGAGATTCAGTCACCCTACAACACCTACCTGCACAGCGGCCTGCCGCCGGGGCCGGTGAATTCGCCTGGCCTCCGCAGCATCGAAGCAGCGCTGTATCCTGAGGCCGTCCCCTGGCTCTATTTCGTCGCAGGCGCGGATGGGCATCATATCTTCAGCCGGACCCTCGTCGAGCACAACCGCGCCATCGAATCGGTTCGCCGCGGGCGGTAGGGGCGTCCGGGAACCGGTCGATCGCCCTAGAGAAATCCCCTCGCGTAGGCTCGTGCGGCGACTTCCACATCCGCCTCGCCCAGGATCCCCGACACCACCGCGACTCCCGCTCCACCGACCGTGCGCACCACCGGGACATCCTCCGGACGGAGGCCACCAATGGCGACGCAGGGTCGCCCCGCCGCCAGCGCGACGATGCGCCGAAACCCCTCGGCGCCGATCGCGGCGCCCGCATCGGCCTTGGTGCTGGTGACGCGCCACGGCCCAACACCCCAGTAATCAGCACCACTGACGTCCGCTCCCTCCGCCTCCGTGACGGATCCGACCGAGGCACCGACGATCGCACCCGCGGGCAGAATCCGTCGCGCCAGGGACACCGGAAGATCGTCGGGCCCAAGATGCAGCCCGCAGCCGGCCACTGCCGCAACGTCGGGGCGGTCGTTCACCAGGATCGGTACCGGGACCGCCTCACGGAGTGCCCGCGCCAATTCCAGCAGCGTTCGCGGGCTGGCCTCCTTGAGACGCAGTTGGATGGACGTCACCCCGCCTCGCACGGCTGCGCGGGCGAGCGCCACGAGGTCCCGCCCGGCCACCAGCCGGTCGTCGGTGACCAGCATGAGGCGGAGGTGTTGCGCTAGATTGGTGTGCATGAGCGACCAGAACCCCATCCGGTTGCAGGGCATTCGCGGCGCGACGACCGTTGACACCAACGACGCGCAGCAGATCCTCGAGGCGACCGACGAGCTGCTCCGCAATCTCATCGCGGCCAACGAACTCACCCCCGACGACGTGGTCAGCGGTCTCTTCACCATGACCAGCGATCTCAACGCGGCCTTTCCGGCCCGGGCGGCGGAAGTGTACGGCTGGAATATCGTCGCCCTGCTGCATTCGACGGAGGTCCCGGTCCCCGGCTCGCTCCCCAAGTGTATCCGCCTCTTGGTCCATGCCTACACCCGGCGGACCCGCGAGGAGATCCGGCATGTCTACCTGCGGGGTGCAACCGTGCTCCGGCCCGATCGGGCCAAGGGCTGACCGCTCCGGTGCCCTTCCCCACGGCCCGCGTCTCGGATAAGGGGGCCGCCCGCTGGACCCGCGGCCACCCGTGGATCTATCGCAGCGATGTCCTCGACGGACCGGCAGCACCGGGTTGCTGCCGGGTGCTCGACCGCCGGGGTAAATGCCTCGGCGTCGCGCTCTACTCACCCCGGTCCGAAATCCGCCTGCGCCTCCTCACCACCGAGGACCGGGCGATCGGCGCCCCGTGGTGGCGGGAGCGGCTCACGGCCTGCGTGGCCCGTCGAGCGGGGATCGATGCCACCGCCATGCGGCTGGTGCATGGCGAAGGCGATGGGCTGCCGTCCCTCGTCGTCGACCGCTACGATCGCTGGCTCGTCGTGCAGCTGCTCTCCGCCGGCCTGGAGACGATGCGCCCCCTCGTCCTCGAGGCACTGCTGGATGTCTGCCATCCCGAGGGGATCCTGCTCCGCAACGATGTAGGAGTGCGCAAGTACGAAGGGCTGAAGGAAGAGACAGTGCTGGCCCATGGCGCCGTCCCGGAACGCATCGAGATTCGTGAGGGCGCGGTGCGCTACTTCGCCGCCCCCTGGTCCGGTCAGAAGACGGGGGCCTTTCTCGACCAGCGGCCCAACCGGGTGCTCGCCGCCTCCCTGGTCCCGCCGGGCGGCTCCGCGCTCGACTGCTTCACGTACCACGGGAGTTTCGCCCTTCACCTCGCCGGCCGGGCCGGCCAGGTGACGGCATTGGATGTGAGTGCGGAGGCGCTGGCGCGTGGTGCGGAGAATGCCGCCCTCAACGGGCGTACCAATCTCGAGTGGCTGGAGGGCGATTGCTTCGAGGTGCTGCGCCGCTTCGAGCGGGATCGCCGCCGCTTCGACACCGTGGTGGTCGACCCGCCCGCCTTTGCCAAGACGAAGAGCAGTGTGCCCCAGGCGCTGCGTGGATACAAGGAGGTGAACCTGCGCGCGATGCGCCTCCTGGCTCCGGGAGGCGCGCTGCTGACGGCCTCCTGTTCCTTCCACCTGCGGCGCGATGCATTCCTGCAGATGCTCGAGGAGGCGGCCATGGACAGCGGCCGCCGGCTCACGCTGACCCACCTGCTCACCCAGGGGCAGGATCACCCGGAAATCGTCACCATTCCGGAGACCGGCTACCTCAAGGGGGCAGTCCTGCGGGCCGAGTAGCGCAGGCGTGGCGGGCCTCCGCAAGCGGTTCGGCGTTGACACCTTCTACCCCAAGGTACGACTTTGTAGGGGTACGACCCCCCTTACGTGACTTCCGCGAGGCGGACCTGGGCTCGACCCACTCATGCTGACCGCCCTCCAGCTGCAACAGCATCGCCGGCGACGGACGCTGCCATCGCTCAAGCAGCAGTATCACGAGTATATCCTGCAGCGCATCGAGAGCCACAAGAACAGCCTCTCACGCCGCGAATTGCTCGAGCTTGGCAATGAAGCGGTCGCAGAAATGGAGACCGCCCAGGGTGACCAGTTCCTCCTCACCGAGGTGCTGCTTACCGACTGGGTGGATCGGCTCGTCTACAAGCGGCTGCGCCTGCAGCCCTATTCCCGCTGGGCCAGACATTTCAAGCAGCTCCGCACCGCGCAGCGCGAACCGACCCATTGGGGCATCGACCGCCGCAGCCCGGTGCTTCATATCCTCGACCGGCTGGAGCCCGGGGACACCGCCCTCATCATCGGAAATGACGCCGCGCCGATCGCCTTTCTGCTGGCGGCCCACGACGTGGAGGTGGTCTTCACCGGCAACGACATGACGTTCGTGGACCAGGTCGAATCGCGGGTGTCGGAAGAGGCCCTCGGCCACTACTGCTCCACGTACGTGGCGCCGATCGGCCAGTTCGGCTGCGGCCTCCCGGAACGGGTGCATCTCATCGCGATCGACACCGGCACCCTGGAGAGCCATCGCGCCGGCGATCGCCGCACCATTCTGGAGCGGCTGATGGACCGGACCCGTCCGGGTGGCGTCCATCTCATCCTCCCCAGCGAGCACGCCATCGCCCCCGAAGCCTACCTCTCACATTACGCCGAGTGGGCCCGCGAGGATCCGGCCCCGGAGAAGAAGAAGCCGGCGCGCTCCTTCGGTATTGCCATGGGCAAACCTCCCGAGATCGCGGAAGTCGCCACCGAGGCCCCGCGGTCGCGAGACGTCTCGGCCTGACCGCTCGATGCTCCTCCAAAACCTCCGCTATCTCGACGCCCTCGCCCGCGAGGAGCACTTCGCGCGGGCGGCGACCGCCTGCCAGGTCACTCAGCCCACCCTCTCTGCCGGTATCAAGCAATTGGAGGAGGAACTCGGGCTCCTCGTGGTGCAGCGCGGCCAGCGGTTCGAGGGGTTCACACCGGAGGGGTTGCGCATCCTGCACTGGGCCCGGCGAGTTCTCTCTGATTGCGAGAGCCTGATTCAGGAAGCCGGGGTGCTCAAGTCGGGGCTCGGCGGGCGCCTGCGGATGGGGGTGATACCTGTGGCGCTCCCTGCCGTCTCCCTGCTGACGGTCCCGTTCACCGCCCGGCATCCGCAGGTGACGGTCACCATCCTGTCGCTCTCCTCAATCGAGATTCAACGCGGCCTGGACGACTTCAGCCTCGACGCCGGGGTCACCTACCTCGACAATGAACCGCTGATCCACGCGCGCACGATTCCACTCTATCAGGAGCGGTACTATCTCTTTACCCCGGTACAGGGCGCCCTCGCTGGCAAGCGGGCCGTCTCCTGGTCCGAGGCCGCGACGCTGCCGCTCTGCCTCCTCACCCCCGACATGCAGAACCGCCGGATCCTCAACGCCCAGTTCGCCGGCGTGGGAGTCCAGCTGGCACCGACTATCGAGACCAACTCGGTGCTCACGCTCTGGTCCCATGTCCGTTCAGGGTCGTGGTCAACGATCCTGCCGCAACCATTCCTGTTTCTGTTTGGAGAGCCGGCGGGGATTCGCGCGGTACCGCTGGAGGAGGGAGCGGTGCATCACCGGATCGGCCTGGCGATTCCGGACCGCGAACCGCTGACCCCTTCTGCCCGGGAGCTCAGCCGCCTGGTCGAAGAGCTGGACATCGCGAGCGCGCTGGATCGCGGGTCCGCCCGCTAGCCGTTCGCCCGGATCCGCGCAGGGTGAGTGTAGATCGTGTGCCGGTCGTCACGAACAAAGCCCACCAGCGTCAGGCCCGCCTGTTCAGCCACCCGTATCGCCAGCCCCGTCGGCCCCGAGATCGAGGCAAGCAGTGGGGCGCCGAGGACCGTCGTCTTCTGCACCATCTCGAAGCTCGCACGGCTCGTCACGACCACGAATCCCCCCGCCGGATCAGTGTCGGCGCGGCGGAGAGCGCCGATCAGCTTGTCGAGCGCATTGTGCCGTCCGACATCCTCCCGTGCCAGAGTCACCGAACCATCGACCGTGGCCCAGCCGGCACCGTGTACCGCACCGGCCGCGGCGTTGAGCCGCTGATGCGCGACCAGCTCCCGCATCGCCTGGTGTACCGCCTCGGGACGGATCACCCCGCCCGCCGGCACCGGATGCAGCCGCTTCAACACCGCCTCGATGGTGTCGGCGCCGCAGATGCCGCACCCGGTGCGGCCGGAGAGCCGGCGAGTCCGCGATCCGATCACCGCCTCACAACCCTCGGACACCTGGGCCTGGACCTCGATCCCCTGGCCGTAGCGCACAACCTCCACCGACTGGAGGTCGGCCGGCGCGGCGATGAGCTCCTCGGTAAGGCTGAACCCGAGGACGAAGTCCTCGAGATCCGTCGGCGTGGCCATCATCACGACGTGGGGCAGCCCATTGTAGACGAGGACGACCGGCACCTCCTCCGCGATCTGCTCGGCGGTTTCCCGCTCGATACCCGCATCCCACCGGATGGCCCGATGTGCCAACAGCGGTTCAGCGTAGCCCAGTCGCTGCAGCCCCAGCGGGTCCTGCATCTGCTGCAGATCAGCCTTCACAGGACACCTCGTGCCGGAGGGGGTCGGCGAGGGACCGACGCCCCGCCGGAAGGCAATATACGGGTGGTGGCGATGGGTGACCGGGAACACAATCGTCGTTATCTATCGTGCTATCGGTCCACTCGATTTGCCAGAACACCGCCGAGCGTCAAGTTTTCACGCAAGTTCGCCGAGGATCTTGAGATAGGATAGAAAGCGTGCGTACCCGGAGGAGTCCGGTTGGCCACTGAGCTGTCGGTGCGTCCCGCGCCGCTCCCCATCCCCGTGATCGGGTTCGTGGGTGCAAGCGGCAGCGGCAAGACTACCTTGATAGCGGCCCTGGTGCCGCTGCTCAACGCGACCGGCCTGCGTGTCGCCGTGCTCAAGCATGCCCGTCACGGCTTTGATATGGATCGTCCCGGCAAGGACAGCTATCGGGTACGCGAGGCGGGTGCGGTTCAGGTGCTGGTGGCCTCGCGTTCGCGCTGGGTCCTCCTGACCGAGCTGGATGGCGGTCTGGAGGAGCCACCTTTCCACGATCTGCTCGGGCGGTTCGATCGCGCCACGGTCGACCTGGTGCTCGCCGAAGGCTTCGCCGGTGAGTGCCACCCGAAGATCGAGGTGTATCGGCCGGAGCACGGCGAGCCGCCGAAGTGCTGGCCGGAGGATCCCATGGTGGTGGCCGTCGCCACCAATGCGCCGTTCCGTGGTGGCGCGACGGTTCGCTGCCTCGACCTGAATGCCCCGGACGACGTCGCCCGGTTTGTGCTCGGCTACCTCGCTTCTACCACTCAGCTTCCAGAGATCCATGCCGCCTGAGACAGCGACCGCCCCCTGGACATCCGCCGTGCAGCAGGCGGTCGCGCTCCACTGCGATCGTCCGGGGGCACTGCTTCCGATCCTGCACGACATCCAGAATGCCGTCGGCTACGTCCCGTCCGAGGCGGTACCGCTGATCGCCAACGCGCTCAATCTGTCGCGGGCCGAAGTGCATGGAGTCGTGACGTTCTACCATCACTTCCGGGAGACCGCGCCCGGTCGCCACACCCTGCGGATCTGCCGGGCGGAAGCGTGCCAGTCCGTGGGGGCCGAGGCGCTGATCGCCCACGTCAGGCAGCACCTCGGCATCGATTTCCATCAGACGACCGCCGATGGCGCCATCACCATCGAGCCGGTGTACTGTCTGGGGAATTGCGCGTTGTCGCCCGCGCTCCTCGATGGTGAGGAGATTCACGGCCGGGTGACGCCCGCGTCATTTGACGCGCTAGTTCGCGAGATCCGGGGGAAGGCATGACCATCCGCGTCTTCGTCCCCCGCGACTCCAGCGCCCTGTCCGTCGGAGCGGAATCGGTCGCCCGGGCGATCGCCGCCGAGGCCGCCATCCGCGGCTTCCCCGTCACCCTGATTCGGAACGGGTCGCGTGGCCTGTACTGGCTCGAGCCGATGGTCGAGGTCGAGACCGCTGCGGGACGGATGGCCTACGGCCCGGTGACTCCGGCCGATGTGCCCGGATTGCTCGATGCCGGGTTCCTCCAGGGCAAGCCGCATCGACTGGCCCTCGGACTCACCGCGGAGATCCCCTATCTCAAGCGCCAGGAGCGGCTGACCTTCGCCCGCGTCGGCATCACCGATCCGGTGTCGATCGAGGACTACGTCGCCCACGAGGGCTATCGGGGACTGCGTCAGGCGCTGGCGATGAGCGGCGCCGCAATCGTGGAAGCCGTCACCCTCTCCGGCCTGCGCGGCCGCGGTGGTGCCGCCTTTCCCACCGGGATCAAGTGGAAGACCGTCCTGGGAACGACCGCCGCGCAGAAGTACATCGTCTGCAACGCCGACGAGGGCGACTCCGGCACCTTTTCCGACCGGATGATCATGGAAGGCGACCCGCTGGTGCTGGTCGAGGGCATGACCATCGCGGCGATCGCAGTTGGGGCGACCCAGGGCTACATCTACCTCCGCTCCGAGTATCCCCACGCCCATCGGACGCTCAACGAGGCGATCGCCGCCGCCTACGCGGCCGGCTACCTCGGCCGGAACGTCCTGGGGAGCGGAAAGGCGTTCGACCTCGAGGTGCGCCTCGGCGCCGGGGCGTACATCTGCGGGGAAGAGACCGCCTGCTGGAAAGCCTCGAGGGCAAGCGCGGCATGGTGCGCTTCAAGCCGCCGCTCCCGGCCATCGACGGCCTCTTCGGCAAGCCGACGGTCATCAACAACGTCATCTCGCTGGCATCAGTGCCGATCATCCTCGACAAGGGCGGCGACTACTATCGCGACTTCGGCATCGGCCGGTCCCGCGGGACCCTGCCCATCCAGCTCGCCGGCAACATCAAGCACGGCGGCCTGGTGGAGCTGGCGTTCGGTGTGACGCTGCGCGAATTGCTGTACGACTTCGGTGGCGGCAGCCGGAGCGGCCGGCCCATCCGGGCGGTGCAGGTCGGTGGCCCGCTGGGCGCCTACCTGCCGGAATCGCAGTTCGACACCCCGATCGACTACGAGGCCTTTGTCGCCATCAACGCGATGCTGGGGCACGGCGGCATCGTCGTCTTCGACGACACCGTCGATCTGGCGCACATGGCGCGCTACGCCATGGAGTTCTGCGCCATCGAATCCTGCGGCAAGTGCACCCCATGCCGCATCGGCTCGACCCGCGGCGTCGAAGTCATCGACCGGATCATCGCCGGTCGCGACCGCGAACGCCCAGGTGGCCCTGCTGCGCGACCTCTGTGACACCATGCTGAACGGTTCGCTGTGCGCGCTGGGCGGGATGACGCCCTTCCCGGTCCTGAGCGCGCTCAATCACTTTCCCGAAGATTTCGGCCTGCCCGCCGCCGCCCTCGCGTCGGCCAGGCGCTGAGCCCCGGAGCCCTGCCATGACTGCCATCGCCGACCTCGACTACGGCACGCCCATCTCACCGAGCGAACAGCGCGTGACGCTCACGATCGACGGGGTCCACGGTCACGGTGCCCGCGGGCACCTCGGTCATGCGCGCCGCCATCACCGCCGGCATCGGCATCCCGAAGCTGTGCGCCACCGACAACCTCGACGCTTTCGGTTCCTGCCGGCTCTGCCTGGTACAGATCGACGGCCGCAAGGGGTTCCCCGCCTCCTGCACCACCCCGGCCGAGGCGGGCATGAAGGTCACCACGCAGAACTCCAAACTGGGCGACCTGCGGCGTGGCGTGATGGAGCTGTACATCTCCGACCATCCGCTCGACTGTCTCACCTGCTCCGCCAATGGCGACTGCGAACTGCAGGATATGGCGGGTGCGGTCGGGCTGCGCGACGTGCGGTACGGCTACGAGGGCGAGAATCATCTCCAGGCGCAGAAAGACACCTCCAATCCGTATTTCACCTTCGATCCGAGCAAGTGCATCGTCTGCTCCCGCTGCGTGCGGGCCTGCGAGGAAGTCCAGGGCACCTTTGCGCTGACCATCGACGGCCGCGGCTTCGACTCGAAGGTCTCGCCCGGACAGATGGAAGCCTTCATGGAGTCCGAATGTGTGTCGTGCGGCGCCTGCGTCCAGGCCTGCCCCACCGCAACATTGATGGACAACTCGGTCATCGAGGCCGGCACGCCCGATTACAGCGTCATCACGACCTGCGCCTACTGCGGCGTCGGCTGCTCCTTCAAGGCGGAAATGAAGGGCAGCCAGGTGGTCCGGATGACCCCGGACAAGAACGGCCACGCGAATCATGGCCACTCCTGCGTCAAGGGGCGCTTCGCCTGGGGCTATGCCACGCACCAGGATCGCATCACGAGGCCGATGATCCGCAAGCAGATTACCGACCCGTGGCAGGAGGTGTCGTGGGAGGAGGCCGTCACCTACGCCGCCTCCGAGTTCAAGCGCATCCAGGCCAGGTACGGCCGCGACGCGGTCGGTGCCATCAACTCCTCGCGCTGCAGCAATGAAGAGACCTACCTGGTCCAGAAACTGGTGCGCGCCGCCTTCGGCAATAACAACATCGACACCTGCGCCCGGGTGTGCCATTCCCCGACCGGGTATGGCTTGAAGCAGACCCTCGGCGAGTCGGCTGGTACACAGAACTTCGACTCCGTGCAGCACTGCGACGTCATTTTCGTGATCGGCGCCAACCCGACCGACGGCCATCCGGTGTTCGCCTCCGCGATGAAGCGGCGGCTGCGTGAAGGGGCACGCCTCATCATAGCCGATCCCCGCAAGATCGACCTGGTCGAGTCCCCGCATATCAGGGCGGACTATCACCTCAAACTGCGCCCGGGAACGAACGTGGCGCTGGTCACGTCGATCGCGCATGCCATCGTCACCGAGGGCCTCGCCGACGATGCCTTCGCCCGGGAGTTCACCGAGGTCGTCAGCTACGAGCAGTGGAAGACCTTCGTATCGCTGCCGGAGAATTCTCCCGAAGCGATGGCTCCCATCACCGGAGTGCCGGCCGGATCAACTGCGCGCTGCGGCCCGGCTCTACGCCACCGGCGGCAATGCGGCGATCTACTACGGTCTCGGCGTCACCGAACACAGCCAGGGTTCGACCACGGTGCTCGGCATCGCCAACCTCGCCATGGCGACCGGCAACATCGGCCGCGAAGGAGTCGGCGTGAACCCGTTGCGTGGCCAGAATAACGTGCAGGGCTCGTGCGACATGGGATCCTTCCCGCATGAGCTGCCCGGTTACCGCCACGTCCTGGATGATGTCACCCGGAAGGAGTTCGAACTCGTCTGGGGCGTGCCCCTCGAACGCGAGCCGGGGCTCCGCATTCCCAACATGTTCGAGGCCGCCATCGAAGGCAGCTTCAAGGGGCTCTACTGCGAGGGCGAGGATATCGCCCAGTCGGACCCCAACACCCAGCATGTCACCGCCGCCCTCGAGGCGATGGAATGCATCGTGGTTCAGGATCTCTTCCTCAATGAGACCGCGAAGTTCGCCCACGTGTTCCTGCCCGGTTCGTCCTTCCTCGAGAAGAACGGCACCTTCACCAACGCGGAGCGCCGCATCTCGCGGGTCCGCAAGGTGATGCCGCCGCTCGCCGGCAAGGAGGACTGGGAGGTGACCGTGGCGCTGTCCAACGCGCTGGGCTACCCGATGCACTACAACCACGCCTCCGAGATCATGGACGAGATTGCCAGCCTCATGCCGACCTTCACCGGAGTGAGCTACGATCGGATCGACGAGCTCGGGAGCATCCAGTGGCCGTGCAACGACGAGGCACCGTCGGGCACGCCGACCATGCATGAGGGTGGCCATTTCGTACGCGGGAAGGGCAAGTTCTTCGTGACCGAATACGTGGCGACGACCGAACAGGTGAACGGCAAGTACCCGCTGATCCTGACCACCGGCCGGATCCTGTCCCAGTACAACGTGGGCGCGCAGACCCGGCGCACCGCCAATGTCGACTGGCACGAGGAAGACCGGCTCGAGATCCATCCCCACGACGCCGAGGATCGCGGCATCAAGGATGGCGAGTGGGTCGGCATCGTGAGCCGGGCCGGAGAAACGACGCTGCGGGCGCTGATCACCGAGCGGGTCCAGCCCGGCGTGGTCTACACGACCTTTCATCACCCCGAGTCGGGCGCCAACGTGATCACCACGGAGAATTCCGACTGGGCCACCAACTGTCCGGAGTACAAGGTCACGGCGGTGCAGGTCTCACCGGTCTTCCATTCTTCCGAGTGGCAGAACCGGTTCCGCAAGTTCACCGAGGAGCAGCTCGCGCTGCTCGGTAAGCAGCACTAGGCCGAGGCGCCCATGGACATCGATCACCTCGTGGAAATGGCCAACCAGATCGGCCACTTCCACCGCTCCTTTCCCGATCACGCCGAGGCCTTGAAGGGCACCGCGATGCATATCCGGCGGAGCTGGGAGCCGCGCATGCGTCGCGCGCTGCTGGCCCATATCGACAGCACCTCGGGCCACGGCCTCGACCCGATCGTGCTCGAGGCGATCGCCGCCTACCGGACTGAACTCACCCCTCCCCCACTGGTGAAGCCCGCCCGGCGCTAGGCTCAGGCGGGGTGACAGCGGGCGGGCGTCCGCGATCGCCCCCGTACCAGCCCGGAATCGACCTCAGGCGCCGACGCCTGCGGATCCTCGCGCGTGCTGGGGCGCGCGCACCCCGGCTCATAATCACAACGGGACCGCTCTCCGAGCGCGCGAGCGTCACGCTCGCCCGCGTCGGCACGGCGCCCAGCGTCCGCTGGCGGACTCACCTGCCCCATCCGCGGCGCCCGCCGTCGCCTGCATGATCATGCAGGTGACGGCAGGGATAGAGGAGCGGCCCCGGACGGATTAGGTTAGTCGCGCCCGTACTGGCCCGTTCCCTGACCCCCAGTCCCCACGACATGCGCGCTCTCGTCAAAGTCGCTCCCGGCCCCGGAATGGAGGTGCGCAAGGTCCCCATCCCGTCCTGCGGACCGAGCGACGTGCTCATCCAGGTCCATCACGCCGGCGTGTGCGGCACCGACCTGCATATCTGGGAGTGGGATGCGTGGGCCAGCGCGAGGCTCAAGCCCCCTGTGGTCATCGGGCATGAGTTTGCCGGCGCCATCGTCGAGGTCGGCGCCGAAGCCCGCGCGGAGGGGCTGCTCGCGGTCGGCGACCTGGTCACCGCCGAAGGCCATATCGTCTGCGGGCACTGCCTCCCCTGCCGCACCGGCGATGCCCACGTCTGCCGACGGACCAGGATCATCGGTGTGGATCGCGACGGCGCCTTTGCCGAGTTCATCGCCATGCCCGCCTCCAACGTGATGAAGCTTGACGGCATCCCCACCGAGATCGGGGCGATCATGGACCCGACCGGTAATGCGGTCCACACCGTCCTCGAAGGGGGCAAAGTCCCGGGGAGTGCCGTGCTGGTGCTCGGCTGCGGTCCCATCGGCTGCTTCGCCGTCGGCGTGGCGCGCGCCTCCGGTGCCTCCCTGGTGATCGCGAGCGACCTCAACGCCAAGCGCCTCGACATCGCCCGGACCATGGGCGCCCACGTCACGCTGAATCCCGCGGAGACCGATGTGGTCGCCCGCTGCCGCGAGCTCACGGGCGGGGACGGCGTCGATCTCGTCTGCGAGATGAGTGGCCACCCCGCCGGCCACCAGACGGCCTTCAGCGCGGCGCGTCTCGGCGGCCGCATCAATTTCCTCGGGACCCCCGCCAAGACGACCGAAGTGAACTTCGCCCGCGACGTGATCTTCAAGGGGCTGACCCTCTATGGCGTCACCGGGCGGCGCATGTACGACACCTGGCAGCAGATGTTCCGCCTGCTGCGCGCCGGCCAGCTCGATCCCCGTCCGGTGGTGACCCACCGCTTCCGGCTGGAGCAGATCGCGGATGCCGTTCAGGTCATCAAGGACGGGCAGGCGGGCAAAGTCATTCTGGAGATCGGCGCATGAGGAACGCCCTGAATCAGCGGCTGACCGCGGAGCTGGATGGATTCCGGCGCGACGGCGTATACAAGCGGCTGCTCTATCTCGAGGGCCCACAGGGCCCGCGCGTGAGGATGGAGGGGCATGGCGAAGTCATCGTGCTCTCGTCCAACAATTACCTGGGCCTCTGCAATCTGCCCGAAGTCGTTCACGCGGGACGCGACGCGCTCGACCGCTTCGGCGCCGGTACCGCCTCGGTCCGATTCATCTGCGGCACCTTCACCGTGCATCGTGCCCTGGAGGAGGCGTGCGCCCGTCTCGTCGGGACGGCAGCGAGCCTCAGCTTCGTCAGTTGCTGGAATGCCAACGAGGCCGTCCCCGGCACCCTCCTCGGCGAAGACGACATCGTGATCAGCGATCAGCTCAATCACGCCTCGATCATCGACGGTATCCGTCTGGCGAAAGCAATCACCAGGTGCCAGACCGCCGTCTACAAGCACGCGGACCTCTCCGATCTCGAGCTCCGACTGGTCGCGGCGAAGGATCGCCGCGTGCGCATGGTGATCACCGATGGCGTATTTTCGATGGAGGGCGCCATCGCCAAGCTGCCTGATATCGCCGAACTCTGCCGGAAACATGACGCGGTACTGGTCGTGGACGATTCGCACTCCACCGGCGTGCTGGGCAAGACCGGACGCGGCACCGCGGAGCACTTCGGGATGGTCGGTGAGATCGATATCATTACCTCCACCCTCGGCAAGGCGCTTGGAGGCGCCGCCGGCGGGTTCGTGGCATCATCGGCTGCCGCCTGTGATTATCTCACCCAGCGCGGCCGGCCTCAGCTCTTCTCCAACGCCCTGCCGCCCACCGTCGCCGCCAGCGCCCTCGCCAGCATCGAATATCTGGAGCACCATCCCGAGCGCGTCGAGCAGCTTCGCCAGAATGCCAGCTACTTCCGCGAGCAGCTCCTCGCCAGCGGATTCCACCCCCTCCCCGGTGAGACACCGATCATCCCCGTCATCCTCGGCGAAACCTCCATGGCGATCGAGATGAGCAACCTGCTCCTCGCCGAAGGCGTGTTCGTGACCGGATTCGGGTTCCCCGTCGTGCCCCAGGGGCAGGCCCGCATCCGCTGCCAAATATCGGCCGCCCACTCTCGTGACGATCTCGATCAGGCTCTGGCCGCGATCCGAATGGTGGGCCAGCGCCTCAAGGTCGTGTGAGTGGCCTCACCGGTTCGGTCAATCTTCGGCCGTCCCCCTTCTTGTGGGATTGGGTGACTTCAAGTAGTTTGGTAGCTCAACGCTCCAAGCAAAAGCTGGAAAAGCCCATAGCGGCTCAACGCACTCTCCCTGGAGGCATCGCGATGCGCATGCTCGGCCGCACCGCCCTGGTGCTCGGTCTGGCTTGCCTGGCTCAGGTTCCGTCCCTCCTCGCCCAGTCGTCGGGGTTCGACACCTACCGATGGTATGTCGGTGGCCAGGCGGGTATGACGATTTTCGAGACCCAGACCCAGACTGCTGGTGCGATCTTCACCGGCGGAGCCCACCTGCTGGTCACGGCCAAGCGCACTGGTGTGCTCCTTTCGGTCGACGAAGCCGTTGCCCGCGACCAGTCCACCTCCTACGCGGATCCCACCGTCCTCGGTGGGTCACGCCAGGTACTCTTCAACGACTTGCGGAAGTACACCCTGGCCGTGCTCGCGTTCCCCTTCAAGAGCGTGGCCCAGCCCTACTTCGGGGTCGGCGTCGGGTATCTCCATACGGTGACCGAGAAGCCGCAGGGCACCTTCGGCAGCCCCACGGCAGCGGACACCGCAGCGACCCTGGCGAATCGGCTTGGAGGTTATGGGTTCGGTACGGCGATCGGCGGCGTGCAGGTGCGGGTGAACCGATTCATGATCTTCGGGCAGTACCAGATCACCTCGGGGCCGTCCAAGGGGAAACTGCTCGTCGGAGCCACGCACACCTTCATGGGTGGCGTACGCGTCGGCCTGGGCAGCGCACGTGAAGGTGTCGACGACCGCGGCGGTACCTGAGAAACGAGGCGGTCACCACCTGGAGCGGCGCAGCTGCCAAGGGGCGAGTCTACCGAGACTCGCCCCTTCTGCAATCATCCCCCCCGTCGGCCCGATACCCACGGCGAGCCGCGAATGGCAAACCGGAGGGCCCAATCCGCGGCCCGGGTGATGCCGATCCGGCGCGTTGCCACGATTACCCCGTCCTCCGGCTCGTCGCCGGCCTGAACCACCACGGGCGAATTCCGCATGGGCTGGCCGCTGAGCCCGCGACGGATCCCCAGCGCCTGACAGAGTCTCCCAGGGCCAGCGCACAGCAGCCGGTCCGGCGTCACACCCTGCCGGCGACGGCGCATGACGGCCATTCCCTCCAGCGGCTCCAGGGCCCGCAGCAGGACGGCCGCGCCGGACCCCGCGGGTCCGGTCACCAGATTCGCACACCAGTGGATGCCGTAGGACAGGTAGACGTACCAATCACCCGCTCGACCGTACAGCGCCGCATTGCCTGGATGGCGTCGGAAGTTCCAGGCATGAGAGGCGGGATCCGCCGCCCCCAGGTACGCCTCGGTCTCCACGATCCGGCCGGCAACCCGGCAACCGCGTATCTCTGATACGAGGACGGCACCAAGGAGCCCGCGGGCGACGGTCTCGGCATCCTGGCGGAAAAAGGCAACGGGCAGCGTGGCTGCCCGTCGTCCTCCTGCGCATTACTCCGCCTTCTTCTTGGCCCGCGTCCGGGGAGCCGGACTCTTCTTCTTGGCGGGCGCCTCAACGTCGGGCTCGGGCTTCGGCTTCACCGCCTTCTTGCGGGGCGCCCTGCCCTTCGGCGGCGGCTCGGCAGCGGGCTCATCCAGACTCACGACCCCAACCATGGCGATCGCCGGCGGCGCAGCCGCAGCTCTGGAGCCGCGACGGAACCGGATGCCACCTCGGGCAGCGGCGGCATCACTCCCGGCGCCTGCCGCCGATACGGGCGCGTCGGCGGCTGGAGAGCGGTCTCCTGCCACGGGCATCGAGAGGCTGAGTTGCGGCGGCGCCGGTTCTATCCCGCGGGCAACCACTTCGAACTCGTCATCCCCCACCTTTCGGACGTCAGCGATTTCGGCGTCATGAGCCTGGCGCAGCAGGCGCGGGAACCGTTCGCCATCGAGCATCGCATCCTGTCGGCCGAACAGCGCCGCCATCCGGTTCCGCAGCGCCTCGTGGGCCGCAGGACTGGGAAGTTCCGCCAAGGCGCTGCGCATCAGGTCAAAGGCGCGCGCAAGCGTGAGTCCCTCCGACCGACGGGACGGCGGCGCATGTCGAACAGGTGTTGACGACGAGGCCTCCGCGACTGGGGCCTCGACCGCAGGCGCCACCTCTCCTTCGCGCCCCTCGCGGGGTCCACGACCACGTCCCCGGCCACGTCCGCGGCGCCCCCGGCCTTCCCGTGGAGCCGGTTCCTCGACCCGTGCCGGCTCCGACTTCGGAGTCGAGGCAGGACTGCCCGCCGGGCCGACCTCGTACTGGCCGTTGTCGAGCTTGGTCAGGCGGATGAGACCCTTGTGACTCGCCTCCAGCACGAACTTGCTGAACCGGCTGAATCCGGCGTTCTTCTCGTCGAAATTGGGGTCGATCTGCTGCATCACCTGCTTCAATCGGTCGGAACGCATGACGTCGCCTTCGCGCGTCATCAGTGCCACCGCCTCGCCCACCAGCTGCCACGGATCCTTCTGGGTCGAGGCCGGCTCGCTCTCCTTGGTGAGGCCGGCGAGGTCAGAGTACGAGAAGTACTCATCGCAATTCTGGATCAGCAGGTCGCTCGCCGACTCGCGGATACCGACACCGATGACGTACTTGCCGTACTCCTTCAGCTTGATGACCAGCATCGAGAAGTCGCTGTCGCCCGAGAGCAGGATGAAGGTTCCGATCTCGGGCCGGGTGAACACCAGCTCCATCGCGTCGATCGCCAGCCGGATGTCGGTGGCGTTCTTCTTGTTGGTCCCGAAGGCGGGGGCGAAGATCAGGTCGATCGACGACTCGGACAGCGGCACGATATACTGGTGGTACCGCCGCCAGTCGGCGTAGGCGCGCGAGACCGCCACCTTGCCCTTGATGATGTCGCTGTTGAGGAGATGCTTCAGCTCCTTGGTGAGATCGGAGCGGATGCCCAGGGTGACGTTGTCGAAGTCGATCAGCAGCGCGGCGTTCGGAGCGTGCGTCGGGGGTTCCCCCGAGCGCAGGTGACGAAGGTGGGGCGATGTCACGTTCAGTTGTCTTCTCCGCACACGGTCCAGGGAGTGTCCCGCCGACCTGCCCGGACCCGGTGCCGGGAAGTCGCGCGAGACCTGATCCAGCTGGGCCGTGCACTACACAGGAATGAGGCGGGGGCGACGTTGCCCTCCGCAGATTGAGCGCGTGGTCCCAGACCGGGCTTCCCTTCCTCATCCGGAGGTCCCCTGACTACGTCTGGGGAACCGCGGGGGCTGGAATCCCCCCGACCACCGGGTCGGGGCGGGGGGAGGCTGGCGGGAAGCGCGGCGCCTGGCCACGCGGGAGCGAAATGTAGGGATAGTGCGGACTTGCGGGTAGGGCTCAGGCCTTGTCGAGCAGAGCGACAATCCGTTCTCCCGCCAGGCCGTCCCAGCCCTCCGGACGCCCGGCGCGGAATCCGCCAGCTCCGAGCCGCCGGAGCACTTCGCCCACCGCGGCGTTGATGCCTGCCCGGCTGGACGGCACCAGCCGATTGGTGCCCTCGGTAATCGTGACCGGGCGTTCGGTGTTCGGACGCGCCGTCAGGCAGGGAACGCCGAGCACGGTAGTCTCCTCCTGGAGACCGCCAGAGTCCGTGAGCACCAGCGTGGCCCGGTCCACCAGCGACACGGTCTCGAGATAGCTCATCGGTTCCAGCAAGGTGACCCGCTCCGCGAGTCCCCCGAGTCCGAACTCGGCGATCCGCTGGCGAGTCCGTGGGTGGATCGGGAAGATCACCGGCATCTGCTCGCCAGATCGTCGAGCGCCCCGAGGATCTCCGCGAGCGTGTCGCGGTGGTCGACATTCGACGGACGGTGAAAGGTGCAGAAGGCGTACGGCCCGCCGGCCACCCCTCGGGACTCCGGTGCTCTGGAGCTGGCGCGCCTGTTGCCGAAGGTGCAGCAGGGTATCCACCATCACATTGCCAACGAGATGAATCCGCTCGCGCCGGCACACCCTCGGCGAGGAGATTCCGGTTGGCGTCCCGGCTTGGTGTGAGCAGCAGATCCGCCAGGACGTCGGTGACCCGGCGATTGATCTCCTCCGGCATCGCACGATCGTGGCTGCGGAGTCCGGCCTCGACGTGCGCGACGCGCACCGATTGCTTCGCCGCCACCAGGGTGCAGGCCATCGTCGAATTGACGTCGCCGTAGACCACCACCCAGTCAGGCGCCAGACGGTCCAGCACGGGCTCGAACTCCGTCATGATCCGGGCGGTCTGGACCGCGTGGCTCCCGGATCCCACGCCGAGATTGACATCCGGAGCCGGCAGGCCGAGGTCTGCGAAGAACCGATCACTCATCGCCGCGTCGTAGTGCTGGCCGGTGTGTACCAGGTCCTGGCGCATGCCCGGAATGGATGCGCCGGCCCGGAGCACCGGCGCCACCTTCATGAAATTGGGTCGCGCCCCAACGACGTGAAGCAGAGTCGTCATAGCCGTTCGGAGGCGAGCGGAAGATCGATTTCGAAGAAGAATCGGGTGCCGGACTCTGCGGTGGTCTCGACCTTGAGTGTCGCGTGCATCGCCTCGACCAGCTTGCGGCAGATGGAGAGTCCAAGGCCGGACCCGAGAAGGCGTAGTCTCGCCTGCTCCCTGGCGGCGGCGGAACGGCTCGAACATCATCAGCATCGCCTCGCGGAGGAATGCCCCGCCCGGTGTCACGGACGCTGAAATTCGACGCGCGTCCCCCTCCAGCCGGTGGCGCCATGCACCTCGACCCGGCCCTCGGAGGTGAACTTGAGCGCGTTGGTCGTCAGGTTGAGGAGGACGCGGAGCAGCGCGACCGGATGCCCGATGCGAAAGTCGGTCGCTCGGGCTGCCTCCGAGGTGGACCTCGAGCCCCTTCTCCTCGGCGATCGGCTGCACGATGTCCCGCACCGATTCCAGGATGTCCGCTGACCGAAAACGGGAGTCGGATCGAGGTCGACCAGCCGGTCCCCGCCCCGCGCCAGCTCGATCACGTCACTGGCCATCGAGACTGAGTCCGAACGCCGCACTGTAGATCAGCCCGAGCTGCCGCTCCTGCACCTGGTTGACGGCGCCGCTCCGGCCCCGCTGCAGCGTCTCGGCGAGGAAGAGAATCGAGGTCAGCGGCGAGCGGAGGTCGTGGGCGACTTCGACGACCAGTTCCATGCCGTCAGGGCCGGACAGCCGGTCGGCGAAGTGGCCGGCCCAGTCCGGCTCGACCCAGCTCGTGGATTCGGTCGGCGGCCGCCAGGAGACGTCAGGGCCTCGGCCGCGGGACCCCCGGCGGCGGGCGAGGCCAGCTCCCGCAGCGAGAAGGCGCGGCGGAGCAGCTCGACGAGGCGCCGCCCGAGCACGCCGCGGGGCAAGTCGCCGGGCGGCTCGCCCTGCGCAGCCACCGCCCGAATCCCTGGCTGAGAGACTAGGCCATGCTGGCGCGCTTCCTCGCCGCGAGGAGCGTCGTCGGAGATCACCAGGTGCCACTCCTCCTCGATGCCGAGGCGGGCACGGTCGAGCGCCGCCAGGAGGGCGGGAGAGAGGGAGCCGTGCCGGCTGGGAAGCCTGGGTCACGTCAGCTGGGGCGGTATGCAAGGTGGCTGGCGATTCAGGACTGGAGATCTGCCTCGTCACGCTGGAAGCTGTGCTTGTCCATCAGGCGGTAGAGGGTGGTCCGGTCGATGTTGGCCAGCCGCGCGGCCTTGGACATGTTGCCGCCGGCCCGGCTGACGAGCCGCGCCAGGTATTCCTTCTCGAACTGGGTCACCAGTCGCTCCTTGGCGGCGTGGAACGGCTCATCCATGATCCCGCTGGGCAGACCGCCCTCGGAGCCGCGCTCCACCGGCTCCTCGTAGAGCGGAATGTCGTTCGGCTGGATGATGCTGGTCCGGCTCGGCCAGCACCGCGACGTGCTCGATCACGTTCTGCAGCTCACGCACGTTGCCGCTCCAGGGGCGCGACCGGAGGAAGGCGATGCTGGCATCGCTCAGCTTCGGCACCCGGTCGCCCATCTGGCGGTGGCGCTGCCAGTAGTAGGTCAGGAAGTGGTTGGCGAGCAGCGGAATGTCCTCCGGCCGCTTGCGCAGCGGTGGCAGCTTGATCGGGCACCACCCGCAGCCGATAGAACAGGTCGCCGCGCAGGACGCCCTGAGTTCACCGCTTCCTGCGGGATCCCGGTTGGTGGCCGAGATGAACCGGACATCGACCACCGCATCCTGCGTCTCGCTGCCCACCCGCCGGACGACGCCGTCCTGGATGACCCGGAGCAGCTTGGCCTGGAGCGGCAGCGTCATCTCGGTCAGCTCGTCCAGGAACAGCGTGCCGCCGTTCGCGGTCTCGAGCAGCCCGGGCTTGTCCCGGTCGGCGCCGGTGAACGCGCCCTTCCGGTGGCCGAACATTTCGGATTCGAGCAGCGGCTCCGGCAGGCGCGGCACAGTTGATCGGCACCAACGGCTCGACTGGCCCGCCGGCTGTGCTGGTGGATGAACTGGGCGATGACTTCCTTGCCGGTGCCGCTCTCGCCGCTGATGAAGACCGAGGCGTCGGTCGCCGCCACCTTGCGGGCCAGGTCGACCGCCTGGCGGAAGAGGGGCGAGATCCCGATCAAGGCGAGATCTTGTCGCTGTGTCCGTTCTGCTGCAGGCAGCTGCAAGCGCAGGTCCTTGGTTTCGCGCGCCACCATGACCGCGTGCGAGGCGCGGCCGATCAGCACCTGCAGGTGGGTGGCGCTGAACGGCTTCGGCAGGTAGTCCCAGGCCCCCGCCCGGAGGGCCTCGATGCTGCTCGTCACGCTGGGATTGCCGGTCATGACCACCACGATCGTGTCGCGATTGAGCTCCAGCGCCGCCCGGAGGATCTCCATGCCCGAGGTCTGCGACATGTACAGGTCGACCAGGATGATGTCGAACTTGCGGCGCGCACCGTCTCGAGGGCTTCTTCACCGCGGCCGATCAGCGTGACGTTGTAGCCGTCCATCTGGAGAACGGTGGCGCAACTCTCCCGGAGGGTCCGCTCATCATCGACGATGAGGATGCGGATGCTGGCCTTGACCTCAGCCGGGATCGAGAGCGGATCGCGTCCCCCGGAGTCGGGGGGCAGTCCGTCGGGTCGGCGCGGGGTGTGCGTTAGCGGGGATCCCATCGTGAACTCCTTGGCGCCAGGGGGTATCCCGCCGGGCCGTTGCGATACGGAATTATTGAGGTGCCATCTCCCGGCAGACGCGCCAGAACACGGTGCTCATGGGTGGCATTGCATCTTTGATACCACAGATCGCAGGAGGACTGAGTCAGCAGGGTGTTGCGGAAATTACCGGAGAGTGCGAAGATCGCGCAACAATGTTGCGCGGCCGCAACACAGTCGCAAATCCCGACTCGCCGGAATGGTCGCCCTGCCCCAGGGCGTAAGTAGCGTCGGTGATTGCGGTATCGCCCTTGCAAGCTGATATCTTTGATAGTTGCGGCCGCCTGGGCGGCACGCTCGATCTTCCTCCGTCTCAGACGCCGGGATCCCATGGCAGGCAACCTCATCTCGTCCAAGAACTCCGAGCTATCGCAGCAGCCGGTCGATATCACTCCCTATCAGGGAATGGGCGCCCCGCTTGCGCCGCCGGAACCGCGGGAGGAGGGAGTGAACTGGGGCCGGTATCTGTCCGCGCTTCGGCGGTACCGATGGATGATGCTGCTGATCGTGCTCGTCGGCACCACACTCGGGGTGGTCGCGACCCGGTTCGTGCCCCCGGAGTTTCAGGCCACGACCACGATCTGGATCGAGCAGGGGAGTGGCAAAGCCGGCCCGCTTCGCGATGGCCAGCTGTTCAACCCGGTAGGATGGGTCCAGCTGCTTCAGACTCCCACCGTCTACGAGCCGGTAGTGCGCCGGCTCAAGTTGTATATCGAGCCGGATGAACCGGGCGACACCCTCGCCTTCGCCGCCTTCGAAATCGCGGACCGCTTCCGTCCCGGCACCTTTACGCTCGTCGTGGACAAGCCGGGAAAGCAGTGGCAGCTGAAGCGGCGGAACAAGCTCCTGGATGAAGGGCAGGTCGGCGACTCCATCGGACGACACTTTGGCTGGCGCTGGGTTCCGACTCCACAGCAACTGGGACGGGATCGCGAGATCGGCTTTACGCTGAAGACGCCGGATGCCGTCATCAATGACCTAGCAAAGGATGTCCGCTCGATGGTGCCGGAGGACGGTGCATTCATGCGCGTGACGCTCCAGTACGAGGACCGCCGTAAGATCGCGCCTATCATCAATGCGATCTCTCAGGAATTCGTGGATATCGCGGCAGACCTGAAGAAACACAAATTGACCGAACTCCGGATCGCCCTCGATTCGCAGGTCACGACGGCCTACACCCATCTCCGCGACGCCGAAGCGGCGCTGAAGAATTTCCAGATCGCCACGATCACCCGCCCACGGAGCGGGTCACTCGCCGTGACGCCGGGGCTCGCCTCCACCGGTAGCGACGCCACAGCCGGGTATCTGCAGCAGAAGATCGAGATCGACCGAATCCGCCGCGACCGTGAACAGCTCGAATCCGTTCTGGAGCGCGCCAAGGGCGGCGCGATCACGGTGGATGCCTTTCAGACGATTCCCTCGGTGATCCAGGCGCCGCAGCTCAAGCAGGCGCTCTCCGACCTGACCGTTCGAGACGCCGACCTGACCGCACTCCTGCAGCGGTATACCCCGGAGCACACACTGGTCAAACAGGCCCAGGCGGCGGTCGACCTGCTGCGCAGTCAGCAGATTCCGCAGTACGCCCAGGCGCTCATCGATCAGCTCAAGTTCCAGGAGCAGGACCTCGGCTCCCGGCTTGGATCGGTGGCCAACGAGCTCCGCGAGATCCCGACGGTCACTATCAACGAGACCCGCCTGGAACGCGATCTCGAGGCCGCGGATGAGCTTTACAAGATGGTCAATCAGCGGCTTGAAGAAGCCAAGCTCTCCGAGCTCTCGGCGATCCCCGATGTGCGGATACTCAACTGGGCCGTGGCGCCCCAGGCGCCCTTCAGCAACACCGCGCCGAAGATCATCCTGATGGCGCTCGCCGGCAGCCTCGGCTTGGCCGTCGGCCTCGCGCTTCTGCTCGATCAGCTCGACAAACGGTTCCGCTATCCCGAGCAGGTGTCCAGTGAACTCGGCCTGCCGATCCTGGGGGCGATTCCCGCGATCAAGAAGAGCCGGCGCGGCGAACTGGCCCCCGAGCAGGCCGCCCAGGTCGTGGAAGCCTTCCGGACGGTGCGCCTCAACCTGGCCCACTCATACGGGGCGGCCGGCCCGGTGATGTTGACGATTACCAGCCCTGGTGCGGGGGACGGGAAATCGCTGGTATCATCGAACCTGGCGGTATCCTTCGCCGAAGCGGGATATCGCACGCTGCTGATTGACGGCGATATCCGGCGAGGCGAAATCCACCGGATGTTCGGTGTGGATCGACGTCCCGGCCTGCTGGACTTCTTGACGGGCGAGTGCGTGCTGGAGGACATCATCCGCCCCACGAGCCAGCGCGGACTCTCGGTGGTCCCCTGTGGCACACGCCGCCAGCAGGGGCCGGAGCTGCTCGGCTCCTCGGCGATGGCCACGCTCATGGCGGAGATGAAGTCGCGGTTCAATGTGATCATCGTCGACAGCCCCCCGCTGGGTGCCGGCATCGACCCATTCGTCCTCGGAACGACCACGGGGAACCTGATGTTGGTATTCCGCTCGGGCGAGACCGACCGGCAGATGGCAGAGGCCAAGCTCCGGTTGCTCGACCGGCTGCCGGTGCGGGTCCTTGGAGCCGTGCTCAACGAGATCCAAGCCGAGGGCGTCTATCGGTACTACGCGTATCTGTACGGCTACACCGCGGACGAGGAAAAGCAGGGGCAGGTCGCTGCTCAGTCGAGCGCCGGGCTCAACAGCAGAAGCTGAGCGGAGGATTCACGCGGGGAGCGGGGACACAAAGGCCCGGATTCGCTCCTCCGAACCCTGCTCCCGAAGCTGGCGGAGTGCCGAGGTGGCACGGAGCAGTAGCTCGACTGCATCGAGCCCCGATACCGAGAAATCAGCTACGGCGCAGTACCCGGCTCGGAACGGCGGTTGCGCGGTGCCGGCAGGGGTCATCCCATCAAACATCCGTTCGATGCGTTCGAACAGGCGCACGGCTCCGATCGATTCGGTGTCCGGCGCAATCACGGCAAACTCGCCCTCTCCCAGGCGGCCCACTGCATCTGAGCCGCGCCCGAACTCCCGCAGCGCCTGGCCGAACTCTCTCGTGGAATCGCTGTCCTCCGGTTCGCCGGAGGCCGCACGGGGTCGGGAGAAGACGACGCAGGCCAAGGCCTGTCGTCGCCGGAACACCTCGGAGCCGATCTCGCGGGCGCGCTTGGAGAGACCCAGCATGTTGTAGAGCCCGGTGGGCTGGTCGAGCAAGCTTTCGTCGCGAAGCCGATCGGCCTCGACCTTCGAGGCGAGATAGGTATTGAGCTTCAGCAGGAAGCTTTCGCCGTCCAGGGGCTGGCCGAGGAACTCCCAAGCGCCGGCCCTGTAGGCTTCCAGTCGCTGGGCCCGCCCGGACGGGCCGGCGGTGGTGATGAGGATCGGCGTCGTGGCGCTGAAGCGCGGGTCCTGGCGCAGCTGTCGGCAGACCTCAACGCCGTGAATATCCGGCATCTGAGCGTCGAGGATGACGAGATCCGGGCGCTCGATGCGTGCCCGCTCAAGCGCTTGCAGTCCCGTATACGCGCGGAGCACGGCGTACCCGTTCGGAGCGAGGATGCTCTCCAGCGAGCGGGCAGACCACTCTTGATCATTGGCGATGAGCACAAGGGGTTTGCGTCGCGACGGCTCGCGTTCGGTCATGGGTCCTCTGGACTTGCGGATTTTCCGCGCCAAGTTATTAGCGCGGCAGAGAATCGTCGTCGACGGACACGGCAACCGAACGGGAAGCACGAGTCCCGGGGTGCCGAATCCCATGACTTGCCCAACAACTGCGCACCAACGTGTACGTGGTACGATAAGGCGGCCCTGCCCGAGAGGCAATACAAATCGGTGAGCCGCAACGCAACAGGGCCGCGGGGCGGTGCGGAGAAGATTCCTGCAGAGGCGGAAGCGTCCACCAGAGCGGGCTGTGTCGCATGGCGCCGACCCGGTGCCCGCAGTCGGGATCGTAGCGTGGCCACGGCAGTCTGTGTGGAGCTGGGCCCACACCACGCCTCGTCGGTGTATCTTGACGGGCTGCCCGAGCAGGGAAGTCCAAGCGAAGTCAGCAGATGGCATCGGGGAAACGGCCCTCGCCAACTAGCACGCCCTGTGCACCGTGAACTTGGAATCGTCATGGAATCCTTGCCAAGCATCCCTCGCCCTGTCTGCCTGTTCGCGTCGGCGTGTGTCTGGTTCGCGGCGGTTTCAATCCTGGTTCCGGCGCGTGCCTTCGCGCAGGATCCGGTGGCCGTCGATGCTCGACGCCCGGTCGCAACTCGTGCCCAGCTGCAGCAGGCGCTGGAAGAGGCGGAGGCGCTTGCGAACTCCGACGCGTACAGTGCCGCGTTCCGGGATGAGAAACGCCAGGAGGCGGCGCTCCTTCGGGAACGGCTGATTGAGGGCGATTTCTACGTCGGGGATCAGATCACGATCTCGATGGCCGGCGACAGCGGAATCAGCGGGATCAAATTGGTCGGTCCGGGGCGTGTCCTGAGTCTGCCCGGCCTCGCAGACATTCCCGTCCGCGGCGTGCTTCGGTCCGAAATCGAACCTTATCTCACCGAGCAGATCGGTCGCTTTGTGCGGGACCCTCAGGTGAAGGCCCGCGCCCTCATCCGGCTGACCTTCATGGGCGGCGTCGGGAAGCCGGGGTTCTATCAGATGGACGCGGATCTGATCCTGAGCGATGCACTGATGCAGGCAGGGGGTATTGGCAATCAGACAGAACTCAAGGATTCGAAGGTGACCCGCTCGACGGCGAGCGGAACCGAGGTCATCCTTGACGGTGCAGCGTTTACCAAGGCCGTCACGGAGGGCGTGAATCTCGATCAGCTGAACCTGCGGGCAGGTGACGTGATCGAGGTCGGCGAGAAATCGAAGAGCGATCTGTTCACGACCCTGCGGACCATTGCGATCGTTCCGGCGCTCATAATCAGCACCTATGGTCTCGGCAAACTGTTCGGAATCTTCTAGGCTCCCGGAGCTCGACAGGAAGTGAAGCCCGTCATGACCCACGTGACCGGAACCCGCTCGCCCCGCCCCACTCCACGGGAGCGCTGGCTGCGTCTGGTCGAGGAGGCGCAGCCGCAGCTGGTGCCGAGGGTCCGATCCGAGGGGTTGTCGCGGGCATTGAACCACTCGCTTGCCCTGGTCGCGCTGGTGCTGCTCTCGCCCGTCCTCCTGCTCATCGCGATCGCCGTCAAGATTACGAGCCCCGGTCCGGTGTTCTATTCGCAGACGCGCATCGGGCTGGACCGCCGCTGGAGCCGGAACGGCTCGGGGCGGCCGACGTCCGAACGCTCGCACGATCTCGGCGGGCGGGTATTCACCATTTTCAAGTTCCGAACGATGTGCGTGAACGCCGAGCACCTCTCCGGCGCCGTGTGGGCGGCGAGGGAGGATCCCCGGGTCACTCCGGTCGGCAAGTTCCTGCGCCAATACCGGCTGGACGAACTTCCGCAGCTGTTCAACGTGCTGATCGGCGACATGAACATCGTTGGACCGCGGCCTGAGCGCCCCAGCATCTTCGCCCAACTACGCCGGACGATCCCGCAGTACGAGGTGCGGCAGCGCGTCAAGCCGGGCATCACCGGACTCGCGCAGGTCAATCAGCAATACGACCAGTGCCTGGACGACGTGCGCAACAAGCTCCAATACGATCTTGAATACCTCGGCCGTCAGACGTTCTGGGAAGACATCCGGATCATGCTGAAGACGGTTCCGGTCGTGCTCTTCAAGCGGGGTGGCTGGTAGTTCGTGGTGGCATCCACCCTCTCCCCGGGGCCCAACCCAACGGTGCTTCACCGGGACCCTTCAGCACTCGCTCCGCTGCTCTTCGCCTCCATCGCCTTTGCCCTGCTGTTCAGCAAGCCGGCGCAACTGCTTGCCCTCGACTGGTGGAGTGATCCAGACGCCGGCCATGGCCTCCTGCTCGCACCGCTGGCGATCTGGCTCGGGTGGAAGCGCGGGCTGGTGGCGGCCCGGCCGCAACGCCTGCTCGGAATTCTCACCGTCGTCGGCAGCGTGGTACTGAGATACCTCTCGGGCCTGGCGGCTGAACTGTTCACCATGCGGATCTCGATGTTGATGGCGGGCGTCGGACTGATCCTCTTCTTCCGCGGCCTCCGCCAGTTGCTGCACTGGTGGCTCCCCGTCGCACTGCTGGCACTCTCCATTCCCATCCCGGCCGTCCTCACGAACACCCTGGCCCTCCCGCTGCAGCTGCGCGCATCACGCTGGGGAGCCGCCATGCTGCAGCTCCGCCATGTGCCCGTCACCCTCTCAGGGAACATCATTCACCTCCCGGGCCGCGATCTCTTCGTGACCGAGGCCTGCAGCGGACTCCGGTCACTCACCGCGCTGCTCGCCCTCGGCGTGCTGGTTGGCGGCCTCTGGCTCCGGCACCCAGTCAATCGGCTCCTGCTGGTCGGGCTGGCGATTCCCGTCGCCATGGTGGTGAACGCCTTTCGAGTCTTCCTCACCGGCTTCCTGGTCGCGTGGGTGGATCCAAAGCTGGGCGAGGGGTTTCGGCATCTCAGCGAGGGGTGGCTGCTCTTCGTGATCGCCTTCCTGATCCTCGGCGGCTTCACCTGGACGGTCGCCCAGATCGAGGAACGGGTGATGGGACCGGTGGTGGATGCGTGACTGGACGAGGTGGCTGCCCGGGGGCGTCCTGACGCTGGGCTGCATATTCACGCTGGCGGTGGACCGGCAGCACGTGACCCAGCTGGCGCTCCCACTCGACTCGATTCCCCTCGTCCTCGGCAGTCGTCGCGGCATCCAGGACACCCTGAGCACCGAGCAGGTGCGGGCCGCTGCCGTCTCTGATTACCTGTATCGTTACTTCCCGGCGGACACCGCTCCGTTCGATCTCTACATCGGCTATTACGTGCAGCAGACGCAGGGGAAGACGATCCACTCCCCCAAGAACTGCCTGCCCGGCGCGGGATGGGAGGCGCTGAACCAGTCGACTGTGACGCTCCCGACCGCGGTGGGGCCGGCGACGGTCAATCGGTATCTCCTGCAGAACAAGGACCGGCGGGCGCTGGTCTTCTACTGGTACCAGGGGCGAGGCCGGGTCGAGGCCGACGAGTACCGGGTGAAATGGCAGCTGCTCCGAGACTCGGCGCTCCGCGGGCGGAGCGAGGAGGCGCTGATGCGAATCATCGTCTATTTGAACGATTCGACCAGCGAGGCCCGCGCGGCCGAGATGGCCAGCAGCGTCGCGACCGAGCTGATCCCCGTCGCCGCCCGGATCTTGCCGGCCTGGTGATTCAGGGGCGCCGAGTCGGTTCCCAGATCGGGTTGAGTTCCCCTCGCAACGCCTTGGTCCAGGCGATGAACCCGGCGACGTGAGAGACCAGGACAAACCCGCAAAGCGCCACCAGGCGCGGCAGTTTCCGTCCCTCCGGCATCCGCGTTGCGACGACCCCTAGCAGAATTCCCATGAGCAAGACGACTCCGACCCCCGCTGCCAGGGCCGATCGCGGGGCGAGGAGCAGGGTGGCCAGCAGCGCCGGCGGCGCGACGAGGAACACCAGCCACCGCGCCAGCTTGTGCGACAGCAGCATCCACGCAAACCGGCCGTAACGGAGCGGGTTCAGGAGATGCCGTTTGAACCAGAGCGTCTCCAGGCCGCGCGCCATCGTGCGCACTTTGCGACGGAACTCCCGCTGCAACGAGGTGGTCCGGGGCACCAGGCAGATCGCGGCATCCACCGAGACGGCCCGCAGGCCATGTTCACGCGCAATCAGTGCGGAGGCGAAGTCCCTCGACAGTGCGGCCGGCACCAGGGTCTCGTGCAGCTCCCGGCGGATCGCGTAAAAACATCCGCTGGCCCCCACTATCGAACCGACCCTGGTCTCGAGCGACCGCACCCACATCTCGTACCCGACGTAGCCGGACTCCCCGGAGTTCGCCTCTGCCGTGATGTCTCCGACACTGACATCACATCCGGAGGCGACGCCGATCGTCGAATCCTGAAAGACCCGGATCAGCGGCTTGAGTGATTCGGGGAGGATCCGGATAGTGGCGTCGGTGTTGACGATGATCGAGCCCCGCAGCTGCTGCAGTGCGGCGTTCTCGGCGGCCGTCTTCCCGCTGCGCTCCGGCATCCGGAGGAGTTCCACCCCCTGGCCGGCGTATGAGCGCACAATGTCGTCGGTCCGGTCCGATGACGCGTCCGAGACGATGAGGAGTTGCCGGCGGTGTGTCGGGTAGTCGATCGCGAGCAGTGAGTCGATCGTTCGCCGAATGGCCTGTTCCTCGTTGTAGGCGGGGACGACGATGGTGACCATCGGCCACTCGAGGGGCTCGCCCAAGACCTGCGGGGCCGGACCCAGTTGCCCCCAGAGCCAGAGCAGGGCAGGATAGATGAAATACGCATATCCGAACACGGCCCCGGGGAGCAGGAAGATCAGGACTTCGATCGCGGTCATGCGTTCCGTGCCCGCCTGCCGGCGAGGAGGCTGGCGTAGAGTTCGTCATGCCGGCTGAGCCACGGCTCGAGGGCGAACTGCACGCTCAGCCTTGACTCTGCCGCGGCGACGCGGGTGTCGGCAGCGCCGGGGTCGGAGAAAACCGTCGCAATCGCCTCGGCAAGGGCGGTCGGGTCCTCGGCGGGGACGAGGAGCGCCTCCATCGGCGAAACCACATCCGGTACACCGCCGACCCCGGTCGCCACAATCGGCACCCGCGCCGCCATCGCTTCGAAGAGGGCGATCGGCGTCCCCTCGGTCCGAGAACTGAGGACAAACGCGTCGAATGCCGTGGCGAGGCGTCCCGCGTCGGGCACCAGACCGTGCCAGCGCACCCGCCCCGTGACGCCCAGCGCCGAAGCCTGCGCTTCGAGTGCACCTCGACACCGACCATCCCCAACTATGGAGCAGGTCACCTCCGGATCGCGGAGAAGCGCAAGCGCCCGCAGCAGGACGTCTGCCCCCTTCTCCTCGGAGAGACGACCGACCCAGCCCAGGACGCGGGCTCCGACCGGGATGCCCAGGACGAGGCGCGCTTCCGTGCGGCTCAGTGGTGCGACCGAGCCGCCCCACGCGTTCGGCACGAGGTGAATCCGCGAGTTGTCGAACCCGATCCTCAGCAGCCGGTCGCGGATCGGCCGTGAGACTGCGATCACCGCATCCGCGCTGCGGAGCGTGTGCAGCTGCAGCCGTTCGTACATCCGGTTCTTCCAGTCGCCGCCAGTGAATCCGTGCAGCGTACTGACGGTGGGAATGCCCACCGCACGAGCCGCCCGGCCCGCGAGGACATCCACCCGGTATCCGTGGGTATGCAGGATGCTCGGACGATACTCGCGGAGCCAGGCCTGGATCGCGCGGTACTCTCGGAGATATGCGCGGCCGGGAAGACGGACCTCGTGCACCGACACCCCACCGCTCCTGAGTGGCTCTGCCAACCCCAGAGGAGAACCCTCCTGCCCCGCGACCAGCAGGGCATCGACACGCCACCCCGAAGCCACCTGGCCTATTGCAAGCATGCGGACCACGCTTTCCAGTCCGCCGACCGCCGTGGGGGCGAGGGCATGTGCCACCTGCAGAGACGCCGTCATCCAATCGACCCCAACGGTGATGGGAACGAACTATGCATAATATTCCCGTGAATGATCTCCCGTCTCATCACCGGTTCAGTCACGAGGCTAGAATTCCTCCCATGAAGCCTGCCCACTCCGCACCATGGGGCCCGATCCGTGTGCTGCTGCCGCTCCTCATTACAGGAGCGGGCTACGCGGCGTGGATCGCGTTGCTCGACCCGGATCCGTGGCACATCGGGCTCGGCCACCCGGAGCAATTTGCGAGCCCGCGGGGCGTCATCGCGCTCGTCGCACTGCTCGTCCAGTCGATCGCCCTGATCCTCCTCAGAGGTCGGTACCGGCACGCCTGGCAGGCGGCGGCCGCGCTGGCAGGCGGCCCGCGACAGGCGCTGCTGCTGCTCCTGGTCAACGCCCTGCTCGCCACAGCCGCAATCAATCCGCCAATCCTCTTCCCCTTCTACCTGCTGCTGACTTTCATCGCCATGACCTCGGGCACTCTCAGTCTGATCGCGGCCGTCTCGGTCCGGGACGGCGGACACCTCGAGCGGTTCTTCTCGTCTCGTCGACTCCCCGAGGCAGTGGCGGCGCTCGCCGGCGTCCTTTCTCTGCTCATCAGTACCAACATCTTTCACCGAATCCCGCACATCCCCGATGAGGTGATCTACCTCTTCCAGGCCAAGTATTTCGCTGCGGGTCGGCTTTACCTTCCGGTCGGCTCCGTGCCACAGGCATTCGACATCATCCACACCACAACGGCCCAGGGCCACTGGTTTGGCATCTTTCCTCCCGGCTGGCCACTGCTGATGAGCCTGGGCGTCCTGGTCGGCGCACCGTGGCTGATCAACCCGATCCTGACTGTGGTGGTGATTCTGGTCGTCCACCGCATGGTAACCGAGACACACGACCGCGCGACGGCCGGGCTCGCCATAGTGCTGTTGCTCCTTTCGCCCTGGTTCCTCTACATGGGTGGCAGCATGATGTCGCACATGGCGAGTATGCTCGCAGCGATCACGGTCCTTCGGGCAGCCATCCGCCTGACCCAGACTGCGCGATTCGGAGATGGAATAGCCGCAGGCATCGGCCTCGGGGCCCTTGTCCTGATCCGGCCTTTCGAGGGCGTGCTCGTGGGCCTTGCCACCGCCAGTTGGCTGCTGATCGAGCTCCGATTGAAAGCGGTCAACTTGGCTACTCTCGTTTTCGGCGTGCTGGCGCTGGCGATCGGTGGGCTCACATTGCCTTATAATCGTGCGCTGACGGGCGATCCTTTTCGCACACCCATCGGTCTCTATTTCGACACCCGGTACGCTCCGGGGAGCAATCGCCTCGGCTTCGGCGCCGACATCGGGAACATCGGCTGGGGAAATGACGTATTGCCCGGTCATTCTCCGCTGGAGGCGGCAATCAACGCGACCTTCAACAGTCACCTCGTGCAGGTTGAGCTCTTCGCCTCGCCCGCCGGGTCGCTGCTACTCGCTCTCGTCTTCTTGGCCAGCGCGCGGCGCTGGATCGGCTCTCCGGCGGACCGGCTGATGGTAGCGGTGGTTGGTGTGACGATCTCCGGGTATTCGCTCTACTGGTATCACGGCGCCGATCTCGGACCCCGGTACTGGTCGCAGATCATGATTCCGCTCGCCGCCCTGACAGCCACCGCGGCGTTTCGCTTCGATCAGGAGCAGGAATGCCATCGCTGGACCCGATTCGCGCTGTTCGGATCGCTGATCGGCCTCCCGCTCGTCGGGGGGTGGCGCGGGCAGGTCCGCTTTCACGACTATCGACACATGACCACCGCGATGCGGGATCTGGCGCGAGCGACCCCCTTCGGGCACGACCTTGTCCTGATCACCGGCGATCGATTCTCCGATTACGCGATGGGCTTCATGTATAACGCACCCACCCTCGACGGCCCGGGACCACTCTACCTCCGTGCTGTCGGCGGTGACACGCTCCTGGCCCTCCGCCGGGCCTATCCCGACCGGAGGACCTGGCTGGTCAGTGGCGCTTCGCTGAGCGGCGACCGCCCCCGGATCCTTGCCGGCCCCCTCCCTGCCGCGGGGGACTCCCGGTGAGAGTCGGCACCCTCGCCCTCGCGGCAATGATCCTCGCCCGCCTTGCCTGGGCCGTGGGCTCCGACCATGGCTTGGGCTGGGACTTTCCCAACTACTACAATGCGGGAGGCCGCGCCGCGCATGGCGAGCTGGCCACGCTGTACGATTCGACCGGAACGATTGATGGCCACGCGGCGTTGGGGGACGGCCGGCAGATCTACTACGGTGCGCCAATCTCGGCCTTCGTGTTCGCTCCCCTTGGCTGGTTCGAGCCTCGACCGGCCCTCGTGGTATTCAAGGTCTTCTGCGCCGCCTGCTTTGCGGCGGGTCTCGTCCAGCTGCTGGGTTTGCTCCGCCCCAGTCTCGACCGGCAGTTCAGGGCCAGCCTCATCCTGCCCAGCTACCTGCTGGCCGTGCTGCTCGCGGCTCCGATCTGGTTCACTTTCGAAGTGGGCGGCCAGGCGACGGCAATCAATTTCCTGCTGCTGGTCCTGTTCGTCCGGGACTATCACGCCGGGCGGGAGGCTCCAGCCGCGCTGTGGCTCACTCTCGGCGTGCTGATCAAACCGGCTCTGGCGCCGCTCGGACTGGTACTTCTCCTTGGTCGAGAGTGGCGGGTGATCGGCTGGGGGGCGCTCGCCAGCGCCGCCCTGGCGATCCTCAGCCTAGCAGTGGCAGGGCTCCCGCTCCACCAGGTATGGCTCGCCCTGATCCGCCGCGACTCGGCGATGCTCACGGTGCCGTGGTGGAACAATGCCTCAGTCCCAGGCGCCCTCTACACTTTCTGGTACGGGTGGCAAACCGGATCGCTTGCGGGAACCACGGTCCCCGACCCGCTGTTCTATCGCTGGCTGGGATGCTACAAGCTCGGTTTGCTGATGTTCATGGCGTGGCTGGGATGGGACGCGGCCCGCGCTCGGATTCCCCTTCCGACCCGCCGACTTCTCCTGGCGGGACTAGGCATCATGCTTTGCCTCCTGCTCAGCAACATCATCTGGCCTCACTACCTCGCCTTTCTCGCGATTCCGCTCGGACTGATGGCGGGCTGGTACGACCGGCTGAGCGGGACGGGGCGAGTGGCGCTCTCGCTGGTCGCTCTCGGGACACTTTCGGTCCAGTCGCGCTCCATGCAATGGGCGCTCCTCCACCGTCTCGACGGTCACCCACTCCCGCTGGCACTGACCGCGGCGTGCTTCAGCGGAGTCACGCTGCTCCTTCTGCTCTTCCTGCTGGGCGTGGCCTGGCGCCCGATGGTGCGCCGCTTGGTCACCTGAGCAGCGGGCGATGTCTCCGGTCAACCATTGCGGTACCGAAAGAAGGTCCTGGTGCCGACGAACCAGTCCTTGAGCCCAATTTTCTTGCCATCCTTACGGCTCCGCGGGTAGTACCGAATTGGCACTTCGCGAACCCGGTAACCTCGGGCGAAGAGCTTCGACGTGATTTCGTGATCGAGCTCGAAACCAGTGGTGGTGAGTGTGAGTCCCTGGATAATTTCCGAGCGGAACAGCTTGAGCGCGGTCACGGTATCGGCGAGGTAGTGTCCGGTCATGACCAAGCAGATGAGGCTCAGACTTTGCCCGCCGAGATAGGCTAACCACCCCTGAGCCGCGTGCTTACCAGTCAGCAGGTTGTAGAGGCGGCCCCGTTCGGGGTGCCGGGTGTACCTGCTGCCATAGACGACATCAGCCTCGCCCGCGAGCAGCGCCTGCAACATGGGAATGTAGTCGCCCGGATCGTACTCAAGATCGGCGTCCTGGATGATGAGCAGATCCCCTGTCGCGTCGCGAATCCCGGCCTTGACCGCCTCGCCCTTCCCGCTGTTTCTCGTCAGGGAGCGCACCGTGACCCCGGGAAATGCCGCCGCGATCTCGGCCGTCCGATCCTTCGAGCCATCGTTGACCACGATGATCTGCTTCTCGATGCCGAGCGGAGTCAGGTCGAGAGCAGTAATCCGATCGAGCAGCGTGCCGATGAAGCGCTCCTCGTTGTAGGCCGGGATGACGATCGACAGTATTCTAGCCATGGGCGCGGAGAAAGGCCTCGAGCTGCGCGAGCTCGGCCGGGGTGTTGACCCCGACGGATTCGCCCGGGTGAGTGAGTGGCACCGTGCACACTTCCATTCGGCCAGCGGCCCAGGGGAGGAAGGGAAGGAAGTTGCGTTCGCCGGTCCCCCGCTCGGGCCGTGTGGCCCGAGCGAAGGTCGGGAGCCATTCGCCGTAGGCCCGACCGGACAGGGCGAACAGTCCCGCATCGCCTTCGCCGACTGCCGGCATCTGGTCTCCTTCCCGGCGTTGCAGGACCCGCGCGAGCCGGCCGGTTGCGTCGCGCTCGAAATGAATGTAGGGGTGCTCCCGCATGCTGGTAGGGAACGCCACCTCCGCGGAGCGCGGGCCAGCCATCGCCCGGGCGAGGCGGGTCACTGTGGGCGCCAGGATGCCCACCTGATCGCACCAGGTGATCCAGACTTCCTCCGGGGCCAGGGCGCGGATCTCCGGCGTGGCGATCAGGATGGCATCGAGCATCCCCGTCGGGGCAGGCTGGGTGACGATCCGGACATCGTCGCGACCCGATCGCAGATGGGTGCGAACCTCCTGCTCCCGGGCGGGATTGACGACAACGACGACCTTGTCGATCATCCCCCGATAGCGGTCGAGAAGGTGGTCGATCATCGCCCGGCCCAGCACAGGAACCAGTAGCTTGGGGAGCGCGGACTGGAGCCGGGTCCCCGCCCCGGCCGCTGGCACGATGAGCACCCGGGTCAATTGGCCACCAGGCCCAAGTGACGGAGGAGCCCTGTCAGGTCCTCGAAGGCCCCCACGAAGCGCGGGTGGCGAAGCTGGACACCGGTGCGCACCGAACAGACCCACGAGCCCGCCTCGATGCCCGCCACCAGTCCCGCCTCGCTGTCTTCGACCACGAGGGTCCGACCCACGGCAGCACTCGCCAGCCTCGCGGCGGTCACAAATGTTTCGGGGGCCGGTTTGCCCTCCCGCACATCGTCGGCGGTGACAACCGCCCGGAATCGTCCCTCGCCGCCAGCCTCCCCCAGGATCAATCGGGTCGTCGCCCGCGAGGCTCCAGTGCCCACCGCCATGGCGAGCCCAGCCGCTTCGACCCGCGCCAGCGCGAGGAGGCTATCCGGGAAGAGCATCGGCAGGAAGTCCAGGTAGTGCCGGGCACGCTCCTGCTTGAACCGCACCCATTCGGCAATCTGGGCAGGCGTAGGGGAGAGATCGCGCGCCACTTCAGTCACCACCTCGCAGGTCCGGCGACCGGCCACGGCCGGATAGGGTGGCCCCACGAGCTGGAGCCGCCGCCAGAGATCGTCATAGGCGCGGGCATGCGCGGGTGTGCTGTCCGACAGCACACCGTCCATGTCGAAGAGAATCAGATCGTAGGGCCGGGACACGCGCCTAGGGTGTCGCCTTGGAGAGCAGGACGACGGGAACCGCGCCGTCCTCCCGCGCCGGTGGGGAGATGACTGGCCGATACTTCCCCCGAAGGATGGCAGCGAGGGAGCGGAGGCCATCCCAGACGGTGGTGCGGCGGATCCGGTCGGGCGAAATCGGGAAGTAGTGCACCGGGGTCTCGATGACTTCGGCTCGGATCCGCAACAGGGCCGTCAGCACCTCATGGTTGAAGGTGCGATCGTCCGGGTCCAGCGGAAGGGCCCGGAGCACACCGGCCCGGATGGCCCGGACGCCGGAAAGTGTGTCGGCGATGTAGCGTCCGAAGAGTGCCAGGTAGGCGAGGCTCAGGACATGGCTCCCGATGTAGCTGACGGCGCCCTTGAGCAGGCTGTGCCGGTAGACCAGTCGGTAGGCCTGCTTGATGTCGTTCACTGAAAGCCGACGACTGCCCCAGACAACGTCCAGTTTCCGGCTCATGAGGTGCGTGGCAATATCGACCACGTCCTCGCCCTTGTACATCCCCGACGATTCGAAGAGCACAATGTAGTCCAGTCCCGGATCGGCCAGCACCTCCTTAAGGGGACCTCCCGGTCCTCGCAGGCCGGAGAGCTGGTGCACGGGAAACGGCAGCGACTGCAGGAAGCCGGGGTCGAGAGGAGGCCCGCCGGGATAGTACACGGTGGTCGTGACCGGCAGGTCGCCGATGCCCGCCCGCACCATTTCGATCATGGACTGGCAAGCCTTGTCGAGTGAGTCAGCTTCCAGCAGCACGACCGCGATGCGGAGGGGCTCTCCCTGACGCAGCAGCGCTTCGATGAACGGCGGCAGGATCTTGGTGACGTCGTGCCGGCCGGTGATGCCGTCCTCGTAGTTGCCGATGCGGACGAGTCGCGGATCCTCGAGGGTTTCGAGCCGACCCAGCGGCACGTACGGCGCGTCGGACACCTGCGCGGCGTCGTTGATCAGGTAGTGCGTGATGAGCGCGGGAGCGGGATGGGCCAGCCGCCCCTTCTCGCGCAGGTAGAAGAGGGCACGCTGAACCAGCTCGACCGCGCTGGTCCCCGCAGTCTCCGCGTCCTCATGCAGATTGGTGATCAGCACCTTGAGCGCAGTCAGATTGTGGGCGATCGCCTCTCCCACCCCCGGCGTAAGATAGGAAGGGAAGAGGCTGGAGTGCTGCGTGCCAGGTGCATACACGATGAGGTCGGCGTCCGCGATCCGCTCCAGCAGCCGGGGGTTCACGGACGGCGTGACCGAGCGCTCGGCGAGCTCCCGCTCCACGCTCTGCGGAGGCTGTCCTTCGAGGTGGGCAAGCTCATCCTCCCGCAGCGGCCTCTCCAGCAGGAAGATCTCGCGGATCTGGCGCCCTTGCTTCGAGGTGACGATATCGGCCTCGGTGGCCAGGATCCGGTAATGACGGTCGAGCGCGACCAGGAAGAGGTTTCGTCCGTCCGTCACGTTTTCGATGAGCCCCTCTGCCACGCCGACGATTGCGTTATAGTCCGCGACCGCCGCGTTGAAGCGCCTTCCGGCGCGCAGGAACGAGCCGACGAAGACAAGGTTGCCGAGGCTGCAATCCGAGAAGACGAACCCGCGACCACTCCGGACCCGTTCCGCCTCGAATCGCGCCAACCGTTCGGAGACCCCGAGGCGCACGGACTCCTCGAGACCCGCGAGCAGTTGAAGGACCTCGAGCTGGAACAAGTCAGTTCCCTCCGCTCGACCGGCGATGACTTCAAATGTGTGGACCGCCTCGTCGGTGCCGTAGCTGTCGGGGAAGCGGAGGTCAAGGAGCAAGATCAGCGCGGCCGGACAGGTGCACAGCTCAGTCGCCACATGGGACGCGTTCTTCCTGAAATCCGAGGGACCGAGCGCGTCGCCCAGGAATCGACGCACCTCGCCGGTGGAGAGGCCGTCGTCGTAGCCATTGATGGCAAGGGTGACCTCGAGGCGGGGATGTTTGAGCAGCTCGCGGGAGAGGACGCTGGATCCGCGACCTCCCGTGAAGACTACGACCCTCACCTTCGGAGACAGATTGGTCATCGAGCCATCGCTGGAAGTGGATCATACAGGTGCCGAGGGACGACCCCTTTCGAAACCTATGGTGGTCCTCGCAGGGACGGTGCCCTGTCCATGTCTGCCTTTCGCCCGAGCCGACATGCTCTTCCACGCGACTGCACCCAGGCGTCCCCAAGCGGCCCCAAGACGAGTAACTCCCTATGGCTGAACACCTTAGACAAATTGCCGTGGTGACTCTTGAGCGGCTTCTACCTTCCGGAGATCGGGCTGGCGGCGAGAAGCTTCGGCCTCCAGGTGCGGTAGCACCTGTGCTATTCCCGCCGGCGACTGGTGATTCTGCACCACAATTGTCTGGAAAATTGATGGACCGAAACGACAGCCCAGACTCAACCATCGCTCTTCCGCGGTAATCCGGGGTAATCTACTCTTGGAACAGACATTGCTTCGTTCCCGCCTGTTGCCCCATCGTTGCCTCGGAGCAGCGAGGTCTACGACGACAGCAGCCGCGTCCCCGCTCGATTAGGGAGGCCAGTTGCGAGAGCCAACGTCGTGGCGCGCGGAAGCAACTCCGGTTTCCAGTTCCCTCAACTCCCTGACCCCATCGGGCTCATGCGCTTCGAGTCGTACCACAATTCCATCGCCTGTCTGATCTGCTGCGGCTTGACCAGTGGCTGAGCCTCATATCGTGGTCCTGGGCGGTGGCCCGGCGGGTTGCGGCGCAGCGTACCAGCTTCGTCGAGCCGGACGGGGTCGAGTGACGCTGCTGGAACAGCAGGAGGTCCTGGGCGGCAACGCCGGCAGTTTCGAGGTGAACGGTATCCACCTCGATTACGGCAGTCATCGGCTGCACGCCGCCTGCGATCCGGACATTCTCAGGGATATTCAGTCGCTGCTAGCCGACGACCTGGCCGACCGGGAGCGGCACGGGCGGATCCTCATCCGCAACAAGTATGTGCATTTCCCGCTCAACGCCACCGACCTGATGCTCCGCCTGGACAAGTCCTTCGCCTTTGGCGCGGCGAGAGACATGGCGAAGCGTACCCTGTTCGGCAAGGGTGAGGAGGGGGAGACCTTCGCCTCGGTCCTGATGGCAAGTCTGGGCCCCACCATCTGCGAGCACTTCTACTTCCCATACGCCCGCAAGATCTGGGGCAGTCCACCGGAGAAGCTTTCCGGCATTCAGGCTCGGAAGCGGGTGACCGCAGGTTCCTTCTCGAAGCTCATGAAACGCCTCGCGAAGCCCCCCGGCAAGGGACGCTTCTACTACCCCCGGAAGGGTTACGGGCAAATAAGTGAGGCCTACGCGGACGGGGCCAGGCGGCTCGGTGCAGAGTTCCTGCTGGGCTGGAGGGCGAGTCGAATCTCCCGTTCCGGAGCGGACGGATCGTGGAACATCGAGGTCGCCCGGGGTGGCGAATCGCGTCGGCTGGTGGCTGATCACATCTGGTCCACCATCCCGATCAGTCTGGTGATCCGGATGATGAGCCCGGATGCACCACCCCCGGTGGTGGCCGCGACGACTCAGATCGACTACCGGGCGATGGTACTCGCGTACCTCGAGCTGGACTGGGACCGGTTCACGACAACCGACGCGCACTATTTCCCCGAGGAGCAGTTCCGCACTACCCGCCTGTCCGAGCCGAAGAACTACTACGGCCTGCCAGAACCGCGTGGCCGTACCATCCTGTGCGCGGAGCTCCCTTGCGCTCCCAGCGATGCGCTCTGGTCGATGACGGATGCCGAGGTTGGCCGAGTGGCGGTTGAAGACATCCGGCGGGCGGGACTGCCGCTCCTCCGCGATCCCGTCAATGTGTTCACCCGCCGGCTTCGGCAGGCGTACCCGATTTACACCATCGGATACGAGAAGCCCCTCGGTGTCCTCCAGGACTGGGTCGAGACCCTGCCCAATTTCCTGAGCTACGGCCGCCAGGGACTCTTCGCCCACGACAACACCCACCACGCGCTGTTCATGGCCTATTGCGCGGTGCACTGCCTCGAGGACAACCGGTTCGACTGGGGACGGTGGAACGAGTACCGAAAGATCTTCGCGACTCACGTGGTCGAGGATTGAGCGTGGCCATGGCGACCACGGCGGACCGGGACCTCGTCGTCCGGGGCTGGTGGCTCGGGGTGCTGGTGGTATTCGCGCTGCTGCTCCGTGGAATCGGCCTGTCCGGCGGGCTGTGGATCGACGAAATCTATTCACTCCTGAACTCGTTTCGGCCGTCTCTGGTTCACATCGTCACGGTCTTTCCCCAAGACAATCAGCACCCACTGTACTCGGTGCTGGCCCATCTCTCCCTCTCGCTCTTCGGTGAGTCCGCCTGGAGCATCCGGCTTCCGGCGCTGCTCTTCGGGGCCGCCACCGTGCCGCTGCTCTACCTGCTCGGCAAGGATGTGGCGACCCGCCGAGAGGCATGGTACGCGGCCCTCATCCTCACGGTATCCTACCACCACGTCTGGTTCTCCCAGAATGCCCGCGGCTACTCCGCGTTGGCCTTCTTCGCCGTTCTCTCCACCTGGCTCCTGCTCCGCGCGGTCGGCACCGGACGGCGCGGCCTCTGGATCGGGTATGCAATCGCGTCCGCTCTCGGCGCCTACACTCATCTGACCATGGTCTTCGTCGTGGTGGCGCAATGTGCGGCCACCGCGATCGCCCTGCTGCCGGGGAGTCGATTGCTGGAACGTCGCCCCATTGGCGACCCGCACTTCTCGGCTTCGCCCTGGCAGGTGCATTCACCATCCTGCTGTACGCTCCGATCCTCGCCCAGGTGCAGGAGTACTTCCTGCACAGGCCTTCCCAGCTCAAGGGCCTGTCGACCCCGAGCTGGGCCCTCCTGCAGGGTTTTCGGGTCCTGATGCTCGGGCTCGGTGCTGGCGCCGGCACCGCGGCAGCCGCGGTCGTGCTGGCGACCATGGCGCTCTTCGGCTTCGGCCTCTATCGGCTGTGGCAGGAGCGACCCTTCGCGGTCCTGCTCTTCCTGCTCCCGGGTGTTCGTCACCATCGCCGGGGCCCTGTTGGCCAGGAGCCGACGGATCCGCGGTTCTTCTCGCGCTGATCGGCTTCGGCGTGCTGATCGGAGTGCGCGGCTGGTGGCTGGGCAGACTGGCGCGGGAGTTGGCTCCGGCCGGTCGAGGCCGTCGCGGTGGGGCAGCGGCTCGGCTCCGCCGGGGGCGGTCGTCCCGGTCGCGCTCTCGCTGGTCTCGCTCCGTTTCAACGACGCCTACCCCAAGCAGGACTTCGAGGGGGCGCGGCGATTCGTCGAAGGGGCCCGTGTTGGCAGGGGAGGCGACCGCCATCGTCGGTGTGACCGGGTCCCCTACCGTGACTACTTCAACTTGGAATGGCCCAGCGTTGATACCCGGGTGGAACTGACACGGCTCCGAGCGGAGAGCCCCCGGATCTGGGCGGTGTATACCTTTCCGCGCTATCTCGAGCGCTCGGCCCCGGAGATCATGGCCGTGATTACCCGGGACTGCCCGACCACGCGCGTCTTTCCCGGCACCGTCGGCGGCGGAGACATCATCGTATGCGCGATTCCGCCGCACACCGCTCCCACCATGACCGGGACTGCCCGATGACCAAGCTGATCATTCAGATCCCGTGTTTCAACGAGGCGACTACCCTGGAAGGGACCGTCCGGGACCTGCCGATCTCGCTGGCCGGAATCGACCGCATCGAATATCTGGTCATCGACGATGGCAGCCGCGACGAGACCGCGTCCGTAGCCCGTCGGCTCGGGGTCCATCACGTGGTCCGTCATAAGCGGAACCTGGGCCTGGCCGCAGCCTTTCGCACTGGCCTCGAGGCTTCGGTGCGTCAGGGGGCAGATTACATCGTGAACACCGACGCGGACAATCAGTATCAGGCCGCGGATATCCCCCGCATCCTTGAGCCGATTCTCGCCGGGCGAGCCGATCTTGTCGTGGGGGACCGGGGAGTGGGCGAGCTTGCCGAACTTCTCCTGGCTCAAGCGGCGGCTCCAGGAATTGGGAAGTTGGGTCATCGGCCGCGCCTCAGGCCTGCACACGCCGGACGCCACCAGCGGCTTCCGGGCATTCACCCGAGACGCAGCCCTTCGGACCCTGGTTCTGTAGCGGTTACTCGTACACCCTTGAGACCCTGATTCAGGCGGGGGCCAGTCGGATGGCAGTCGAGTTCGTGCGGGTCCGGATCAATCCGCAGACCCGGCCATCCCGGCTGATGAAGAGCATTCCGCACTATATCAAGAACTCGAGCGTGACGATCGTGCGGGCCTACACCATGTACCGGCCGCTCCGGGTCTTCACCGCGCTCGGGGGCCTGCTCATCCTGCTCGGGGCGATTCCTGGGATCCGGTTCCTCTACTTCTACTTTGTCGCCGATCACAAGGTTGGCCATGTGCAGTCGCTGATTCTGGCTGCCATTCTGCTGATCACCGGCTTCCAGATGCTGATGATCGGCGTGCTCGCTGACCTCCTCAACTTCAGCCGGAAGATCCAGGAAGAGCTGATCTTCCGGGTGCGCCGCCTGGAAGCCCACGCGGGCCCCTCCGCCGACCGGTCCACCTCCCCGGCCACCCCCGAAAGTCCTCCCGATGCCTGATCCCACGCCCCAGAGGAATGGCCGCCGTGCCCTGCTTCGGATCGGCGGCAGTGTCGTGATCCTCGGGATGCTGCTGCTGTTCCTCCCTTTCCACGAACTGGTGGAGGCGCTCGGCAGCGTGAAGCTCTGGGTCTGGGCCGGGGCGCTGGGCATCTACATGTGCCTCCACCTGCTCGGCGTTCTCAAGTGGCGGATGCTGGTCAATGCCTCCGGCGGGGGGCTTGGATTCCGGGACGCGGTACGCTGTTACTACGCCGGACTGTTCGGCAACACCTTCCTTCCCTCGATAGTGGGTGGGGACGTTGTGCGAGCGGGTCTCGCGCTCAAGCTCTGTCGCTCGCCGAGCGGCCTCTTCTTCGGAAGCCTGGTGGATCGGACCCTCGACATCCTGGGCCTGGCGGCGGTGGCCGGAATCGGGGCGCTGCTGGTTCCCACGGCTCTCCCGCCCGAGAGCCGTCGGATCTTTCTCGGGCTCCTCGGGATGTTCGCGATGGGGGGCGCGGTGGCGCTGGGGACCTTTCTGACCTTGCCCGCCCGGCGATTCTCATGGAAGATGCGTCGCCGACTGGTGAAGGGCCGTACGGCGATCTTGGCACTCACCCGCCAACCCGGCTATGTGATCACCGCGCTCGGACTGGGGATGCTGCTGCAGTCGCTGCTGGTGGTGCTGAATGCGTGGCTGGGGCGCACGGTCGGGATCGAGATCAGCCTGGTAGTCTGGCTGTTCGTATGGCCGCTGGCGAAGGTCTCCGGCCTGGTACCCCTCACTCAAGGCGGTATCGGTGTCCGGGAAGCCGCCCAGGTCGCACTCTTCGCCCCGTTCGGCGTCACGGGCGTCTCCGCCATGGCGACGGGTCTCATCTTCGAGGGCGTCATAATCAGTGGGGGCCTTCTGGGCGGTCTCCTGGCTTTGATTCTGGCACGCCACGGGGAGGCGCGTGACGCCCGCGCCGCACTCGTCTCCGACGGAAGCGGCGGGGGGCGATAGCCGACCCCAGGCTTGGCGCTGCTCCCGTCATTTCGCCACGACCTCGAAAATCGTCAGGGCGCCCCGACCGGGAATCCGGGCATCGAGCGTCGTGCCGGGCCCGAGCGGCTCGGGCGTTCTCGCCCCGGTCCGGCCGTCTTCGGTCGCGTAAGTCACCCCGTAATCCCCGGCCGGCAACCCGACGACGCGGACCTGACCCTCCTGGTCCGCATTGATCACCAGCACCATCATGCCATTCGCATTCTGAAACGCGACCGGCCGCATCGTTGCTGCGGCGCTGACGGCCCCGACCCTGACCGCACCAGCACGGATGTAGCGAAAGTACTGCCGAAGAAGCGGTGTCCTCCAGCCGGGGACGGCTCGGGGCGTCTCAGTCTCCGGATCCTTGATCTGGTAGTACTGGGCGCCGTTGTCCTTCTCCGGATAGGCGATTGTGAACTGTTCCCAGGAGGAGACGTTTGCGACCGTGAGATCCTCGTACAGGTCGCGGTACCCGCTGCCGATATGCTCACCCATCGAGGTCCGGAGACCCAGCCGCGTCGCGCGCCGGGCGATCGAATCGAGGTGGGCACCCTCCCGCTCCCGATAGCGGTGATATGAGATCTCGACCACGTCGGTGAGTCCGCCCGGGACCGTCACCATGGTATCCAGATACCGCCAGGCGTTGGCCATGCTTGTCGTTGAGGGTGCGACGAACCGTGGGGTGAATCCCGCTTCGCGGAGTCTGCGGCTGGTGGCCCTGACCGCGGCCGCGATGGCCCGGGGATGACTCCAGGTAAGGGTGTTGTCCGGTTCGAGAATCATCTCCCAGGTATCCGGCACGACCCCATATTTCTGCTGCAGGTGCAGGTACAGCGCCAGTACGAATTCGGCGTACTCCTCGGGATCTCCATGGATGTACTGCCCCGGCGGGCAGATGGTGCGCTCGAAGGCCCCGTAGACCGCATTGAAGAAGAGGCGCTCCCCGCGCGCCTCGAGCAGGCGGCGCATCGGGAGCACCACTCCATCCATCTTCTGGTCCACCTCGCCCCACTGGAATCCGGCCGGGTTGATAAGGTGAGGATCGCTGTTGTCGTTGACGGTCGCGAATCGCACGCATCGCCAGGCAGCACCCTTCCGTGTTCCGTCGAGAAACTCCTGCTTGTAGTCGTGGTCGGATTCGCTGCCACTGCGGACATCGAGCCGCACCCGGTTGATGCCCAGATCATTGACGGCGAGATTCAGGACCGTGTCCGCCCAACGCGGGAAGCCGGCGAGGTCCTGGCCGGCCTGGACGGCCGCCTCCCATCCCTCGATGGTCTGATAGTGGGCTGTAGTGTCGACGGTGATATCGGCCACGGCCCTCTGCGGGGGTAGCCGGTCACATCCGGCCAAGACCAGAATTGCCTGGAGAAAGAGGAGGCCTGAGACTCCTGCTCGCCACCGGATAGCTCGGTCGTTCATGCACGATTTCATCCGTCGTAGCTCCGTCGCTTCTCTTGCGGTAAAGTATTCTGCTACAATATCTTATTATCGCAGCTCTGCCGCTATCTCAGCCTGATTTCTGACCCTCGGTGTCAAGAATCTGGTCGAAGGTATCACCCTGAGTGCGAAATCCAGTTGTGATTCGACCGGCCCGGCTTCTATTGAGAATCCCGGGATCCTGGCTCAGGTCCGGTGGCTGCGGTGCAGTCGAGAACTCTTTACGGGAATAGTGAATTGTCTATGCGATTCGCAGTCGTCGGTGCAGGCACGATCGGTCAATTGCGGGCCCGCAGCATTCGCAACAATCCGGAGACTGAGCTGGTCGGGGTCATGGACCCTGCGCTGGAGGCCGCAGAGCAAGCCGTGTCGGGGACGCAGGCCAAAGCGGTGAGGGACTGGCGTTCACTCCTCGATCTGCCGGGACTCGAGGCCGTGATCGTGTCATCCCCGGTGCAGGACCACGAAGCGGGCGCTGTAGCTGCTCTGGCGGCGGGGAAACACGTCCTCTGCGAAAAGCCCCTCTCCAATACTGTCGAGGCCTGTCGCCGGATGATTGCGGCGGCCGATCGCGCGGACCGCGTCCTCGCGACCGGATTCAACCATCGGTACTACCCCTCGATCAAGTTCTTGACCGAGGTCGTGCGCGAGGGGCGGATCGGGGCCGTTAATCACCTCCGCGTGTTCGGCGGACATGACGGCTTGCACAATTTCCGCGCCGATTGGCAGTACAAGGCGCCGGTCTCGGGTGGGGGTGCGATGATGGACGTGGGCATCCATACGACCGATATCGCCCGTCACCTGGTGGGCGAGGTGACGGAGGTGTACGGCTGCTCGAGCAACGCGGTGTGGCAGGTGCCGGGATCCGAGGACAACGCACTCGCGATCTTCAAGACCCTTTCCGGGGTGCCGGTGTTCTACCAGGCGACGTGGACCGAGTGGAAGGGCTACCGGTTCTATGTGGACGTGTACGGCGACTGCGGCATGGTCCGGGGCTACTATGCCCCCATGTTCAATATGCTCATCACCCGGTCCTCTCATGGTGCCAGAAAGCGTGCCTTCAAGCTCTACCCTGAGGTGATGCTTCGGGAGAAGATCCGCGGCTGGACGTCAACGGCTCTGCTCTCCTTCCAGGAGGAACTGGCCGACTTCGTTCGGCTGACACGAGGAGAGCGAAACCTGACGATCGCAGACGGATTTGCCGGGCTGCGGGCGATCGAGATCGCCAACGCTGTCTACCAGAGCACCCTGGCCGGCGCCCCGGTGCCACTTCCTGCGAGGTAGCGCACCCTCATGCGTCTGGGAACCACCGGGCGCATCGCCCTCACGGTGGGCATCGTGTACACGCTCCATTTCTCGACCAACGTGGTGCGAGAGACCTACCTCGCCATGTCGCTGGGGGAGCGGTTCACGATCCGGGTGGACGACTATCTCGGCCTCCACCCTGATCTCTTCGAGCTCCCCGGTCGCGGCACCTACATCAACAACAACCCGGGCACCTCGTTCCTGGCCGCCCTGCCCTACGCGATTTTCCGCCCTGCGATCGATGCGGCGTTACGCCTCGCCCCCGAGCTTACAGCGCCGAAGCCACCAATCAGTTATGACACGCGTCGCCCGAACGACAGCCGATTCCTGAACGAGGTACGCGCTCGAGGATTGGACGTCAAGCTCGGTCTGGCGGCCATGAGCATGTTCCTTGGCGTCATGGTTCCCCTCGGCGTGCTCTCTGTGGTGGTGGTGTTCACCTTCCTCCGCGCCCGATTGCAAGATGAGCGCCTCGCGACCTGGTTCGCGCTCCTGTACGGATTCGGGACACCGATCTTCTTCCGATCCGCTTTCCTCAATCAGAATGCGGTGATCACCCACTGCGTAACACTCGCCTTCTGCCTCATGGCCTGGCCCGGCGCCAATCCGGCGCCGACCGCCGAGCGACACCACCTTCTGGGTGGCGGATTCCTGCTGGGATTCGCCTTGCTCACCGACTATAGCGGCCTGCCGCTGATCGTGGCCTTCGGATGCTGGGCGCTCTGGCTCGGCTTCCGCCGTGGCGGCATTCGCGGAGCCCTCCAGAGCGGTGCCACCTACACGGTGGGCGCCCTCGGGCCGATCCTCGTGCTGCTCGGCTATCAATGGCGCGCATTCGGCAATCCGTGGCTCCCCGCTCAAGCGTACATGCCAGCGACCGATCTCAGCCTCCGCGGATGGAACGGCCTGCAGTGGCCCACTCTGGAGTCGCTGACTCGCAATCTCTTCGACCCCCGCTACGGGCTCATCGCGTACTGCCCCATGCTGCTCGCCGCCTTTGCGGCCCCATTTCTTGACGCGCGCCGCGCCGGTTTTGCCCGCTCCGAACTGGTCTTCGCGATCGGCGCCTTTCTGGGACTCTATCTCTTCAGCAGCGCCAACCAATTCGCGCTCCTCCAATGGAACACTGGAGTGCGCTATCTCGTGCCGGGCGGCGCGCTGCTCTTCTTCGCGCTGGTCCCCGTGCTGCTCCGGCTGCCCCGCGGCCTGGCCTGGGCGACGGTCGTGGCGACGGTGGTGATTTCCTGGAGCGTCGCGATGGTCCGCCTGAGCGTACCCGAATCTCTCGCCCATGTGCTGCTGGCCGGCGTGGAACTCCCCTGGCTCACGGTGCTCCGGAAGACCGCAGGGAGCTACGCCCCCTTCCTGACTCAGGGCGCGAATCCCCTGGGCCTGTTCATCCTCACCGGGCTGACTCTCTGGGCCTTGTGGCGCGGCCACCGTTTCCCACCTCCCGCTCTCTGATGCTCTCCATCGTTCTCACCATCGTCGACGGTGGGGCAACCCTCGAGCGCTGCCTTTCGGCGCTCGGCGCACAGGAGAGTGCTCCGCCGCTCGAAGTGCTAGTCCCCTGGGACGACAGCATTCCTGGCATGGTGGTGATGGCCGGCCGTTTCCCGGAGGCCCGCTTTCTTCCCCTCGGAGGTCTGAAGACGGAGCGGTCGATCCAGAGCGCGGCTGGTCAACACGAACTCTTCGACCGGCGGCGCGCTGCTGGGCTCGCCGCCGCCAGCGGCGATCTGATAGCCATTCTCGAGGATCGGGGTGTCCCCTGCCCGGATTGGGCCAGGAACATCGTGCTCGCACACGCGGAGCATCCGGAGGCGGTCATCGGGGGGGCGATCAACAATGGGCGGGATCGGGCCCTCAATTGGGCGGTCTACTTCTGCGATTTTGGGCGCTATCAGCTCCCTTTCGAGCGGGGCAATCGGGCCTATGTGTCCGATGTCAACGTCTGCTACAAACGGCGCGCGCTCGAGGCGACCCGCTCCCTCTGGTACGACCGGTATCACGAAACCACGGTGCACTGGGCGCTGCAGCGGGCGGGGGAATCGCTCTATCTGAACCCGGATTGCGTGGTGGAACAGATGCGCGAAGGACTCTCGCTTGGTGGGGTGCTCGCGGAGCGTGTTGGATGGGGGCGGCTCTTTGCCTACACCCGCGCCAGAGAAATCACCAGGGGCAGACGGCTAATGTTAGGCGCACTAACTCCGATCCTCCCTGTCATTCTCTTCGCCCGTCAGGCCCGGCTCCAATACCAGAAAAAGGTCACCTTCGCGCACTTCATGACCGTGTTCCCCCTCGTGTTCCTTCTCCTCGCCGCCTGGTCGCTCGGCGAGCTCAAGGGCTACCTTACTGGCCGAGCCTAGGTGCCGGGACCGGAGTGGCATGTGCGCACCTATGGTGCCGGATCTCGCCGAAGCACCGTGTAGAGCGAATCCCATCGTGGGACGATCGTCCTCACCCCCGCCAGCATCCTGTCGATCGAGTCACGGGTCACCAGGCTGCCATTCCTGACATAACTGTTGACCTTCCTGGTATTATGGATGTCCGCGATCGGGTCTCCGTCCAAGATGACGAGATCCGCGATCTTGCCGGGTTGAATCGTACCCACGGAATCGTCTATCCCGAGAAATCGCGCGGCGTTGATAGTGGCTGTCTGCAGAGCTTCCATCGGTGTGAATCCGGCGTCAACGAACATTGCCAGCTCGTCATGCAGGCTGAAGCCAGGAATTGCCAGCAGCGCTGGGGTATCAGACCCGGCGAGGAAGGACACCCCTGCGTGGTGAAAGAGGCGATCCGCCGCCACCATCTGGCGGAAGTATGCCCGCGCCTCCTCCAGCGCCTCTCCCTGTGGCTTACGGGGGAGAATGTCCATCGCCTTCAGCAGGTAGGCGCGGTAGGTGGAGTCGTTCGCGTCGGGACTCTCGGCGAACGCCTCTTCGGAGATGCTGCGAAGCGTCGGACAAAGCCATACATCCTGCGCACGCATCCGCTCGGCCAGGGCGGTACATCTGGTGGCATCGTAGCTCCCGGCTAGCGGCCCCTTCACCTGGGCAGGATTCCGGCTCGGGAAAGCCCAGCGAAACCACTTGCTCAGAAGGGTGGGAAACCTCCAGCGACCTAACTCTCTCTGCAACCGGGGACCGTCAGATGAGCAGGCAAGCAGGACGCCTTCATTGTGCTCAATGCTGTGCTGTCCGAATTCCACAACCTCTGCCGCGTTCACCGGCGGTGTGACATGACCAACGACCGTGAGGCCGAGTCGGTGCGCCTCGTCGAAGACGGCGGGATAGAGTCGAGGATACAATCCGTCGATCTTCACGAAATCCGCCTTCTCCGCCTTGAGCATCCGGACCGAGACCCTGGCCTCCTCCTCCGTAGTGACCGGGAACGGTGCGCCCGGAACCACAGGCTGGCGGCCGAGTTTCTGGCCCGTGATGATCATTCGCGGGCCATCGAGCTTTCCCGCGGCGATCTCGGTCTTCCATCCCCGGGTCACAGCGATCACCCCCGCCATGTCGCGGATCCCAAGTACCCCGTTGGCGAGAAAGAGCGGAAAGAAGTACTCCCGATTCGCTCGCTGGGCCGCGGGGGTGCGCCCATCGGGCGGTACCGGCTTGAGGTAATCCCAGGCGACGTGGGTGTGCATGTCCCACAAGCCGGGAATCAGGAACCGGCCCCGGCTCCGAACCAGCTGGGCACCGGTGGGCAGGGGAACCATCCCCGCTGCGCCTATGGCCCGGATCACCCCACGTTCGATGAGTACTGTCTGATGCGGCGCCGCTGGGGCGCCGGTGGCGTCGATGACCGTAATGTCCAGCAGCACCAGTGGCCGCCGCTGAGTGCTCCCCTGGCCCAGAAGCGACTGGGTCGCGAGCCCGAGCAGCAGCAGAGTGCCGAAGAGCAGTCGAGCCCGGTGGCGGCCTGGTGAACTACGACGCATCCCCCTCGCCCCTGCCGGTATGCCTCGAGCCCCCTCCCTGAAACCACGCGGTGGGATCACAACTCCGCCTTCAGGGCCTGATAGTCGGTCTTGTCCGTGGACGTCCGCGGAATGGAATCGAGCCAGACGAATATGTCAGGGGCCATGTACCTGGGGAGCACCTCCATGCAAAACGCTTTGAGGGCGATGATCGAGGGTCGAGCCCAGTTGGTGGAACTCAGGAACGCCGTGATCTTCACTCCCGAGACCGCATCCAGCGCCGCCACGACCGCGACCTCTCGGACGCCTGGGTGGCGCGCCAAGCCCGCCTCGATCTCACCCAGTTCGATCCGGTAGCCGCGTCGCTTCACCATTCGGTCTCGCCGACCGTGGAACAGAAAGGTTCCGTCAGGCTCCTCCACCACCAGATCTCCGGTCCGGTACCAGCGGGTCCCGCCGGCGTCCACCAGGAAGGCAGCCCCGTTCCGGTCGGGCAGGTTCCAGTACCCCTCGAGAATGCCGGGACCGGCAATCACCAGTTCCCCCTCCTCACCGCGGGTGACCGGCCGCTCCTCGAGGTCGATCACCCGGGAACGCAGGTGGGAACAGGTCTTCCCGATGGGATACGGCTCGATCCGGTCCTCCGGAATCGCCGCGGGGATCTGCTGCCAGGTGCAGACGTTGGTCTCGGTCGGCCCGTAGAGGTTGTAGTAGGCAGGATGGGGCAGCAGCTGCTTGAGGGTCCGCAACTGGGGGACGGGGTACACCTCCCCGGCGAACAGCACGATCCTGAGGGCGGACAGATCATGTTTCGGCAGCCGCCCGTACTGGCAGAGCATGTTGAGAATGGAGGGTGTCGAATACCAGATGGTGATGCCATTGTCGGCGATCGTCCCCGCCAGTGCCATCGGCTCCTTGCCGAGTTCCTCCCCGATCAGAATCAGCCGTGCCCCATGCTTGATCGGGACGTACAGATCGTGGACCGACAAGTCGAAGTGGAATGGTGCGTGCGATGAAAAGACGTCGGTCACACGTGGCCCGAAAGTCTCGGAGCACCAATCGACGAAGCTGGTCGCGGCCCGATGCGTCAGCATCACGCCCTTGGGCTTCCCGGTTGAGCCGGAAGTGTAGAGGATATACGCCAAGCCATCCGGGCCGGGATCGACCGTCGGCACCGGCGGAGTCGCGCCGGCAGTCTCCTCCAGCCGGGTCAGCGCGCCGGCCAGCCCGACACCACCCCCAGTCCCGTCCACCACGAGGAGTTCGACTGCAGCGCCGAGTCGGCAGAGCTCCTCCTCGAGGCCGACGACATTGGGCCGCTCGACGATCGCGACACGAACGGCGGCATCAGTCAGGATGAACGCGGCGCGCCACGCTGGGGACCCCGAATCGACGGGAATGTAGGCTGCGCCGCGCTTCAGAATGCCGAAGATGGCGGCGACGGAGTCGATTGACTTGGGCAGAAAGAGGCCGACCCGATCTCCCTGTCGGACTCCCATTGCGCAGAGCCGGTCGCTCACCCGATCGGAGAGGGCATCCAGCGCGCCGTAGGTGATCGTACCCCGGCCAGGATCATCGACGGCGATGCTCCCGGGCGTTCGATCGGCCGAGGCGTCGAGCCAGTGATGCAAGCAGGGCATACTGGGCTAGACCTGTGCGCCCTGCTTCGTCCGGACCAGGACGGCGATCGCCTCCAGGGTATCGAGGCGCTCGGCGTCGACTTCGTGGGCCTCCATCTGAATGGCAAACCGCTGCTCGAGGAACGAGACCAGCTCGAGGGTGCCGAGCGAATCGAGAATCCCGCCAGTAATGAGCGGGGTGTCGACCTTGAGGGTCGAGGGGTCTTCGCCCTTCAGATAGTTTTCCATGATGTACTGCTTCACCGGATCGATCACGTCATTCATCGTTCGAGTCTCCAGGTCAGGGTCGGCGCGCTGGACGCTCGCCAGTCGCAGGGGTCCTACCGAGGGGAAGGGCGAACTCGTCCGCCCGGCGCTCCAGCTCGGCGAAGAGCAGATTCCCGACCAGCAGGTTGCCCGCTGCATTGAAATGCTTGTCGAACCAGCGCAACCGGTACTGGGTCTCGTCCCGGCCGCCGTAGGGTTCAGTCAGGTCGACGATCGGCCAACCCGCCCGTTCCGCCTCATGCTGCAGCACCCGGTCCGTGACCCGCGGGAATGTGGGGAGCCGAAAGACCAGCAACGATCCCCTGGCGTGCCCGGTCGCCAGCATACTGTCCGCGCGATCGATCGCGGATGCAAGGACCGAGTCCATCACCGGGGCGATACGCCGGTAGGCGGTCCCCATGGTGATCGGCGGGCTGAGCCGGTATCGGGTCACCATTCGACGCAGCCCCTCATAGGGGATGGGGATGCCGCGATTGACCGCCAGCTGAACATTCCGAGCGGTCCACATGTGGTCGGGAGGGGCACTGACGAACAGCACCAGGTCGGGCTGGAACGCCATCACCTCTCGTCCTAGCTTCTCGACCATCTGAAGCATGCCGAACGCGGAGATGCCGAAATTGAGCACCTCGTAGCGCCGACCGGAGGCGCTGTAGCGGGCGTTGAGCCGGTCTTCGAGAATCGCTTCCCATGAGGAATCGCCGACGACGCCCGGTGCCATCGCAATCGAGGAACCGAGCACCGCAATCCGATAGACCCCCGGTGGCTTGGCCAGGGCGTATTCCTTGTCGTGCATCCCGAAGCTGTTGGTGCTGAACGGCACGCCTTTGAACTTGACGGTCACGTTGGGCTGGAGATCCTCCAGCTCGAAGTCGTTTCGTTCCTTGTAGGCTGCCGTGAAGTTGAGACTCACCCAGTCATCGGGGGCCCGGTCCTCGCCGTACCACCCCTGCCCCGTGATCTGATCATTCTTGCCGAGATCCTCGTAGTATCCGCGCACCATCTGGAGTGCGTCCATCGTGTTCTCGGAATTGCCACTCACGCGGGAGAAGAACTCGCCGACACGAGGCCCCATCGCGCGTTGCACGCCACCGTCTCCGATGATGAGCAGGACGCCGAGGCCGCCGAGATGCCAGGCGCCCGCCCGAAGATCCTGCCCGAGGGTGCGTGATGTCGGCTTCACATCCTCGAGGTTGGGCTTGCCCCAGGTCCCCCCGCCGATCGCGACACAGGTGGTGATGACTCCGAGGAGGAGGAGCACACCTCGAAGGTCGACATTGCGCGCATACCCCATGCCTTCGACGAAGTAGCTGATTGACTCCGACTGCCACAAGGTGAAGAATATCCCGATCGTGAGAAAGACCATCGCGGTCCCCAGCCCGCGGCGCAGGCTCCACCCGCTCCTGGTCTTCGCCACACGCGGCCGGTAGAGATCATACCCTGTGCTCGCCAGCACCAAGGAGCCCAGCAGAAACCAGAACAGGAAATCCACCGCTGAATATGAAGCCCGGCCCCATATCCAGAATGTCTGGTACCCGTGCAGGACCCAGGTGGCGAACATGACGATGCTGGTCGCCAGGAGCATTCCCGGCGCCTGACCCAGTCGGCGCAGAACGAAGAAGCTGGGGAAGTACACCAGCTTCTGCATGTAATCCTTCCAGTAGATGTTGGTGCGGCGCCAGAGGTCGGTGAAGCTGCTGGAGAGAAAATACAGGTGATTGCTCTCCGGCAGCCGGAAGCCGAACAGATGGAGCAGGCCGACAATCAGGTGGAACTGCCCTGAGACGCGCAGGTAGAGCACCCACGAGACGCAGATCAGTTGCACGACATCGCCCAGGGTCCGGAGCGAAACCGGGTCCACGGTGAGGAAGTGGTACACGACTCGATAGAGCACCAGATGCGATAGACCCCGCAGCATCCACCGGAGCCCGCGCGCGTAGATGGCGCTCTCGGGGCCGTCGTACCAGTCTGCGAACGAACACCTTGAAGTCTATGAGGGGGAAGAGGGAGAAGGCGACGTTCGGGATCATCAAGAAGTACGCAGCGGTCTCCCACGGACTCCTGGGCGCCCCGTCATGCTTGAGCGAATAGAGGTAACTCGCCAGGCGGAACATGAACATCGCGCCCAGAATCGACCAAGCGCTTTTCGCGATCGGGGTGGGAATCGCCCCGACGCGGGCGAACCCGAGTCCGACCGCGACGGCGAGGATTATCCCCAACCGTGCCCCGAACCGGAGCGGGAGGTGACAGAGCAGCATCAGTCCGACGGCGAGACCGAGGACCCACAAGCCGGGACCGACGTTGAGCACCAGGAGCAGCGATGCCGCGGACACCGCGACGAACCACGGCAACCGGGCCCGCCGAGTTAACACCTGGTTGATGGCGAATCCCACGATGGCCACCAGCAGGCACAGATAGATCGCGCGGCTCTCCAGCTTGTATTCCTTGATGACCAGCGCGATGGCCCCGACCTGGGCGAGGATGACCAGACTGCGCGCAACCTCCGCCCAGTCGAGGGCCAAGGAGAGAAAACGTTCATCCACCCCGGCGGGTGTACCGACCGTGGTCATGGAACCTCATCATGGCTGGCTGGAGCGGTGCGTTCCGGTCGTAATACCGGCCGAGTCGAAGTAGCCATTATCATGCCAATGGAATCTGCGGCCATCTGCCTCAGGGACCTTCACTTCCGGCTGAAATCCCTGCTCGTCGCGAGGCGGGGTGTAGCGACCAGCCCCACACTGTCGGAAAGATCCGACAGTGAATCCCGGCGAACAACGGGTGGGATTCGGATTGAAGCGGGCTGGGTGAACTGGATAGCTGCTATCGCCGCCCCCGGCTCATCGGCGGTGGATGAGGTTCAGAGCCCCAGCCCACGAGAAATCAGGTTTCGCTGGATCTCGGAGGTGCCGGAGTACAGCGTGCCACCGACCGCATCTCGGAGGTCGCGTTCGACCTCGTACTCGGTCGTGTATCCGTACCCACCCCGGATCTGCACCGCGTCGAGGCAGGTCTGCACCATGGCCTCCCCGAGGTACAACTTTGCGACTGCGGCGTGCGGCCCCGGAGCCTGACCGTTCTGTTTGGCCCAAGCCCCCCTGTAGAGAAGCAGGCGGGCGGCCTCGAGCCGCACCTGCATGTCAGCAATCCGGTGGGAAACCGCCTGGAACTCTCCGATCGACTTGCCGAACTGCTTCCGATCCCTGGCGTACTGTACCGAGGTCTCGATCAGCCGCTCCATGGTGCCGAGGTTGCTGGCGAGAATGCAGGCGCGCTCCCACTCCATCGAGTCGTTGAAGATGGTCACCGCCCGCCCTTCCCGACCCAGTCGATTGGTCACCGGGACGCGAGCCTGGTCGAAGATCAGTTCAGCCATCGGGGAGGTCTTGAGGCCCATCTTACCGATCTGGCGGCCGACACTGAATCCGGGAGTATCGCGGTCGACGAGGAATGCGGTAAGGCCCAGTGCCCCCTTGCCACGGTCGATAGTCGCGAAGACCAGGAAGAGGTCGGCGACCGGCGCCTCGCTGACGAACGTCTTGGTGCCCGTGAGGACGTAGGCGTCGCCGTCGGCAATGGCGGTGGTGCGGAGGGCGAAGGCATCGGAGCCGGAGTCGGGCTCGCTCATCCCATGTGCGCCGACGCATTCGCCGCTGCAGAGCCTCGGGAGGTACTTGCGCTTCTGGTCCTCTGTGCCGAAGCGGAGGATGGGCATCTGCACGCTCCACATCTGCGCGGCGAGCCCGAAGAGCAGTCCGTTGTCACGGCAGGCGTACCCCAGCGCCTCCATCGCGAGGACGGTCGTCAGTACGTCCATGCCGCTCCCGCCATATTCCTCGGGAAAGGGCAGCCCCTGGATTCCGAACTCGCCGCAACGCTTCCAGTGGTCGGGTGAGAAGCGCGCCTCATGATCCCGCTGGATGAGATCGTCCTGCAGCGACTTCCGGGCAAAGGCGATCACCGCCGCGCGGAACTCGAGCTGCTCCGTGGTCCAGTTGAAATCCATGGCCGATCTTGGCTGAGAGGAAGGGTCCCGCGAAGATACCCTCGCGCGGGCGCAGGTTCCATGCGCGAGAATCCCCGGGTTCGGGGTCGGACGGGGAGATGTAGCGGATCAACTACAGCCGGGGCCCCCTCTGGCGCGACGCTGCCATAGCTGCGTGATTGTCGATGCTGCCAGCCTCAGTTTGGCCGAGAGGTCGGCTCTGCAGCTCAGGGGAAATGATTGCAGCCAAACAAGATAGGCCGACAACCCGAAGAGGCCGCAGCGGGTGCCTCCGGCCGGCCCCGAGCATCGAAGTTGCGCTAGACCTGGTGGGGGCTTGGGCGCAGATGCGCCGGATGCGCGGGGACAGTCAGGTTGCCGCCCCGCCCTCCATCAGCCTCATCTCAGCGAATCAGGGAACCGCGCAGTGAACCGGGGGCAATCGTCCCGGGTCTCAGGCCCGTGCGCGTTAGCGGCGCCGGTCGAATCAATCTCAGAGAGGAGCGCGCATGGGGACGTCCAGTGAGCATTGCGATGTGGTCGTTATCGGAGGCGGACCGGGCGGTTCCAGCGCGGCCACGATGCTGGCCAAGGCCGGCAAGCGGGTGATCGTGCTCGAGCGGGAGCGCTTCCCTCGCTTCCACATCGGCGAGTCGCTGCTGCCGGGCGCCTGGGAGCTCTGGAACCGGCTCGGGATCATCCCGAAGCTTGAAGCCGAGGGCTTCGTGCCGAAGCAGGGTATCAACTTCGGGATGTTCAATCAGACCCCCGATGTGGTGCTGCTGACCGCCGAGTACCCGATGTATTTCGAGCGGCCGTACGCCTACCATGTGGAACGTGCCCGCTTCGACCAGGTGATGCTGGCCCACGCCACCGATTGCGGAGCCGACACTCGGCAGGAATGGACGGTCAGGGAGGTCCTGTTCGAGGGAGAGCGTGCGGTGGGCGTGCTGGCGGGTCCCAACGGCGCCGAGCCGCACGCCATCTACGCCTCGGTGGTGGTGGATGCCTCGGGGCGGGACTGCCTGCTCTCCCGCAAGCTGGGCTGGCGCAACCCCGACCCCGCCCTCAACAAGATCTCGCACTTCACCCACTTCACCGGAGGCTGGCGTCGCGACCCCACGACGATCATGAAGTGGGATGCCGTCCTGCCGGAGTCGGTGACCACCGACATCCATACCATCGACGGTGGCTGGGTCTGGTACATCCCGCTCAAGGAGGATGTCATTAGCGTGGGCGTGGTGCTCGACGCCCGCTTTGCCAAGACGCTGGGCGAGAGCCCTCAGGAGCGCTTCGAGAAGGGGATCCAGAGCTGTGAGCAGGTCCGCGGGTGGCTGGCGGGAGCCAGGCAGACGATGGAGATGCAGACGATCTCCAACATCTCGTATCTCAACGACTGTTTCGTCGGTGACGGCTTTGTCATGATCGGCGACGCCTCGATGTTCGTCGACCCGATCTTCTCCGCCGGCGTCACCATCGCCACCCGCGGTGGCGTGTATGCCTCGGACGCGATCCTCGACTGCTTTGCCCACCAGGACTTCAGCGCGGCCCGCCTCAAGGTATACGAGGACCGGATCCGCCTGCCCATGGGCCGCATCTTCAAGATGATCTACAACTGGTACAAGATTCTCGAGAAGAAGGACGCCAACAATATCATCAGCCGCGCCCGGCAGATTCCGATGCTGCGCGACAAGTTCATTACTCTGCTCTCGGGCGGGTATGACAAGGTGGACATGGACGAAATCCTGGCGGCCGCAGGCGAGCCGGACAGCACCTACCTGCTGCACTGAGAGCGGATCGTTGGTCGGACTCAGGCGACTGCGGGTAGACACCAGCATCGCCGGCTCTACCGGGTCGGCGAGGACCCGCCTCCGGGCGCCCGAGCATCAATCTTACATGTACCCGTCGCGCCGCAGGGTCTCCAGGCCGCCGCCATCGTCCTTGTCCTGGGCGCGGCCGGAGCGTTCCGCGATGTTGGCGAACTTGCCGGTCTTCAGCTCGACGATGATCTCCTGCACGTTCCTGGCGGTGGACTGCACCGGCGTGGTGCAGGGCCCGCATCCCAGCGACCGGTACCGGATGCCGGTCCCGGGATCGTAGTAGAGCGACACCGTCGGGATACTTTCCCGCTCGATGTATTCCCAGATATTCAGCTCGGTCCAGTCGAGCAGCGGGTGGATCCGCACATGGGTGCCGGGCGCGAACTCGGTCTTGTACTGATTCCAGAACTCGGGCGGCTGGTCGCCGACGTCCCACGAGGACTGCTGGTTGCGGGGTGAGAAGTACCGCTCCTTGGAGCGGCTGCCCTCCTCGTCGGCCCGGGCGCCCACGATGACACCGGTATACGGCTCGGTGTTCTTGTCGACCTCATAGGTCTTCTTGGCGTGATTGAACTTGAAGCGTGGCCACTCCCCGGACAGCGTTTTCTTGAGCGCCTCGGTCTTGAGCGCACCGCAGCAGGCGATCCGGTCGACGGCGCCGTCGGGAAAGGTGCGCTTGTCGGCCAGCGCCTGGACGTTCTGGCCGTAGATCAGGTTCAGGTTCCACTCCGCCGCGAAGCGGTCGCGATAGCGGATCATCTCCGGAATCTTGAACGCCGTGTCGATGTGGACGAGCGGAAACGGCACATGGCCGAAGAACGCCTTGCGCGCCAGCCAGAGCAGCACCGTGCTGTCCTTGCCGATCGACCAGAGCATGCAGAGGCTCTTGAAGCTGGCGTACGCTTCCCGGAAGATGTGAACGCTCTTCGCTTCCAGCTGTTCGATGTGATCCATGGTCAGTCCCTGGGTCGAGCGATGTAGCCGAGTACCTGCGTCACGGCGGCGGCCACCGTGACGTGGGTCGTATCGATCGCGAGTTCGGGGTGCGACGGTGCCTCGTAGGGATCGTCGAGCCCGGTGAAGTTCCTGATCTGTCCCGCCGCTGCCCTGGCATACAGCCCCTTCACGTCGCGCCGGTCGCACTCGGCGAACGGGGTCGCGACGTACACCTCGACGAAATGCCGGCAGAGGCTGCGGACGAATCGCCGTGACTCCTCATAGGGCGACACCAGCGACGCGACCACCGTGACGCCGTGCCGCTCCAGCCGGCTCGCCACCCAGCCGACGCGGCGGATGTGGGCATCCCGCTCCGGGCGGGTGAAGCCGGTCGCCGGAAAGATGTCGCGAATGGTGTCGCCGTCGAGGTACTCGACCGGCCGGCCCTCGGCCTCGAGGGCGGCGACGACGTCCCGGGCGATGGTGCTCTTGCCGGAGCCGGAGAGCCCCGTGAACCAGAGGACCATCCCCTCGCCGCTGCCCGTCTGCACCTCGCTGTCACTCAGCCCGATGACGAAGCCCTGATTCCTGAGTTCCGGCTGGTTGTACACCAGCTCCGAGCGCCGCGGCGTGCGCTCGCCCGAGTTGCGAAAGATGCAGTCTCCCGCGGCCACGTCCCATTCCATCGTCGGCCCGAGGCGGGGATAGATGTCCGCCTTCCCCTCCGCCACCCAGCAGAATTTGAGCGAACTTCCCGCCGGCACCCGCTCCGCCACCGGGATCGTGGCGAGGTAGGCCTCCAGCTCCTTCGACGGATGCGACCGGCTCTCCGCGACCCGGAGTGCATGCTGGGGCAGCGGCGGGCGCGAGACGATCCGCACCGGTGCCCCGGCACCCTCGCGCTTCCAGCTCCCCAGTCCCTGGCCGGCGTAGTAGAGCAGGTCCAGCGCCGGCGCATAGATGACGCCGAGCACCGGTACACCGCCCTCGATGAGGGCGATGTTGACGGTGAATTCCCCGTTCCGCTGGATGAACTCCTTGGTGCCGTCGAGCGGATCCACGAGCCAGAAGCGGGTCCACTGCCGGCGCGTGTCGACGCCCGGAATCTCCCCCTCTTCCGAGATGATCGGGATCGTGGCGTCCCAGGCAGCGAGTGCCGCGACGATGATCGCGTGCGCGGCGATGTCGGCCGCCGTCACCGGTCCCCTGTCGCCCTTCTGGGCAACCGCGACGCCGGCGTGATAGTGGGTCATGGTCGCGTGGCCCGCCTCGACGGCCAGAGCGGCCAGCCGCACCAGCAAGTCGGGTGACACCGTCACCGGCGCCGTGGTCGGATCGCCTACCACGGGCGGAACAGGACACCCTTGTCCTGCAGCAGCCGCTTGATGCGGTCGACGCCCTCGGCGTCGGCCTCATGGTCGCCGAGGATCAGGTCGTAGGTGACGTCGGTGGTGACATGGTCGCCCACCCAGATCGAGTTCGATGCGATCGGGGTCGACCGCGGTGCGCACGACCTCGAGATCCTCCTGGGTCAGCTCGTGCGCCGGTCACGATCAGGATGGCACCGGCATCGAGCATCATGTTGGCGACCTCGCCGAGGCGGCGGAGATGCTCCATCCGGTTCCCCGCCTTGCGTTCGATGTCGGCGTCCACGCCGTACAGCATGCTCGCCATGCCGAGGAAGTAGACCACCCGGCCATCCTCGAAGAGCCGCGCCTCCAGGTCCTTGGCCAGCGACTTGCGATCGGTGTCGCGCGCCCCGGTGATCAGCAGCAGCGACGCCTTCTGGCTGTACTTCTCCGCCCGGCGCTCCGGCGCAATGATGCTCGGCTCCCACTTGAAGTTGCGGAGCATGACCTTTTCGCGGATCTCGGACTGCCGATCGGCGAGCGCCTCGCGCACGATGCCGCCGCCGCGGATCTCGTAGTCATCGACGATCACGAACCGGCTGGTGGCCGCGAGTTCGTCGGTGGTATCGAACGCGACCGCCCGATTCAACTTGAGGGTGCATTCGGCGACGTCGTGACGGTCGATCCGGTCCTTGCTCTCGCTGGTATTCAGGTTCGACGCGTCGATGACTCGATGCATCTCCTCGAGCCGGCAGGGGACCCGGGCGGTGCCGAGCTTCAGGATGTAATCCTTCTTCTTGACCAGCGGCTGCTTGCCGAGCCAGAAGAGACTCACCCGGAGCCGGGTGGTGACGTCGGGCTTGGTCTGGCCAGCGATCGCCGCGGTCTCGCCGCGGGCCACATAGATCTGCTCGGCCAGGGTCAGACCCGTCGCCTGGCCCGCCTGCGCTTCGGTCTGCACCGGACAGTTGAAGGCCTCGATGCTCTTGACCTTGCTCTTCTTTCCGGAGGGGTAGAAGACCACCTCGTCGCCGACATGGACCACGCCGGTCTCGATCGTGCCCGCGATGATCCGGCGATCGTCACCCTGGGCGGTGAACTTGTACACGTCCTGTACCGGCATCCGGAACGGCTTGTGCGGCGCGGGGCGCTCGGTGGCGAAGCGATCGAGCGCCTGCAGCACCGTCGGGCCGTCGTACCAGGGCATCTTGGGCGAATGGGTGGCGATGTTGTCGCCATCGCGGCCCGCGGCGGGAATGAAGCAGGCCGGGTGCACGCCGATCTTCGCCAGGAATGCAGTGTACTCCGTGACGATGCCATCGAAGTGGCTCTGGTCGTACTGCACCAGGTCCATCTTGTTGACGAGGACCGCGATCTGCCTGATCCCCAGCATCGACATCATGTAGCCATGGCGCCGGCTGTTCTCCTGGACGCCTTCCTTGGCATCGATCACCAGCAGCGCCGCTTCGGCGCGGGATGCGCCGGTGACCATGTTCTTGAGGAACTCGATGTGTCCGGGCGCGTCGATGATGATGTAGTGCCGGAGCGCCGTCTTGAAGAAGACCCGGGCGGCGTCGATCGTGATCCCCTGCGACTGTTCGTCCTTGAGCGCGTCGAGCAGAAAGGCGTACTCGAACGGCCGGGCGGTGCGCTCGCACATGGCCCGGACCGCCTCGAGCTTCCCCTCGGGGAGCGAGCCGGTGTCGGCGAGCAGCCGGCCCGACGACCGTGCTCTTGCCGTGGTCGACGTGGCCGCCGATCACGATATTCATGCGCTCCATACCGTCCCGCGGCGTGGCGGGCGTCGGCGTCTGGTGGGGTGTCGTAGTGCTCATCGAGTCGTGGTGGCTTCCTGGTCGAATTCGTACGGTACGATGGCGGCCTCGAATGCGTCGGGCACCATTCAGGGCCGCCTATCCTCGGCTGCCTGTTCCTGGGCCTGTTCGCTCCGGGACAGCATTTCCTCCAGCCGTCCCCTGAACTTTGCCATCGGCAACTCGGCGACTTGGGACCCAGCCAGGTCGGTGACCTCTTCGGGATCCTGACGGAAGTCGTAGAGCTGCTCGGTGTGTTCCGTTCGACTCCTCGGCTTGGGCATTCGGACGAAATACCAATCGGGATCGAGAATCGCGAATTGTCGCCGCCCGTCGATCAGCTCATTGTCCGCCCAGATGAACCGCGGCACGGCCCGCGCAGCAGTCGAATCCGGACCCCACAAGCTGGCCAGGGAGCGACCGGGAAAACGGGAATCGGGGGTACCCCCGGCGACGCCAAGCATGGTCTGGGCCAAGTCCCGGATGCTGATGGGCTCCTGCAGCCGAAGCCCCGCAGGGACGGTTGGAGGATAGATGACAATCAGTGGGACCTGCAGGAGCTGCCGGTACACGGAGTTGGCGTGAAACATCAGGTTGTGCTCGCCAAACTGCTCCCCGTGGTCTGAAACGATGATGACCACGGTACTATCTAGAACTCCGCGATGGTTGAGGGAGTCCAGCAGGCGCCCCACCGAATGATCGAGGTAGCGGATGGACGCATCATAAGAATCCTGCTCGCGGGGAAGCAGGCCACGGGGCAGCTTCCTGGGGTCTCCGGTCTGAATATCGCCCCAGGGACGATTCGGGTCCGCACCAAAGGTGGTGTCGAAGGGCGCCGGTGGCCGGTACGGGTCATGCGCGTCGAAGTAGTTGAGAAAGGCGAAGAAGGGCCGATCATTGCCGCTTCTCTCCCAGTCCAGGAACTCGGCGTTGACCTCGAGCGCCAGCTTTCGCCCAGGCCTATCGTAGTAGTGGAGCGCATTGCGAAGCCAGTTCCGCTTGACGAGCTCTCGCCCGTAGACTGTACTGATGAACAGTGCGCTGGGTGAAATAAGGAAGTCCCGGAAGCGCATAAAGCCGCGGTCGAGTCCCTGTTCGTACGTGGTGAACTGAGAATTCGCTGTGAACCCCGCAGTGCGATACCCGCGGGCGGCGAACGCCTCCGCAATCGTCGGGTAGGTGTCATCGAGCGGCCGCTTGAGTCCCGCACTCAGCTCGATTGGCCAGCGCCCGGTGAACATGCTTGCGTGGGATGGGAGGGTCCACGGGGCCGCAGAGAAGGCGCGCTCGAAGACCACGCCGCGCTGTCCCCAGCGGGACAATTCGGGCGTCGTGAGCCGGGGATAGCCGTAGAGGCTCAGGCTCAGATTGCGTACGGTATCGAGCACCAGCAACAGCACATTTGGCGGCCGCCCTGCGGGCAGCGGGGCGTTTGCGAGCGCCTGTCGCTCACGCCAGGCGGGAAGGGCAAAGGCGACTGCGAACAGGAGCAGCAGGATCAGGCCCAAGGCCGGAAGGGTTCGTCGTATCAGGCGATCGAATTGCTGGATTCGAGGCATGATGCCCCGCATGACTGTCATGCCGAGACCGAGCGCGAGGATCAGGGCCGTTCGCTGATCGAGTGTGGTCCACAGCAGGCCCAGGCTCAGCCAGGCCAGCGCCAGCATGGTGGTCATCGCGATCCGGCAAGCCTGGGTGGTCGGCCACAGGCGGAGCAACAGGGACAGCACGGCGCCGATCGCGAGGAACCAGAGCAGGTCCATCACCGGTGCCATCCAGAGCACATGCTGGTCGACCCGGATGAACCGGTGCAACAGGAATCTCTCAGCGCCGCGCACGACCACCTCGGCCATGCCGGTGAGGAGGCCGAGCCATACTGCGACGCGAAGGACCAGCCCGGGGCCTTGACGGACGGGAGTCGGATCGTTCATCGGGAGGTATCCATGGGGTGATCGCCGAGGCGGTGCTGATCCACGCTGTCCAGGAGCACCCGGAAGCGTGCCAGCACGGATCGCATGCCAGGGTCGTCCGCCAGATCTTGAACTTCCGCCGGGTCGGTTTCCAGCCAGTACAGCTCCTCGACGCCGCGATGGTTGAGGATATAGTGCCATCCGTCCCGGATGGCGGACCGCTGTCGCTTGCCACCCAGATCGGTCACTTCCGCGAGTACTGGATCGGCCGACCGCAAACTTGCCGGCCCGAACAGGGCATGCCCTGGAACTTCACCCGGGACTCCGGCCAGCAGCAGCACGGTCCGGGGCAGCGATGCGAGGCTCACCGGGCGTTCGATGCGGACCCCTTCGGGGATCCGCCGCGATGCGATGATCAGGAGGGGGACCTGAAGCAGCTGGCGGTAGACGCTGTTTACGTGGGAGAGGAGCTGGTGCTCCCCCCATTGTTCCCCATGATCGGAGGTGATAACCACGATGGTGTTCTCGAGCGCGCCGCGGGATTCGAGCGAGGTGAGCAGGGCGTCGACCTGGTCGTCGAGATAGCGTATCGCGGCATCATAGCTCCGCTGCTCGGTCGAGATCTCCGCGATGGTGAGGCGGCCGAACACCATGTCACCCTGCCGCCAATGGCGGTCGGGATCGGCCCCGAACGCGGTGTCGAATGGGGCGGGCGGACGGTACGGACTATGGACATCGAAATAGTTGAGGAAGGCAAAGAAGGGCCGTCCGGCGGGCAGCTCGAGTTGCCAGTCGAGGAACGCCTGGTTCACCTCCGCCGCGGACTTTCCCCAGGGCTCATCGTAGTAGTCGAGCACGTTTCGGAACCAGGCGAGGCGCAACAGATCCCGGCCGAACACCTGGCTGAACAGCACCGTCCCGGGGGAGCGGTCGTAGTCCTCATAGTGCTGGAAACCCCGGTCCAGGCCATGTTCGTAACTGCAGTAGGGGAGGTTCGCTGCAAACCCGGCAGTGCGGTAGCCGGCGCGCCCGAGAATCTCCGCCAGTGTCGGATAGGTGGCATCGAGGGGCACTGTGAGGCCAGCATTCAGCTCATGACCGAATCGGCCGGTGAACATGCTGGCGTGGGACGGAAGGGTCCACGGCGCAGTGGCAAAGGCCCGCTCGAATACCACCCCCCGATGCGCCCAGCGTTCCAGGTTCGGGGTGGTCGACCGATGGTAGCCGTACAGACTCATACTGAACCCGCGGACGGTATCCAGGACCAGGAGCACAATATTCGGGACCCGTTCACGGGACGGGGGGAGCCGGACAATACGGACCCTCTCCTCATGGGCCCGCCATCCCGCCTGTGTCGCCCCGATGATCAGGACGGCGAGGCACGCGGCGACGAGCGTCCGCGCGATATTCCATCGTTCGGACGCTATGTGAGGAGCGAGCCGACGCCCACATTGCACGCCGAGGCCTGTGGACAGCAGGGCCGCGGCGGCCGGGTGGAGCCGGGAACAGAGGAGGGTGAGATTGAGAAATCCCAGGGCCATGATGCCGCCGACCACCGTTGCCGGCGTCACTCGGCCGGGGAATCGAGAGGCCCCGAGAGCGAGCAGTGCGCCGGCGAGCCCGAACCAGAGCAGGTTGGCAACGGGGGCCATCCACAGGACCTCGCGCGAGACATGCACGACCCGTCCGAGGGCGAGGCGCTCGATCAGATGCACCAGCGCCTCGAGGAGCCCGACGAAAATCCCCACGGCGAGGGCGAGTTGCAGCGGTGCCCAGCGGCCCGGACGACTCATCTCGAGCGAATCTTGCTCGGTCCTTGTACCGCATTCGCGAGCCTGTCCTTCAGTGCGCCGCGAAGCCCCGCCACCCGAGCACCCATGGTGCTGTCCGCCGCCAAGTCCCGCTGCTCAAGTTCATCATCGGAAAACCCGTACAGTTCCCCCCGACCATCTCCGCGCACAATGTAGCGATAGCCACCGGCCACGATCGCATTCATGTCGCCATGGCTGACGGCGTACCGATCGGGAAGATTCCAGGCATAGCGCAGCTCCGAGAGCAGCGTATCATCCGCGGTCGTCGGACGCCCAGCCCCCGGTGTCCACCAGCGAGCCAGCGAGGGGCCGGGAAAGGGGCCCCCCTGCCCGACCTGGCCCAGAAGACCCATCAGCGTCGCCGGAATCTCGCGGGTAGAAACCGGTGCTCGCACAATGAATCCTGCGGGCACCCTCGGCGGATAGATCAGCAGCAGGGGGACATGGACCGTCGGCCGGTAGAGATCGTGCCCGTGAGCCATCGTGCCGTGTTCGGCGAACGCCTCGCCGTGGTCGGAGACGATTACGACAATCGTGTTGGCGAGGGTACCGCGTCGGTCGAGGGAATCGAGCAATTCCCCGACGCGGCTGTCTAGATAGGCGATCGCCGATTCGTAGGCGTCCCGCTCGGCGCTGACCTGGGCAGAATCCCATGGTTCGCGCTGCGGCCACAAGCCAATATTCCGCCGGGCTCGCTCGGAGCCGAAGCGGTTGGCGAACGGCGCTGGGGGCAGATAAGGCCCGTGGGCATCGAAATAGTTGAGAAAGGCGAAAAAGGGTCGGTCGCCGGGCCGATCAAGCCACTCGAGAAACCGGCGATTGATCTCACTGGCGTCCTTGCGATCCGGCAACTGGTACCAGTGCAGCAATCCGCGCAGTCGTTCGTTGGAGACGATCGCCCGGGTCAGCGAGGAGCCCCGGAGGATCTCGCCGAAGGCCAGCCGGAAGTCCTCGTAGTGACAGAATCCGCGCTGCAGTCCCGTCTCCCATCCGGTGTACTTCTTGTTGGCCACAAATCCCCCGGTCCGATAGCCGCGGGCTGACAACTCGCCGGCCAGCACCGGATAGGTGGCATCGAGCGGCGCGCCATAGTCGGCACTGAGTTGGTGCGGCCACCGACCGGTGAAAATCGACGCATGCGATGGCAGGGTCCAGGGCGCCGTCGCGATCGCCTGATCAAAGCGCACGCCCCGCGACGCCCAGCGCGTCAGGTTCGGTGTCGTCTCGCGGCCATACCCGTAGAGACTGAGGCTCATTGAGCGGACGGTGTCGAGCACGATCAGCAGGATGTTCGGGGCACCACCCCCGGGAGGAGCCGGCAGCGCTGCGACGGCACGCCGCTCGACGACCCAGCGCCGGAGGTGCAGGCCTGCTCCTGACAGTATCACCATGACCCCGAGACCGACGACGCTCCGGCCGACCAGACGGCTGAATCCCGGTCCATGGCGGGCAATCACCTTGCTGAGCTGCACGGCGATGCCGAGCGACAGGATCAGCACCGCATAGCCCGAGAGGGAATGGTAGAGCAACAGCGCACAGGTGGTCGCGAGAAAGAGGCAGAATCCGGCCGCCACCCGGAGCGATCGGGCCGGACGCCACATCCGCCCGACGCCCAGAAGGACCAACGCACCCAGACCAAAGGTGATCACGTTCAAGGTCGGCGCGAGCCAGAGGACATCCTGGGAGAGGAAGAGGAACTCCCCTGTACCCCACTTCTGCCAAGCCAGCTGGCCCAGCTCCACGAAACCGGTGATCAGGCCGAACCAAACCGCAATTCCGAGCAGGTCGGCCGCTGACAGCCGGTCGGACGCGGCGGAGGAACTTCGGGACACCTCGGGTACCTCGGGGAGGGAGCTCAATTCGCAATCTCGACGTCGTGGCGCCGGCGGCTGCGGGCAGGCGTGATGAGTGGCTCGACCGCGCGTCGGAGTCCGGGCAGGGCAGCCTTCGGCGCCCGCTGAGCAGAGAGATTCCGGCTCTCCATCGGATCGGCGGCGAAATCGTACAGCTCTTCGGTCCCGTCGCCGTTGCGGACGTAACGGAGGCCGTCCAGAAGCACCGACTGTATGTCGCCCCGGCTCACAGGGTAGGATGTGTGGAGACGGGGCGCAAACGCCACCTCGGCAAACAGGGTGTCCGCCAAGGCGACGGAATCCCGCCAATAGCGCGCCAGCGACCGGCCCGGAAACGGGGCGTCCGGGATCCGGGCAAGATCGGCGATTGTCTGGGGAATATCGCGCAGCGACACCGGCGTTTCGATCACCCGCCCGCCCGGCACCGTGCCGGGAAATCGGACGATCAATGGCACCTCGAGCGAAGGACGATAGAGACTGTTGCCGTGGCGCATGACCCCATGCTCACCGAACTCCTCGCCGTGATCGGCCGTGATGATCACGATCGTGTTCTCGAGTCGGCCCAGCCGGTCCAGCGAATCGAGCAGTGCCCCGACGGCGTGGTCCAGCGCGGCCAGGCTGCCATCATAGGCATCGCGTTCCGCGGCGATCCGATCGGGAGTCCACTCCACCAGTTGTGCGTATGCCTCAGTGACTCGCTGGCCCCCATGCGTGCGGAACCGGCTCGCGAACGGTTCCGGGGGCAGATAGGGTGCGTGGGCATCGTAGTAGTTGAGGAAAGCGAAGAAGGGAGCCCCGTCCTGGACGCCCAGCCATTCGAGGAATTCCCGATTGACATCCGGCGCGGTTTTCCGCCCGATGAGGTCATACTCACCCACCAGCGCGCGGACCGACCGATTCCCGGCGAGGGCCCGACCGAGCGACGTGCTCCGGATCGCCTCGCCCAGGCCCAGGGTGTAGTCCTCGTAGCGATCGAAGCCGCGCGACAGGCCGGTTTCCCATCCGGTGTACTTCTTGTTGGCGACGAAGCCGCCAGTCCGGTACCCGGCGGCACCCAGCACCTCGGCCAGCGTAGGCCACCGGCCGTCGAGCGCGTCGTAGTAGCCGACCGAGAGCTCGTGGGGCCAGCGGCCTGTGAAGATCGATGCGTGTGACGGAAGGGTCCACGGCGCAGTGGAAAGCGGATGGGCGAAGCGAGTAGCGCCCTTCGCCAGCTGTGCCATCTCTGGCGTCGTCGCAGCGCTCGCTCCGTACACGGAGAGACTCATCGCCCGCACAGTATCCAGGACGAGGAGCAGCACGTTCGGCGCCCCCGATCTCGCTCGGGTGTGCCGGGTCTCCTGTTGGTGCCACAACCGCCTCCCCCCCACCCCCAGCCCGGCACCGAGAACGAGGAACACCAGCCACGGGGTACTGCGTCGGACTCCCCGGAGGAACCCCGCTTCATGCTGGACCAGGAATCGGGAGCATTGCATCGCGAGCCCGAGGGCAAGCACCAGCACCGCGAAGCCCTGCAATGGGTTGTACAACAGCAACAGGCAAGTGAAGGCGCAGAACAGCAGAATCCCCAGCGAGAGTCGGAACGACAGTCGGACACCGAGCCAGATCAGGATCGCGAGACCGGCACCCACTCCGAGGAAGCTGAGTGCGTCCACCAACGGAGTGAGCCAGAGTATGTCACGGGTCTGGAAGATGAATGTGCCGAGGACATACTTCCGGTACCAGAGATAGATGAGCTCCCCGAGGCCGGTCAGAAGACCCACCCAGAGGCCAAGGAGGAGGGATCGAGCGGAGGCCCGGTCCGCCCATTCGAGGAGCCCACTCCGCAGCGAAGCCTGGCGGCCGACGAGAAGCAGCATGAGAAGGGAGGGCGGCCGGCGCGGAGCGGGAGTGAAATTTCTCGAAAAATTCAGATCCACTGGAGGTCGGGAGATCGGAATGTGTGGTGGCACCCATACGGAGGCCGGCGCCGAGCATGGAGACGATGGGTAACCGGCAGCGACCCGCGATTCTGCGACCCAGGATCGTCCGCCAACGGGCCGCCGCTACACTCTGTAGGCCCTGCGCAACAGTCCGCTGGCTCGGATAGGCCCAATCCGCGGGTCCGCGTCCTGGAGGCTGGCGTGGAAATCTATTGTCAGTCCTTGCGAAATAGCCCGGTGAGGCGATTGAAGATTCCGACGACCTGACGCCAGAAGATCATGAGGGCGCCGCCGATCGCGCCGAGGATCGAGGTCAGCGGGAGAATCTGGTCGGGACCGACGTAGAGGGCCATATGCGCTGCCGGGTGGAAAGGTGGCACGGTCGGGAGACACCGCGAATTGACGGGGCAAGGCCCAACAACATGGCTGCCGTGGGGTCACAGCGCAACGCTCGTGCCGGGTATCCGGGCGGGTCGCCTGACCTGTCCACGTCCGGACGAGGGGGGAACCCTGGCAGCGGTCCATCGGCCGGTCCAGATGGCTTTCCGGCCTATACCGAGAGCGCGGGCAGCGAGTCTCTCCGGAAGCGAATCCCGCCGATCAGCCAGAGACAGAGGGCGTAGGCCAGTGCCCCCACCGCGGTTCGGACGAAGAATCCCGCACCGGGCACCAAGAGGAGTGCTGCCGTCATGCCCCCCCCCGCGAGCAGCGATCTCCAGTAGCGAGCCGGGCCAGTGATGGGGAAGCCCTCTCTCCGGGCCTCCAGCAGGCTGATGAGGGCCCGAATCCCCTCTGTCAGGACGGTAGCGCCGGCTGCCCCGAGAAGTCCAAGGCGGGGAATGAGCAGCAGATTAAGCCCGAGATTCAGGACCATGCACCAGGCGGTCACCCTGAGCACTCGGTGCTGTTGTCCGACGGCGATCAGAGCAACTTGCGGGACCGTCCGCAGAAAGGACAGCGGGATGGACCAAAGCAGGAGTTGAAGGGCACGTCCTGACGGTTCGAAGCCAGGGCCGAAGACCAGAGCAATCAGATCGGGTGCGACGAGTGCTCCCCCCAAGGCGACAGGCCAGGCACCAGCGAACACCTGCGCGCTGGCGTCGCCATACAGTTGTCGTCGGGCGTCGAGCGCAGTCGCCAAGCCGGCAAACGAGGGGAGGAGGCTCACACTGTAGGCGTTCCCCAGGTTCAGCAGGAAACTGATCAGGGTGTAGGCTGCGGCATACCAGCCGGTGGTCGTAGCATCCCGGAAGAGGCGGAGGAAGATGAGGTCGGAGTTGAAGATGGCGAGGCCGAGCAGGGCGTTGACCATGAGTGGCCAGGAGCGACGGAACACCGGGAGGACCAGTGCCGGTTCGAATCGTGCGGATCGGCCCCGGAACTCCCGCCCGAGCCACCAGGCCAGCAGGAGGGCGGCGAGCGCGTCGCCGACGACCTGGGCGAAGCCGGCGTTGGCCAGGTCACCGGGGCCGTGGACAAGCAACACCACGACCACGACCATGACCGACTCCCCGATCGCTCGGGCGACTGCCGCCAGTCCCGCCTGACCGAGACCGATGTGAGCCCAGCGGGTGTTTCCTCCGGCCGCGAGGAGTGTCAGGCTGTACACGGCGAGGAGCGCACCGTCGGGCTGGGGCAGTACCGTGAGCCCCACGACCGACAACAGCAGGGCCAGGAGGCAGCCGACGGCGATCCGTGCGGTGAGGATGCCGGGCGCATGGGTCAGCAGTCGATGCCGGCTCTCCGCGATCTCACGGACACCTAGCACTTCGAGCCCGAGATCGGTGAGGTAGGTGCAGTAGAGGAGGAAGGCGGTGGTCACGCCCACCAGACCGTATCCTGCGGCGCCCAGTGTGCGGGCGAGATATACGGTCGCGCCGAATGCGATCACCCGTGCGACGACCTCGCCAAGGCCAAGCGCGTAGAATCGCCGCGCGACGGTGGACTCAGACGGGCTTATAGATCACCCACCCGCAGAACAGTATCCACAGTAACACATCAGCCAGCAGCATCCGGTCGGTGAGCAGCGCCTCCGTGGGGTCTCCTCCCTCGCTCCTGTGGACCAGGTAGATGTAGCGGAAGACACCATAGAACACGAACACCGCGCTCCAGGAAAGCAGGTAGCTTCCCAGTTCATTATATTTTGAGACAGTGTACATCAGGTACGAGACGATTGTCACCGAAAGAAGAATGGTGGAAGCCTGATCGAGAAAGCCGGGAGAATACTGGCTCAGCACCGAGCGGTGCTGCGCTGAATCGCCGCCGAGGAGCAACAGCTCATGCCTACGCTTGGCGAAGCCCAGATAGAGCGCGAGGAGCCCGCCGCAAAGGAGCAGCCAGATGGACGGTTCGACAGCGATGGCAGCGGTACCCGCGAGCAGCCGCAGCACGAAGAACGCCGCGACACAGAACACGTCGAGGATCACCACGCGTTTGAGGCGAAGCGTGTAGAAGACGTTGAGCAGTAGATAGGCACCGGCGATCCACAGGAGCTGGGGCCGGATCGCCGCCGCCACTCCGAGCGCAAGTGCGGCCAGTCCCCCCGCGAGGAACAACGCTGCCTGTCCCCCGATCCGACCGGCAGCCACCGGGCGCCAGCGTTTCACCGGGTGGGCACGGTCAGCCACCCGATCGAGCACATCGTTCCAGGCATAGACGCCGCTCGCCAGGAGGCAGAACAGGGTGAAGGCAACGACGGCTTCCATGATCGCGGCCGGGTCCAGGCCTCGGCCCGAAAAAAGGAGCGGGGTCAGGACGAAGGTGTTCTTCACCCATTGCCTCGGCCGGAGAAGCAGGGCCCAGTCGCGCCACGTGGGAGTCTGGGGTACCGCGTCGCTCGCGTCGGCTCGAGTCGTCATGCTCGTGAACCTGTCGCTCGTTGGACTGATGGCATCGCCATTGGCTGTACCCTAACTTTCGGTCTATGGGGCCGGCAGGACCGGCAGGACCGGCAGGACCGGCAGGACCGGCAGGACCGGCAGGACCGGCAGGACCGGCAGGACCGGCAGGACCGGCAGGACCGGCAGGACCGGCAGGACCGGCAGGACCGGCAGGACCGGCAGGACCGGCAGGACCGGCAGGACCGGCGAGCAATATACCACGAACTTGCGAGTCAACTCTATGTATCGTTGGATCTTGAGCCTCAGCTGCGGGATGATGCTGGCCTGCACGGCCACCACCGATAACGGCGGTGGGGGAGGCGGAACTCCGGTCTTCACATCCATCAGGCTGCTGCCGGCCTTATTCACCCTTTCTCCGGGTGGGACCCAGACGATCACTGCCTCCTGCCGGGATCAGTTCAGCCAGCCGTACCAGTGTCCCACCCTCGCCTGGAGCGAGACCGGGGGAAGTCGGCAAGGAAGCGCCACTCCCGACACTACCGGTCTGTACACTGCCGGCGGCACCACCGGCATTTACGACGTGACCGCCTCGGCAGCGGGAATCGCCGGCGTCGCCACCATCACCATCGCTCCAGTCGGCGCGGCTCCGAATGTGGTCGTGGACACCACCACCCGGTTCCAGACCATGACCGGGTGGGAAATTACCCCATTCATTCCCCCGTTGATGAGCGTGAGCCAGGCCACGGCGATGATCCATGACGCGGTGACCGATATGGGCATCACGCGGGTCCGCCTCCAGGCAACCGGCAACCGTATCGAGACCACCGCGGATCCGTTCTCCGGAGGGGACGCTGGGCCGGCCGCGGTGAACGACAATGGCAACGCCTCCAGCCTCAACAGTGCCGGGTTCGTCTGGACGTGGTTCGACCAGCGCATCGACCAGATCGTGCTGCCAATGCGGCAACTCGTACTCGCCCGCGGCGAACCATTCTTCCTGAACACCTGCTACGTGGGATTCAGCGCGACAACCGCGTTTCAACAGAACACACCGTCGGAGTATGCCGAATTCGCGGTCACCGTCCTGCACCACCTCCAGGACACCTACGGGCTCATCCCGGACATCTGGGAGACCCGCCTGGAGCCGGACAACGCCAACGGGTACGTGGTGAATGGTGGCCAAATGGGACTGCTCATCAACGCCGCTGCCACCCGGGCCGCCGCCGAGGGATTTACTGCACTCAGGTTCGCAGCCCCTTCGGTGCTTAACGCCACCAAGGCCCCGACCTACCTCACCGATCTGCTGGCGGTCTCAGGCGCCGGCGGGCATGTCGGCGAGATCAGCTATCACCGCTACTCCACCGCGCCCTCCAATACTGTCCTGGCCGGTCTGGCCGGCAGCGCGGCAGCCATCGGAGCCAATACCGCAATGCTCGAGAAGATCGGTGCCGACGTGAACGTGCTCTACACCGACCTCACGGTGGCCAACGTCTCGTCCTGGCAGCAGTTTGCCCTGTCGGGGGCGCCCACCACCGACAACGGTGAAGCGCTCTACCTCGTCAACGTCGCGTCGAGCACCTATTCCTTGAGTTCCCGAGCGCGATATCTACGCCAGTTCTTCCGCTACATCCGTCCGGGCCAGGTGCGGGTCGCGGTTTCGTCCACGAATAGCGTCGTGAAACCAGTGGCATTCCAGCGTCCGGCAGGGGGAGCTGTTGTCGTGGCCAATACAACCGGCGCTGCCACGCTCCAAGTCGGCGGCCTCGCGGCCGGTACCTATACCCCCAGCTTCACGACGGCGACCCAGACCGACATCCAGGGAGCACCGATAACCATCTCGGCAGGCCAGACGCTGACGACCTCGATTCCCGCAGCGGGGACGATTTCCATCACGCCCTGAGGGGTCGCGAGCGATGTTCCTGCCATGAAATGGCGCACTCGAAATAGTACGGTCCCCGGGGCGCGACCTGGCCCCGGGGATGTTTCTTGGCTGGCCATCTGGTCAGCGCTCGCGGGCCCGTTGATCGCACGCATCGGTGCTTGCCGGGCACCATGCGCAAGAGATCAACGCCACCGAATCTCTATTCCCCTGACCAGTCCTTTCCCGACCCTGCCCCCGAGCTCCTGAGTCAGGCGAGGCGGGTCACCGCCGGCTTCACGCAAGTCTGAACCTCACCAGTCGGGAGACGGGGTCGCGCGAGGCTTCCTGCACTATGTGGCCTCATCTCCCATGGCCGAACGCTGTATCGCCCCGCGGTGGAGGTATCCCGCCATGAAGCGCTCGCTTCGGAGCCTGATCCTGGGGCGGTATTGCCGCCACCGGATCGTGGACACCGGGGAGGAAGGGCTGGTCGATTTTGTCTCGGATGCGGCTCCAGACCCTCCGCGGGGGTGGGGAGATGATGCACGAATGCGCGGCGGCCCCAGGGGACCGCCGCGCATTCGCTTCCGGCCGAGGGAGCGTGCTGGTCAGCGCACCAGGGAATTGTAGACCAATCCCACGAGGCGGCCGATGGCGTACCCGAGCACAAAGGCGTACACGAAGCCGATGATACTCCCGACGAAGGATACGCCGTAGCCGGGGAAGAATACCGCGAGCATCCGCAGGTGCTGCCCGACGTTCTCTCCGCCTTTGAGCACCAGCAGGTTGGTGGCGATGAAGAGCCCGATGCCCAGCAGCAGCCCAAAGGCGATGCCCCAGGCGCGGCCGTTCAATCGCAGCACCGCGCTGTGGAGTGCCTGCTCGTCCGAAATCTGGCTCATGTGAGGCGGAACTCCCGGGTTATACGCGTCAGATGTGGTCGAGGAAATCGCGGGTCTCGGTCATATCGGCCTTGGCCCGCACCAGGAAGAGGGACAGCGCGATCGCGAAATTCCGCACGAACGCCACGAACCACCCCGCGACGAACCCGATGAACAGGCCCCAGCCGAACCCGACAAAGGCACCCGGGATGGTGACCCTGTACCCCTGCAGGTACTGCCCCAGCAGCCACAGATTCGCTCCGTGGCCGGGGTTCCGCAGCATGTAGACGATGGTGAGCAGAAAGATGAGGAGGCCGCTGGCGAACCCCACGGCCATGCCGAACGCACGCTTGTGTAGCGGCGCGAACGCCAGTACCACCGACGGCGGCAGACTCGTCTGCCCGGACGACGATCTCATCACGACATCTCCACGCGAAAGAGCAGGTGGCCGCCTTCGCGCACCACCGCCAAGTATGCCATGCCGACCCCATCACGGGCAACGGCACTCATGCGGGCGGCACCGGCGCCGAAGCCGATCGCATCCGTCGTGGAACCGGCGGCCACTTGTCCAGTCCCACCTCGAAGAGCGCCTGCACTTCCGGCCGTGGCGCCGGCTCCCCGACGACATGGTGCAGCATGATCCCCAGCGAGACCGCGGCGCTGTTCAGCAGGTAGTAGAGGATGTGGAGCAGGAAGCACTCCAGCGCGAAGAGCACACCACCCTGCTTCGACAGAAAGCGGTAGAGCGGAAGATTGCCGACCGCTACCGGAATCAGCAGCAGGACGCCCGGCACCAGCCAGCGGGGATCGAGGCGGAAGATCGCGGTCATCATGCACAGCAGGGACAACCCCGCCAGCGCGGTGAAGATTCGCTCACGGGGCTTGAGATTGAGCGATTTCCGCTTCGAGAACGAACCCTCCTCGAGCATCAGCCGCATCCACGGCACGCCGCGGTCGAGCAGGTCGGTCCGCAGCATCCCGTACAGGCCCCAGCGCTTGAGGTGAGTACACTGGATCGCCGGGTCGAGTCGGATGGCATAGTCGGCCGCGTGGAGCCGGTGTCCGAGCTCGATGTCCTCGATCGAGGGACGGGGATAGCGCCATTCATCGAACGTACCCACCGCCGCAAAGGCATCTGCCCGGATCGCACCGCACCCGGCCCAGAAGGTCTCGGCCGGACCGGGATTGAGCTGGTGGTGATAATGATGGAGCAGGTTCCGGTACCGGGACGCCAGCCCCTGACCTGGCGGGCGGTCATCGTACGACCCGAAGATCGCCGCCGGACCCGTCTCGTCGCTGAAGGCCACCGCGAAGCGGCGCAGGGTATCGGCGTGCACACATACATCGGCATCGACGAAGACCAGCACCGCGCCGCGCGCCGATTCCGCCCCACGGTTACGGGCGTAGGCCGGCCCGTGCGGCCGCCCCGGCAACCGGACGATGACATCCGCCCAGGCTGCGGCGAGCACCGCGCTGTCGTCGGTGCTCGCGTCATCGACCAGGATGAGCTCCCAGCACGAGCGCGGCAGGTCGCTCGCCGCCAGCGCGGCCAGCGCGCGGGGGAGGACGGTGGTGCCGTTGTACACCGGCACGATCACCGACAGCAGCGGATGCACGGGTGTCACCATTCTCCCCCCAGACGAGAGATCCACGCCCGGAACTGCCTGGCCCGGGCGCGGGCCCACAATCGGCCCGCGAAGGCGGCGCTCCCCCAGGCCTCGAGCTGGCCCGGCGCGCGCCAGTAGAACATGTCGAGGCGCGGCAGGCCGAGCGCATCATCCTCAGTCCGTACCGCCCGGAGCTCAGTCGTCACCGCGCGCCGATAGCATCGGCGCGCCGCCTCCCTCACGAGACCATTGACGTCGCCATACGGGTAGGCGAACTCCTCCGGCCGGCGCCCTGCTTCCCGGAGGATCGCCTCCGCTCCACCCGCCAGTTCATCCTCGAGCGCGGACGGGGCGAGCCGAGTCAGGTGCGGGTGGCTCCGGGTGTGCGCGCCGAGGCTGACTCCTCGTTCCGCCAGCGCACCCAACGCCACCCAGTCGAGCAGTGGCAGTGTGGGGATCGTGGCGCCCCGCACTCCCCCCCAGTCGTTGGCTCCCCCCACATGCCGCGGCACCACGAAGAGGGTCACCGGGAGCGCATGTTCGAGCAGCAGCGGTGCCGCTACCTCGCCGAAGTTCCGGAACCCGTCGTCAAAGGTGAGCGCGATCGCGTCGCTCTCCCCCGGCATCGCGAGCAGCCGTTCCAGGGTCACGACCGGCACCCGTCCCGACGCCAGCCAGCGCACCTGCGCACGAAAGACGTCCGGCGCCACGGAGATCGGCGAGCCGGACTCGTCGATGGAATGATAGGTCAGGATGGCGCGCATGCCGGCGTCCCCGTGCGTCGTCGCTAGACCCGCGGGACCAGTCTGGTCCGCACATCCTGCACGACATCGGTGATGATCCGGTCGAGTGGTGTCCGCGGCCGAAAGCCGATCGCCCGCTCCAGCTTCTGCACATCCGGCACCCGTCGCATCATGTCCTCGAAGCCTTCGGGGTAGGCCTCGCTGTATGGAATGAGCCGGATCTCGGAGGTGGAGCCCGCCGCGTCGCGGACCCGTTCCGCGAGCCGCAGGATCGTCACTTCCTCGTCGTTGCCGACATTGAAGACCTGGCCGATGGCCTGCGGCGCCGCGATGAGGCGAAGCACCGCCTCGACGGCGTCCTGCACATGGCCGAAGCAGCGCTGCTGGGTCCCGCTGCCGTACACCGTGATCGGTTCACCGGAGATCGCCTGCACCGCGAAGTTGGGCAGCACCATGCCGTAGCGACCGGTCTGGCGCGGTCCGACCGTATTGAAGAACCGGGTGACGATGACCGGCACGCCCTTCTCGCGATAATAGGCCAGGGCCAGCCATTCATCGAGCGCCTTGGAGCAGGCGTAGGCCCAGCGGGAGTGCGTCGTGGGCCCCAGTTGCAGGTCGTCATCCTCGTTGAACGGGAACTTCGTGCTCTTGCCGTACACCTCCGAGGTGGAGGCGACGAGCACCAGCTTCCCCTTCTTCGCGGCGGCATCGAGCACGGCCTCGGTCGCACCGACATTGGTCTCGATGGTGTGCACCGGCTGCTCGACGATCAGCCGGACCCCGACGGCAGCCGCGAGGTGCACCGTGACATCGCAGCGGTCGACGCACTCCGTGACGAGGGGCACGTCGAGCGCCGAGCCGATCCGGTAGTCGAATCCGGACGCTCCGACGAGATGCCCGATGTTGTCCATCGTGCCGGTGGAGAGATCGTCGAGCACGAGGACCCGGTCGCCGCGCGCCAGCAGGCGCTCCGCCAGATGCGATCCGATGAATCCCGCGCCGCCCGTGATGCAGACTTTCATGCCGCCACCTTTCCCAGCTTCGCCAGTACGGTCAGGTCCTGTTTCCGCCGAGCGGCGGCAGCCACGATGTCCAGATACTGCGGTACCACCGCACTCTCGCTCCAGCGCGCGACGAACGCCTCATAGCCCGAGCGCGCCAGCCGGTCCCGCCGGGCGGGGTCGTCCTGCAACCGGCGCATCGCGGTCACCAGATCGTCCCGGGTCACGAAGAGCTCCCCCGCCCCCGCCGTCTCGACGATCTCCGGAAAGGGCCCGATCCGCCGGGCGATCACCGGCGTCGCCTGCCTGAACGCCTCGATCAGGATGATGCCGAAGGTCTCGAAGCAGACCGACGGCACGATCAGCGCGATGGCGTGCTCGTAGTAGCGCCGCAGCTCCTCCGGCGCGACCCGCCCGAGGAACCGCACGTTCGTCATCCCCTCGGCCTGCGCCTTGAGGGTGGCGCCGTATTCCCCGTCGCCGGCGATGACCAGGTCGGCGCCTGGGTAGTCCCGGAAGACCGGGATGACGTCGTCGAGGCCCTTGATCTTCTCGAGCCGTCCGACGAACAGGAAGTAGGGTCGCGGATGCGGCGACTCGCCGCCGACTCGCGCGCCGCCGGCTTCCGGATCCGGCAGGAAGTACGGCAGCACCTCCATCTCCCGCGGGAAGCCGAACTCCCGGTGCTTCGCGCGGCTGAACTCGCTCATCGCGATGAAGGCGTCGACGTGGGCCAGCTCCCGCTCGAGATACCCCGTCGCGCGCCAGAGCTGCGGCGGTCGATGATAGGTGAGCTGGCACTTCACGCACTCCCGGCCGGTGCAGAGCTCCCGATTGTGGCGCCACAGCACGTGGCTGGGGCAGACCAGCCAGTGCTCGTGCGCCATGTAGAGCTTGAGAGCGCGGCCGTACTTGAGGATCCCCGGTCCGCCGACCAGCGAGATGTTGTGGAAGTTGATGACGTCGAACTTCCCCTGCTCCAGGATCGCCGCGATCCGTCCGCCGTTGACGCACCGGCCGCCCGAGCTGCTGCGTCAGCAGCGTCGACAGCGTGCCCAGCCCGCTCCGCAGCCGGATCACCTCCAGCCCCTCGCGGTTCCGGCTGGGACGCCGGTTCCGCGCCATGGTGCAGCGCGTGATAGGCATCCACGTCGTGGATGACGGTCACCTGGTGCCCCGCCTTGACCAGGCCGCGCGCCAGCCGCTGGATGCCGATCCCGTCGCCGCCGAAGTTGTGCGGCGGATAGAAGGTCGTGAGAAAGGCGAACCGGAGCCCGCTCACGCCGCCGCCTCGCGGAGCGCGCCCAGCGCCACCTCCGCCGCCCGGGCCCAGGAGAGCCCGCTGGCCCGCTCTCGGGCGACCCGACCCATCGCGGCCCGGGTCGGCTCATCGCTCAGCAGGAGCCGGAGCGCGGCGACCAGCGCTGCGTCGTCCCCCGGCCGCACGAAGATGCCGCCGCCCTCGAGCAGTTGCGGCAGCGGGCTGGCGGTCGTGGCGATCACCGGCGTGCCGCACGCCGCGGCCTCGACGGCGGGCAACCCGTAGCCCTCGTTCGCCGAGGGGAGCACCAGCGCCACCGCACCGCTGTGCAGATGGCGCAGCTCCTCGTCAGGCACGAATCCGGTCCAGTGCACCAGCGATCGCGGTCCCCGCATCGTTCGATGGCGCGGCGGATCGTGGCCTGATCGCCATGGAAGACATCCCGGTCGATGGTCCCGACGAGCAGCAGGTGCGGCGGCTCGGCGAGCGTGGCCGCCACCGCGGCGTGGGCCCGGACGATCGCGTCCACATGCTTGTGCGGGTTGAAGCCGCCGACATAGATCAGCCACCGGGCGCCGGCCGGCAGCCCGATCCTCGCGGCCGCCGCGCGAATCTCCGCCGGCCCGGCGCTCGGCCGAAAGGCCGCGGCCGGCGCCTCGCCCGTCACCCGGATCCGGCCCGGGGCCACGTGGAGCACCTCGGCGATCTCGCGGGCGGCAAAGTCGGAGACGGTCAGGATCAGGCGCGCCTGCCGGAGCGCGAGGCCGACCTTGAGCTTCCAGAAGAGCCGGGCCCGCGGCGACGGCAGCGTCAGCTCGGGGAACCGCTCGGCGATCGCGTCGTGCACCGTCACCACCGCCCGTTGCCCCGGGGGCAGCGGGAAGTAGGTGTACACCGACGGCGAGAAGAAGACGTCGGGGCGTGCCCGCCAGACCGCGCGGGTCAGGCGCAGCATGTCGAGCGGCGAGCGGTAGCCCTCGGCGGCGGCGGCGTCGGTCGGCGCGCGGCCCTGGTCGACCAGCACGCGCGCGCACGTTGGCGCGTGCAGGTCGAACTGCGCCGCCGAGCGCGGCGTCGAGGAAGCAGACGAACTCGTCGTCGCGGCGCGGCCGCGGCCATCGCCGCCACCAGCTGGCGGGTGAAGCGCCCGTAGCCGCGACCATTCGCCCAGCAGGTCGCGTCCACTCCGATGCGCATCGGTCAGCCGGCCGCGGCGGCCGCGGTGCCGGACCGGCCGCCGAGGTGCTGTTCCTCGATCTTCTGCTCCTCGTGATACTCGAAGTCGGTGTTCACCGCCCAGACGTCGTGGGAGGCGCCCTGCATGTTCCACACGGCCATCATCGCCGTGAGCATCGAGTGGTCCTGGTTGTTGTACTTGTGCATGCCGTTGCGGCCGACCGTGTGCAGGTTCGGGATCGGATCGATGTAGCTCGCGGATCGCGTCGAGGTGCGCCGCGGTAGGTCGCAGTCGTAGATCGGATAGGCCTTGGGCATCCGGATCACCGTGCCGTCGCACGACGTCCGCGTCGGCGGCCAGGCCGAGCGACTCGAGCTCCTCGGTCGCGAGCGTCGATCAGGTCGGCGTCGCTGCTCGTCCCACAGCCCGTCGCCCTTGAAGCAGAAGTACTCCATGCCCAGGCAGGTGATGCCCCGGCTCGGGCACCATCGCCGCGCTCCAGTTGTTGAAGTTCTGGATGCGGCCGACCTTCACGCCCGGCGTGTGGATGTAGATCCAGTTGTCCGGAAAGAGGTCGGTCGCGCTCGAGCATCAGCGCCACGACCAGGAAGTCGCGATAGCGCCAGGCCCTCGCCGGCCGCCCGCGACCGGCGCGCGGCGGCGCCGGATCGAGGCGCGCGCACCAGCGAGCGGATCGGCATGGTCGAGATGACGTGGTCGCCGCGAAGCGCCGCTCGCCCTCGGCGGTCTCGCCCGCGACCGCCGTCGACCTGGCCGTCGCTGCAGCTCGATCGGCGGTCACGTAGTGCTGCAGCAGCACCTCGTTGCCCATGCTCGCACGATCCGGTCGCGGCAGGTCTCCCACATCTGGCCCGGGCCCGAGGCGCGGATACTGGAACTCGTTGATCAGGCGTCTTGATCGTGCGTCGAGCGCTTGTTGAGCGACGTGGCGTCGAGATGATCGCCTTGCGCCAGCGACAGCCCCTGAATGCGCTGCGCCGCCCACTCGGCGCGGATCTCGGTGCAGGGAATGCCCCAGACCTTCTCGGTGTAGGTCTTGAAGAAGATCTCGATAGAGCCGCTTGCCGAATCGGTTGGTCACCCACTGCTCGAAGTTCTCCTCGACCGGATAGGGCCGATCAGTGCCAGCTGCAGGTAGCTCAGCACGATCAGCGACGGCGTTGCCAGAGCCCGAGGCCCTGCAGCGCGTTCATCGGCCTTGAGCGGATAGTCGAAGAACTTGCCGTTGTAGTGGATGCGCGACAGCCGCGGCACCGAGATGAACTCCTCGCCGAGGATCTCGTGCCAGAGGTCCTCGACCGGCTCGATCTTGGTGAAGAAGCGATGTCCGCCGATGTCGAAGCGATAGCCCTTGTACTGCGCCGTGCGCGAGATGCCGCCGACGATCTCGTCGGCCTCGAGCACGGTGACCTGCGTAGCCCTGCTTGGCGAGCAGGTAGGCCGCGGTCAGTCCGGCCGGACCGGCGCCGATGACGACGACGCGATCGCCCGGCCTGAGCTGGGTCGTGGTACGCGGCGTGGCGGTCTCATCCGGCATCGGTGCGTCCTCAGGGGTGGCGGCGGAACGAAACCGTCAGGTCACTTTCTCGAGTGCATCGCCGGGGCCGAACCAGTAGCCGACCACTTCGCCAGCCCCCCATGCCGTGACGAACAGACCGAGCAGCGGGATGGAGCGGAGCAGCTGGGCCCGGAAGCGTCCCTTGCTCCAGATCGTCCCCACTACCCGGCGGAACAGCAGGAGGGGCAGCAGGAATGCCGCGCAGCCATAGAGGAGCTTCCGAGTCGCGGACTGATCGCTGACCCGAGCGCCAGCATACGACCTCGCATACAGGTACCGCTGAGACAGGTATTCCCAGACGGTGTAGTGCTTCTTGTGCCCAACCACGATTTCCGGATGCTGGTACAGGGTCACCCCATCTCGACGGAAGGCGTCGTGCAGATGGTTCTCCCACCGCCCCGCTTTCCACGTGTCGGCGTACCGCATCAGCAGCGCGCGATGGTAGACCGTATTGTTGCCGGTGATGCCATTCACCGGTCCGCTCGGCAGCGGTGGGATCAGCTGACTATACTCACAGAGGAACGCGGCCCAGTCGACCAGCTTCTCGGTCGCGGCGTTCTCGACCCCGCCACCGACGACCTCTTCCCCGCGGGAGATCAGGGCGAGCATCGCCAGGCACCAGCCCTCCGGGACCAGCACATGGTCCTCGATGACCGCCACCGCACCGCCGGTCGCCACTTCAAAGCCCATCGCACGCATGCGCGGTATGGTGATGGCCCCCTCGGCAGCCAGAAGCCGCACCCAGGGGAACTGAGCGCGCACCCGACTTCGGAGATCCTCGCCCAGTCGGTCGACGACCACCACGTCCAGTGCGGTGTGCGCCCGTTCCCCCTCGAGCGCCGCGAGACAGCCTTCGAGATCTCCCCACCCATTGACCGAAGGGATGACGACAGAGAGAGCGGGGGCGGGTCGGTCACCGGTCATCAGAAGCTCCCCGCACTCCAAGGGCCGAGAGCGCCTGGCGCCAGTCGAGCGGCGCGCGCAGGCGTTCGGGGTGTCGCACGAGTCCACAGCGAAACGCGAGCACCTCGTTCCAGCACTCAGTGAGCGCCTGCGCCTCTTCCACCATCATCGTGACGTCTGCAGCACTTCTACGCACTGCCTCCCGGCGAAGATCGACGCGCGGGAGGTTCGCTGGCAGCTCGATCAGCGCCACACCATCCACTTCGAATGCACGGCGATCCGCGGCGTCCAGCCCCCCAGGCCAGATGACACACACCCTTACGCCAAAGTCTCGCGCCGGCGGAAGCAGGCCGTCGAGGGCAAGCGTCAACAGCGCACGATCCCCGGTAGTGAGGAGTATCACCGCGAGGCTCGGTCGGACAGGGCCGGGCTTGGCCTCCGGCGCATCAGCAGCCGTCGGTCGCACCGAGCTCACAGCCAAAATTGGAGAGGTAACAGTAGTGGATGTTCAATCACCATACCGGCCTGGAGAGCAAGGTGGGTGCCAGCTCCAATCTGAGCCTTTAGACCGCGGCGGACGTTCAAGGCCAACCCAGAACTGTCTCCCAACTCATTGTGCACGAAGAGCTAAGGATCTGATTGCGGCCCCAGCCCACGGCCCTATGGCACTGCTGGCGGGACCCACGCCTCGTGACCGCGGCGCTGCCGAGATAGCCGCACCGAGCTATCCACCGCTTCGCATGCCGCGGAGTCGACGGCGAGCGACTCCGGCGGCCGAATGCGCAGGAGGTAGGTGATCGGTGCCGCCGCAAATACCAGATCCAGGAAACGGCACTCGGCACCGATCCTCGGGCCGATATTGCTGCCATCGGGATAATCAGAGAGGAGAATGTATCCGACCCCACGTTCGCGCAGGTCGTGCATCACCGCCTCGGCGGACGAACCGCGTACCCGATCAGGGTGAAAAGTCATACGACCTGTGTGGAGGGAAAAGACGGCCTCCTTGGTCGTGAGCACTGCGGCGTCCGCCGGGATGGAGTCCGATGCATAGCGTATCGCGCCGAGATAGGCGCGAGCCGTCGGAGTGAAGCAGTCCGGGGCAGTCAACAGGTCGATGTGGCGACAGGTTTCCGCCGTGGTCAGGCGATTCGGCAACCTTGACAGGGAACTCAGCGACAGCGGGAGCGCCAGGCCGGCGCAGGCGACCATCCCCCATCGGGGGCTGCGGCGCCGGCCCAGGGCATCCAACGCTACAACCATGGCCAGGAGCAGGACCGGCAGCAGCGGCACCAGGAATCGGCCGTTCTCGAACGGGTATGACCCGAGCATCACCAGATAGCTGACAGCGTACAGTGTGGGGAGGCGTTGCCCCTTCGACCAGAGCCACGCCAGCCCGGCCACGCTGAGCCCAAGAAGCGCCAGGAGCGCGGCGGCGTTGTCGATGACAGTTCCGGGAATAGTAGGAAATTCGAGAATCGAGATCGCGTTGCCGGGGTAGACCTGCAACGAGCGGACGGCCCGCCTGATCATCAGCACGGGCCAACTCGAATGTGCATGGGGACTGGCGAGCGTCGCGACGTACGACCGGGCGACGATCTTGTCCGGCGCCACGGCGGTCCAGACCAGCCATGACCCCACCGTGGCCAAGGCGGCGACGCCGTAGCCGACAGCTGTTCGCCAGCGGCGCTCCACGAGCCAGAGCAGACCGACGGCGCACACCAGCGCCAGGCCGGTACTCCGGGTGAGCGCGGCAGCGATGGCCAGCGCGCTGACCGCCACGATTCGACCCCGGCCACTCCCAAGCACCGTCCCAACCCAGAGCGTCGCCGCACTAAACGCGAGGTACGGCATCTCCGCGAGGACGCGGCCGGCGTAGTCATGCAAGTGGGTGTTGGGGGCCAGCATGACAAGGAGCGACAGGGCCGCCACCGGACCGGCCAGTCGGCGAGTCAGGTCGGCGAGGAACCAGAGGGCCAGCACCGAGCAGAGGATGGTGATCGCCTGCGCTCCAGCAAGACTATTGCCCGTCAGCGCGCCGGTCGCGGCGAGAATGAGCGGGTAGACGGGTGGGTATTGGGCCTCGATAGGGGTACCAAGCAGATGCAGATCGCGATAGCTGAACTGCTGTAGCGCGCGGGACAACATCAGGTACAGGCCGTAGTCGTTCGCGTCAGGACTCAAGATCGGTTCGCGCGTGAGCCAGACCAGGCAGGCGTGCAACAGCAGCAGCGCGGCCACGGCGACCCAGAAGAGGCGCCGGGAGCTGGCGGTCCCGAACGAGGAGGCGACGTCGGCCAAATGGCTACTCGACTGGAGGGCGGATGCCGTCTGTGGGTCGGCAAACGGGATGCCATCGGGAATGTGCTGTACGGCGCTACGTGCAGGTGTCGCAATCGGGTCGGCGGCCCGCCTCCCGAATGAATTCAGCCGTGTGGCCAATACTCAACACTAGGGTTCCCGACGCAACACGCTGTACCTGGAGTGGTGCTGGCTGCCCGACGAAAGCCGACCGCAGGACGGTCACACCACAGTTCCGTTGCGCACCCGCAACAGAGTGTTACCGCTCCCAGCGTTGCTGCCGGGGCCCGAGGAGATTGAAACGGAGAATGTGGAAGATTGCCGCCACCCCGTCCTGCCACCCGATCTTCTTCCCGTTGGCATACGTCCGGCCCGCATACGAGATGGGGACCTCCCAGATCGGAACCCCCGCCTGGGCCAGGCGTGCCGTGACCTCCGGCTCGAACCCGAATCGGTTGGAAGTGAGAATCAGCGATTTCATGAGCGGCGTCCGGACCGCCTTGTAGCAGGTCTCCATGTCGGTGAGGTTGAGATCGGTGAACATGTTGGACACGAGGGTGAGCACCCGGTTGGCTACCCAATGCCAGAACTGCAGGACCCGGTGTTCGGCGCCGAGAAAACGGGAGCCGAAGACGGCGTCGGCGGCGCCCCGCTGGATCGGGGCGAGCAGCCGGGGGAACTCCGCAGGGTCGTACTCGAGGTCCGCGTCCTGGATGATGATCACCTCACGGGTGGCGAGCGGAATCCCGGTCCGGATGGCCGCCCCTTTGCCGAGGTTGATCGGGTGATGCAGCACGACGTCGACCAGGCCATCGGCCTTGAGCTGGTCGAGCACGGCGCCGGTGCGGTCGCTCGAGCCGTCGTTGACGGCCACGATTTCAATCTGCAGCGGCACCGCCCGGACCCGCTCCACCAGTGCCCGTACGGTCCGCTCCTCGTTGTACGCCGGGACGATGACTGAAATTCCCAGGGGTTTCAGCATGGAGATTCCTCACGGCAGACGTGTGGGCGCTGCATCACCGGGCGCAATCTGCCGCCCTCCCGCTCGGCCTGCAGAGTAGTGGAACCGGGGCACCGCCAACAGCACCGTGGCCCTGCGCCGGGCGGCTCCCTGACCGAGGAGGGGGCGTGGGGCTTGCAGTCCAAGTGTCCCTGCACCTCCATCGCTCACAGCGAGGCCGACGCTCGTTCCATGACATTCACCACCTGATTCCATGCCGCTCACGCTGCACGATGATCGCGTCGCGCACTGGTCGGTCCGCAAGATCGCGGTCGTGGGTGCCGGGATCGTCGGGATGCCGATGGCCGCCCTGCTGGCCCATGCCCGGATCCGCGAGGGCAGTGACACGCCGGCAACGGTCACCCTGCTCCAGCGGAACTCCCCGACCTCGGGGTGGAAGGTCGGCGCGATCAACGCCGGTCGTTCGCCGATCGGCGGGGTCGAGCCGGACCTCGGCCGCATCGTCGCGGAGACTGTGGAGCAGCAGCTGCTCTCGGCCAGCCACAGGAGCGATGCCGCACGGGATGCCGATGTGATCCTGGTCTGCACCGAGACCGACCGGCGTGGCCTGGCGCCTGACTACGGGCCGCTCTTCGAGGCGCTGGACGGCATCGCCGAGGCGCTCCGCGACAAACCGGCGGAGAATATCCCGGTGGTCATCGTCGAGTCGACTCTTGCGCCATCCACCATGGCGACGCTGATCCGAGAGCGCTTTGCCAGGCATGGGCTGCTCGAGGGCCGCGACCTGCTGCTGGGCAGCAGCCCCAACCGGGTGATGCCGGGCCGGCTGGTGGAGCGGGTGTCCGCGTCGGACAAGATCGTGGCGGGGCTGCACCCCGAGACTCCGGGACTGATCCAGCGGCTGTACGCGCGGGTGGTGACCCGAGGAACGCTCCATCCGACGAACTGCATGACCGCGGAGGTCGTCAAGACGCTGGAGAATGCCTATCGCGACGTGCGCATCGCGTATACCGCGGAGGTGGTGCGCTACTGCGACCAGCGGGAGATCGACTTCTACGCGCTCCGCGAGGAGGTGAACCGGCGCCTGCGTCAGACCGATGCCGCCGGCAGCGACCCCAACGCGGTACCGAGCGGCGGTCTGCTGATCCCGACGATTGGGGTGGGCGGGCGCTGTCTACCGAACGACGGCATCCTGCTCTGGTGGCGTGCCATCGAGGCGAAGGAAGACATCAGCCGGAGCCTGATCCTCGCGGCGCGCGGCATCAACGACGCCTCGCCTGCCGAGACGCTGAAGCTGACGGAACGCGCCTTCGGGCCACTCAACGGACGCGCGGTGGCCCTGCTCGGGGCGGCCTACCGGTTCAACTCCGAGGACACCAGGAATTCGCCCACGCTGAGCCTCGCCCGGCAGCTGCTGGACATTGGGGCCCGGGTGACCATCCACGATCCGTTTGTCTACCCCACCGACCAGAACCTGCGTCGCGCCGGACTCGCCGAGCTGTTCACCCGGGACCTCGAGCAGGCCGTCGCCCCTGCGGACCTGCTCATCATGTGCACGGCGCACCGGGCCTACCTGGAGCAGCGCACCACGCTGCTGGGCGGCGCCCGGCGTGCCGTCGGCCTGTTCGACGCCTGCAATCTCTGGCATGCGGCGGACTTCGCCGAGCTGGGGATCGACTACGCCGGGATCGGGCGCGGCACACAGCAGCCGCCACCCGGGCTCGTCGTCGATGTGCTCGATGGCTTCCAGGCAGTGGCGACCGGCGTCGCCAACGAAGTGCTCGGGGTGGTGCAGTTCCTGAATTCCCGGTATGCCACCGACGGGTTCAATCAGGTGCAATTCTCGGAAGTGCAGCGGATCGCCGGGACCTGTATCACCGGGTGCGCCATCGTCGAGCCCGGCAGCACCCGACGGCCGGCAGCGGGGAGCGGGTTCACCTCGGCCCTGGTCGACCTGGCCTGCCTCACCGGAACGTGAGCCCGTGCAGTATCCGCACTCCTGTCTGATGGGATCAACCACCTGACAATTCGGGTTTGGAGCATCCGCGCCAACCTTGGTCGAGGCCCGAGGCGTTCCGCTTCGCTTACCGTGCGCTGCCTGACTGGCCCCCACGCTTCGGGGCGCGCGCCTTTCCTCGTTGATGTTCTCTTTCAGCGGGGTGGTCTACCGGCTCCAGAGGCTGACCGCCTGCCCCGGCAGATGCAGGGAGTCGGGATCGCAAAGGGCGGTTCCGCTCTGCTCCGACAATCCGTGCTACACATTATGTTGCGTGCTGAGCTCGAGTCGGTAGCCGCATCGATGAAAGCGGCCCACTGGCCCCGTTATTGCTAGCCATGGCCCACCCATTCGCCCAGGAAGAGGCGTGACCGCAGAAGCCGGACTCGAACCTCCAGCCGTTTCGGCTCCGCAGGAGACCCAGCAGCGCTCTCTGGACCGCGCCCTCGTGCATGGAATCGCGTGGACCGGCGCACTCCGCTGGACGACGCAGGTCGGCAGCTGGGTCGTCACTCTCGTGGTGGCCCGTCTCCTCACGCCGGCGGACTACGGCATCTTCGGGTACTGCACGCTCTACGTCGGACTGATCCAGCTGGTCAATGAGTTCGGTCTTGGGTCGGCCATTATCCAGAACCGCACGCTGGACCGGTCCCAGATTTCAGCTCTTGGCGGACTCTCCCTGCTGCTCGCACTCTCGCTCTGGGGGCTCACAGCGGCGATCTCTCCCTTCATCGCCAGCTTCTTCCGTGCCCCCGACTTGATGCTGCCGCTCATTGCGCTGAGCGGCACCTTTGTGACGACCGGCATCAAGGTGATTCCGCGCTCCCTCCTCACCCGGGAGTTGGTGTTCCGGCGCGTCGCGATGCTGGATGGAGTCGAAGCGCTGGTGGGCACGGTGGTAACACTGATACTCGCGCTGCTTGGTTTCCGGTACTGGTCTCTGGTCCTGGGGACCGTGCTCGGTGGGGTCATTGGCACGGCGGTGGCCGTGGCGTGGTGTCCGCACCCGCTGGCGTGGCCCAGTGAATGGCGTCGGCTCCGCCCCTCGCTCGCGTTCGGCGGTCACATGATGCTGTCACGGCTCTCCTGGTACGGCTACACCAACGCCGACTTCGCCACCGTGGGTCGGGTCCTGGGGCAGTCCCTGCTGGGTGCGTACACCTATGGCTGGTCCATTGCGAGCATTCCCGTCACCCGCATCAGCACCCTGATCGGGCAGGTCATCCCGGGAGTGTTCGCAGCCGTCCAGGACGATCCACCAGCGATGCGGCGGTATCTGGTCCGGATCACCGAGGTGCTCTCGCTGCTCACGTTCCCGCTTGCGTTTGGTCTGGCGAGCGTGGCAGATCAGTTCGTCATCGTTGCGCTCGGTCCCCGGTGGTGGCCCGCGATCGGGCCGATGGCGATCCTCGCCCTGTACGCGGCAGTGCGCTCCGTCACGACGCCATTCTCGCACGTCCTGGTCGCCGTCGGTTGCGCGTCGGACACCACGCGATTCAATCTGATCGGCCTAGCCGTCCTCGTGCCGCTCTTCCTCCTCGGAACTCGCTGGGGTGTGGAGGGCGTCGCGCTGGCCTGGGTGATCGGCTACCCGCTGGTGGTTGTTCCGATGTTTCGGGCGATACAGAGGGTCACGGGCCTCACCCTCCGCGAATACATGGATGGGGTCCGGCCGGCGCTCCGAGCCTCGCTCGCCATGGCGGCTGCGGTGGCGCTGGTGCGGGCCGGGACCCCGGCGAGTTGGTCTACGGCACTCGGGTTCTACTCAGCGGTGGGCACCGGGGTCCTGGTCTATGGCGGCCTGATGTGGCGCAGCGGTCGCGAGCGGTTCCAGCAGCTCTCAACCCTGCTGGGCGGCGGCGTTCGAACGTGATGCGGCACCAGGCTCCCGGAGAGAACCTCACCCAGCTTGCCGGGCCAGCAAGCGCTCCTGCTGGGCGACCGCGCCTGCTGCTCCTCAGCTACCACTTTCCTCCCGGGCAGGCCGCCGGCGCCCTCCGGTGGGAGCAGCTCACGCACCTCGGTTCTGAGATGGGCTGGAGTATGGACGTCATCACCGCGGCGCCCGCGTTATTGCCGCGCGTGGATGACACCCGGCTGCGGGGATTGCCTGCGGATACCCGGGTTTACGGTGTCTCGGCACGACGCGGCACCCTCTCCCGAGTAGAACAGACGTTGCTCGCCGTGAAGCGCCTGGTAGCCGGGGCACCGACGGCGGCGGAAGCGCCCCAGGCCAGTAGCCAGCCCGCTTCACTCTCCGGCACCACATCCGTGAGCCGGGCCGATATTCGCTGGCGCCCATCCACAAAGCAAACGGTTATCCGTCTCCTCTCCGCGCTTTCGCTCTATGAGGCAGACCGGCGCTGGGCGAACGCGGCGGCCGGCGTCGCCAAGCGCCTACTCACCACCACCACCTACAACGCCGTGGTCTCCTGCGGTCCTCCCCACATGGTACATGCTTCCGCCGGCGCCGTCGCCCGCCGCGCGGGACGACCTCACGTCATGGATCTGCGGGATCCGTGGAGCCTCGTGGAGCGCCTCCCGGATGGTTTCGCGAGCCCAGTCTGGGTGGCGCTCGCCCGTCATCACGAGCGCGCGGCGGTTGCGAGGGCGAGCCTCATCGTCATGAATACCGATGTCGCCTGCGACAGAATGCAACGATTCTATCCCGATGACGCCGGCCGCTTCATGACGGTGATGAACGGGCACGATGAAGACCCCCTCCCTCCGCCCACAGAAAATGGCGCCTTCGTGGTCGCCTATGCCGGTGCGATCTACCTCGATCGTTCGCCGGAGACGTTATTTCGGGCCGTGTCCCGCCTGGTGCGCGAGGAGCAGCTGACCCAGGAGCAGTTCCGGGTTGAGCTGATGGGTACCGTGAACGGATTCAACGGGCTGCCGCTGGAAGCCATGGTCGCCCGGGAGGGGTTGGAGGGGTATGTCCGTCTCCACCCGCCTGGGTCGAGACGGGAGGCGCAGCAGTTTCTCGCTGGCGCACAGGTACTGATCAGCCTCCCGCAGGATAGCAACGCGGCGATTCCCTCGAAGGTGTTCGAGTACCTGCGCTTTCCGGCATGGCTTGTAGCCCTGGCGGACCAGGGAAGCGCCACCGCCGAGGTACTCAAGGCGACATCTGCCGCAGTCGTTGCGCCCCACGCCGTCGATGAGCTGACGGCTGTCTTGCGGCGGCACTACAAGGCGTATCGCAGCTCAGGTCGGCCGCTGCCGGCCGCAGTGGGCAACGGCCTGAGCCGAAGGGGCCAGGCCGACAAGTATTTTCGGGCCATCCGTCAGCTTGCCGAAACGCACGCTCCGGCCCAATTGCTGGACGCCACGGGCAGACGAGGCGCAGGAACGTGACAGAGAGCCAGGTCCGCCTGCTGGATCGCCCGATCATTGTCGTCGGCTGCAATCGATCCGGGACGACACTGCTCTTCAACACGCTCTCCCGCCATCCGAAGGCGTGGAGCCTGTATATCGAGAGTCAGGACGAGTTCTACCGCCACTATCCGATCGACGAGGAGGAGGGAGATCGGCTGGTGGGAGCGCCCGGAGAGGAGGCCACCGCCACGATTCATCGGGACTTGTACGCGCGCGCCCACAACAAGGAGTTCTTCAAGGACCTGCCACTGCTCCGGCACGTCCCCCGCCGGGTGCTCCAGCGTCCGCTGAATCCGCTCTACAAACGCGCCCCGATTCGACTGGTGGAAAAGACTCCAGCGAATAGCCTCCGAATCCCCATGCTCGTCCGACTCTTTCCGGACGCGCGGTTCATCCTTCTGGTGCGCAGAGGGGAGCCGGTGGTCAGTTCGCTCATGGAGGGGTGGAAGAACTGGTCGAGGACCGGGGCTGGTCCCTTTCAGTTCACACGGTGGCACTACCTTGTTCCGCCCGGTTGGCGGGCGTATGTCGATCGTCCGCTGGCGGAGATCTGCGCCTATCAATGGACCCAGGCGCTGCGCTACGCATGGGAGGATCTCAATCGCTACCGGCCTGGCGACTTTCTGCTGGCGCGTCACGAGGACCTTACTGCGGACCCCGCGAGCGGATATGCCCGCGTTCTGCAGTTCTGCGAGCTACCCTCCTCCCACTACCTCGACGGTGAGCTCCGCCAGCTTTCCAATCGGATGTACACGACGGGTGGCTCGGCGCCACGCAAGGACAAGTGGAAGGAGATTCACGGCCGGGAGATCGAATCGGTCCAGCATCTGATCGCCCCGGTCAACGCCCTTTTCTACAACGACTAGTCCAGGATCGGACAGGTCAGCCCGCGTACAGCGCCGCATAGCGCTCGACCATGGCGCGGAGTCCGAAGGCCGCTTCGACCCGGGCGCGCGCGGTCGCTCCATCCCGCGCCAGGCCGGCGCGATCCACGAGTACCGCGCGCCATGCCGCCGCGAGCGCGCGCGGATCCTCGGTCGGGGCCAGCCGATGGACCAGCGCAGGGCCAAGCACCGTTGGATTCCCCCCGACCGCCGTCACGACGGGACAGAGCCCGGCGCTCATCGCCTCCAGCAGACTGACCGACGTCCCCTCGCTGCGCGATGCCATGGTGAACAGGGTGAAGGCCCGCTGCAAGCCACGCACATCGTCGCGCCAGCCCAGAAAATGTACCCGGTCCGCCACGCCCAGTTCGCGCGCGAGGGCTTCCAGCGCGCCGCGCTCGGAGCCATCACCCGCGAGGACCAGTACCGGAGCGGGCTGAAGATCCCGTGCATCGCAGAGCCGCACAAACGCGCGGATCATGACATCGTAACCCTTGATCGGCTCCAGACGACCGATGCTGCCGAGCACCGGCGTGTCGGGCGTAATGCCGAGCGCGGCCCGAACCACGCCGTTGTCCGGCAGCGGGGCGTAGAGATCGGTGTCGACCCCGTTCCGCACCACCTCCAGCCGCGTGCCGCGCGCCACCACCCGGGCCGCAAGGTGGGCGGCAAGCACATCGGACACGGCGGCCACCACATCGGTGCGTCGCGACGCGACCCACCCGATGGCGCGGGCCACCAACGGATCGGGGTATTCCCTCCCATGCTCGGTGTGCACGATCCACGGCACGCCGGCCATCCTGGCCGCGGCAGTGACCTTGTACCAGACACCGGCGTGGGTGTGGACGATATCGGGGGCGATGGCGCGGATCTGATCCGCGAGCGCCATCGGCCGGATCATCGAGCCCCGCCGCATCGGCGTCGCCTGGTGGATCGTCGCGAACGCCCCGAGACCTTCTCCGAACCGCCCGAGATAGCCCAGCACGAGCACATGCGATTCGAAGCGGTCGCGGTCCAGCAGACGGACGATATCGGCGAAGAGCCGCTCCATCCCGCCGTAGTTGAGATTCTGGATCACGTGGAGCACCCGGCGCTTCATCGGCTTCGTCACCGCCGCGCCCGACGAATGGCGCGCACCACGCGCTCCTGCGTCCGCTCCACCAGATCCAGTCCCAACCGCATCGTGGACAGCAGGGCGAGGCGGCCCGGGCCCCAGTCAGGGTGCGGGGAGAAGCGCATCGTCCGGCCAGCGTTCAGAAACCGGCCCGCCCGCAACTCGGCGAGCGGATCATCGCTCGCGCGATCCAGCAGGACCCGAGTCTCCCGGTCGTTTCGGCTGTCGTGCTGATCGAGTCCGGCGATGCCCACAATCTCGGGCCGGGACTGACGCATCTCGGCCAGCAGCCGGATCGCCCTGGGGTCGGGAAGGTAGCGGGTGTTGTAGGCCGCGTTCCAGACTTCGAGGGCGTCGATCGCTCCGCGCACCTCCCAGGGGACGCGGTAGTCCGGCAGGACCGGATGCGCCACCATGGTGAGGCCGCACCCGTCGCGCGTCAGCGCCACGAACTCCTCCGGGGTCGCCGGGGCGATCCACCGGGTGAGCCCGAACGCCAGGAGATGCAGGCCGGGATACCCCACAAACCGGAATTCGAGCCCCGGGATGAGCAGGAGCTGTGGTGTCGACAGCGCCGCGCATTGACCGAGATAGCGACCGAACAGCGCCGCATCGAAGTCCTCGGCGTGGTCGGTGAGACCGACAAACCCGATCCCGCGCGCGCGCGATACATCGCGCAGCGCCTCGAGGGTGTCGCGCCCGTCGTGCGAGAAGCTGCTGTGCACGTGGACGATCCCCACAGGCCCCGCCACCCCTAACGATTCCTGAACCACGCACAGGTCTCCCGGAAGAAGGGCCGCGGGTCGGACAGCCGCAGGACCTCGTTGCAGTCGCCCGGCCGCCACAGCGTCAGGAAGTCGACCATCGCCCGCCCGCGACTCGGCGAGCCCGGTGGCAGCGCGAGCGCCGCATCACTCCGACGGAGCCGCGCCAGGAGGTGGTCGACGTCGCCCCACCACCAGCGGCTTCGCACCCCGTTGCGATAGGCGGGGAGTGGCGCCGCTGGCTCGCCGAACAATGCATCGAGCAGCAGCACCGGAAAGTCGACGCCGGCATCGATGGCGAGCTGCAGCGAGCCCCAGAAGCGGCCGTTGATCTCCATGAGGTAGGGCGTGCCTGACTCGGCGTCGACCTTGTACTCGATCATCGCCACGCCCTGCCAGTCGAAGCGGTCGAGCAGGGCCCGGGAACGCACCACCAGCCCCGCCTCGGCCGGGATGCTTTCCCGGTAGACACTCACCCCGCCGGATGGCGGCTTCTCCCGCAGCCGGCGATGGGCGAAAACCGCGCGAAGCTCCCCGTTCCAGACGAGCAGGAAGATCCCCACCCCCAGGCCGATGACCCGCTGCTGCAGGAGCAGGGGGTACGCGCTTGCGGGATATCGCCCCACCCGCTCGGCCAGTTCCGACGGGGAGGCCGCGTGCGACACGCTGAACTTGCTGCGTGCCGATTCCCCTCCGGCGATGGAGCGGGCCGGTTTCACCACGATCGGGTAGCGCAATTCACCGGAATCCAGCAACACGAAGTCGTGCGGAGTGGGCACCTCAACCTGCGCCGGGACGGCGATGCCGACCTCGCGTGCAGTGTTGATTAGCAGGGCCTTGTTCGAAATCCGGCGAAAATGTTCCGCATCCGCGAAGGGCACGCGCGCTGCGCCGAGCCGGGAGCCGGCGTCAAGAATCGCAAGCACGGACGGTTCTGCCACGGGGAAGATCGCATCCACGCATTCGTGCCCCCGAATTCCGGCCAGCGCATCGATGAAGCCGGTGACCTGCGACAGCGGGTCCGGTACCAGAAACTCGGCAGTGGCAAACCGCGATCCACCCGCCAGCGAGTGCGGCCGGGACGAAGCGACCAGTACATCGTGGCCCACGGCGCCGAGACTTCGCACAACGGCCAGAGCGGCACGCTGCTCGCCGTCGGTCACGAGAATTCGGTATCTCATTCGCCGAAGAAGCCGGAGAGACGCAGTTCGAGCCCCTTCGCGGAAAGTCCAGCAGGAACATTGAGCCGCGGCAATGCAAACAGATTGCCCGGTGCGACCTTCATGTGGCCGCCAGTCACGCAGAGGCCAGCAGTGTACCCGGCCATTGCGGCCGCGGACTCGATAGTTGGCGAGGAGAGTCCGTAGGGGTAACTGAGCCACGGTCGCGTACTCGCATAGCGATCTCGGAGCCACGCCAGTGGCCGTTTCATTTCCGGCATCAGTTCGGCTTGGGTCAGTCGGGTCAGGTTGGGGTGACTCCAGGTGTGCGCACCGAGTGTGATGCCCGGTAGGCGCGCGACCTCCCCGAGCGAAACCTCCGTGGCCCCACGTGCGTGCACATCTGGCACCACGAGTACCTTCCCCTGATCCTGGGCTCTCGCTCGCACCTCTACATCCAACCCGCGACCTTTGCACAGGGCGTCTGCGCGATCTTCCTCCCGCAGTTGGCCGTCATCGCCCACCAAAGCATCCCACCAGAAGCCCCGGCCGTCCAGAAAACTCGGGCTCACGAATACCGTGGCTGCCAAGCCAGCTTCCGTGACCGCGGCGATTCCGTAGGTGACCGCGCCTTGGTAGGCATCGTCAAACGTTATTGCCACCCGCAGTCTGCCCTCGTGAGCAACCTCCCCCACTAGGAGTTCGCCTAGCGGCACTACTTGACAAACCCGACGAAGCAACCTCAGGTGCGACCTGAAAATATCGAGTGGGATGTGCAAGGATCGATCGCCACTAGGAAGAGCAGAAGGTGGCATCACATTGTGGTAGGCGAGAATTAGACCGTAGTCATGCCGGACTAGGCGAACAGCCGCCGTCACGCCGCTGGCCACGAGTGCCCCCTCAAGACTTCTCTTCACCGCTCGTCGAATGAGTTGCACTCAATCTCTCGCAATCGAGGAAGCCGATCCGCCATCGCAGACTCGATGGTCGTCACTCAGTGATCACTGACACAGCGTCGGTCATGCCTCACCCCTGCCCCATAGCATCCGAATTTGCCACCATTGAGTTCGGATTGTTGAATCCGCGACCGAGGCCATCGCAATGACGCCAATTGCTGCCGCCCGAGCCGGCGAGCACTGGCAGGAGGATCCCGCCACCTCTGCGGGCCCAGTACGACAACTTGCTGGCCCTTACCCCCCCTCCCACTATGGAAAGCGCGAAGCCCTCGGCCACCGTAGAGAAGCTCACCCGGGGCACTGGTATAATCCCGGGTCCGTGCGGCGAGCGCAAAGAGAAAGTCTCCGAACCAATAAACCTTGAACCTCCATCTTGGCCCGACAATTGCTTAAAACATTTGGTTCTACCTTCGCACCTGACCCTCGATGAGTGAATTGACCCAGTCCGCCCCTCCGGCGAAACCGCTGCGGGTGGCAATCGTTGGCGCGGGCCGCATGGCCCAACACCACGCTCGCGCCATCGCGAGGCTCAGTCCAGGAGCGTGCGTCACCGCGGTGGTGGACCCGTCACCGGAAGCGCTCGCCGCAATTCGGTTAGTTGCGCCAGACGCGACCGCCTACAGTAACATTGCGGATTGCCTCGCGGCACCAGATCGCCCGGACGTCGTGCATGTGGTCTCGCCCCCAGCGCATCACGAGTCGGGAGCGCGCGCTGCGCTGGAAGCGGGCTGCCACCTCCTGATGGAAAAGCCGTTCGTCGCGACCACGCGCGAGGCCGGAGACCTGCTTGCTTTAGCCCGGGCGCGTAACCTGAAGGTCTGTGCCGGACATCAACTTCTCTATGAACTGCCGGCGGTGCTCGCGCGCCGCTACCTGCCCACGATTGGCGGACTCGTCCACATCGAGAGCTACTTCTCGTTTCGGACGGTGCGAAGAACGCCGGATGGACGCGCGCCCTTGCGGGCCGATCTACAGCTCCTCGACATCCTGCCCCACCCTGTCTATCTGCTCCTCCATGCGTTGGAAGGAGTCGAGGGCTCGGCGTCGGAGCTCGTCTCCCTCGAAGTGGGCCCTGCGGGCACGGTGCACGCGCTGGTCCGTCGCGGGAGCCTAACGGCCGCCTTGACCGTAACGCTCGAAGGTCGACCTGTCGAATCCGTCCTGCGTCTGGTAGGGACCAATGGCACACTACACGCGGATTTCGTACGGGGCACGTTTCAGCGCGCTATCGGTACCGGTACGACAGGGATCGACAAGCTCCTGGCTCCCTATCGGCTCGCGTGGCAGCTTGCAACAGGCACGACGGCTGCGATGGGACGGCGTTTCCTTCGGCGACAGACCAGCTATCCCGGGCTGGTGGAGTTGTTTGGTGCGTACTACAACTCGATCAGAACCGGCTGCCCAGAGCCGGTATCGCAGACGAACATTCTCGAGACGGTGCAGATTTGTGAGCGCATAGCGGAGGCGCTGGAGCGATTCCAGAAGCAGCTGCGAGAACGGCCCCGGGTAGCCCCGACCGGAACCCGGATTGTCCTCACGGGGGGAACCGGCTTCCTGGGGAAGGCGGTCGCTGCACAATTGGTGAACAATGGCCACCAAGTCACCGTCCTCTCGCTCCGCGAACCAGCGGCATGGGACCAGGTCCGGGGAGTCGACTATTGCGCGGTCGATCTCGGCGGTTCGCTGGACCCTTTGCTGTTCAAGGGCGCGGTCGCCGTCGTCCACGCCGCCGCCGCGACTGCTGGGGGATGGGATCAGCATCAGAGAAATTCGATTGATGCGACTGAGCATGTTCTCCGAGCTGCAGCAGCCGCAGGCATCAAGCGAGTAGTCCACGTCAGCAGTCTTGCCGTCCTCGCGAAGCCGGGGGGGGGGGGAGGCAGTGCGCGATGACTCGCCACTCGAGCCCATGAGCAGGGAGTCGGGACCCTATGTGTGGGGGAAGCTCGAATCGGAACGGCTTGCGCTACGGCTGGGCGCTGAGCTGGCGATCGACGTCAAGATCGCGCGGCCTGGCGCGATAGTCGACTACCGTGACTTCGATCCGCCTGGGCGCCTGGGCAAACGTGTTGGCGGCCTGTTCGTAGCTGTCGGGTCCCCGAGCGAGCGCCTCGGTGTCGTCGGCCTGGAGTTCTGTGCGAGGGCGATCAGTTGGATGGTCGACCACTTCGACGACGCTCCGGCCGCGATCAATCTCTTGGATCCGAACCTCCTCGAGAAGCGCGAGCTGATTGTGCGCCTGCGCGCCACGAACCCAGATCTGAGTGTAGTATGGCTGCCTTGGATCCTGCTTTACCCGCTCTCATGGCTCGCGAGTCTAGTTCAAAAGGCGCTTCACCCAAGCAGGCCGGCGATAAATCTGGCGCGCATCTTTGCGGTCGAATCTTGCGATTCCGTGTCCAGTCGTGCGCTCTCCTCCAAGCTCGAGCGGGTGTCGCCGGCAGCGGATGGCCACCCAAGCGCCAAGTAGCGGGGACCCCGCCCAGACTCCACTCGCCGCCTCGTTCCAATCCCCAGAGTAGGCCCGTGGGCGACGATCGGCCGATGCTGTCACTCTGCGCGCCTCGGTACCGGCGCCATCGATACCGGACACTACTCGGCAGGCGAGCGATCGGTGACTGACGCCGCGTTCAAACGCCCATCACTGAACGGATGACGTCGCGCCCATGGGAGGCAATCCTCCGCGGTATCGCCGTTCCGTCGGCGGGGCGCTGACATGCGCTGTATCCCGCTGTGCTCCGATCCTTCGCTGCCTTGTCTGGAAGGAGATCTCAAGCCCACCAGCAAAGGCGGTAAGCACATAGATCGGGTCCAGATAAGCGAATGAAACGAGCGACCCGCCGACCACGAACCCGAGGAAAGCCACCGGAAGGTAGAGTGAGGTGAAATACATGAAGCGCTGTTCGTCGTCGCCCTTGTCCCAGTCGATCATCTTCCTTCGCAGCTTCACACAGCGATAGATGGATCCGAAGATCATCGAAGAGAAGATGACCAATCCCGGAAGGCCCATCTCCACCATGGCCTCGAGGAATGAATTGTGCGGCGCCGACCACTTGACCCCGGCCATACTCGGGTCGAACTCTCGCGCCTCTGCTCGAGCACTCAGCTCGCCTTCCGCTCGTCCGAAATTGTCAACCCCAATGCCGGTTACCGGATTAGTCATGAAGTAGCCGAGGCCGCGCAAGAAGACCTCTCTCCGACCATTTGTGGAACTCCAGTTGTAATCCTCTGTGGGAGCCGTGATGGTATTCATCTGTGCCCAGTACCCCTCCGGAGCGGCGATCAGCAGCGCAACAAATGTCAGGGCCACGAAGGCGCCCTTCTTGGCTGCCGAGACTCCCTCGACCAGGAACAAAAAGGCGACGCCGACCACCATCAGAGTCAGGAACGCACCGCGAGAGCCTGTCCGGGCGATTGCAGCGCCCAAACCCGTGATGACAATCAGTGACGCCATCTTCCCCTTGGTCCCTGATACTTGCCAAGTCAAGATCGCGAGCACCATGCAGAGCACGGCGACCAGCCCCAAGTCATTGGAGTCGTAGCTGTACCCGTTCTGGATTCGTGCGATGCCGTCCCCCGTCGCTTTGGAAATCCTGAACACGAAGAGAGAAAGCCACGCAAGCGCGCCGCCGGCCATGGTCATGGCCCAGACTAGCTTGTACAAATCGGCGGCCGACCGGATGGCGAGCAGGGTCAAATAGGCGAAGACAAGCACCTTCGAGTACTCGTTGAGGATGAATACCCCAGCTGCGCCAATTGAGAGCCCGAACGGCACCGACAAACACGCCATGACCCCCATTGCGGTAAACATCTTGGCCGCGAAGGTCTTGCGGGCGAGGTCGGTGGAGAGATGGCGTGGGTTCATCAGCGCGTAGAGTGCCGCCAGGGCGGTCAGCAATAGCGCAGGCCGGAATGGCCTCAGCCAGTGGAAATGTTGGTGAATCCGGCTGATTGTGACGAGCATGAGGACAGAGATCGTGTTTCGAAACCCATCTGATGTAGGCGCGAACCGCCCACCCGCCGACATTACTCGGGAGGCAAGGTTGGGTCGAGGCGCTGGGACGCTGGTCATGAAAATCCTCACAGGGGGCGGCACACGAAACGCGCAATTCCCGGGCCGAAGGCACCACCTCGTTGCCAGGAGGGCGCCGATACGCTTCGCTCACGGGTGATAGCACCTCTCAGACAACCACTCTTCAATGCCGCACCTCCAAATAGCGCCTCCCCCACCCATCGAGCCCCGTCGGGCGTCTCGGACCGGTCTCCCACATTGACTACCGGTGGCGCACAGCGGCGCTAGAGGCCTCCTGGATCACACTACCGTAGGCGTTTGCAAGTCCTTCGCCGATGAGGGTCCAGCTATAGTGGCGCTCGACTGTCAGCCGCGCGGCCGCTCCAAGTCGCTTCCTGAGATCCACGTCGCCGAGCACCGCGAGTACGGCCTTTGCGAACCCCTCCGGTTCATCCCGAATCAGGATGTTCTCGCCATCAATCGTCCGCAAGCCCTCACACCCGACACTGGTAGAGACCACGGCTTGACCCATCGCCCAAGCGTCCAAAATCTTGAGCCGGGTACCTCCACCGATACGAATCGGAACGACCGAGCACGACCCTTCCGCCAGAGCCAGCCGGAGGTCGGGGACGAAGCCGAGGCACCGGACTTCGGGGTAGGACTCAAACCGGAGTTTATCAGCTGGCGCGACTTTGCCGATTGTTCTGAAGGAAGCATCTTGACGAACGTGTAGGATCCGCTCCCAAATGTCGCTCAAGAACCAGGTCACCGCGTCATGGTTGGGAAACATGTAGGTCGGACCCAGAAATAGGACCCGACCGGCGACAGGTTCCACCGAGGGCATTGGCCGGTAAGTGTCAGGGTCGGCGCCATTCGGAGCAACTATGGTCCTCGCCCCCGGAGATAGGCGGGCAAGGCGCGTCGCATCGACTTCAGACATCATCACGTTCAGGGCAAGGCGAGCGCACAGCCTGCGCTCTTCCACCTCGACCAGCATCGCCTGATGGCCGAGGTAGCCGCCGAGCCAGCGGGGGCGAATCAACCCCGCCCGGAGTCGCAAGAGATCAGATTCGATGCTGTGATGCGTGCACGCTACCGGGTAGCCTTGGAACAGCGGGAGATATGCGAACAGGTCGAGGCTGTCGATGTGCACTAGGGCCGGCGACAATGCGCTAAGGCGGCCGCGGATGAACTGTGCGACGCCAGCATTCCAATACTCGAAATAGGTATAGGCACGATTGAAGAGCACGCTGGATCCGTGAACGACAAGTCGCGAAACACGGGAGCGTTCGCTCCGCACGCGCGTGACGAGGTCGATTGTGATGCGCGCCCCGTCTGCTAGAGCCGCGGCATCGGCAGACAATCTTGCGTCATCGGGCTGGTGATTCCGGCGCGAGAAGGCCACCAGATGAACCTCGTATCTCCGCGCCAATTCCTGAAGTACGTGAAAGGTTCTGTTGGTGACACCGCTATGGGGTGGGTACGGCAAGCATTGCGAAAGGAATAGGATTGTTGGCCGAGCCATAACAGTCCGTTTGTGCTGGCGTGAATGCTGTCGGGCTTGACCGACTGAAGAGCGAGAGGCAGATGTCAGCGGTGCGCCCCAAGGCACTGCTTGGCTGACGGATTCAGAGCCCTTGCCGCGCAACTCATCGGAGTCCACTGCCTCACTGGGGGATCGGCTTTCTGGAGTAGTGCTTTCGGATGCGGTGATTGTGCCTCTGCTCGGGACCGGTCATTTCGCGACAGCAACTATGATATGATCAAACATCATGTACTGCGGAGCAGGGACGGGACGTCCCCGGCCACCGTATGTTGGATTCCAGGAAACCCGTTGCCAATTGGCCGGCTGCATCGGACCACCGTAGTGGACATCTTCGTAGTTCCCTGCCCGCTGGCCGTTCACCCACCACGTCGCGCTGCCAGGCTTCGTGCCCCGATTCAGCACCAGCAGGATCTCGCAGCGGACCCAGCGCCCACGTGGGATCAACCCGCTCATGCGTGGTGAGGGAAGCAGATTGCGGGCTCCCCCTGGGACATCCTGCAGTCGCACCTCTAGCGCGAGTGGGCCCTTGTCGGCCCCCTGCGCGGTAAGAAAGACAGCAGGGTCCTCATGGGTCCATAGGAAGAGGATCTTGTTGACTCCCGCTTCCTGACCAATCCAGCCGAGAGAAAACTTGATCCAAAACGCGACGTAGATTCGGGAGTAGTCGTCCCGCAAGTTCAGAAAGGTATTGATCGGTCCGCTCCCAGAGGGGAAGCCTCGGGGATACAGCGCCTCAGCTACGCATGGTCCCGAAATGGCGGCTGAGGGATCCTCGACAATCCGGAAGAGGCGGCCCTGACGGGTTTCCCAATTGCCCTCCTGCGCCGCATTGAACGATCGGCTCGCAAGCACAGTGAACCCGGGAGGGATTTTCAGGTCTGGTGGCAACTTCTCCCCGTTTGTCGGGGTCGGTTGCGTGCAGCCAGAGGCGAAGGAGAGCGCCATGGAGAGGGTGCCGCCTTCCCGAAAAGCCTGGGTAGTGTCGGCTTTGACCGGCGAGACGCTGTCGGGAGCCTTGGCACGCGTGTGGCTTGTCAGGGAGTCTGGTCGTAGGAGTGGAGGCCAGGAACTCGGGCGATCTTGCGCGCGCAGATTCAAGAGCGCTCCACGTGGAGAAAGCGATATTAACGCAAGAACGGCGTACTGGCAGGTCGTAAGAAAACTCCGGCTGCTCACGGCACCCCCGAGATGTAGACGTGATCCATGAGAATGTAGTCGTCTCGAGTGCGAGTTCCACCTCTCCCGCCCCAAGTGGGATTCCAGACGAAGTTGTTGAACTTGAGCGTATTCCCCGCCGTGATGTAGACAACGTCCGAATAATCGAGGATCTTGATGCCATCGATCCACATCCTGAACTTCCCGTCTGATTGGCCCAGTGTGTTCAATTCGAGCACCGATTCCCACTGATGCCAGACACCACAGGTCATCAGCGCGCGCGAATCGACATTCTGCGCCAAGTTGCGCGCGAGAAGATTCTGCTGGCGAAACTGCAGGTTGAATGCGGACTGAATTGCTTGAGTCCCGGTGCCGAGCAGGACAAAAAAGCCCTGGTTGGACGCCAGATTGATGGGTTGCCCGTATCCAACGAACCCCATCTTCGTCAGCACCGCCTGGTTTTCGTAGTCCGGGCCCGCAATCTTGATCCAGTAGCTGAGATAGATCTTGGACTTCTGGCCGGCGGACTGGCCGGCAGCATCCCACCCGGACATGCTGACGGGCGCACTGCCGCTCGGGAAACCATTCGGGAACTTCGACTGCAAGGTGTTCGGCGGGCTCTCCGGCGCAGTGAGATCCGGCGTGACAATTGTCAGGTTGCCACCCGGCCTGCTGCCCCACTTCCCCAGCAATGCTCCGAGCGTGGATGACGTCGTGGGGAGCGAGCTGAAGTTGTGTTCAGCAAAGGCGACGTATCCCAGCGGTTCGTTAGGATGGCTCCTCGGATTCCTCGGCAATTGCACATCCGCCTGAAACGTCAGCGTGGGGAGCCCCGCGCTCGAGACGGTCGTCGTGTGGGTGCCCGCCAGGGGCCCGAGCTTCCAGGTCGCGGAGACGATGCCGAGGGCATCGGAGGTACTGACGACGTTGAGCAGCTGCCCGCCGTTGTTCACCTGCCAGATCACCAGCACCCCTGACCGCGGGTTGCTGGCGGCATCGAGCACCTGCGCCGTGAGCTTGATCGGCAAGATCGAGTCGACCAGCCCGGTCTGCGCGTCGCCTCCCAGGATCACCATGCCACCACCAGGCGCCGCGATCTGGAAGCTCACACTCACGCTCTTGCTCGCCACGCCCGAGGTGGTCGTGGTGAGCGGCACCGACGCCGTGTAGGTGCCCGCCGGGAGGGTGCCGGTCGACGGACTCAATACAAGCGAACTCGGAGTCGAGGTGCCGCTGAGCGAGGTGGCGAGCCAGCCGGTCGGCTGGCCGAACCCGTAGGTGATCCCCCCGGCGGCGAGTCCGGTCAGCACCCCCGCCCCGTTGTTGGTGATGTTCACCACCCCCGGTGAGGGGTTCGGCTGCCCCGTGGTCCCCGTGAAGATCATCGACGACGGCGTCAGCACCAGCGCCGGCGCCCCGGTGACCGCGAAGGTGACCTGGATGTTCTTCGGACTGTTGCTCGCCACCGCCGAGGTCACCGGGACCGTGGCGGTGTAACTCCCGGGCGCGAGCGCCCCGACCGCAGCCTGCAGCGTGATCGTGGCCGGCGCGGTCGTCGGACTGATGGAAGCCGACAGCCACCCCGCGGGCTGGCCGGATCCATAGGCGATCGTGCCGGTCGCGAGTCCGGTGAGCGAGACCGACCCGGCGTTGGTGACCGCGACGGTGCGGGCCGCCGGATTGGCGCCGCCCGCCTGACCGGCAAAGGCGACCGACGTCGGCGCGAGCCCGATAGCCGGCGGCGTCGGGGCCCCGACCACGATGAAGGAGACGGTGATCGCCTTGGCCGCGACCCCGCTGACCCCGGAACTCACCGGCACCGTCGCCGTGTAGGTCCCCCCCGCAAGGCTGCCGAGCGTGGCCGTCAGGGTGATGGTCGCCGGGGCCGTGGTATTGCCGAGCGTGGCGTTCAGCCACCCCGTCGCCCCGGGACCGTAGGTGGTCGTGCCCAGGGAGAGCAGGCCCAGCGAGCCGCCGCCACCGTTGGTCACCGCGACGGAGATCGGGACGGGGTTCGCGCCGCCGGCAGTGGCGTTGAAGCCTGCAGCCGCGGGCGCCAGGTTGATCACCGGCGGCTGCGGCGCAGAGGCCACCGTGAAGCTGACGGTGAACGCCGCCGGGGACACCCCGGCCAGCGAGGAGGTCACCTGCACGTTGGCGGTGTAGGTGCCCGCCACCAGCCCCGCCGTCTGGGCCTGCACGCTGATGGTCGCCGGGGCAGCCGCCTGATTGATCGAGGCGTTGAGCCAGGCGTTGGCGCCGGTACCATAGGAGATCGCGCCGACGGCCAGCCCGGTGAGCGATCCCCCTCCGCCGTTGGACACAGCCACCGGTTGCGCCCCGGGGTTGGCCCCCGCGGCGATCGCGGTCACCTGTACGGTCGTCGGCGAGACAGCGATCGTCGGTGGCGTCGTCACCGCACTGACGCCGAGGGTGACGTAGATCGTCACCGGAGCCACCCCGGGAACCGTCGAGGCGATGGGGATCTGCGCGGTGTAGGTGCCCGACGGAATCGTCCCCGTCGTGGCCTGCAGCGTCAGGGTGGCCGGCGCCGTGGCCTGATTCAGTGATGCCGAGAGCCAGCCCGTGGCACCCTGCCCATACACCACGTTGCCTGCGCTCAGCCCGGTGAGGTTGCCGCTGCCGGCATTGTCGATCTCGACGAATTGCGGTGCGGGATTACCACCCCCCTGGGTGACGCCGATGGTGACGCTGCCGGGCGAGAGCCCGATGAACGGCGCCGGGTCCACAATGAGCGTCGCGACCAGGAATTGGGTTATCACACCGGTGACGCTGGAGCCGATCGGCACACTGGCGACGTAGCTGCCGGGCGCGAGGTCCGCCGGGGGCGTGGCCGTCAGTACGACGGTGGTGGGGGTCGAACCGCCTCCGGGCCCGAAGTCCGCGCTCAACCACCCCGAGCAGATGGGTGAGTAGAGCACCGTCCCCAGCACGAGCCCGTCGACCAGACTGGGAGTACCGGTGATCACGACGGGCACCGGCGCGGGAAAGGCGGTCCCGGGAGCATACTCGAAGTGGACCGTGCTCGTCCCGATCGAGAGCTGGGAGACCGGTCCCGGCGGGGGGCCGATCCCCGTCTTCAGCTCTGAACGGCACCCGCCCGCGGAGAGAATCGCCCCCGTCGCGAGCCACACCGCCGCCGTCGCCCGATGCCCCCGAACCCGGAACCGTTCAATCATGCGAGTCTCCCCAGCGGGATCTGTGTCGCTCGGCCAAAGGGCACCCAACGCCTGATACCACACCCTGAAAACTCTCTGGAGGACTTCAGCGCTGCAAGGCGCGACAGCGCCGCCCGGCCGTCAGGGCACACAGGCCAGCGCCTCGACGACGGCATCGATGTCCGTGGCGCGCACGAATCGATGCGTCGGCAGGGTAATGAGCCGCTCCGCCAGCAGCCGCGCCCCCGCTGGCTCGATCTCTCCGCTCACGACGACCCGCGCGCCGAACCCCGGCAGATCCCTGAGCGAAAGTGGATAGCCGCCGCTCACTCCGTGGGCCCTGAGCCCGGTCCGGGCGAATTCCGCCGGGCCGGCCCCTGGAGCGACAAGCGGAAGTCGGAGGCATCCGGGAGTCGCGTTGTTTGGGCTCCGCACCAGCCCCGTGCGCCACATCTCGGTCAGCGCCGCCGACCAACGCGCCCCGGTGGCCCGCCGCCGCACCGCCTCCGCGGCGACTCCGGAGATGTTCCCTGCGAGGATGCCGACCGATCCCCGGAGGATCCGTCGGGGCGGCTGGGGGGATCGGTACCGCGTCTCGCCGAGTCCAAGCGGCAGTGAGGCGGGTAGGCGATAAATCGATGGCCTGCTCAGGAGCGCCTGCGCGGTGCCCCTGCAGATCGCGCCGAAGCCGCGTCCGGCCGAGGGGAGCTCGCCCAGTGCAGCGATCCCAGGATGATCGCCCCGGGCCAGCAGCAGGCCACCTCCCCCACCCGTGAGCCCCTTGCCCCGCCCGAAACTCAGCACCCCGAAGTTGCCTCGAGCACCGAGGGGCAAGCCATGGTAGGAGCCCCCGATCCCCTGCGCCGCATCTTCGATCACCAACGCCCCGTGACGCTCGGCCAACGTCGCCACCGCGTCGAGGTCGACCGGCACCCCATACAGGTGGGCGACCACCACCGCCACCGCGCCGCTCGCAAAGGCCCGTTCCAGCGACTCCCAGTCCGGGCCCAGCGTCGTGGGGTCCACATCGTACAGGACCACCTCGACCCCGGCACCATCGCAGGCGGTCGCGAGGTCGTAGCAGCCATACGCCGGCAGCGCGATCCGCCGCGTGGTCCGCCCTTCGGTCGCGAGTCGGAGCGCCGCGGTGAGCGCGCTGGTCCCGCTGTCCATCCAGGCGAACCACGCCGGGGCATAGCTCTCCCGAACCCAGCGATCGAGTTCCGACTGGGCGCGGCGCAACGCCGCATCGTTGAGCGATGTCGCCACGCCGCGAGCGACGGCCGCGAGCGGCAGGGGGGAATGAACCGGAGCGAGCCAGCGGAGTGTCATCGCTGGCTGCTCAGGAGAGTCCAGTCCGCCACACCGCATTCCGGCCGCTTCGCTTCGGACCAGCGCGCAACCGGCTCGCCCATTCCCGACGGCGGGACCATGTGAGCGGGGTTACTCAGGGGATGTACCGCACGATGTGTGGACCGAGCGCCGTCGCCACCGGCAACGGCAGCCTCCGCCACACCCGCGGACCCCAGGCAAAGGCGCCATCGTCAGGGGAGGGCGTCCCGGCCTCTCCTCCGCCCGGCGCCAGCTGATACCACCAGAGTGGCTCATCCCGCGAGCCCCATTGCCGCTTGAACCGGTGGGTGCCGACGCCCACGGAGCAGCGGCCGAAATTGAAGAGCGAGAGCCCCGCACCAATCGCTCGCTGCATGAAGGCCCAGTACAGGCCCATGTTCGGCGCGATCCTGTTATACGCATACAGGGACGAGGCCCAGGTCATTTCGTACTCACTCCCCCACACGAACCCCGCACCACCCGCCACCGGCTTGCCGCCCACCCACGCGCAACCGAACCAGCTGTCGGGAAAGACCTCGGCGATGGTCTCGAAGAGGCGCCGCGGCTGCGTCGGGGTGCCGAGGTCCCGCATGTGGGCGGCAAAAACCTCGAAGAACGGCCCGACCTGATCGGGACCGAACCGCACCTCCACCCCTTCCTTCTGTGGCTTGCGCACCTGGCTGCGCAGCTTGGCGTCGAACTGCTTGAACAGCAGTTGCGGATCCTCGGCGGGGAGATCCAGGACCACAGTGATCTTCCGGTGCGAGACCGGCAGGTCGAGCGGCAGCTCCCGCCTGCTCCGGAGCTCGAGGAGCTTCACTCCGTCCTCGCGTGCCCGCTCAGACGCCCAGGTGGCGAGCGCCTGGACGGCCGCCGGGGATCCCAGTGGCCCGCCGTAGTTGAGGAATGGAACCGAAACCAGGTAGTGCCCAAAGACCACGCTCCGTACCCGCACCAGCGGCAGAACGCCGGCGAGGGCGCCCGCCGCGTCGCGGGCCTCGAGATAGAGGCATTCGTGCCCGAATACCCCCTCGAAGACCGCACGCCAGCCGTACTGATGGAAGTGCGTCCAGCCCTCCTGCGCCCGGACGAACTGATCCCACTCCGCCGCTACCCCGGTGAAGCTGCGGACGCTGAGGCTCACGCGGCCCCGCCCGGAATGGCGGCGAGCCCGCCGCCGAGCACCTCGGCAAACCGTTCCGCCACGGTAGTGAAGGGGAACTCGCGGAGCAGCGCGTCCAGATCCGGCCAGACCCGATCGAGGTTCCGGTAGTGACGGAAGGCCGTGATCCGGCCGCAGGGCAGCCGGGGCTGATCGACGTCGAATTCCCACGGGTGGATGTAGAACATCGCGGAGACGCCTCGCGCTCCCCAGGTCCGGAACGCCTGACGGAAGAGCGCGAGCGGGAGCTGCCGCAGGTAGCCTCCGCCGGCGGCGGGGAGACGCAGGCCGGCGATCCGCGTCGTCGCGAGGGGAAGCTCGAGCAAGGCGCCAGCGGGGCGGTGGATGATGAACGGCTCCTCGGGCGCCTCGGGGTAGCCGTAGTCGGGCCGGCGAATCGGAAAGAGGCTCGAGTCGTAGCGATACCCCTCCTCCAGCAGGACATCGAAGGCCCACTCCAGCCCCGGTACTATGGAGAAGCTGGGCGCGCGGAACCCCAGGCAGGCCTGGCCAGCAATGTCTTCGAGGCGGGCCTTGGACTGGTCGTACCTCGTCGCGGAACTCCTGCGGGGTGAGGGTGCCGACCCGGCGATGCCAGTGGCCGTGTGAGGCCACCTCGTGGCCCGCGGTGGCGATCCGGCGGACGATGCCGGGGTGCTTGTCCGCCACCCACCCAAGCGTGAAGAAGGTGCCCCGCCGGCCCCGCTCGGCCAGGAGGCCGAGGAGGCGATCGGTGTTGGCCTCGACGCGCGAGGGGTAGCGATCCCACGCGCCCCGATCGACCAGCTTCTCGAATGCCGCGACCTGGAAATAGTCTTCGACGTCCACCGTGAAGAGCGGGGGGGCGTGGGGAGTCCTCGGAAGGACGGTGGTGCGCAGCGAGACGTCGGACACGGTCACAAGTTATACGGGGACACTGGAGGGGGAGCAACGCCTGGGCCGACAAAACAGCGGCCCCGGGGTGACGAACCCCGGGGCCAGTTCACCAACCTGCCTGCTACCTGCGCGAAGGTTACGCGATGTTCTGCTTCTTCCGGCGACGGAAGCCCATGCCACCGATCCCGGCCAGACCCGTCGCGAGGAGGGTCATGCTGACCGGCTCCGGGGTGACGGTGGTGCAGTTGGCCGCCCGGCCGTTCCCCGGATGAGTACCGGTCCAGCACTCGGTGACCTGCCCACCGGGGCCGTTGGTGCCGCGGAGCGACGATGTCGGAGCTGTTCGGATCCCAGTTACCGGAGACCTTGAAGGTGAAGGTCACCCAGTCCGCCGAATTCCCGGTCAGATTGGTGCAGGGATTCAGGTACAGGTTCGTGTTCGCTGGCAACTGGCTGGGCGAGGCGCAATTGCTGGCAATGCCACTTGCAGTCGCCGGATTGCCGGAGAGGTTGCGTCCGGAAGTCGACGCCGAAATTGACATTCGCGTTATTGGCCAGCTTCCATCCGGTGTTTTTGCCGCCTGAGGTGAGTGGACCAGTGACCTTCAGCGAGCCGAGCACCGCGCTGACGCCCTGGGTGTTGTAGAACCCGATGCCGTTGAAGATCGTACCGGCATACGTGCTGGCACCATGGCCGTAGGTCGCCGCGCCGTTGCCCGACAGATTCCACAGGCGGACCGTGACATCGCTCCCCACGACGTTGATGCTCACGGCCGCGCAGGTCGCGAACGAGTCACCACCACACACCTTGTATGACCGGTAGCCGCTGGCGGAGGCCGCCGACGGCAGGGCCGCTGCGAGAGCACCAAGCAGGGCGATGCACCGAGCAGTCTTCATGAGTTCCTCGAATCCTCGTCAGTTGGTGAACTATGCTGCTATGCCGTTCCGGCGTGTTTCCATCCGAGAATCGCGATCCAGGCGAACGCCAGCGGGTAGAGCACACCCTCCGCAACGGTCTTGATGATCGCCTTTTGAAGTCCCAGGTGGATCTCCGGATCGGTCACCGCCGCCAGCGCTATCGGGACGTTTCTTGCGTACAGTGTCAGGCACCCGACCAGCACCACTGCCAGTACTCCGAACAGCAGCGCGAACAGCCGGAGCATCACCATCTTGCCGCGAGCCACCGCCGCTCCAAAGGCCAGCGCCAGACCCATCGTGAGGAGCGGCATCCCGTTCAGCACCGTCGTAACGGTCCCGAACTCCCACTCACCATCCCCCAGCCGGAGCGGATACCAGGCGAGCACCAGATCCGACAGCGAGACCACTGCGAAGACCAGCCCGATCCCACCGAGTAGATACCACCCCCTATCAGGGGCTGGGTCCAGCGTGGAGCGGTTTTTGTCGTCGGATTTGAGCAGGATCCGTGAGGCGGTCATCCAGCCTCCCCGAAATACCTGTGAGCCCTGTCACGGAACTGTGCAGAGTCCGGGCCAGATAAATTCGCCATGAATAATCAACCTATCTCTATTTATTTGAAAGACTTACAATATTTTGCCGAGCTCAAGCATCCCGAAGCGCCTGAGGCTTGTTGTCGTGACGCCACAACAACTTAGGGGCATCACGCCAGCGGTCGCCGTTTGAGACTGGCCCGCCACGCCGCCCCCGCCAGCCAGAGCAAGGCAAACGGGTAGATCAGCGACTGCACCGCGGTCTTGGCCGCCGCCTTCTTGATCGGTGTCAGCGCCACCGGGTCGGGATCTTGGTCAGGCCAGCGGAAGGACGGTGAGCATACAGGGCAAGTGCCAGCCACATGAACACCGCCACCAGAATGCAGAATGCTGGCGAGGCTCCGCGCCTGCCAGACCCCGGCCGCGCGCTACGGCCGCGGCGAGCAGGCAGCGCGATCCCCAGGCCGAGCAGCGGAAAGATGTCGAAGAACTGGCTGGTCGTGCCGAGTTCCCATTCCGACTCGCCGAGCTGGAGCGGTAACCAGGCGCTGGCCGCGTCGATCAGGCCGACCAGAAAGAAGGTCAGGCCGATCACGCCGATGACTCGCCAGACGAGCCTGATCCCGCGAGGCTGCGATGTTGCGATCGGGCACAGCCGGCTCCTCATCGATGTGCCGGGCCCGCTGGTGCCCGGTCCTGCCTGGGTCGCGGAGACAACGTAACCCGCTGCCGGCTGACCGCAATCAGCCGCGCCGGCTAGAAGACGAGGGCGTCCTGCGGCACCCGGGGCCGGAGCTGCCATCGGGCCCCGCCCACCGGCACCAGGACGCCGGTCGCCTTGAGCGAGTCGCCCGGAATGAACAGCGCCGTATTCACCTGCAGCAGCGAGTCGAAGACCACATCCAGCGGCCCCGAGCCATCGTCGACCGTCACCAGAAACGCCGACCCGGCGGTCGTGGTGGTGTCGAGGATCGGTGCGCCATTGATGAACACCAGGTCGGCATCCCTGGCTCCACTCACCGCCCCGTCGGCCGCCGCGGTCCCGAGGGTATCGGCGCTGGGCTGCGCCACACTCGGCCGCAGGAGCACAATCTGCGCATGGTCGAGGACCGGCTGACCGGCGCGCGCCGCCACGCGGCCGAGCACGCGAATCGAATCGCCCGGGGTCACGAATCCGCCCACGACCACCGCACTCGCGGTGAGCCGGATCGCCGCCGTGGTGTCCCGGAGGTAGCCGGTGGTATCGCTGTACGATTGCGGTCCGGCGAGCGTGGTGCCCGTCACCACCACCTGCCGCCCCACGGCACTCGCCCGGGCGGCGCCCACCCCGACCACCGGGAAACCGAGCCGGGCGAGGATGAAGGGTGCGGGACCGCTGCCGATGAGGGTGACGCTCGCGGGGTTCAGCACGCTGACCATGGAGTCGCCGAGCGCCTGCACCGAGTCGACGGCGATAGTGTATGGCCCGAGGGGCACACCGGGAAAGTTGACGGTGCCGGTGGCGTCGGTGGTTCCGGTCGCGACGGTATCGTGCGTCCCGGTCACGAGCAGGTAGACGGTGATTCCCGGCAGGGTCGTGTCGGCCGCGGCGGGCTGCGGCGCATTGTTGAAGTCCCGGTCGTAGTAGAGCTGCGCCACGACATTCCGGGTGGTCGGCAGGGTGATCCCCAGCCCGTCGCCGGCATTGCTGCAGGCTGCCGCGAGCAGCGCGGTCAGGCCGAGCCGCACGTGGCGTCGAGTGCAGCAGGGAAGTGAGCGGAACATGGCCACCTCGTTCAGTACGCGACCCGGAGCCCGAACCGCACGGTGCGGGGCTCGGTGCGGCGGCTCAGCAGTGTGCCGAACCGCGAATTGGCGACCAGCGGCAGGGTGATGTTCCCCAACCCATCGGTCGTAACGGTCGCAGTGGGATCCACCAGCACCACCGCGCGATCGACGACGCCGGTCGCCGTCGCGACGACATTCAGCACGTCGACCATCAGCTCCAGCCGGCCACCGAGCGAGCGCACCGGCAGCCCGACGGAGGCGGAGAGATCGAGCGCATGGTTGGCAGCCTCACGGCAGCTGTTGCGTCCGGCGAATTGTCCCACCTGGCTCTTGAGGCAGGCGTGCTGGCCGATGACCTGGGAGAGGCCTGGTACGCTTGCGTCGAGAAAGGCGGGGTCGTTCCGGCCGGAGCCATCGGCGTTGGCGTCCACCCCCGGGCGGAATCCAGGAGTGAACGGCAGTCCCGAGCGGAACCGGTACCGGGCCCCGACCGTGAACGGCACCCGACCGGCAGAGCGCCAGCTCCCGAGGAGGACGGCCCGGTGCGGGATGTCGTAGTCGGAGCGCCCCTCGACCCACTCCTTGCCGATCTTGTCCTGCGGGAAGGGGGAGAGCTCATCGGCCGGATCGCCGGTCTGGCTCTGCAGCCAGTTGTCGCGGGTACGGGACCAGACATAGGAGGCGGCGTACGAGAGTCCGACGCCGGCCTCGCGAGCGATCCCGACCGAGACCTGATAGTTGTCGGAGAATCCGGTCGAGGTGAGCGCCGACACCATGTCGAATCCGGTGAAGCGCCGATTGGACCCGGGGGTGGCGACGAGCATTCCTCCCGACTGGCTGAGGGTCCCGTAGACCGGGCGCCCGCCCTCGGCGGTCCCCGTTGGCCCCGGCAGCAGATTCAGATCGGTGCGGCGCAGCAGGAAGTCGGTGTGGTGATATCCTGCGGTGAGATACAGGGTCGTGAACGATCCCAGGGTGCGGCCGAGCGAGAGGTCGGCCTTGGTGGTCCGCGGATTCTTGTACTTGTCCAGCGGGCTGAACAGCGTGATGAGCTTGCCGGTCGAGGGGGCCGCGAGTGTGTCCGGCAGCGCCGGCCAGGCGCCGAAGGTACCGACGCCGCGGCGCACCGTGGTGGGGCCGTCGTTGAGGATGGCCTCGACGAAGCGGGCCGGGTTCAGCTGACCGAACTGCCGGGAGGCGCCGAGGGAGGCGTTCCAGGATCGGGGGGTGCCGCCTTCATACACGACGCCGATGCGTGGGCCGAGATTGTTGTTGTCGTCCGGCAGCCCCGCGTTGGGAATGCCGAAGGTGCTGGCGAACAGCGGATCCACCTGGACGGGGCGCGTGGTCCTCTTGCTGAACAGGATCTGCCGGTCCCAGCGGAGCCCGCCGAGGACCGAGAGCGTGGGGGTCAGCCGGAAGGTGGCCTCGCCGAACAGGGCGGCTTCCTTGAGCGGGATCCGAACGCTCGCATTCGGCGTCTCCACCTGGTAGAAGGCGCCGGCGCCGTTGCCGAAGCCATCGAGGTTTCCGAAGGAGAAGACCCCGTCCCGGCCGTAGAGATAGTCCTGTTCCCAGTGCCCGGAGGAGAAGAAGGCGCCCACCTTGACCCCGTGCCGGCCGCCGGCGCCGAAGGCATAGTGAAGCGACTCATTGAAATCGAGGCTGGTACGCTTGAACATCCCCGGGAGCCCCGGCGAGGCGCCGATGCCGGCGCCCTCCCCCACGAGGTACGTCGCCGGCGGCTGCGGCGACCGCCAGTCCCGCTCGGCGTTGCGCACCCCGAACCGGAACTCGTTGGCAAAGTCGCCGAGCGTGGAGATCACAGCGAGCGCGCCTGAGAAATCGCGCGACACCAGCCCGGTCGCGGCGCCGGAGAGCACGTCGGCGCCGAGCTGGGGGCTGGTCTCCCGAGAGCGGGCGAAGTCGCCGCGGGCCACCAGGGTGTGATTCTGGGTCAGGCGCCAGTCGAGACGAAAGCCGCCGGCCCCGCCGCGCGTGCTGCGGAGGGTCGGGACGGTGTACCGGCTCACGTTCTGGCCGAAACTATCCTGCGCGACGGCGGCGAGGGTCGCGGCGAGCGGAACCACCGCACCGCCGAAGCGCCCGCTGTCTGCCTCCCAGGGCCGCGCCGTCGGCACCTCGAGCTCCTGGTAGTTGAACCCGACCAGGTACGTCGCCTTGTCAGGCACCAGCGTGCCCGACGCCGTGGCCCCGGCCTGGATGGAGGTGATCGAGGAATCCCCGGCGTTGTCGGCGCTCGCGACTCCCAGCCGGCCACTCCAGAACGCGAACGGCTCGAAGCGGAACCGGCTCGCGGCCCGGCGGGAGATGACGCTCATCGTGCCACCATTGCCGCCGGCCCATTCGGCATCGGTCGCGTGCGGAACGACCAGCACCTGGCGGAAGAGGTACCCCGGATAGGCCGGGGTGGTGGCGGGGTCGGTTTCGAACCCGGGGTGGCGCAGCCAGGTGCCGGGGAGCCCATCCACCGTGAGGCGGGACTGCGCCTGCGGCAGCCCGCCGAAGCTGCTCGCGAAGCCCGAGCGCTGGTCCCGCGGCGCGGCGACAAAGGCGCTGTTGCGGCCCAGATCGCTCACATCGGCCCGGGGCGACCACCATTCGGTCCAGCTGCGGACGACGTCGTCCGCGACGCGCGGCGACGAGCTGAGAAATCGCTGATCCGCCACGGGCAACTCTTCCACCTTCGAGATCGGCGGGGGACGCCGGGCGACGCGAACGGTGACCCGGGTGCTGGCATCGGCGAGGACGTCGATCCCGCGCTGGCGGGTGGGCTGATAGCCGGTCTTTTCGACCAGCATGGCGTACCGTCCCGGCGACAGCTGGGGCAGCGAAAAGGCGCCCTGGTAGTCGGACTTGAACTGGCGGACGATGACCCCGCTCTCGTCCTCCAGCGTGAGAGTGGCGGCGCTGACTGGCGAGACGCCATCGGCGAGAGTGATCTCGCCACGGAGGGCCCCCTCGGTCAGGCTCTGGGCGCGGGCGCGCTGCGGGAGGAGCAGCACCACGAGCAGGAACGCCCCGGCCGCCAGCGTGTGCCGGTGGATGCGCCCGAGGCGGGGAGCCACCATAGAAGGTCCAGGGGTCAAAGAAGAGAGGATCACTTTCGGGTGAGTGGATAGTGCAGTTATGATGCCAGCCGCGCAAGCTGCTTCCACACGGAAAATTGTGGTACCTACTCGACGAATACGGTGGGGTTTCTCCCTCACACTTGTGGCGATGGGTGTGATCGCGTGGTTCACCCTCCGCCCGTCTCCCGAGGGAGCGGAGGCCGCGGCCGCGTCTTCCTTCCTCTGCCTGTTCCCCTGCGGCGACCAGTCCGTCCGCGACGCGATCCTCAATACCCTTCTCTTCATCCCGCTCGGATTCGGGCTCCGGCTCTGGCTCCCCGGTCTCCGGTCCTGGCTGCTGACCCTGCTCGCGACCTGCGCGATCGAATTCACCCAATACGCCTGGCTCCTGGGTCGGGATGCGAGCTTCCGCGACATTCTGACCAACGCGCTCGGTGGTGCCATCGGCGTGGGGCTCGTGAGCGGCTGGCCCCTGCTGCTCCGGCCCGCTCCGCGCCGGAGCCGCCGCATGACGCTGGCTGCCTTGGGCGCGTGGGTGGTCATCGTGGCCGGAGGAGCTGTGCTGATCCGCCCCGCCTTGCCACGGTCGATCTACTGGGGGCAATGGGCACCCGAGTTGGGACAGTTCGACACCTGGCACGGCGCGTTGCTCGACCTGCGTGTGAACGGAATCTCCGTGCCGAGAGGCCGATTGGGCGGATCGGCGCGGCTGCGGGAGCTGCTGCTTCAGGATTCGGTCATGGTGCAGGTGCAGATCATCACCGGTCCGCCGCCGGAGCATGTCGCGCCGATCGCCAGTGTGTTTGACAGCGAGCAGCGAGAAATCTTCGTGCTGGGGCAGCGAGGAGCCGACCTCGTCTTCCGCATCCGCACCGGGATCCGGGCGCTGGAGCTGGGCGGGCAGATGGTGGCCTTGCGGGACGCGGTCCATGGCACCGGGGATACGCTGGAGATCGCGGCGGGGATCGACCGAGGCGCGTGGGTGATCACGGTGGATGGCCCGGGCCGGATGCAGCAGACGACGCGCCTTCCCTTCAGCGCCGGCCTCATCTGGTCCGGGCTGGTGCCGTTCGAGCTGCTGCTCGATCGTAGCATGCTGTGGCTCAGCGCACTCTGGATCGGGGGCCTGCTCCTTCCGGCGGGCTACTGGCTGTGGCGTTCGGACCGGAGGATCGCCACGCTCGCGGCGCTGATTGCCGGGGCGGTGCTGGCACTCGGCCTGGTGGCGTCGGGCGCCGGTCTCGCCTCTCCGACCGGGTACGAGTGGGGCGCGACGGTGCTGGGGCCGGCGGCGGGCTGGCTCCTGAGCCGGACCGGTGACCGCTGGCTCGCGCGTGGCGCGGTTCATTCCGAACCGGGCAACGAGTCGGCTGGCGCCTGACACCGGCCCTCCGATCCGGACGATCCACTTCAACTCTCGGCTGACACAACCGAGCCGACGCACACCTAGATTACCTGATCATGCCGCTTCCCTACCGCCGCCGGATCCAGTACGCGCTCATTCTCCTGGGCACCGTCCCCACGGCGGTCGCCGTCATCGGCTGGGCGCTGTCGGTGCGGCCCGCGGCGCGGCCGGCGATCCAGACCCGTGCGGCCATCGAGTCGGTCGGCAGCACCGGTCGGGCCCTGCTCCAGACGGTGGACTCGACCCGGCTCACGGCAGCCGAGCGGCGCGCGCTTGCGGCACACGCGCGGGCGCTCAACGAGGCTCTCTCCCGGATTCAGCGGCAGGAGACGCTCGCTCCGTATTACTCGGCGGCGCTCGCCGGAACGATTCTGGCCCTGGGTGCCCTGGTGCTGTACGCCTCGGTGCGGATCGGAGGATATCTCTCCCGGCAACTGACCAAGCCGATCGACGAGCTGGTGGGGTGGACCGGCCGGATCCAGCGGGAGGAGCCGCTGCCCCCCGATCAGCAGGAGGGGGGCGCGCCCGAGCTGGCGGTGCTGCGACGGGCGCTGCGTGCCATGGCGAAGGGGCTGTCGGAAGGCCGGGCGCGGCAGCTCGAGGCGGAACGGCTCCAGGCCTTTCGGGAGGTGGCACGCCGGGTGGCGCACGAGATGAAGAATCCTCTCACGCCAATCCGATTTGCGGTCAGCGCGCTGAGCCGCACCGCGCTGCCGGAGCAGCGCGAGTCGCTCGAGGTGCTGCAGGCGGAGTCGGGCCGGCTGGAACAGCTGGCGCACGAGTTCACCGAGATGGGTCGACTCCCCGAGGGGCCCGCGGCCGAAGTGGATCTCGGGGAGCTGGTCGCGGAGCTCTCGCGGACCGCGCTGCCGCCGGGTCTGGATGTCACCCTCGACCTCGACGCGGCCACGCCGCGGATCTCGGGACACTACGAGCCGTTGCGCCGCGCCTTCAGCAACCTGCTGCGCAATGCGGTCGAGGCGAGCCGGGGGGCGCCGCAGATCATCGTCCGCTGCCGACCACTGGGCGAGAACGGCGCCGAGGTGCGGATCATCGACCACGGTCCCGGAGTGGGGCCTGCGGTGCGGGACCGGCTGTTCGCGCCGTATGTCACCGGCGGCAAGGAAGGGGGCACCGGCCTCGGGCTGGCGCTGGTGCGGCAGACCATCGAAGCGCATGGCGGGCGGGTCCGCCACGAGGAGACCCCGGGGGGCGGCGCGACGTTCGTGGTGACGTTACCGCGCGTGCGCCATCCCGGGTAATATCCAGCCATGTCGCATCACATCCTGATCATCGACGACGAGGCCAACATCCGGCGCATGCTGGCGGCCCTGCTGCGTGCGGAGGGGTTCACCGTCGAGGAGGCGCCCAACGGACCGGCCGGCCTGCTGGTGCTGGAGCGACTCGAGGCAGACGCGATCTTCCTCGACCTGATGATGCCACCCGGACCCAACGGGCTGGAGACGCTGACCCAGATCCGGGCACGCGGGATCGATGCGCCGGTCATCATGATGAGCGGCAAGGCGATGCTCGCCGACGCGGTGCGCGCCACGCAACTTGGCGCCTTTCAATTCCTGGAGAAGCCGCTCAGCCCCGAGGCGGTGCTGGTCACGCTCCGCTCGGCCGTGGAGCTGGGCCGGACGCGACACCAGAACCGCGCCCTCCGTCAGGCGCTGGAGACTCGCGAGGAGATGGTCGGCCAGAGCCCGCCGATCCTGCGGATCCGCCAGCTGATTGCGCAGGTCGCACCCACAGATGCGCGGGTCCTGGTCACCGGCGAATCGGGCACCGGGCAAGGAACTGGTCGCCGCCGCGATCCACCGCGGCAGCGGCCGGAGCCGGGAGCCGTTCGTCACGGTGAACTGCGCCGCGATCCCGCGCGAGCTGGTCGAGTCCGAGATGTTCGGGCACGAGCGCGGCGCCTTTACGGGTGCGGCGGAGCGGCGTCTCGGCCGCTTCGAGCTGGCCGATGGCGGGACCCTCTTCCTCGACGAGATCGGCGACCTGAATCTCGAAGCCCAGGCGAAGCTGCTCCGCACGCTCGAGACGGGCATTCTCCAGCGGCTGGGTGCCGAGCAGCCGACCAAGGTCAACGTGCGCGTGGTCGCCGCGACCAACCGGCGGCTCGATCAGGCGGTGGCGGGGGGGACCTTTCGCGAAGACCTCTTCTTCCGCCTCAACATCTTCCCGATTCACATCCCGCCGCTGCGTGAACGACTCGACGATCTGCCCGGCGCTGGTGAGCCACCTGGCGCAGCGGGTGCGGCCGGGCAAGCCGCAGGTCTACGGCGCCGAGGCGATGGCATGCCTGCGCCAGTACCCCTGGCCGGGCAATATCCGCGAGCTGGCGAATCTGGTGGAGCGCCTCGCGATCCTCGGCGGGGAGGTGATCGGAGCAGAGGAGATCCGGGTGGTGCTGCCGGAGGGGCGCGGCGACGGCGCGGGGCTGCGCCGGCCCGGAGCGCCGACCCCGCTGCCGGCTGAAGGTGCCCCGCTGACCGATGCGCTCGACGACTACGAACGCGAGCTGATCGGCGCCGCATTGAAGACTGCGGACGGCAATGTGGCGGAGGCGGCGCGTCTGCTGGTGACCGACCGCGCCAATCTCTACCGCCGGATGAAGCGGCTCGGGCTGGTGGCGCGGGGAGAACCGATTGCCTAGCGAGGAGCGGGGGAGCGGGACACGGGTAGAGGGAAGGGGAAGCGCATGTCCCCTTTCCTCGCTCCTCTTTCCGGCTGTGCTCGCGCTGCTGCTCCTGCCGGCGGCTGCCGCGGCGCAGGACAGCGTGATCGTCATCAACCCGGACGCCCCGGTCGGCGACTCGGCCGCCCTCGGGCTGCCACCGGACATCCTCGCCGAACTGCTCACCACCTGGAACGACAGCGCGACGATCCGGCTTCCCGGCGGGCTGGTGATCCCGGCGGGCGCGCGTCTGAGCGGACCGGTCGCCGCCTTTCGCGGCACGATGCGGGTCGCCGGGGAAGTCGCAGGGCCGGCTGACGGTCATCAATGGCGACCTCGTCATCCTGCCCGGCGGCGCCGTCCGCGGGGACATCCTGGTGGCGGGCGGCCGGATGACGGTGCAGGAGGGAGGGATCGTCGACGGCGCGACCCGGGTGTACTGGGATGCGGCGCCGGTGACCCGGCAGTCCGACGGCGACCTCGCTCTCCGGGAGCGGCGGCGCGGGATCGGGGAGCTGGCGACGGCGGAACGCACCTTCGGTACCGGGCACATCCGGACCACGATCCGCCTGACAACGACCCAGACCTACAACCGCATCGAGGGGCTGGGGCTGGTCTTCGGCCCGGCCTTCGAATGGCGCCCGCTCCCGCACCGTCACCGCCACCCTGGATCTGCGCGGCATCCTCCGCACCGCTCCCGATCCGTCTCCCTTCCGGCGCGATCTCGGCTGGATCATCCGGACCGACTGGCGCTTCCACGGACCGCGCGGATTCGGCGTCGGGCGTCCGCACCTACTCGGTCATCGCGGGAATCGAGGAGCAGACCCTGCCACGCGACGAGATCGGCTGGAACGCCTTTCTCTTCCAGCGGGACAATCGCGACTACTTCGCGAGTGAAGGGGTGGGTGGCGGCGGGTACGTCTACCTGGCCAGGCGACTGCGGCTGGAGCAGCATCCGCTATGAAAAGCAGGGCTCGGTCCGGGCCAACGATCCCTGGAGCCTCTTCCGCAACGCGGATCGCTGGCGCCCCAATCCCGCTGATCGATGACGGCCACTACACGAGCGTCAGTGCCAGCTTCGACTACGACAGCCGCAACGCCCGGAACGGCGCATCGTCCGGGTGGTGGCTGCGGGGCAGCGTCGAGCACATGGCGAGCAATGACGCCGCGCCGGTGGCGCTGCCGGCTGACCGTCCGAGACCCGATCCCAACCCATGGGTACGGCTTCAGCCGATTCAGCCTCGATCTCCGGCGCTACAACCGGCTCTCACCGGAGATCAACTTCAATTTCCGCCTCTGGGCCGGCGGCTGGCTCTCCGGCGACCCGCTGCCGCTGCAGCGACGGCTCTCGCTCGGCGGCACCGACCTGCTCTCCGGGTATGCCTTTCGGGCGCTCGACTGCGCCCCGGCCGGGTTCAGCGATCCCTCGCCGCCCGGCGCTCTGCGACCGCGCCCTGATCACCCAGGCGCGAACTCCGCCATCGGCTCAAGCTGCGGGTCGGCTACACCGTGCGCGACCCCAATCACCGCGAGCTGGACCGGTTCCTCGGCGTCGAAGATCCCGACCTCGTGGTCTTCGGCGATGCCGGCTCCGCCTGGCTCGCCGGGGACGGACCCGGCAAGGTGGCGAGCGACCGGATCCGCTCGCTCAGCGAATGGAAGGCGGACGTCGGCGTGGGTGTCGATGCGGGGGGCATCGCCCTCTACCTGGTGAAGGCGATCACTGACGGCGAAGCCGCTCGCGCGTGTATCTGCGACTCGAACGCCGGTTCTAGGTGCGGATCTCGGCGACCACGGGGCGGCGGCTTCGACGCGGGGTGCGGAATCCTGGCCGCCTCCCGCCACTGGTCCACCTCCTCGCACTCGGGCTGCTGCTCGGACCGGCCAGGGTTTCGGCGCAGGACAGCAGCGCGGTGCACCTCGAAGTGACACTCGCCAGCGCCAGCCATGATCCCGTCGTCGGTCACCCGGAACCTGCTGGAAGACACCCCCTGGCTCTCCGCGCTCCGGCAGGGGCTCCCGGTGCGGCTGCAGTACCGGCTGGAGATCTGGCGTTCCCGGGAAGCCTGGCTCGACGAGGTCCAGCGGCAGATCGAGTGGACAGTCGTCATCCGGCACGAGCCGCTGCTCGACCAGTTCTCCGTGGTGCGTCTCCTGCCCAATGGCGTCCGCCGGAACGTCTACGCCACCCCGGGCGCGCTCGCATCGGCCCTCGGGGTGCCGGTGCGCTTCACGGTGGCGCCCGAGTGAGGCCGGCACCTACTACTACGCCGCCAGCCTCGGCGTGGCGACGCTGTCAGATTCGGATCTGGATCAGTTCGAACGAGTGCTTCGCGGCGAGCTCGATCCCGGGACCGGGGATGGCCGGAGCCTGGTGCAGCGCGCCCGGCGACTGGTGCTGCGACTGGCGGGACTGCCGACGCTCGAGTCTCGTCGGCGAGGTCGGAGCCATTCGAAGTGAGGTGAGTCGGGGGACTGGAGGCGCGGATCCGGGGAGAACCGGCTGGTGGCGCCGTCGGGTCAGCGCGCGTGGGACTCCGCCGGCAGCGCGCCGCCCAGCGCCTTGAGCGCCTCGGGGCCGTAGAAGAGCCGGATGTACTTCGACTGGGTCTTGGTCAGGCGGCGCACTGCCCACGAGAGATGCACGAAGTGCGGCTCGTGGGGATGGGTGAGCGGATGCATGCCGCACTCCTCCGGCAGCCGGTTCCCCTTGCGGGTGTTGCAGCTGGAACAGGCCGTGACCACGTTGGTCCACTCGTTCGATCCGCCGCGGGAGAGCGGCATGAGGTGGTCTCGCGTCAGACACTCGCGGGGACGCAGCTCGATCTGGGAGCGATGGCAGTACTGGCAGCGGTAGCCATCGCGGGCGAAGAGGAAGGTGTTGGTGACCTGGCGGCGAAACCGGCGGGGGACGTGCACGAACTTGACGAGTCGGATGATCGCCGGTTTGGGAAGGACGAGGCGCTCACTACGCACCACGTCCACACCCTCCGCTTCGACGATCTCCGCCTTGCCTTCGATGACCAGCCTGAGAGCGCGTCGTACCGGCACCATGGTGAGGGGCTCGAACGAGGCGTTCAACGCCAGACAGCGCACCATACCACTCCCGCTCTGCAGAGGACTTTCCAATCGTAGCGGCCCCCCCGGCCGTGGCGCAAGCAACGGCCCGATCACCGGGCGAGCGAGGCCAGCCGGGTCTCCACCGCCACGCGAACCCGCTGGTTCTTGGTGATGATCAGCAGGGTGTCGTCCCCGGCGAGCGTCCCGATGATTTCCTTCCACCCCGCCTGGTCGAGCGCGGCGGCCACCGCCGGCGCGCCGCCGGTGGCGGTCTTGATCACGATGAGCGGTCCGGTCCCCTCGACGCTGACCAGCAGGGTGGGGAGCACCTGGCTGAGGTCGGGGCGCAGGGAACCCTCGTGGGGGTTGGCGTAGAAGGAACCGCCCTGCGGGTCGACCAGCTTGGCGAGGCCCAGCTCCCGGATGTCACGCGACAGGGTGGCCTGGGTCACCAGGAACCCCTCGGCGACCAGGGCTTCCCGGAGCCCATCCTGACTCTCGATGCGCTTTTCGCGAACGGTCCGAAGAATGGCGGCGTGCCGCTGCAATTTCATGGGCGAACAACTCCTCGTCGATAGACTTCCCGGCCTGCCAGAACGGTGAGACAGACATCCGCCAGCGGGCGGGCCAACACGGTGTCGAGCAGCCGGGGCGCATCCACCGGTCCCGGCAGGCCCAGCACGACAAGATCCCCCCAACGCCCCGGCGTCAGTCCGCCAATTTCTGCGTCAAGCCCGAGCGCCCGGGCGGCGTCGATCGTCACAAGACGGAGCGCGTGCTCGGCATCCAGACTCGCGATCGTGCTCGCGGCCCGGGCCTCGGCCAGCAGGTCGAGCGGACTCACGCTCGCCACGGAATCGGACCCGACGCCGACCCGGACCCCGCGATCGAGCAGGCCGCGCAGCGGCGCCTCACCATGGCCGTGCCGCTGATTGGATCGGGGACAATGTGCGACGCCCACCTTCCGCACCGCCAGCCGGTCGAGATCGGCGGCGCTGGCGTGCACCACATGGATGCAGAGCGTCTGCGGACCCAGCACGCCGAGCTGATCGAGCCACATCACGGGCGTGCGCCCCGGCATCGGCGGGAGCGGAATGTCCCGGGCGAGCCAGGCGTCGGCGAACCCGCCGGTCGCCTCCTCGAGGAGTCGCGACTCCTCCACGGACTCCGCCAGGTGCACCGCCAGCGGCATCCCGTAGTCCAGCGCGAGGGCGGCCACCCGGGAGTAGAGCGGCCCGCTCACCGAGTAGGGTGCGTGGGGTGAAAGCCCCAGCCGCACCCGCCCGGTCGCCAGCCGGCTCAGCTCGGCCAGGCGGCGGACCGCGGCGGCCATCGCCGCATCGACATGATCCGGATGTGGACCGAAGATCTCGTGATAGGCGATGCCGCTCGCCCCCAGCTCGGAGAGCGCCTGGATCACGGCCCCCGAGTCCCCGGTGTCGGCGACGGTCGTCACCCCGGCGGCCCAGCAGTCCTGGATGCCGCGTCGTGCCGCCGCGAGATACTCCCCCGCTCCCCGGGCCGCCTTGAGCGCCACGACATGGCGGATCCACGCCGGAAAATCGTTGTCAGGCGCCTCGCCGCCGAGGCCGGTGAGTTCGAGGTGGGTGTGGGTGTTGATCAGGCCCGGCAGGATGACGCCGTCCGTGATCCGTTCCTGCAGCACGCCGGCCGGCGCCGGCACTCTCGCATCGGGACCAACTGCCACGATCCGGCCATCCGAGCCGATGAGCACGGCGCCGTCGGGGATCGGGTGGCCCTCGATCGGCAGGACCCACGGTGCCGCGTACCGGCGGGGAGCGCCCCTCACCGGGGCGCGGTGGGGGTCAGCGGGCTGCCACCGGCCCCCCACGGGTTGTGAATGGGGCAGAAATCGCGCGGCTCCGTCCCCGGCAGGAAGGACTCCACGGCCAGGGAGTCCTTGGGGCAGAAGGGGGTGAACTTCTTCCCGGTCTGCCGGTCCACATCCATCACGGTGAGTCCGTCGGGGCGGGGCCACGCGGCGGGGACCGGGCGGCGTTCGTACACCTCTTTCATCATCATGGTCCACGCCGGCGCCGCGAGGCGACCGCCCTGCGCATTGTCCATGATCTTCTGTGGTGCATCCATCCCGATCCAGATCCCGGCGACGAGATCCGGGGTGAATCCGATGAACCAGACATCGGCGCCGTCGTTGGTGGTGCCGGTCTTCCCGCCAGCGGGGATGCCGCCAAGCTGGGCCCCGACTGTGCCGGCGGCCGTCCCCCGGCGGACGACGTCGCGCAGGCCGTCGAGCATGAGCCAGGCGAGGGTCGAGTCCATCACCTGTTCGGTGCGCGGCTTCGGCGCCCAGAGCACGGTGCCCTTGCGGTCCTCCACTCGCTCGATCGAAAACGGCGTGGTGCGGGTGCCCATGGTCGCAAAGGCGCCGAACGCCGAGATCATCTCCAGCGGAATCACCTCGGCGGAGCCGATGAAGATCGAGGGATACGGCGGCACCGGCGTGCTGATCCCGAACCGCGCCGCCTCCCCGATCACCGCCTGGGGGCCGATCTCCATGCCGATGTTGATCGCCGGAATGTTGCGGCTCTCGTAGAACGCCTCCTTCAGCGACATCGGGCCGGCGAAGCGGTTGTCGTAATTCTGCGGTTCCCAGGGCGGCGTGCCCGGCATCATCTCCACGCTCAGCGGCTTGTCGTCCACGATCTCCGACCAGGGGTGCCCCGCGCGGAGCGCCGCGGTGTAGACGATGGGCTTGAAGGTCGAGCCGGGCTGGCGGGTAGCCTGAATGGCCCGGTTGAACTTGCTGTCGTTGAAGTCGCGCCCACCGACCATTGCGAGAATCTTGCCGGTCCGCGCCTCCAGGACGACCATCAGCCCCTGCAGGTACGGCGACTGCGCCTGGGAGACGGCGTCGTCAGTGCGCTTCTCGATGTAATCGACATAGGTCGGACGCGGATACTTGCCATAGCGGGCCTTGTCGCGCTCGATCTCGTCGAGCTGCTTCGCCAGGGCCCGCTCGGCCGCCTGCTGCACGTCGAGGTCGACCGTGGTGTAGATCCGGAGGCCCCCCTTGTAGAGCTCCGAACCGAACCGGGTGCGTAGCTGCTGGCGGACATATTCGGTGAAGTAGGGCGCGACCTCGCTGAAGTCGGAGCGGGTCGACAACAGGAGCGGATAGGCCTGCCACCGCGCCGCGTCCGCCTCGGTCAGCACCCCCTCCCCGGCCATCACGTCGAGAATCAGGTTGCGGCGCTCGACCGAGAAATCCGGGTTGCGGCGGGGGTTGTAGCGGGTCGGCGAACGTGGAATGCCGGCGAGCGTGGCGGCCTCGGCGACGTTGAGGTCGTGCGCCGATTTCCCGAAGTAGCGCTGCGCCGCGGCCTCGATGCCATTGGCGCCGTTGCCGAGGTTGATCTGATTGAGGTACAGCTCGAGAATCCGGTCCTTGGAAAAGTTGCGCTCCAGCTCAAAGGCGACGTGCATCTCGCGGAGCTTGCGCTTGATCGACCGGTCCTGCCCGTTGATGTCCTCCGGGAAGAGGTTGCGGGCGAGCTGCATCGTGATCGTCGAGAAGCCCTGCACCCGTCCCCGCCGGGTGAGTGCGTACACCACGCTCCGCTTCACCGCGCCGATGGCGCGGATCCAGTCGACGCCGCCGTGCTCGTAGAAGCGCTTGTCCTCGACCGAGACGAACGCCGCGATCGCGGCGGGCGAGATCTGGGTGATCGGGATGACCGTGCGGCGCTCCTCGCCCAGATCGGTGATGAGCCGCCCGTCCGCGGCGTACACCTTGGACGCCTGGGCCGGGTCCCAGGTCCCGGTCACCTTGGCGATCGAGGGGCAGGCGTTGTTGGCGCACGCGCGGGTCCAGGCACCGATGAGCACCCCGATCCCGAGCATCATCCCCGCGAGCAGGACGGTGATGACGGCGCTGCGGATGCGGGGCGTGTACCACCAGCGGCGGAGCGCGTTCAGGAGACCCGGGAGCATGACGGGGAAATCTACAAGGGGGCGGGCGGGATCGGATACGGAGGACGCCCGCTCGCCGCCCTTCCCTTCCCTGCCCTCAGAGCCGGCCTTAGGTTCGGCGCCATGACCAGCCTCCTCGATGCGCTGACCGCCCGCGGCTTCGTGCATGACGCCACGCCGGGCCTTGCCGACCGGCTCGCCCAGGGCCCGATGACCGGCTACGTCGGATTCGACCCGACTGCCGACTCGCTCCACGTCGGCAATCTGATTCCGGTCATGGGCCTCGCCTGGCTGCAGCGCTTTGGCGGGACGCCGATCATCGTGGTGGGCGGCGGCACCGGCCTGGTGGGAGACCCGAGCGGCAAGCGCGCGGAACGGCCGATGCTCACGGTGGAGGAGATCGACCACAACACCGGCTGCATCCGGAAGCAGCTGGAGCAGTTTGTCGCCTTTGAGGGCGCCAACGCCGCCCGGGTCCACGACAACGCCGAATGGCTGCGGGGGCTCCGACTGATGGAGTTCCTGCGCGACACCGGCAAGCACTTCACCCTCAACTACATGCTGCAGAAGGACGCGGTGAAGAGCCGGATGGAGACCGGCATCTCCTTCACCGAGCTGAGCTACATGCTGGTGCAGGCCTACGATTTCTGGCACCTCTGGAAGACCGAGCGGTGCGAGCTGCAGATGGGGGGCAGCGATCAGTGGGGAAACATCACCGCGGGCACCGAGCTCATCGGCCGCCGGGAGGGGGCGCAGGCGCATGGTCTGGTCTTCCCCCTGCTGACCAACGCGGGCGGTGGCAAGTTCGGCAAGAGCGAGTCAGGCAACGTCTGGCTGGACCCGGCCAGGACCTCCCCCTACCAGTTCTACCAGTTCTGGCTCAATTCGGATGACCGGGATGTGGAGCGGCTGCTGCGCTTCTTCACCTTCCTCCCGCTGGACCAGATCGCGACGGTGATGGCGGAGCAGTCGGCGGAACCCGGCAGGCGCGCGGCACAGCGGCTGCTCGCGGAGCGGGTGACGACGCAGGTACATGGCGCCGCGGCCGCCACCGGCGTGGTGCAGGCCAGCCGGCTGCTCTTCGGGGGGCTGGACCTCGATCAGGTCGGCGCGGACATCTTCGAGATTCTTGCCGGCGAAATTCCCATCATCCGGCTCCTCGCGCCCACAGTCGAAGGCCTGAGCGCGGTGGACGCGCTGGTGCAGGCCGGACTTGCCACCTCCAAAGGGGAGGCGCGCCGGGGGATTCAGCAGAACGGATTCTCCATCAACGGCGCGCCCGTTGGCGGGACCGACCGGACGCTGCATTCCTCCGACCTCCGCGCCGGGCGCTACGTGCTGCTCCAGAAGGGGCGGCGCAGCTACGCGTTGATCATCCTCGACACCTGACAACTCCGCGCCCGGTTTCGCTGCGCGCACCGCGCTGCCTCTAGCGCCTCGGACCCATTCGATGAATATTCGCGCGGCACCCGGGCACCATGGCTTCATGGCGACCCGCGGAGTTCCCCCTGAAAATCGGAGCCGCGCATGCACGGCGAGTTCATGAAGTTCCTGAAGGAGTATGGCGTGATCGGCCTGGCCATCGGCGTGATCATCGGCAGCAAGGCCGGCGACCTGGTCAAGTCGATCGTCGATGGGCTGCTGATGCCGATCGTCGGGATGGTGCTGCCGAGCGGGGACTGGCAGAAGCTGGTGGTCGGGCCGTTTCAGGTCGGGATCGTGATGGCGTCGCTGATCAACTTCGTCATCGTCGCGTTCCTGGTCTTCCTGTTCGCCAAGAAGGTGCTGCGGGAGGAAGAGGTCACCAAGAAATAGGGCAGCCGGTCAGAGCAGGCGATCGAGGACGGTGGTGACCCGGTCCATCTCCTCGGCGGTGGTGTAGCAATGCGGACTGATCCGGAGCGCGCCTTCGCGCTGACTGCAATAGATCCGGGCCTCCCGCAGCGCCCGGTGCGACGCCTCGAGACGGGGTGGCACGAGACAGACGAAGCCCGAGCCATGTTCCCCTCGCGGCGACGCCACCCGCACGCCGCGTCGGTCGGCCCACTCGAGCACCGGCTGCTGCAGCGCATGCAGGTGCCGCTGGATCGCCGCGATGCCGAGTTCGCGGAGCAGCGCCAGCGACTGCAGCATCCCGACGAAGTCCTGGAACGGGAGAGTGATCAGCTCGAAGCGCCGGGCATCGGCGCGCAGCGTCTCGCGATACTCGGTGAGCTGGGTGAAGTCGTCGGTCCCTTCAAAGGCCATCCAGCCGGTGATCGTCGGGTCCAGGGTCGCGATCAGGGCCTGGCGGACGTAGAGGAATCCGCTCCCCCACGGAGAGAGCAGCCACTTCTGGCCGCCGCAGGAAAGGATATCCACCGGCGTCGCCCGCACATCCACGGGAAGCTGACCGATCGCCTGGATGGCGTCGACCACCAGGAACTGGCCGCGGGCCCTGGTCTCGGCGGAGAATCGTGCAAGATCGACCGTGTACCCGTTGGCGAACTGCGTCAGCGAGACGGCCAGACAGCGAACCCTGGGATCCGCCAGACGGGCCAGCAGGCGGGCCTCGTCCGGCCACCCCTCCGGCGTCACCGGCACCAGCTCCATCGTCACACCGCGATCCGCCAGTCGCTTCCAGGGATAGACATTCGCGGGAAATTCCTTCTCGCTGACCAGCACGATGTCGCCGGCGGCCAGGGGGAGCGCCCGCGCCGCGATCGCCAGGCCGAAGCTGGTGTTGGTGGCGAGTGCGATCTCGGACGCATCGGCGTTGATCAGCTCCGCGCAGGCGGTCCGGGCCGCCGCAAAGGCGCCGAACATGCTGTCGTGGTGCAGATCGAAGGGGCGGGCCCGGCGCAGGTTCATCGCGTCGGCTGCCCGGCGAGTCCGTTCCGGGAGCGGCCCGACCGAGGCGTGATCGAGATAGGTGGTGCCATCGGCCCAGGGGAACTCGGTCGCCCGCAGGGCCTGCAGGTCGTAGCTGGTGGAGACGGGGCGCACTGGGGCATCGGAAGGCGTCACGGCCATGGTGTCGATCGGTCCTCTCGGGTGTCCGCTGCGGGCGCCCGGTTCCCTGATCCCCGGAGCGCGCGTACGTTACTGGCACAGTGACCACACAAGCAAGGCGATGACCTTCCAGACTCCCTTCACCCTGGTGCTGAGCGGCGGCGGCCTCAAGGGCCTCGCCCACATCGGCGTCCTCCGGGCGCTCGAGGAGCGCGGCCTGACACCGGGCCTCGTCGTCGGCAGCAGCATGGGATCGCTGGTAGCGGCGAGCTGGGCTGCCGGGATGCCGATCGCGGAGATGACGGAACGGGCGCTCGAGGTGCGCCGCAAGGACATCTTTCAGGTCGCCCACGTCGACATGGCACTCAAGCGGATGCGCGCGCCGGCCATCTACCGCCGCGAACCGCTGGACGCGCTGATCCACACCCTGGTCGGGGATCGCACCTTCGAGGACCTCGTCCGCCCGCTGGTCATCAATACCGTGGAACTCAACACCGGCATGCAGGTGATGTGGGGCCTGCCGGGCCTCCGCAGCGCGCGGGTGGCCGACGCCGTCTTCGCCTCCTGCGCCCTGCCCGGCATCTTCCCCCCGCGCGAGATCGAGGGGCGCTGGTTTGTCGACGGCGCGGTCATCGAGAATGTGCCCGTGCAGGTCGCCGCCTCACACGGGGCCGGCCCGGTCATGGCGGTGGACGTCGGGGCGACGAGCTCGCTCCGCAGCAACGTGCAGGACGAAGGCTTCGCGGCGACCTATATCCGCGGCCTCGAGATCGTCATGCAGACGATGATGGAGAGCCGCCTGCGCCAGTGGACCGCGCCGCCGCTGGTGCTGGTCGCACCCGCGGGTGGAGCATGTGTCGATGTTCGGGTTCGGGCACACCCGCGAGCTGATCGAGGAGGGCCACCGCGCGACCCTCGATCTGCTCGATCTGCTCGGCGACAAGTTCGATCCCGAGGGCCATGGCATCCATCCGCAGCGGCGGGTCGAGATCCGGGTGGACCGGGACCGGTGCGTGGGGTGCGGCGCCTGCGTCATGCACGCCCCATGGGTCTTCGAGGTGGATGACGACGGCCGCGCCCGGGTGCGACAGCCGATCCAGTCCTGGTCGCCGCTCGATGGATTCTACGTCCGCAACTGCCCCACCTACGCCATCAGCGCGCGCCTCTCTCCATCCGCGGTGCCGCACCCCTGAACGCTGCCGCCGCCATCGCCAGGTCGTCGAGCACCCGATCCCAGCCAAACTCCCGCTCCGCCCGTTGCCGCCCCGCGGCTCCCAGCGCGCGGCCACGCGCTTCATCTTCAAGCAGTGCGCGAGTGACGGCGAGGATCGCGGGCAGATCGTTCGGCGACACCAGCACCCCACTCACGCCGTCCGCGACAGCATCGGCCGTGCCGCCACTCCGCCCCGCCACCACCGGCAGCGCCGACGCCTGGGCCTCCAGCAGCGAGAGCCCGAAGCCCTCGACCTGCGGGCCCTCCTCCCGCGACAACCCGACATACAGGTCCGCCGCCGCATAGAGCGCGGCGAGATCGGCCTCGGGCACCGAACCGAGCCACCGCACTCGATGGGCGATGCCGAGCGCCTCGCCCTGGCGTTCGAGGGCCGCCCGCTCCGGCCCATCGCCCGCCACCAGATAGCCGAGGTCGATGCCGGCCCGCGCCAGCTCGGCGACGAGGCGGAGCGCCACGTCGACTCCCTTGTGCGGCACCAGCCTGGCGACCGTCAGCAGCCACTGCCGGGTTCCGGCGAGGCCGAGTCGCCGGCGGAGGGCAACCCGGTCGGGGCTGGGACGGAACCGCTCGGTATCGACGCCTAACCGAACGACGCGCACCCGGTCCCCGGCCTGCGGAATCCCCAGCTCATGCGCCAGGGTCCGGAAGCGGTCCGCCGTCCAGCCGCTGATGGCCACGGTGCCGGCGGCACGACCAATGATCCCGCGCGCCACGTGCCGCTTCACCCGCGACCGGGACGCCTGCCACCCGATCCGGTGCAAATCGAGGCCATAGACGATCAACCCGTAGGGCAGCCCCTCCCGCGCGCCGATCCATCGGGCCAGATGCCCTGCCGGCTTGAGGTTCCCGGCCCAGAGGAAGTCGGACCCGCTTTCCCGCGCCAGCGCGCGTGCGCGGAGCCCCCACCGCACCAGGCCGGTGAGGTGGCGGAGCCGTCCACTCGGTACCGCGACGCGGTCGACCCGCGAACCGCAGCCGGCATCAAAGGCGTCGCTTCCTTCCACCCGACCGGTCGACACGATGAGGCGGCCGGGCCCCGCGTGGCGGGCGAGTTCGCCCATCGCGCGGGCGACGCCGCCCCCGATCGGGGGGAAATCGTGGACCAGCAGCAGGGCAGGCGCCCCGCCATCCCGCGTCAGCATGCCAGCACCGCACGATAGCAGGCGAGCGTCCGGTCGATGGTACGCTCGAAGGGAAAATCCCCCCGGGCCCTCCCCACCGCCGCCGCGCCGAGTCGCTCCGCGAGACCCGCGTCGGTGAGGAGCCGGTCGAGGGCGGCGGCCCAGGCCGCGGTATCGGTCGAGGCGACGAGCAGTCCGTTCACCCCGTCCTGCACGATCACCGCATTGCCGGTGGCGTCGGATCCGATCAGCGGCTTGCCCAGCGCCATCGCCTCGAGGACCGCCTGCGGAAAGGCATCCCACCGCGACGGGTGCAGCACGACCTCCAGCAATTCGTACAGCGGCCGGATGTCCGGAAGGAACGGCAGGCGCACGACGGCATGCCGCTCGGGGATCGGCGGGAGCGGACGAGTGAGTGCGCTGCCGCTCAGGCCGACGAGGACCAGGCGGACGGGAGTGCGCACCCGGGACAGCGCGGCGAGGACGATATCCTGATCCTTGGGCCGCGCCACGATGCCGACCACCCGTCGCGACGGCTCCCACCCGATCCGCTCCCGCCAGCGCTCCACCTCCTCGGCCGTCACAGGCCGGTCGATCCGATCGAGCATCACTCCCCCATGGATCACGCTCATTCTCGCCCTCGGCACCCCGCGGCGCGCGAGGGCCTCGAGGACCGGCTCGCTGAAGGCGATGATATGCCGGGCGGCAAAGCTGGCGAGCAGATTCTCCAGCCGGGAGCTGCGCGGATAGGAGTGCCGGGTGATCACCAGCGGCGCCGAGAGCCGGCGGGTGAGACCGAGCCAGGTGAAGGCCTCGCGATCGCGGGAGCCGTGTGCATTCACGAGATCGACCGGCCATTCGGACAGGAGTCGCGCCAGCCGCCGCGCGTTGACGATCCGGTTCCCCACGGCCAGCGCCATCGGATGCACGAGGAGTCCGCCCGCCAGCGCCGCCGCCGCGACCTCGGAATCGGGAGGGCAGACGAGCCCGACCTCATGGCCGCGGGCCGCGATGCCCAGCGCGATCCGCAGCACCGCATGGACCGATCCCGCGCCGCCGCCTTGATGCAGCGAATGGAGTACCCGAAGTTTCGGCTCACCCATGCGCATTCTCATCGTCGGCGCCGCCGGACCCCACCGCAGCGAGACCGCGATCGCGCGGGCGGCACGCACCCTCGGGCACCAGGTGCGGATCCTCGACGCCTTCGGCTGGCGGGGCCGGATCGGGCGCTGGAGCGAGCGCCTCCTGCGCTGGCAGGCCGATCGCTTCGCGCCCGATTTCGTCCTCTGCACCCGCCACGCGATGGCCGCCGGCGAAGCCCCGCTGCAGGCCATCCTCCGGGGCCGGCGTTCGGCGTTCTGGTACTTCGACCCGCCCACCCCGCTGCCCGAACCGGTCATCCACCTCGCCCGCCTGACTCGGCAGAGCTTCGCCACCTACGGCTTCCAGCTGGACCCGCTCCGCCTGGCCGGCGCACCCGAGGCGCTCTTTCTGCCGCAGGGCTTCGATCCGGTGTCCGATGGTCCCGCCGACCACGCGCCGGCGCGCTACCGGTGCGACCTCGCCTTCGTGGGTTCGGGACAGTACCCCCGCCGCTACGGCATCCTGCGCGCCTTTGCCGCGGCGGCCAGCCTGCAGATCCGCGGCCCGTTCTGGGACGATGCCCCGCGCGATCTGCCCCTGGCCGGCGGGCGGGTTCGCGGCCGTGCCTTTGCACAGGTGGTCCGCGGCGCGGCGCTCTCGCTCGGGGTGCATGCGCTCGACGATCAGCGCCAGGAGCACCGGGGCGGGACCTCCAACCGGCTCTGGAAGGTGCTCGGGGCCGGCGGCTGCTTTCTCGGGGAGTACGTCGACCAGATCGAGGAATTCGCCCGCCACGGCGAGCATGCTCTCTGGTATCGCGACCCGGCGGAGGGGGTGGAGCTCGCGCGGGCCGCCCTCGCCGACCCGGGCATGCGCGACCGGCTCGCCGCGGCGGGGCACGCGCATGCGCTGGCGCACCACACCTACGCGCATCGCCTGACACAGCTGCTCGCGGGACAGGGTTACCACTCGGTATAGTTGGTGTGCTCGAAGGGCCGCCAGCCGGTCAGCCGTTCGATGCCGAGCGAGGCGAGCAGCGCGAGCCGGCGGCCATCCCAGCGCCGCGGAGCGAAGCCCGGGGACATGAGCTCCCGGCGCTGGGCGATCCACTCCCGCATCAGCGCCGGGTGGGTGCCCTCGAAGCGCCGCAGCCCCACGTCCCGGGGCAGCCGCTCCCCCACCGGGGCGCGCCGCGGGACGCCTCCATGATGCAGCGCGTTGTCCTCCTCCCGTTTTTCGCGGAGCACCGCCATCGGCCGGGCCCAGCCGTAGTGATAGTAGGTCGCGCCGCTTCGCCGGGCCCGAAGCTTTCGACCGTCGCCGCCCACGCGGAATCCCTGGGCGTCCCCGACACTCCGCACCGCACCTCCCGGACGCACCGCGCGGACCTCACGCCGGTACCAGGAGCGGCTCGCACCGACCCAGTCGCTGCTGCCGTAGAAGTGGGTGAAGTCGACCAGCAGTCCCTCGATGTCGGGATTCCCCAGCGCTGCCTCCAGGGCGCCTCGCATCGGCGCCACCGAGTCCTCGTGGAGGACTTCATCCGCCTGGATGTACACGGCCCAGTCGCCTCGGCACGCATCGAGCGCGCGCTGGGTCTCCACCGCGAGCACCCGTCCCCCCTGGCCCCGTTCCCAGCGGCCCTCGATGATGCGCAGCCGGGGATCGTCCAGACTGCGGACCTGCTCCAGGGTGCCGTCGTCCGACGGGCCGACATTCACGATCACCTCGTCGCAGAGTGGCAGGATCGACCGCAGCGACTCGCGGACGGGAAAGTCGAGCCGCACGGCGCTGGCAACGAGACTGAATCCGACGACATGCATGTGAGATGGGAGTGGGAAAGAGAGCAGAGGGACCGGGTCGGGAGCGTACTTCGAAATTCAGGAAATCCCCCCTCCGCCCGTCACCACCTGCAGCATCGCGTACATCCGGTGCATGTAGGTATGCTCGCGGAGGGCCCGCTGCCGGCCACCGGTCGCCAGGCGTTCGCGATACTTGGCGTCGTGGATCGCGCGCTTCACCTGCCCCTTGAGTTCCTCGGCGGTGGTGTACACGAGGAGCTCGACGGAATCCTCGAATTGCGCGGCCAGATCGTGACGGCCATCCACCACCTGCGGCACACCAATGGACGCGATCTCGAAGGTCCGGCGATTCACCCCCGTGGGTCGACGGCGGACATCGTCCGAGCCGGTGCGATGCACGTTCACCCCGACCGTCGCGCCGGCATAGGCCCGCACGAAATCCTCGGTGCTCGGGAGCTCGCCACGGCAATAGTCCCGGAGCGTCGTCCTGCGCCAGCCCGGCCCCCAGAGCGCAAGACCGAACTCGACCAGTTCCACGAGGAAGCGCTCCCTTCGTGGCGTCGCGCTCCCCGCGAAGACCACATTGGAGCGGAAGGGGCCGCGCGCGCTCATCGGTCTGTGCACCGACGGGTCGCATCCGACCGCCAGATAGTGTGCGTGCTTGACGCCATCGCGCTCCAGGCCCGCCAGCACACCCGTCGAGCCCACGAAGACATGGTCATAGGCCATGGCCTCACGACTGGCGGAGGCCGGATTCGCCACTTCATCGTTCAGCAACTGGACCCACCGGGGAGTGAGACCCCGACGGAGCGGCCCCACACTCTCGGCCGGCACCACGCCTTCGCCCGCGACGATCACCAGGTCGGGCCGGTGCTGGTCGATCGCCATGCCGATCCGGATGTCCAGGTCCCGGCGCACCAGTCGCTCGAGCCAGCCCACTTTCGCGGGGTCCACGTGCAGGAGCGCCACGCCGAGGCGCTCCAGCGCACGCCGACGGAGGCCGTTGTGGGCCAGGTCGACGTTGTCGACGGGGGCGACGTAGAGAATCCGGAGACCGGAGAAGGAGACGTTCATTGGTGGTTGAGAGACAATCTACGTCGATTAGATCCGAGTTCCGAGCCTCGACCTTGGCACCTCCACGGTCACGCGCTAGCCGAGGACGGGCTCGGAACGCGGGGCCCGGAACCCGGAGTCCTGCGCGAGCTGGCGGTAGACCCCGCCGGCGGCGAGCAGCTCCCGGTGCCTGCCACGTTCGACGATCCGGCCCTCGTCAAGCACCAGAATCTGGTCGGCGTGCTGAATCGTCGCCAGCCGATGCGCGATCACCAGCACGGTCCGGTCCCGCATGAGCCGGTACAGCGCCTCCTGCACCAGCCACTCCGATTCGCTGTCGAGCGCGCTCGTCGCTTCGTCGAGAATGAGGATGGGGGGGTCGCGCAGCACTGCCCGCGCAATCGCGAGCCGCTGTCGCTGCCCGCCGGAGAGCCGGGTCCCCCGCTCACCCAGCACCGTCTGGTAGCCCTGCGGGAGCCGGAGGATGAAGTCGTGGGCATTGGCCGCGCGGGCCGCACGCCTCCACCTCGGCCGGCGTGGCCTGCGGGCGGCCGTAGGCGATATTGGCAAAGACCGTGTCGTTAAAGACCACGGTCTCCTGGCCCACGAAACCCATCAGGCTCCGCGCCGACTCGCGGGTGCAGTCGCGGAGCGGGACGTCATCCAGCAGGATCCTCCCGCACGTCGGCTCGCGCAGCCGCGGCAGCAACTCGGCGAGCGTCGTCTTGCCGGATCCCGAGCGGCCGACCAGCGCGAGCATCTGCCCCCGCGCGAGGGTGAACGTGACCTCGCGCAGGACCCACACCGGCTCGCGGGCCGCCGGGTGACCCGTCGGGGACGACCCGTAGTCGAACCACACGCCCTCGAAGCTGATGGTCCGCTCGAAACGCGCCGTCCGCAACCCCGCCGGCTCCGCCTCCGCGGAAGGAAGGTCGAGCACCTCGAACACCCGCTCGGCGCTGGCGAGCGCCTGCGCCATCTGGCCCGGGAACTGGGTGATCGCCTTGAGCGGCGACATGACCCGCAGCGCCGCGACGATGAAGACCATCAGCCCCTCCGGCGTCAGGCCGCCGCCGACGAACCCGGGCGAGGCGCCGGCTGCAATCAGCACCACGAGCAGCAGGCCGCCGAACAGTTCGCTCACCGGACCGGTCAGCGCTGCGAAGCGCTGGGTCCGTGCCACGTGGCGGCGGTAGCGATCCGCCTGACCGCGGAACCGGGCCCCCTCCTGCGGCTCGCCACCATAGGTGCGGATCAGCTTCACCGTGGCGAGGCGCTCCGCCACCGTGGCGGTCATCTCGCCCGCCTCGTCGGCCCGCGCGCGCGCATGGGCGCGGAGCCGGGTGAGCAGCTGCCGGATGCCGATCACGAGGAGCGGGGCGGCTCCGAGCGTCAGCAGGGTCAGCTGCCACGAGAGCTGTGCCAGTACCGCCAGGGTGGTGAGGATCAGTACCAGATTCTGGAAGAACGAGACCAGGCCGGCGCTGACCGCTCCCTTGGCCTGATCCGCGTCCTGCATGATCCGCGCGATCACCTGTCCGCCCCGGGTGCGTTCGAGCCAGCCCAGATCGAGGTGCAGCAGGTGGGTATAGAGCGCGGAGCGAAGATCGCGCACCAGGCCTTCCTGGGCGCCGACACTCAGCTGCCCGGCGAGGTACGCCAGGGCATTCTTGCCGAGGAGCGACGCCCAGAGGAGCGCCACCAGCCGGATAGTCACCCCGGCCGGAGAGGCGCCGGCGAGGAGCGGCGCGAGCCACCGGTCCACGATCGTCTCGAGGCCCGTGCCATCGGCACCGAGATGCCCCGCGGTGCCGAAGAGGTGCCGCAGCAGCGGAATCAGGAACAGCAGCGTGGCACCGTCGAGTACCGAGGCCGCGGTGGTGGAGAGCAGCCCGATGCCTAACGAGAGCCGATAGGGCCGGAGCCAGCCGAGCAGCCGGCCCATCGAGCGCGGCGGGGCGGGACTGGCGTCAGCCACCGCGCCGCGCCGTGAGCAGGGCGATCGGCAGGATCATCTCCTCCGGCGTCACCCCACCGTGGAGAAAGGCCCCGCGGTATCGCGCCTGGTATTCCCGGAGCTTGGTGGGATACACGAAGAAGCGGTCGCCGGTGGCCAGCAGCAGGCGGGTGCCGGGGGCGCGCGGCGGCAGCCCCCATGCGGCCAGGTCGTCGACGACGATCGCGGCTTCCCGCTCCTGGGCGCGGAGATCCTCGCCAAACTTGTAGCGCAGGTTGGCCGTCGCGTCGCGCCGGGCGTAGACCGTCGCGGGGGTGTGGCAATGAATCGAGCCGTGATCGGTGGTGAGCAGCACCGGGACATTGCGCCGCTCCGCCTCCCGCAGCGCGCCCCAGAGCGCGGAGCGTTCGAACCAGGTGCGGGTGAGGCTCCGGAGCGCGGAGGTGTCGCGTGCCACCTCGAACAGGGTCGAGTTCTCGGTGCGCCCATGGGTCAGCTGGTCGATGAAGTTGAACACCAGCGCCGTGACCCCGTCGGCGGCGAGATGCGCGGGGAGCCGCGTGAGCAGGGATTCCCCGTCCGCGGCGGTAAACACCTTTTCGTATCGGACCGGAATCGTGCCGGCCGTAGTGCGCGTGCAGCTGCGCGGTGAGCAGCTCCGATTCGTGCGCGTTGAGACTGGTCTCGTCCTGGTCGCGCCACCACTGGGGATGGCGGATGGCGAGGGTACCCGGCAGCAGGCCGCTGAAGATCGCGTTCCGGGCGAAGGGCGTCGCCGTCGGAACGATCGAGAAGTAGTACGAGGTCTCGACGTCGAACCGGGTGCTGATCAGCGGCCGGATCGCCTCCCACTGGTCCAGCCGCAGGCAGTCGACCACCACCAGCAGCGCCTTGCCATGTTGCCGCAGCGCCGGCTCCACGAACTCGGGCACGATGTCCACGCTGAGCGGGGGGCGATCGGCCCGCCTCGCCGCTGAGCCAGCCCGGCGTAGTGCTGCTCGACGAACTGTGCGAAGTCCTGCCGCAGACTCTCCTGCAGCGTCCTGCAGCGCCTCCGAGAGCCCCGGCTCGTCGGCCAGGCCGAGTCGCACCTCCCACTCCGCCAGCTCGACGACCATCTCGGTCCAGTCGCGCCAGTTCATGGCGTGATTGCGGCGCGCCTCCAGCTCGCGGAACCGGGTCGCGAAGTCGCGGGACAGCCGCTGCTGCCGGATCCGGTCGCCTTCGAGCAACCGGGTCACCACCGAGAGCACCTGGCGCGGATTCACCGGCTTCACCAGGTAATCGGAGATCTCGGCGCCGATCGCGTCCTTGAGCGTCGCCGGTTCCTCGCTCTTGGTGACCATGACAACCGGCATGGTGGCATCGATGCTGCGGATGGCGCGGAACAGTTCCAGCCCGCGCCGACCCGGCATCTGCTCGTCCAGCAGGACGACGCCGTAGGGCTGTCGCTGCAGCATGACCAGGGCGTCGTCACCATGGGCCGCCTTGTCGACGTGAAACCCCTGCTCCTCCAGGAACAGGATGTGAGAGGAGAGGCTCTCGACCTCATCATCGACCCAGAGGATGCTGCGGGGGCGGGGCATGGGAGCAAGATAGACGGGGGATGGAGCGGGAGGAAAAGGGATGGGCGGGAGGGAGGCCGGCGGGAAACGAGCACGGGGCAGTGGCGCGCGCGCCCGTCGCGCGCCCTTACTATTCAGCCGTGCCTTCCCCCCGCATCCTCCTCATCCGATTCAGCTCGCTCGGCGACGTGCTCCTGACCACGCCGCTGATCCGGGCCTTGCGGGCCCGCCATCCGACCGCCACACTCTCCGCGTTGACCAAGCAGAGCTGGGCCCCGCTGCTCTCGGCCAATCCCCACCTCGATGAAGTCATCTCGGTGGCCCCGGGGCAGTCGCTGGTGCCACTGGCGCGGGCCCTGCGCAGCGCCCGCTTCACCTCGCTCCTCGACCTTCACGGGAGCGTCCGGACCCGCGTGCTCCGGCTGCTGGTACCGGGCGCGTGGACCAGCTTCGACGCGCGGCGCGGTCCCCGCAGGGAGCTCATCCGTGAGCACCGTGACACCTATTCCGACCAGGTGCCGGTGGCCGAACGATACTTCGAGGCGGCAGCCGCCCTCGACGTCTCGCCCGACGGCCGCCCCGCCGAGCTGTTCACCAGTCCTGCCGCCGAGGCGCGGGCGGGAGCGTGGCGCGCCCGAGTGGGGTTGACCGACGAGGCGCCGCTCGTGGCGCTGATCCCCGGGGCCGCCCATGCCACCAAGCGCTGGCCGATCCGCCACTGGCGCCGGCTCGCGTCGAGTCTGGCGCGTCGCGGCTATGCGGTCGCCGTCGTCGGCAGCGGTGGAGACCGCATCCTCGCCGCGGAGATCGCCACGTCCGCGGGGCGCCGCGCCGCCAGCGCGGCCGGCGATCTCGATCTGCAGGCCAGTGGTGCCCTGCTGCGCCAGGCCAGCGCCGCCGTGAGTGGTGACACCGGCCCGATGCATCTGGCCACGGCGGTCGGCACCCCGGTGGTCGCGCTGTATGGACCGACGGTGGCGCAGTTCGGCTTCTTTCCGTATCGGGCGGAGGCGGCGGTCCTCGAGCGATCCCTCCCCTGCCGACCGTGCAGCACCAAGGGCAGCGCCCGCTGCCCGCTGGGACACCATCAATGCATGGAGGAGATCGTGCCTGACGAGGTCCTCGCCCGGCTGGCAGGGTTCGGTCTGTGAGCGGGTGCGATCCAGCCGCTCTCGAGCTGGTGCAGCTGCTGCCTCGCACCGGCCGCGGGCCACGGCGGGAAGGGATCTACGCGCTCTGGCTCACGCTCCGGATTGCCCAGGACCTGCTGCTGGAACCACCGTTGCCGGAGCGCGCCGCCCGCCGGCGCCTGGCCGCCCTCGACACCCGCCTCTCCAGCCTGACGCTGCCGCCGCCGCTCCGGCGCGCCCTGACGGCGGCGCTGCAACAACTCAGGGAGGGCGGCGCCCTCGCCGTCCCCGTGGTATTCAGTACCCTGGTGGCCCCGGTGCGGGACGCCGCCGGCGCCGACGCCGCCGAGGCGATCCAGCGGGCCGCGCGTGCGGCCCGCCAGGCGGTTGCCGGGCTGTCCCGCTAGTCGCCTCAGCCTCCTATCTTTCCGCATGCGACCGATTCGCCCCAAACCAGCTCCCCATCGAATGACCTCACCCGCCGAGGCGCTGGTCGCGCGGATCGACTCCCAGGCGGACGCCGGGGGAGCGGCCGACACCGTCGCGACCGGCTTCGGCTCGCTCGACCGTCTGCTGGGCGGCGGCATCCGTCGGCAGGACCTGGTCGTGCTCGCCGGCGACGTCGGGGCCGGCAAGTCGTCCTTCGCGCTGGCGATCGCCATGCGGAGCGCCGCCGCGGGGACCCCGGTGACCTATCTGTCAGGCGAGATGTCGGAGGGCCGGTTGATGGAGCGGGCCCTCGCGCTCGAGGGCCGGGTCCCGGTAGACGTGCTGCGTGGGGGAGAGCTGGACGATGCAAGCCGTTCGGCGGTCGGCGCGGCTGCGCTCCGGCTCCGGGACCTGCCCCTGCTGGTCCAGCCACTGACCGGAGAACGCTTCGAGGAGATCGGCGCCGCCCTCGACACCGTCCCCCGCCGCGGACTGCTGGTCATCGACGACCTGCAGATGACGGCCAGCCCGACTCCCCAGGTCGATGGCGATGAGCGCACCGCCGCGACCATTCGCGCCCTCAAGAGCGTCGCGCTCGACCGGGATGTGGCGATCCTGGTGCTGGCCCAGCTGCCCCGGCACCGGGCCGGCCGCCGGGACCCTCGGCCGACGCTGGATGATCTGGGAGGCCAGGGCGTCGTCAAGCAGATTGCCGACGTGGTACTCGCGATCTATCGGGAGGAGATGTACCGGCCCGGGCATGGAGTGGAGGGCGCGGTGGAGTTGATCGTGAGCAAGAACCGGAATGGCCCGACCGGCTACCTGGATCTGTACTTCTATCAGAACTGGCTGCGCTTCGAGGACATGCTGGACCCGGATCGCTGACGCCCCCTATCGCTTCTTGAGCCTCGCCCCCGCCAGATCCACGAAACTGCCCGTTGCTCCATCCGCCTTCCGGATGGTCACCCACAACGGCGGTCCCTCCTGTTCGGCATACATCGTGATCGTCCCGTCCGCACCCGGCGTATCGCTGATCAATCGCCACGGCGGCTTGCCCAGGACCCCCCGGTAGTACGCCGCGACCTGCTCCGGGGAGAACGAGCTCCGGAACCGAAGCTGCACCGCATCCTCTCCCCCTTCCCGGGACAGCACCTCGGCCGCTGGCGGGAGGGGAATATTCGGCAGGACGTCCTGCAGCGGGATTTCCTTCTTGGGCTCGGCGCAGGCCAGAAGGCCGTACCCGGCGACGATCACGATGAGGCGGCGCATAGGCCGGCAAGTGTAGGGGGGAGTCGGGAAGGGGTCAAGACAGGGAAAGGCTGACGGGCAGCGGGGGACGGCTTATCTTCCACCGCGATCTCTGCGGAGCGTGTGACATGGCCGGACACAGCAAATGGAAGCAGATCAAGCGGAAGAAGGCGGTCACCGATGCCAGACGCGGAGCCTCGTGGACCAAGGTGATCCGGGAAATCACCGTCGCCGCCAAGGCCGGCGGCGGCGACCCGGGCGGGAACCCGCGGCTGCGCACCGCGATCGATGCCGCCAAGGCCGTGAACATGCCGGCCGACAACATCGAGCGCGCCGTCAAGAAGGGCACCGGTGAGCTCGAAGGCACCGTCTACGAGGAGGTGACCTACGAAGGCTACGGCCCGGGCGGCGCCGCCATCATCATCGAGGCCACCAGCGACAATCCGACCCGGACCGTCGCCGACATCCGCTACGTCTTCAGCCGCAACGGCGGCAACCTCGGCTCGACCAACTCGGTCGCGTGGATGTTCGACCGCAAGGGCCAGATCTTCCTCGACGCGCGCGCGGTACCAGGAGGACTCCACCCTCGAGGCCGCCCTCGAAGCCGGGGCCGAGGACTTCGTGCACGACGGCGAACAGTATGTCATCTCCACCACCGTACCGACCTTTCACGCGGTGCAGGACGCGCTGCAGGCGCGGAAGTTCGTGATCGAGTCGGCCGAGATCGCGATGGTCCCCAAGAACTCGGTGAAGGTCGAGGGGAAGCAGGCCGAACAGATGATCAAGCTGCTCGAGGCCCTCGAGGAGCTGGACGACGTCTCGCAAGGTCTTCTCCAACTTCGATATCGACGCGAGCGAGCTGGCCGAGGCGTCGAGCTGAACCGGCCGGGCGTGTGAAGGTGCTGGGGATCGACCCGGGCACCGCGGCGACCGGCTACGGCGTCGTGGAGACGGGAGAGCGTGGCAGTTTCCGACTGATCGAGTGCGGCGTCATCCGGACGACCCCGCATGCCGCGCTTGCCACCCGCCTGCATCAGGTCCACGAGGAGCTCGCCGGCCTCCTCGCCCGGCACCGGCCCGATGTGCTCGCGGTCGAAGAGGCCTTTCACGCGAAGAACGTGCGGACGACGCTGGTCCTGGGCCACGCACGCGGCGTCATCCTGCTCGCGGGCGCGCAGGCGGGGCCATGATCGCCGAGTATTCGCCGGCCGTGATCAAGAAGAGCGTCACCGGCAGGGGCGCCGCACTCAAGCCGCAGGTGGCATTCATGGTGGCGCAGCTGCTCCGACTCAAGTCGCCCCCCGCGCCAGCCGACGCGGCCGATGGCGTGGCGGTGGCACTGACGCATCTGATCCGCGGGCGGCTACGGTCGCTCCGACCCGGCGGAGCGGGAGCCGATGATCGCATTGGTCACGGGGGTGCTCAGGGAGCGCGCGGGGGACGCGCTGCTTATCGAGACCGCCGGCGGAGTGGGCTACGAGGTGACGGTCCCTCTCGGTGTGCTCGAGCGCCTTCCCGCGGCAGGCGGCCGGGTGAGCCTGCTACACCGAGCTCGTGGTCCGGGAGGACAGCTGGTCGCTCTACGGATTCGACCGGGCCACCGAGCGGGCCATCTTCCAGCGGCTGCTCTCGGCGACGGGCTTCGGCCCCAAGCTGGCGATGGCGTTGCTGTCGACCCTGGGCCCCGAGCGGGCGGTGCGGAGCATTCAATCGCGCGACATCGCCGCGCTGGCAACGGTGAGCGGCATCGGCCGGAAAAAGGCGGAGAAGCTGGTTGTCGAGCTCGGCGACCGCTTCAAGGAGTTCGCGCCCGATCTGCCATCGGCGGGGCCCCGGCCCGGTGAAGAGGCGATGCAGGCGCTGATCCGGCTGGGGTACGGCGCCCCCGCCGCCGAGGAGGCGGTGCGTGCCGCGCTGGCGGATGGCATCAGCGACACCGCCAGACTGATCCGCGACGCGCTGCAGCGTCTCGCGGCCCGATGATCCGTCAGGAGCGAGCCGCGTGATCGCCGCCCCAGTGACCAGACGTCCCCTGATCGCCCGTTACCGAGACCCGTCATGACCGTCCCCGCTACGACCGCCGAGTGGATCTGCACCCGCTGCGGCAGCACCAATCGCATGCTCGTCGCCCGCGACACCGAGCACACGCTGGACCGGTGCAATCACTGCCGCGCCAGGCACGAGATCGCACCGGGACAACGGCCGGTGCGCTGGGACGCGAGCCTGAAGGACTAGACGATTCGGCGCTCGGACGAGGGGGGCGATGCGCTTCCCTGACTCGTCCGGTCGTCGAATCGCCCGATCCACCGGCCAATCCATGACTCGCCTCCAGATCACCACCCCCGATGCGATCCCGGAAGAGACCGGCGCGGACGACGCGCTGCGGCCCTCCCGGCTGGACGAGTTCGTCGGGCAGGAGCAGGTCAAGGCCTCGCTCCAGATCGCGATCGACGCCGCCCGCGGCCGGGGGGAGCAGCTCGACCACCTGCTCTTCTTCGGGCCGCCCGGGCTCGGCAAGACCACCCTCGCGATGCTGCTCGCCAAGGAGATGGGCGTGCAGCTCCGGACCACCTCCGGCCCGGTCCTCGAGAAGCCGGGCGACCTGGTCAGCCTCCTGACCACGCTGCAACCGGGCGACATCCTCTTCATCGACGAGATCCACCGGCTCCGGCCGGTGCTGGAGGAGTTTCTCTATCCGGCGATGGAGGACTACCGGGTCGATGTCCGCATCGCCGACGGTCCGAACGCGCAGACCATCCCGATGGCGATCGAGCCCTTCACGCTGATCGGCGCCACCACCCGCTTCGGGCTGCTCACCCCGCCGATGCGGGCCCGCTTCGGCATGGTCGAGCGGCTGCACTTCTATTCCCCCGAAGAGCTCCGCATCATCGTCGCCCGCTCCGCCGGCATCATCGGCACCCCGACCGACGAGGAAGGCACGCTGGAAATCGCCCGCCGGAGCCGTGGCACACCGCGCGTCGCCAATCGCCTGCTGCGCCGGGTGCGCGACTACGCCCAGGTGAAGTCGGACGGCAGGATCACCGGCCCGGTCGCCCGTGAGGCACTCGCCCGGCTCAACGTCGACGAGTTCGGCCTCGACGACATGGATGCGCGGATCCTCACGACCATCATCGAGAAGTTCGGCGGCGGCCCGGTCGGGCTCAGCACCGTCGCCGTGGCCGTCGGCGAGGATGGCGGCACCGTGGAAGAGGTCTACGAACCCTACCTCATCCAGCAGGGGTTCCTCGAGCGCACCCCCCGCGGGCGGGTCGCCACGCCGCTGGCCTACCAGCGCTTCGGCCTGACGCCACCTCCGGGCGCACAGTCCTCGATCTTTGACCGCTGAGCGCCCACTCCGCACCGCGGACTTCGACTATCTCCTTCCCCCCGAGCTGATCGCGCAGGAGCCGACGACGGAACGGGGAGCAAGCCGGTTGCTGGTCACCCGTCCGATTTCCAGGTCCGCGCGCCCGGCCTGACTCGGAACTGTTTGACGGCATCTTCGCCGACCTCGTCGACCTGATTCCCCCCGGCGACCTCCTGGTCGTCAATACCACCAGGGTCCGCCATGCCCGCTTCCTCGGCACGCGAGAGAGCGGCGCACCGGCCGAGGTGCTGCTCATCCATCCCGCGGCGGGGGAACACTGGATCGCCATCGGGCGGCCGGGGAGCGCGCTGCGGCCCGGCAAGCGGATCGCCATCGGGGAGGGCGCCGCGATCGAGACGGTCGCCGTCCTGGACGAGGGCTATCGCCGAGTGCGCTTTGTGGGCCTCTCCGCCAGCGAGGCCATCGACCGACTCGGCCGGCTGCCGCTGCCGCCGTACATCGATCGCGCCCCGACGCCGGCGGATGAGCTTCGCTACCAGACCGTCTACGCCGAACGTGAGGCGAGCGTCGCCGCACCGACGGCGGGACTCCACTTCACGCCGGCGCTGCTTGACGCCCTCGGGGCGCGCGGAGTGCAGATCGCGCGCATCGAGCTGGAGGTCGGGCCCGGCACCTTCAAGCCGGTCGAGACCGAGGATCCGTCGCGCCATCCGATGCACCCGGAGGAGTACGAGATTCCCGCTCGCCGCCGCCGAGGCGATCCGCGCGCTCCGGACACGCGGCGGCAGGCTCTGGGCGGTCGGGACCACCGTGGTCCGCGCCCTGGAGAGTGCCGCGGAGCCAGACGGCACGGTGCGCCCCGGCCGTGCCGCAACCCGGCTGCTGATCCGACCGGGGTACCGCTTCCGGGTGGTGGATCGCCTGCTGACCAACTTTCATCTCCCCCGCTCCACCCTGCTGATGCTGGTTGCCGCCTTCGGCGGCTACGACCGGATCATGGCCGCCTATCGCCACGCCGTCGCGGCCCGATACCGTTTCTACTCCTACGGCGACGCCATGCTGCTGGCGCGTCAGGCAGCGCGGTGAGTCGCGGTGTTTGAATTCCAGCTCGATGGCACCGAGGACGCCGCGCGCGCCGGGCGCCTCACTCTGCCCCACGGCTCGGTCGAGACGCCCGCCTTCATGCCGGTGGGCACCCATGGGACCGTCCGCGGCCTCCACCCCGCGGAGGTCCGCGCGCGCCGGGGCGCAGATCATTCTCGGCAACACCTATCACCTGCACCTCCGTCCCGGCGAGGACGTCGTCCGCGCCCTCGGCGGTCTGCACCGCTTCACCACCTGGGACCGGCCGATGCTCACCGACTCCGGCGGCTTCCAGGTCTTCTCCCTCGAGGGCCTGCGCAAGATCTCGGAACATGGGGTCGAGTTCGTCAGTCACCTCGACGGCTCGACCCGCACGATCACCCCGGAATCGTCGATGGAGATCCAGTGGGCACTCGGCGCCGACGTGGCGATGGCGTTCGATCACGTCGTGCCCGGCCAGGCGAACCGGGAGCTCGCGGAGGAGGGGATGGAACGGACCCTTCGCTGGCTCGACCGCTGCAAGACTCGCATGCCGAGCTCAGCAACGGCGGCGGCGCCGACCATGCGCTGGACCCACCGCCGGTCATTCATGGCGGTTCCCAAACCCTGTGGCCCATCCTCCAGGGCGGCACCCACGCCGACCTGCGGCGCCGGTCGCTGGAGGGCACCCTCGCCCGCGGGCCCTGGTCCGGGATCGCCATCGGAGGGTTGTCCGTCGGGGAACCCAAGCCCGTCATGCACCGGGTCCTCGAGGAGATCGGTCCCGACCTGCCGCCGTTGGTGCCTCGTTATCTTATGGGCGTCGGATTCCCCGACGATCTGCTGGAGGGGATCGCCAGAGGCATCGATCTGTTCGATTGCGTGGCTGCCACCCGCAACGGACGGCACGGGAGCGCCTGGACCAGCGCCGGCAAGGTCAACCTGCGGGCCGCGAAGCTCCGACTGAGTGATGCGCCGCTCGATCCGGCGTGCGATTGCGACACCTGCACCCGGTTTCCCCGCGCCTATCTCCGCCACCTGTTCATGGCGGAGGAGATGCTCGGGCTCCGGCTCATCTCGATTCACAACATCCGCTTCCTGATCCGCCTCGGCGAAATCGCCCGGGCCCGGATCCTGGAAGGCACCTTCAACCGCTGGCGCCGGGACTGGCTCGAGCGGTATCACCTGCGAGGTACTCCGTGACGAATGCTCTGCTCGCCCTCATGGCCCCGACCGACAGCCCCTCCGCCGGCCTGACCATGCTCCTGCTCCAGGTCGGCGCCATCGGCCTGGTCTTCTTCTTCCTGATTCTCCGCCCGCAACAGCAGGCGAGGAAGAAGCACGAGGAGCTGCTCAAGAGCCTCAAGAAGGGCGACGAGATCGTCACCGTCGGCGGGATCATCGCCCGGGTGAAAGAGGTCAAGGATGACCGTGTCACGATCGAATCGGGCACTTCCACGCTGGTCGTCGACCGGACCCGGATCGTGAAAGTTGGCGATCAGGCCGCACCCGGAGTCGTCGGATGACCGTGCTGGATCTCCACCTTCTCGGCTCACCCGTGCTGCGGGAACAGAGCAAGCCGGTGGCGACGGTGGACGACGAGGTGCGGCGGTTTGTCGCCGACCTCTTCGAGACGATGCACGCGGCGCACGGCGTGGGACTGGCGGCCAATCAGGTCGGCGTGACCCGCCGTGTTGCGGTGGTTGAGGCGGACGACCAGCGCCTGGTGCTGATCAATCCGCGAATCGTCGAGGCGTCGGGGCAGGAAACCGGTGAAGAGGGCTGCCTCTCCGTTCCGGAGTACTTCGCCGACGTGACCCGCCCCGATCGCGTCGTCCTCGAGGCGCTGGACGAGACGGGCACGCCGTATCGCCGGGAGCTGATCGGCCTTCCGGCCAGGGCAGTCCAGCACGAGATCGACCACCTCGACGGCATCCTCTTTCTCGATCACCTCAGCATGCTCAAGCGCAAGCGAATGCTCGGGCGCTGGAGGAAGGAACATGCCGACGATCCCGGCTTCATCCGGCCGATCCGGCCCGACGCCGCCGAGTCACGCTGATGCGCATTGCGTTCTTCGGCACGCCTGAATTCGCGGTGCCGTCGCTGCGTGCCCTGCTGGAAGAAGGGTTCGACGTCGCCGCCGTCGTCTCCCAGCCCGACCGCCCGCAGGGCCGTTCCCGCAGCCACCTGGTTCCTCCTCCCGTGAAGCTCGTCGCCATCGAGGAGGGGATTCCCGTGCTGCAGCCAGAGCGGCCGGTCGGTGATTTCGCCGCCGCGCTGCGCAGCCTCGGTGCCGACCTCGGGGTCGTCGTGGCCTATGGCCACGTGCTGAAACCCGAAGTGCTTGCCATCCCCCGCCTCGGCATGCTGAACGTGCACGCCTCGCTCCTGCCCCGGCTCCGCGGCGCAGCGCCGATCCAGTGGGCGATCCTCAACGGCGAGGAGACCACCGGCGTCAGCATCATGCAGATGGAAGCGGGCCTCGATTCCGGCCCCGTGCTGCACCGGATCGAGACCGAAGTCGCGGCGGACGAGACCGCGGGTGAACTCACCGAACGTCTGGCCGAACTCGGCGCGGAGGCGCTGGTGGAGGCGCTGATGCTGCTGCAGGCCGGCGCCTCGAAGCCGGAGCTCCAGGATCACAGCGGCGCGACGCTCGCCCCCAAGATCAGCCGGACCCTTGCCCGGCTCGACTGGTCGCGGGACGCGGCGACCCTCGCCCGGACGGTCCGCGCCTTTGACCCGGAGCCAGGTGCCTGGGCCACGTTAGGCACCCAGGAACTCAAGTTGTTCGGCGCCCGCGCCGTCAACGCCGGCGGCCAGCCGGGCACCGTGCTCCTCGCGGATGAGACCCTCCAGGTTGCCGGGCTCGTCGGCGCCGTGGAGGTCTCGGAAGTCCAGCCGGCCGGCAAGCGGCGCATGCCGGTCAGGGACTGGACCCGTGGGCGCGGTGTCGAGGCCGGCCAGCGCTTCACATGAGGCCGCTGCCCCGGCTGCACGCCGTGTCCGATACCGCCGTGCTCGCCCGGGAGGACTTTCCGATCCGGGCCGCCGCCATCGCCGCCGCCGGCGCCTGCGTCGCCATCCACGCCCGGGACCGCACCGCCTCGGCAGCACACCTCGCGGCGGTGACCCGACGCCTCCTCGCCCTCGCCCGTCCCCCCGGTGCCGCTGTCTTCGTGAACGGCCGCCCCGACATTGCCGTCACCCTCGACGCACAGGGCACGCAGCTCGGACTCACCGACCTCACTCCCGACGAGGTGCGCACTGCGTTTGCCGGTGCGTGGCACGGCTGGATCGGGGTGTCGGTCCACTCCATCGAGGAGGCCACGGCCGCACGCGATGCCGGCGCCGACTACCTGCTGGTCGGCAATGTGTTCGAGACGGCGACCCACCCAGGCCGTTCCGCCGCGGGGCTCCCCCTGATTCAGGAGACCACTCGGTTGGGATTGCCGGTCATCGCGATCGGTGGAATAACGGCCCAACGGGCCGTCGCCGCACGCGACGCCGGCGCCTACGGCGTCGCTGCGATCTCCGCGCTCTGGGATGCGGCGGATCCGGCCGCGGCGTCCATGGCGTTGCTCGCACCATGGATGGAGGAGTGATGGGCGCGCTGCGGCTGCTCGTGAATGGCGAGCCCCGCACCGTCCCGGGCCCTACAACCCTGAGCGGCCTCCTGGCCCACCTCGAGCTCGATCCGCGCATGGTGGTGGTGGAACTGAATCGCGAGATTGTCCGGCGGCCCCGGCTCGCGGAGGTGACGCTCGCCGACGGGGACGAGGTGGAGCTGGTCCACTTTGTCGGGGGGGGCTGACCCGAGGGGCTGCTCCCGGCAGTTCACTTCTCCCTCCCTGCTCCTCCCTTATCTTTTCGTCCATGATGAACGCCACGCTGCTCGTCGATCCACCGCTCCTTATCGGTGGCCACCGCTTTCGCTCTCGCCTCCTCGTGGGTACCGGCAAGTACCGCGGCAACGCCGAGATGGTTCAGGCGATTGAAGCCACCGGCGCCGATGTCGTCACCGTCGCGGTACGGCGGATCGATCTGGACCGACGCAAGGAAGAGGGGATGCTCTACCATCTCGACCCGGCGCGCTTCTTCCTGCTCGCCAACACCGCCGGATGCTTCACCGCCGACGAAGCCATCCGATACGCGCGGCTCGCGCGCGAGGCGGGATTCAACGAGTTCATCAAGCTGGAAGTGATCGGCGACCAGGAGACGCTGCTTCCGGACGCCGACGGTCTGCTCGTCGCGACCAGGACGCTGGTGAAGGAAGGTTTTCAGGTCATGGCCTACACCAACGACGACCTGATCACCGCGCTCCGGCTGCAGGATGCCGGGCGCTGCGGCGGTGATGCCGCTCGCCTCCCCGATCGGCAGCGGCCTCGGCCTCATCAACCCGTACAGCATCCGGACCATCAAGCAGCGGCTGACCGTCCCGGTCCTGGTCGACGCCGGTGTCGGCACAGCCTCCGACGCATGCCTGACAATGGAGCAGGGCGTCGACGGCATCCTGATGAACACCGCCATCGCCGAGGCCCGCGACCCCGTCGCGATGGGCGCCGCCATGCGACACGCGGTCGAGGCCGGCCGGCTGGCGTACCTCGCGGGCCGCATGCCCCGGCGCGAGATCGCCGTCCCGTCCAGCCCGGCGAGCGGGATGATCGAGTGACGGATGGGGTCGCGCCCCGGGCCGCCGCGTACCGGATTCTCTGCGCCGTCCAGGAGGGTCAGCCGCTTCGAGCAGGCACTCGATCGCAACCTCCGCGGGTTGGAGGATGCCGACCGGCGCCTTGCCCACGAGCTCGCCGCCGGCGTGCTCCGTACGCCGTAACGACCTCGATGCCCGGTTGCAGCCACTGGTGCATCGCGGCTGGAGCTCGGTCGCCACCGACCTGCGGGACATCCTCCGCCTCGGCGCCTACCAGCTCAGCGCGTTGGACCGCATCCCGCCGCACGCCGCCGTCTCCACCACCGTCGAGCTGGCCCGCGAGGCCCTCGGCGAAAAGGCGGCGCGATTCACCAACGCCATCCTGCGCGGCATCGGCGGGCGCGCCGCGCCGCCACCCGAAAGCACCGATCCCGCCGCCCACCTCGCCGCCAGGTACTCGCATCCAGCCTGGCTGGTTCGTCGCTGGCTCGCCCGGTTCGGCCCGGCGGAGTGCACGAGCAGTTGCTGGAGTGGAACAACACCCGGCCCACGCTCGTCGCTGCAGCCGGCACGGCGTACCATGGATGAGCTCCAGCAGCTGCTGTGGGAACAGGGTACGGCGGCGCGGCGGGCACCGCACGATGCCGGGCTGCTCCTCGAATCCGCCCGGCCACGTGAGCTGCCCGGCTACGCCGAGGGTGCCTTCGTGGTGCAGGACGGTGCGCAGGCACTGATCGCCCGCTTCGCCGGCGTGGCGCCCGGCGCCACGGTCTACGATGCCTGCGCCGCCCCGGGAGGAAAGACGATCGCGCTGGGGCAACGTGCCGGCCGGGTCGTCGCCTGTGATCTCCACCGCGATCGCGTCGCGCGCCTCGCCACGAATCTCGCCCGCGCCGGGAGCGGCAGGGAGTTCGCCGTCGTCGCCTCCGCGCTGAAGCCTCCCATCCGCCACGCCGACCTCGTACTCCTCGATGCTCCCTGCCTCGGCACCGGAACCCTCGGCCGGCATCCCGATGCGCGCTGGCGCGTAGCGCCCGAGGCGCTCATCCGGCTTGCCCAGCAGCAACACGCGCTTCTGGAGGCCGTCGCGCCCGTTGTGCTGCCGGGCGGATGGTTAGTTTACGCTACGTGTTCGCTCGAGCCCGAAGAGAACGAGGAGCAGGTGAACGCCTTCTTGACCCGACACCCTGAATTCCGCCGGGATCCGGCCTCGGCCATCCCCGCTGAGCTGCTCAGCGACGCCGGCGACCTCCGCCTGCTGCCCCAGCGCCACGGCGTCGATGGCGCCTTTGCCGCTCGCCTGCGGCGGGTGGCCTGATGCGCGTCCGCCGCTCCACCGGTACCGGATCGCGCAGCGGGCTGCTTTCCACCATCGCCGGCCGCCGATTCCTCAAGCAGGTCGGGATCGTAAGCGCCACGTTTCTGGCTGGCTATCTCGTGACGATCTTCTGGCTCTTCCCCGCCCCACTCTTCAAGCAGGAACACGCCGTACCCCGGGTGCTCGACCTCGGCGCGACCCAGGCGAGGCAGAAGCTCGAATCCCAGGGCTTCCGCCTGCGCATCGAAGACCAGCAGACAGACCCGGAGACGCCGAAGGGCGCCGTGGTCTGGCAGGACCCGCCCCCCGGCGTCGTGATCCCGCCGAACAGCCAGGTCTCGCTGGTCATCAGCGATGGCCCTCCCGACGTCCCGGTGCCGGATGTTGCGAGCTTCCCGCGGCTGCTCGCCGAACGGGTGCTCCGCGCCGCCGGATTTCAGCCGGGCAAGACTGACACCCTTCCCGCGGCTAGCGAGGCTGGCATCGTGGTGCAGACCCGGCCGGGCCCGGGCGTCGGCAGGCCGGCAGGCACCCTGATCGATCTTGTGATAAGTTCGGGTCCCGCCGAGTTGACGATTCCGGCCGTCGTCGGGCTCTCGCTCGCCCAGGCCCGCGAACGGATCGAGCAACTCGGCCTCATGGTCGGCGCCACCGGAAGCCGGGCGGTCGCCGGCCGCCCCGAAGGACTCGTGCTGGAACAACGCCCCGCCGCCGGCACCCGCAGTCCGCGGGGTGGGCGCGTGGATCTCGTCGTGACCAGGAAGGCATCCTGATGGCCGTACGCCTTGCACCCAGCATCCTCGCCACCGACCTCGGCCGCCTCCGCGAACAGGTCGAAGCCGTCCTGGCCGGGGGTGCCGAGTGGCTGCACGTCGACGTGATGGACGGGCGGTTCGTACCCAACCTTTCCTTCGGCGCCCCGCTGATCCGGGCGCTGCGCCGCTTCACCGACGCGCCCGCTCGACGTGCATCTCATGGTGGTGGAGCCGGAGAAGTACATCGCGGAGTACGCCGACCTCGGGGTCAACGTCTTCACCTTTCACCCGGAAGCCACCATCCACGTGCAGCGGCATCTCGCGCAGGTCCGTGATCGGGGCATGGCCGCCGGCCTCGCACTCAATCCCGCCAGCCCCCTCGGCCTCGTCGAAGAGGTCCTGGCCGATCTGGACCTCCTGCTGATCATGAGTGTCAATCCGGGTTTCGGCGGACAGTCCTACCTTCCCGCCGCCACGGCGAAGATCGCCCGCGCGCGGGCCCTGCTGGACCGGACTGGCACCCGCGCCGCCCTCGAGGTGGATGGCGGGATCACCGTCGACACGATCCATGGCGCGTGGCGCGCCGGCGCCGACACCTTCGTCGCAGGGACGGCGATCTTCGGCGAGCCGGACATCGCTGCCGCCGTCCGTGCACTGACCCACTGCTGCACCGAGAAGGCCTGAACGATGTCGAAACAATGGATAGTCGTCCTCGCAGTCCTGGCCGGCCTGCTGATCGGCGGGACGGCGCTCGTGTTCTATGGCCCCGAAGTGCAGCCCGTCGCGGTCGGAAACGAAGCCCCCGACTACCGAGCGATGGACCTCCATACCGGCGACAGCGTCGGCGTGCGGAGCCATTATCGCGGGCATGTGACGCTGCTGAACATCTGGGCGACCTGGTGCGTCCCCTGCAAGGTGGAGATGCCCGCCATGCAGCAGCTGTACGATTCTCTCTCCGGGAAGGGCTTCCGCATCGCTGCCGTGAGCATCGACCAGGAAGGCCCCGAGGTCGTGAAGGCAGTTCACCGGCGAGCTGAAGCTGACGTTTGATATCCTGCAGGACCGGAGCGGTGACATCCAGCAGACCTACCAGACGACCGGAGTGCCCGAAAGCTTTCTGCTCGACAGCAACGGCATCATCATGAAGCGCGTCATCGGCGCCCACGACTGGGTCTCGGAGGTCGATCGGGCGCTCATCCGCCGGCTCCTCGGCGACACCGTTCCCGGCGCGAGCCGGCCCAGCCTCGACCGCGCCGCGCCGGATACGCTGCCAGCCCAGATGCGATGATCCTCCTCGCCATCGAAACCTCCTGCGACGAAACCTCCGCCGCGGTGCTGCGCACCACGGGCGAACGCACGGCGCTCGCCAGCCTGGTCATCCTCTCGCAGGACATCCACCGGGTGTTCGGCGGCGTGGTGCCGGAGCTCGCCAGTCGGGCCCACCTGACGACGCTTGGCCCTGTCGTCAATGCGGCACTGGCTGAAGCGAGGGTGAGCCTCGAAGAGATCGGGGCGATCGCCGTCACTGCCGGCCCCGGCCTCGTCGGCGCGCTTCTGGTCGGGGTGATGTATGGCAAGACCGTGGCCCGGCGGCTCGGCGTGCCACTCCTGGGCGTGCATCACCTCGAGGGTCACCTCTTCGCCGCAACCCTTGAACAGCCCGACCTCGCCCCTCCCTTTGTCGGTCTCCTGGTCAGCGGCGGACATACCATGCTGCTCGATGTGGTCGACTGGGGTCAGTACCGTCTCCTGGGAACCACCCGGGATGATGCCGTAGGCGAGGCCTTCGACAAGGTGGGGACCCTGCTGGGCCTCCCGTACCCTGGTGGCCCGGAGATCGAGCGCCTGGCGGCGACCGGCAGGCGGGCGCGCTACAAGTTTCCTCGCCCCATGCTCAACACCCTCGCCGAGGATGGGCCCGACCGTTACAGCTTTTCCTTCAGCGGACTCAAGACCGCCCTGCTGCGAGCGGTCCAGACCAGCACCGACCTCGACCGGGACCGCGCCGACCTGGCCCGCGGGTTTCAGGACGCCGTGATTGCTGTGCTGGTGGAAAAGGCGTGGACCGCCATGGACCAGCTCGGTTACTCGACACTCGTAATCGGCGGCGGCGTCGCCTGCAACCGTGCCCTCTGCGCTGCTGCGGCCACTCGATTAGGCAGCCGTGGCCGGGTGGTCGTCGCCTCCAACCGGCTCAATACCGACAACGCGGCGATGATTGGCGCGGCCGCCGCCTTTCGGCTTGCCCGCGGAGAAGAGAGCGGTGCCGATCTGGAGCCCCGCGCCGACCTCACCATTCCCGGACTGATCACCACTCCCGCTATGCTGGGAACCGCGCGATGAATATCTATCCTTTCATACTGAAGCTCGGGCCGCTCGAGATTACCGGCTATGGGATCATGATGATGGTCGGTTTCCTGGCGGGGGGCTGGCTCGTCACACTCGAGCTGCGGCGACTTTCCCTATATGAGGAGTACGCCGCGGACATCACGGTCGCCGCAGTGATCGGCGGCATCGTCGGTGCGAAGCTCTGGTACTGGGTCCTCAACGGCGGCAGCCTCTTCTCCCGCGGCGGACTCGTCTGGTACGGGGGATTCGTTGGAGGCTTCCTGGCGGTGATGCTGAATGGCTGGCGCCTGAAGGTCCCGATCCGCTGGACCTTTCACCTCTGCGCCCCTGCACTCGCGGCCGCGTATGCGCTTGGCCGGCTCGGCTGCTTCATCGTGAATGATGACTATGGACACCCCACCACACTGCCGTGGGGAGTGAAATTCCCGCAGGGACTCCCCCCTACGACCGCACAGAACCTGCAAGACCAGTTTGGCATTCCAATGGCGCCAGGGATGGACCCGTCGGCGGTGCTCGCGGTACACCCGACCCAGCTCTACGAGGCCGGGCTCATGCTGATCGCGTTCATGGTGCTGTGGCGACTTCGCCTGCAGGCACGCCCGGTCGGCTGGCTTTTCGGGGTGTACCTCATACTTGCAGGGGTGGAGCGGTTCGTGATCGAGATCGTGAGGGCCAAGGACGACCGAATCTTCGGCCCCCTCACGATCGCGCAGGTCATGAGCCTTGTGCTGGTCGCCGGCGGGGCGTGGATGAGCTATGGGCTGCGTTCTGGCGACAGCGTTCCTGCGGGGGTGTACCTCTCGGGTGGCAAACCGAACTAGCGACCGGACAAGAATTCCGTACGGAACTTTGTGCCGGAACATTATTCCTGTTCCGGCATTTTCTTCTTAGCTTGGAATTGTACTGAAGAGCATAAGATGTTGAGTGACAATGGCTTGACAATTCGGTGATAGATGGCACACAGCATGCAATCATAATGGCTCAATGGCGTAGCAAGGCGCCAGCGAGAAAGTGGCAGACCGAAGAAGAGTGGGCCGGACATCTCCGTCCGTTCCCGAAAAACTCAGGGGGCGGTCTGCCACCTCCCCAACGCACCGGATCGCAACGCCGGTGCCTCATGAAAGTGGTAAGTCGAAGGAAGAGTGGAGCGAACACTCTGTTCGTCTCCGTCCACAACTCAGGGGGCGACTTACCACCTCACGACGACAAAGGCCTGCCACCCGGCAGGCCTTTGTCATCTGCAGCATCCGATGCCGTCATCGCTGACGCGGTGTCGGGCGAGTCAATGTCCCCTTCAGGCGCTCGACTTCAGCGCGCAGCGCGGCAAGGTCCGCATCCATCCGATCCAGAGAACGGAGGATGTCCTGCTCCAGCCGCAGGGGTCGCTCCACCGGGGAGGGCTCACCATGCACTACCTGGGTTATCAGCCCTTCCCCGGAACGGGGAGAGGCCTCGGGGACGAGCACATTCGTCACCGCCAGGCGCCGGGGTTCGATTACGAAGGTCCACACGACGCCAACGACGAAGAGCGTGAGCAGGACGGCCTGCAGCGCCAGCGACTCGGCGGTGGGATAGATGCCGAGCGCCGGAATCCGGGGCGCCCACGGGAGCACTGTCGTCCCGACCAGTCCTCCCTCCTGAAGCTCCGCGATGCCCTTGCCCGCAAACACGAACGCCATGTAGTAGAGGAAAGCACTCGTGAAACCGAAGAACGGCTTGAGCGGGATCTTGACGCCCCACCGGTTGATGGCGTAGTACACCACCGCGAGCGCCACGCCGCCCAGCGCCATGCCGAGGATGACCGGGAAGGCTGAGCCGGTGCCGGCCAGAAACAGCGCCTTGTAGAAGAGTACGGTCTCGAAGCCCTCGCGGTAGACCGCGAGAAACGCGACCGACGCGAGGGCGAGAGCCGACCCGCTGGACACCGCATCCTGGACTCGCCCCCTCACGAAGCGGTTCCACTTGGCGACTTCCATTTTCGACAGCAGCCAGTAGCTGACGTAGAAGAGCATCCCCGTCGCCACCAGCATCACCCCGCCTTCGAGGGCCTCCTGCCGAGTCCGGCTGGCCTGGAAGATCGTCTCGAGGAGCAGCGCAGTCAGCAGGCTCGCACCGATCGCGGCGCCCACTCCAATGTGAATGTCCCGGCGACGGTGTCCCGCACCAGTTTTCAGCAAGAAGGCCATGAGTGCCCCGACCACCAGGATCGCTTCGAGTCCCTCGCGCAGCAGCAGGACGAACGACTGGAAGAAGAGGTTGAGTGGCGAGAGCTGGTCCCCGATGGTGCGTTCGCCGTTTTCGAGATCGCCCAGGAGTCGCACCTGGATCGAATGCAATTCGGCGGCGGTGGCGCCGCCGGCCGCCCGGGTCCGTACAGCGGCGAAGCCGGCTTCGAGCGCATCGGCAAGCGCGGCGTTCTTTGCGCGGACGCCCCGCTCGACCTGTTCAAAGGTCATGTACGCGTTGAAGGCCGTCGTGCTGGCCGTCGCGCCATCACCGGCGGCGGCCTGGGCCATGGCACTGTCGAGCTGGGCGCGCACGGTGGTGAAGACGATCACGGCGTCATCGGTGCGAGTCTCCGTCGTGCCGTAGGTGCGGACAGCCGCCACCCGCGCTCGCGTGTCCGGCGCGGCCGGATCTGCCCCGATTGCGACGACCGCCAGCAGTTGCTGATCCGTCATCCGGGCCGTCGTCGTGAATTCCCGCAGGCCGGCCGGCACCTCCCCCCGGGGAGCCGGCAGGCGAAGGATGGTGGCGTAGACAGCGGCGGCCCACCGATCCTCGGCACTGAGTCGGCTTTCGAACGAGGGCATGGCCGTCCCGGCCACGCCGATGGTGATCCTGCGGTAATAATCGAGGGGGGTGACGTTGGTAAGCTTCCGGAAGTCGGTCACATCCGATGGAGGCGGGGTCAGCCCGGCGCCCGCCGGCCCATCGCCGCGCCCTGCCGGGCCGTGACAGCTGGCACACTCCGTCTGGTAGACCTGAGCGCCCCGTGTGAAGAGCGGCTGCCGCACGGGGATCTCGTCGAGGGAGACCCCGAAGCGGGTCGCGAGCCTCTCGCCGAGGGCCCGCGCAGAGCGGGCCACCGAATCGGCAGGCGCGGCCCGGGAGATCATCGCAACCAGCCCGTCCAACTCGGCAATGGCCAGTCCAGCGGCGTCCGCCGGAAGGAGTTCGGCGGTACGTCGGGCCTCTCTCAGGAACAACTTCGCCTCGTCCACTTCTGCGGGCGCGACCACCCTGCCGGCCTGCACACCAACGCCATACTCCTGCGCCGCGAGTGCTGCAGTGGCGGCGATTCGGCGAACCGTACCGGCCTGATCACCCTGATCTGAAACTGGCGACGGTACCGAAGCGTGCAGCGTAGCGAGAAGCGGCAACAGGCTAATGAGAAGCATTCTCATCCGATGTTTGGTGACAGTGACTAAACTATGGACTTCTCATCGGAATTGAAAGGGTGGAGCAAGCTCAGGCAGCGTCTGACGCCTTGCTACCTTAAATAGCGATGACCTCGATCCCAGCCATCGATCCCGCAACCGGGCTCGCCTTTGCGCATACCCTGATCACTCCGGCTGCCGAGCTGGTGGAAATGATGTGGCGTGCTCGCGCCGCGCAACATGGCTGGGCGGCCCGTCCGCTCTCCGACCGCAGGGCTGTCATCGCGCGTTTCCAGCGCCTTCTCTTCGAGCAGCGCCGACCGATGGCCGAGCTGATCACGAGAGAGAACGGGAAGCCGGTCGGAGAGGCACTGCTGACTGACGTCGCGGTGACCCTCGACCTCTCCCGATACTATCACGATCATGCGGCGGAGATCCTCCGTCCCCGACGCATCCCCCACGGCAACGTCGCCTTCCTCGGCAAGCGCGGCCAGCTGCACTGGGATCCGCTCGGAGTGGTCGCAATCATATCGCCGTGGAACTATCCCCTGTTGCTCCCGTTCGGGGAGCTGCTCCCTGCCCTGCTCGCCGGCAACGCCGTCATCCTGAAGCCCAGCGAGTTCACTACCCGGACTGCCGTGATGGGAATCGCACTCCTGCATCAGGCCGGGCTGCCTCCCGATCTCTGTCAGCTGGCCGTGGGGAGGGAAGAGGTCGGAGCGGCGCTGATCGCCGCCGGCCCCGACAAGGTGTTCTTCACCGGGAGTGCCCGGACGGGTCGACTCGTCTCCGTTGCAGCGGCGATTCGCCTCATCCCCGTGAGCCTCGAGCTGGGTGGCAGCGACCCGTGCATCGTGCTGGCGGATGCCGATCTGGAGCGCGCGGCGAGCGGCGCGATCTGGGCCCGATTCGCGAACGCAGGGCAAACCTGCGTCGCGGTCAAACGGGTCATCGTCGAACGCTCCGTCTATCAGACCTTCGTTGGCCTGCTTGTCGGGAAGGCCGGGCGGCTCTGCCTCGGCCCCGGGGCGTGCGCGGGTGTCGATATGGGGCCGATGATCAGGGAGACCCAGGTTCGCGAGCTCGAGCGCCAGCTGGCGAGCGCGGTGAGTGCGGGCGCAACGGTCCGATCCGGCGGGCGACGCCGACCGGACCTCGGACCGACCTTTTTCGAGGCGACGATCGTGACCGACGTCCCCCTCGACTCGCCGCTGTGGAGGGAGGAGGTGTCGGGCCGGTGCTTCCCGTGATCGCAGCACGGGATGCCGAGGAGGCGGTCCGTCTCGCGAACGACTCGGCCTACGGACTCTCGGCGAGTATCTGGACGAGGGACCGCGCGCGTGGTGTGCACCTCGCGCGTTCGCTGCAGGCGGGAGCGGTCCTCGTCAACGATGCAGCGACACACGTCGGGATCGTGGAGGTGCCACACGGCGGTGAGAAGGATTCGGGGATCGGCCGGACGCACGGCGAGTTTGGAATGCTGGAGAGCTGCCGAGCGCGGTACGTGGGCACCGACCTGCTGGACTGGGTACGGAAACCGTGGTGGTTCGGCTACGACGAGGCGAGTTACGAACTGAGGGACGCGTTTCTTCGATTTGCCTTCGCACCTTCTTTCTGGGCGCGATGTCAAGCGGCGCCGAAGGCGCTGCGCCTGCTGTTCAACCGACGCCCGGTGTAGCGACCGCCTCACGGGTGAGGATGGCGACGGCGCCAGCCGTGGCATCGGAGTGCGAGAGGGAGAGCGCCACGCGCAACGGGCCGTGACGGTCAGCGAGCGTGCGGGCAAGGCCGAGCAGCGTGAGCACGGGGCGACCCTCGGTCTCGCGCTCCACTTCCAGGTCGCGCCAACTGACGGCCCGCGCACCGGGGAGCACCTGAAACGCCTTGTAGGCCGCCTCCTTGGCCGCGATACGGGCGGCGATGTGCATTGCAGGGCGATGCTTCCCGATGACATACAGCCGTTCGTTCGGCGTGAGGAACCGCGAGAGGACGCGGTCGCCGTGTCGGGCGATCATCCGCTCCACCCGCGCGATGTCCACCAGGTCGATGCCGACTCCGATCAGTTCCATGCCGCCCATATCCGGTCCATGATCCCGCCGAGGAAATCGGGCACGGGCAGGTAGCCACCGATCAGCAGGCCGGCGCCGATGGCGAGGGTGAGCAGCACTCCCCCCGCGACGAGAAGCGGCCACACCGGTCGGCGCCAGGCGCGCACCTCCTCTACCTCTGCTTCCCACTGGCGCCACTCCCGGTGCAACGCCTCCTCGAGGTCGAGCCAGGCGGCTTCCAGCCGGCGAGCGGCGGTCGCGAGCGCCTCCTGCCAGTGCTGGACTGCCGCCGCGGGCGCTCGTTCGCTGCGTGCCGCGGGGGCGAGCTGGTCGAGCACGACCAGCGCCTCATGGAGGGGCGTGCTGCCGAGGTCGAGACGCGCCGCAAGGGCGCGGACCTCCGCGGCATCGAGCGGGAGGGTGCGTGCGAAGCGCGCCGGAAGCCGTGACTCGCGCGCGGCCGCAAGGAGGCGATCGCTCACAGTTGCGGCGGTTCGCTCCGCCACCGATTCCACCGCGCGTCCCCACGCGAGATCCCATGCGCAGCGATTGAGCGTCGCGAGAGCGAGCTCGCGGTCGCCCTCGCGCGCCCATCGTCGGGCATCCCCTGCCAGTTCGAAGAGCTGGGTGACCAGCACCACGCGGATGTCCTCCAGCGCGATCCAGTGCGCCTGGGCGCCCGGAACCGGCGCGGTGGGCGCCACGAGGCGTCCGAGCGATGGCCCGAGTTCAGGAATGACAAGCGGGGACCGCACGAGAGGGGTTGTCACCGGAAATCCCATGTCGGCGGCTCGACACCCAGCGCCGATTCGGCGAGTATCGCGGGCTGGCCGGTGCGCCGTTCGAACCGGGCGGCAAACCGCGCCAGCCCATCGGGGACGCAGCCCTCCCGTGGGAGGCCCGTCGCGGCGATCAGGCGTTCGATGCCGGCGGAGTCGCCTTCGATTTCGACGAGCACATCCATGCGCGGGTACCACTCCAGCCGCGCGACCGCGTCGCCGAGCCGAAAGATCTCCACGTAGCGATCGATCGCGTGGGAGAGACGGTAGCCGAGCGCTTCGAGCAGCAGTCCGGGGTTCGGGCCGTCCCCCACGGGGCATTCGATCTCCCGAGAATGCTTGTATCCATGGCCATCCACCCGGCTGGGCCCCTTCCAGCCCAGTTCGGCGTGTTCCGCGCCAGCGCGCGGAATCCAGTGGCGGAGGCGGAGGATGATATCCTGGCGCTCGAGCTCTCCCTCGCGATCGTAGCGCCGGTCGCGCAGCATGCCACGATAGCTATTCACTGCACCTGCGGCCTCGAGCGCCCGGCGGAGCGCTTCGGGGTCCTCCACCACCGCCTTGAGCTCCAGTTCAATCGCCAAGAATCGCCTCGAGGACGCGGGCGGTATCGCTCAGATCGGTGAACGCCGCGTGCGCGCCTGCGGCCTCCAGCGCGCTGAGCGGGTAGGCACCGGTGGCCACGCCGATGGCCCGGGCCTCGATGGCGCGGCCGCAGGTCACGTCGGCCGGTGTATCACCGATGATGACCACCTCCCGGCCCCGGGGTTCGCGTCCGAAGTGGGTGGCGGCCCGCCGGGCGGCGATGGCCGGCAGATCGGGGCGATGGGCGGAGTCCGACCCGTAGGCACCCACCTGGAAGCGATCCGGGAGAATGCCGGCGGCGGAGAGCTTGAGACCCGCGCCCTCGACCATGTTTCCGGTGAGCAGGCCGAGGACCACCTCCCGCCGCGCCGCCAGGGTGTCGAGGAGGACCACGATGCCGGGCATGAGGGTGGTGGCCGAGCGTGGCTGCCTCAGCTCCTCCTCGAGGAGCGCGACGTATCGCCGGCAGAGCGACTGCACCAGGCTCGCATCCGACGCGCCCGCGTGTCCCGCCACCGTCAGCAGCTCGCGGACGATCTGGGGATCGGTCTTTCCGTCGAAGCGGACCTGGTCGAAGGCGTCGTCGAGGTGCACCTCGTCGGCGAGCGCAGCAGTGAGGGCCCGGCGCCCCGCACCTGCAGTGAGGAGGATGGTGCCGTCGATATCGAACAGGACAAGGGTCGTCGGCGTCACGCTTCCATTCTCCTGACAGCCACGAGCTGGGTGCGGAGCATCATGGCCCGGCTTCCGGGGCCCCACGGCTCGAGGAGCAGCCCGCCACAGGCGAGGGTCGAGTGAATGAGGGTATCGCTCGGCCCCGCAAAGGCGACGTGGGTAACCTGGTCGCCCCGTTCGGCGAAGAAGAGGAGATCGCCGGGCCGGTGTGCTCCAGGTGCGACCTCCTCCCCCTGGGTGGCCTGCTGCGCGGCATCGCGGGCGAGGTGGATGCCTCGGGCGAGTGCGGTGGTCTGGACCAGCCCCGAGCAGTCCACCCCCCACGGCGTGACCCCGCCCCACTGATACGGGGTGCCGGCAAAGGCGCGCAAGGCCCAGAGCTCCGGCGACACGGCGCGGGCCCGCGCCAGGACGCGCTGGTACGGCGTGATCAGCCCCGCCACCAGGGAACCCTGTCGCCCGTCAGGCAGGTCGATGCGCGGCGCGGCGAGACCGACGCGGGCGCGCACCGGCAGTCGCACGAGCACGCCATCTTGGGTACGTACGACGGCGCCTTCGCTCCAGGCAGTGGCGGTCTCACGCCAGCCGCGGGCGATCTCGTGATCGGTCTCGAGGGCGTAGCCGGAATGGACCCAGCCCTCGTAGCGGTCATTCTCGAGGCGGACCCGTCGCCAATCGCCCTGGTGTTCCAGGACCCGGGCCGTTTCACCGAGCACGAACTGGGTCACCTGTTCGGCACGGGGATTCGGTTCCCGGCAGACCGGGGCGATGCCTGCGCGCGCGATCAGCGACGTGGTCGTCACTTGGCCTGGCACTCCTTGCAGAGCGACACTCCCTGGAAGGTGCACACGATACAGATGAAGGTGCCGCACTTTTCACAGGGATAGCCCTCCGACGCCCGCTCCTCCCGTCCGCATGCACGACAGCCCATGGCGTCCCGCTCCTTCAGCTCTTCCTTCTTCATGTTCCCTCCCGCGTGACACGAGGTGACCGGCCGGCGCCGGGACCGCCCCGCGTGTGGCTTCAGACCGTAATGGCGTACCGTTTGATCTTGTTGATGAGCGTCGCGCGGGAGATGCCAAGTTCCTGCGCGGCCCGCGTGCGGTTGCCAACATGGTGCCGCAGGGTCCGCTCGATATGCGCCCGCTCCAGTTCATCGAGCGTCATCGGTGTGTGTCGCCGGTCGCCGGGACCCGGTCGGTTGCGGAAGTCGCCGGGGAGGTGCTCGAGCCCCACGGCGGGTTGCCCGCGCGCGAGGATCAGGGCCCGCTCCAGCACATTGCGCATCTCGCGCACATTCCCCTGCCACGGATGCACCAGCAGCCGCTCCAGCGCCTCCGGGCCGATGGCCGGGGCCGCGCCTGACACATCCTGCTGGAGCTCGTTGACCAGCGTCAGCAGCAGCGAGAGCCGGTCCTCCCGACCGCGCTCCCGGACCGGCGGCAGCAGCACCGGCATGACGGCGAGGCGATAGAGCAGATCCCCGCGGAACGTCCCCGCTTCCACCCGCGCCGCGAGGTCGATACTCGAGGCCGCGAGAATCCGCACATCGGCGGTGAGCTCGCGCGCCCCGCCGACCCGGCGGAAGCTGCGGGTCTCGAGCAGGCGCAGCAGCTTGGGCTGCAGCTCGGCCGGGAGCTCGCCGATCTCCGGGATGACGAGCGAGCCACCTTCCGCCGTCTCGATGAGTCCCGGGCGGCGTTCACGGGCCTCCTGTTCCACCGCCCGTTCCGTGCCGAAGAGCTCGGCATCGAGCGCGCCGGCCGACTTGCCGTAGAGCTGGACCTCGACCAGCGGACCGGCCGCGCGGGGGCTGAGGGCGTGAATCATCCCCGCCATCCAGCGCTTGCCGACGCCGGCCTCGCCGCGGATCAGCACCGGGGTCCGCTCCGAGAGTGCGACGAGCCCCACCTGACGAATGAAGTCGCGCATGGCGGGGGACTCCCCGAGCGATTCCAGACCGTCTTCGAGGCTGCCCCGCAGGAGCAGCAGCTCGTTGAGGCGTCGCAGACGCACCTTGTCGGCCACCCTGGCCACGGCGGCGAGCAGGTGGCCGATGTCCACCGGCTTGCTCAGGAAGTTCTCGGCGCCGCGCTGCATCGCCTCGACGGCAATCGTGACATCCCCGTGGCCGGTGAGCAGGATGACCGCCGCATTGCGCTCCCGGAAGCGGACCAGCGCTTCGAGGCCATTCATGCCCGGGAGATGCAGGTCGAGCAGGACCACCTCCGGGCGCAGCCGGTCGTAGGCGGCGAGCCCGCCTTCGGCCGTCAGCTCGCGAGCGACCTCGTAACCGGCCCGTTCGAAGACCTGGCCTACCGTGCGGAGCACGTCCACGTCGTCGTCGATGAGCAGCACGGAATCAGGCATGGCTGGTCCTCCGGGTCCTGGTCGGGTCGCGCGGCAGCTGGAACGAGAAGCGCGCGCCGCCTTCGGGGCGGTTCTCTCCGCGGATCTCGCCGCCGTGCGCGCGGATAATTCCGTGCGAGATGGACAGCCCAAGGCCGGTCCCCTGACCGTGCACCTTGGTCGTGAAGAACGGTTCGAAGACACGCGGCAAGGCCTCTTCCGCGATCCCGGGACCACGATCCAGCACCTCGAAACCGACCCACTCCCGGTCCGACCAGGTGCGTACGGTCGCCGCGGCCGACTCGTCCCCCTGCATCGCCTGCGCGGCGTTCACCAGCAGGTTGGTGATGACCTGCCGGATCTGATCGGGGTCACCACTCACCGCGGGGAGTGTCGGGTCGAGTCCGAGGGTCCAGACGACACCGTGAGCCGCGAGGCCCGGTGTGGCGGCGAAGGTCTCCCGCGTGATCACATTGAGCTGAGTGTCCCGCCGCTCCAGCGGACGCAACCGGGCGAAGGTGAGCAGGCCGGTGACGATCCGCGCCGCCCGCATGGCTTCCTGGCGCATCGTCTCGAGCCCGGAGGCGACCTCGGCGGAGAGGGTGGGCTCGATGAGCAGCGCCTGGGCCATCGCCGCAATGCCGGCCAGCGGGTTATTGAGTTCGTGGGCCGTGCCCGAGACGAGTCCGCCGAGCGCGGCCATCTTCTCGGCATGATTCAGCCGCTCCCGCAGCTCGACGTCCTCGGTCACGTCGCGCACGATCGCCAGCACCGCGCGGCGCCCGCCCCGCTCCTCGACCGGCACCACGACCGCGTCGGCCTGGCGGATCACGGTATCCTCGCGGCGCAGGTGAAACATGAAGTGGCGGCTTTCGCCCCGAAAGCTCCGCCCCAGTTCGGCGTCCACGCCTGGCCAGTCCGCGGGCGCCACGAAGTCCGCGAGCCGGGCGGAGACGCGGGGCGCCGTGAGCCCGACGAGGCGGTATCCGGCGCGGTTCACCGACAGGAACTGCCCGTCGCGGTCCAGTGTCACGATGGCGAGCGGAGCGCGGTTGAACAGCGCCCGGAAGCGCCGCTCGGACCGGCGCAGCGCCTCGCCAGCGAGTCGCTCGCGGGTGACGTCCCGGACAACGGCCACCGTTCCGGCAGGCGTGCCCCGCTCTTCCAGCGGCGCCATCGAGACGTCCGCGATCCGCATGCCGTCGACGCGACGTACCAGGGCCTCATACCGCCGCGGCGCGTCGAGCGATTCCCGCTGGGGCGGCGCTCCCTCTTCGGGGAGCAGATGTGCGAGGGTCTCGCCGATCAGCCGGGTAGACGGGACACCGAAGAGCTCGGCCGCGGCCGCGTTGGCAAAGAGCACGCGCCCGTCGGCCCCAGCGAGGATGATCGCTTCCTGCGTCGTCTCCACCAGCCGGCTGTACCGGGCCTCGAGCCGGACGTAGTTGGTCAGGTCGTCGATCGACACCACGAATCCCCCGTTGTCCCGGGCGGCAGCCGCGAGGACGAGATGCCGGCCATTGGGGAGATCCAGGAAGAAGCTCACCCGGTGACCCTGCTCCCGCGCCTGACGCAGGGGATCCTGCTCGACGGGCGGCCACCCTGGAAAGAGTCCGGGCAGAGGAAGGCCGGGCAGCTCGGTGACCCCGACGCCGGCGAGGTCGGCGATGAAACGATTGGCGCGTTCGATCCGCCCATCGGCGTCCACCAGCGCGAGTCCGCTGCCGAGGCCATCGAAGGCGGCCTGCCACTCGGTCTTGACCCGGACCAGGGTATCGAGCACCCGACGCATCCCGATGGCGAGCGCGGCCTGGTCGGCAAAGGCGCAGGCGAGAATGCGCTCCTCGGGCGTGTACTCGTGTGGCGCGTCGTGATAGAACGCCAGCCAGCCGATCAGACGCCCGGAATAACTCATCGGCAGCGCCGCGACCCCGGCGAAGCCTTCCGCCACCACGGCACCGTGAATGGGACTGGTCACGTCCCGCCGCGCATCCGGGACAAAGTACGGCTCGCCACGCAGCACGGAGCTGGCGGAGTGCGTCTCGCGGAACCGGGTCCGGATCGCGGCGAGGTAGGCCGGGGAGAGCCCGACCGCGACGGGTGCCTCGACCACCGTCTGCTGTTCGTCGACCAGAAAGATCCCCGCGCGCTCGGCGCGAAAGACCCGCATCCCCTCTTCGGCCGCGGCCGCCATGGTGCTGGCGGCGTCGGGGGCGGCGGCAAGGAGGTGGGCGACACGGCCCAGCGCGGCGACGGCGGCGCGCATCAGTCGCGACGCTCCGGCACCAGCACGCGAATGGCATGGGGAACGACGTCGGCCGTGAATGGCGTGGTCCCCAGCGGTTCGCCGTCCAGCTGCACCGGCTCCACCGTCTCGGTCCGGACCGTGATGCTGCGCCCCTGCGCATAGCCGACGAGCCCCGGGCCCCGGCCGAGGGGCTGGCCGTCGTGCAGCACCTCCCAGACCGCGCGGACGCTTTCGGCGAAGCTGTCGGCGCGGATCACGATGACGTCGAGCAGGCCGTCATCCGGCGCGATGCCGCTACGGAGCTTCACGTAGGGCGGAATGACCTCGCCGCAGTTGGCGACCAGCACCATGGCGGCTTGCGCCTCGTATTCGACCCCGTCGACCGTGATAACGTGCCGGGTGCTGTGCAGCAGAGGCAGGAGGCGAAACGTGGTGGCGACGTAGGCGGCGAACCGCCAGCGGTGCTTGTCGCCAGTGCTCGTCTCGGCCATGATGCGCGCGTCATAGCCCGCGCCGCACGCCACCGCAAAGTAGTGCGCTCCATCGGCGCGCATCATGCGCCCGAGGTCGAGCGGCGAGACCCGGGCCTCCAGGAGCGCGCGGGCCGCGCGGACGGGATTCGCCGGAACCCGCAGATTGCCCGCGAGGAGATTGCCGGTCCCTCCGGGGATGACGCCCAGTGCCGTGGACGTCCCGACCAGCGCCGCGGCGGCCTGCATCGTGGTCCCGTCACCGCCGAAGACGGCGACGACATCCAGCTGGTCGGCGACGGCCTGCGCGGCGAATCGGCGCGCGTCTCCCGGCCCGCCCGTGGCCCGGATCTCCACGGTCCACCCGCCGCGGCGCAGCACCTCGAGCACCGCGTGCAGGGTGACCGTCTCGGTGCGGGCGGCGGCCGGATTGGTGATCAGGAGTGCGCGTGTCACCCTCAGTACTCCCGTTCCCAGAGGACGTCGAGGCCGACCTGGTACTTGTTGGTGGACAGCGCCGGATTGATCACGGCCGCCTGACAGCTGTAGGCCGGTTCGACGCTCGCCTTCAGACGGAGCGGCCGGCTGATCCGGAACTCGGCGCTGGGGTAGAAGCGCTGGGCATTGGTACAGAGATCCGCCACCAGCGTGACGAACCAGCGGCGCCCGATCTGCCACCCCGCGGCCACCTGGGCCACCTGGGCCGAGCCGGTCTGGCCGGAGAGTCCCGAGGTCCCGACCCCGCCGGTACGGATGTCGATGAAGTCGATCGGCACACCGAGGTCGCTGATGAGGGTGCGCTGCAACTCGCTGGAGAGGGCGCTGGAGAGGTAGGAGATGCCGGCTTGCACCGCGGCGTACTGGCTGCTCTGGCTCCCCTGCCCCTGGAGGCCGAAGGTGGGCCGCCGGAACATGAGGTACGAGACCAGTTCGGTCTGCGAGAGCGGGGGCCGCTGCGGGGTCGGCGTGCTGGTCAGCTCCAGCTTCGGCTGCAGCAGAGTGCCGCTGATCTTCGCGATGACCGGGATATCCTCGTTGGTCTCCGCGTCGTTCACGATGTGGGTTGCTTCGATGTCGAGGTCGGCGTTCAGGTCCGGCGTCCCGAAGTAGCGCACCGTCCCCCGGTCGACGGTGAAATCGCGGGTGACGAACCCTCCGATCCGCAGGGCGTAATTGCCGCGCAGGGCGTTGAGGGTCCCGTCGTAGCGATAGCGATCACGGGCCTTGTTGACCGTCAGATTGCCGTCGAGCTGGATGTTCGCTTCACTCGATCGCAGCCAGAAGCTCTCGCCCATCGTGACCTGGAGGTTGTCGATGGTCAGCGAATCGAGGAAGCGGCTCTGGAAGTTGGCACCGAGCTTCTCGGTCCGGATGAGGTCGAGGTCGATCAGGCCGGAGTCGCCCGGGTTCTCGAGGTCGACGATCCGCTTGGTGAGCAGATCGGCGAAGTGCAGATTCCCGGCGTCCGCGGTGACGCGCCCGCCCAGATGGGCTCCCCACACCGGCCCGGTCAGCGCCACGGTGCCCGACGCATCCAGGGTGAGAAAGGTGCGCGAATCGATGAAGCGGAAGCGCTGGGAGCGCAGCGTCAGCGCCAGCACCGGGCGGGTGAGCTGCTGGAGTCGGACGCCTCCGGTGATCCGGATCGAACCGTCACCGCTTCGGGCCGAGAGGGTGTCGATGATGATCGAATCGCCAGTGAGGTGGGCGCGTGCGGTCAGACCGGTATAGCTGACGCCGAGTCCCGGGACCGTGGCCGAGGCGCCACGAATCTCCACACTCCCGCCCAGGCGCGGCTGGTTCCAGGTTCCGCCAATTTCAACGTCGGCGCGGAGCATCCCGCGAACCTTGCGCAGGTTGCGGGTGAACGCTTCGACCACGGCGAGATCGGTGCTGTCCGCGATCGCCCGGACCGAGAGCGGCCCATCGACCTGACGCCTCGGCACCGACTGGAGCGCGAGATCCAGCGGCAGCGCGGCTTCGACGCGGAGGACGGGGTCGCCGGTCTTCCAGAGCAGGACGTTGGCTTGGAGGCGATGGTCGGCATAGTCGATGATCGCCTGCACGAAGGGCGAGCCGAGATCGCCATAGGCGAGGTCGCTGAGCGTTCCCTGGCCGAGCAGCGTCGGTTGCGCCGCCGTCCCGCCGACGGCAAGGTCGAGCTGCGCCGTGCCGGCGATGCCGGCGGTATCCAGCTCCAGCAGCGAATAGAGGTCATGAAGATCGAGACCTAATGCGCTGACCCGGAGATCGCCCGGGTTCGCCCCGGGTACACGGCCGCTCACCGCGATGGCACCGGATCCGTCGGTGGCTTCCAGCGTCACCGGCGAGACATCCAACCGGCCGTCGCGCCGTACGATCGTGGCGCGCTTCCCCAGGCGCCACTCATGCCGCGGAAGTCCGAACACGGCGCTGTCGATGGACACCACACTCGCACTGTCCCGCGTGACCCAGTACTCGCCGCCGCCGGTCACCGCCGCTTTTCCGGCGAAGCTGGCGGCGCCGTTCCAGCGGAGCGAATCCTGATAGCCGCCGGCCACCAGACTGAGGTCCTGCAGCGACCAGTTGCCGACCTCCAGGGCGTCGGCGCGGAGCCCCGCGCCGACTTCCGGGCGAGCCGCCTGGTTCCAGCCGAAGGCGAACGAGAGCGCGGGGGAACGCACGCCGCGCCAGTACAACTCCTCACCCCGGACGCGGAGCAGAAGCCGCGGGGACTGCGCCGTCCCCGACAGCTCCACCTCACCAGTGACCCGGCCGCGGAGACGTTCCTCGGCGGCGACACTGTCCGGCGCCGGACCGGCGAACCGATCGACCAGCGGTTCGAACACCCCCAGGCTGTCCGCAGCGAACTCGGCGTGAATCTGGTCCAGCTCCGGTCCGCGCCAGGCCAGCGCCCCGTGGCCGGACAGCTGCCCGGCCAGCCATCCCGCCGTCACCGTATCGAGACTGATCCGGCCCGCATGACCACTGAGCCGGACATGCACCGTGTCGAGGTGGAGTTCGGCCATCCCCGTCTCCGACAAGTCCAGCGCGAGGGTGCCCTCGGGACCGGCGACGGAATCGAGCGCCCCGTCCGCCGCGATCTGCCCCGTCAGCCTGGTGTGTGGCCCCGTGCCGCGAAGCCGCGCCAGGTCGAGCGCGGCGAACCGCGCAGTCAGACTCTCGGCGCGGAAGCCGCCCGCGCCGCGCGAGAGGATGCCCTGCAGAGCGAGGGTACCGAGTCCGCCCTGCACCGCGGTGACCAGATGAAAGCGATCGACGCTGCCGTCTGCAGCGATGAGACCCTTCACCGCGCCCTGCATCGGAATTTCCGGATAGCCGGGGCGCACACCGTCGAACGCCAGGGAGTCGAAGGTGAACCGGGTCGCGAAGTTGAGCGTGTCGGTGCGGGTGTCCAGCGTCGCGCTTCCCGCGCCGCGGGTCTCCGGCAGGTCGCCATCACGATGCCGCACCGTGCCCTCGTATGTCACCCTCCGCCACGGGCCGCGCAGCACCCCGGCGAGCGCCATGTGTCCGCGAAGCGTGACCGCGGGCGTCATCCGGTGCACGGTCCGCAGGTCCACATCCGCCGCCGACACCACCATGGTGTCGAACAGCGTCCCCTCGGCGCCGCCCAGCACGAGGTGGCCCCGGCCAATCAGGGTGCTTGTCGCCCCGCCGTCGATCAGTGCATCGCTGAAGCGCAGGTCGGCTTCGAGGTCGAGGCCGTCCGCGAAGCCGGCGCCGCGGAGGGTGCCCTCGAGCGTTCCGGCGAGAGGAATCGTGTCGAGGTAGGGGCGGGGCACATCCAGGTCCAGCTGCGAGATTGCGAGGTTCATGTCCTCCACGCCGAGACCCCGATGCGAATCGGTCAGCGCAGTGACCCGCCCCCGGATGCGTCCTTTCGGGCCGTCGAGTTCGAGGTCCCGGAGCGTAAAGGCGTGGAGTTGCTCGGAACGGGAAAATGCCGTGACGATCGCCCGCCCGGTCATGGCGGGGAAATCGGGGGATATCCAGGCGAAGTCGTGCAGGTCCAGCCGCGGTGCGGTGAGGGTGAAGTCATAGAGCACCGGTCCCTTGGGCCAGGTCACGACGCCACCACCGCTCGCGGCGGTTTTGGGCAGCGCGGCGCGGTGAATCGTGAACGCGAGGCTGTCGTCATGGGTCCAGGCGTGCGCGGCGAGATCGACAACTGTGATCGCGGGATCGCTGATGCGGGTCGACAGTGAGTCCAGATCGAAGGTGAGCGGGGCGTGGTCAGGGCTGCTGATGCGGAGGAGGGGAAAGCGGACGTTCAGCGCCCGCAGTTCGGTGATCCGGCGGAGGCCATCGGGAGTCTCGAGTACCACGCGCCCGGGGCGGAGCCGATCGGCGTCGAGCGCGGCGGCGATCTGCCCCGCCGTCTGCGCCGTGTCAGGTGGATACCAGGGGAGCCGCACCTCGATATTGCCACGGCGCACCCGCATGTCATGCACCTCGATGAGCGGAGGGGACCCGGTCCCGGTGCCCTCGCCCAGCCGGAAGATCTCCTGATAATTGACCCGGCCATTGGCCCGTTTCACCACATGAATTTCCGGTGCGTCGAGCGTCGCGTGGGAGAAGACGATGCGGCCCGCGAGCAGGTTGGGGAGCGCGTACTGCACCTCGATGCGCGGCACCGACGCGAAGGGCTGGCCCAGGGTGTCGCGGATGATCACGTCGTCGAGTCGGATCGAACTGAGAAAGGTCCCGCTCACCCGTGACATCTCGAACTCGCCCCGGAAGTGGCTGGAGAGGAATTGGCCCGCCAGGCGCCCGAGCAGCACCGTGCCCGCCCCGGTGTACATGATCGCCGAGGCCGTGCCGAGGACCGCCGGCAGGATTGCCAGGACGAGCGCCGCCGAGAAGCGGCCGATGTGGCGGCGCATCAGAACGGCTGTCCGAAGCTGAAGTGATAGGTCAGCCGACTCTTCCGCTGTTGCACGAAGTCGCGCGGGAGCCGGGACAGGCTGTTGTTCAGCTGCAGGTAGAGTGCGCCCGGCGGCTGGTCGTAGCCGTTGTAGGCCACGTCGAAGCGCGCGGGGCCAAGCGGGGTGCTGAGGCGAAGACCGGCGCCCGGAGTCACCCGGACCCGGACCGGGGCGAGATTGCCCTTGCCCCGCTCGTAGAGCGTGCCGGCGTCGACGAAGAGCGCCAGCCGGAGCCGGTCCCCCCAGACCGGGGCCGGGATGCGCAGCTCCAGCTGCCCAATCGCCAGGGTGTTGCCGCCGGTGGCGGAGAAGCGGGGGGTGATCCGCCCCGAGTCCACGGCCGCGAGGGTGCGGACGCCAGTCACATCGAGGGTGTCGACCGCATTGACGACGTACACCACCGGCCCCAGTTCGTTGCGATCGTAGCCGCGCACGTCGTTGGGGCCGCCGGCGTAGAAGCGCTGTTCCGGCGGGATGTAGCTGCCGGTGGTGTTGTGAATCGACACGTCGGGGGCGAAGATCGCCCCGGCGCGCAGGTGCCAGCTCAGCACCGATCCGCCCGCACCGATGGTCCGGTACCAGGCGGCATCGGCTGTCAGGCGGGTGAAGGTCTGCAGGGCGGCCGACCCGGTGAACCGGGAGCTGTGGCTGACATCGAACGCATAGAGATGGCCGCGGCTGGGATCGAGTGGATTGTTCTGGCGCGGCCAGCTGACGCCGGCGGTGAGGATGCCGAGCACCCGCTTCTCGCGGAGCCGACTGGCGTCGTCGGGGCTGCAGGTATTGAAGAAGGCGCAGAAGGTTGCGGCCGAGGCCTCGGTCCCGCCGTACGACACACGATAGGCGAGAGACATCGGCACCCGGCGGGCGGTTTCACGCGAGAGCGCCATGCTCACACCGACTTCCTCTCGGCGGTAGATCTCGAACTCGCTGCGCCGCTCGGCGAAGAGACTGACGGTGCCGGTGATGGTCGGGGTGAAGAAGCGCGGCTGGCGAACTGCCGCCGTCACGTTGTAATTCGCCTTGGACGATCCGATCGTATCGCTGCGAAGACTCTTGCAGAGCGAGTTGTCGAGTCCAAAATCAAACGGCCGCCCGACGCCGACTTTCGAGACCTGGGCCGAGAGGTCGAACATCCGCCCGCTGTTGAACAGATTGCGGTGCCTCCAGCCGGCGCCGCCGCGGAAGCAGTCGTTGGTCGCGAAGCCCAGGCTGCTGTGGATGCGATGCGCCTTGCCCTCCGACACCAGCACCGACAGCGGCACCACGACGCTGTCGGCCTGATAGCGCGAAGAGTCGATCGTCACCGTCGCCAGGCGAAAGAGCTCCGTCTGGTAGAGCTTGCGCTGACTCTGGAAGAGATCCTGCTGCGAAAAGGGCTGGCCCGTCCGGGCCGCGAGCAGCTGCCGGATGAAGGTGGTATCGACCCGCGCCGCCCCCTCCACCCGTACCGCTCCGAAGACCGCACGTGAACCGGGGACAACGTCGAGTGAGACCGTCGCCGACCGTGCCGTTCGGTCGACTGCATAATTCCGGAACACTTCGGCCGCTGGATAGCCGCGGTTGCGCAGCCGGTTGATCAGCGAATCCGCGCTCGCCTGAAAGAGGAACCGGTTGAAGGGTCTCCCTTCCTTGAGCGGCAGATCCGCGGCCACCTCGTCCGCCCTGCGCACCGAGTCGAGACCCGCTACCGTGATCCCGCGCACCACGATCGGCGGCCCCTCGGCGATCAGGAACCGGAGATGCACGTCACGGGCACCGCGGCGCACGACCGTATCGACCTTCACCTCCATGAATCCACTCTGCCGATAGAACAGCGTCAGGCGCAGCACATCGCGACGGAATTCGACGGGATCGAAGTAGCGCTTCTCGCCGAGCCCGAGCCAGCGTACGTACCCCTTGCGAGCGAACCAGCTCGAGTTCGTGGTTCCGATCGCGATGCTGAGACTGTAGTCATCGATCGCATGATTGCCGTCGAAGTCGAGACCCCGCACCACCAGCGCCCCGCCCTGAGCCGAGGCGGGGGCCGCCAGGCAGGCGAGCGCCAGCAGCAGCGCGGCGCAGCCAAATCTCCGCGTCACAAAATCAGACAGGGGGGCGGGGGCGATGCCCGACTTCATCTCGAATTGACGACATGGTCCAAGTGCTGTAGGATGGCGGGGTTACATTGCAGAGTCAACGTCGTAGAAATGGGGTTCCCGTGTCCCGTCTCATCGCCGCATTTTCGGTCGTCGCCGCGTTGGCGTCCCCGCTCAACGCACAGCTCCCCAAAGCCGCGGTCCGGCAACTGGATTCGTTGCTCGACACTCCCCCCTTCCAGCGCAACCTCTGGGGGGTGGCCCTGGTCGACGATCGAGGCGTGCTGCTCTACGGCCGCAACGCCGATAAGCTCTTCATTCCCGCCAGCAACACCAAACTCGTGGTCGCCACTGTCGCCTCGGCCCTCCTCAAACCCGAGTGGACCGTGCGGACCAGCCTCTACGGTGCGGGACCGGTAACCGACGGTATCCTCAACGGCGATCTGGTGCTCTACGGCCGCGGCGACCCTACGATGGGCCGGCGCTGCTATGGCACGGATACGACCCTGGCCGGGGTCTGCGATCATGACGCCTTTGCCCGGCTTCGCTCCCTGGCAGAGAGCCTCAAGGCCAGCGGTGTGCGCGTGGTGCGTGGCGACCTGATCGGAGACGGAAGCTGGTTCGATGCGGAGATGGTGCACCCCGACTGGGGGAGCTATGACCTCAACTGGTGGTATGCTGCTGCGGTCACCGGGTTGGGATTCAACGACAACAGCGTCGATATCACCTGGAAGCCCGGATCGGCCGTGGATGCGCCAGCGAACATCACCCTGGATCCCGACCTGGGCGACGTCGCGCTTGAAAACCGGACCCGTACTGTGGCCAGTGGAGGGGAGAACGATATCGGGGACCGGATGTACCGCCTCCCCGGCACCCTGCAACTGTGGGCCGAGGGAACCGTCACCCTCGGCGGTCGCGGCGGCCTCGAATATTTCGCGATGCCGGATCCGAATCTGTTCACCGCCCGCGCCTTTCGCCGGGCGCTCGCGGAGGCCGGCATCAGCGTGCTAGGCACCACGGCGAGCACCACCGACTCCATGAAGTACGCGGCCGCCCGACGCAGTCCGCCGCTCGCCGAGGTCGAGAGTCGCCCGCTGCGGGACTGGATCTTTCCCATCCTCAATACCAGCCA